>NZ_LXLV01000057.1 GCF_001757995.1 Bacillus mycoides | reverse complement strand
TATCTGAATAAGTTTGAAATTTATCCCCTTTTTTAACCATAATAAAATCCCCTCCAAGTAAAAGTGTAACATCCATGTGTATTCATGGTCTTTTTACACTGTCTACCTTAAGGGGATAATATCAATTCTGTGTCTTTTTTTATTTTTGCGGAACAGAAAGTCCATAAAAAAACATCGTAACGATATCTTGTATATGTTTTTCTCGATCACCTTCAAGAAGCTGTGCCCCGAAATCATCACCTAATTTAGTGAACATTTGAATGTAAAGTAACATCATTTCTTTTGAAAGGTGTGGATTAATTTCATTTTTGCGCTGTGCTTGTTCTAATATTTCTAAATACCAAGGCAAGATTTTTTCGTTTTGATAACTATAAATAAATTCTCGGAGCGCTGCGTCTCTTTGCATCATTTGTAGTAACATATCAGGCTGAAATAACCCACCAGTATTCATTTTTCTTACAATCATTTTTTGCATCATATCATGAAAAGGTAATTTTTCTTCTGCAAGCTCTTTATAATATTGAAATTCAGATATTATAAATTCTTGTATAAGTTCCCTAAATAACGCATCTTTACTTCCGAAATGATTATAAATTGTAACTTGAGAAACGTTTGCTTTTTTTGCAATATGTTCTATTTTCACTTCATTAAATCCACGTTCTGAAAATAATTTAAAGGCCGCATCTTTAATGGCACGTTTTTTCTTTTCTTTCACTTTTTCAAAGCCGTTCAATACAATCACCTCATTTAAAATATACAAGAAAAAATAATTGAAAACAATATTTTTGAAATATGGACATATAAATATTTCAAAAAGTTGTTGCGAATATGAAAGATGAGGAGTACAATAATTTTGAAATATCACATGTTAAATATTTCAAAAAATGAGGTGGGTTTATGATTTCAGTTCAAAATGTTACAAAACAGTTTTCAAATGGAAAAGGCTTGTTTGATATTACATTTGAAGTGAAAGAAGGAGAAGTTTTTGGCTACTTAGGACCAAATGGTGCTGGGAAATCAACAATGATTCGTAATTTAATGGGATTTATAAAACCGACGGCTGGTAAAGCAACAATTTTCGGATTAGATTGTTGGGAAGATGCTGCGAAAATTCAAAGAGAAGTTGGTTATTTACCAGGAGAAATTTCTTTTATTGAAGGAATGAACGGATTAGATTTTTTAAAGTTGATGCAAGGAATGCGTGGGCTAAAGGAAACGAAGAGACGTGATGACTTGATAGAGCGTCTGCAATTCGATGTGAAAACACCAATTCGAAAAATGTCTAAAGGAATGAAACAAAAAGTAGGGATTGTCGCTGCATTCATGCATGATCCAGAAGTGTTAATTTTAGATGAACCAACATCAGGACTTGATCCACTTATGCAGCAAGTGTTTATAGATTTAATATTAGAGGAAAAGCAAAGAGGGAAAACAATCCTTATGTCATCACACATTTTCACTGAGATTGAGAGAACTTGTGACAGAGTAGCAATTATTAAAGATGGTCGCCTTGTAACGGTTGAAAATATTCATGATTTACAAGGAATGAGACGGCAGGTAATAGATGTAACAGTATCATCGCAAGAAGAGATCGAGTCTCTTACACAATGTAATTTGCAATTTGAAGCGGTGAAAGGTAGAGAGGCATCTATTATTGTACAAGGAAATTATCAAACAGTTTTACAAATCCTTTCAAACTATAACGTAAAGGCACTGCAAACGAGAGCAATGGATTTAGAACATTTATTTATGCATTATTACGATAAGAAAGAAGGGGTAAAGCATGAATAAACAATTATTTTTAGCTAGTTTGAAAGAAACTCAAAAAAGTATTTTGAGTTATGCGACTGGTGCGGCTCTATATTTGTGGTTATTAATTTGGATATTCCCATCGATGGTATCAGCGAAAGGGTTAAATGAATTAATAAGTGCGATGCCTGATAGTGTGAAAAAAATTGTTGGTATGGAAAGTCCGATTCAAAATGTAATGGATTTTTTAGCCGGTGAATATTATAGTCTATTATTTATTATCATTTTAACAATTTTTTGTGTCACGGTTGCAACGCATTTAATTGCTCGTCATGTAGATAAAGGGGCGATGGCATATTTATTAGCAACACCTGTATCAAGGGTGAAAATTGCAATTACACAAGCTACCGTTCTCATATTGGGACTACTAATTATTGTAATTGTTACTTATGTAGCTGGTATATTAGGTGCAGAATGGTTTTTAAAAGATAATAATTTAAATAAAGAATTATTCCTGAAGATAAATGTAGTCGGCGGGCTTATATTTTTAGTAGTTAGTGCCTATTCATTTTTCTTTTCTTGTATATGTAATGATGAAAGAAAGGCACTTAGCTACTCAGCAAGTTTAACAATCTTATTTTTCGTATTAGATATGGTAGGTAAATTAAGTGATAAGTTAGAATGGATGAGAAATACATCCTTGTTTACATTGTTTCGTCCGAAAGAAATTGCTGAAGGAACATATAATATATGGCCAGTAAGTATAGGTTTAACCGCTGGAGCGCTTTGTATCTTCATAGTAGCAATTGTAGTGTTTAGGAAGAGGGATTTACCGTTGTAAATTAGAAAGTCCACTTAATTAGTGGGCTTTTTTTGTTTTTGTAGGAAAGAGGTTTCTAAAAATATACATTATTTATTAACGATAATCTACAGTCTGTTTATTAGAAAATATAATTAACACTATTAAATTAGTGTATATGTAACGATAAAAAACGTTGTTGAAAAACTATATGGAATTTTTATGAATATTACTGTAAGAAAATAATTTTTTAAAAATTTTCAATAATAATACTTTACAAATTTTAAAAAATTAGTAGAATAAGAAGTAGTAAGAATCGTCTGATAAATATATAAAGAAAAACAGAATTATCAGAAAATTCTTAAATAGATATCGTTTAGAATTAGGGAGGGTACAGAAAATGAAAAAGAAAAAAATGAAAAAACTAACAGCAGTTGTAGTACCGGTTTTAGCAATGAGCATGGCATTAACAGCATGTTCTACATCAGGCGGAGATAAAAAGACAAGCACAAACTCAAGTGGAGATAGCAAGTCAGAGGGAAAATTAGCGGCAAAACAAGTGTTGAATCGAACAGTAAACCAAGAGATTCCAACGATGGATTCTTCTAAATCAACAGATACAGTATCTTCACAAATGCTAGGGAATACGATGGAAGGATTATATCGTCTGGATAAGGATAATAAGCCTATTCCAGCTGCAGCAGAATCTAGCACGAAAAGTGAAGATGGTAAAAAATATACATTTAAACTACGTAAAGATGCAAAATGGTCAAATGGAGATCCAGTAACGGCGAAAGATTTCGTATATGCTTGGCAACGTCTATTAGATCCAAAAACAGCTGCTGAGTATGCATTTATCGCATTCCCAATTAAAAATGCAGAAGTGGTTAATAAAGGTGAAAAACCTGTAGCTGAATTAGGAGTGAAAGCGGTAGATGATCTTACGCTTGAAGTTGAATTAGAGCAAGCGGTACCGTACTTCTTAAACTTAGTAGCATTCCCATCGTACTACCCATTAAATGAAAAATTCGTAAAAGAAAAAGGGGAGAAGTTCGGTATAGAGTCTGATACAACAGTTTATAATGGACCGTTCGTTCTTAAAGATTGGAAGCATGAACAAGGATGGCAATTAAAGAAAAATGATCAATATTGGGATAAAAAGACTGTAAAACTTGAAGAAGTTAACTTCAGTGTTGTTAAAGAACCAGCAACTCTTATCAATTTATATGATAGCGGTCAAGTTGACTTTGCTTTATTAACTGGAGAGTTCGTAGATAAATACAGAAATAAGAAAGATGAATTCGGAACATATTCACAAGTGAGTACGTATTTCATTCGTATGAACCAAAAACGTGATGGACAAGATACACCATTAAAGAGTAAAAAGTTACGTGAAGCAATTGCACTATCAGTTGATAAAAAGAATTTAGCAAACGTAATTTTAAATGATGGATCAAAAGAAGCTGACTTCTTAGTACCAAAAGGTTTAGCAACTGGACCAGACGGTAAAGACTTCCAAGAAACGTTTAAAAATGGTTTAAAACCAAATGCTAAAAAAGCTGCTGCAGCTTGGGAAGAAGCGAAAAAAGAGCTAGGTAAAGACCAAGTTACAATTGAATTCTTAAACTATGATACTGGTAATGCGAAAAAAGTTGGAGAATATATTAAGGACCAAATTGAGAAGAACTTAAAAGGTGTAACAGTTAACATTAAACTTCAACCATTTAAGCAAAAACTAAAATTAGAATCTGAGCAACAATATGATATTTCATACGGTGGTTGGAATCCAGATTATGCAGATCCAATGACGTTCTTAGATATGTTTGAGACTGGACATTCTCATAACCAAATGAGCTTCTCTGACCCTAAATATGACGGCATGGTGAAAAAAGCTGGAACGGAATTAATGAGCGATGCAAAGAAACGTTGGGAAGAGTTAGGAAAAGCTGAAAAAACATTACTTGAAGAAGATGTAGCGATTGTACCTTTATATCAACGTGGAGATTCTTATGTTTTACAACCAAGTGTAAAAGGTGTAGTAAAACACAATATCAGTCCAGAATTTAGCTTTAAGTGGGCATACGTGACTGAAAAATAATAGAGTTAAAAAAGCATTTTAAAGTAGCTTAGCTACTTTGAAATGCTTTTTTTAGTGAGCTTAAAATACTAATTTTTAGTGCAGTTAAATAGAGAAGAATAAGGCGTATAGTATGTACATATAGTAGATGGGGGATAAATTATACTAAATTACGAAAGTAAAAATCAGAATATTTAAAATAAAACTATTTACAAACGCGAAAAAAAGAGTAGAATAATATTAGTTATAATTTTCAGAAAATTAATTGTTAGCAAGGGGTCTCTCAAGGGTTGGTAATGTACATATAATTAGGGAGGGTACAAAAATGAAGAGAAAAAAGATGAAAAAGTTAACAGCGGTTGTAGTACCAGTTTTAGCAATGAGTGTTGCATTGACAGCGTGCTCTGGATCAGGTGGGGAAAAGAAAACGAGTACTACATCTAATAGTGGGGAAGAAAAAAAATCTGATATTAAATATGCAGCGAAGCAAGTATTAAATCGTACGGAAAACCAAGAAATTCCGACGATGGACACTTCTAAATCTACTGATACGTTAGGGGCACAAATTTTAGGGAACACAATGGAAGGATTATATCGTCTTGATAAAGATAATAAGCCTATTCCGGCTGCTGCAGAATCAAGTACGAAAAGCGAAGATGGTAAAAAATATACGTTTAAACTGCGTAAAGATGCGAAATGGTCAAATGGAGATCCTGTAACAGCGAAAGATTTCGTATACGGATGGCAGCGCTTACTTGATAAAAACACAGCGGCAGAATATGCGTTTATTGCCTACTATATTAAAAATGCAGAAGCGATTAATAAAGGTGAAAAACCTGGAACTGAATTAGGAGCGAAGGCGGTAGATGATTACACGCTAGAAGTAGAATTAGAAAAACCGGTACCGTACTTCTTAAATTTATTAGCATTCCCGTCATATTATCCTTTAAATGAAAAGTTCGTAAAAGAAAAAGGAGAGAAATTCGGTTTAGAAGCAGATACAACATTGTATAACGGGCCATTTGTAATGGCATCGTGGAAACATGAACAAGGTTGGCAGCTGAAGAAAAATGATAAGTATTGGGATAATAAGACTGTGAAATTAGAAGAAATTAATTACAGCGTTGTAAAAGAAGTGGCTACAAAAGTAAATTTATATGATACAGGATCGATTGACTTTACATTACTGTCAGGAGAATTTGTAGATAAATATAAATCGAACAAAGATGAATATGGTGAGTATTCAGAAGCAAGTACGTTCTTCTTACGTTTAAATCAAAAGCGTAACGGACAAGATACACCGTTAAAGAGCAAAAAACTTCGTGAAGCAATCGCATTATCAATTGATAAAAAAGGTTTAGCAAACGTTATATTAAATAATGGATCAAAAGCAACGGATCAATTGGTTCCAAAAGGGCTTGCGACAGGACCGGATGGTAAAGATTATCAAGATACATTTAAAAATGGTCTGAAATATGATACGAAAAAAGGCGCAGCAGCTTGGGAAGAAGCGAAAAAGGAACTTGGAAAAGATCAAGTTACAATTGAATTACTAAGCTATGATGATGGAACTGCGAAAAAGATTGCTGATTATTTTAAAGATCAAATTGAGAAAAACTTAAAAGGTGTAACAGTTACCACGAAAATCCAGCCATTTAAACAAAAATTAAAATTAGAGTCAGCGCAAGATTATGAAGTTTCGTTTGCAGGTTGGAGCCCAGATTATTCGGATCCAATGACATTTATTGATATGTTTGACTCGAAGAGCCCATATAACCAAATGGGTTATTCAAACCCGAAATACGATGAAATGGTTAAAAAAGCAGGTAATGAATTACTGTCTGATCCGAAGAAACGTTGGGAAACGTTAGGAAAAGCAGAGAAATTATTCCTTGAAGAAGATGCAGGATTAGTTCCTTTATATCAAACAGGAAGAGCGTACGTAATGAAGCCAAATGTAAAAGGAATCGTTAAACATAACATTAGTCCAGAATATAGCTTTAAGTGGGCGTATGTAACTGAGGATGGCGGAAAGAAATAACATGCAGCATTTCAAAAGCGGCCAATATGCTTTTGAAATGCTTTTTTTGTATGGATAGGAGAATAAGGGGCATGGGAATTTTGAGGTCACTTTTAAAATTCTACTGTAGGAATAGTAGAAGGGATTCAATAAGATAGTTAGAGATTTCATTTTTATAAGAAAAATATAGAACTTAGCAATAGAGGAGAATAAGAGGGGATATGTTTACATATAGTAGACGGGGGATAATTCATATAGTAGTTAAAACCACAAGTTACTATAATAAAAAAATAAATATTTAGAAAATTTACAAAAATACTTTACAAAACCGAAAAAAATAGTAGAATATTAATTAATAAGAATTTTCTGATAACGAAAGTTAATAGAGAATCTCTAAATGTTAATATCGTACATATAATTGGGGAGGGTACAAAAAAATGAAGAGAAAAAAGATGACAAAATTAACAGCGGTTGTAGCACCAGTTCTAGTAATGAGTATGGCATTAACAGCTTGCTCTGGATCAGGGGATAAAGATAAGGCAAGCACAACGCCGAAAAGTGGCGAAAAAGAAGGCGGAAAATTAGCTGCAAAGCAAGTACTTAATTTAACAGAGAGCCAAGAGATTCCATCTATGGATTCAGCAAAAGCGACAGACCAAGTATCGTTTCTTGCTTTAAACAACGTAATGGAAGGTTTATATCGACTTGATAAAGATAATAAAGCAACACCAGGGGTTGCTGAATCATATAAAAAGAGTGATGATGGTAAAAAGTATACATTTACATTAAATAAAAATGCAAAATGGTCAAATGGAGACCCTGTAACAGCGAAAGATTTCGTGTTTGCTTGGAAACGTGCGGTAGATAAAAATACAGCAGCGGAATATGCATACATTATGTTTGATTTAAAGAACGCAAAAGCAATTAATGATGGGAAAGCACCACTTGATACGTTAGGTGTAAAAGCTGTAGATGACTACACATTAGAGGTAGAATTAGAAAATCCAGTTCCTTACTTTGTAGAATTAACTTCATTCGGAACATTCTATCCGTTAAATGAAAAATTCGTAAAAGAAAAAGGAGAAAAATACGGTTTAGAATCAGATACAACGTTATACAACGGACCATTTACATTAACAGACTGGAAACATGAAGAAGGTTGGAAATTAAAGAAAAATGCACAATACTGGGATAATAAAACAGTTAAGTTAGATGAAATCAACTTTAACGTAGTAAAAGATAGCGGTACACGTGTCAACTTATATGAAAGTGGACAAATCGATCGAGCAGCACTTGCATCTGAAATGGTTGACAAATATAAATCAAATCCAGACTTCTTTACACAAAAAACACCGTCAACATTCTTCTTACGTTTAAACCAAAAACGTGTTGGTCAAGATACAGTGTTAAAGAGCAAAGATTTACGTTTAGCGATTGCGATGGCGTATGATAAAAAAGGCTTAACGAACGTTATTTTAAATGACGGATCTACACCTGCAGATTACTTAGTACCAAAAGAATTTGCGAAGAGTCCAGATGGAAAAGACTTCCGTAAAGATAACGGAGATATTTTAAAAACAGATGTGAAAAAAGCAAAAGAGCATTGGGAAAAAGCGAAAAAAGAGCTTGGAAAAGAACAAGTAACTGTAGAGCTATTAAACTATGATAGCGATAATGCGAAAAAAGTAGGGGAGTTCTTAAAAGGAGAACTTGAGAAAAACTTACCAGGCTTAACAGTGAATTTGAAAAACCAGCCGTTTAAACAAAAATTAAAATTAGAATCAGATCTAGATTATGATTTATCTTACGCTGGTTGGGGACCTGACTACTTAGATCCAATGACATTCATTGATATGTTCGTTACAAATGGACCTCATAATCAAACTGGATATTCAAATCCTAAGTATGATGAAATTGTAGAAAAAGGTAAAGGCGAGCTATTAACGAAAACGAAAGAGCGTTGGGATAGCTTACTGAAAGCTGAGAAAATGTTACTTGAAGATGCTGTAATTGCACCATTATATCAACGTGGTGATGCTCTTGTTCAAAGAGCGAAAGTAAAAGGTATTATTCACCATCCAGTTGGTGGGGATTACAGCTACAAGTGGGCATATATTTCTGAAGATAAGTAAGAGAGAGGGCGCGCGATGCGCCCTTTTTTTTTATGCACTTTTCTCTCTTCCTGGAATATATAAAATAAAAAAGGGAGAATTCCATGAAACGAAACACATACATCGATTTTCTAGCTTATTACGGAATAGGGAGTGCTCATCCTGGTGGTTTTACGTTAACAAAGCAATTATTATCTCAATTGCCACTTAGACATGGAGCTAGTGTCCTTGAGATAGGTTGCGGCACGGGGAAAACTGCGGCGTATATGACAAAAGAATTGGGTTATAAAGTGACAGCGGTTGAAAAGAATGAAATTATGATTCAAAAAGCGAAAGATAGATGGTTGTTTGATGGTTTAAATATACAATTGATTCAAGGAGATGTAGAAGGATTACCGTGTTTAAATGATTCATTTGAGCTTGTACTTGGAGAATCTATACTCGCTTTTACAAATAAAGAAAAGGTTATCTCGGAGTGTTATCGTGTATTACAGCGGGATGGAAAGCTTGTTGTCATTGAAATGATTACCGAAAAACATATTGAGAAGATAGAGGAAGAAAAGATTGGACAGTTATATGGCATGAAAGAATTATTAACTGAGAATGAGTGGATTCATTTATTTCAAAAAGCAAACTTTAAAAGAATTACAATTGCGGGCGGCGGTACAATTGCAGAAACAGTTGCAGGACATATGGAAGAGCCGGAGTGGAATGTATCACCGTTTGTTCCAGAAGAATTGTATGAGGCGTGGGTACAACACGAACAAGTACTGCTTATGTATCAACATATTTTAGGGCATCGGATTTTTATATGTGAAAAATAGAGAAAAAGAGTTGGCTAAAGATAGTCAACTCTTTACTATGTTAGATGAAAAATAATGCAGCCAAAGTAATTCCAAAAATAAAACCAAATCCGAGTTCAACGCCCCAGCCGCCACAACTATTGCACCCACGACCACCGCACCCACAGCCACTAAATCCACCACTGAATCCACCACCGCATCCAAATCCACAGTTATCACATCTGCTAATACCACCGCAAATATCACATCCGCCGTTTGAATATGCGTCATGGTATCCGAATCCTGTATCAAAAGATGAGCGCTGTTGCATTGGTTCAATCCAAACAGAATCGTTTGTTACATCGATTATTTTGCCTAAGTGAATGCGACCATCACGATCTTCAATTCGAACAACTTTACCGAAATAACGTTGGCATGTATCATAACATCTTTTTCTATGCATGTTCTTTCCTCCTTCCGTATTACCGTAATACGATATGTAAGCAGGACAAGTGCGGCTTGTACGAATGACCTATCTATCATAATTGTTATACGAAAGGGGAAATATATGAATAGGATACATAATGAGGAGGAAGAGAAATGAAATCTACAGACCAATTTCAGACGTACGAAGTTCCTTGGGAAGAATTTATTGAAGCATTGCGGGGGGAAATAAAGAAACAAGTAGGGGCGGATATTATTGATACGGTCGTATGTAATTTGAAAGATGGTTTTGAAGTGTATACATATGTGCAAGGAGATTTGGATTTTGAATATAAGGAGGCGCTTGAAAGAAAATATGGAAGCGATGCGAAGATACCTAACTTACTAACTGTTATGCTGTTAGCTAGTATTTACAATACAAGTGAAGAGAATATACGTTTACATGCAGATCAAAAGGAAAATCCGATTGTTGAAGTGTATGTGAAGAAATAAAGAGTGCGCTAATTATAGCGCGCTCTTTATTTTTTGTATTGAAAAGAAAATCAAACTTTAATGGTGGAATTTATAGCGGGAAAAGTATGAAAGCTATGCGTTATTTCAGATATATAATAAGGAAAAAACTCGAAATAAAATATGGGAGTAGTTCATTTTTGTTTACATAATGTAATTGTTGTGAACTGTTGTCCTAAAATACAAGTCATATATCTTGTTTCCTCTCATAAATTTAAACATAGGAATTTGTCTACAAAGGTGGCGAAGCCTCATCATGAAAATTCGAATTTGTGCCACGTTCATTTTGTTTCTATTTATATGTTTACCTTTTTCAGTTTTGGCAAAAGGAGAGGAGGCAAAGGAAAGGGTCGTTTCACTTGTATATGATGATTCGGGCAGCATGAGAAATAACGATCGCTGGAAGTATGCTAATTACGCCTTGCAAAGTTTAGTTGCGCTATTAGATGAGAAAGATAAATTTTCTTACGTTCCAATGAGTAAGCCAAATGATCCGTTAAACATTTCGTTAACAAAGGATCAAAGGCAAACAGAAATTGATGGAATCGGCGCGTGGAAAACATATTTAAATACGCCATTTAGCGCAGTAGAAACGGCGATGCAATCTATAAAAAAGGAAGCAGATATAGATGGGAAACGTGAATTTTGGCTTATTGTATTAACTGACGGGGCATTTAATGATTTGGAGAAAGATAAGGTTGGCGGAAAAGAGCAAATTACACAGAAGTTAGCACAGTTTAAGAAAGAAATGGATTCTAAAAAGATCTCGTTACACCCAGTCTTAATCACGATGGAAGAGGATTTAGGGCAGCAAGAAAAAGAGCAGTTAAATACGTTTAAAGAGATTTGGAAAAAAGAAATGAATGGAGTTGTCATGCCGTCTAGCGGTGAGGATGGTATTGTACAAAGTGTGAATCAAGTGGCAGCATTAGTTGCTAATCGTGATCCATTTTCTTCTGTTGAATCGATTGTTAAAACGAAAATAATAGGAAAAAAAGTAGAGATTACAACACCGTTTCCATTAAAGCGTATGACACTTGTACGACAATCACCTTCTTTGTCTAATTATAAAGTTATGCAACTTTCCAAACCGTTACAATTGCAGTCTTCTTTTTCCATACATGCACCAGGAGAAGCTAAATTATTCGGAAATATAGTGCATGTAAGTACAGCGAATCAGGAAGTGATTAAGCCAGGGACATATACGATAGAAGTGGATCAGGACATTGAGAAAGAGGGATTACAAGTACTTGTTGAACCAGCGCTTAATTATACTGTTTCTACGTATGACAAAGATGATAAAGACAGAAAAAATGTTGAGAAAATGTATGAAGATGTGACAGCTGTTATTGAAGCGAAACCTACTGAATTACCAATTCAAACTTCTTATTTTGAAGCAGAAGTAGAAATAGACGGAAAGCAGTATCCGATGAAGTGGGATGATAAAAGACATGTGTTTTATTACGAGACAAAAGTTGGTAAAGAGTTAGTACGCGGGAAAGTCCATATGAATATAAAGGGATTTTATAGACAGACGAAAGAATTCAAGATTGAACCAGCTGAAAAACCAAAATTATCACTTCAAGTTGTTACGAAAGATTATGAAGAAAAGGTAACAAATTTAGAAAATAGTAAACCATTTATTTTACAGCCGCAGTTAGATGGTAAACCGATGACAGAAGAGGCTGTAAAGAAACTATTAAAATCTACTGGTGTCACATCGAATCAATCGATCAACTACGAATTAAAACAGCATGGTAGTCAAGTTTATGTTTATCCTCGACCTTATTACTCCGACACATTCAATTTTACAGATACCGGCACCGTAGAGGCTACCATCACGATCAATGATTCAAAATTACAAGAAGTAAAGAAAAAGATTGTACTTCACATTGAAAATGCGCCGTTTTTTGAGAAGTATGCGCTCATTTTTAAATTTGTAATTCCTATCACTTTATTACTTTTAATAGTAGGAATTATTATTTTAGGATGGATTGTTCGTCCGAGATTTCATCGGAAAGCATTACTATATTACGAATGGGATCAAGAAGTAGCGAAAGATTGGCTTTATCAATCTGAACCAGAGTTACTTAAAAATAAATGGTGGAAGCACTATTTTGGCATTCCATTCCGAGCAGAAAGAAAGACGGTGCAATCTGTAACATTAATAGCGAAAAAAGGATCGAAATCTATATTTGTAGCGAAAGAATCGCAAGTAGTTGGGATGATTATTGATGGAATGTTTATTACAGAGGAAGAAGTGGGAATGGAGCATAAGACATTGTATCCAAATGAAATTTTATTAATTGATAGAGGATATGGTAAGGAGATTTACCGGTATGAATGTGAATAGTAGATAGGGATAAGGGAGACGGAGGCAGAGTGGCCTCTTTATCCTTTTTTCAAACAAGCACGAATAGGAAGGTGGTTCACATGACATTACAAGTTCCAACGATATTAATTGGATTAGGTGGAATCGGTAGTACTGTCACACATCAAATATATGAAAAATTACCAGAAGAGCGTCGTAAAAAGGTAGCGATGCATGTATTTGATACAGATGTGAATACATTGAGTAAATTTGATCATATTCGGAAGTTTAAGACGCAAACGAGTTCGAGTAAAACGCCGAGAGAGTATATTGCGGGAGATCCAACGATTCCGGAGTGGTTCCCAATGGATCCGACTATACTGGATAAACCGTTAACAGAAGGAGCCGGACAGTTACGCGTCATTTCACGTTTAGCGTTACGTGCTGCGATGAAAGAAGATAAACTGACATCGTTTTGGCAAGAAATCGAGAAGATTTTTCCGGTTACAAGTGATCAGACGGAATATGGTGTGCGTGTCATTATTGTAACGTCGCTAGCTGGCGGAACAGGCTCAGGGATGTTTTTACAAATCGCATTATATTTGCGTGAGATGCTTCGGAAGAAATTGCAGCATCATAACATTTTAATTCGCGGTGCGTTTTTAATGCCAGATGTTTTAGTTAAGACGAGAACGGTTAGTGCAAAAGAGTTTGAAACTGTGCAAGCGAATGGTTATGCATCGTTAAAAGAGTTGCACGCTATTACGCTCGGATCGACGGGTGAATTATCAAAACGAGGCGGCGTAACGATTGAATTAGAATATCGTCCTGATCAAGTGGATGAAGATGGAAGGACAAATCATACGATAAAGCAGCATCATTTACCGTACAATTATTGTTTCTTATATGATTATGAAAATTTACATGGGCACCATTTGCACAATTTATCGGATTATATGGAGCAAATGGCAAATACGATTTATTTACAGTTATTTAGTCCAATGTCTGCAAATCATTTTGCCCAAGAAGATAATCAAATTCAGCAATTGGCAGAATCGAGTGGGAAAGGGAGATATTGCGGAGCAGGAACGGCGAAGCTCATTTATCCGTATGAGCACGTTTTGAAATACTGTGCTTTAAAATGGGCGGTGCAAGGTTTAGATGAATCGTGGCTTCATTTAGATCAACTGTTTCAAGAGAAGAAGCAAAGATACGATCAAGATGTAAAACGCGGTATGCAGCGTGAAAAGCCCGAGCGCGGGAAAAGTTATTTAGAAGATTTAGAGCATCTTGCTACTCGTCCAGAGCAGGCCCATATTTTTTATAGACAAATGTTCAATGAGACGCGCGAAGGAGCAGAGGGCGGTAAGGTCGGTGTCGCGAAATCTAAGTTGTTTTTAGAGGCTGTCGAAAGCTATGTACACCGTACAGTGCAAAAAGATGAAGAATTAAACCGCCTGCAACATGAGTGTAAAATATCGGCTGCTAAACTGAAAATGATGGAACAAATGAAAGGTGAAGTAGCGAGAGTTGATCATGCGGTTCGTTTATATGCTTATGCGATTCCGAGCCGTGTACATGAGCATGTGACTACTCTTTTATATGACATGATCGAATCAGATCGTTTTACACCGAGTGGCTCAGAAGGACAGTCTTATCAATTAAATACATGGTTTTTAAAGAAAACGGATCCTGTCCATCCAGTCGCAGCACGCTTTATGCTGTATGAAATTCGAAAGCAGTTAGTAGAGAAGATGAATCGACTACATGAAAATAATGAACAAAAGCGTAATTTAATTCAAAACTACGATAAGAAATTTAATGTGAGTAATATTGATGGAACGGTAACGGCGGTTCGCCGCGTTGAAATTGCCCAGCAACAAGGTTGGGTCGGAAAAATGTTTTATAATCAGCAACGTTTGTTCAAAAAAGAATTTGAAGATATCGTAACGCAATATGTCCACAAATTAAGTGAGTATCGTAAAGAAATGTTGTTAGAACTCGTGTATCAATCGCTATACCAAGCAGTTGATAAAATGATTCAATATTGGGAAAGATTCTTTGATAATTTATACGAAACACGTGAAAATTTATTGTTTGAAATCCAAAAGCGAAGCAAGGAATTTGAGGGGAAAACGAACCCGACGAATGTATACGTATTAGCTGAAGAGAAATTGCAAGAAAAGATTTGGCAAGATATGCAGCAACATTTAAATTTAGGTGTATTACCGAAAGATATATCGTCCGAAATTTATATGAGCTTGTACGGGGAATATTGTCGTGATGCGAAAGCCGAAGAAATTCAGTCGAAAAAGGTGGAAGACTTCTATCGTGAACATATATTGAGTTATTGTTATGACGAACTTCAAGTACGCTATCGTGACAAACTAGAGCTTAATATCGTTGAAGCATTGCGAAAAGAAGCAGATTTCAAGAAACGTGATCGTGATGAATACGTTCGCGAAAAAATTGAAGATCTTTTCCATTTAGCAAGTCCGTTCGTTCCGAAAGTTTCTCATCATAGAGAATTACAATATTGGGGCGTACATCCATCTTTAAAACAAGAATTGCAAGAAGAGTTATTGCAAGAAATGTTTAAAGAAAAAGATACGGTAAACGAGGCGTTTTCACCATTTGAAGTGATTTGTTATCGTGCTCATTACGGATTATCGCTACAAGATTTTCCTAAGCTTTCATCTGGGCATATTGCAAATGGCTTTATGAACGATAAAGGTGACTACTTTCAATCGTATTATCGCCGCGTGAACAAATTAAATAGTAAAAAATCCAGTTTGACGCCGCATTTAGATAAATATTGGCACTTACCAGCCTTTATGCCAGACTTGAATGCAACACAAACGAAGTTAGATTACGATAAATGTAATCGTGCTCTTCTATACGCGTATATGTATCGCTGGATTAGCTTAGTTGCTGTTGATGGGCAATTCGTGTATCAATATAACGGTGTCGGCCGTAGCTTTTTAATCCAGTCGATGGGGAAAAATATTTCAAGCGAAAGTTATAAGTTGCACAGAGCATTGCTTCATAATCCGTTTATTTATGAAAATATCTTGTCCAGGTTTGAAGAAGAGCAAGAAAAGGCAATGATACAAGGTGGACATTTATATACACATGCATTTGTATTAGGTGCTCAAGATATTAGATGGCTTCGTAAAGAGCATGTCCATAATATTTTAGATATGATTTTAATGTATGATCGTGAGGCAAAATATGACCCGACGTTAGAAGAAACATCCGATGATTTGTTAAGGCTATTCCTGGATGAAATTGAGCTGTATTTCCAAAACTATTACGGAACAGGTGCAGATATGGTTGCAAAGAAAGAGAAAGAGATGTTTATGAAACAATTGTGGGATCGTTCGTATGCGAAAGGGTATGTGGATCCAAATAGTGCGCCTTATAAAAAATGGCAAAATGTATTACATGTTCCCGATGAAGAAGAAGTGCCAAAAACGAATGTATAATGAGTGAAAAGGGAATCCTTAAGAATGGCAATACAACTTTAGAAATGAGGGATTCCGATGCCGTTTTTAGGAAGTGTATATCAAATATTTGGATTATATCCAGAAATTTATCATGCGATGATTTCAGCAGAGCTGCAAGAAGAAGCTCAAAAGGAACATATCGATAATAATAGTACAGAAATTGAAGCGGAAGAATAAAGCGCAGATGAACATCTGCGCTTTTTTTATTGTCTTAGGTGAAAATACTGTTTGCAATTTGTAGGGAAGTTAATCGGTCTAAAAAGATGAGTAATTATTTCTATATAACGAATCGGCTGGTTTTATCTTGTTTGTATATGGGGATTTCATTGAGTCCGATGTATAAAAATGAATTCCGAAATAATACAAAATGTATTGAAATGGGAATTAACAGTGTTTTCAAGTGGTATCGTATATTTTGGAATACTATTTTATTTATAATTATTCGATGTGGGTGAATTAATTATATTGTTGAGAATATAATTAATCGTGTGATAAATTCAATCAATCTTCTAAAAACATGCTTGTTAACAAGCGTATTTTTAGAAGATTGATTTTTCTGATTTTTAGGCATGTAATTTGTGGAGTTTATATAGGGAGTGAAAGTAAAGTATGAATATTATTAATGTGTAATAGCAACAGTAATAAAGATTGTAAGGGATAATTTTGAAAAAGAGGTTTCTACGAATGAGTTTATTTATAAAGAAAGCAATGAATGAAGAAAAGAAAAACGTGTTACAGCAAACTTTAGGAGCAATTGATTTAACGCTTTTAGGAATTGGAGCAATTATTGGTACAGGCATTTTCGTATTAACAGGTATTGTAGCAGCGAAACATGCTGGTCCAGCAATTGTATTATCTTTCATGTTAGCTGCAATTGTATGTGCTTGTGTAGCCTTTTGTTATGCTGAATTTGCATCTACAGTCCCGGTCTCGGGAAGTGTGTATTCGTATACGTATATGACATTAGGTGAGATTTTTGCTTTTATAGTTGGCTGGTGTGTTATGTTAGAGTACTTATTAGCTACTTCTGCGGTGGCGGCGGGATGGTCAGCCTATTTTCAGTCATTGCTACTAGGGTTTAATATTCATATTCCGGCAATCGTTGCTTCTGCACCAGGGATGGGGAATGGCGGGATTATCGACTTGCCAGCTGTTATTATTATTTTAGTTGTTACATTTTTACTAAGTCGTGGTGTGAAAGAAAGTGCACGTATAAATAATATAATGGTTATTATTAAACTGGCTGTTATTTTAGTATTTATTATTGTAGGAGCAAACTATGTAAAGCCAGAGAATTGGCAGCCGTTTCTTCCTTTTGGATACCATGGTGTTATTGGAGGAGCTGCTACTGTATTTTTTGCCTTTTTAGGTTTCGATGCAGTTGCAACAGCAGCAGAGGAAGTGAAACGCCCCCAACGTAACGTTCCAATTGGATTACTTGTCTCTTTATGCATTTGTACAATTCTTTATGTTGGTGTTTCATTCGTGTTAACAGGAATGGTTCCATTTACAGATTTGAATGTAGCTGATCCAGTTGCATATGCACTGCGTATTGTAGGAGAGGATAGAATTGCTGGTCTATTATCAGTTGGAGCGATAGCTGGTTTAACAACAGTTCTGTTAGTTGCTATGTTCGCATTTGTTCGAGTATCATACTCGATGAGCCGAGATGGATTATTACCAAAAAGATTTTCGAGCGTTCATAAACGTTATCAAACACCATTTTTTAATACATGGATTACGGGTATTCTTGCGGCTGTATTAGCAGGTTTATTGGACTTGAATTTGTTGGCAAATTTAGTGAATGTGGGAACGATAACAGCTTTTATATTTGTATCTATAGCTGTCATTGTATTAAGGAAGACACATCCTAATTTGAAAAGACCGTTCCGTGCTCCGTTAGTTCCATTCTTACCTATACTTGCGATAGTAAGTTGTTTATATTTAGCATTAAATCTTTCTAAAACCACTTTAATCAGTTTTGCAATTTGGGTTATTGTAGGTATTTTTATCTATTTTATATACGCGAAAAAACATAGTAAGATTAGAAATAGAGTATAAGGTATTACAATGATGGCTGTAGGTTAAAAAGTTTTATTTTTTTCCTATAGCCATTTTTATTTGTGCGCACCTTGTTTTCGTGTTAACATAAAGCGAATTTTTTAAGGGAGAGAAAGAGATGAAATGGATTTATTTTATTATTATCAACGTTATAGCATTTAGTATGATCGGGCTTGATAAGCGAAAAGCAAAGAAAAAGCAGTGGAGAACGCCAGAAAGTACGTTGTTTTTATCAGCTGCAGCTGGAGGAGCGGTTGGAGCTTGGATTGGTATGTATATGTTTCATCATAAGACACATAAAAGTAAATTTGTCTTTGGTATTCCGGCGCTCGTTATTATAACAGTAGGAGTGTTTTTATACATATAACGGATTTGCAAGAGGAATGTCGAAAGAAATGCAGATTGAATATTGGTAAAGTAAGCATGTGAGACTTTATAATGAAGAAAAAAAGAGAAGAGGAGAAAAAGAAAGATGGGGAGTCAGGCGGCACAACAAAAGCAGGGGATTATATATGCGGCGGGTGCGTATACGATGTGGGGAGTCCTTCCGATTTATTGGAAATGGGTGGAGGAAGTACCGGCAGATGAAATATTAGCGCATCGCATCGTTTGGGCATTTGTTTTTATGTTGTTAGTTTTAGGAGTAACGAAGAGGTTTCGTCAGTTTGGTGGGGAGTTAGTGACCCTTTTTAAACGACCTAAATTATTAATGTCATTAACAATTGCTTCGGTACTTATTAGTGGAAACTGGTTTGTATACATATGGGCCGTAAATCATAACCATGTAATCGAAGCAAGTCTTGGGTATTATATTAATCCACTTATAAGTATTTTACTTGGTACAGTTGTTTTAAAAGAGAAGCTTAATTTTTGGCAATATGTTGCGGTTGGTTTAGCTGGATTAGGTGTTGTTATTTTAACGGTACGTTTCGGATCAATTCCATGGGTTTCTCTTTCACTTGCTTTTTCATTTGGATTATATGGATTAACGAAAAAATTATTAAATTACGACGCAACAATTGGGCTTACGATGGAAACGATGTTAGTGACGCCATTTGCACTTATATATTTGTTTATGACAGGAGTGCATGGTTTCGGTTCGTTCGGTTCTATTTCGGCAATATCAACGTTTCTTTTAATAGGGGCGGGTATTGTTACAGCATTACCACTCTTTTATTTTGCTAAAGGAGCACAACTTATTCCGCTCTATATGATAGGATTTTTACAATACATCGCGCCAACTATTAGTTTAATTTTAGGTGTGTTCGTTTTTGGTGAACATTTCACATCTACTCATATGATTGCGTTTTTCTGTATATGGATTGCTTTATTTGTCTTTTCAATGGCGAAAACAAAGTTTCTACTACAGAAGCAACCAAAATTTATTAAAAATAAATCAGCAAAAGTATCATAATGCGTAGTATTTTCTACGCATTTTTCTTTATACTTATATTATATAGAAATTCCATTATAGTCAGTGAGGAGCTGAAAAACATGGAAACAATTTTACATAATGATCCACTTATGGCAGCTGTAATTTCTTGGTTTTTAGCACAGTTAACGAAAGTCGTTTTTAAATTAATAAAAACAGGTGAGTTTGATTTTGCTAAGTTTTTTGCTTCAGGTGGAATGCCAAGTTCGCATGCTTCGACTGTTACTGCACTTGCTACAGGTGTCGGAGTGGTGGAAGGTGTGGAGAGTCCAATATTTGCGGTTGCCGCTATTTTTGCCATTATTGTTATGTACGATGCTTCAGGAGTAAGGCTTGCGGTAAGTAAGCAAGCGAAAATATTGAATGATTTTTTTCATGGTAGACAAACAGAATATAAAAAGTTAAATGAGCTCGTTGGACATACACCGTATCAAGTTGTTGTTGGTGCACTATTAGGGATTGTTGTCGGGGTTGGGTATTGTTTGTAAGCAGAATGTGTGTAATACACGTTCTGCTTTTCTTTGCTTTCATACATATTTAGCTAAGTTTTCGAATATCGTATACGGACTTAGAAAGGGTGGGTGAGCGGTGTGCTACTATATGACAAAGTGCGTGAGGAGATAGAGCGGAGAACGACTGCACTTCAAACGATGCAAAGGCAAGACGGAACGTGGGAATTTTGTTTTGAAGGAGCTTTGCTAACTGATTGTCATATGATTTTTTTACTCAAATTATTAGGGTGCAATGACGAAATAGAACCGTTTGTGAAGAGGTTAGCATCTCTTCAAACAAATGAAGGGACTTGGAAATTATATGAAGATGAAAGGGGAGGGAATTTATCCGCCACGATTCAAGCATATGCTGCTTTACTTGCTTCGGAAAAATATTCGAAAGAAGATATGAATATGAGGCGAGCTGAAATGTTTATTAAGGAACACGGGGGAGTTTCTCGTGCTCATTTTATGACGAAATTTTTATTAGCGATTCATGGAGAATATGAATTTCCTGCGCTTTTTCACTTTCCAACGCCAATCTTATTTTTACAAGATGACTCCCCCCTCAGTATATTTGGGCTAAGCAGCTCAGCGCGTATACATTTAATTCCGATGATGATTTGTATGAATAAGAGATTCCGTGTAGAGAAAAAGTTATTGCCAAATTTAAATCATATTGCAGGCGAAGGTGGGCAATGGTTTCGAGAGGAGCGGTCTCCGCTGTTTCAATCGTTTTTAGGTGATGTGAAAAAGGTAATATCTTATCCATTATCGTTACATCATAAAGGATACGAAGAAGTAGAGCGCTTTATGAAGGAGCGTATAGATGAAAATGGAACATTATATAGTTACGCGAGTGCTACGTTTTATATGATTTATGCTTTGCTTGCATTAGGGCACTCTATTCAGTCTTCAATTATTGAGAAAGCTGTGACAGGATTAAAATCTTATATATGGAAAATGGACAGAGGAAGTCATTTGCAAAATTCTCCTTCTACCGTATGGGATACCGCTTTACTTAGCTATTCATTGCAAGAAGCTAAAGTTACAAATGGAAATAAGGTGATTCAAAGGGCGACAGAGTATTTATTGCAAAAACAACAAACTAAAAAGGTAGATTGGAGCGTACATGCATCATCACTTGTAGCTGGCGGTTGGGGATTTTCAGATGTTAATACGACAATCCCTGATATAGACGATACTACAGCTGCCCTTAGAGCGTTAGCGCGAAGTAGAGGGAATGATAGAGTAGCTGATGCGTGGGGAAGAGGCGTGGAATGGGTAAAAGGATTGCAAAACAATGATGGAGGCTGGGGAGCTTTTGAAAGAGGGGTAACGAACCAGTTGCTAGCGAATTTGCCGATTGAAAATGCGAGTGATATGATAACCGATCCGTCCACACCAGATATTACAGGTAGGGTGTTAGAATTATTCGGAACGTATGCACCGAATGAATTGCCTGAAGAGCAAAAAAAGAAAGCTATCAAATGGTTAATGGATGTACAGGAACAGAATGGATCATGGTATGGAAAATGGGGGATATGTTATATATATGGTACATGGGCAACGATGACAGGCTTACGTGCATTAGGAGTGCCTTCTACTCATCCATCGTTAAAAAAAGCAGCTTCATGGCTCGAACATTTGCAGCATGAAGACGGAGGGTGGGGAGAATCTTGTCAAAGTAGTGTAGAGAAAAAATTTATTTCGTTACCTTTTAGTACACCGTCACAAACAGCGTGGGCACTTGATGCACTCATTTCTTACTACGATCAAGAAACACCGATTATTCGAAAAGGAATTTCATATTTGCTTGCGCAGTCTACTATGAATGAAAAATATCCTACTGGTACAGGGTTACCAGGTGGTTTTTATATTCGCTACCATAGTTATGGGCATATATATCCGTTACTTGCTTTAGGGCACTACGTAAAGAAATATAGAAAATAAACCGAGAGATACTCTCGGTTTATTTTGATGGGTAGTAGGTCCCTGTTGAAAAGAATAAGGCACGTTGTAGTGCCTTATTTTTCTGTTGATTGGCGTTTTTGACGTGCATCAGCGGCATTTGCACGTGCGTTTGCTTCTAAGTCATTGTGGTCAGCGAGTTCGCGAGCGAACTCAACATCAATGCCATCGGCAGCTTTGTTTCGATCTAGATTCTTTTTTTTCATTCGACACAATCTCCTTGTGTTTTATCCCGCATAAACGGTTAGTAAAACTCCCACCTCAAAATTCAGATGGAACAAAGAAGCTAGGTGGGAGATTAACTGCCCGTAAATGCCCGATTGGTGAGGGCTAATAATCAGTGGGGGATGAACAAAATCCCCACTGATTAAAGTTTCACTTTATGCGGCGTTGCAAAGTTAGTTTGACACAAATAGACTTTTTTATACAAAGAGGATTTGGAAAGCAAAGAGCCGAAATATACAATATAACTAATAGAAATGGGGGATAGGGATGGACTTGTTGAATGGGAAAACAGCTGTTGTAACGGGTGCTGCGCAGGGGATTGGAAAAGAAATCGCACGAGTTTTTGCAAAACTAGGGGCTAAAGTATTAATTAGTGATGTAAATGAAGAGAAGCTACAAGAAACGACACGTGAATTATCAGATGAAGGGCATGATGTGAGCTTATATCCATGTGATGTGAGTAATCAAAATGAAGCGAAGTCATTAATTGAATATGCGGTGCAAAAATTTGGTACATTACATATTTTAGTGAATAACGCTGGGATTACAAAAGATGCAATGTTACATAAGATGGAGAAGTCTGCTTGGGAACAAGTATTACATGTGAACTTAACTGGCGTTTTTTATTGTATGCAGCCAGCACTTCTTTATATGAGACAACAACAGTATGGACGGATTATTAATATTTCTTCTATTAGTAGGGAAGGAAATATTGGACAAGCAAATTATGCGGCTACAAAAGCAGGGGTTGTAGGCTTAACAAAAACAGCAGCGAAAGAGGTTGGCAGTTTTGGTATTACGTGTAATGCGATTTGTCCAGGATTTATGGATACTGATATGACAAAAACAATACCGGATAAAGTAAAAGAGAAAATGGTTGGAGCGATTCCAGTTGGAAGAATCGGAACACCGGAAGATATTGCAAACGCAGCTGCCTTTTTAGCATCAGAGTATGCGTCTTACATTACAGGAGAGGTATTAAATGTGAGTGGTGGGTTGCAAGTGTAAATGAATACATAATGAAAAGAACCTGACCGAGTAAGTCAGGTTCTTTCTCGTTAATTTAAGTTAATCCAAACGCTCTTCACTTCTGTATAGTTGTTCAGCGCGTAAGATCCCATTTCGCGGCCAAGGCCAGATTGTTTAAATCCTCCAAATGGAGATGCTGCATCAAAGACGTTATAACAGTTTACCCATACTGTACCTGCACGTACTTTGCTTGCAATATAATGTGCAGTTTTTACGTTTTCTGTCCATACACCAGCCGCTAAGCCGAATTGTGATTTATTCGCACGATCAATTACTTCATCAATATCGTTAAACGGTAATGCGGAAATAACTGGACCGAAAATTTCTTCTTTAGCGATTGTCATCTCATCATTTACATCAGCGAATATTGTAGGAGAAACGAAGTAACCTTGGTCGAATGGTTTGTTTCCTCCGCAAAGTACTTCAGCACCTTCTGCAATCCCTTTTTCAATATAACCCATTACACGTTTTTGTTGTTCTTCAGAAACGAGAGGTCCAATTGTAGTTTCTGGATTTAGACCAGCGCCTTGATTTAATTTTTTTGAATATAGAACGAGATCAGCCATGACATTATCGTACATTTTCTTCGGAATAAATAAGCGTGACCCAGCACAGCACACTTGTCCTTGGTTAAACATAACACCAGAAAGCGCAGCTGGAATCGCTCGAGATAAGTCAGCGTCTGGTAAAATAATGTTTGGTGATTTACCACCAAGTTCTAATGTAACGCGTTTTAATGATTCAGATGCTTGTCTCATAATTTGTTTGCCGACTGGAGTAGAACCTGTAAATGCAATTTTATCAACGAGTGGATGATTAACGAGAGCTTGTCCAGCTGTTTCACCGAATCCAGGAACGATATTAACAACGCCTTTCGGGAATCCAGCTTCTTCAATTAATTCAGCTAAGTATAGAGCGGATAGTGGAGTTTGTTCTGCAGGTTTTAAAACGATTGTACATCCTGTTGCAAGGGCTGCCCCCATTTTCCACATTGCCATAAGAAGTGGGAAGTTCCATGGGATAATTTGACCGACAACACCAACAGCTTCATGGCGTGTATAGTTAAAATATTCACCAGAAACAGGGATTGTTTGTCCAACGATTTTTGTAGCCCAGCCAGCATAATAGCGCATATGTTCAATTGCAAGAGGAACGTCTGCTGCTAAAGTTTCGCGGATTGGTTTTCCGTTATCTAAAGTTTCGAGCTGTGCCAGTTCTTCTTTATGCTCTTCCATTAAATCAGCAAGCTTGTACATAAGGCGGCTTCGTTCAGCAGTGCTCATGCGTGACCAAGGACCTTCATCGAAAGCCATTCGAGCAGCTACAACAGCTTTATGAATGTCTTCGCGACCAGCTTCAGCAACGATAGCGAGTGTTTCACCAGTTGCTGGGTTAGGAGTTTTAAATGTTTTTCCGGAAGCGCTTTCAATGAACGATCCATTCACATATAGTTTCTTTGTGCCTTGAAGAAATTTCTCTACCTTTTCATGAAGATTTACAGCTAGTTGACTCATTGTATAACCCCCTTGAAAATATAATTTAAACGCAGTACGAGACGGCGTTTATTCCGAAATCAAGGATGTGGGAACTAGATGAAAAGCCTCTACTTAAAATCATAAATAATAAATAGTGAAAATTCAAATTTCATTTTCATTACAATTGTAAAAAATATGTAATGAAACATTGTATTCTATATAATTACAAAAAATCCTGCGCGTTTTTGTTTTCTAGTAGGAAAAACTAGAAGAACAATGGTACAATTATACATCGTGAGAGGAGGGAGAAAATGAAGAATTATCATGATGATCCGCGCTTTCGAGTTGCCCATAGAGAAGCGTTAATTGGTATTGGATTAGCTATTATTAATTTTATAATATGGTATGGATTTGCTTATGGGCTTGGAAGTAAGGATCCGAGTGAATATACATATGTATTAGGTTTTCCAGCATGGTTTTTTTATAGCTGTATCGTTGGATTTATCCTAATGGTTATTTTGCTTATTTTAGTTGTTCGTTTTTTATTTCAAGATATTCCACTCGATGAGGAAGAAAAAAGTGAGGAATGATAGATGAATTGGTATGTAATAATCCCAATGATAATTTCTTTTATCGTTGTGTTTTTAATTGGTGTATATGCATCAAGACGTGTACAAGCAACCGCTAGTAATAAATTTTTACAAGAATATTTTCTTGGTGGGCGTGAACTTGGTGGCTTATTATTAGCTATGACGATGATTGCTACGTACGGTAGTGCAAGTAGCTTTATCGGCGGGCCTGGTATTGCTTACAATATGGGTCTTGGATGGGTGCTGTTATCAGCGATTCAAGTTGTAACAGGATATATCGTTTTAACGGTTATCGGTAAAAAGTTTGCTATTATCGCTAGGAAGATGGAAGCAATTACGCTTATTGATTATTTAAAGGGTAGATACAATAATAAAGCGGTAGTTGTTCTTTCTGCGTTATGTATTATAATCTTTTTGTTCTCAGCAACAGTAGCCCAGTGGGTTGGCGGCGGACGATTAATTGAATCGCTAACAGGACTTTCCTACACAACGGCACTATTTTTATTTACATTTTCTGTACTTGTGTATGTGTTAATTGGTGGATTTCGTGCAGTCGCTTTATCAGATACGTTATTAGGAATCATTATGTTAGTCGGAACAACAATCATTTTAATTGCTACTGTCATTGCTGGTGGCGGAGTTGAAAAGATTATGCAGGAACTTATTCAAATTAATCCGAATTTAATAACACCGTTCGGAGCGGATGGTAGTTTAACGAAATCATATGTCACATCATTTTGGATTTTAATTGGAATTGGTGTCGTTGGATTACCGCAAATTAGTGTGCGTGCTATGTCTTATAAGAATTCAAAAGCGATGCACCAAGCATTAATCATTGGAACGGTTGTCGTCGGCACAATTATGATTGGTATGCATTTGACAGGTGTGTTTGCAAGAGTAGTCCTTCCAGGCATAACGGTACCAGATAAAGTAATGCCGCTACTCGCGATGGAAGTGTTGCCACCTTGGTTAGCTGGCGTGTTCTTAGCGGCACCTATGGCAGCGATAATGTCTACTGTGAACTCATTATTATTACTTGTAAGTTCGTCAATTATTAAAGATATATATGTAAACTACATAAATAAAGATGCAGCGGCTAGTACGATAAAAAAAGGAAGTCTGTGGATTACTGGTATCGTAGGATTGCTTGTATATGCTGCAGCTATTAAGCCACCAGACTTTTTAATCTGGTTAAATTTATTTTCTTTCGGTGGTTTAGAAGCGGCGTTCATTTGGCCGATTGTGTTAGGGCTATATTGGAGAAAAGGAAATGCAACTGGAGCACTCGCTTCCATTTTAGTTGGGGTAGGCTCATATATGTGTATTCATCTTTTCTATCCAAACCCGTTCGGTATACATACAGTTGTCTTCCCGATCTGCTTTGCATTTATTGCTTACATCATTGGCAGTATGGTTACTATGAAGAAAAACGTCTAGATAAGATGGAGAACGCAGTCCGTATAGGGCTGCGTTTTTTCGTATGAATTTGTTCATTTTTATTCTGTATACCTTTGGCTATTCATAAATTAATAACAATTGAGGGGATGGAGTTGAGGTCGATGAAAAAAGTATTATTTTTGGGAGACCCAGGAATTGATGACTCTTTAGCCATTATGTATGGAATCATGCATCCTGATATTGATATTGTCGGTGTTGTAACAGGGTACGGGAATGTAACGCAAGAAAAAGCAACGAGTAATGCGGCGTATTTATTGCAAATGGCAGGACGGGAAGATATACCTGTTATTAATGGTGCGAAAATTCCTTTGTCTGGGGATTTTGTGACGTTTTATCCGGAGATTCATGGCACAGATGGCTTAGGACCTATTAAGCCTCCAAAAGCTTTTTCACCAAATATAAAACCTTTTTGTGCATTTTTCGATATTCTTGAGAAGTATAAAGGAGAATTGATTATTGTTGATGCAGGAAGGTCAACGACACTAGCGACAGCTTTTATTTTAGAAAAGCCGATGATGAAGTATGTGAAAGAATACTATATAATGGGCGGTGCTTTCTTAATGCCAGGTAATGTGACACCAGTCGCAGAGGCGAATTTTCATGGCGATCCCATTGCGTCACAATTAGTTATGCAAAATGCCAAGAATGTGACATTAGTGCCACTTAACGTTACGTCTGAGGCTATTATTACACCAGAGATGGTGAAATATATTACAAAACATTCTAAAACGAGTTTTAATAAATTAATTGAACCGATTTTTACGTATTATTATAAAGCGTATAAAAAATTAAATCCGAAAATAAAAGGGAGCCCAGTACACGATGTAGTAACGATGATGGTAGCGGCAAATCCAGGTCTTTTAGATTACGTGTATCGCCGTGTTGATGTCGATACGGTTGGAGTTGCAAAAGGAGAAAGTATCGCTGATTTTCGCCCGCAACCTGATGCGAAAGCATTGAAAAATTGGGTGAGAATTGGTTGGTCATTACATTATAAAAAGTTTCTTGAAGATTTCGTGAAAATTATGACGTAGACATAATAGGAACATACAAGTTAAAATAATGGAGATGATTATTTAAATAATCATCTCCATTATTTTGTTTTTAAGAGATAAAGAGAGAAGAGTTACACAATAGGAGAGGAATTTTACTTGAAAAAAACTATAGTATGCGCAGTGAGTGTGGGTATTTTCGTTTTGCTAATATCGGGTAATTTTTTAGTGAAAAAAGTTTGGAGTTCAAATAATGATGATGCGCAGTATATAGCATCTTTTATTGAAGAACATAAAGATGAAAAAAATAGCGCGCTTTTAGTAAAGAGAAATGATAAAGTTGTGTATTCTGTAAACCCAGATGTTGTAGTGCCAGTTGCTAGTACGATGAAGTTAATAGTGGCGCTTGAATATACGAAACAAGTTACAGAAGGAAAAATTGACCCGTCTAGTTTCGTTTCAATTAATGATGTGAATCGTTATTATGTGCCGAATACAGATGGTGGTGCACAAGACAGATGGCAAAGTTATTTGCAAAAAAAAGAAAAAATAACTGAAGGAGCAGTCTCTTTAGAGGAAGTTGCAAAAGGTATGGTTAAGTTCAGTTCAAATGCGAATACTGAGTACTTAATGGAGGTGTTAGGATTAGATAACATTAATCGTAATTTACAAAGTTTATCGCTTCCTGCACATCAACCGCTATTTCCGATCGTTTCATCTTTATACATTCCGGGATATTTGCATAAAGAACTACATGTTCCAAAATATAAAATAGAGAAAAAGTTAAAAGAAATGTCTCAAGAGCAATATCGTCAATATGCGATGATTATTCATGAACGCTTAAAAAAGAAGGGCCCATTATTACAGAAGGAAATTCCTCTTTATTTGGAGGAACGTTACGACAAAATTTGGTCGGATAGATTGCCGGCTGCTTCTGCAAACGATTATATGGTATTGCTTCAAAAGGCAAATCATAAAGGTGGCTTGACAGAAGCAGAAGAAAAAGTGTGGGCGGATATCGTTGAAACGGATATGAGTGCCAAGAAATATCGTAAAACATTCAGACACGCGGGGCAAAAGAATGGTTATACACCATGGACAGTTACAAAAGCGGTTTATGCAATGGATAAACGCGGGAACTGTACAGAAATTGTATTTTTAGCAAATAATTTAAATGAAGATGACAGTGCTGAAATACGTAAACATTTAGCAAATTTACATTTCCAAGTATTGCAAAGTGATAAGTATGATGCGACTTTTATTAAATAAACTCGGTGCTATGAGCGTCGAGTTTATTTTTACGTACAAGCACTTTTTTGCCATCCCTGGGTATGATGGGTAGTAATACTTAGGTGAGAGGGGAAAAGGTGATGAAACAGAGTAAAGAAGAGTTTATAAAGAGTGAAGGCGCTGATTTCCCTGGGAAAACATATGTGGATTGTGTATTACAGCACGTATTTAATTTTCAGCGTAATTATTTATTGAAAGATATGTTTCAAGTGCATAGGGCACATATTATTATGTTAACTGAAGAAAAGTTAATGAAAAGAGAAGAAGCGAAAGTTATATTAACAGCACTTAAAAAGATAGGGGCAATTCCAAAGGAGCAGTTGCTATATACAGAGCAACATGAAGATCTTTTTTTCTTAGTTGAACATTTACTTTCTCAAGAAGCAAAGTGTGAATTTGTAAGTAATATGCATATCGGTAGAAGTAGAAATGATATGGGTGTAACGATGTATCGCATGAGTTTACGACAATTTGTATTGCGGTTAATGGAACATCATTTATTGCTGCAAGAAAGTATGCTGGAGCTTGCCGGTGAACATATGGAAACAATTATGCCCGCGTATACACATACACAACCGGCGCAGCCGACAACATTTGGTCATTATGTTTTGGCAATTTACGATACGATGCAACGAGATTTAGAAAGAATGAAAAAAGCGTATCATCTTGTAAACCATTCTCCAATGGGGGCAGCTGCCCTTTCTACAACAAGCTTCCCGATCAAGCGAGAGCGAGTGGCACAGTTGCTTGGATTTACAAATGTAATTGAGAACTCATATGATGCTGTTGCTGGAGCGGATTATTTATTAGAAGTTAGCTCGTTACTAATGATTATTATGACGAACACGAGTAGGTGGATTCATGATTTTTTACTATTAGCGACGAAAGAATATGATGGGATTACTGTAGCGAAGCCATATGTGCAAATAAGTAGTATTATGCCACAAAAACGAAATCCTGTTTCAATAGAACATGCCCGTGCTATTACGAGTAGTGCTTTAGGGGAAGCATTTACTGTATTTCAAATGATTCATAATACACCATTTGGCGATATTGTCGATACGGAGGATGACTTGCAGCCGTATTTATATAAAGGAATTGAAAAGGCGATTCGTGTTTTTTGTATTATGAACGCAGTTATTCGAACGATGAAAGTAGAAAAGGAAACGTTAAAAAGTCGTTCTTACAAACATGCGATTACGATTACAGATTTCGCAGATATTTTAACAAAAAACTATGAAATACCATTTCGGCATGCACATCATGCAGCAAGTGCAATTGCGAATATGTCATTGGAGCAGAAAAAGGAGTTACATGAATTAAATTTTAAAGACATAAATGTATACTTACAAGAAAATTTGAAAGTAAATTTATTAGAAGAAGAGTGGAAAGAAATTATATCACCAGAAGCTTTTATTCAAAAAAGAAATGTATATGGTGGACCGAGTAAAAAAGAGATGGAGCGTATGATTAATAAACGTAAAGAATCGTTTCGAAAAGAAGAAGAGCTATTTGAGAAGGAAAAGAAGAGAGTTTTGCATGCTGAAAATGATTTGAACACATTAGTTTCAAATATTATTGAATCGTAAAAGAAGGATTTAATGAATTAATCGCCAATACTTAATTAAAATATAAATCGAGGGAAGAGATTGTCGATGATTCAATTGCATGTATATGAAGAAATTCTTCGCTTTAAAGAAGATGTTACACCATTTTTAGAAAAGAACGAGCAGGAAAATAATTTGCTATTAGGTGTATTACAAGTTGTTCAAGAACCGATATTTATGGCAGTAGCGAAACAAGGAGAAGAAGTTACGGTTGTATTTCTTCAAACTGTGGAGAAACAAATGATTGTTGCTACGTCTGAAATTGCGGAAGAGGATATAGCGGAACTTGCAAAGGAGTTAACAAAAGTATATCCAGATATTCCTGGTTTCATTGGTAATAAGAAAGTCATACAGAAGTTAGCTGAAGAAATTGCGATATTAGAACGGAAAAAAACTACACTTGGAATGGAACAAGGTGTATATGAATTAAAACGAGTAAAGAAGAAGTGGAGCGGAGATGGAATTTTTCGTGCAGTAAATAGTGATGAGCTGCCATTAATAGAACAGTGGATATATCAATTTTGTGAAGATGTGAAGCTTCCTACTACGAAAGAAGAAGCAAAACAAACTGCATATACACTAATAACTACTAACCGTCTATTTGGTCTGGAGGTGGGCGGAAAACTAGTCTCTGTAGCTGCAAAAACGAGACCGACTACAAATAATATAACAGTCAATTTCGTTTATACGCCGAAAGAAGAACGAAAAAAAGGATATGCATCTATTTGTGTAGCCGCACTTAGTCAACGTATGTTAGATGAAGGTTACAAAACAACGACATTATATACCGATCTAGCAAATCCGACATCGAATAAAATATATCAAGAAATTGGTTATGAGAAGATTATGGAGTCGGTACTTATATTTTTAGAGGAATAGAATAAAATGATTTATTTTTAATTGAATATATGAATAAAAAAGATAGTAAGGATTGATTATCCCTACTATCTTTTTTATCTAATCGAATAAGTAATAAAGAGATAATTCGTATTATTATCAGAATATTAGTTTTTTTGTCTGGTGATGGAGGTTAACATAAAAAGTGTTGCTGTTTTTCTTAATTAACTAACCTCGGTAGTTAGGTTGAATGAGGAGAGTATGTTGATTTTTGAATAATACATATGCAAATAAGGATTTATGGAGGTATGCATCTACAATTTCAAGTTATAAAAATAGTACAAGGGAATTAGTAGAGAGCGGAACGGATACAGCTATAATTTCGGTTGGTGCAACAGAACAATTTGGTCCATATTTACCGATGCACTTAGACACATTGATAGCAGAGAAGTGTGCAGAATCATTTGGAAAAGTATTAAATGCGTACGTTTTACCAACTATACCGTTTAATACATCAGAAGAACATGCGAACTGTAAAGGAACAATAACTGTAAGCCCTAATATTTTAACTGCAATGTTAGAGGAGATAGTAGTTAATCTAACAAGGCAAGGTTTTAAGAAATTTGTACTATGTAATGGTCATGGTGGTGCATATTGGGAAGCGGTATTTGTTAAATATATGAATTATAAACATCAAGATATTTTGCTAATTACTACACATCGCAATATGGCATGGGAAGAATCACTGATAGAAGCCGGATTGGAACACTTGAATGAGGTGCATGGAGGATTATTATCTGTATGTACAGCAATGTGGTTATGCCCAGATTTAGTGAAGCTTGAGTCTATGGGTTCAGCTGTTCCGAAAGAAAATAGAAAATTTGCAGACTATATTTTCTGGGATAAGCTAACAAAAGATGGGTGCTGGGGTGAGTTTGAAAATAATGTTTATACACCGAATCAACTCGCTGAAATTGGAGAAAGATTTTGGACTACTTTTATCTCAAAAAGAGCAAAAAATTTACAGTCGACACTTCAGGGAGCGTATCATTTGAAAATGGATAGATAAGAGAAGTAGCTGAACATAGTGAAATGAAGAATCCCGTATTGCTTAGTAGTTATACGGGATTTCAAAGTCAATGCTTATTTAAGAGTATATATATTTATAAAATACAGCTCCTATTATTCATCAATTCGAATGACCTCACCTTGCGGAAATTCCTCAGTTTCTAGTAAGTTACGAATAGCTTTCGCCACATATTCAGGTGACAGTAGCTTTCCTTCTTCTTTTAATGTGATGAAGCGGTCTAAGTTTGTAAAGTCTTCTTTATTTGTTTCCCGAATTTGCGCTTGCATATTTGTATCAACAACACCTGGTGCAAAAGCAACGATTTTTATAGGATATTCTTTTTCTGCTTCTTCAGTAGCTACGCACTGTGTAAACATATTTACACCGGCTTTTGTCGTACAGTAAGCTCCCCAACCAAAGTAAGGATTTTTTCCTGCGCCAGATGAAATATTTATAACGCGTTTATCTACTTTCCAGTTTTTCGTATGTTTCATGAAAGTGGAAGTAAGGATCATTGGTGCGATTAAATTAATTTGAACGTTCGTAATCAATAGTTCACTTTCTGCTTTTTCAATGGATTTCATTGGAGCAACCGTGCCCGCATTATTAATTAAATGAATAGATGAAACAGTATCTTCTTCAATAGATGAAAAAATTTCGTTAAAGTGAGTTTCTAAATTATGTACATCTTGAAGATCTACGGAATGAAAAATACAATTGCTATTTTTTTGCTCTGCGAGTTTTGTAAGTTCTGTATTCTCTCTCCTAGAAATAGAGATGATGCTCGTATTTTCTTCTAACAATTGTGCGGCGATTGCCTCACCTAAACCTTGTGAAGTTCCTGTTACGATAACGTAGCGCATAGTTTTATAAACTCCTCTCGTATGTGCGGAATTTTGTTGGATGACGTACATTGTATAGTTTGTCTATATTGTATAGTATAGAGCACTTTTTACGTAAATGAAATGAGGTGATTGTGTGCCTTTTATCGGCGGAAGGAAGATGAATATTTCTGCATGAGCTAAAAATGTACAAGTTCTTTTTGAATGAAGCGAATCTTACAATAACTGCTTCATGTTAAACTAATGGAAGGGAGTGAAAAATATGAGACATCAAATGGGACTATATAATGAACCGTTTCAATCTATTAATTCGGGCAAAAAAGTATTTGAAGTTAGATTGTATGATAAAAAGCGTCAACAAATAAAACAAGGTGATGAGATTGTATTTACTAATCTTGTTACGGAAGAAATAATTGCTGTAAAGGTAACAGAAATCAGGCGATATGAGAGCTTTAAAAAAATGTATGAACATATTGATAAGAAATTATTTGATCGTGAAGAACTTAGTATAGAAGAAATGTTAGAAAACACATACGAAATATATACGAAAGAACAAGAAAAAGAATGGGGAACAGTTGCGATTGGTGTTGAGGTAATAAAGTGAGAAGAAATCGCGGTGCAGCTATTATTGTACAGGACGGTAAAATCGCTCTTATAAAACGTATTCGAGAAGGTGAGATGTATTTTGTTTTCCCAGGCGGGGGAATTGAAGAAGGAGAAACACCTGAAGAAGCAACGAAGCGAGAGGTTTATGAAGAATTAGGGGTACATATACAAGTGGAGCATCTGATAGCAAAGGTGGAGTATAAAGGTACGGAGTATTATTATAATGCCCATATTATAGGTGGAGTTTTCGGAAGTGGTAAAGGCGAGGAGTTCGAGCTGAAAGATAGAGGGAGTTATATTCCAATATGGACGCCGATAAATGAGTTACCAAACTTAAATGTAAAACCTTATGATGTGGCCAAATGTATATTCGATTATTATGGAATATAAGGTCTGACAACATACAAAAAAAACCATTGACATAGCCTTCTGATTTAAGTATTGTATTCGAGTATGTTTATAATCAGGAGGTTTATATGAGCAATCAAACTACTACACATCATGTGAAAATGACAACAGCAGATCCATCTGGAATCGGTCTATTTGGATTAGCGATGGTAACACTTGTAGCATCGTCTCAAAAGTTAGGCTTAACAGATGGCGTTTCACTTGTATTACCATGGGCAATCTTTTTAGGAGGATTTGCACAAATCTTTGCATGCATCCACGATGCAAAGCACAACAATACGTTCGGTACAACAGCATTTGGTGCGTACGGCCTATTTTGGTTAGGTGTTGGAATGACTTGGTTAATTCAACTTGGAGTATTTGGCGAAAAATTAGCCCAAACTGCAGATTCAAAACAGCTGGGTGTAGCCTTTATCGGATACTTGATTTTCACGATCTTTATGACAATTGGTGCAATGGAAACACATAAAGTATTATTTATGATTTTTGTCCTTATTGATTTCTTATTTATCGGTCTTTCATTAAGTACTTTAGGTGTTATGCCGCACGCAATGCATAATTTAGCAGCGTATTCTGAACTATGTATTTCATTATTATCTTTCTATGGTTCAGCAGCAGCCGTGTTAAATACACACTTCGGAAAAGTTGTATTACCAGTTGGAAAACCATTTGGTATTTTTAAAAAGTAATAAAGAAGAACGGATGATTGTATAGTCATCTGTTCTTTTTTTTTTATGGAATTAAATAAAATAGCAAAAAATATAATTGAAACTGATTCTCATTATTAATATAATGAGAATGAGAATCATTTATTGTAAGAGGGGGATACCAAAGTGGCGAAAATTTTAATAGCGTATGCAAGTATGTCAGGCAATACAGAGAGTATTGCTGATTTAATTAAAGTAAGTTTAGATGCCTTTGATCATGAAGTAGTATTACAAGAGATGGAAGGTATGGATGCTGAAGAATTATTAGCTTATGATGGAATCATTTTAGGATCTTATACGTGGGGTGATGGTGAATTACCATTTGAAGCGGAAGATTTCCATGATGAGTTAGAAAATATAGATTTAACGGGTAAAAAAGTGGCTGTTTTTGGATCAGGTGATACGGCGTATGAACTGTTTTGTGAAGCAGTAACGATATTTGAAGAACGTCTTGTAAAATGCGGGGCAGAACTTGTACAAGAAGGATTGAAAATTGAATTAGCTCCAGAAGATAAAGAAGACGTTGAAAAATGCAGTGATTTTGCAATTGCTTTTGCCGAGAAGTTCTAAGAATGGGAGTGTCAACGTGGAAACAATGTTAAGTGCAACTGCTATTACAAAGTTAAGAGATGGAAAGCTTTTGTTAGCTACTACATATAATGGTTTATTCATTGAAAAAGATGGAGAATGGAAACAGATTTTAACTGGATTCCAAAAACGAATTCGAGATTTACATAGTGAAGATAACGTAGTTTACGGAGTAGGAGACGAAGGAGTTTTTATTCGTAGTATGAATGGTGGAGAAACGTGGACGATCCAGCGCTTTCCAACGAAAGCAACGAGCTGGAATGTATGTAGTAATGAAAATGGAACAGTAATTGCTCATGGAGATAAAACACTGTATCATTCTAATAATTTTGGTTCCACATGGGAGACTATTCAGCCATTTCTTAATTACGGTAGCGAGGCACCATCTATTCGATCATTATTTTTATATAAACATTACTTATTTATCGGTACGAAAATACATACTAAATATGGTGGTGTTTGGCTTTTTGATTTAGAGACACGTAAATTAAAAAGGATTAAAATAGCGATGAACCAGATGATTTCTGCGTTGACTATACATAATTCCTATTTAGTAGCGGCAAGTGGATCGTGCAGGGGAATTAGCGGGAATATTTCTTTTTGTAAAATAGATGAGAGTATTGAGAATGAAAAAATATGTTGGCATACATGTCAAAGTGAACAAAAAGCTAGTAGCTATTTAGATTTAAGTGTAGATCAACATGTGTTATATACAACGTCAACGCAAAATAAGGCGGGGATTAGCAATGTTTGCCGTGTGCTTCTTGAAGAAGGAATTGTTACAGTATGTGATTCGGTTAAAGGGCATGGTTGGCGTATTGTTAATGAAAAAGAAGGCTATGTTGTAGCTGGATCAGGTGAATTAAAAGCGATGCAGTGGAAGAAAAAAGCTGTATAGCTTAAAAAAAACTTTACTTTTATTATATTGATATGATATAGTTACTTTAAACCATTTTACTTTTAATAATATAGAGATTTAAATGAGCTGTAACTTCCGAGGAGGATAGCAATGTTAAATCTCCTCTGGGGTTGCAGTTTTTTAATATATGAAGTATTATTGTAAAGTGGTTGAAAATGAATATGTACATATAGGTACATTGTAGGAGGATTTTTTAAATGCAAAACGGTAAAGTAAAATGGTTTAACGCAGAAAAAGGTTTCGGTTTCATCGAGGTTGAAGGCGGAGAAGACGTATTCGTTCATTTCTCAGCTATCCAAGGCGACGGATTCAAATCTTTAGAAGAAGGTCAAGAAGTTACTTTCGAAGTAGAACAAGGTAACCGTGGACCTCAAGCTACAAACGTAAACAAGAAGTAATTATGAAAAAAAAGAAGGGCTTGCCCTTCTTTTTTTTTTGCGTTCTTATTGAATATCCTCCAATGTACATATGATAATAAGACTGAATTTTTGTTTTTTTTACACGAGGTATTTCATGCATAAAGTGCATTAATAAATAAATACTGAAAATAAAGTATTTGTGTGAAAAGGAATTTAGAAAGAGGTAAATAAATTGAAAAACGCTACACATTTCATTGTGTTTGATATTGAAAGGAATTTTAGACCGTATAAATCGGAAGATCCGTCAGAAATAGTTGATATTGGAGCTGTAAAAATAGATGTGAGTACAATGAAGATTATTGGAGAATTTTCAGAGTTAGTAAAACCAAGTGCCCCATTAACTCGTCATACAACAAAATTAACTGGAATTACAAAGAAAGATTTAATTGGTGTAGAGAAGTTCCCTCAAATTATAGAGAAATTTATTAAGTTTATCGGAGAAGATTCTATATTTATTTCATGGGGAAAAGAAGATTATCGTTTTCTATCTCACGATTGTACATTACATGGTGTAGAATGCCCATGCATGGAAAAAGAGAGCAGATTTGATGTGCAAAAATTTGTTTTCCAAGCGTATGAAGAATTATTTGAGCATACACCAAGTTTACAATTTGCAGTGGAGCAGCTTGATTTAACATGGGAAGGTAGGCAACATCGTGCTTTCGCAGATGCTGAGAATACAGCGAATATATTTCTTAAAGCATATAGTGAGAGAGATATTAATAAGCGATACAAGAGACATGGTGAGCTTGAACTTGTAAAGAACGGAAAACTAACAGAAAAAGCGAAAAAAAAGATGCGAAAATGGGCATTTAAAGAAATGAAGAAAAGTGCAGAGCGTCCTTTTGTATGGAGTGCATTTGAAAGTAGTGACACGTGGGAAAGTATAACGGAAAGATATTATATAAGTGAATCTGCAGTAGAACTTCTAAAAAAACACTTTCCTACTGCAGTGAGAAAGGCAGAGCGGCAGCTTAGGTATTTGGCTGAGATGGAGGAGAATACAGAGGTTAAATGACATTCTTCTCCATTTCTAACTACATAAATTTAATGTCATCGTATTGACGGGTGAATAATGTATTCATATTAAATGGGAATAAACTTGTTGTTGTAATTGAGTCATTATAATTGCTTTGAAAATTAAGGTGCAGTAAGAATTTTAAAATGTATTAATAAAATAAGAACTCATAGAAATGAAAGAAGGTACAGTTAAATGGAAGCAATCCTTAACATTTTAACCGTTTTAGTTGTTGGTATTATATTCACATCACTTTTTGCTTTAATTACACTTCCTCTTATAGCAAAGAAGAAGAATTGGAAAAAGCTTAACATATCGTTAAACCGTGGTGTATTAAAGATTAAAATTGAAGAGTAAGGTAAGCATTTTATACATGGGAGATGCGATGATGATAAACTTGGATATTAAAGATGTCAACGTAAATATGGAATTAAACGGTGTCTTTTGGAATGAGGATAGGATTGCTGAAATGATGGTGACTACAGAAGCAGAACATTCTCTTATTCTTCGTCTATTAGTTGACTTAGAAAGAAGAACTATTAATGCGATGAGTGCCGAGATAGTGGATGGATTCTGTCCTCTGTGCAAACAGAAAAGGGACGAATGTAGTGAACTTAATGACTCACAAAACAAAATGGATATTTTAGAAGAAGCCTACGATTGGGTGAGAGAGCATCCAAAATATCGTTTTCAATTATCTTTTTACGAGTACAATAAATTTGAGGTAGTAAAGTGAAATTTTCATTTTAACAAAATACATAGTGACTTAAAGGAAAACCATCAAAAGTTTATAGAAGGGCTTGGCCTACAAGTAAAAAGTAAAAGAATTTCTAATACGTGGTATACGAGAAAATATTGAAGAGGATATCTCGACTGGAAATGCGTTTGTACAACAAAGAACGAATTTATTAGATTCTGCAACAAATTTCATCTTGGATCAAAAAAATTTAAAAAATAAGCATATTTTGTTATAAAGCAGAGAAACCGATTCTTAGTAGAATCGGTTTTTAATGTAAACGTCAAGTAAGTCCAAAAAAAGAGCGCTTGTTAATAGCGCTCAGTAAAAAATAGTTATATGGAAGCACTTATTCAATGTTAGAGCCGAAAATGTTAGTAATGCATGGTCACAAACGTGGTCACGCTTGCGGACACATAATTGTTATTTTAAACACTTTATTAGTCATTTTTTATAAAAGAGTTTTATTCAATCCCACTCGGATCATACGAATACTGCTGCTTATTCTCAATTCGCTCAATCACATCTTGCAATTCATCCGGTTTTAAAAACTCAATCGGAGAGAACCCTTTCTCAAACGTAAGTGTATCAGCTTCGATCATTAATACGTATCGGTCATTTACCTTCGCAATATGTATTTGATCGCCGAAATCAGCCAGCAACGCCTTCACAGAGATATGATCTGCTTTTAGCTTTAATTCCACTTCAGGGGCGTGCTCGACGATTTGAGCGGTAGCTTCCATTACCTCTTCTGTTGAAAATTGTTCCATAATTTCGCGTTTCGGACTTGCAGCCCATACTTCCATTGCTTGGTCGAACTGTTCGCGTTCTTCTGTACCTTCTTCAAATACATCTTCAATCTGATCATATACCATGTCCATTACTTGTGTTTTCATAATTTCAGGCATAGAGCGTTCGTACTCGACGAATTTTAAGAAGTCTTCAAAGTAGCGGGCGTGTGATGCCTGGTGTATTTTTAGTTCGCCAGGCTCGACCATACCTTCTTCAGGCATGTACGGGTATTGGATAGATTTCATGTTTTTGGTTGTGATGGCCATTTCAACGTTACGAATCAGTGTTGATTCATCTGAAATAGAAGCAACTTTCGGTTCAAAGTCACATTTCATAACGAAAACGAATGGATCATCAAAGTATTTGCGTAGTTTTGCTTGAGCGATTAAAAATACACCACCACGTACAGCACTTGTATCGAGGTATGTATAAACGAGAGGTTCGCTCATATCTTTGAAGTTTTCCTTTGTTTCTGCAAAACGAATACGATTAAACAGGTTGTAATGAGGGTTTGAATCTAATTCATGTCCTTCTTCTACAATAAAGCGACCGATCTTCGTTGGAGCTTGTTCCGTTTTTGCATGACGTTCTACTTTTCGTTTTGATATCTTTAATAATTCACCATTCAAAAATTCTTTTAAAGAGCTATCTTCATACTCTTCAGCGTCTAATGTTTGAAAATGTTTATAGCGCTTATCAACTGCTTCGCCTTTTCCTTCTACTTGCACTACATAAAAGGAAAGAAAATTTATTTCAAAATCCATATTTATCACCTTGTTTCATTTCATTAACTCTTATCAGTATAGAGATGGAAAAAACTTTCGTCAATTTATATAAGGAAGGGGGAGTCCCTTCCTTATATATTTGTTATTTTCGAAATTAAAATCCGTCTTCTAATGCTGAAAATGGAATGTTTAGTCTATTTTCTACTGTACGTAAACGCTGATTTAAGCGGTTTAATCTACGTGTATGACGCTCAACTGTGTTTTCTAGTTGACGTACTCTTTGCTCAAGCTCATTTACTCGTCTTTCTAATTGACGGTTTCCAGTACCAGGAAAAGAGATTGGAAGTTGAAATTGGCGATTTTGATCATATGGATTCGCTTGCTCTGCTTGATCTATATAGGATTGGTATTGTGCTTGTAAGTCATATTGTGGTTGTTGGTACGCATATTGATTATATGGATCATATGGATTGTAGGGGTACATAAAAACATCCTCCATTTCTTTAAATTAGGTTAAATTCACCATAATGTATGTGTAAAAGCGGAGAGGTGACACGGCAAATACCCATATATGAAGAAACGAGAGGGTGTATTTACTTATGAGTAATGCAGGGATCAGTAGTATAGTTACAGACTTATGTAGGTGAATAAAGAGGTAAAACAATAGTGTTTTTAATTTGTATTTCACTTAGTGAATGGTATATACTGGATAGAGATAGGTTACATAAAAGTTACAATGTTATCAAACTCAAAAATTTATATAAATATGTATAGACATTTACAAAAGAAAAGAGTAATTTAAATAGAGTGAAAAAAACTTGTAACATTTTCTAAATATATTGTAAAATGATTGTAACAAAACATACATAAAAATGAAATAATACATAAGAAATGATGTTGGGGAAAAGGAGAGAGTATATTGCTACGTAAAGTAAAGGGTATATTAGTAGGGGTGCTATGCATAGCTGTAGTAAGTGGTTGTGGTACAAAAGTAAGTGATGTGGCATTAGTAAGTGATTTTGGTGGGAATGTTGTAGAGGCTAAGGCTGATGTACAGGATTCAATTAGCTTAGTGGATGGGCGTACTGGTACTGAAGTGAAAAAAATAGACTTGTCGAGTTTAGGTTATTTTGAAGATGAGGCGAAATTCAAAAAATCCGTAACGAAGGTTGCAGGTGAAGTTGGGAAAAGCGTTGACAAAAAGATGGTCCCTTCGCGTATAGCTCCTGATGGATCATGGCAAGAAGGAAAGCCTTCTTATGAATTAATGGAAAAAGAATTAGTAGACAAATTATTAAATGTAGGTATGTGGGATTCTTCTTATCAGTTACCAATTGTGGAGAAAAAACCTGTAGCAACACTAAGTGATGCTCAAGGGAGTGGTACTGTAGTTGGTAGATATGAAACGAATTTAGGTGGCTCAGCAGGAGGCCGAATTGAAAATATTCGTTTGTCTGCGGCGAGTATAAATGGGGTTGTTTTAGCGAAGGGAGACCGTTTCTCTTTCAATGCATTAATCGGTGATACAACGCCAGATAAAGGATATCAATTAGGCAAAGAAATTGTAGATGGTAAATTAGTAGATGGTTATGGTGGTGGCGTTTGTCAAACATCATCAACTCTATACAATGCAGCAGATCAAGCTGGTTTAAAAATGGTAGAGAGAACTACACATTCTAAAACAGTAGGTTATGTCCCGCAGGGAAGAGATGCTACAATTGCATATCCATATTTAGACTTAGTGTTTGAAAACACTAATGATGCTCCTGTTAAGCTTTATATGGGCATACAAGGCGGAAAGTTAGTTGCTGAAGTACATAAAATGAAATAAGCGTTATAGTTATAAGATAATAGATTTATAGTTTGTATAATGGAAGCCATCTCTTTCTGATTTTCGGAGGAGATGGCTTTTTTGTCATTAACGACCCTTGAAAACTATTAATTCTGATTTTTCTTATTTACATAGTTTGTTTTTAGTTGTATCCTTCATAGTAACGGCTATGTTAATTTATTATGAAAAGTATAAAGGACTAGGAGAGGAAGTTATTCATGGTACAAATTCATCCAAAAACACGTATTGGTCATGTGGAATTTAAAGTGAAAGATTTAGAGCGTCAAATTGCTTTTTATGAGAATGTAGTAGGGTTAGAGGTAAGTAAGCAAGAGGGGAATAAAGCATACTTGGCTGGAAAAGGTGGTAAGAATACGTTACTTGTACTTGAAAAGTTAGAGGATGGGGTATTGCAAGAACCACGTACGACCGGCATATACCATATTGCTTTTTTAGTTCCGACTCGTGAGGCTTTTGCTTCAGCGCTATTCGGTGTTATTCGCAATAAAAAGGTAATTGATAGTCCGGCTGAGCAAGAAGGACGTTATACATATTCAAATGAAATTTTGCCAATTTCAAGATTTAATAGTGCAAGTGATCATACGTATAGTGAGGCGTTTTATTTACAAGATTTAGAAGGAAATGGTATCGAGATTTATGCAGACCGACCGCGAGATCAGTGGGGAGAAGGGCCAGGAGGAAGTACGCCACTTGATTTAAAAGAACTAGCAGCGCTCGTTGATTATGAGTTTGATGGCCTACCAGCCGAAACGGTGGTTGGGCACGTACATTTACGAATAGCTGATGTTGAGAAGTCACATGAGTTTTATGTAGATACAGTAGGTTTTGAAGTACAACAGCGTGAAGATGATTGCTTATTTATTTCGGCAGGAGGCTATCATCACCATATCGGTGCAAATACGTGGAACGGGGTAAATAATCCGCACCCACCAACACATGCAACTGGACTAAAAGTGTATACGATTGTACTACCGCATAAAGAAGCTTTAGATGAAGTAAAAGAAAGATTAATAGAAAAACAACACGAAATAAATGAAACTCCAAATGGATTTACTGTAGTAGACCCAAGTGGTATTACAGTCCAGTTTGAAATAGAAGCAGTATAAAACAAGCCAGAAAGTGTGTAATCACTTTCTGGCTTGTTTTTGATTATTTAGAGCTCAATCCAATACCTTCTCACAACATTACCATCTTCTTCAGTGAAATCTTCATCACGGAGACCGCCGTTATGTAAAATCGTTTTTTCTGAAGCTGTATTCACTTCATCGCAAACGACAAGCGCTTTCGGAATACTTAATTCCTTCGTTTTCTCTAATGACAACTCGAGTAGCTTCGTAGCATAACCTTTTTTTCTTTCAGAAGGGCGAATGCCATAACCGATATGACCTCCAGCGTTAAATAGATGTTCAGTTAAACTATGACGTATATTAACAGCTCCTAAAATTCTATTATTATCTGTAACGAGCCAATACGTAGAATCTGGTACCCAAGTTTCAGGAATATTTATTCCGTTATGTGCATCGAGCAGTTCTTGAATCATATTTGGGAAGTTAGAAGGGTCTTTTGAAATAACCCATGGAATCATCGTTTCACCGCTATCTTTCCATTCGTTATAGAAATCTAAGTATTCTTTTTGTAAATCAGTAGTAGGTGTAAGTAAAGTGACGTTCATTGTTAGTAAGCTCCTTTTATTTGTGTATTATTTCCAAAAAATCACGGCACGAAATGAAAGCGTCTTCCTAACTTTCTCAATCTCATTTCATGCAACCTACATTCCATTTTAAATTAAAAATTAGTTACGCTTTAAAATTTAAAGTATTCATATGAAAAGTAGGTTGTTTCTATTTATGTTAATATTTTAAATATTAACATAAATAGAATGAGATATTAAGTGTATTTTAATGAAATGCTTTCATATCGATAAAAGGATGTTTGTGATAATTTTTATTTTATCTATCTATAATGAATGAAAGGGGGAAGTGTCCGTGAGCTTACATATTGATTTTATTATACGAATCGGTGTTGCCGGTTTATTAGGAGCAATAATTGGTATTGAAAGGGAAATTCGATCAAAAGAAGCTGGATTAAAGACTCATTTCCTCGTAGCGGTAGGGAGTGCTTTAATAATGGTTGTTTCGAAATATGCCTTTTCAGATATTATATTTGAAGATCATATGTCTCTTGATCCAAGTTGTATTGCAGCGCAAGTTGTTAGTGGAGTGGGGTTTTTAGGTGCAGGTACAATTATTATTCAAAAGCAGGCGGTGAAAGGATTAACGACAGCGGCTGGTTTATGGGCTACAGCAGGAATTGGATTAGCGATTGGAGCGGGTATGTATGTAGTAGGGATTGGAGCTACGATTCTCGTTTTAATTGGTTTAGAGATTGTAAGTCGTATTTTTAAGGTGCAATTTTTATTTCCGCAAAATATAACAGTGCAAATTTGTATTAATAAGCATGAAGCGGTACAACAAATATTAGAAACGCTACAAGTGAAAGGTATTCCAATACTTTCATATGAAGTTGAAACTTTACAGTGAGATACAGGTGTAGTTTATAAGGTAGGAATGAAGCTGAAAAATATATCACCTGAAGAAAAGAATGCATTTATTCAGCATATGCAAACATTACCGGAAGTCACGTTTATAAAGTTAAAATCATAGCGTTGAAAAAGAGGATAGATGTAGCAGGAATTTCGCTATTATCTATCCTTTTTTGACACGAATCGTATGGGAAGTCAAGTGTTAATTTTGCTTTGAATAGATACATGTGTGAACGTTACCTTATTTTTTCTCAATACATAATAAATAGACAGAATAGTTAAATAATGGAGTGGTACACTAAAAAATGTAAGGTAGGGGAGATTATGAAAGGCTATTCAAAAAAATGTTAGTAGGGGTAAGTTTTGCTAGTTTAATGTTAGGTAGTTTTCAAGGGAACATATCGGCAGAGGATACTAGGGGGGAACAAGTTTCTTATCGAAATGTGCTCAAAATGGAGCCAGTTGGTGTACAATTGCCGATGCAAGAGTTAGCACACTCATCCAAAGTACTAGAAAACAAATCGTTTGAGAAAAGGCTACAATTAGCCGATTTATCGCAAAGACCACCAGAAGTAAAAAAAGAAAGTCAGCAATTAGCTGTAGCGAAAACATATACAATTGCTGAGTTGAATCAATTAAGTAATCAGCAGTTAGTAGATTTGCTCGTAACTATTAATTGGGAGCAAATTACGGGGCTATTTCAGTTTAATAAGGACAGCCTTGCATTCTATCAAAATGATAGTAGGATGCAGGCGATTATTGATAAATTGAAGCAGCAAGGGCAAACTTATACGAAGGATGATTCAAAAGGGATTGAAACGTTAGTAGAGGTATTACGCTCTGGGTTTTATTTAGGGTTTTATCATACAGAACTAAGTAAACTTAATGAACGAAGCTATCATGACAAGTGTTTACCTGCATTGAAAACGATTTCTCAAAACTCAAATTTCAAACTCGGTACGTTAGAACAAAATAAAGTTGTATCATCATATGGAAAATTAATAGGAAACGCTTCTAGTGATGAGGAAACGATTTCATCAGCTGCGAACATTTTCAAGCAATATAATGATAATCTTTCTACATTTATAGATAATAGTTCAGCAGGTAATGCAGTGTACGATATTATGCAAGGTGTCGATTATGATATTCAGTCGTATTTGTACGATACGAATAAAGCACCGAAAGATACAATGTGGTATCAAAAAATAGATAGTTATATTAATGAGTTAAGTAGATTTGCGTTGATGGGAACAGTTACAGCGAAAAACGGATGGCTTATTAATAATGGGATCTATTATACAGGTAGACTCGGTATGTTCCATAGTACAGGGACGAAAGGATTGCAAGTTGTAACAGATGCGATGAAAATTTACCCATATTTAGGTGAGCAATATTTCGTAGCAGCTGAGCAAATTACGACGAATTATGGCGGGAAAGATGCAAATGGTAAAGTGGTTGATTTAGATCAAATACGAGAAGATGGTAAGAAAAAATATTTGCCAAAAACGTATACGTTTGATGATGGGGCAATTGTTTTAAAAGCCGGAGATAAAGTGACTGAAGAGAAAGTGAAACGTTTATATTGGGCAGCAAAAGAAGTGAAGGCACAATTCCATCGTACGGTTGAAAGTGATCAACCTTTAGAAAAAGGAAATCCAGATGATGTATTAACAATGGTTATTTATAATAGTCCAGCTGAATATCAATTTAACCGTCAATTGTACGGATATGAAACGAATAACGGCGGTCTTTATATAGAAGGAACAGGTACGTTTTTTACTTATGAACGTACGCCAGAAGAAAGTATTTATAGTTTAGAAGAATTGTTCCGACATGAGTTCACGCATTACTTACAAGGTAGATATGAAGTGCCAGGACTTTGGGGGCAAGGTAAGATGTATGAGAATGAGAGATTATCTTGGTTTGAAGAAGGGAATGCTGAGTTCTTTGCAGGTGCAACGAGAACGGACAACGTCGTTCCAAGAAAGAGCATTATAGGAGGACTATCTTCGAATCCAGCAGAACGTTATACGGCAGAGCGAACGTTAAATGCAAAGTATGGAACGTGGGATTTCTATAATTATTCCTTTGCTTTACAATCGTATATGTACAATAAGAGATACGATATGTTTGATAAAGTTCATGATCTTATTAGGAAAAATGATGTAACAGTATATGATGCATATCGCTCTGCTTTAAGTAAAGATGCGAATTTAAATAAAGAGTATCAAGACTACATGCAAATGTTAGTAGATAATCGGGAGAAATATAATGTTCCATTAGTATCAGACGATTATTTAGCAACTCATGCACCGAAACCAGTTTCGGATATTGCGACAGAAATTACAGCGGAAGCAAAATTAAGTAATGTATCAGTAAAGAAAAACAAATCACAGTTCTTTAATACATTTACACTAAAAGGAACATATACAGGAACTGCTGCAAAAGGAGAATATGAAGACTGGAAAACAATTACGCAAAATGTTAATGATACGTTAAAACGTTTAAGTGCAAAAGAATGGACAGGCTATAAAACAGTAACAGCTTACTTTGTAAATTATCGTGTAAATGCATCAGGGCAATTTGAATATGATGTTGTGTTCCACGGCATTAATACAGAAGAAAGTGCAGTGAATAAAGCGCCAGTTGCGGTTATTAATGGTCCGTATAGCGGAAATGTGAATGAAGCAATCTCGTTTAAAAGTGAGGGATCAAAAGATGAAGATGGGAAAATTACTTCTTATAAATGGGAGTTTGGCGATGGTACTGTAAGTAGTGAACAAAATCCAACTCACGTATATACAAAAGAAGGAACGTATACAGCGAAATTAACAGTAACAGATGATAAAGGAGCAGTTAATACGAATACAACGAGTGTAACTGTTCAAAAGAAAGAAGATAACAGTGTAGAAAAAGAACCAAACAATTCATTCCAGACAGCGAATAAATTGCATTTAAATCAAGTTTTACGTGCTAGTTTAGGAAACGGTGATACAAGTGATTACTTTGAAATAAATGTAGAAACTGCAAAAAACCTTCAAATTAACGTAACGAAGGAAAATAATATTGGGGTAAACTGGGTTCTTTATTCAGAAGCAGATTTAAATAATTATGTTACGTATGCTCAGCAACAAGGAAATAAATTAGTAGGTAATTACTATACGTATCCAGGGAAGTATTATTTACATGTATATCAGTATGGCGGGGGAACAGGGAATTATACGGTAGAAGTGAAATAGTAAAAGGGTCGCCGTGAATGGCGACCTTTTTTATTATGCGTTATACCCAAATAATTTTAGATCTTCTCCTGAGTCTGAAATTATTTTTTCGAATCGTAATCCTACTTTTTCTAAAAGCTTTCCTGAAACAGTGTTATCTATAGAAGTAATTGCTACAATACGTTTAAGCCCCAGTTCATTTTTTCCATATTCCATTACCGCAGAGGCAGATTCATAGCCATATCCTTTTGAACGGAATTTTTCTAAAAAGGCAAAGCCGATATCAACATCTTCTAATGAATCTCTTTTAATAAGGCCACACATACCAAGTGGCGTGAGATCTTCTTTTCGTTCTACTAAGTAAAGGCCAAAGCCAATTTTGTTATACATATCGATTGGCCCGTTTAAAATATAATTTGTTGCATCTTCTAAGTTTCTAACCCCTTTATCACCGATAAACTGAATCCATGCAGGATCGTTAACTAATTCAAGAATAAACGGAGCATCTTTTATATCAAACCAACGAAGATTGAGACGTTCAGTTTCTAAAACTATCAATCTATTGCACCACCTTTCAAAGTTATAACAATTAGTATGGATTGTGCAAAATAAAAGTGCAAGTTATTTTAATTGAGCTCTACTTGTTCACATAAAGTTCGATTGTTTTGTATAGAAGGATATTTTATAATTAGGATTAACTGTAAAGAGTGAGATACTTATACAATGACTCCTAGGAAACTAGGAGTTTTTACTATATAACTATCATTATTACTAAATATGACACACTACACATTCTACTCAAGGAGGTACATAATGAAGAAATTATATAATGCATCGTTTACTTATTTAATCATTGGTTTATTGTCAGGGATATTTGCTAGGGAGTATGGAAAATATAAAGGGATTTTAGGATCTACACTATTAAATCTTTTGCATACGCATACGTTAGTACTTGGCTTTTTCTTCTTTTTAATTGCTTTAGGATTAGCAAAAGTATTTGCGTTTCATGAAGTGAAAGGATTTAATAACTGGTTTATCTTACATAATATTGCGTTAACATTAATGTTAGGCTCGCTGGCAGCGAGAGGGCTTCTTCAATTAAATGGAGCGGACTTTAAAGGGTTAACTTATATTGTAGGGTTCTCTCATTCTATGATGGCATTCACTTTAGTTTGGTTTATGATTTTATTGAAGAAATCGTCTAAAATCTAGTTTTATAAAAAAGAACTTGTGGGGAATACTGCAAGTTCTTTTTTTATATGAAATTATATGAATCTTACTATTCTGATTATTTTGTATAAAAATGGTATAATTAATGTGGCGCAAATAATATAAAAGGAGAGTACGTAATGGAAATAACAATTGAACGTTTAGTAAATGAATTAAAGGATGTACTTCCTGAAGAGCAAGTAGTTGTTAATATGACAGTAAGAGAGTTACATAGTAAAGATGAATCTTACCATACTAGTAGTTTACCTGATGTAGTTGTTTTTCCGAAAACGGCCGAAGAGGTTAGAGAGATAATGAAAGTAGCGAGTCAGTACGGGAGGGCTGTCGTTCCATTTGGAGTAGGCTCCAGTTTAGAAGGGCATATAATTCCGTATGAAAAGGGGATTACGGTTGATTTTTCATTAATGAACAAAATACTTGAAATAAGAGAGAAAGATTTTCTTGTGAAAGTACAACCAGGAGTGACTCGTTCTCAGCTCAATAAAGAATTGAAAAAGTACGGTCTGTTTTTTAGTGTAGATCCAGGTGCAGATGCAACGTTAGGTGGAATGGCTGCTACGAATGCGAGCGGAACGACAGCAGTGAAATATGGTGTTATGCGTGATCAAGTTCGTGATTTAGAGGTGGTTCTTGCTGATGGGCAAGTGATACATACTGGCAATTTAGCGGCGAAGTCATCATCAGGTTATCATTTAAATGGTATCTTTGTAGGGTCAGAAGGTACGCTTGGATGCTTTACAGAGCTAACATTAAAAGTATACGGCATACCAGAACATGTTATGGCTGCGAGAGCATCGTTTCCAACTATAAATGATGCAGTAGAAGCTGTTATAAATATATTGCAGGCTGGTATTCCAATTGCGAGAATTGAGCTAGTTGACGAACTATCAATAAAACAAGTAAACCATTACAGTGAAACAAATTATAGAGAAGAGCCAACATTGTTTTTAGAGTTTCACGGAAATGAAGCAGGGCTAAAACAAGATATTGAGTTTACGAAAGAAATTGTTTTTGATCATAAATGTAAAGAAGTTGCTTTTGAAACTGAAACAGCCGCGAGAAATAAATTATGGGATGCAAGACATAACTTAGCATATTCTTACGTTCATAGTTATCCTGGTAAAAAACTAATGAGTACGGATGTTTGTTTACCAATTTCAGAATTAGCTGGCGCAATACAACATGCGAAAGAGACATTAGATAAAGTTAGTCTTGTTGGTGGTATTCTTGGGCATGTAGGAGACGGGAATTTTCACGTGCTCTTAATGGTTGATCCAAACGATAAAGATGAAGTGAAAAAGGCGGATGAAATAAACGAAAGTATCGTATTGTATGCTCTTAAACGAGGTGGAACTTGTACAGGAGAGCACGGTGTTGGAATTGGAAAAAGAAAGTATCAAGAAAAAGAACATGGGGCGGCATTATTCGTAATGGAGAAAATAAAGAAAGCTCTTGATCCGCAAAATATTTTGAATCCGAATAAGGTGTTTCAATTAAAGGATAGGGGATGATTGGGTGAAAGTACTAGAAGCGATAAGTAATATAGCTGGAAAATATTTTGCATTTTGGGTTATTTGTATTGCAGCTATTGCATATTTCATTCCCACGCCATTTCTCGGGTTAAATAGTTACATAACGATTTTACTTGGAGTGGTAATGTTTGGGATGGGATTAACATTAAAGGCTGTTGATTTCAAAATCATTGCTACAAAACCATTGCCAGTTATTATCGGTGTATGTGCGCAGTTCATCATTATGCCACTTGTCGCATACGTACTAGCCTACGTTATGAATCTGCCAGCGGAATTAGCAGCTGGATTAGTGTTACTCGGTTCAGTACCGGGTGGCACTGCATCAAATGTTATGGTTTATTTAGCGAAAGGGAACTTAGCGTTGTCTATCGCAATGACTTCATTATCAACTTTATTAGCACCAATTGCTACACCTCTCATTTTATTATTACTTGCGGGGCAATGGATGCCAGTAAATCCAATGTCTATGTTTCTTTCTATAGTACAAGTCATTATTGTGCCTATTATTTTAGGACTAGTAGTGAAGAAGTTTTTCCCTAATACCGTTAATAAAGGAATGACAGTTATTCCTTTAATATCAGTTATAGCAATTATAATTATTGTTTCTGCAGTTGTTTCAGCAAATGTAAGTAGTATTACTTCTTCAGGCCTTCTTATCTTTATTGCAGTTATGCTCCATAATGCATTCGGTCTTTTACTCGGGTATATAACAGCGTTTGTACTTGGGCTAGATGAAGGAACTAGAAGAGCCATTTCAATTGAAGTAGGAATGCAAAATTCAGGATTAGGTGTTGCACTGGCGACAGCACATTTTGGACCAGCTGCTGCACTTCCAAGTGTATTAGCAGCAGTATGGCATAACATCGCAGGACCGATATTAGCAACCATTTGGTCAAAAAATGCAAAGAAAACTTTCAGTGGTGAGGATTTATCAGTAAATATAGAGAAATAAGAAGTAAGCTTTCATTTGAAGTAGAGGAATGATAAAGAATGCAAAAACGTATTTTACATTTTGAAGGACTAGTTATTTTATTAGCCACGATTTATACGTATTCATTATATGGATTTAGTTGGATTATATTTTTTGTGTTCTTTTTAGCGCCGGACTTATCAATGTTAGCGTATGGGATTAATAATCACGTTGGTGCTAAAATATATAATTTGTTTCACACATATATTATATCCATATTATTCGTTCTAATAGGTGCCTTTTTTAAGGTAGACACAGTTATTATGATTGGCTTAATATGGACAGCACATATTGGAATGGATCGAATGGTTGGGTATGGATTGAAATATGAGACGGATTTTAAAGATACTCATATGCAAAGGTTATAAATGGTTTTTACATATGTTTGAGGAGAGAGCTAAGTGAAACAGAGAATTACTATTGAAGAATATAACGTCAAATGGGAAGGTGAATTTTATAAACTACAAACTCTCATTAATAATGTAATGAAAGAACTTATTTTATTCATTGAACATGTTGGGAGTACAGCTGTTAAAGGACTTGCATCAAAACCAATATTAGATATCGATATAGTAATAGAAGATGACGAAATTTTTCCTGAAGTAGTAAAAAATCTTGAAATGATAGGATACTATCATCAAGAAGAATGGAGTTACAAAGGGAGAGAGGCGTTTGGAAGAAAGGATGCTTTCGTTCCGTGGAGTGAGGAAAATACAGTTTGGATGGAACAGCATCTATATGTGTGTGATAAGAATAGTGAAGAGTTGAAAAGACATGTAGCGTTTCGGGATTACCTTCGTGAACATAACGATGTTGCTATTGAATATGGGCGCTTAAAGGAACGTTTAGCAAGAGAGTCGAAAAATCGAGCCAGTTATACTGAAGGTAAGACCGCATTTGTTACAAAGATATTAGAAAAAATAAACTAAGGCGGCATGGAGTACATGCTGCCTGTTTTTGTGAAATAGAAGGCTGCCATTGTAAAAGAAATACAAACTGGCCCTGTTGAATACTATGAGACTTAAATATAATGAGAAATAAAAGATCGGAAAAGAGGGCGTTTATGTACATACCAAAATATTTCACTATACAAGATGAAGAGATGAAGTACGAAATTATTGAACAAAATGGTTTTGCAACTTTATTTTCTCAACATAACGGAGCACCGTACGCAACGCATTTACCGTTATTGTTAAATAGGGAAACACTTACTTTATCCGGGCATTTTGCACGTCCAAATGAGCAGTGGAAAGATAGTGGAAATCAACAAGTGTTAGCTATTTTTCAAGGGCCACATAGTTACATCTCTCCGTCATGGTATGAAACAAATAAAGCAGTACCAACATGGAACTATGTTGTGGTGCATGTATATGGAGAGTTAGAACTTGTTGAAGATGAACAGGAATTAATAGATTCTCTTCAAGATTTAGTACATAAATATGAAAATCCAAAGAGCAACTACTCACTGAATGATGTAGATCCGAATTATATGGAGGGATTAAGTAGGGGAATAGTTGGATTCAAAATAAAGATAAATAAAATAGAAGGAAAAGCGAAGTTAAGTCAAAATCATTCTGTAGAAAGAAGGAAGTTAGTTGTGGAGGAACTTGAGAAAGTTAGTAATGAGGGGAGTAGAAGGATTGCGGAGTTGATGAGAAGTTTTTTGTAATAAGTGAGGGGGGATGAAATAATAAAAGAATTCATATAGGAAAGAATCTTTCAATTTTATAAAAAAGAAAATGGTTTTAATAATGTGGGAATTCATTTAATAGCATTTAGAGTTAAATGCTATTAAATGAATTCCCACTAAAAAAGAAAGGTGTGTTTATATAAGTTTCTTTTTTAATGGGAATTGCAAAAGTATTTTATAAAAGCTTATAAAAATCAACCACCACCGTCGCCTTCTGATAACATAACTCTTTGTATCTCAGAATTTTTAGATGAAGTGTCATTTACTACATTAGTTGTTAAAGTTAATAGAGTGATAATTCCCATCAGACTCAATAGTATTTTTTTCATTTTAATGCTCCTTTCTCAAAAGATTTTTTTCTTGCTTGTAATGCTAAATGAAAATATTCACTTGCTTTAGAGTGTTGATTTTCTTCATGAAATTTAGTTGCTAGAGTTTCATAATGCTCTTGAACATTATCATATAATTTTTCGTTATTAAAATAAGTAATTCCTGCTAGAATTACTTTTTCTAACTCTTCAGCTGGTGAATTATTGTTCATTTCTCTTAAAATGAAATTACGATGTTGATATTCTTTTTGTTCTAATTTATTACAAATATTTATTCCTTTTTCAATTAGGTCATGAGCAGTATCAGGCTGATTTATTTTGTAATGTTCTTTTGCTTTAACATAGATAGCTTTATAGTGAGTTGGAGACTGTTCAACAACTTCTGAAAGATAACGAATAGCTAAAGCGGAGAGATTTTGTGTTGCATACATCCATCCTAAGTTGTGTCGAACCATTAAAATAAATCTTTTTTCGCTGATTTTTTGGAATTGATCCATTGCAGCTGTAAAGTGTTCTTCGGCTAGTTCCCATTCTTTTAAATATGTGCAGGCTAGGCCTAAAATGTTATCACAAAAAGCCGTATTTAGTTCATATCCAGAGTGATTAGAAAACATATCTTTAGCTTTTGTTACTTCTTTAATAGCTTGAAGTGCTTGTTGATTATCGTAGTAAGAATACCCTAGTTTATAGTAGAATTCCGCCTTTTCAAGTTCATCGGGAACATATTGAAGTAAAGCTTCGGCTTTATAATAATGCTCTTTTGCTAGTACATAGTTTCCGACTGCGTCAGAATGAATTGCTTTAAAGAAATGGTAGTAATATGATAAGAAATTATTTGTTGGGATTTCAAATGATTCAACTTGATTAAAACTTGCTTTAGATACACCTAAGTTATCAATTAAATAGTTATACCGAAAGTCTAATAAAGAATAATAAAGCAAAAGATTTTGATCTTGTGCAATCTCTTGAGAAGTCGTTTTTATTTCATTGATTTTAATATCTATTTGCTCTTTAAGACGAGTTGCATTATTTATATGTCTAGATCGTATTTCTATGTACCATTTATTTAACAGCTGTGTGATTTGTTCACTTTTAGTGGATGTAAACATAAAAGTTCCTCCTTTTTTGAATATTCTTATAAAATATAATAACAGAAATGATACTACTTAAAAGTGGAAATATTATTTCTCAACATTTGTTAAGTAAATTTATTATTAGGGTAATCGGAATAATTGGTATTGTGTTTTGCTTCATAAAAAAAAAGAGAAGAGGAAATGGTTATTCTAAAATAGAAAAGGTATTTTGTTAGGGATACATATTATAGGTTGGAGTATAATCCTTTCATTAGTGAATGGTGAATAAAATAAAAATGTGCCTTCAATAATTGAAAGCACATTAAAAGATATTACACAATCAAGTCCCACAAAAAGTACGATAAGGACGATTCGTCGGGACAGGTGGAACGCAGTATTCTTCTTGATCTGTAGAATACGCATAAGGATTTGATATAGCTTCAAGAAGTTTCTCCATTACGCTATAGTTGCCATTTGTAACAGCTGCTTCTAGTGCTTCTTCTACACGGTGGTTTCTTGGGATGATTGATGGGTTATTATTTTTCATCATTTCGTAGGCGTTTTCTTTCGATTCCTCTTGTCTTTCTAATCGAGATTGCCATAGTTTGTGCCATTCTTTAAATTCAGGACTTTCAAATAGAGCTGTATTTTCGATAGTATCAAGAGTTAATGAACGGAATGTATTTGTGTAATCCGCTTTATGTTTTTCCATCATTTTTAAAAGTTGCTCAATAAGTGAATGATCTTGTTCCTCGTTGCTAAATAGTCCTAATTTCTTTTTCATTCCAAGGAACCAGTTGTTTTCATACTGTACGCTAAATTTTGAAATTTCGTCTTGAGCAATTTTTAATGCTTCTTCTTCATCTTCATGTAGGATCGGTATTAAAGATTCAGCTAGTCGAGCGAGGTCCCATGCGGCCATATATGGCTGATTTCCATATGCATAGCGACCTTGTGTATCAATAGAGCTAAATACGGTTCCTTGGTCGTAATTGTCCATAAATGCACAAGGGCCGTAATCAATTGTTTCTCCACTAATCGTTATATTGTCAGTGTTCATTACACCATGGATAAATCCAACAAGTTGCCATTTAGCGATGAGACTTGCTTGTTTCTTTATGACTTCTTGTAGTAATGCAGTATATCGGTTTTCATGAGCCTCAATTTCTGGATAATGCCTTTTTATCGTATAGTCAGCTAGTGATTGAAGATCCTCGATAGAACCACGAGCTGCAGCATATTGAAATGTGCCAACACGTATATGACTACTAGCGACTCTAGTTAAAATTGCTCCAGGTAACTTTGTTTCACGATATGTTGGTTCGCCAGTTGTAACAACTGCTAAACTGCGAGTAGTTGGAATATCAAGTGCATACATTGCTTCACTAATAATATACTCACGTAGCATCGGACCGAGTGCAGCACGACCATCTCCTCGGCGTGAATATGGAGTAGGGCCAGAACCTTTCAGTTGAATGTCAAAACGTTTTCCTGAAGGAGTAATTTGTTCACCAATTAAAAGAGCACGACCGTCGCCTAACATATTAAAATGTCCGAATTGATGTCCAGCATACGCTTGAGCTAATGGATGAGCGCCTTCTGGGATTACGTTACCAGCAAAAATAGCAATTTCAACTTCCTTTTTCAGTTCTTCCGGATTAAAGCCAAGAGATATTGCTAATGAATGGTTTAGTTTAACTAACTCCGGTGAACTTACGGGAGTAGGGGGGATTTCTGTATAAAATGATTGTGGTAATGTAGCATAACTATTTTCTAAATTCCAACCAGCTTCATTATTTTTAGTCATCTTATCTCCTCCTTTTTATGTTTTTTAATTATGTATTTGTACGTATGTATTCTTTGTTAAGTTAACTAAAAGTATAATATGATATTTCCCCTTGCAATCTATTGTAAGGACTTCAGTGCATTGTGTCTATTTTACAGCAAATACAAAACCTCCATTTTTCAAAAAGTTTGATTTAAATGGAGGTTTTATTATTATTTTATTTTTACAATTATTTTTCCTTTTGCTCTTCCTGACTCTGAATATTCCATTGCTTTTTGAGCCTCTTCAAAAGGAAAAACTCGATCGATTACAGGTTTGATTTTTCCAGCTTCAATATAGTTTGCAATAGTACGTAATTGATCCCCGCTTGGCTTCATAAATAAAAATGAATATTGAGCATTATGCTTTTTTTCAAGTGCAGTAAGTTTTTTGCTGGCCAATGAAAATAAGAGAGTTTTGAAAAATCCTGAACCAAATTCTTTACCGAATCGAGCATTTGGCATTCCTGAAACGGAAACAATGTTGCCACCGCTTTTTATAATATTGAATGATTTTTCAAGTGTTGTCCCGCCGATTGTATCAAATACCGCATCATAATTTGTTAGTATATCTTCAAATTTTTCTGTTTTGTAATTAATAATTTCATCTGCACCAAGAGACGTTACTAAATCCGCACGAGCTTCACTAGCAGTCGTTGTAACAGTGGCACCCATTATTTTTGCTAACTGAATTGCGAAAGTACCAACACCACCAGATCCAGCGTGAATTAAAATCTTTTGGTCTTTTTGTAAGTTCATAATGTCATGTAATGCTTGATATGATGTTAAGCCAACGAGAGGAATTGACGCCACTTCCTCAAAACTTAAATTTTTCGGTTTTAAGGCTATATCATCCTCATGAATGGCTATATATTCCGCAAAAGTACCAATCTTATTTTTTCTTGGACGGGCATATATTTCATCACCGACTTTAAAGTGAGTTACTTTTGATCCAACCTTCACGATGACACCGGAAAAGTCATTACCAAGGATTAGGGGCATTTCATATTTAAGCAACATCTTCACTTTTCCATCGCGTATTTTAAAGTCAATTGGGTTAATACTAGCTGCATGAATTTCTGCGAGCACTTCATACTCATTTATTTCAGGAGTAGGTACCTCTGCCATACGCATTGGAACTTTCCCGTACTTATCAATTATCATCGCTTTCATTTCTTATACCTCCAAATTTCAATAAAAGTTGTGCAATAGCTTTTCAATATCTAATACAAGATTTTTTAATAAACCTAATTTTGTACGTATATCAATATAATAAAAGTTTTTTGTACCTTCTTTTCGCATTAAAATAATACCTGCTTCTCGTAAAATCCTAAGGTGATGTGATACTGCTGGTCGAGAAAGGTGTGTTTGTTTCGTAATTTCTCCTACACGCAATCCGGTTTGACATTCCGTTTCCATTAACACGAATAAAATAGCTTGACGAGTTTCATCACCAATTGCCAATAATACTTTTTGAGAATCAATAAAATCTTTTTTTATAACATTTAATTGTTCTTGTTTATTCATTTCAATCACTTTACCTCCTGGTAATTAGTCGAAAGGTTTAAGATGATGAACCATTACATCGATACGGTAATGCTACATGATTGTTGTATGAGCTGCAATATTGAGAAAGAAAATCGAGACGAATGAAACTTTATGTGTTGAAAATGATAGGGGGGATAGAAAAGTATTTAATAATACGTTGTTTACAGATGAGAATGGTTAAGCCATTGAGCAAAAAAATTAAGCGGTCGTAACCCTTTATAATTTTTAGGGTTACGACCGCTTATAATGTTTTTATTATTTTGGTGTCTACTAAAGTGAGTACTTTAGTTTTACTTTTTCATACACGTATAATTCAAGCGGATTATAGATGTATGAAAAAGTAAAAGTAATTTGGGGCGTAATCTATCTATATGATAATTGAAAATGAAATATAAGTCTATATTTTATTGTTTTTTTTGATTATATTTATGACACTGAGCTCAGAACAATGATGTGGAGGATAAATATATGAAATCGAATTATGTACCAGTTTTAATTGTTGGAGGGGGATTATCAGGATTAGCGTCTGCGTTATTCCTTGAAAAACAGAACATTGAGTACTTACTTATTGAAAGGCATCCGTCTACTGCAGTTCATCCGAAAGCAGGCGGGCTTACTTTACGTACGATGGAGTTATTTCGAGAGTTAGGTTTAGAAAATAGCATTCAATTGGCAGGAAAAGCATTAGAAAATTGCCGAGGAAGAATAGCAGTTCATACAATAGCTGAGGCGAATAAGGAAGAATTCGCACAATTGAGGGCGACTCAGTATGAAAACGATGAAAAATTACTTCGAAAAGTAAAAGAGATTAGTCCATCAAAACAAACTGCTTGTTATCAAATTACTTTAGAAGAGATGATGTTACTAGAAGCAAAAACATTAGGCGGACAACTATCTTTTTATCATGAATTAGTTTCATTTGAACAAAAGGAAAACGGAGTAATAGCAACGATTCGGGATCGCGAAACGGAAAAAGAGAGCGTTGTTCATTGTGACTATGTAATTGCAGCAGATGGAGCGAAAAGTAAAATACGTGAGCAGCTAGGGATAAGTACCGAGGGACGAGGTACAATCGGTGGGTATTATATGAATATTTATTTTGAGGCTGATTTAAGCGAATTTATAAAAGGAGACGCATTTGGTTTTTCAATGGTACTTCATCCAGAGGTTCTTGGTGCGCTCATTCCAGTCGATAACGTAAGAAAATGGATTTATCATGTAGCTTATGATCCAATAAAAGGGGAACGAGCAGAGGATTTCTCTATAGAACGCTGTAAACAAATTATTCAAACAGCAATTGGAAGTACAAATGTTGAACCAGAAATATTAAGTGTTTTACCGTGGGAAGCGAGTGAAAGTACAGCGGTAAAATTTCAAGATAATCGCATTTTTTTAGTTGGTGATTCTGCACATATTATGCCGCCAACAGGAGGATTTGGTTCAAATACAGGAATACAAGATGCACATAATTTAGCTTGGAAATTAGCTGCTGTTATAAGAGGGAAGGCAAAACCAAAATTGTTAGAAACATATCATGAAGAGAGATACCCTGTTGCAAAATTAACGACGAATTATGCGAGTAGTTTATTATTTCGTGCTGCGAATAGAGAGGAAGGCAGTTTGAATAATATGGATGGTTTAGCTGTAACTGTTGGGTATCGGTATTGTTCAGATGCGATAATAGATGACTCAGTCACCTCGCGTAGAATGGATATCGTAAAGTTGAACGGAAGACCTGGAACGCGAGCACCACACTTTTGGGGAACATATGATGGGAAAGAAGTTTCGATACTTGATTTATTAGGTAACGATTTTGTATTACTTACTAGAGCAGAAAATCGTACTTGGGCCGAGTGTGTACAGGATGTTTCATCTAAATTAGGAATAAATATAAAAGTTTATCACGTTGGTTTAAGGGGAGACTTTATTGCTCAAGAAGATATTTTTAGTAAATTATATGGGATAGAGAATGGAGAAGCTGTATTAATTAGACCAGATGGCTTTATAGGATGGCGTTCGGAAAAAGAGGTAGTAAATCCAGATGTAGTGCTTGGAGAGGTAATGGGTAATTTATTATGTGATTTTTAAGTAATTAAGGAAGTATTGTCTTATATAGGACGATACTTCTATTTTTTTTAGCTTGCAAAATAAAAATTGTGTAGTGAAGAGACACTATTTTTATAAAAATATATGTAAATTAATTACCTTTCTTTTTATTTTTATTAGAATGTTTTTAGTTTTAAATATTGGCAATTACTAGATTGAATCATTTTCTTATTGTATTATATTTCCTAGAGATTACATATTACGCTAGGGAGTGGGACTATTTGACTATTGAACCTCTTATTTTATCAAATAAAGAAGTATATGTATTAACTGGTATATTTGACCATGAAACTATGATTGAAATCATGATGGTAAACAGCATTTGATAAAGGGTAGAGTTGAATCTGGAATCGGAATAACTTTAGATAAAATTTTTTAGTTTCTGGGAGATTAATATGGAAAAATACCACGGAAAAAGCACAGAACAAATTATTCGGAAATTGATGCCTTACAGTGTTAGATCGAGTGTCATTATGGTGTGGGTAGTTATTAATTTTATGATTTTAACCCCATTTTTATTTCCTCCAACCTTTACTATATACTTATATATAATTTTACCTTTTCTTTTGACTGCTAATATATGGGGGGGATGGGTATTTTTTTGTAAACCAAATGAGCCAAGGTTGGTACACATTTTATATAATGGATTTATGGGAATAACTTTTTCTTTTGGAAGCTTTATAGTGATTCAAAAGATTGCATATACCTTTATTAAAATTGAAACACCTCTGTTTTTTATTGTTACTTTTTTGCTTTACATTTTTACAATTTATAAATTGATTTCTAGTGGAATGAAAAGTTTTTTAAGGCGATTAAACAATGAAGAAAATGGAAATATAAAAATTTCTCCAATTATTTATTTTTCAGGATTGGGATATATTATTGGACAGATATGTGTAGGTTTATTATCACAAAATGCTTTAGCGACGCTCTTAATTTTAGTCTTTTCTTTATTGGCTGTTGTGTCTAGTATATATGGTGTATACATACGTATATATTTCGATTTGAAGAAGAAGGAAATGGATGAGATGTATAATGGACAAATATAATGGCAACAACATAGATGATTGTATGCGAATATTAATACCATTTGATGTAAGAAATATTGTAGGGGCCTTTGTGTGGGTTATCATGAATGTTCTTCTACTCATCATTTTATTCATATTTCCACCGTACAATATATACTCTTACGTAGCTTTACCATTTTATGTGATGTGTAATCTATGGGGAATTTGGGTTTCTATTTATAAGCCTCGGCAGCCTCAGTTGCAACATTTACTATATTCTGGATTTGTTGCGTTAAGTATTTCATTTTGTAGTTTTATAGCTGTGCAAAAGTTAGCTTACGAATTCGTAGAAATAGAGTCCCCTTTATTTTTTATTCTATCGCTTATTGCATATAGTTTAATTGTTTATAAATCTGAATTATTTTGGATTAAATATTTTACAGACCGCTTAAGGGGGACAACTAATCAAGGTGTGAAAATTCCTAGAATTGTATTTTTTTCAAGTTTAGGTTATATAATTGGTCAAGTTAGTATTGGAATTTTGAGCCAAAAAGCTATGGCGATTGTGCTAATCGTTATTTTTTCATTTATTTCAGTTGTTTTCCTAGGGCTAAGTACACATTTATATTTTTACTTTGATTTCAAAAAACAAGGTATTACTTCGGAACATTTAAAAAAAATATATTCTCAAAAGAAGCCTAAACTGTCAAGGAAGGAAAGGAGACAATCCACGGCTACTTCGGGACATGTAAATATACCACATTCTCAAAAGAAACCTAAACTTATAAGAAAGGAGAAAAGACAATGAATTTGCAACTTAAAATTTGACTATATGGGATGTCCTTATCCAGATTTCAATTATTTATTTAACCTTGATGATATTAAAGAAGTTATTTTAACAGGGTATGAGGTTGTTGATTAAATGGGGTGCTACAGGAATGTTTACAAATTACCCGGATCGATTACATAGTGTATTAAAAGAAAAATAATTGGGATAGGATAAAAGGTATACCAGTGTTTTAGGTATACCTTTTACTTAAGGGTTCTTTCTTCTATGCAAGAGTAAAGTAATGGGATACATATTCTTCTAGACCATGAACTTCCTTTTCAGGTGGCTCAATACCACCTTTTCTACCATAGCAAACATTTCTCAAGTATTCTCCGAAAATCATAGAGCGACTTTTCTCATTTTCTCTCCAATTATATCTATTAATTATAAAGTCACCATCAAAACTTGTATCAAATGTATATGGAATACAAGTAACAGTTTTAGGTAAATGTTTTTTTAATACTCTATACTGCCGGCCTGCTCCTAAGCTTTTACATACAAACAGTAACCGATTAATCTTTGTGAAATCAAAAATCTTTTTCGCTTCAATTACATTTGCGATAGAATGGAGGGAGTTTTTCTCGAACATGATAGCATCTTTTGGTACGCCGTGTTCGACTAATTTATTAACAATTACTTCTGCATCTGACAAATTCCCGTAATTCCAATTTGGATGTTTCATGCCATGCAAACTAGTACCGCCTGTAACGATAATTTGATTTCCTAAACCTTGTTGATAAGCCTCTAGAGGAGCTTGCCAATTTCCAGGATGAGAACCGCCGAAAACGAAAATTGCATCACATTTTTGTGGTGTTATTTCTTTTAGAAAAGTGATTTCTGTAATTTGATCGATTTGTTTTTTCGTAAGAGTAGGGACATCAGGATATTTAGGGATTACCATTTGAAAACCTCCTATATAGTAAAATGTTAAATTCATTATATAGCGATTTTGCTAAATGGAAAAAGAGAAGCTTTTTATTTGAAAGTTCCCCTTTTAAGATAACTCTCCAATAAACCAAATCTCTTTTTCATAGCATTCATCTTCATCATGAATAATCTCTTGAAACTGTAAAGTTTGAATGGTATGACAAATTGAAATTCCCCATGTCTCCCAAAAATCAATTTCATTTGAAAGAAGAATCCATTTTTGAAACTCACTATTTCTATTAAAAAAAGTATGAAAGTAGTCATCATTTTTAAATACAATAATTTGAGAACTCCATAAATTCTCTATAGAAATCAAAACAACAACTCGATATGTATGTGTATCGTTCGGTTTCATTTTCACTAATTGATGTGCTTGATTTAATAAGGTTTGTATACACAATCGCTTTACTTTCCTAGGTGTTTTATGAGAGTCAATAAAAGCTTGGGAAACTGGTAAAGGCATATACCAGTATTCATTGTTATAGAAAGTAGAAGGGAATGTATTCGTATACTCTTTAATTCGTTGTATCATTGTTTCAGTTTTTCGTTTCATACCACGTATTTTCTTTTCACGCATTGAGAGTCATCTCCATAAATTTTTGTAATGCAGCAGAGTGAAAAATATCTTTTCTAGTAATAAAGGTAGTAGGAACTTTTTGAAAGCTATTTGGTAAAGGGTTGAATGATACATCATGTTTATGACCATTTAAAATAGATTTCATCATAATCGCTACGCCCATACCTGATTCTACACATGCGAGTATCGCTTCAATTGTTCCAAACTCTAAAACTCGTTTCGGTGTAATTCCTTCTTCTTGAAGCCAGTCTTCTATTAACCTTCTATAATAGCACCCGTGACTAAAGGCAAGTAAATTCATGTCTCCTATGTCTTGAAAGGAAGATAAAGGATTTTTACTAATGAGGACCAATTCTTCTTCACGAAATACATTTGCATGAAGTTCAGCGTGCGGAGTAGTTCCAGCGATAAACGCTCCGTCTAGCTTTCGGTTTAATACGAGATGAGTTAGTTGTTCCGTCGTATTTGTTTCTAAAATCAATTCGACTTGTGGGTATTTTTCATAGTAGGCTGCTAATATGGAAGGAATCCGAACAGCAGTTGTGGATTCTGTACATCCGATTTTTAAAGTGCCTTTTGGTTCGGTTCCATTACTTTGGACCGCTTTAACAGATTGATCCATTAAGTGGATGATTTGCTTTGCGTATGTTAATAAAATCTCACCGTTAGAAGTTAAAGTAACACCTTTTCCACTTCGATAAAATAAAGGCACACCTAATTCGTTTTCTAGTTGTTTAATACGCATCGTAACGCCAGATTGTACGTAATTTAAGTTTTTAGCAGCATGAGATATATTTCCTTCTTTTACTACTTCGTAAAAAACAGTTAAATCTTTAATGTCCACATATCATCCCTCCGAAAAAGGTATCAATTTTTTTGATGGATTTCATTATAAATGTTTATTTTACATGATATCAGAACCTTCATACAATGAAAGTGATATGGGGGGATAGTGGTGATAAGTGAAGAGAAAATGGAACAGCACAGTAGTTCTTATAAATGGATTATGTTAATTTTTGCGACAGTAGCTAAGGCAACGGCTACGCTGATAACGTATGGTATTGGTGTCTTCGCTTTATTTTGGCAGCAGGAATATGCACTTACGAATATGCAAGTTGGATTGTTAATAAGTACTGTAAATATTGGTCCGCTTTTTTGTATGGTTTTTGTCGGCAGGTTACTTGATCAGTATAGTGAGAAAATATTAATCGGAATGAGTTCAGTATTACTTGGCGGGGCACTTTTACTTGCTCATACGGCAAGGGGATTTATTGGGTTATTATTTGTTTTTCTTTTAATAGGGACTTTTTATAGCGTATCCCAGCCAGGGGGAAGTAAAGTAATCTTGAAATGGTTTCCGAAAGAAACACGCGGATTAGCTATAGGAATAAGGCAAGCAGGTGTACCAATTGGCGGGGCATTAGCAGGAGGAATAATCCCTTTACTTACAATTAAATTTAGTTTAGCTTATACGATAAATGTTATTGCAACTATATGCATAGTAGGTGGGTTAATGTTTTTTATATTTTATAAGGAATCGTACGCGCGAGAACACACGAGCCAAGAAAATGTAAGTATTTCTTTTTGGACACAGTTAAAAAAGGTGGTATATAAAAAGACGCTATATCCAATTTTTATTACAGGTATTTCTATGATTTCTTTACAAATGATATTGATCGGACATTTTATGAAATTTTTAGCTGTTGAAAAATCGATAACACCTATTTTAGCAGGGAAAGTATTTTCAGTTATGCTATTTACAGGAATGATAGGCCGAATTATATTAGCTACAATAAGTGATACATATTACAAAGGGGATCGTCGTACACCGTTGTTTATATGCATATGTATTTCTTTTGGTTTAATCTTAGTTTTTGTAATGAGCACACACACAATGACACTTGGGGTATTATTTTGGGTGAGCGGATTGTTAGGATTCTTTGCGATCGGTTGGTTTAGTCTTTTTATGGTCGAAGTTGCTGAGTCTGCAAGTGAGGAATCGGTAGGCCTAACAGTGAGTTTTGCGCTTACGCTTAATCAAATTGCTATTATCTTTGCACCTGCTTTGTTTGGTTATATAGTAGATGGAAAAGGCTACACATATGCATGGATGAGTATAGCTGCATTACTAAGCGTTTCAGCGGTAAGTTTATGTAAAAGTAAAAGAATATTAAAAATGTAAATCTTTTATGAAGAAAATCTAAAGAAATGTCGTGGGCGTGACATTTCTTTTTTTATATGCTGTATAATCAAATTTATAAATGAGATTCGTTTTCATTAACGCTCATTTCCTCTTTTGAAATTGCCTGTAATTTTAGCCATAATAAGTTGTTTTTCTTTTTCGTTACTTGCCCGATTTATTTTGTTTAAAAATTTTTCAGCGTCATTTCCTTTTAAAGTCATAATTTGTTTTCTGTAATATTCAATTGAAACTATATTTTTTTTTGTTACTCGATAGTGAAACATCATATCATCTAAACGATTGCGTTTATCGGTCTTTTTCAAATTACCACCTCCATTCTTGTTAATGTGTAACGAATGTTACATAAAAAATTTAAATTAAAGTTGGATGTATCCGATTGTAAGGTGGAAATTTTGTGAAAAAGAACTACAATAGAGAGTAGTTAAAATTTGCGTGTGAGAAAAAGGAATCTAGTGTAATATAATGAATGATAGATAGATTATAAAATGTTTGAAAATTAAAAGATATAGAATAGAATGGAAAAGTATAAAGTGAAATTAGATAAAAGAGGGTTCCTATATGTTTAAGAAATGGTTAATTGTTTTTTTTATTTTTGCTATTTTTTGTGGGAGTGTCGCTGCACTAACATATGCAAATAAAGATAAGAAATATAATTTGAAGGCATTTTCAGATTCTAAGAATAAGGTTGGAAATGATAAACCAAAAGTTGATGTAAATCAACAAAAACGTTATGAGGTTGCAGCAGCGAAACTAGATCAATATTTAAAAGATAAAGGATTTAATGGGAGTGTTCTTGTAGCTAGTAAAGACCATGTAATTTTAAGAAAAGGTTACGGGTATGCGAATGTAAAAGATAATATATTAACAACGCCAAGAACGAAATATCGCATTGGTTCTATTACGAAAACAGTCGTTGCAATATCTATCATGCAACTAAGAGAAAAAGGGAAATTAAATATTGAAGACAATGTAAATAAGTATATTCCATCGTTTCCAGCAGATAAAAACATTACGTTACGAAATTTGTTAACACATACGTCCGGGTTACCAGAACAGGGACAAGGTAGTGTTAATGCAGCGTCACGTTTAAAGTTAGTAACTTGGATCGGAGCGCAAACGTTACAATTTCCTGCAGGAACGGGATGGAGATATACAGATTATAATTATATGGTGCTTGCATATATTGTAGAAAAGATAACAAATGAACCACTTGCTGACTATGTGAAAGAAAACATTTTTACTCCTGTTGGAATGCATGAATCTGGGATGGGTGCCACTTTCCCAGGAGATATGTTTTTAGCAGAAGGATATACGAAAAAAGATAATGAGTTAGTAGCTACGCCTCGTTTAAGAATGAATTGGCTATATGGTTGTGGTGAAATGTACACTACAGTTGATGATATGAAAAGGTTAGATGAGGCAATTATGGATGGGAAGCTGCTTTCTAAACAAAGTTTATCAGATATGTTTACTGTATCACCCGCTAGAAAGTATGGATTTAGTTTCTATATTTACCCAGATTATTATCATAATCATGGTGTATTAGCTGGTTGGAACACTTTTAATAATTTTAACTGGGATAAAAAAACGTTTGTAATATTATTCTCTAACGTACAAAATGGTATGAATGATACATTTAATCAAGAGTTTAGGAAATTAGCGAATGATTTAATAGAAGGAAAATAATTATTTTAAAATCGGTATTGATATGTAATTATCAATACCGATTTTTTTATTTAATAATGTTTTATTTAGTGAACAAGCAGGTATGAGAGGGGATTAATATTAGAGTCAACTACCCCCACTGAGATGAAACGTTTCAGTGGGGGCTTGAGTTAGAACTCTAGGTCTTTTCGTCTATCGCTAGACAGTTTGACGCTCTAGAATTCATGCCACCTTACGGTAACACCCCAATTAAGTTTTTGGTTGGTACTGGCAACGAACTATCGTTTTTCCACTTGCACCACCCTTTCGAAAAAGAGCAATTCTTCCTTGTGGAAGAAGCCACCACTCAGATTACTCCGGCGTGTGCTACAAGCCCCGACAAGTCGAGTACACATGGATGGTTGACACACCCACTAAGCTATGCACGAAGCAACAGCCTTACGTTTTTGCACTTCTAATAGAATCGGCGTTTTCACTTTGAGATTTTCATTCAATTCTACAACTCTTGATTTTTGAAGTGTATTCAACGCACCATTAATATCCGCATGGATACATTTTCCTGAGTTACTTCGATACAGACCACGAGTGATTCGTTTGCCACTAAAACAATAATGAGTCCCATCACCCTTAGACCAAACAGGAATCCTATCTTTGTCTAGGAAACTGGCTTTTGAAGTATAGCTTTCTTCTTGTTTTAAAAAACGGATGCCTTCTTTTAAACATTTATTCTCAATTGCTGAAATCAGTTTATGAAATGGGATTTGAACAAATTTTTGATTATTCTTTTTTCCCATATCAGATTTTTGTTTCCAACCAGTGTTATAACCTACGACAACCGTATCTATGTTGAATGCTTTCACTTTTTTGAATAACAAACCTACAGTTTGTGAAATGTAACCATTTATTTGTCGTTCTCGTTTATTCCAAAGTGCAGCCATTTGATTCGTTACAACACGTTTCGAAAGTCCGTTCCCCATATTTTCCCGTTGCAGATTACTTATCATTTTGTTGAAGTATTGGTTAATGGATTTTAGTTTTTTTCCATCAATTAAGAATGTATCACCTGTATTTGTTGCACAACTTAATAATCTGTCTACACCTAAATCGCAACTCAAAGCGTTACTAGTAGTCGTTGATTGTTTCTTCATTTGAGAAACGTGCATCTCATATGTATAATGCACCTCAAAGAACCGACCTTTTTGCTTGGGTACAATCTCAATGTAGGAGATTTTTTTATTTCTTAAATTTTTAGGCATACGTATTTTAAGGGAACCGAATTTTTTTCTGAATGCAACATTCATCGGAATCATCCAATACCCATTATCATTAACTTTTGGAACTTGATAGATTTCAATGATTCGTTTGTCAGTTGAACCAGAATAATTCGGAAACTTAGGACGACCTGTGAATGTTTCAGGATTTTTCTTCCACTGTTCCAATGCTTTAAAAAAGCTCTTCACTTCTGTATATAAGGCTCTACGAATTGCTTGAACAGAGTTTGATTGAATGCCCGAGTAGTTCATATCGGCTTGCATGGCAGTGTCCACTTCTTTTACAGTAGCCATTTTATTATGGTTCAAATAACTTTGTTTCATCGTGTACAATCCAACATTTCGCAACGCTTTTGAACTATGCGACATGCGTTGAAGTAAACGAAATTCTTTTGCCGTGAGGCAAGCTCGTCCGATATTCTGTTTCTGAGTGAATCGTTGCATGTTTTCTCTTTTCTTTTGTTTACGTAATACTTTCACTGCTTTCTTTCTAGCCATTGTTTTCACCACCTTTCTCAGAGAGTTCATTAAAATTATTTCATTCCTTGTGATTCAACGTACTTACGAATAGAATCTATAGGTGCACCGCCCGTTGTTAAAAGACAATCACTTCGAGACCAAAACATTTCTTTCCATAGATCATGTTTTATCTTAGGAAAATCTCGTTTCACGAAACGAGAACTAACACTTTTGTAACTGTTAATCGCTTTTGACAAATCAATATTTGGAACTGAACGGAACAAAATGTGAACATGGTCTTCATCATGATTCCATTCTTCTACAGTAATTCCTTTTGGCTCAAGTAACCGAATGAAGTGCTCTTTCAGATAATCTGAAATTTCATCGTTCATCACTTTTTTACGGTATATAATAACCAAAACTAAATGATAGTAGAGTAAGAACACTGAATGATTATTATCTAATTTCGTTGTCATATATATATTCCCTCCTTATCTAGGACAGATTATATCGTAAGACAAAAAAAGAAAGAAACAAACATTCGCTCTCAAAAAAAGTGTTATGAACTAAACAAAAGAGTTCAGCCTATTGACTGACGGAAATTCATCTCCACCTGAATTGTTGGGCTTCACCCGTAATACAAATCAGATGGAGTCTTCTTGCCGAAAAGGATAAATTTATGAAGGAAGTTAAATGATATTAATGTTAAATATAGGAAATTCATTTTGTGAATGTCATCTATTTGTATTGAAATTATGTGATTATCATGCGGAAGCATAATTGGTAATTTTTACATTGATGAAAAAGCTTGAGCTTCACACTATGTGAAGCTTTACATTATTAGAGACATGAACAGGAGGTTGAAAAATGAAAAAAATAGTAAAATTTTGTTTAATAGCTACATTATCTACAACGATTATTAGTGGGTGTTCTTTTGAAGGGAATAATGAAAGTGTCAAAGGGAAAGAAGATAAAAAAGTAGAGGTACAGAAAAATGCTGGAAAATATACGATGCCGGATGAAAAAGATAAACATGAAGGTACATGGCTACAATGGCCACATGAATACACATATGGTCAAGGGTATAAGCAGGAAGTTGAACCTATTTGGATTAAGATGGCAAGTGCTTTAACTGAGGGTGAAAAAGTCCACATTGTTGCATATGATCAGGAAGAAAAAGAGCGAATTAATAAGCTTTTAACAGATGAAGGGCTAAATATGGAGAAGATTGATTTCTTTATAGCGCCTACTGATGATGTATGGGCAAGAGATAGTGGACCAATTTTTGTTTATGACAATAATAAAAATCTAAAAATATTAGATCCAGCATTTAATGGTTGGGGGAAGAAAACTCCTTATAAAAATGATGCCCGTGTACGTGAGAATGTTAGTAAACAATTAGGGATTGAAAGAATTGATTGGGGGAAATTCGTCCTTGAAGGTGGCGCAATTGAATTAGACAGCAATGGGACTGCTTTATTAACTCGAAGTGCAGTAACGAATAAAAATAGAAATCCTGATTTATCAGAAAAGGAAATTGAAAAATATATAAGTGACCTTGGGGTGACAAACTTTATTTGGTTAGATGGAGTGCCTAATTTAGATATTACGGATTTTCATATTGATGGATTTGCTAAATTCCATGATAAATCTATCATTGTAACGATGAAAGAAGATGACTTGGCTGAATGGGGCTTGTCAAACAAAGATATGGATAAATTGTTAGATGCAAAAAATGCTTCAGGAAAGAAATATAAGTATGAATACTTGCCGCTTAGTAAAGATAAAGTTACTTTAGAAGGTGGAAAAACTCTCGATTATAAGGGGTCGTATATCAATTATTATATTGGGAATAAAGTTGTATTGGTGCCTAACTATAATGACCCAAATGACAAAATCGCAAACGATACGATTCAGAAGTTATACCCGGATCGTAAAGTAGTCGGTATTGATGTGAGAGAGCTTTATAAAAATGGCGGAATGATTCATTGTGTTACACAGCAACAACCTATTCAATTGAAGTAATCGATTATAGTTTCGTTAGGTTGCTTTATAGACAAAATAGGTGAAATGCTATCTTTACTTATTTTGTCTTGTTTTAACATATGTAATAAGAATGGAATGTATAATTTTAATGTAATGATAATTAAATAAAAGTATATTGTCATTATTGTTTTATATGGAAAAGGAGAAAAATGTTTGTGTTAAAGAATTTTAAAAAGGTTTTTTCGTTGTTCCCTATCATTCTACAGTACATTTTAAATGTTGCTTTGATTTGCTTAGGGATTGTTCTAAGTGTGTTTCTGATGAAAGAAGTTATTCAATTTATACAAGAACTTAAATTAAATAGTGAGGAATCTAGTTATCATTTGATTGATAGTATCGTCGTATTCTTTTTATATTTTGAATTCATCGTAATGATTATAAAGTACTTTCAAATGAATTTTCATTTTCCATTACGTTATTTTATATATATAGGTATAACTGCTATCGTTCGTTTAATTATTATAGATCATGATAGTCCAATTGATTCATTGTTATATGCTTGCGCGATTCTTGTATTAATTAGTGCTTTATTCATTGCAAATTCTAAAATAATGCGTCGTGATTTAGAAGAGTGAACATTTGTTGTTTAAATCAAAAAAGATGTTTTATCTTTTGGTAAAAAGGAGTAACGGTATTGAAAGAAATAATCTTAACCAGTTTCCTAATAATAGGGTTTATGATTCTACTATTTAATTGTATACTTTCATAATTTAAAGAATAACAAGTTAATAAAGAAAGAGGTTTTTGTAAATATGGTTCATTACAATAATCAAAATAGTTTACATCAAATATTTACATTAAAGGGAACAGTTATAAGAGATATTTTCCCGCAAATTTTATTATATATATGTGTTTCAACGATAGTAACTGTAATTAATTATTATTATGCAGCAATAAAAATTAATCAAACTCCTTGGGTAATTGTTGGAGGGGCTTTAGGTCTACTGTTAGTTTTTCGTACTAACACTGCCTATGATAGGTACTGGGAAGGTAGAAAGTTATTTGGCGCGATTGGTGCCTATACTAGAAATTTAGCAGTTAGTTTTTTATGTCATTGGGAGTCTGAAGGGAAAAAGACGGATCAGGAAAAGCTGAAATTTTTACATTTATTAATTGCTTTTCCAAAGATAGCGAAAGGACATTTGAGAGACGAAAAAGATTTATCTGAAATAAAAGCATTGCTTGATATTTGTTCTGAGAAGGAAAAAGAAATATTGACTGGGTCTATTCATTTACCGATTAGTATAGTTTTTATGTTAAAAACTATACTATCAAAGGGTTTGAAAACGGGTCAAATTCATCCAAATGCAATAATTAATATGGAAGCTGATCTGAATAATCTGCTTACGGCTGTGGGGGGATGTGATCGTATCAAAACAACGCCTATTCCTTTTGCATATTTTGCTCATATTAAAATTTTACTGCTCATATTTTGCGGGACTTTACCGATTGGTCTTGTTGATAGTCTTGGGTGGGTTACAGTACTTGCAACTACGTTTATAAGTTTTGCATTTATAGGGATTGAAGCAATAGGGGTTGAAATTGAAGATCCATTTGGTCAGGACCCAAACGATCTTCCGCTAGAAGGAATTTGTATAGGGGTAGAAACACATTTATTAAATTTATATAATCAAAACGGTCTGTTCGAAGTAATGGATATGAATCTTGATAAAAAAATCATCTAATCGTTAATTGTGTACGATGATTACATTTTTAATATTGTCATGAAATACTTCATTTTAAAATCTTGTCAAGAGTCAGTTTACGGCTTAACGACAGCTTTATCCCGCTATTTGTGGGCAGTAAAGCTCCCAGCTCAAAACCTGGCGGATGCAAGGAAGTTAGGTGGAAGATAACTGCCCGTAAATGCCCGATTGGTGAGGGCTGATAATCAGTGGGGATGGACAAACCCCCCACTGATTAAAGTTTCACTTTATATTTTTTATATAAATATATAAAATTTCTCCGTGCTATAATCCATTCATGAAAAGTGCACGTTTCAAAAATTGTAATGAAAAGAGAAATAGATGGCTTATTGAAATCAGTTATTCAATCATTATTAAAAAGCGAGGTAAATAATATGGAACAACAACATAATGGAATTATTTTTACTGCAATACCAGACGAATCGAATGAATATTATCAACCATTTTATGATGACATTATTTACTTTAATGAATACTTAAATGAAAAAAAATCATTTACCGATCAACTTATATCTTTATCTGTTGAAGAGCAAGACTTTCATACAAACTTTTTCGAGTATGATGATATTTGGCTAAGAGATGTTGCACCAGTTGTAACGAATCATCTTGTTAAATTTAAATATCGACCAAATTATTTACCAGATGATCAAGGACGATATTTAGATCAACGATTTAATAAATGGTTGAAGAAAAATGACTTTGAGTATGTGAAATCACCATTAATATTGGATGGTGGTAATCTTATTTGGAATAAAAAAGATACCGTTATATTAACAGAACGCATATTTGATGATAACGATGATTGGACAGAAGAGGAAATAATTGAGCAATTAGAGTGGGATTTAGATGTGAGCCGGGTTATTGTTATTCCTGCTGAAGAAGGAGATGTACTTGCGCACGCAGACGGAATGGTTAAATTTATTGATGAACACACAATGTTTATTAGTGATTTTTTAGGGGATCATGAATTTAGATATCATGTTCAAGAGATTATTCAAGAGCAAATGCCAGAAGCTGAATTTATAGTTGTTCCTTCGTCATATACAGAGAAAGGACAATATGATCAAGAAATAGCCTCGGCAAAAGGTTTATATATAAATATGTTAGAAACATGTGACGCCCTTTATGTTCCTCAGTTTGGATTAGCTAAAGACGGGGAAGTTTTACGATATATTCAACAGCATACGGAAAAACAAGTTATTCAAATTCATGTAGGAGAAATATCGACTATGGGAGGCGCAATGAATTGTTTAACGTGGTATTGTCCGAGTCATTTGTTACCTTCAAAAATGAAAAGATTGAGCAATCAGAATGAAGGTTCTTCAATTAGAAAAATTTTTGATTGGTTTTAATAAATAAGCGTATAAGAAAATGTATTCAAGGGGTATTTATATGTATACGATTACTGAATTTTCGCGAATTTGTAAAATGAGTACGCGGATGCTAAGGCATTATGATAAAGAGGAGATATTAAAACCAGCATATGTGAATCCGGTAAATGGATATAGATATTATGAGCAAGGGCAGTTAGAAATAGCATTGAAAATTAAAAAGCTGAGGGAGTACAAGTTTCCTTTACCGAAAATTAAAGTCATTCTCCAGTCAGCAGATCAAAATTCATTTATTAAACATATGCAAGCGCAAATTATAGAGTTGTCTCATGAGGTGAAACAAAATTTACAGGTTATTTCTGAAATGAATGAAATGGTAAGTATGAACAATGGTCTTAATATTGCTCGTCATAGAAGTTACGATATATTAATTGGCATGAGAAATGAAATAACGGTAATTGCTCAAAGATTACAAATAGATATAGATGATATGGATGATTATTTTTATGACTTATATGAAAATGTACAAAAAAATAGCTTTCAAATAGTCGGTTCTCCATCCGTAGTTTTTTATGATAAAGAGTATATTCCAAATCACAGTGATATTGAATTAAGAATTCCGGTTATGGATGATGACAATAAAGGTGTATTACAAGAGTGTGAAATAAAAAAGCTAAATCAGCATCAAATTGTTACTACTATGCATTATGGCAGCTATGACTATATAGGTTATGCTTATATGGCATTAGAAGAGTGGGTGGAAAGTAATGGCTATATAATAGATAGTCACCCATATGAAGTTTATATAAAGGGACCTGAATGTGATTGTTTAGTAGAGGAGTATGTTACACAAATTTGTTTTTTAGTACGAAAATAGAATGAGAATAAGGATTGACATTAACATTATGTCAATCCTTATTCTATATATGTAAGCAATTTATCATAATAAAAAGGGGAAAGAATATGAAAAGAAAAATCTTACTTATTTGTCTAATTCTTAGTATGGTATGGATCTCAGCATGTACTCCTGAAGTAGGAGAAGGTGAGAATGGTAGCTCTGTTCTACCTAATCAGTTGCCCAAAAATGTAGTATTTAAAAATGGTACAATCTATACTTCAAATGAAAAGCAAGACATCGTAGAGGCTGTAGCCGTTAAAGAAGGGGAAATTAAATTTGTTGGTTCAAACAAGGATGTAGAGGGATTTATAAATGAAGATACGAAAGTGGTGGATTTACAAGGACGTTTTATCCTCCCTGGTTTTGTGGACAATCATAATCATATATTTGAAGCGAAATCACCAGCAGCAGGGAATTGTAGTGTCTCACCAGATGCTTCTCTGCAAGAACAACGCTCGTATTTAAAGGTTTGTAAAAAAGATGTTAAAGATGGGGAATGGATAAGCGGAACTGGATTTAGTTTAGAAGAGCTGTTAAAAGATATGGACGAAAAATCAGAACAACAAACTCCTTTACAAGTTCTTGATGAGTTATTTCCTAATAATCCAGTGTTAATTATGGAAAGAACCTCTCATTCTGTATGGGTTAATTCGAAAGCATTGGAGTTAGCTGGAATAAATAAAGATACGAAAGATCCGCAAGGCGGAAGAATCATTCGAGATCCTGAATCAGGAGAACCATTTGGTATTCTTTATGATACAGCTGGGGATATTGTGATGGAAAAAGCATGGAATTCCCAGTCAAACCTCTTTGAAAAAAATTATGAAGGTTTGTTAGACGGTTTAGGTGAGGTTGCAAAGAATGGTATTACTACAGTCGGTGATGGACGTCTCTATTGGAAACGAGGCTGGTTAGATGTTTGGAATAAAGTATATGATGAGAAAAAGCTAACTACGCGAGTAGTACTTCGTCCATGGGTATATCCGAATTTAAATGAAGCAGAACAAATGGAGTATTTCAAAAAAATTAAACGTGATGATTTGTCATCCCGAATGCTTATAAATCAAGTGAAAATGTATAGTGATGGAATTAGTATTAATAGCACAGCTAAAATATTAGAAAAATATAAGTTTGAGTGGTTTAAAGGAACTCCATATGGTTTGAACTATATTCCAGAAGAAAAGATGAAGTGGTGGTTGACTGAACTCAATAAAATTGGTTACGGTGCATTGATTCACGCGATTGGAGACGGCGGGGTAAGAGAGAGTTTAAATGCAATTGAAGCTGCGAAAAAAGAAGGGGCAAACCAGCCTTATACGCTCACGCACGTGGAAATGGTAGAAGATAGTGATATAAATCGTTTTGCTAAATTAGGTATTAGCGCTGATTTTCAAGTAGGTCATGATTTTGCAGAAGATCCAAAACAAAGCTGGGCAAGTACGTATTTTTCAAATCAGCAAATGAAACGAATTATGCAGTTAGGACGAATTTGGAAAACAGGAGCAAATGTATCACTTAGTAGTGATTGGGATGTAAATGAACTGAATCCACTTGTTACGATTTCGAATGCATTAAGCATTGATGAAAAGGGTTTGTCTGATGTATACGCAGCTATTGATGCCTATACAATTAAGCCAGCTAAAGCGCTAGGTCTTGATAACACTACAGGTTCGATTGAAGTAGGGAAATCAGCTGATATGGTATTACTAAATGAAGATATTACTAAAATGAGTGCCGATAAGATTCCGAATGCGAAAGTTTTAGTGACGGTTTTACAAGGAGAAGTAGTGTATCACAAGGAGAAATAAAGAGTCACCTTATAAAGTTGCTACAAGTAAATGAATATATTCCTGTTGACCTTAACACGATGTCAAAGTATAGACTGGACGTACATTCAGAAAAGGGGTGAACATGTATGAGAAATATGGAAAATAGTTTGTTTTATATGCCTGCTGAGTGGGAAAAGCATGAGGGGACATGGCTCCAATGGCCTCATGACAGAACCCATAGAGGTGAAGGTTACAGAGCTAAGTTGGATGATATTTGGGTAACGATGGCAAAGGAGCTTCATTATGGAGAAAATGTGCATATTGTTGTATATGATGAAGAAGAAAAAGCACATGTCCAATCGAAGTTAATTGAAACGAAAGTGAATATGGTTAAAATTGATTTCTTAATTCAAGAAACTAATGATATTTGGATCAGAGATAATGGACCGATATTTGTAAAAGATAAAGAGGGAAATCTCCGCCTAACACACTGGGTATTTAATGGTTGGGGGGAGAAATATCCGTATGAAAACGATGCTGTTATTCCGGCCGAAATAAGTGAAATGTATAATATTCCAAAAGTTGAATCTAGTGTCTGTCTAGAAGGTGGAGGAATTGAGATAAATGGAAACGGGACCTTAATGGCAGCGAAAACTTCTATTATAAATGAGAATCGAAATCCTACACTCAGTCAGGAAGAGATTGAAATGGAGTTAACAAAGTATTTGGGAGTAACGAATTTTATATGGATAACTGGTATTCGCGGTGAGGATAATTATGATGAAGATACGGATTACCATATTGATGGTGCAGCACGTTTTGTAAATGAAAATACGATTCTTTATGAATATGATCCTTTTGGGGAAGGAGAGTCGTACCTTTTGGAGGCGCAAGAAAAACATTATCAAGAATTGCGACAAGCAAGAAATATAGATGGAAATCCATTTCAGCTCATCCCAGTACCTGTAACAAGACAAGTGGTAAAAGAGGCAGACTGTAAAGGTTCGTATTTGAATTTTTATATTGGCAATGAAGTTGTATTGGTTCCTATATACGGTGATGAACATGATAAGTTAGGGATTCAAATTATTGAAGGGCAATTTCCAGGTAGAAGAGTTGTTGGTGTTTATGTAAATGAATTGTATGCGTATGGTGGTATGATTCATTGTGTGACGCAGCAGCATTTAGAGTAAAGTGATTCAAATGAAAAAAGCATGCAGAGCATATACTCTGCATGCTTTTTTCTACAATGCTGAAAACTCTTCAACAAGTGCATTAAAACGATTTAGTGCACTTTCAATCGGTTCTGGCGTAGTTAAATCAACGCCAGCTTTTTTCAGTAGGTTTAATGGATAGTCAGAACTTCCACCTTTAAGGAATTCAATATAATTTTTCTGAGCATTTGGATCGCCGCTTAATAATTTATCGGCGATTTGGATTGCAGAGGCGAAGCCCGTTGTGTATTTGTACACGTAAAATGGACGGTAAAAATGAGGGATTCTAGACCAGCCATATTTTACTTCTTCGTCAAATACGAGGGAGTCGCCATTATATTCTCTAAATAACTTTTCATAAATTTCATTAAAGACTTGGGCATTTAATGGTTTACCTTGCTGAGCCATTTCATGTGTGATTTTTTCAAACTCAGCAAACATGATTTGTGTAAAGAAAGTACCTTTAAAGCTCTCGATAAAATGGTTAATTAAATGATTACGCACGTTCGTTTCTTTTGCTTCTTTTAATAAATAGTGAATTAATAACACTTCATTTACTGTAGAAGCGACTTCTGCAACAAAGATAGTATAGTGTGCAGAAATTCTTGGTTGGTATCCGTGTGAGTAATGCGTATGCATACCGTGGCCACATTCATGAGTTAGAGTGAAAAGGCTATTTAAATCATCGTGATGATTTAAAAGAATGAAAGGATGAACACCGTATACACCAAAGTTATAAGCGCCAGAACGTTTTCCAGGTGTTTCTCTCACGTCTATATAGCGTTTATCTTTAAAGCTTTTTAATGTTTCGATATATTCTTCACCTAAAGGAGCTAGTGACGCGATCATTATGTCAAACGCTTCGTCGTATGGAATGTCTTGCTTTACACCTTTTACTAAATCAACACTCAAGTCGTATTGTCTTAGTTCATCTACATTTAATTTTTCTTTTCTAAGTTCATTATATGTATGTAATGATTGAATGTTTTTTTTCGTCGTATCGATTAAATTTTCATATACTTCTTTCGGAACCATATCGCCAAATAATGATTTTTCTAAAGCTGATGGGTATTTTCTTAGCTTTGAAACGGTAACATTATTTTTAATAGCAGCAGATAGAGTAGAAGCGATAGAGTTTTTTAACTGAACATATGGTTTGTAATAAGCTTTATAAGCTTCTTTACGTTTCTCGCGATTTTCATCTTCTATTAACTTTGCATACATTCCGCGTGTTAAGTTTACTGTTTCTCCATCATCAGTAGTCACTTCACCAAAAATTATATCTGCATTATTCAACATGCCAAATGTATGCTGCGGGGAGGAGAGTGCTTCGCCCATTTGTGATAAAATCTCTTCTTGATCTTTATTCAAAACGTGTTTTTTATAACGGTATAATTCAAATAAGTCTTCTTTATAATATTGTAAGCCTTCTGCTTCTTCTATGTAAGCATGTAATGTGTTTTCATCTACGCTAAGTAAGAATGGGGAAAAGAAAGATTTAGCCGCACTTACTTTCACGTGTAATTGTGATACTTTATCGACAAGGGATTGAGCGTCAGTATCGCGTGTATCAAGATCGGATTGTAATCGTGCATAAGCGAACATTAAAGATATTATGCTAGATATTTCTTCACTCTTTGTTAAATAAGCTAATAAACTATTGCCATCGTGAATATTTCCATTAAACTCGTGTAGTTCATTCGTTAATACTTCAATTTTATGAAAATCGTTTTCCCAATCTTCAATCGTATGGTAAATGTCCGTTAAATCCCATTTTTCTTTATCAGCTACTTGTAGTCGATCTTTAAGTTCTGTCATAATCATTTCCTTTCTAAATATGTAGTTATATTCCTATATAACTATGAAATACAACAAATTGCAAAAAATCCCTGCTGGAAATTAAAAAGCCTTGCTAAAATGGCAAGGCTTAAAAAATTATAATGTAATTCCGAATTTTGAATGTAAAAGATTTGTATATTGCGCATCTGTAACGGTTTCTTTCGTTTTTTTACCGTTTTTCACTATTGTCAGACTATCCTTTGTTAAAGATGCATGCCCATCTTCAGTTAGTTTTACAATAAGAGGTACTTTATTAAATGGTGAGCCATCATGTTCAACGATAATTTTTTGTGCTGCATTTGCTTTTTCTTCATCCACTTCTTCTAAATAAAATGCATAGCCTAACGTCCAATCATCAGCAGAAGATTGATCCAAAAACTCATTATTTTTACGCATCTCTAAAATGTAGTTTCCCTTTTCGGTCACTTCTTTACGAATACGATAATCTCCTGTAACGGAGTGAACGACTTCACTTGAGAAAGGAACAGGAGCAAGAGGTAAGTATGATCCGAATCCAACTTCAATTAAATAAAGTTCATGATGATGTTTTAAAACGGTTGCGATATGTCCAGAATCGACAGCCCATATAGAATTAGCAGCGTTATAAACTGTCCCTGAAACTAAATGAACATCGAATCCAGAGTCTTTAAGGAAGTAATACATAGCCGGATTTAGTTCATAACAAAGACCGCCACGGTTGTTTATTAAAATTTTTTCTTTTAGATTTTCTTTTGATATTTCTGTAAAGTTGTTTTCGAGAATATTTAAGTTTTCAAAAGGGACAGATTGTGACATTGCATACATAATGTGAGATAAATCTTCAAATGAAACTGCTTCTTTTTCTTCTATATTTAATCGTACGAAAAATTGTTTTTGAAAGTTTGTCATGAAAATCCCTCCGTTATGATTTTATAGGTAAATTGTAAACAATCTTGAATAAGATGTGAAATTAAAACTATGTGGGGGGTACTCGTGGAATATGTGAAGTTACATGAAAAATAATGTGAGAGATTAAAAGATTACTACTTTACTAACTGTAGAACGAATATTATAATAATTTTAATAAATTATGCAAACGTTTTCTTGAAGGGGATGGTGTAAATATGTTGAAAAGGATTATGGTAGTCTGTTTATTGTTTATTTTACTTTTTCCTAATATATATGAGGGGAATAAGGCGGAAGCAGCAACGATAAACAATGGAACATTAATGCAGTATTTTGAGTGGTACGCTCCGAATGATGGGAATCATTGGAATCGTTTGCGTTCTGATGCTGAAAATTTAGCCCATAAAGGAATTACATCTGTATGGATACCACCTGCATATAAAGGGACTTCACAAAATGATGTAGGATATGGAGCGTATGATTTATATGATTTGGGGGAATTCAATCAAAAAGGAACGGTGCGGACGAAATATGGGACAAAAGCACAGTTGAAATCTGCAATTGAAGCTTTACATAAGCAAAGCATAGATGTGTATGGTGATGTAGTTATGAACCATAAAGGTGGGGCTGATTATACTGAAACTGTAACAGCTGTAGAGGTAGACCGAAACAATCGAAATATTGAAGTATCAGGTGATTATGAAATTAATGCATGGACGGGGTTTAACTTTCCAGGGCGCGGAGATTCTTATTCTAATTTCAAATGGAAATGGTATCATTTTGACGGAACAGATTGGGACGAAGGAAGAAAATTAAATCGCATTTATAAATTTAGAGGCATAGGTAAAGCGTGGGACAGGGAAGTGTCCAGTGAAAATGGGAACTATGATTATTTGATGTATGCAGATCTTGATTTTGATCATCCTGATGTTGCGAGAGAGATGAAAAATTGGGGAATGTGGTATGCGAATGAATTAAATTTAGATGGCTTTCGTTTAGATGCTGTTAAACATATTGATCATGAATATCTTCGTGATTGGGTAAATCATGTTAGAAAGCAAACGGGGAAGGAAATGTTTACAGTAGCTGAATATTGGCAAAATGATATTCAGGTTTTAAACAATTATTTGGCGAAGGTAAATTATAATCAATCTGTGTTCGATGCACCGCTTCATTACAATTTTCATTATGCTTCAAAAGGAAATGGGAATTATGATATGAGAAATATTTTAAATGGAACAGTAATGCAAAATCACCCAGCACTCGCAGTTACTCTCGTTGAAAATCATGATTCACAGCCTGGCCAGTCATTGGAATCTGTAGTGAATCCGTGGTTTAAACCGTTGGCATATGCATTTATTTTAACACGTGCAGAGGGGTATCCTTCTGTTTTCTATGGTGATTACTACGGTACAAATGGAAGTAGTAGCTATGAAATTCCGCCGTTAAAGGATAAAATTGATCCAATTTTGACGGCACGAAAAAACTTTGCATATGGTACGCAGCGTGATTATTTAGACCATCCAGATGTGATTGGCTGGACAAGAGAAGGTGATAGTGTACATGCTAATTCTGGTTTAGCAACATTAATCTCTGATGGGCCAGGAGGAACAAAATGGATGGATGTTGGAAAGAAAAACGCGGGGGAAGTATGGTACGATATTACGGGTAATCAAACAAATACTGTAACAATTAATAAAGATGGATGGGGGCAGTTCCATGTAAATGGAGGCTCTGTTTCAATATATGTTCAACAGTAAATTTGTGATGAAAAAGAAGGGGCAGACTGAAATATAAGTTTTCCTCTTCTTTTTATATTGTTATCATTCCTAAATCCTTATTTTAATAAATGAACTAGTCGACTTTTGAAACAACAAGAGATGCGTTGGAATAAATAATGTCACCCGTGGCTTCTCTTATTCGTACTCGAAGAACATCTCCTTGGTTTAAAGGTAATAGATCAGTTCTGGCGGATGTAGCTCTTACCCCAGAACCCCCACCAACTCGTGTAATTCTTTCGTTAATACTTCAATTTTATGAAAATCGCTTCCCTAATCTTCAATTATATGGTAAATATCCGTTGAATCCCATTTCTCTTTATCAGCTACTTGTAGTCGATCTTTAAGTTCAGTCATATTCATTTCCTTTCTAAATATGAGTTATATTCCTATATAACTATGAAATACAACAAATTGAAAAAAATCCCTGCTGGAAATTAAGAAGCCTTGCTGTAAATTGCAAGGCTTGAATAGTTATAGCGTAATTCCGAATTTTGAATGTAAAAGATTTGTATATCGTTACTTATAATAATAAAAATCGTATTGTGATTGCTATAGAAATAAATATTAGTATTTTTTTAACGTGATTTTTCCTCTTTAAAAAATAGATTAAATTTGCTTTACGATAAAATGGTTATAGTGTAAAATTACACTATAAGTGTAATTTTACAGGTAATTGGGTGTTTTTACACTTATAGTTATTAGGGCTTTCTAAAGCAAGATGATGAATTTTTATTATTAATGTCAGAGAAGACAAAGTGGTGTAGCAATTATTAGAAGAAGTTTTTTATATACATTGTAATTTCAAATCTATAAGGACATTTCTGTATAGGCAGTAGTAGCGAAAGGAGAGGAAATATGAAAAAAACAAAAATGAAATATAGCATAGTATTTATTTTATTACTATTAACATCATGTGATATAACGGATGAAGAACTTGAACAAAAAGCACAAAGTTATACAAAATCGGAGTATGGTATTTCTGTTAAACTAAACCAAGTTGAAACACTGGATAGCGGAAAAGATTTCCTTGGTCCAAAGTGGCGGATAGTTTCTGTACAGCAAGTCGATGAACCGTATTTGCAATTTCAACTTTCTTTCGAGGGACAAATCTCTCCAAAAGTAAATAATGATAACTATAAAATAAAAAAAGAAGCGAATGATTTACAAGAAAGATTCAATACATATTATGAAAAAAAAGAGAATAATACTATCCTTATTTTCGATCAAATACAGGCGGGGGATACTGTTTTCGATAAAAATACTGAGAAAGAAATAGCGAAGAAACATCCGAAGCATTATGTTACGGCGGTTTTCAGAAGTAATATCTTTTTGGATTTAAACAACCGTGCACATATGGAGACATTAGCTGGGGTTGCAAGAAGTATTCAGGAATTTAATAAAACGATTGAAGATAGTAAGAGTAGTGTGGATGATATTACGATTCAGTTGCCAAATGCTAATAAGGAAGTATTACAACATATTGCGGTAGATTATATATTAACGGCTGAAGATGCGAAAAAGACCCTTGAGAAAAAGGCTGAATATATGAAAGTTTTACAGTCTACGAAGTGAAAAAAGGGACCTTCCTCAGGTGTGAAAGGCAATAGTCTGACACCTTTACTTCTTGCAAAACATATAGTATGATGATTTCAGTAAATTAGATTTCAATGACTATAATATAAATTAATGAGAGGTGCTTTTTGTGAGTGCGGTAGGTACTAAATAGGAAAAATTTAATGAAATAAATCGGATAAGACCAGGGGATTTTTATGTACATCATACCCCTAATTTTGTCATGCATTTATTTCGAAACCTATGAAGATACCTACAATACTTTATAAAGCGTGTAATAATAGGGATTGCCATATACTTTTTAGATGGCTTATTTCCTTATACGTTATTACACTTGCCTTGTAAATGTAAAAGCTGCGGTATCCCCGCAGCTTTTTTGTGTATATTTTTAATGTATAAAAATGGGAATTGAATAATGTAGAACTCATTGGAATCTAATGAGTAGGTATCTTCATTGATGATAAAAACCAATCATAGTGAGGAGAAACAAAATGAATACGATGACTTTTGAAAAGTTACAATATAACGAATTAATGGAAATAGTGAAATCATATTGTGTAAGTGGATTAGGTAAGGAATTATTAAATAAATTAGAGCCGAGTACGAGTATAAAAGTAGTGAGAAATCGCTTAAATGAAACGACAGAAGCACGAGCTATAGTAGATGCAGAAGGGCATGTGCCTTTTTTCGGAATATCCAATATCGCTAGTACAATTCAAAAATTAGAAAAAGGGATGATTTTAGATCCAGCAGAGTTAGTGAGCGTTTCAGACTTTTTACGTGGATGTAGAAAGATTAAAAAGTTTATGCTAGATAAAGAATTTTTTGCGCCTGTATTAGCTTCTTATGCAAATTCAATGACTGAATTTAAAAGTATTGAAGAGGAAATTAACTTTTCAATTAAAGGAAATAGCATTGATGCAGCGGCTAGTAAAGAGTTAAAACGAATTCGAAATAACATTGATTCTGTTGATGGGAAAATAAAAGAACGTTTAACGAAGTTTTTAAATAGTAGTGCAAATAAGAAGTATATTCAGGAATTCTTTATTAGTAAAAAGGATGATCGCTATACGATTCCGATCAAATCTACCTACAAAAATCAAGTTGCCGGAAGTATTGTTGAAGCATCTGCAAAAGGTTCTACTGTATTTATAGAACCACATACGGTTACAAAGCTAAATGTAGAACTCGCAAGTTTGAAAGCAGAAGAAGCGATGGAAGAGTATCAAATTTTAGCGACTTTATCAGGAATGGTATTAGAAAATATTTATCATATAAAAATTAATATGGAATTGATTAGCCAATATGATATGGTATTTGCGAAAGCGAAGTTTAGTAAATCAATCGATGGAATAGAGCCGAAATTAAATGATCATGGCTACATTCATTTAGTGAATTGTAAGCATCCGCTTTTAAGTGGAAAAGTAGTACCATTAAACTTTGAAATCGGTCAAAACTACCGAAGTTTAATTATTACAGGGCCAAATGCGGGCGGGAAAACAATTGTGCTAAAAACAATCGGATTGTTAACATTAGCGACAATGTCAGGCCTTCATATCGCTGGAGATAAAGAAACAGAAATTGCTATTTTCGAAAATGTATTTGTAGACATTGGTGATAATCAAAGTATCGAAAATGCACTAAGTACATTTTCATCTCATATGAAAAATCTTTCCGAAATCATGAGAATGTCAAATAATAATACGTTACTGTTATTTGACGAAATAGGAAGCGGGACTGAACCGAATGAAGGGGCAGCACTTGCAATTTCTATTTTAGAGGAGTTTTATCTTGCGGGATGTATTACAGTTGCGAGTACACATTATGGTGAAATTAAACGATTCTCAGAAATGCATGATGATTTTATGAATGCAGCGATGCAATTTAATAGTGAGACACTAGAACCACTTTATAAATTAGTAATCGGTAAATCAGGTGAAAGTAATGCACTTTGGATTGCGAATAAAATGAATGTGAGAGAACATGTACTGCAAAGAGCGAAAGAGTATATGGGAAATAAAGAATACGCTATAGAAAAAGTGAATGAAAGTAAAATTAGAAAACCGAAATTCGTGCAAGAAAAAAGAGAAAATGACTATGAATATAAAATCGGCGACCGTGTGAATTTATTGGATCATGATGATTTTGGTATCATCTATAAGGAAAAAGATAATTTCTATAATGTCGTTGTATATTATAACGGTGAATTTGTTGAAGTGAATGTAAAACGTATTACTTTAGAGGTAGCGGCGAAAGAACTATACCCAGAAGGATATGATTTAAATACACTATTTGTTGATTATAAAGAAAGAAAAATGCAACATGATATTGAGCGCGGATCGAAAAAAGCGCTTCGTAAAATTGAAAAAGAAATAAGAAAGAATAGAGGATAATATAAAGTGATAAAGATTAGACAAGAACAACAAAATGATTATAGTAAGACTGAAGAAGTTGTAAAAGAAGCGTTTTTAAATGAAGAATTCAGTGATAAAACAGAACATGAACTTGTAAAACGTATTAGAAAATGTGATGCATTTATTCCAGAATTATCATTAGTTGCGGTTGATGAGGGAATAGTCGGGCACATTTTGTTATCAAAAATTACAATAGAACAGGATGGAACTTCTGTAGAATCATTAGCACTTGCACCGGTTTCAGTTGCTAGGGGCCATCAGAAAAAAGGAATTGGCGGAAAACTTATCGTAGCTGCTTTAGAAAAAGCGAAAGAACTAGGATATGAATCTGTTGTGGTATTAGGGCATCCAGAGTACTATCCGAAATTCGGATTTAAAAAAGCAAGTGAGTGGAATATATAAGCACCGTTTGAAGTGCCGGAAGAAGTGTTTATGGTGATGGAATTAAGAGAGAATGCTCTTCAAGGTGTAGAAGGAATTGTACAATATTCGAGTGCTTTTGCTGAGTAGGAGTATCGGTTAAGAAATGTAATCATAAAAGATGCTATCTTTTTGTAGGGATATACAGAAAGATAGCTTTTTTTATTAAGCAAATGCACTTACGTATATTTTGCTCAATGAATAATTGAAGTGGTAAAATCGATATAGAAATGTAAAGGGAGAGAAGAGAATGAATAGGCGAGAAACAGATAGCAATGAGAATGTAGTTACGTTATATGTTACAAGACACGGTAAAACAATATTAAATGCGAATCATCGCGCACAAGGTTGGGCAGACTCTCCGTTAGTAGAAAAAGGTGTTGAAGTTGCCTCTAATTTAGGAACGGGATTAAAAAATATTCATTTTACGAATGCGTATAGTAGTGATAGCGGCCGAGCGATTGAAACTGCTAATTTAGTATTAAAGTATAGTGAGCAATCAAAGTTAAAACTTGAGAAAAGAAAAAATTTACGAGAATTGAATTTTGGTATTTTTGAAGGTGAAAAACTTGAAAATATGTGGGATGCGGTTGGAAAAGCTGCGGGCGTTGCATCACCAGAAGAACTCATGAAGTTTTCTATTCAAGAAGTGATTAATCTTATTAGAGCAGCAGACCCTACGAAACAAGCGGAAGATTGGGAATTATTTTCTACTCGTATAAAAACAGAGATTGATAAAATTAGTGAAGATGCTGCTAAAAATGGAGGCGGCAACGTATTAGTTGTCGTTCATGGGCTTTTGATTACTACCTTAATAGAACTGTTAGATAGTAGCAAAACAAAGCTTGGAGTGGAAAATGCTAGTGTGACGAAGATTGTATATCAAGATGGAACATATACAGTCGAGTCGGTTGGAGATATGAGCTATGTTGCAAAAGGGAAAGAAAGTGTGGAAATATAATTATATCTCAAATAGAAATAAGAAAAAGAAGCTAGAAAGATCTTAACGAGATCTTTTTAGGGTGAGTTTTACTCAAAATAACAAATAAGATCGTATGCCTTTTCGCATAAGCGGAAGGTTTTTTTTTATTGATTTAAATCATTTTTCGTTGACTTTGTACCAAAAACAGTACCACTTTCAACATAAAGTAAGAGTGTACAATGATTTATGTTACAGTTGATTAGAATAGGTGTATAAAATCTTGGTTGAGTAGTTATGTAAAGAGACTCGCAACTGTTTCAGATAGATTTTCAAAATGGGGGGAAATAATGGATTTTCAAGATTTGATGGAATTTAAAGGATATATATATTTAAACAAATTGTTTGAACCTGAAGAAAATTCACTGAGGGTACTTATTGATAGGTGTAAAGTTAACAAAACTAAGGGACTCGCGAAAATTACAGATGAGGTTGAAATAGAAGCATCATCCATTGATGTTGATGACAATCTGCCAATTGTGCAATTGGATTTTGAATCGTATGTTGCTTACTCCGTTACTAATGAATCGTTTACTGTAATGGATAACTACGAAATTTCAGAAGGTAGAATTTTTAGAGTTTACTCAAAATTAAGATATTTGGATTTTGTTAAAGCAGGAACAATTGCTGAATTTATATTTCCTGAAGAGCAGTTCGTTCACTATCAAATTCCTTGTTTGAACCATATCATCGACATTATTTCATATGATGAGCCGAAAATTACTGGAATAAAAAGAAACTAACAAAATTCCATACTAAAAGAGCATCGGAATCGATGCTCTTTTATATGCTTATCTTTTCTTTTTTAAATTGTAAAGATTACGGGATTAATAAAATCTTCCCAGTACTTTTTCGGCTCTCTAATAATTCATGTGCAAGAGCACCATCTTGTAAAGAGAATGTAGTAGGACTCGCGATGTTTAATTTTCTACTAGCAATCCAATCAAATAATTGAGTGGAGCGCTGCTTACGTTCCTCAAAAGTAGTAAGCACGTTCCAAAGATCTCCGCCAGTTAAAGTCTTTGAAGTATCCATAAGCATACGTGGATCAACTGGCGCAGGATTACCGCCGGCCATTCCGTAAAATACGACAGTACCGCCAATTTTAGTAGCGTTAAAACTTTCCTCTAATGTAGAACCTACTGATTCATACACAACATTTACGCCAGTGTCATTGGTTATTTCAAGTACTTTCGTAGGCCATGCTTCAGTATATAAAAATACGTAATCAGCACCAGCTAACGTAGCTACTTGTGCTTTTTCTTTTGATGATGTAAGACCGATTACTGTTCCGCCCTGTAGTTTAATCATTTGGATGAGAAGCTGACCAACACCACCAGCTGCGGCATGTACTAAAGCTATATCACCCTGTTTTATTTGATAGCTATCTTTCGTTAAATAATGTGCTGTTAATCCTTGTAATAAGACAGAAGCGGCTGTTTCAAAAGAAATAGAATTTGGAAGTGTAATTGCTTTTTCAGATGGAACGGCAACTAATTCTGCATTTGAGAATGGAACGTCAGCAAATGCAATGTGGTCTCCGGGATTGATAGTAGTAACGTTAGCTCCTACTTTTTCAACAATACCAGCGCCTTCATAACCTAATATATAAGGTGGGTTACCAGCGAGATGATAATCGCCGCGGCGTCTATAAATATCAGCGAAATTTAAACCGATTGCTTGCATGCGAATAAGAATTTCATTTGGATTTATGATTGGATCAGGTATTTCTTTATATTGTAGTACATTAGCGTCTCCGAATGTTCCGAAACAAAGTGCTTTCATATGGAATACCTCCATTTATATTGTTTGTCGATGTTCTTTATCATACAATACAAATATCAATAGGCAAAGAGGATTATTTCGATAAAATCAATCGGAAATATCGATTGAAAAGAGGGATGATAAATGGAGATAAAACAATTAATTACATTTAAAGTAGCTGCAGAGACTTTGAACTTTACACAAACTGCGAAGAGATTAAACTTCGCTCAGTCGAGCGTGACAGCGCAAATTAAAACGTTAGAGGCTGAGCTCGGTACGCCATTATTTGAGAGATTAGGAAAACGTCTTTTTTTAACTGAGGCAGGAAAGAAGTTTCAACTATATGCCGATAAGATGATTGCGCTTAGTAACGAAGCGAAAATGGCTGTGAAAGATGATGAGGAAATGGCAGGTACGTTAATAATTGGTGCACAAGAAAGTCAATGTACATACAGGATTCCTTCCATATTAAAAAGGTTTAAGGCACAATTTCCCCAAATAAAGCTTATATTTAAACCTGCGCATTCCAATAAAGATGCGAAGGAGCAATTGATGGAGGGGAAAGTAGATCTTGTATTTATTTTAGACGAATGTAAAACAGAGGATGTTTTACATGTGGAGCCACTTATGAAAGAAGAATTAAAAGTAGTAGCTGCTCCTACGCATCGTTTACTTGAACAACCTTCCATTTCTACAAAAGATTTAGAAAGCGAAACACTTTTACTAACAGAACTAGGTTGCTCGTATCGAACTTTATTTGAAGAGTTATTTCGTGCGGAAGACGTATATCCGGCAAATAAGATTGAGTTTGTTAGTGTCGAGGCGATTAAACAATGTGTTATTGCAGATTTAGGTGTAGCAGTTTTGCCGGCAATAGTTGTAGAAAAAGACATACGAGAAGGGACGATAAAAGAGTTACATTTAGAAAATACAATCACTCCGATTTATACACAAATTGCTTGGCATAAAGATAAATGGATGACATCGCCGTTACAGCAATTTATTGATGTGACGAGGGAGTCTTTTACAACGGATTAAGTGGAGAAATATTTATTTTATATAAAAGAAAAAATGGCACTTTTGTATAAAGAACCGATGCTTGAATGAAACAAGTATCGGTTCTTTTATGTTTTAAATAAAGAATGCTATAAAATGTGTATTTCTCAACTTTTTTTCTTACAAGGATAAGTAAATTTCTTCGTATATTCTAATAATCATAAGGAAATTTACAACGTTTATTCGTTTCTGTAAGATGCCTCTAGGAAGCATGAAAGGAGGGGCGTACATAGGGGATAGATTGTCTTTATTATACGTAATTATTTTGAGGGAGGAGATTTACAATGTTTAAAAAGCTAATGAAAGTATGTGTGTTAAGTGCAGCGAGTGTAGGGGTATTATTTAGTTTTCAAGGAAGTACATTTGCAGCTACTGATTTAAGTAGTTATTATGACGGGAAAAATCCAGCAACAACGAAAGTATACGGGGGAAGTACAACGTGTGATGCAGATGGATTTAATGCAGAGTCTACAGCAGTTTATGAAGGTAGTAAAAAAGTAGGGACAGTGTATTTACATTACAGTAATAAATGTCATGCAGCATGGTCTAAGCTTGTTTTAGATCAACCAGCACCTTCCGTTTCTGGAGGGATATATGCTTACGCTGTTATTAATAAATATAAAAACGGTGTATTTCAAAAATCAGTAGACTCTAATAGTGGTAATGGAGCAATTAAAACAGGTCAAACGAGCACTTATACAGGAATGGTATTTGATTTAACTGCTGATTTCGGATACACAGCAGATGCTGAAGCAGTTACGTTTAATAACGGTTATGGAAAAACAGGACGCTATTAAAAAGGAGTGAAATACTTTGAAACTTTTAAAAAAGCTGAGCGCATGTTTTTGTCTGTCGTTTCTCGTTTTAACTAGTTTATTTAGTACGATTAATAGTGATAAAGCATATGCAGAAGACCATTCGTATGATGGGAAAAGTCCATATTACAATAGTTGTGATCAATCAGCAGTAACGAAAGAAAAGAAGTGGATTGATTCAAATTCTTATGTGGAATTAAAATTTAGCACGACGTGTAAGACAGCGTGGGCAAAAGTTACTGTAACTCGTCCAGCAGTTTATAATAACGAAGCTGATGCAAGGATTGTTAGAAAAACTGATGGAAAGGCATATACTTGCGGGAGTGCTGGAGGAAATGGTGTTGTAAATAAAGGGCAAACATCATGTTATACGCCAATGGTATATGACTTAGATCCAAGAAAGGCTCAAGCGCAGGGGAAACATGCAATTCCGAATAGTGATGCTTATAATTATGCTGAGACAATTTGGTATTGATGATATTATAAAAATTTTAAGATAGCATATTTCAAGAGCATGTTTTGATTGGTTTTCAAAACATGCTCGATCTGTATTCATTCTAATCTTTTCGGTAATCGGGGCCTTTGAATCAACTAATAAGGTCTGTATCAGGAGGAGTATATCCAAGGTAACGAGCCATAGATACGATTTGTCCTTTATGATGAAATTCATGTGTCTCCGTATGAGTTAAAAGCCATAGCGGATTTGTGCTCCAAGCTTCTTTTTGCCATTTCACTTCATTTGCTATATTTTCAAGCCAACGGTTATTGTATTCATCTAAAAAACGTATTACAACCTCATCGACTAACTTAAACCTAGCACGAACTTTCTCGACATCTGCATGCTCAATTTCGTAATCGCTAGCAAATGAAAAATCTGCTCGTTTTTGCTTGAATGCGAATGATCCAAGCCAGTATCGGTAGCAATCGGCTACATGAATATGTGTTTTTATAATGCTGCCACTTCCGAAGTTAGGAACCGTACTGTGCAATTTTTCTTGTGGAATTTCTTCCAAAAATGTAAATAGAGTTGCTCTTGTAGAACTAATAAGATTATATTGTTGTTTTAAAACATCTAACATGCCATGACACTCCTCTTTTATTTACTAAACTATTTGTGTAGTAAGTAATTCTATATTTACGAGGGGGAACCTTTTTATTATTTTTACTAAGCATATTAGATGTATTTCTTAATTGTTTCTGATAAATTAAATAAGGTGAAACTTTAATAAGTGGAACATTTTTAACTCATAATAAACTGTGCATAAAAAAGGGGAACGATAGAGTGAATAGAATAGTTGGCTTGAAACAATTTGAAATTACGCGTGGGGCATTACTTAAATTTATGGAAACGTTAGATGATAAAACTGCGGATACGCAGCCAGAGGGCTTTAACAATACAATCCGTTGGCATATTGGTCACGTGTTAAGTGCAGCAGAAACTTTCATGTTTGGAAGAGAGTTTAAACACTTGCCAACTGAATATCCAGGTATGTTTGGATATGGATCAAGACCATCTAAATGGGAAACAGAAGGGCCATCATTAGACGTGTTAACGTCTCAATTAAAAGAACAAGCAGAGCGTATTAATGCAATTCCAGAAGAAGCATTTGAAAATAAACTTCCAGAGCCATTCCTAGGATTGGAAACAGTAGGAGAGCTTTACGGTATGATGCTTTATCATGAAGCAGACCATATTGGGCAAATGAAGGCGATGGAACGTATTATTAAGGCTCTTTAGTTTTTGGTAATGTTAAATAATATATAGACAAAAAAGGGTAGATAATTTATTATCTATCCTTTTTTGTTGTTGAACTTCTTGAAGGATTAAGGATTATGAACGCTAATCATCGTGATGCTGATGAAGAAGGAAAGAAAACCAACCTATTAGGATAAAGAAACATCCTAAATTTTATGGTAGTTATTATTTTTTTTGTATCACTTAATAGAAAAATATTGAAAATAATACAGAAGAAAGTATAAGGTTGCAAAATCTGTATGAAATAGGGTATTCCTAAATATGGAATATACGTATAATAAAAGAGAGGAACTAGAAAATGGGGGAATACTATGATTACATTGGAACAAAAGTTGGAGCAATACACACATACATATGCACAGTTAAAGGGAGAACTAAAATGGAAAACGAGTGATTCTCGAACAGGAATGATGATTGCTGCTATGTATGCAGGTAGTGATAAATTGTTTGATCTCGGACGTTTTTTAGAAATTAGTAGTTATATTAAGAATCAGGTAGGGATGTTTTCATACTTAAATTCTTATCATCGCTTTGTAGTGGCCGCAACATTAGATATTCACTTTACAGATTACAAGGAAGCTTTTCGGAAGTTTTTAGATTTATATGAACAATTGGTCACTGGTGGCTTTAGCCGGAGTATATTTACTTATCTCGCAGCAGCTGTGCTTTTAACAGAAGAAGATGAACAGTATGGCACGCACATTCAGCGTTCGATGCAAGTATATAAACGCATGAAAGAGGATCATCTTTTTCTTACAGGTACAAATGATTATCCGCTCGCGGTTTTACTAGCAGGACAATCAGAGAATGTAGAAACACTTATGGACCGAGTGGAACGTCTTTATCAGAAACTAGCGACAGCTGGCTTGCGTAAAGGGAATGATCTTCAATTTTTAAGTCATATTCTTTCACTAAAGAAGGATGTCAGTGAAGAAATGTTAGTTGCAAAATGCACAAACATATGGAATTTGTTAAAGCAAGAAAAGGTAAAAGTGAAACAGATGCATTACCCAGCTATTGGGCTACTAGCGTTACTTGAGGATGGAGAAAAAGAGATTCATTCTATTCGAGCATTGATTGAAAAATTGCAGGGGGAGAAATTATTACGTTGGCATACAGATACGAATATTCTTATTGCTATTCAACTGTTCGTAAGTCAGAAAGGTGAGGAAAGTAACGCTACCAACACAGGTTTACAAACAATGATAGAAGTCCTCATACAAGCACAACAAGCAGCTATGATGGCAACGATTGCCGCTTCATCTGCAGCAACATCTTCTGCTAGTACTAGTTCATAATGTGTAACTGCTTATGCTTTTGTAAATTATGATGAATCTATAACTCCTTTAATGAGAACGGTTTGAAAAATAGTAATAAAAAAGGCCCATTACTCTCTAATGAGTGATGGGCTAACTGTTTTTACATAATCAGCATTATCTTTTCGACTGCTTCAAATGTTTGAGTTGTGTCACAATCATAATGCTAATAACAACTAATAAAAACCAGGAGCTAATTTTGCTTAAGTGAACGAGATTCCACGCTTCCCGTTGATTTGGATATTGCCATGCTCCGAAGAAGGTAGCGATGTTTTCCGCAATCCAAATAAAGAATCCGATAAGGAAAAATGAGAGTATGAGCGGCATTTTATATGTAACACCTTGTAATGAAAATTCCACAAATGTGCAAAAGAAAATAGTAAATAAAAGTAAAGTTAATACCCATCTAAAGTCATATAGAAAATGATGTGTGAAAAAATTGAAGTAAATCATAGCTCCTAATGGCACGGCAAAAATAGCCCTCGGCCAATGATACATTTGCAAATGCAATCTTCTCCACGCTTGGCATATGTAACTTGCGACACTTGCATACATGAAACCACTGTAAAGTGGAACTCCAAAAACTTTTGAATATGCCTCTTCAGGGTAACTCCATGAACCGAAATGAACTTTATATATTTCTAGTAAAAGGCCGATGAGGTGGAAGACAGTAATTACTTTTAGTTCGTCTTTTGTTTCAAGTCCAGTCTTGTACATAATCCACTGCATAAGAAGACAGACAATGAGTATGAAATCATAGCGATATAGCCCTGGAATCGAAATGATTTTTGATAGGGCTAGTGTCAAGAAAATAACGACAGGGAATAAACAAGATAATGCTTGTTCATAAGTAAAATAGAGTAGTTGTTTTACATAAAACATTATTTCACCTTCTGTGAGTTCTTGTTTTGATTGAATAATCTGAAGAATAATTAAGTATACTATAGTTCTAAATAATAGAAAACAATAATTGGTTTGTTTGAAAAAACAAAAAAATGTAAAATGAAGTTAATTCAATGCAAGGGAGTTGTGCCAATGTCAGCGCTTATTGTAAGTATCCCGTTTATAAAACAGTTTATGGAACAAGGGGATAAATAGGCTAGAATAAGTATCCCCGCTATTTAATAAAGGGGGAGTTTGAAATGACAATGAATCTTTTTCAAAATAAAAATATTAAATTATCAGCTATTAGAGAAGCAGATGCTGAAGTAATGGCTAAGTGGCAAGAGGATAGTGAATATTTAAGAAATGTAGATACAGACTTAGCATTCCCGCAATCGTTACATGAAATAGCGAGTGATGGGCTATTAAAGGGACGGAGATCCAATAGTGTTTCTTTCATGTTAAGAACAGTTCAAGATGATCGCTTAATTGGTTTTGTTGCAATTCATGGCGTAGAGTGGAATAACAGAACGGGTTTATTAGCAATTGGTATAGGAGAAGTAAATGATAGAGGAAAAGGATATGGGAAAGAAGCAATACATCTTATTTTAAAGTATGCTTTCTATGAAATGAATTTACACCGCATCGGTCTCGATGTTATTTCGTATAATAACCCTGCCATTGCACTGTATAAAAAGATGGGTTTTCAGATAGAAGGTTGTATGAGAGAAGCGGTTCAAAGAGATGGGAAGTGTTTTGATCGTATGATTATGGGAATATTGCGGGATGAATGGATTGAGCTGCAAAACTAGTAAAAACATACAGAATAATTGTATAGTGTGGTGAGAAAAATCTAATATTCAGATGATCAGAAGGAAGGGGTGTACTAATGGAAGGTTTCTCTTCATTAAGAGAGTGTTTATATCAGCTAGAGGAACGATTACTTAAGCCAGAGGTTCGCACATCTCAAAAAGAGCTTAAAAAGATACTTGCAGATGATTTTTTTGAGTTTGGGAGTTCTGGTAAAGTTTTATATAAAAATGAGGATATCGATAAAAATGGAATAGGCGTGGTAAAAATGACTTTAAGTGATTTTGAAGTACATCCTTTATCCAAAGATGTAGTATTAACTACTTATCGAATATTCAATGAAATAAATAATCAACACTCGTTACGTAGTTCAATTTGGAAATTTAGAGAAGGAAGGTGGCAAATGTATTTTCACCAAGGTACACCTGCTAAATTTTAATGAAGCTATGTTTTTTAGGTGTGAAAAGAAACTATAAAAAATAGAATTGTTGAATATATGGTATGCAGGAGAAATAATGATAATTGGCGAAAATTTACAGTGTACTGATTGAACATATAAGGAGTTATGCGAGATGAATTTAGAAAAAGAAAAACCAGTAAACGAAGAGGTCGCTGAATTAAAGGAACTTATAAAAGAGTTACACGGAAGTGTACACCAACTTCAAAGTGAAGTGCAGCAATTAAGGCATGAAAGACCGGTTGTTGAAGTGAGAAAAGGTGTTCAATTATCACCAGCAATTATCGGGCAAATTGGTGGTATGATTTTAGGTGGATTAGCAATTATAGGTATATTTTGGTGACGAAAAAAGGTTTGCAGCACCATGCTGCAAACCTTTTGTATTTGACGATATAATTTCATGCAATACAACTTTTACATTAAGTAACGTAAATATATATAAGCGTGTGATAGTAATAATGCAATAATTGTTAATGGTAAACCGATTTTTAAGAAGTCCATATAAGAGAATCCATGTCCTTCACGTTTTGCAATACCAGCAACGACTACGTTTGCGGATGCTCCAATTAATGTTCCGTTGCCTCCTAGGCAAGCTCCAAGTGATAACGCCCACCATAGTACTTCAATTTGCGGAGAATCGACAGATAGTCCGAGTCCTGTAGCTAAATCTTGAATAAGTGGAATCATCGTTGCAACAAATGGAATGTTGTCAATTGTCGCAGATGCAATGCCAGATACCCATAAGATAAGTATAGCAGCGAAACCGATATCGCCATTTGTTACGTCGAGTACTTCTTTTGCGAGTGAAGAAATAAGTCCGATATCAATTAACCCGCCAACGAGAACGAATAGTCCGGCGAAGAAGAAAATGGTTACCCATTCAACGTGGGCAAATACATCTTCAATATCATGTTCTTTCACACCGATTAACATGAGAAGTGTAGCACCTGTCATCGCAATAACGGCAGCGTCTACATGAATAATAGAATGAAGTACAAAGCCTAAAATAGTTAGTCCTAAAATTGTAATGGATTTTAAAAGGAGGCTTTGATCTTTAATATAATCTTTTTCATTTAATGCCATCAGTATTTTAATTTGCTCAGTTGTTGTTTTTAGTTTGTTACGATACATGAAGTAAATAATGCCAAGTGTAACGATAGAAATAATAATTACGATTGGAGCTAAGTTTAATAAGAAGGCATTAAAGTCTAAATGCTTATTAGCCGATCCAATCATAATGTTCGGCGGGTCACCGATTAATGTTGCTGTTCCGCCTATATTTGAAAATAACACTTCTGAGATTAAGTAAGGAACAGGATTTACTTTTAAAATACGTGTAATGGATAGTGTAACAGGTACGATTAATAATACGGTTGTTACGTTGTCCAAAAATGCAGAACCGACAGCGGTTAATAGGGATAGTAATAATAAAATGCGGATTGGTTTTCCGCCAGCTGCTTTTGCTGCTTTAATGGCTACAAATTCAAATACGCCTGATTGACTCGTAATATGTACGAGAATCATCATCCCAATTAGAAGGGTGATCGTTTCCCATTGGATATGTGAGGTGAAAGCAGTATGTAAATCTACAATTCCAAAAATAATCATAATAGCAGCACCGAATAGTGCGATTACAGCACGATTCAATTTCTCAGAAATAATAAAACCGTACGTGACTAAAAATACGGCAATTGCAAAATAATATTGCCAATTTGCTACTTCATGTGCTGATTGTTTCAAGCCTGTCACCTTCTTTAAAGTATGTATTCAATTGTCGAAATGTATCTCGCGGCATTAACACGGGATAAAATATATTGTAGCAAATTCAAAAAAGAAAGAAAACTATTTAACGAAGTGAAGGAAAAAATGTGATTTTTACATATCATATAAAAAATATAAAAAACACAGTGCAAATTATTAGGAAAAGTGAGCGTTGTCCTCTAATATAGAGATAGCAATTTACATTATTTTTGCGTAAAATGGTTTAAAGAGGTGAATTCCGATGGAAATAGTAAAAGATAGTTCTCTTATTCAAAATGAAATTGAACGTTTTGTAAATAAAGATGTATATATTCATTTAGAAACGACGAACGGAGCGTATGCGTCACACTTTAATGAGAAGATGATGACAGTAGGAGCATTCATTCGAAATGCAATTATTCGCTTTGAGCGCGGGAAAATAACTGGAACAAACCCATACCGAGTTGGTTTGAAAATGGATCATGGCTGGGTATATGCAGAAGGTATTACGCACTGGGAAGTAGACGATAAAGAGCGTTTATTACTAGCAGGGCATGATAATCAGGGTCGCTTAGCAGTAGCGCTTGAGTTAAGCTTAACGCCATTTAAGTAAGAAGGAGGGAAACTTATGGAGAGACATGTACTTGTTGTATTTCCGCATCCAGATGATGAAGCATTTGCTGCGGGAGGAACAATTCGCTTATTAACAGATCAAGGAGTACCTGTAACGTATGCATGTGGTACTTTAGGACAAATGGGACGTAACATGGGGAAAAATGTATTCGCTAACCGTGAAACGATTCCAAATATCCGTGAAAAAGAATTAAAAGATGCATGTGAAGCGATGGGAATTCAAGATTTAAGAAAGCTTGGTTTCCATGATAAAACGTTAGAATTTGAAGATGTTGATTTTGTTGCAGATAAAATCGAAGCGATTATTCAAGAAGTAAATCCATCTCGAATTATTACATTTTATCCAGAACACGGCGTACATCCAGATCATGATGCATTTGGCCGCGCTGTAGTTCGCGCTGTATCACGTATGCCAAAAGAAGAACGTCCAGTCATTCATGCGGTTGCAATTACGAAAAATCGCGAAGCAGTACTCGGTGAACCTGATGTTGTAAATAATATTAGTGAAGTATTTGAACATAAATTAGCTGCACTAGGCGCGCATCGTTCACAAACAGAAGCAATGCTTGAAGAAACACATGCAAAAATAAAAAACAAAGATGCAGCAACATTAAAATGGCTGCAATTTGAACAATTTTGGACTTATAAATGGGAGTAAGCTAGAAGGATACCTTCTAGTAGCTCTTACATATAAAAAGCGCCGTCACTTGTGATGGCGCTTTTTTGTGCTATTGTTTCGTACTAGCCAAATACATTTGCATGTGGAATTTTTCGTCTCTTACATGATAATCGAAATAAGGTCCTGGATCTGTACAGTAACCGATATTTTCACTTTGCGTGATTTGAAATCCGTTGACTGATAAATTTTCTTCTAAGTATTTTGGATATAAAATATGCTCGTGAGAATTTGGATATAAGGCTAAAATGTTTTTCAAGGATTTGGCCGAGCTATCATAATACGAGTATCCGCCGACAATTGTTGAACTGTTATGTAAATAGTTTTTTAGAACGTGAATGGGGAACTGCGGATTGAGCAGTGAAAAATCAGTTACTGTAAAACTATCCACAAAAACATCGATGCTAAGCGGTTTCAATGGCAGATTTAAATCGGAATTCAAAATATAAAGGACGCGTGGCTTCGGATTCATACGCTCAATTCTGTTTCTAACTTTCTTGAGCATCGCAAGCGAATAGCCACTGAATACATAGGACGCGCTCGTTTCAAGAACATCAATATATTTCGGTAGTGACACAAAAGCGTCAACGTTTGTTTCCACGATTAATTTGTTTGTCAAATCTATATTTTGTAGAACTTTTTGAAATCGAAAATTACTTTTTTCAAATAAGTTAATCATTTTGGGATTAATCTCTTTAATCGTTTCTTTATCGTAAAAATAAGATGGATAAGGAGACGTCTCGTACAAGTTCGCGGTAATAATAATACCATCATCGATAGCTGCCTCGTATCCACAGGTACAAGTTAAACTCCCCGTGTGAATGTAGACTTTTTTAATCGTTACATCTTTCATTTCAAGTGGAATGTGGCACTTCGGACAATAGAGCAGATTTATAAAGTCAAGCGGGATTCCTGTAATATTCTCTTCTTTTGTTGAAGGTGAGCTTGTTTGAACCGCTTTTTCAATCAATTGGATAGCTTTTGATATGTCTTCTTTTTTCTTAGTCAGCTCATTCTTTTTATCATTGAGCAAGTTGTTGTAGTAGTCGATATCCTCATGGTCCGAGAAGTTTGTGACACGCCGATACGATAAAATTCGTTGGATTTCTATCAATGAAAAATGGAATTTTTTCAGTTCAGTAATAAAAGCCATGTCGTCTAAACACAATTGGTTCATTTGATACTGGGTGTTTTTTTTGTCTGGTATTAATAATCCTAGTTCAATGTAATAACGTACGGTATCAGTTGTAACATGAAAAAGCTTCGCAAATGTACCAATTTTCATAGATGTCCCCCCAATGAAAAAAGTGGAGTTACTCCATTTTTTTCGCAAAATGAATTTAAAAAACTCTCAAATGGGTATTGACTTGGAGGAAACTCCAAGTCATATGATTAACTTAATAAGTTTGAATATTGTGAATATTTTTGAGTGTATTGTAACATACATGTCACGAAAGGAGAAGGATTAGCTATGGATAAGATGGATCGAATGGATACTCTCTCATTGTGGACAGCGACTGCAAACAGATATGACAAAGGAAGACCCCTTGAAGGAAATGAAGAGGCGGATGTTGTCATTATTGGCGCAGGTTTCACAGGTCTTTCTTCTGCTTATCATTTGCAAAAATTAGGGAAGAATGTCATTGTTCTTGAACAGGAAACGATCGGATATGGCGCAAGCGGTCGTAACGGCGGGATGGTATTGCCAGGCTATAAGCCAACGATGCAGGAGCTTGCTAAGAAGTATGGTGCCGAAGAGGCGAGACAACTTAACGATCTTTCGCTGCTTAGTGTTGAACTAGTTAAAAACATCATCGATGAACATCAAATCCACTGTAACTTTAGAAAGACAGGTCACATTGTGGCGGCTTACAAAGCCAAGCATTTTGAAGGATTGAAACTTGAAAGTGAATACTTAAACAAAAACTTTGGATATGAATGTAGCGTGCTTAATCGAAGTCAGTTGCATCAAGAAATTGATTCCCCGCAATATTATGGTTGCTTAGTCGACGACTCGAGTTACTCGTTCCAACCACTGAACTATGCAATTGGTTTGGGAGAAGCAGCTAAATCGATAGGTGCAAAAATCTTTGAGCATTCGAAAGCACTATCTATTGAGTACGGTCGAAACAGTGTGAAAGTTGTTACAGAAAAAGGTGCTGTTACAGCGAAAGACATTATTGTTGCTACAGATGGTTACTCCGGAAAAATCATGGCTGAATTGAATAAAGGGGTACTGCCAATTTCGGCACGTATTATTGCAACTGAACAGCTTCCAGAAACACTGGTGAATACCGTCATTCCTAAAGATCGCATGGTTTTTGATACAAGCAGTTTCCTTTACTATTTCAGGCGCACACCAGATAATCGGATCGTATTTGGCGGTGGCGATATTCGTCCAAACTTAGGCGATGCTGTTTATCAAAGTGTTTACGATGCCATGGTTAAAATAATGCCGAAACTAGCAGGAAGCAAGATTGATTACCAATGGGGTGGATTTATCGGGGTAACAATTGATACGTTCCCAGTTATCGGTAGATCCAAAGAAGGCGCATATTTCGCAACGGGTTATACGGGCCATGGCGCATCTCTCTCGACATTGTTTGGTAAGTTATTGGCACAATGGATTGTTACAGGGAGTGCAGGTGGATATCGATTTGAAAAGGAACGCCTCAAATCATTCCCATTCTATAATCAGAAAACGATGTTGGTCAATATAGCACATATTGGTTTCAAACTAGTTGATATTATTGCGTAAAGGAGAGGTGTTTATGAAAATTAACATGTTCATTGACGGGAAATGGGTAGAAGCATTATCTGGTGATAGACGAAACATTATTAACCCTGCAACTGGAGAGGCTATGGCAACTTCTGCTCATGGATCGGCGGATGATGCGAAGATAGCAATCAAGGCAGCGCGTAAAGCGTTTGACAGCGGAATCTGGTCGAACTTATCGGCTGAGGAAAGAGCTGACTATCTATATAAGATTGCAGATCGTCTTGAAGAGAAGACAGCTGAAATTGCACGTTTGGAAACTGCAAATAACGGTAAGGTTATTCGTGCAACAACCCATGTAGATATTCCTGTATCAATTCAATGCTTCCGTTATTATGCTGACTTGATTAAAGGTATGAAAAAGGAATCTTACACTCGTGAGGATTCTTCGGAAACGATTATTATTCATGAACCGATTGGTGTTTGTGGACTTATTGTACCTTGGAACTTCCCGCTTATGTTAGCCGTTTGGCAAATTGCTCCTGCACTTGCTGCAGGGAATACAATTGTAATTAAACCTGCTGATGTCACTCCTGTAAGCGTATTCAAATTATTTGAAATCATCGAAGAGGTTGGACTTCCAGACGGAGTGGCAAACTTGGTATTGGGACCTGGCTCAAAGGTTGGGAATGAGCTTGCAGAGAGCCATGATGTTGACAAAGTTGCCTTTACCGGTGGAACAAAAACAGGTCAAGGTATTATGCGCGCAGCTGCGGGAAATATGAAAAAAATCACACTTGAACTTGGTGGTAAATCTCCACTTATTGTGTTCGACGATGTGGATTTTGAAATCGCAGTCGATAATGCGATGTTTGGTATTTTCCACAATGCTGGGCAAGTTTGTTCAGCTGCATCCCGCTTACTTGTACAAGAGACCATTTACGATAAGTTTGTTGAAAGATTGGCTGAGCGTGCGAGCAAAATTGTAGTTGGAAACGGGGAAAGCGAGAACATTGAAATGGGAGCCCTAACAAACGAGACTCATATGAATGAAGTTTTACATTATATCAATAGCGGAATCGAAGAAGGTGCAAGATTAGTTTGTGGTGGTAATCGCTTAACAGAAAATGGGCTTGATCGAGGGTTTTTCATTGCGCCAACAATCTTTGCTGATGTAAATGCGAATATGCGTATTGTGAAGGAAGAGATTTTTGGTCCAGTCCTTGTTGTACAGAAATTTAAAAATGAGGAAGATGCCATCCAAAAAGCAAATGATTCCATTTATGGATTAGCCGGTGCTGTATTTACTGAAGATATGGACCGGGCAAAACGTGTTATTAGTAAATTGCGTGCGGGAATTACTTGGATTAATAGTTATCATCTCGCTTATGTGGAAGGCCCTTGGGGCGGATACAAGCAAAGTGGAATCGGCAGAGCGTTAGGTGTTGCCGGACTGGAGCATTTTATGGAAACGAAGCAAATCAATATCCACCAGCATGCCCAGCCTGTAGGTTGGTATGCGAATTAATTGAGCTTAACTTGCTATATAAATTATTTGTAAGGGGATATGCTCATGAAAATAGTGGACAACCGTCCGTCATCGAACATAGAGCAACCAGAAGTAATGAATAAGCTGGCGTCTGATTCAATGCTGGGAACCAAAAGTATTCCATTACTATATTTACGGTTTGCTTTGGCAGGAATTATGGCTAACGTAATTCTAGGAGTTGTATCGGTTGTCGATGGCTATTTCGTTAGTGGCTTTCAGGAGCTGGAAATCGAAGGGATTGGAATTGGATTTACGGTCATGGTTATTACCCGAATGATTGGTGTTCTTTTGGGGGTGGGGGCCGGAGCGGTCATTTCACTTCGACTTGGAAAAGGGAAGGTCGAAGAAGCTAGAAGTATTATGGGACAAACTTTATGGTTTACTCTTTTCCTTTCCACTTTGATAGCTGTACTTGGATTGGTCTTTGAAAATGAAATTATGATTTTATTCGGAGCAAGTGATGAAGCGCTCCCGTATGCGGTGCAATATAGCCGACTACTATGGATTTCATTACCATTAACGATATTGGCCGTTGTATTAAGTATTTTAACTAATATTGATGAAAAACCTGGATTATCAATGAACAGTTGGTTAGTCGCAGCAGTTGTTGCTGGGATTACAGAGTGGATTATGGTGACGAAGTATGACATGGGGATGATGGGTTCTTCATGGGCCAATACGATTTCGCAATCGATCCCTGTTCTCCTAATCTTTTATTTCTGGTTTGGTAAAACAAAACTTAAGCCGAAAATGAAAGATATGATGATTAATCTCAAGACGATTGGTGAAGTAGCTTGGACGGGCTTTGCATCTTTCTCGAGTCAGTTTATGATGTTTTTTGCCATTATTATCTTCAACAACTTACTACAAAGCTACGGTGGTGGGCTGCACGTTGCCGCTTTCACGATTCAAAACGGTTATATTACAAATTTGCTCGCCTTAGCAGCGCTCGGTGGAATGACAGGACTTCAACCGATTATTAGTTATAATTACGGTGCGGGAAACCTTGATCGTGTTAAGCAAGCAATTAAGATGGGGCTCATTTTTACAGTTTCCTTCTTTGTGATTGTGACAGCCATACTAATCATTTTTGCAGATCCAGTTGTGTCATTTTTCTCCGGTGGTAATGCTGAATTGCAGAAACTGGGCATTTGGACGACAGTGGTATTCAATTCTTTGTTTATGCTTAATGCGGTCAGTTTACTTATCTCCGGTTATTTTGAATCACAAGAGAGAAATTGGATCGCAACGTTTATTAATGTTAGCAAAATGCTGTTGTTCTTGTTCCCATTTCTATTTATTTTCCCGAAATTCTGGGGTGTGGAAGGTGTATGGTACGCAGGTCCTGCTGCAGAAATTCCAGGCGTTCTCATTGCCATATACTTTATGAGAAAAGAATTCAAATGTTTAAAAGTTACAAATGTTAAGACGGTAGATTTATAGAATTGATTCCTTCAAAATTACCAATAAGAAAGAGAGAGGATCATTATGTTTTTTGCGAAAAAACTTACGGCAGAAGAAGCAGGGCAACTAGGTGTTCACACATGGGAACCGTGGGTAGGCGAACCGAATAAAGGAACGTGGCATGTAGAAGAGCAGGAAGTTTTCTATGTGACAGACGGTGAAGTGTTTATTACTGTTGATGGAAAAAGGCATCATCTTACAAAGGACTGGATTGTTTCCTTGGCTAAGGACCTTGTTTGTGAATGGGATTGTCCAGTATTTTTGAAAAAGAATTATAAGATGAACCATGAGATTAATCTGAAATAATGTGAACTGTGGTGGAGTGGACAAATGCTGAGCAGATGACTGCTCCTGCGTATGCAATAGATAAGAGATTAAGATTAGTAATGTTGAAAAAATGTATGTAAATAAGTTTACATACCGTCAAATGAATGCGCTTTCTTTTGTGAGTGTAATAAATACATAGGACGGTTATCTTAAAATAGGAGGCTTCACCATGGTAGTAACGAAAAATGTACAAACGTTGAAAAATTATATTGGTGGACAATGGATAGAATCCACAAGTAAACAAGTTGAAGATGTACCAAATCCAGCAACAGGAGAGATTATTGCCCGTGTGCCGCTTTCGACTAAAGAAGATGTAGATAGAGCTGTAGCAACTGCTAAAGAAGCATTCAAAACATGGAGAAGGGTCGCAGTACCTCGGCGTGCTCGGATTCTATTTCACTATCAACAGCTATTGATTGAAAACTGGGAAGAGTTAGCTAAACTCGTTACCTTGGAAAATGGAAAAAGTTATAAAGAAGCTTACGGTGAAGTACAGCGGGGGATTGAATGTGTTGAATTTGCCGCAGGCGCACCCACTTTAATGATGGGAGAGCAACTTCCCGATATTGCTACTGGTGTTGAATCAGGGATGTATCGTTACCCAATCGGAGTAATCGCAGGAATAACGCCATTTAACTTTCCAATGATGGTGCCATGCTGGATGTTTCCACTAGCGATTGCATGCGGAAATACGTTTGTATTAAAACCATCTGAAAGGACACCGCTATTGGCTAATCGCATAGCTGAACTGTTTAAAGAAGCAGGTCTTCCAGATGGAGTACTAAATATTGTGCATGGTGCACATGACGTCGTTAACGGCATTCTTGACAATGAGGATGTGAAGGCTGTATCTTTCGTTGGTTCTCAACCTGTGGCTGAGTATATATATATAACAGCAGCAGCTAACGGCAAACGTGTACAAGCTCTTGCAGGGGCAAAAAATCATTCGATCGTATTAAAAGATGCGGACCTTAGTTCTACAGTGAAAGAAATTACAAATGCTGCTTTCGGTTCAGCTGGTGAACGATGCATGGCTGCGGCTGTTGTTGTCGTTGAAGAAGACGTTGCAGATGAGCTCGTTAATAGACTGCTACAAGAGGCTAATGCAATTACTATTGGTAATGGATTGGAAGAAGGTGTTTTCCTTGGTCCCGTTATTCGTGAAGGACATAAAGAGCGTACACTCGGATACATTCAATCCGGTGTAGAGCAGGGAGCGACACTTATTCGTGACGGACGTGAAGACGATGCAGCAAACAGCCAAGGTTATTTTGTTGGCCCAACGATTTTTGACAATGTGACACAGGAAATGAAAATTTGGCAAGATGAAATCTTCGCACCGGTTCTTTCTATTGTACGTGTAAAAGATTTAATGGAAGCGATTCGTGTTGCTAATGCATCACCATTCGCAAATGGTGCATGCCTGTACACCGATAGCGCTAAAGCTATTCGTGAATTCCGTGAAGAAATTGATGCAGGTATGCTTGGGGTCAATCTTGGAGTTCCCGCTCCAATGGCATTCTTCCCATTCTCAGGTTATAAGAAATCCTTCTATGGTGATCTCCATGCAAATGGAAAAGATGGCGTAGAATTCTATACTCGCAAGAAAATGCTTACGGGTCGTTATTGAAAGAGTGATATGAAATCATAAAAGGATAGAATGGAGCTGGTGATTGTGCAAGCGACAGAGCAAACACAAAGTTTGAAAAAAGCAGATGAAAAGTACCTTTGGCATGCAATGAAAGGAGTAACCCCTAATCCAACGAATTTAATTATCACAAAAGCAGAAGGGGCATGGGTGACGGATATTGATGGAAACCGTTATTTAGACGGTATGTCCGGTCTTTGGTGCGTGAATGTTGGGTATGGCCGAAAAGAGCTTGCGAGAGCGGCGTTTGAACAGCTTGAAGAAATGCCGTATTTCCCTCTGACACAAAGTCATGTTCCTGCTATTAAATTAGCAGAGAAATTGAATGAATGGCTCGGTGATGAATACGTCATTTTCTTTTCTAACAGTGGATCGGAAGCGAATGAAACAGCGTTTAAAATTGCTCGTCAATATCATCAACAAAAAGGTGATCATGGACGCTATAAGTTTATTTCACGCTATCGTGCTTATCACGGTAACACAATGGGGGCTCTTGCAGCAACAGGTCAAGCACAGCGAAAGTATAAATATGAACCATTGGGGCAAGGATTCCTGCATGTAGCACCGCCGGATACGTATCGTAATCCAGAGGATGTTCGTACACTGGCAAGTGCTGATGAAATCGATCGTGTCATGACATGGGAGTTAAGTCAAACAGTAGCCGGTGTGATTATGGAGCCGATTATTACCGGGGGCGGCATTTTGATGCCTCCTGATGGATATATGGAAAAAGTAAAAGAAATTTGCGAGAAGCACGGTGCGTTGCTCATTTGTGATGAAGTTATATGTGGATTTGGCCGGACTGGGAAGCCATTTGGATTTATGAATTATGGCGTTAAACCAGATATCATTACAATGGCAAAAGGTATTACAAGTGCGTATCTTCCTTTGTCAGCAACAGCAGTTAGACGAGAGGTTTATGAGGCATTCGTAGGCAGTGAAGATTATGATCGCTTCCGCCATGTGAATACGTTTGGAGGAAATCCTGCTGCTTGCGCTTTAGCTTTGAAGAATTTAGAAATTATGGAGAATGAGAAACTCATTGAACGTTCCAAAGAATTGGGTGAACGACTGTTATATGAACTTGAGGATGTAAAAGAACATCCAAACGTAGGAGATGTTCGCGGAAAGGGCCTTCTTTTAGGCATTGAACTAGTGGAAGATAAGCAAACAAAAGAACCAGCTTCTATTGAAAAGATGAACAAAGTTATCAATGCTTGTAAAGAAAAAGGTCTAATTATTGGTAAAAATGGTGACACTGTCGCAGGTTACAATAATATTTTACAGCTTGCTCCTCCATTAAGCATCACAGAGGAAGACTTTACCTTTATCGTTAAAACAATGAAAGAATGTTTATATCAACTTTAATTTGTTAAAAAGCGGAATAGAATATTGAGAGATACAACTTTAAATACTGAATGAATTACTCTAAAAGAGTAATTCCGAAAGGGTTGAGTTTATGAAAGCTGATGTTGTATTGATAAATGGAGAAGTTATTACAGTAGACAAAAAGAATACAGTAGTCGAAGCCGTAGCAATAAAAGATAATCGCATCGCAGTTGTTGGCTCAAATCAGGAGGTTAAGAGTTTAATAGGAGAACAAACAGCTGTAATTGACCTACAAGGAAAAACGCTTCTTCCTGGATTCATTGATTCTCATATTCACCTCATTGCTCATGGGTTGAATCAATTGGCGGTAAGTTGTAAAGTTGAACATATTGATTCTATCGAGGCTTTGTTAGATGACTTGAAAAAGAAGGCGTTAGAAACTCCAAAAGGTGAATGGATACGTGCTTGGGGCTTTAATGAAAACGCTGTGAAGGAAAAGCGTTATCCAACGATTACTGAGCTGGATGAAATTTCAGTTGAACACCCTATTATTGTATCCCGTACTTGCAACCATATAAGCGTAGTAAACAGCAAAGCATTAGAAATTGCGCAAATTAACGAGAACACACCGAACACGAGTGGGGGGATTATTGAAAAGAATCAGGCAGGAAGGCTTACAGGAAAATTAATTGAAGCAGCAAATATGAGGATGAGCGAGGTTGCAAGTTATACAGAAAGTGAAATGATGAAGGCTGTGAAAATTGGATCAGATCATTTCGTTGCAGCGGGCATAACAAGTATACATGATGCAGGTGGATTTGGACCGGAGAGTTACCGTTTACTACAACAAGCTGTGAAGAGTAAGGATATTCGTGTCCGAATATATGCAATGATATGTCAGTTAAATAACTCCCATGAATTTGTTAATAAAATGGTCGAAGCTGGTGTGGTAACTGGTACCGGAGATGAAAGATTCAAAGTTGGACCAGCTAAAATGTTTACAGATGGAAGTAGCACTGGGCCTACAATTGCAACCCGTGAGTCGTACTCGAGTGACTCTAACAATTATGGCATTCTTTATTATAGTGAGGAAGAAATCTATCAGGTTTTAGGTGAAGCGCATAAAAAAGGCTATCAAATCACTGTACATGCACAAGGTGATAAAGCGATTGAAATGTATTTAAATTGTGTAGAAAAAGCGCTTCAGGAATCACCAAGAAAAGACCACCGTCATCGAATCGAGCACGCGGGAATTTCTTCACCAGATTTACAAGAGAGAATGAAAAAACTCGAGATGATTCCAATTCCAAACCCTCCATTTCCATATGAATTCGGAGAGATATATGTAGAGCACTATGGTGATCGTGTTAATCACATGTACGCTGCTCGTGATTTTATTGATCGCGGCATCATTGCAGCAGGTGGATCGGACGCACCAGTTACTGACTATAATCCTTTATTAGGAATTCACGTTGCTGTCAATAGAAGAAGCAAGTCTGGAATGGAGATTGGTACTAATCAATCTATAAGCGTAATGGAAGCTATTAAACTATACACATGGAATGGCGCTTATGCGAGTTTTGAAGAAGAGATAAAAGGAAGCATAGAGGCCGGAAAGTTGGCGGATTTAGTTATATTAAATGACAGCATCTTAAGTGTCAACCCAAGCGAAATTAAAGATTTAAAAGTAGAAACAACAATTATTGATGGTGAAATTATCTATCAAGAAGAACAATCAGTGAAAATTTAGCCATAAAAAAATGCCCCTTCAATTGTGAGACTGATTTCAACAATTGAAGGGGCATTTCAGTTGTTTAGTTGTACTTTTTAAATCGTATTAATTTTCCGAGAGAATTGAAAGGACATTCGTCTACTAAAAAATATTCAGATTATGAACACTAGAAAACAAATACAACCTATCATATAATTGAAAGACTATATTGTAAAATCAATGTTAATATTACCCTCCTATAAGTATTAACATGCGTAATTGAGGTGTTTTCTTTGTTGTTTTATGATCGAATTTCTATAATGGCCCCTCCTGTTCCGTAGCTAAGAAAGTCTTTTTATTTCTGAGATTTTCAAAGTTATAGGAGGGTATTAAAAATGAAAAAAGTCTCAGTACCATCACTTTGGTTAATGATTATTCTTGTAGCATTTCCGCAAATTAGTGAAACAATTTACACACCGTCTTTACCAGACATTTCAAAGGCGTTGCACGTAAGTAATAATGAGGTGCAGTTAACTCTTAGTGTTTATTTTGCTGGATTTGCTTTAGGTGTATTTTTTATTGGATGGTTATCAGATATAATTGGTCGCCGCCGGGCGATGCTACTTGGAATTGTAGTATATGGCGCTGGGAGTTTCTTATGCTATATTGCAAATTCCATTGAATTTTTGTTATTAAGTCGTGTTATTCAAGCATTTGGAGCAAGTGCTGGTTCAGTTGTGACACAAACGATTCTTCGTGAAAGTGTAGAGGGGCATAAACGTCATGTTATGTTTGCTCAAATTTCGGCAGTCATTGCCTTTACACCAGCGATAGGTCCGTTAATTGGTGGTTTTCTTGATCAAATGTTTGGATTTAAAATAGTATTTTTAAGTTTAGTTGTTATGAGTGTTGGGATCTTGCTGTATACGTTTGTTTCTCTTCCGGAAACAAAAACGGGCGCAGTAACGGATAAAATAAATGTTTTCTTAGTAGCGAAAAGATTAATTACAAATCCGAAAGTATTAACATATGGGTTATTAATTGGAGGAGCAAATGGTGTTTTATTTAGCTATTATGCAGAAGCTCCGTTTATCTTTATCGAGTATTTTCAGTTATCGCCTAGTATGTATGGATTTTTAGGAATCGTTGTCGCTTCTGCTTCTATTATTGGAGCGAAAGTTTCAAAACGGTTACTGACTATTTATAAACCGGAGAAAATCATATATATAGGCTGTATTGTAATGACAGGGGGAGCTATCCTCTTAACTGTTATTACTTCATTTGGATCAAATCCAAACATAATATATATGATTGGATTTTTAGTAGCTATGTTTATATTGCTATTAGGAATTGGGGTAGCGTTACCGAATTGTCTTAGCTTAGCGTTAGTAGATTTTCAGGACGTCATTGGTACAGCAGGAGCATTGTTTAGCTTAGGGTACTATATAATAGTGACGGTGACAATTTGGGGAATGAGCCAGCTTCATACAGGTTCCTTAGTAGTCATGCTCCTATATTTTTTAGTTGTTGTAGTAATTATGGTAGTTTTCACTCGAGTATGTATTTTGAATGATAGAGCTGAAAATTCTGTTTAAATATATAAAAAAGGGAGTCTCATTGAAAAATGAGACTCCCTTTTTTATAAAATTATCTATTGAACAAGAAATTTCTTTAGCAACTGTTTTTTATTATCCACAATAAATTGTGAATATAGTCTTCATGTGAGAGTTAAATTGAATATTCGATATATAAAAATTCGAATATTATAAAAATCACTCGTGTAGATTGTAAATAAAATACTAAATTCATATTCTTAAACAGATTGGTAGATGGAGGAGGGGTTTTGAAATAGGGGTTTATCCAGAAATTGGTATCTGTTTATATTCAGTATATATTTGGTTTATATTTGGTTTGTATTTGTTTTTGGTTTGGTTTACATTTGATTTATGCTTGTTTTTTGTTTGGTTTCATTAATTACAAAATCAGTTACAAAAGTTACAAAAACTATTTTTGTTCTCTAAATAGCCTTATATTACGGAGGAGAGCGTGAAAAAATGTCTTTAGGAGGGGACAAAAAAATTTGGTGAATAAAAATTGTGAATCATTAAAAATGTGTTATCAAACTTGGACAAAATCATGTTATGAATCTATTAATAAAGGGAAATAGTATGAACAAACCGATAGCATTTAAATGAGAACATTATTAATCAAATATTTATGCTCATTTTAAGATGGCAGATATGATGCAACATAAGATTTCGAGATTTGGTAGGGAAGATAAAACGTTGTAATGTTTTAGATTACAACGTTATCAGTAATTGCTAAGTTTATAAAATATAAAATTAGTAAAGAGAATATTACATTAGAAAAAATGAAGGTTTATAGCAATCAATTTTCAATTTTAATGCTGCTTATGTTGACTATAGGTCAGAGTTTGGTACCTATAATTGCGAGTGCAAAAGAGTTAAATACAGTAGGACTTTTGGATAGTTTTAAGTTAGATAAATCAAATCTACAGAGCGGAGAACTGACTGAAATAACTGTAAACTTCAGTGGAAAAAACGGAAGTAGGCTTCAGCCTGGAGACACATTAACACACTGCCTCCAGAATTAAATGGTTTGAATACAACGTTTTATTTAGGTGAAACAAGAAAGCATAAGGCCACGGAGCGTTTTTTAAGAAAGCTTTGCGGTCTTTTATAGTTTAAACCCTTGTTTTATTACTCTATACAAGTACGCGGTTGATCCTATGGTATTTCAGAACGAGTCCATCATTGTAATAGGTAATTGTTTCTAGTTGGAAAATTTATATGGGGAGTCTTAAAGATATAGTAAATATAAAGGAGATGGGTTAAATAATGAAATATACACTTAAAGATCTTATAAATATAAACGAGTTTAAGAATATAACAGAGCAATTTTATAATTTAACTAAAGTTCCATTCTGTCTCCTTGATAATAATCAAAATGTTATATTTTCCAAAGGTGACCCTTTTTTTCATAATCAAAAAATCCAATCGTCCCAAGAAATGCATATTCCTATCATTATTGAGCAGGAGCATATAGCAACCTTTGTTGTAGGCTCAAGTATTAATAAAGGAGTTATTGCGGATTCTCATATAAAACATTTTAAATGCATTGCAAATCTAATTGAAGAGATGGCAACACAACAATTACACCTTAAAAAAATTCATGAAAAAGATTCCCAAATAAATATGATAACAAATCATGAAGAAAATTGTTTAGATAGTATATTACAAAATATGCCGATTATGATTAATGCAATTGATGAAAAAGGAAATATTATTATGTGGAATCGGGAATGTGAATTAGTAACTGGATATAATGCAGATGAAATAATTAACAATCCAAAAGCGATGGAATTGCTACATCCCCATAAACCTTATAGAGATCAGTTATGTAACGAGTTGTTGCAGAATGGTCGCGAATTTAGGGATTGGGAGGTGGATATAACATGTAAAAATGGCGAGATAAAAACTATTATGTGGTCAAATATTTTACATAGTATTCCAAATTTAGGATGGAGTATAGGAACAATTGGGATTGATATAACTAAGCGTAAGAGGATGGAAGAGAAACTTAAACAAACCTCGACTGAACTAGAATTAATTTTTAAAGCAATTCCTGATTTGTATTTTTTGTCAGAACTTGATGGGACCATTAAGGATTGTAAAGTTAATTCTATATCTAAATTTTATGTTCCAATTGAAGAATTTATAGGAAAGAAGTTCCAAGAGATATTACCAGTTCCTATCATAAAGCGATTTGAGAAGGCTATTAATCAAATAAAAACTTCATCCGCTCCTGTATTAATGGATTATTCTCTACAACTAGATGATGAAATTTATTATTTTGAAGCAAGACTTTTACCGCTTTTTGAGGATAAAATTATGATTATTGTACGTGATATTACAGAGCGTACAATAACGACGGAGTTATTAAAGAAATCAGATACCCTTAATGCAGTAGGGCAATTGGCAGCTGGGATTGCTCATAAAGTTCGTAACCCATTAACAGTAATTAAAGGGTTCATGCAATTATTGCAACAGGAAGTAGGGGAGGATAAAGAATATTTAAGCCTAATACTTTCTGAAATTAGTAGTATTGAAACAGTTCTTCAAGAATTTTTATCTATTGCAAAACAGAATGCTACAGTATTTGAGCCCAAAAAGCTTTGTACTATATTAGATAATGTAGTCGACTTAATAAGTACACAAGCAATAATGAAGAATATTCGTATTACATTAAATGTGGATGTTGAAAACTTATTAGTTGAGTGTTGCGAAATTCAATTAAAACAAGTTTTCTATAGTATTTTACAAAATTCTATTGAGGCTATACAAAATGGTCAAGAAATCATTATAAGCGTGAAAAAACATAATAGTAACGAAGTTAAGATTAGTATTTTAGATAAAGGAATAGGTATTCCTTCAGAAAGAATTAAAAGACTAGGTGAACCTTTTTATTGTACAAAAGAAAAAGGGACGGGTGTTGGGCTTATGATGAGTTATCGAATCATTGAAAGTCATGGTGGAAAAATAAGTATAAAAAGCCAAGTTGGGAAAGGAACTACTGTTACTCTGTTTTTCCCAATTTATAACGGTGACTCAGTTGGTGATGTTAGTACAAATGACATGTAAACATAAAATATATTAATTGTTATTAGTGATCTAGTAAATAAACCTCTGAAAATGAATAATCAAGCTATTATCTTGTAGAAACATAGGTAGTCTGAAGTAATTGGATCAGGAAAAGAAAAATGAATTTAATAGGGATAATTTAACTTGAATTTGAAGTGCAATTCCTAATTTCATTAGACGTTACATTTTATGCATAGAAGTAAAAGGATTCTTCCAAAGTTTACTTAATAAGTTAGATTGATAATTTATGATGTAACAGAAGATAAAAAAATTAATTTAGAGAAAAGAAGGTAGCTCTAAATACCATTTAGGTTAAGTTGTATGTATGTCTTAAAAGTGAAAAGTTTCTTTTTCTCGGCTATAGAAAAAGAAACTTTTTTACTTGAGTGATAACTTTTTATGATATTTGTGAAAGGGTTTTGTTATATTTTTGAAAGAAAAATGTAATGTATATAAACTAATATGAACTTACAAATATTGATTTTATATCAATCGCCATTGGTGAAGGAACCGAGGAGATTTAATGTATGAAAACAAAAATTGCAATTATAGAAGATGAAGATAATATACGAGAGATATGTAAACGGTACTTAGAAAGAGAAGGGTATGAAGTATATACTGCTGTGAACGGAACAGAAGGATGGAATATATTTCAAGAATTTCAACCTGATCTAATTATTTTAGATTTGATGATGCCAGAAAAAGATGGATGGGAACTATGTGAGGAAATTCGCCAACATTCCAATGTACCTATTATTATGTTAACTGCGAGAGGGGAAGAAAGAGAACGGATTTTAGGATTAACAATGGGAGCGGATGATTATGTAACAAAACCATTTTCACCTCGTGAATTAGTATTAAGGGTACAAATTATATTAAGAAGAGGAAGTCAAGTACCAATGCAAGGAATAGAGCCTGCATCAGGAATGATAGAGTTTCTAGATTTGAAAATTGATCCAACGAAAAGACGTGTATTTGTTTGTCGATATGAAATAGAGCTAACGGTGAAAGAGTTTGAGGTGCTTTATCTCATGGCAAAACATCCTAAACAGGTGTTTTCACGGTCTCAACTTCTTGAACAAATTTGGGGATTTGAGTATGAAGGCTGCACAAATGCAGTAACTGTATTAATGAGTCGTTTACGTGAGAAATTGGAGAAGCATACAACAAAGAATCGCTGGGTTCATACGGTTTGGGGCATCGGTTATTGTTTTAAACCAGATGGAGGAAACGATAAATGAAGTTGCGAAATCAACTGTTATTGATGAATCTATTAAGCACGGGTATCATGGTAATTTCTATATGGTATAGTGAAAGGCAAATGTTACTTAGACCAGAACAGACACGGTTATTAATAGTAATAGTAATTGTAGCAATGATTATTTCTACGATTATTTACTGGTTAATGACACGCCCTATTATGAGATCTATTCAAAATTTAATTGCCTTAACCAAACAATTTAGTGATAGACAATTTGGAACGATGTACATAATAGGGAAAGAACCGGAAGAGTTTAAAGAATTAGCAGAAGCTTTTCAAGAAATGGCCAAAAAACTAGACGAAAGCTTTGCTAAGTTGGAAAAAGGAGAAAAAGCACGTACAGAGCTGATTGCGAATATTTCCCACGACTTACGAACTCCCATGGCTAGCATACAATTGATGATAGAAGCGTTACAAGATGGATTAATTGAAGACCCTGATATGAAACAACAATATTTAAAGACAATCCTAAATGATATACAACGATTAAGTGGATTAATTAATGACTTATTTGACCTTTCTAAGTTAGAACTTGGACAAGAAGTTTTTCATCCAAGTTTAATACATGTAGATAGCATCCTATTAAAAGTAATAGATTCACATGATATCTTATTGCAAGATAAAGAGATTGATTTGCAATTGCACGTTTCTGAGACATTACCACGAATTTGGATTATGCCATGTAAAATAGCACGAGTTATCAATAATTTGTTGCATAACGCGATTCGGCATTCTCCTACATGTGGAACAATCGAATTAATTGTAGAAGAAAATAAACAGAAGCAGCAAGTTCAATTCACATTGTGTGATGAAGGGGAAGGGATTTCTCCAGATGATCAATTGCGTATATTTGACCGTTTCTTTAGAACGGATCCATCAAGAAGTTCGCAATCTGGAGGTTCTGGGCTTGGTTTAGCTATTGCAAAATCGCTAGTTGAACTGCATAAAGGAGAAATTGGTGTTCGGGACCGCCAAGATGGGAAACGGGGATGTGAATTTTGGTTTACTCTTCCTGTTATATCAGAGAAGAAATGAGGTGGTTGAAAGACTTTTGTAACATTTATGATAGGAAATTGAAAGATATATAGAATAAGATTACTGTATCGAAGATGATTATATTTTAATTTGAAGTGAAAAGTATAAGCAATGTACAGTATAAGTATAATTTCATCTTTTGTAATTTTGTAGATATGATGAAAGAGAGGAAGAAATAAAATGAATCAAATGAAAAAAAATAACTCCCGCAGCCTTAGCATTTGCTTGTTCTAGTAAGTCCAGTTTTTTCTTTAAAAGCAGAAGTAAGTACAATATCTTCATTTTCTAGTTCGTTCAGATTTACTAGAAAAATGAAGAGATATGGAAAAGGAACCTTATTTTCTAAACTGCCTTTATGGAATAAAAATAAAGGAATCACATACATAAAAAATATATTGAACAGAGGTAACTATACGATGATTTTAAAACTATTATTTATATTTTGGGGCGTAGTCTTAGTATTATGGGGTATATACAGAATGAAAACGGATAAAGCATTTATAGGGAAAACACAAACAAGAAAAAATATTTTTAATTTCTTTATTTTAGGAGAAACAGCAGGACTAGGACAATTCTTAAGCGGAATTGCATGTATAATTATAGGGATTTTATCTTTTATAATTAAATAGTTTATAAATAAAAGGAACACAACTTTAAAATAAAAGTAGTGTTCCTTTTATTTTTGTAACCTGTCAGATTTACAATTTAATACATGTTTCACGTACAATAAATGGAATCGAAATGGTTCACGCCCTATATAAACAAAGACGAAGTCCTCAATCAGACCTCGTCTTTTCGACATACAACGAATTACAAAAATCATTAGCGGTTTCTTAAAATGTAACTGCAATTTCCTCACCTTTCTATGTGTTAAGAAATTCTGCAACGGAACTCGTTATATCAATAAAGTAAAAAAAGATTTGTGAAAGACTTTTGTAACATTTGCGAAAGGGAAATGAAAGACTTGTGAGATATTATGAAATCAATCTTACTAGTAGATGTTCAAACATACATGTATAGGAAATATGGAGGAAAACTAAGATGAAAAAATTAAAGCCAATACTTGGTGCAGTAAGTAGTTTAACTATGGCATTGACGATAACATCCCCTGCTTTAGCTGAAACAAATCCTGAACAAGGCGGAAAAGTGGAAACCTTTAAAGAAGACGCAAATCTAAAGGAAGGACAGAATGTTATCTATGGTGACGCTGGAAAAAAGGGAATCATGATTATGGAAAAACCTCAGGAAAATAATGATTGGGACGATGATGGTATTCCTAATGATGTGGAAGAAAAAGGATATAAAATTGTATTTAATGAAAAGACAGGAAAAAATGAAGCTCAGTTATATGATCTAGTGAAAGACTTTGGGAAAAAGAGATTTATTACAAATCCTAAGAGTGCAAACTCAGATGGAGACCCTTTTACAGATAGCTATGAAGTGGAGCATTATGATAGTGATTCTGATACAGATTTTAACCCCATGATCGCGAATGTGCCAAATCTACAAATTGCTGTAAAACGTATCGATATTACTCCGGTTGCTAGTATTACAGATTCAAATGGTGAATCACGTACTAAGAGCTGGGAAAAAAGTCTATCTGTACAACATTCTTTTAATGTTGGTTTAGCGGTTGAAGGCGGTGCCGAGGGATCGGCAGTGGGTCCTGTACCTTCAGGAAAAGGATCATTAAATGTAGGGTATGGTTACTCTAATACAAAAACGGAAACAGAAAGCATCTCTAATAGTTTTGATTGGTCAACAGCAACAACTGTTGATTCAGCTAAAGCAGCAAATGTGCGCTTCCATCTAGAGTATAAAAACACGGGTACAGCATCTGCTGGGGATGTTTCACCTCACTTTAACATTCGATTAGGTAATAAAATTATTAATACTGTTAAGGCGACACAAGATCGTTATAAAGCTAACTTGTTAACTACGGAAAAAGGCGGGAACAATAAAACTGAAATTCTAATGGATAGTGTAGAAGGTCAAGCTGATGTGAAAATTTCTCTGACACTAGATGAATTAAAAGCGGTAGAACAAGGGGCACCTCTTTCTATTGAGGTCTTGCCTACCAGTACAATGAATGTATATACAATGAAAGATGGAAAGTTTGAAAATTTAGGTGATTGGTCGCATTTTGCATCAAATGTAAATGCTTCTACTACATTAGTAGAAACAAATTTGGGTTCTATACCAAAATTTAGAGTGTATACACCAAGAACGGACAAAACAAAACCTGCTAGCGTTGATTATAATCTTTCACTGGATGAATTTTTTGAAAATAGCGAGATAGGCAAGGGGGCTTGGGTAGCGAAGCATATTGTAAATGGTCAGCCAAAAGAAAATCTAGTTCGTTATGGTCCAAATCGTTCTCTTTTGGAACGAGGTGTGAACCTTGGTTTCTTTGATCACCGTGCGCTACAACCAACTCTATCATATAGCAGTTATGATTATAGCAAGAAAAAGATTTATGCTTCGGTTATACCAGGTATATTTAATTTAAATAAAGAAATCTTTGTTACGGTTCGTAATAAAAAAGGTGAGAGTCAAAAGGTAACATTAGTTCGAAATCAGAATTCAAATGTATATGAATCTAAAGAAAATGAACCTGTAGACATAGCAGTAAACCGTGCATCTCTTGGAGAATCTCACGCTAAGTTTGAATTAATTGATGTAAAAGACAATAAAACTGAAGTTTTCACGTCTCTTGTTTCAAATAAAAGCTATCTAGACGCTATCGATAAAATAGTAGTAGATAATTCTGGGGAACCTATAGTAGAAGGAAAACAGTATTATTTGAAGTCAGCTACTAACTTCGCTAACGGTGTAAACGAATCTTGGAGCGCTGGTACTTTAAGCCAATCAATTAATGGGAGATATGTACACTTTTCACTTAAGGGTAATAATTGGGATGGATTGAGACTCGGTCCTGTCCAACAAGCAATACACGGACCAGACATTCAAGCAACACCAGTAATACTTGAAAGAAAAGGTAAATCTAGACCGGAAGAACCATTCAAAAAAGATGAAGAAGTGTTTATGAAGTTTACGAATAGTAGTCATAGTAATTATCAGTATTTAAATATTGGAAATGGTTATGACTATAGTTGGTTAGATACTGAATACAATAAATCTACTATTAAACTAGACAAGCTTACTAATCAGAAGAACTTCTATATAAAATCTGATTCTAATTATATAACATCAAGAGAAAACCAGTGGACTAGTTCTGTTGCAGATAATGGTATTGCCCCGCTTGTAGGTGCTGGTGAGCGTGTTTTAAAATCTGAGCATACAACTTCACCAGGCAATTATCACCAATGGGAATTAGAAAGTATTAAGTAAAGAATGATGCGGTATATGTTCCCTGTTTATATGGGTGGGTATATATAAGGTTATAAAGATATCGAATCTTTCTGTTGGAGATGTCAATCTTCTCGTTTCGGGTTATTTGAATTTATTTGCTTGATGGATATGTAGCGAAACCTAGGACGGTAATATCTAAAATAATATAAGTAGTATTATAATTTAAGATGAATGCATAAAAAAAGACACTCTCAAGTGGTCTTATCCCCGTCAAGTAGACAGCTTTTAAAAAAGACTAAGCAGCCATTGAGATTCGATATTCAATCGGAGCTCGATGATTGAGTCGTTTTTGGAATCGTTTGTAGTTATAATGATAGATGTATGTTTCAATTGCTTGAATCAATTCTTCTTTTGTTTGATAATAATTGAGATAAAACATTTCAGATTTAA
>NZ_LXLV01000056.1 GCF_001757995.1 Bacillus mycoides | reverse complement strand
ATTCATTTGAATAAGTTTGAAATGTAGACCCTTTTTTAGCCATAATAAAATCCCCTCCAAGTAGAAGTGTAACATCCATGTTTGTTCATGGTCTTTTTACACTGTCTACCTTAAGGGGATAATATCACAAGAGTGTCTTTTTTTAGCAGCTGAATCCGCTGCAACTAGCTCCAACTATGATTAATAAGATAAAGAGCACAACTAGTAAGGGGAATCCGCCACCAAAACCACAGCCTCCACTGCAACTACCACCATATCCCATAATAATTTCCCCTTTACGTAAGAGGGGAAATTATTGTCTCACTCTTTTGTTTTAACGGGTTTACATTACTTTATGTTTTTTAATAATGAATGAGCAGGTCCTTTGAGAAATGATTAAAGAAAAACAACATGCAGGAATAAAGTTAGCGAAACGAAAAGGAATTTACAGAGGAGAGATAGTTAAGGTTTTGTTGAATAAAAATGCGTTACAATAGTTTATTATTTAATAGAGAGTTTTGGAAAAAAACCTTTATTTTTCAATAATATTGAATTTATGTTTTTAGTTACTAATATAGTGATGGATTGTATTCGATTCGTATATAACAATTTTCCAGAAAAAGTAATTGTATTTTTCAGATAAATGAATTATTATAAAATAAGCAATTTTACAATTTTGCAAAGGGAGGAAAATGAAGAGGCTTTTACGACTTAATAATAAAGAACAACTTTTAAGTGTGCTAAAAATGATACTCGCCTCATCATTTTCAGAGCAAAAAGGAATTAGGGTAAAGCATCTTACTTTAAATGCGGCTATGAATCATCTAAGAGGGGGAAATGAAGTGGCAAACAAAGAATTGAAACGAGGTTTGGAAGCACGTCATATTCAAATGATTGCTTTAGGCGGAACAATTGGTGTTGGTTTGTTTATGGGGTCAGCCAGCACGATTAAATGGACAGGTCCGTCAGTAATGCTTGCATATGCAATCGCTGGTATTTTCATCTTCTTCATTATGCGTGCCATGGGAGAAATGTTGTATATGGAGCCAAGCACAGGTTCATTTGCGACATTTGGCCACAAGTATATTCATCCGCTAGCTGGTTATATGACAGCGTGGAGTAACTGGTTCCAGTGGGTTATCGTTGGGATGTCAGAGATTATTGCAGTTGGGGCGTATATGAAATATTGGTTCCCGGATTTACCGGCTTGGATACCAGGTGTTATCGCAATGGTTATCCTTGGTGCAGCTAATTTAATTTCTGTTAAGTCATTTGGTGAATTTGAATTTTGGTTTGCGATGATTAAAATCGTTACGATTTTATTAATGATTATTGCCGGATTCGGTCTCATTTTCTTCGGAATTGGGAACGGAGGAGAAGCAATCGGTATATCTAATCTATGGAAAAATGGTGGTTTCTTTACAGGTGGTTTTTCAGGATTCTTCTTTGCGCTATCACTTGTAGTTGGGGCATATCAAGGTGTGGAATTAATCGGGATTACTGCTGGTGAAGCGAAAGATCCGAAGAAGACACTTACAAGAGCAATTCAAAGTACAATTTGGCGTATTTTAATTTTCTATATTGGCGCTATTTTCGTTATTGTAACTGTTTATCCTTGGGATCAATTAAGTTCAATTGGTAGTCCGTTCGTAGCAACTTTTGCGAAAGTTGGTATTACGGCAGCTGCTGGACTTATTAACTTCGTTGTTATTACAGCGGCAATGTCTGGTTGTAACAGTGGTATTTATAGTGCTGGACGTATGCTTTATACGTTAGGTGTAAATGGACAAGCACCAAAATACTTTGCGAAAATCTCTAAAAATGGTGTACCTTTATTCGGTACAGTTGGTGTAATTATCGGTTTAGCGGTTGGTGTTGTTTTAAGTTATATTGCACCGAAAAACTTATTCGTATATGTATATAGTGCGAGTGTACTTCCTGGTATGGTACCATGGTTTGTCATTTTAATTAGTCAAATCCGTTTTAGAAAAGAAAAGGGAGCAGAGATGAAAGATCATCCATTCAAAATGCCATTTGCTCCTGTAACAAACTATTTAACAATTGCCTTTTTAATTATGGTATTAATCGGTATGTGGTTTAACGATGATACTCGTATTTCACTAATTGTAGGTATTGTTTTCTTAGCTATCGTAACAATTAGTTTCTATGCTTTCGGAATAGGGAAGAGAGCTCCGTTAGACGTTCAAAATGATCAAGAGATTTCAAGTAAATAAAGGTAATAAAAAAGTCCGATTTCTTATTTAGAAATCGGACTTTTGTTATTAAAACTTTTCTAATACAATCTTCCCAATTGTACGTCCACTTTCAAGTAATGCATGTGCTTTTTTAAGGTTTTCTGCATTAATTGGTGTTAACGTATTATTTAAAGTAGTTTGAAGAATACCTTCATCTAATAGCTCGCTTACTTTATTTAATAGTTCATGTTGCGTAATCATATCACCAGTTTCATACATCGCTTTTGTAAACATAAACTCCCAAACGAATGTGGCACTTTTATTTTTTAAAATCCCCATCTCAAGAGGGTGTTCATTTTCTACGATAGAGCAAATTTTTCCTTGTGGTTTAATGATGTCACCCATCGCGTGCCAATGTTGATCAGTATTGTTTAAGCAGAAGATATAATCTACATCTTTTAGCCCAAATTCTAATATTTGATCTTTTAAAGGTTGGTGATGATTAACTATATAATCGGCACCGAATTTTTCAACCCAGTGTATAGTTTCGTTGCGGGATGCGGTTGCGATTACGTTTAGTCCAGCCCATTTAGCTAACTGAATAGCAATCGAGCCAACGCCACCAGCTCCGCCGATAATTAAAATGTTTTTAAATGAATTTTCATCTTTCTTATTATAATCAATCCCTAAACGTTCAAACAAACCTTCCCACGCTGTGATTGCTGTTAAAGGAATTGCTGCAGATTCAGCATCACTTAAAGTTTTTGGTTTTTTACCAACGATTCTTTCATCAACTAAATGATATTCACTATATGTACCTTGTTTCGTAATGCTTCCAGCGTAAAACACTTCGTCGCCTTCTTTAAATAACGTACAACCTTCGCCAGTTTGCATAACAACACCACTAGCATCCCAGCCAAGTATTTTTGCTACATCTTCTTTTTTATCTTTCGGGGATCGAACTTTTGTATCAACTGGATTAACGGAAATAGCGTTAATTTTAACAAGTATATCTCTTCCTGTGGCAACAGGTCTTTCAACTTCAATATCAATTAAACTGTTTTCTTCTTCAATAGGTAAGTATTCATGCAAACCAATTGCTTTCATTTGTATTCCCTCCATTAAAGTAAGAGTCATTTACTTCTTTATTATAGATGGTGAAATACCATTATGTAAAAAAGTACACTCTTTTTTATTTATACTGGAATGAAAGTGTAGAAGGAGTTTGTTTCTAAAAAGCAGAACTTTTTACTGTGTTACTTTATCTCAAACTAAATGTAAAGGTGGATACATAATGACAGTAAAGAAGCTTTATTTCGTTCCAGCAGGTCGCTGTATGTTAGATCATTCTTCTGTTAATAGTACGCTCACACCAGGGAATTTATTGAATTTACCTGTATGGTGCTATTTGTTGGAGACAGAAGAGGGGCCTATTTTAGTAGATACAGGTATGCCAGAAAGTGCAGTTAATAATGAAGGTCTTTTTAACGGTACATTTGTTGAAGGCCAGATTTTACCGAAAATGACGGAAGAAGATAGAATCGTGAATATTTTAAAACGCGTTGGATATGAGCCGGACGACCTTCTTTATATTATTAGCTCTCATTTGCATTTTGATCATGCGGGAGGAAATGGCGCCTTTACAAATACACCGATCATTGTGCAGCGTGCTGAATATGAGGCAGCACAGCATAGAGAAGAATATATGAAAGAATGTATATTGCCGAATTTAAACTACAAAATCATTGAAGGGGATTATGAAGTCGTACCAGGTGTTCAATTATTGTATACACCAGGACATACCCCAGGGCATCAGTCACTATTCATTGAGACTGAAAAATCCGGTCCTGTGTTATTAACGATTGATGCATCTTATACGAAAGAAAATTTTGAAGATGAAGTGCCGTTCGCTGGATTTGATCCGGAATTAGCTTTAGCTTCAATTAAACGTTTGAAAGAGGTTGTGATGAAAGAGAACCCAATTGTTTTCTTTGGTCATGATATGGAACAAGAAAAGGGATGTAAAGTGTTTCCAGAATATACATAAATAGAAAAAGTCATGAGCCTAGTAGCTCATGACTTTTTCTATTAAATAACCTTTTTAAATAAGTTATATACTTTTTTCGAATTAACTTCATTTAATTGATAATAAGTAAGATCTACGTCATTAGGAGTGTTTTGATGGGCAATCATAATTTCACTACTGTTGTTATCTACTATCCAAATTAAATATTGTTTATAAGTCCCATCTTGGAAAGTAATCCACATGTTACAATCTACTAAATCAGAACCTTCTTCATCGAGCGTTAAATCGCCTTTTTTTGCTGTGTCCATACTGTTAATGAATGTTTTTAATTCATCTGTTTTTGAAAGGAAGATAGATTTTTTTGTTTTAATTGACTCTACATGTATATCTTTTATTTCCTGTTTTCCTAAAAAAACAGGAGGTGCATTTGGGTCTCTTTGAGTTGAAATAATAGTAGCTTTCTTCTTCGGTTTATTTGTTGTATAGAAATCTTGAATAGATTTTCCAGAGTTTAAAATCCATACGATTCCAAAAATAATTAACGCGCTACCTAGCAGTAAAATGATTTTTTTAATAGAATATTCTCCTCTCTATTACTTCGTGTGAAGAACTTTTCTATTAATATATGATAGGTAAGCATAAAGTATTATAATTGGACGTGGTTATTCTTCATGGTTTTCATAGGGCGGTCAACGAGTAAATTGTAAGTAAGCCCTATTAATACGAAAATTCCACCGACAATTTTGCCAATTGAGAGTTCGTTTGACATGAAGAAATCGATGACGGTCCCCATAAATAATTGTCCGATAAAGATGAGTAATGTTAAATAAAATGCTGATATTTTAGGTGTAATATAGTTTGATAATGAAATGACGATAACACCAACTAAGCCCCCTAAATAGACTACGAAAGGAATTTTTTGTAGCGTATGACTTGATACGTATAAAGAATCTGAACTGAAAACTAAAAATAACATAGAGAAGAATAATCCAGTAATATAATTGAAAAACGTGCCTTCCCAATTTCCAATTTCCTTTGCTAAATTTGCATTAATAATTCTGGCAACAACGATAGAAACTCCAACCAAAACAGCGATACCAATATATAACATTTTCTTACCCCCATTAATAAATAGTCATTACAATAATTCCAGAAGAAATGAATAGTAACCCAATTAGTTTTTTCTTTTCAAATTTCGCAACCTTCATTCCTAATAGTCCGAAATGATCAATAATAATAGAAGCGATTGATTGACCGAGTAGGCTTAATGCGATGGTAATAGAGGCACCCAGGGCGGAGAAGCTTATATTACTAAAAAGAACAGTGAATACACCAATAGCTCCAGCGCTATATAAATAAAGCGGAATACCTTTCTCAAAACGAATTTTATTTTTGTTAATAATTAAAACGATAACAACTGCAAGTAAACCAACGAGATGAATGACAACGCTCGCTGTATAATTACCAATCATCTCAGATAAAATCCCATTCAATGGGATCATAATGGCGATAAGTGCCCCAATAAAAACAGAAAGAAAGTTATACAATGTGATATCCCCTTTATATTTCATATTTGTAATGAATGTATCATGCTGAAATTGTGTATTACTATGACATATGTCATAGTGAAAGAAGAAAATTTTATTTTAAATGGGGAGTAGTTGTAAAGGCGGGAGATTATGAGAAAAATATGTAATTCTAATAAATTAGCAGATTATATTAAGCATAATAATATTGATGCGTTTTTTAGTAGTGATATGAAACCATATATGGAACTTATATTTTTTAAGAAGAATGAGTTCATTTGCAGAGAAAACGAAGAGATAGACTATTTATATTTTTTTGTTGAAGGAAAGGCGAAAGCATTTAACACATTAAGCAATGGGAAATCTGTATTGCTATGTTTCTATGATAGCTTGCAGTTGTTAGGGGATGTGGAGTTGATTCACTCACAGAAAATTAGTTCAAATGTACAAGTAATGGTAGATTCGTATTGTGTTGGTCTGCCTTTAGGAAAGGTTAGAAATCAATTGTTTCATGATGCGACATTTTTAAAATGTATTTGTGGATCATTAGCCCAAAAATTACATCGACTTTCAAAAAATAGTACAATTAATTTACTATATCCGCTTGAAAATCGACTTGCGAGTTATATGCTAGCAGCAGGAGAAAGAGCAGAGCAGTACGATAATAGAATTGTGTTTAATGGGAATTTAACGGAAACAGCAGAGTTGTTAGGTACGAGTTATCGGCATCTATTACGAACGTTAAATAGCTTTTGTGATAAAGAGGTTATAAAGAAAAACAGTGGTTGTTTTGAAGTGATGAATATAGAAGTGTTGAGGGAACTTGCTGCGGATGTTTATAAATAGGAGGGGGTTATAAATGATTACACCTATATTAAGAATTTTTGATATTGAAAAGGCTCAGTTGTTTTACTTAAATTTTTTAGGATTTAAACTGGATTGGGAACATCGATATGAGGAAAATATGCCATTGTATATGCAAGTTTCGTTAAATGGTATTGTAATACATTTAACTGAGCATCATGGTGATGCTTCACCAGGCGGGGCGATTCGTGTGAAAATAGAGGATTTAAACAGTTATTATGCTATTTTATCAAGTAAAGATTATGCTTATTCAAAACCTGATATAGAGAGAACACCTTGGGATACAATGGAATTAACTGTGATTGATCCGTTTTTAAATAGAATTATATTTTATGAGGAGCGGGTTTAGAAATTGAGATGACATAAATAATTTATCAAGGTAGGTGTAACAATGAACAGAAAAATAGCGATAATTTCAGATATTCATGGGAATAGTCACGCTTTAAAGGCGGTATTAAAAGATATTTCACGTCGTAAGGTCGAAATGATAATAAATCCAGGTGATAGTGTGTATGGGCCGTTAGATCCTTTAGGGACAATTGAAATATTAATGAGTAACGAGATGATACATATTAAGGGGAGTTTACTTGATGGTAAGCTGCTCTTTTTTATTTTGAGTAGATATTGAATGATATAAAAATAAAATGTTATGATTATGGAAACGTATGAATATATGAACAAATATTCATGTGTTTGTGAGAAGGAGGGATTGGAGTGAAAGATATAATTATCGTTGGAGCGGGTCAAGCTGGATTAACAATAGGATACTATTTGAAGCAGGCAGGATATAGTTTCTTACTACTTGAGGCAGGAAACCGAATTGGTGATTCATGGAGAAACCGATATGATTCTTTGCAGCTCTTCACACCAAGGGAATATAGTAGTTTACCAGGTATGATATTAAAAGGAGAAGGGAATGAATTTCCAAGTAAAGATGAAATTGCGACTTATTTAGAAGAATATGCAACGTATTTTAAATTACCTGTACAATTGCAAACTGAAGTTTTAAAAATAAAGAAAGAGAAAGAAATATTTGAATTGCACACTCCTACAGAAATTTTACATTCGAAAAAAGTTATTATCGCATCAGGTGGTTTTCAGCAACCATTTATCCCCTCATTTTCAGAACATCTTTCATCGCATATGTTTCAAATACATTCATCACAATATATATCATCATCGCAAATTCCTAAAGGAAAAGTACTAGTAGTAGGTGGCGGGAATTCAGGAATGCAAATAGCAGTAGAACTTGCAAAAACTCATGAAGTTACGATGTCTATCAGTCATCCTTTAACGTTTTTACCGTTACACCTTTTTAGAAAAAGTATTTTTAATTGGTTAGAAAAAATAAGTTTATTGTATGCCGAAATAAATACAAAGAGAGGAAGGTGGTTTCAGAAGAGAAAGGATCCTATTTTTGGTTTTGAAGGTAAGGAACTCATTCGTAATGGAGCAATAAAACTACAGAAAAAAGTGGTAAGTGCATCAGGAAATAACATTATGTTTCAAAATGGTGATACATATAGTACAGAAAGCGTTATATGGTCAACTGGTTTTATGCAAGATTATAAATGGATTGAAATAGAAAAGGCAGTGAACGAGAAAGGATTTCCTAATCACGTAAAGGGAATCAGTCCAGTAAAAGGATTGTATTATATTGGATTGCCATGGCAATCTCAAAGGGGTTCTGCACTTATTTGTGGTGTAGGAAAGGATGCAGCGTATTTGCTTTCTGAAATCAAAAAAATAGATCAGTAGCAGCAACTACTGATCATCCATATGTACATGAATTAGGAGAGGTCAAACATTTATTAACTTTATTATAATAGATTTTCATCGAATAAAAAACTGAAAATTCTTATTTTATATTGAGAAAGTTTTTTTGTATCGAAATATATGAAAAAATAGGAATTTTCATTGGGAAGAAAAATGATATTTATATTTTAGTAAATTATGATATAGTCTACATTAGAGCTATTTCCATAAATATAATTATTTGTATGCTAATTATATTTATGTGAAGGAAGGAGAAGCAATTATGAAGTTTGATGATCAACGCCTACTAGGAGTCCGATTAGGCTCAACGCTCGTAACAGAGGAAAATCAATATTTAGTAATTAAGAAAAAAGATCATTATGCATTATTAAACATACATAATTTAGAATGTACTCATGTTGAAGTGCAACTAGAACATATTGAAGAAATGTTGCGTGAAGATTTTCAAGAAAGTATAACGGAAATTATTGCGCCGGAGCATATAAAAATTGTTGCGAAAAATATTATATAAAGAAAGAAGCTGGGAAAATCAGCTTCTTTCTTTATATACGTCTAATTCATTATAAGGATAGTGTTTTTAAAACTTCACCAATGATGCCCTCCATTTGATGAACACCTAAGTCTGTATTTGTCATAATAACAGCTCCATTACCTCTATGTGGATAACAAACCATCATACATTGAAATCCAACGCCCCATCCGAGTGAATAAATTTGTAAGCTTTCATTTGAATCATCTAGAAATACACCTAAACCAGTCCAGTTTGAACAGCCTTGAGGAGAAATCATGTCTTGAACTGTTTTTTGAGAAAGTTTTAGTTTACTATTTCCTTGTAAGGAATGAATGATTTCAATAACTAAAGTTGATAAGTCAGTCGGTGTTGTCCAAATGCCTGCAGCAGCTGCGAATGGATAAAATGGATATTTCTCATTTGTTACAGTTCCATCTTTATTATGCCCGCAAGCAAAAGCGTCGGTTTTATCTATGTCTTCGGGGGAGAAGAGTGTACTGTCTTTCATTTGTAGTGGCTGGAAGATATGTTCTTCTAGTAACTGATTAAATGATTTCCCTGTAATATCTTCACGTAGTAGTTCGATCATACAAAAATTTGCGTCAGAGTAGTGAAATTCACTTTCTGGTTTATAAGTTGTTTCTATAGGTACTCGGCAATATGATGTTTTACCAGCAAGGAGTTCAGACATGCTTGGTAGCCCTTGTGCGAGTGTATACTGTTCAAAACTATTAGGTGGATCAATGATTCCAGATTGGTGGCTTAATAAGTTTCGTAACGTGACTTTTTTCTGTGAAGTAAATAGATTTGTAGGGATGTTCCAGGATGTGAGTTTATCATTTACGTCTTCATCCAAATGTACGATTTCTTGATCTGATAATGTTAGTACGAGCATAGCAGTGATGAATTTGCTAATAGAACAAGAGTTAAAGATGGAATTTGTAGTGACATTTCTATTTGTTCCAAATTCAAGTGTTCCGAAGGCAGACGCTTCGTTTAGTTTGCCATGACGTATAACAGCAAGACTTAAACCTGCAACGGAATATTGGTTCATTTTCTCGTATATATTATTAATTTTCAAGTTCATAATAGCTCCCTTCTTTCAAAAAACAGAATATTAGTTTTATTATACAGTAGTAAATAGAGAGAATGAGGGAAAAAGAAAACACTTCACCTTTTATCGATGAAGTGTTTTCTTATTTTAATTTAATTCGAAGTGAATGCTTTAAAAAATTTATCTCGGTACATGTACATAAGCCATGAGGTTGTTATTAAGGAAATAATGATTTCTTTATTTTTAATTGGTGCATTGAAAACAAGCCAACCAACTATATCAAATAATAAGTGTAGTACGATTGAAAGAACTACAAATTGTAGTAGTGTATTCAAAAATCTTTTCATAAAGTGTCCCCCTAAAATAAAAGGTTTTATCCCGCATTAACGGGCAGTAAAACTCCTACCTCAAAATTCGACTGGGGCAAAGAAGTTAGGTGGGAGATCAACTGCCCGTAAACGCCCGATTGGTTCAACTAATAATCAGTGGGGGATGAACAAAACCCCCACTGATTAAAGTTTCACTTTATCAATAGTGTTGTATATTACTATTATACATTAAATGTGTGTTGTGGTAAAATTTACATAAGTTACTTAAATAAAACATATGAAAGCTAGTAAGGAGGAGCAGTCATGGAATTTTGGATTGTCATACCGATAGCGGTCTTTGGATTTATGTATCTTGCTGAAAAATTAAATAAAATCGAAAAGAAAACGGATACGCGTTTAAAGAGGATGGAAGATAGATTACAATTAATTTCGAAAGAAATGGGAATTGTAGATAGAGAACCTGAAATTAATAAAGAATTACGCCAGCTTGTGGAAGAAGGAAAAACAGTTACAGCAGTTAAGAGAGTAAGAGAAGCATTTGGTTTTTCAATACTAGAAGCAAAGCAATATGTCGATAAATTATGAAAAAGATCATCCAATTGGATGATCTTTTTTACTGAACCATACGTGTATTTACATAAGCGGCGATTATGACGTGTCCAATTACAATGATAGGAATAACGATTTTGACATTAGGAGTAGTGAAGACACTACCAATTGTGGCGATAACACCGGCAATTAAATTATAAAGACCAACTATTTTTGATAACTTCACTTTATCAGGCACACGGCGTTCATTGAATCCTGATAAGAGCCAAGTGTATTGTTTTACGCCAATGAAATAGGCTAGTGCAAATGAAATGATGGCTAGTATAAATAATGATGGAGAAGCGAAGAGAGTCACCAGAAACACCTCCATTAATAAACTATAAATAAATTATAATATAAATGTAATAATTTAACAAAAATCAATTGTGATTTTAAGTTTTAAAGCGTACAGAATTTTGTACGCTTTTTTATTAATCGCATGAAAAATATGTAAGAAAAGATGGAACAAACATTTGAGATGAATTGTCTAATATAGGTAATAACTATTTAGTTTGAAAGAAAGGGTGGATGAAAATGAAAAAGAATTCGTTATTAAAAGTAGGGGTATGTGTAAGTTTACTAGGAGCAACACAATTTGTCAGTACAATTTCTTCTGTACAAGCAGAACGAACGGTGGAGCAAAAAGTAATAAAAAATGAGACAGGAACTATTTCAATTTCTCAGTTAAATAAAAATGTATGGGTTCATACGGAGTTAGGTTATTTTAATGGAGAAGCAGTTCCTTCGAACGGTCTAGTTCTTAATACTTCTAAAGGGTTAGTACTTGTCGATTCTTCTTGGGATGATAAGTTAACGAAGGAACTAATAGAGATGGTAGAAAAGAAATTCCAGAAGCGCGTAACGGATGTCATTATTACACATGCGCACGCTGATCGAATTGGCGGAATTAAAACGTTGAAAGAAAGAGGAATTAAAGCGCATAGTACAGCATTAACTGCGGAACTAGCAAAGAAAAATGGATATGATGAGCCGCTTGGAGACTTACAAACAATTACGAATATGAAGTTTGGAAATATAAAAGTAGAAACGTTCTATCCAGGGAAAGGACATACAGACGATAATATTGTCGTATGGCTGCCTCAATATAAAATTTTAGCTGGAGGCTGTTTAGTGAAATCTGCGGAGGCAAAAGATTTAGGGAATGTTGCTGATGCATATGTAAATGAATGGTCGATATCGATTGAGAATGTGTTGAACCGATATGGAAATATGAACTTAGTAGTGCCTGGTCATGGAGAAGTAGGGGACAGAGGATTACTTTTACATACATTGGATTTGTTGAAATAAGAAACTGTGGGAATATAAAAGCGAGGAGAAACAATTTCCTCCTCGCTTTCTTCTAGCTATATTTAAATGCGAAGCTATCAATTACGCCTGCATATGTTACTGAGATTTTAATTCCAAGTATACAAATACCAGTACCGTCATAATTGCTATAACAACGTAAGTAACATCAAGCATTATAAGTGTCTTTAAAGTTTCAGTCATCCTCATTCACCCCTGGTATGAAAATATAACATAATCTCCTATCAATCAGATCAGAGATTATAAAGATAACGATGTACATGAAATTTCTTAAGTAGTTTCTATATAAATATATCATATAAATAATGTAAAAAATGTTAAGAAAGTGTAAATGTATTGTAAATAAAGAGGTTACTCATAATGTCCGTAAATCTTTTTGTTTGTAAATACTATGTATCTCTCGTGTGCCGGATAGAAAACAGTTATAACATGTGAAAAATAGATTTACTTTGACAAATCAATCACGATGGTAGCTGTTTCTCCATTTCCCTCTAATACATCTACCTGTACTTGTTCATCGTTTCTCCAATTGATATTGAAGTTCTCTGTCGTATACATTTCCTTAAGAGTGACCTCTTTATATTTTTCTAAAATGCTACCTCTTTTCCTATAATAGATTCTTACAGTTGAACTGGGACTTGGTCCTTTTGATTTCGTTGTTTCTCTAAACTCAATAATATTTATTAGATTTGGAGATTCACTTTTTTTAAAGGTAAAGAAACCGAGCACGGTTTGTACCTTCTTAAAAACAGAACCATTGGATTTATTTGATATGTTAAATTCTACAACTTCAGGTACTGTTTCTTTTCCACGTAGCGTTATTGTTGCTTCATAATCGTTTTTCCAATGTATTGAAACGTTTGAGGGATCGAGACGTTCCCTCAAACGTTTCAATACTCGTGTCCAAATGTTCCCACCAGCCGTATTTAATTCTGACGGGAGAGGGACCAAGAGAAGAGTCCGAATCTTTTTTTACTACTTTTATCGTATTTATATTATTCGGAGAGTGACTTTTTTTTAGTGTAACGTCCTGTAAATACAAAATGTAAGAAAAACAGCCTACTAATAAAATAATTGGAATTAAAATACGTACGGCAGTAACGCGCCGTCCCCGTGTCGCTTTTTTCTTAGTACTTTTCATATCTTGTTCAAGGTCTTTTTCAATACTCGTTGAAACTTTTACTTTGGGCGGGCGAATAAACCACCAAATGAAAGCTATAAGTAGTAAGAAAAGAGGTATTCCTTGAATAAAGAGAAATCCTTTCCAAAAATCTAGTCTAGTACTATATGGAGAATCTGTTGCCATCACCCCTATAAAAAGTGCCACTGGACTTGCAAGTATATTTATCCCTAAACCGATCATTACGAATGAAAGATTTTTATTTCTAATTTTTCGTGACCCAGCCATAATAAACAGAAATATTGCAATACCGAGTATAAGAAACAGTATCCCATAATAAAACATCATATATACCATCTTATCCCTCCATAACTTTGATTGTACCATCAGCAAGGAAAATTTAGTGAAATATTAGATGGATATGATATTTGTATTCCTTAAAAGTGCGCCGATATATTATGCAAATAAATGATCATGCGGAAGTATTAATATCAGAAGACAGTAAAAATATTATGTCAACAATATGAACTGTCACAAATTTATTTATATTATTGTGATTGATATCACATCCTTTTTCCATACTGGGTATTATGCTTAATTTGTAACGAATGATTGGGAGAGGGTGGGATGATATGTTTTGTTATCAATGTGAACAAACGCCAACAGGCGGATGTAAAGTGATGGGTGTTTGTGGTAAGAATGAAACCATTGCAAGTTTACAAGATACGATTGTGTTTGGATTAAAAGGAATTGCTGCTTATCGTACACATGCTGCTCAGCTAGGGTATACAGATGCATTTGTAGATGCTACAACGCAAGAAGCGTTATATATGACATTAACAAATTCTAATTTTAATGAACAAGAACATATTGATATGGCTATGAAAGTTGGAAAATCAGCTTTACGGGTGATGGAGTTGTTGGATGAGGCACATACGAATCACTTTGGTGTTCCAGAGCCTGTTCAAATTACACAAAACCATGTAGAAGGTAGGGCAATTGTAGTTACTGGTCATAATTTATTTGCGTTAGAAGAATTATTAAAGCAAACAGAAGGAAAAGAAATTAATATTTATACGCATTCTGAAATGCTACCAGCACACGGATATCCAAGGCTGAAAAAATATAAACATTTAAAAGGAAACATTGGTAAGGCATGGTATGATCAACGACGCCTTTTCGAAAAATTTACTGGTGCCATTTTAGCTACGACGAACTGTGTTATGCCAATTAAAGGATCATATTCTGATCGCTTCTTTTCATATGATATTGCAGGTCTAGAAGGTGTACGGAAAATCGAAAATGATGATTTTACACCATTGATTCAAAAAGCGCTAGAACTTCCAGAAGTACATATGGAGTCGGACGAACAGTTAGTGACAGGGTTTCATCATAATACAGTCTTATCATTAGCACCAGAAATTATTGGGGCAGTAAAAGAAGGAAAGATTAAGCGTTTCTTTGTCATCGCAGGTTGTGATGCACCGGGAAAAGGCGGAGAATATTATCGCGAATTAGCAACATCACTTCCGCCAGAAACGGTTATTTTAACAACTTCTTGCGGGAAATTCCGTTTTAATGATGTGGATTACGGTGTTGTACCTGGTACGGAGATTCCGCGTTACATTGACTTAGGGCAATGCAATAATTCAATTTCTACAGTGAAAATAGCAGCCGCTTTAGCAGATGCTTTTCAATGCGAAGTGAACGAACTGCCAGTTAGTATTGTCCTATCATGGTTTGAACAAAAAGCGGTTGCCATTTTACTTGGGCTATTTAGTCTTGGGATTCAAGATATTCGCATCGGTCCAAAGGCTCCTGAATTTATTTCACCTGGCGTGCTTGATGTATTACAAGAAACATTCGGTTTAAAATTGATTACAACTGCAGCAGAAGATATGAATATGATGTTATCGTAACAAAAGGATGATCTGTCTTATTAATAAGAAGAGCTAGCCTAATAGTGCCCCAAAATAAAAATGTAGAATTTTTGTTTTGGGGTATTTTCTTTTCTTAGCGGGATAGGTATGTGGCGAAATTTCTTCAAAAAGAAAAGCGGCTGTATCTAATAGGTAATAGTTGATTTTAGAAAAATATAAAAATCGAGTTGACATTTACAACTACTCAGTCATACAATGTACTTGTAATAGGTGATACTGAGTAGTGTTGTTTCTCAAAATATCTTCAGTAAACAATAGGTAATAGCGGATTTTAGAAAAATTTTGAAAATCAGTTGACATTCTCTCTACTCAGTCATACAATGTAGTTGTAATAAGTAATACTGAATAGTGTTGTTTTACTCAAAAGCTATTCAGTAAAAATTCGCCTTAGTACTCTGTGATACTGAATATAAGTCAGACAGAATAGGGGGTAAAGGAGGATCAGGACATGGAAAATTTAACTGAAATGCTGAAAGGTTCACTGGAAGGGTGTGTACTGGAAATCATTAGCCGCCGTGAAACGTATGGCTATGAGATTACCCGCCACCTGAATGATCTTGGGTTTACCGAAGTCGTGGAAGGAACGGTTTATACCATCCTAGTACGATTAGAAAAGAAAAAGCTTGTGAATATTGAAAAGAAACCATCAGATATGGGGCCGCCTCGTAAGTTTTATTCACTAAATGAGGATGGCCGTCAGGAGCTTGAATTGTTTTGGAGAAAATGGGATTTTGTATCATCAAAAATTAACGTCTTGAAGTCAAACTAGCCTCATAAGATAAAATATTCGGCCGATATTTTGGAAGTTTCTTGTTCTGCTTTATAAAAAAGGAGGAAAAATAATATGATGGAAATGTTTAAAAAATTAATTGGTGATAAAAGAGAGTACAAAATGATGATGGCACGGGTTGGAGCTCTGCCAGAGGACTATCAGTTTGTGTTTAAGAAAATTCAAAACTACATGTGGAATTTTTCAGCGGGCAACGGGATGGATATGCTACACATACAGTATGAATTAATCGATTTGTTTGAAGCCGGTGCGGCGGAAGGTAGACAAGTGCTGGAAATCACTGGGGAGGACGTGGCATCCTTTGCTGACGAACTAGTGGCAAACGCTAAAACTTATGTCTCCAAGTATCGTGAAGATTTGAATCAAAGTATCATGAAGCAATTGAGAAAAAAATAAATGCAAAAGGTAATACCGACTGATTAGCTGGTTACAAATGTGAATTGCCGCCATCGCTATTCAGTTATATTTTTAAACCGGTACTAAGTAATACAGATTATCAGTAATACTAAATAGAGGGGTGTAGGCAATCTAGCTTTGCAAAACATTTTTTAAGGAGGAAAAAAAGTATGACCAATACAGCGATTTCTGTAAAAGGGTTAAAAAAATCTTTTAAAGATAAGGAAGTGTTAAAGGGGGTGGATTTTGAGGTGCAGCGTGGCGAAATTTTCGCACTGCTGGGCTCAAATGGAGCAGGCAAGACGACGACGGTTAATATCTTCTCGACGCTGATGAAGCAAGATGGTGGTGAAGTAGGTATTTGCGGTTTTGACGTCCAGCGTCAATCGGATCATGTTCGTCAAAGTATCAGTCTGACAGGGCAGTTCGCAGCTTTAGACGGTATGCTCACGGGGAGAGAAAACTTGATAATGATTGCCAAGTTGCGTGGAGTTTCTAGTCCCGCCCAAGTCGCTGACGATTTGCTTGCAAGATTCAGCCTAACTGATGCAGCTAACCAGAGGGCAGACCAGTATTCGGGAGGGATGAAGCGCCGGCTTGATATCGCCATGAGCTTGATCGGGACGCCAGCAGTCATTTTTCTCGACGAACCGACGACAGGGCTTGACCCTGAAGCACGGATTGAAGTGTGGGATACCGTCAAGGAACTTGCTGGCGGTGGCACAACCATCTTGCTCACGACTCAGTACTTGGAGGAAGCCGAACAACTGGCGGACCGTATCGCTATCTTGCATGACGGAAAAATTATCACGATTGGTACTCTTACAGAACTTAAAGAGATGTTCCCGCCAACAAAAGTGGAGTATATCGAGAAGCAGCCGACATTGGAAGAAATTTTCCTTGCGATCATCGGCAAAAAGGAGGAGATGTAAATGAAGAGCAAAACAGGGGTATTATTAGGGCGTTTAATGCGTAACATCATGCGTAGTCCAGATACAATTATTACGGTAGCGATTACACCGATTATGATGATGCTGTTGTTTGTCTACGTATTTGGAGGCGCGATAAAGACAGGAACGGATAACTACGTCAATTATTTATTGCCGGGAATCTTGTTGATGGCTATCGCATCCGGTGTCGCTTACACATCCGTGCGGTTGTTTACGGATGTAAAGAGTGGGCTGATGGCACGTTTCATTACTATGCCCATTAAGCGTTCGTCGGTATTATGGGCTCACGTATTAACATCACTTGTTGCTAATGTGCTTACTATCGTGGTGGTTATCCTTGTTGCGCTCTTAATGGGCTTTCGTTCCAGTGCTAATATTCTGGATTGGCTCGCGGTAGCTGGAATACTCGGGATGTTTACGCTGGCGCTGACATGGCTCGCTATCATTCCCGGGTTGACAGCGAAGTCTATGGAAGGGGCGACAGCCTACTCGTACCCACTAATTTTTCTGCCCTTTATTAGTTCGGCCTTTGTTCCTACCGAAACTATGCCAAAAATTGTTCGTGCGTTCGCTGAGAACCAGCCTGTGACTTCAATCGTGAATGCGATTCGTGCCCTCTTATATGAAGGGACTGTTGGCAACGATATTTGGGTAGCGCTTGCTTGGTGTGTGGGCATTATGGTTATCGCTTACTTCTTCGCGGGTAAAGCATTTAAACGTCAGTTAGGGTAACACCATCAGTTCGGTGTATTATTGTAACTAAAACTTCCGAAATAATATATATATTTTGAAAAGCACGGGAAGAGTTTCCGTGCTTTAATTATTGGGTGTGCTCTCAATGTAACGATTGTCGGTATAACACCTTTATGTTATGCAACGATCGGCGCAATTCTAGTATAAGAATTATGCTTTTATTTCTTTCTTGGAATTACTTTATAAAGATTGTGTTCACTATGATTTTAGGCAATAAAAAAAAGAAGGTTAGCGCTTTTCACGCTAAGATTTAGAAAAGCTAAGTCCTTATATGACTAGACATATAAAACGCTTTGGGGATAATGTAATTGATTTACAGAAAATCCCCAAGCCAATAGAAGAAACGATACCTCTATAAGCTCAATAGGTCATAGTTAGAAAAAAAGTAAGTCTATGACCTGTTTTTACACGTATCTCGGCTGTACCCCGAATAGAAAAAGCTTGCTTTGAAAAATGAATGATCAAAACAAGCTTTTTCTATTCGTTTGAAGCATTCTTTTAGGCATAGTAACAGGGTTCCTGCTCTAGTCCGCAATATAACTATATTGAATCAATTCAAAGGAAAGAATTCCACCCATAACCTTGTTTAGGCCGGATATCCGCCTGTGGGCGGTGGCCAAGCACTAAATAATCTGCGAATCAGCACAATTTCTCCTAAATGGTAGGAGTTGTGAGATGCAATATTGCGTAGTACACCGCCCGGGGTTTCACCAGGCCATTTTTCCAATGGTTTGTCCAATTGAACAGTTTGGGCAATCGTGCATGCCTGTTCAATCCCTTGAAGAAAATACTGAATAATCTGTTTCCACTCTTCCTCACTGCTAGGACATTCTTCTTCAGGCCAGCTCTCTTTCACATGGGCAGGCAATGCAAGCTTCTCCCCCTGAGCGGATAATAAGAGAAAGTCTTGCCAGTAGGTCATGTGTTTCACTAATTGATAAATAGAATAAGGCAGTTCCTCTCTGCGTTTTCCCGCAAGCGCCAAGTCTATATCCGACAAAGCATTCTTGATGGGAAGATGTCCTCGTTCTCCTCTTAACGATTTTACTAATGCCTCGCTAAACGCTTTATTTGCTTGAAATTTATCCATGATTTTAAATCTCCTTCACTATCTAAATTGCATTTTTTCTGTATCTTTCCTTGATAAAAGTATCAGTCCTTACACATTCACAATACTTTTCCAAAGCATGTTAAAAACAATTTCTAAATTATCTTTATCTAAAACTTCAGAATGGGTATAACCATATCGTGCAATATATTTACAGAAGCATAAATTAGCTTACTCATTAACCTAGGATCCACATTCAGCAAGATTTTTTTCTTTATCTCTTTTTTTTAATATATCCATCGTGAATACAAAAGATTTACTAGAATTACCGCCACATTTTAACGAAAATATACGCTAAGGAACTATCGGCTTTTTGTTATGTTTGGATTTTAAAAGACTAGTTTCTTGTCCGCGTCACATATGGATAAATCGGATCTCTTAATTCGAAGTCATACGTTTCTCCATTCACAATTCCGACCACTTTCTCACTGTCATATAAATCCAGTAAGAAACCGGCCATTTGTTCAGCTGTATGGAACTTAGGAACAATACCATCATATTCAAAATTATCAACATCATAGGAGCGTTTCGCAAATTCGGTCTCTGTTGCAGCAGGAGCCAAGACTTTTGCTTGCATGGCTGCTCCTTTTCCTTTCAATTCTTGTGCTAGCCCTTCTGTAAAGGCACTTACATAGAACTTTGTCGCGCAGTAGGTCACAGCGTCGGCAACAATCCGGTATCCTCCTCCTGAAGAAATATTGATGATTTGCGTTTCTTTAACATCTGAATAGTCACGTACATAAAGAGAGGACAGCAAGGTTAAGGCTTCAATATTCAAATGAAGCATCGTCTCAATTTTATTTAAATTTTGTTCCCCAACGGAAGCAAAGTTTCCAAACCCGGCATTGTTGATCCAGGTCTCGATCTGATAGTCCTGAAGACTTTCGTAGAATGCATAAACATTTGTAGTAACAGATAAATCAACAGTTCGAATGACAACATCTAGGTCTACGTTAATGTCGGCCACTTTTGATTTTAGCTTTTCCAATTCCTCCGTTCTGCGAGCTGCTATGATTAAGTTTTTTCCGCGAGCCGCAAAAGCAAGCGCCGTTTCATACCCAATCCCTGAACTGGCACCCGTAATAACTGTATATTTCATATAAATTCCTCCTGAATTTTATCCAATTAATTTTATTGTGAACGAACTATGAGTTGATTATAATGATTAGAGTAAACTCTAAGTCAAGAAAAAGATTCATGAGGAGGCTTCTTATGCACACCATCGGTGAAGTGGCTAAAATTTTAGGGATAAGTACACATACATTGCGGTATTACGAAAAGGAAACAATTATAATTCCTGTTCGTGATGCTAGGGGAGACAGGCGATATAACGATTCACATATTAAATGGCTGCAATTTGTTATCAAGTTAAAAGAAACACAAATGCCTATCGCAAAAATAAAGCAGTATGCTTCATTAGTTTTAGAAGGAGAACATACTACACTAGAGCGATTAAGCCTTTTAGAAGAACATAAAAACGCTATTAAGAAACAAATCAGAACGTTAAAAGCTGCAGATGAGATGCTTGAATATAAAATTGCTGCTTATAAAGATTTCATCAGTAAATGAAGTTAAAGATAAAAAGAATAAAATGAAACTTCCATCCCCATTGATAAAAGATAGAGATATTTGTATCTCTATCTTTTTTTATTCTTGCGTCTATGCAAACGACAAGCGTCGGCAAAATAAGTACAATTGTAGTCGATGGATAATTAAAGGATTTGCAAAACACCTATGGGATTTTTTTATTGGGAGGGGTTTACTTTTCTTAAGTTGATAGATGTGTGGTACTATCCCATAAAGAAAAAACATTCAAGTAAGAGTGTCTTTTCTGATAGTTTTTTAGCAGAAGCAGCTAGCTCCAACTATAATTAATAAAATAAATAATACAATTAATAAAGCAAATCCTCCAGCAAAGCCACAGCCGCCGCCATAACTATCACCAAATCCCATAAAAATCTCTCCTTTGAGTAAGAGGGGAAATTTAAGGTCACTCATGTATTTTAACGGGTTCACATTACTTTATGATTTTATGCATGAATTGAACAGGTCCTTTTTTTAAAAAAAGCCCACCTATTTCCGTAGGTGGGCTATCTCTTTATTACACAATAAGAAAGTAGACTCTCTTTTCCTAAATATGCAATTATGCATATTTAGAGGAAACTACACTTAATAAATATTACATATAGTAAATGGAAACTTATGGTGTTATTCTTTTAACAGGCTTAACATGTCAATCATTATAGAAGATGTGTTGGCTCCTCGGGAAAGAAGTTCTTTTTTTCTGAAAAATGAATATTAATTCGATATTAGTGATAAATATTCAGTTAGATGATTTTATGTTTTCTTAATTTATTCCTTTACATCTACAATGATTATTTATTATAACAGTTTTCGCGTCTAAAATAAGATGTTTCAGCAAAAGGGAATATAACTATCTTTATAATGAGTTCCCAATATAGTCAACGTTTTAACAAAAAGGATATCTGTATTATTTTCCCCTTTTTGCTAACTAATACAGCTTCAAAAAATAGACACAATTGCTATACACCAATTGTAATTTATTATCTATTCATAATTCTGTTTATTCTGTCTTTCTAAAAATAAAAAAATATTAGACTCGCAAATATAAACGTTATAATGAGGGCGTCGAGAGGTAACCGATTACCTACGGAGAAAATATCAAACATTTTAAAATTGGACAGACTGAAACGATTAATTGCAGAAAGGTGTGTGACCAGAAGGGGAATTTCTTCAAAATAGTTTAGTAGCAGCGGACATCGTGTTAGCTGGTGTAAACAATATCATCAATGCTGACGAAGTATAGGGTTGGAGGATAAATGCCTCGCACATTAAGAGAGACAGCTTTAGGTGGAATCGTTTACAATATGGGGCATCTAGTAAGTGATTCATTTTTTAAGAATGGTCTATATTCTTAAGCCTAAAAAGAGACGTAAGAATAGGATACAAGGGGGATTTATTATATGAATGGGAATACTGCAAAAAAAATAGAATTTCAAGCTGAAAATACCGCAGTAAAAAATGAGCAATATCTAGATCCTAAAAAGTGGCATAAACAAGATACTACATGGGCATTGAGCCTTTTTGGAACAGCAATTGGAGCAGGAGTACTCTTTTTACCTATTAATGCAGGTTCAGGTGGTTTATTATCATTACTTTTAATTACGATACTTGCATTTCCTGTTATGTATTACTCACATAGGGCACTTGCTAAAATGATATACGCTTCTAATTCTGCTGATGAGGGGATCACAGGTACAATAAGAGAGTATTTTGGAAATAAGGCAAGTATAATTTTTAACATAGTATATTTCGTTTCAATTTATACGATCGTGCTGATGTATTCGGTTGCACTTACAAATACTGCAAGTAGTTTTATCGTGCATCAATTGCACATGCAGGAGCCTCCAAGGGCCATTTTATCGCTTGTATTAGTACTCGGTCTTATCGCTATATTAAATTTTGGTCAAGATATTACTGTGAAAATCATGAGTATGCTAGTGTATCCTTTCATAGCTTCTCTACTTTTTATCGCAATATCTTTAATTCCACAGTGGAATACGTCAATGATTAGCTTTTCAAGTGTTTCTACTACTTCAACAGGAACAGGATATTTGGGAACGATATTGATGATACTACCAATCATAGTGTTCTCGTTTAATCATTCTCCTATGATTTCGTCATTCGTTATGAAACAGAGAGCTACGTATGGAATAGACGCTACTGATGCCAAGTGTGCTCAAATACAAAAAGTTTGTTATATCATGACATTCGCTGTTGTTATGTTCTTTGTTTGGAGCAGTACTTTAAGTTTGACTCCAGATGATCTTAAGGTGGCAAAAGAACAGAACTTGTCAATCCTATCATATCTTGCTAATGAGCTTAATTCGCCTGTAATCACTATTGCAGCTCCTATCATTGCTTTTGTGGCTATTACAAAGTCTTTCCTTGGCCATTATATAGGGGCATATGAGGTAATGCGTGACGTAATTATCAAGTTTGGTAAAACACGCGGAAAAACTATCGAAGAAAAAACAGTTAAGACAATGATTCTTACTTTTGTCGTATTAACATGCTGGTATGTTGCTTATGCAAATCCAAGTATTCTTGGAATCATTGATTCCCTTAGCGGTCCGTTAGTTGCTGCGATCTTATGTCTATTACCAATGTATGCGATTCGTAAAGTACCAGTACTGGCTAAATACAGAGGGAAAATGAGCAATGTATTTGTCATTATTGTAGGTATACTTACTGTCCTAGCAAGTATTAAGTCATTATTCTAATTCGCTATTGTTAGTTCAAGTGCTAAAATAGTGGGAAATGAAAAAAGAATGAAAGAGATTATGGATAAGATAAATCCACATTAGAATATTAAACAAGTAATTTAATGTGGATTAAACTCTAATATGAAAAGACATGAACAAAGATTAGTTCATGTCTTTTTTGTGTTGGCGTTATTACTAGAAGAGCGTTTAAGGAAACGGTAGTAAAAAAATGTTTTCTCTATTTGCTTGAAAATAGGGGTAACTGGCATCTAGTCAAACTTGATATTATTTTGGGTGTAACTGGTCACTGCTTATGGGCAGTATAAACATAATCTCTCTTTTAAACCTTCTAACAATTCTTCAGGCACTTCCCTAATTTTGATATCCTTACCTAGGAAAAGTAGCCAATTTGTTATTTCTGTTAATTCATCGAGATTGTTAACATTGATAAAAGTCTTTAGAATGGCTGTGGATTGGTAAGGGTTTGTATAGGAAATAGAAATTTTTAAAGGGTGGTATTTTTTGAACTGGGCAATCGCTTTTGGACCAAGTTCAAGTACAAGGTTGATTGCTTCGTCCTTCTTACTTAGTTTTTCTAAAATCTTTTTCTTACTTAATCTCTTTTTCGTCGTATAGGGTTCGACATTGATGAGATGATCGACAGGGAGCATCTTCTTTTTTTCTTCCTTTAAATCAAAGCCTTCAATTATCCAATGGCTTTTTTCTTGATAAAGGTGTAGTAGATAAATTGGATAAGACTTGATTACATTCTCTTCTTTTATAGTAACCAATAAATGGCTATCTAAAAGAAGGATTTGGATGAGTTTTTCTAACATAGGGTGGGGGAGGTCAGAAAGCTCAAGTAGGTCGGGGTTATAGGGGTTAGTCCCTTCAAAAAGCAAGATTTGATTTAAAAGAACAAGGTCATCCTGCTGGGTTTCTGAGATGAGCCCTAGTAGTTTTTCAGCTAAAGACTGACGACTCTTTAAATAGGGAAGTTGTTGATTTCTTGTGGCCATAAAGGCAATAAAAAGAGCTTTGACCTCATTATCAGTAAAGCGAACGACGGGCAGGATAGAGTTATGCATGACAAAATAGCCCCAGCCCTTCCAACTTCAGCGACGAGCGGCATCCTCATGGCTTCAATCTCTCTAATGTCTCTAATAGCTGTCGATCGTGAGATGTTAAATTCTTGTATGATTTCAGAAATTGTAAAGTGGGAGCGGTTGTTGATGTACCGCATGATCGTATTAATCCGTTCAACTTTTTTCATGTTGGTCTCCTAAACAGTATCATTTTTTGACATGTTTTAAGGTTATTATAAACTCATCAAGAGAAAAGATAAATTACTTGATTAATTTAAAAGTGAGGAAGGTTTTGAATATGAAAAATTATACTTTAGAAGAAAAAGATAGCTTCATCGTGTTAGGTATTGGAACTGAACTTAAGAGCGAATACACAGACTTTGCTGGAATAAATAAAGAAAAAGAAGACTTTTGGGAGGCAGTTAAACAAGATGGAAGGCTTGACACTTTAAAAGCTTTAGCCACAAATGATTACATTTTTTCTGTGAGCGAAGCGGTGAATAACAAGATGATGTATTATGCTGGTGTTATGACAGAGGCACAAATACAAGAAGAATCTAGAGTTATTCAGTTTCCTATGGGGGAATATTTAGTAGTTAAAGGAGAAGGTAAGACGGCTGAGGAGCTAAGTAATAAGCTTACTGGAATTGCCTTTGGTCAAGTCTTACCAGAAGCAAAGGATTTTGCCTATGTTGGTGGGCCAAATACAACGGTTGAGATGGGGCAGCGAAACGGTTTAGTATTTGGTGAAATGTGGATTCCAGTTGTTAGGAAGTAAAGAGATTAAAGGAGAGATGGAATTGTCCAATATCGTTGATTTTAAAAACGTAACTACAGCTGGCTTAGAGTCTTCACCTATAGTAGAAGCGCTTGCTGGTTTACGTGCCCATGAAGCACGTTACTTTATGAACAAATACAAGCATGAATTTACGGTTGTACCAGCTAGTGAAAGCGAGAAGAATCTTGATTATGTGAACCGCATTTTGAAAGAAGAACGTGATATTGAGTTTGCGGCTAAACCTTTAGAAACATCGTGTTTTCAAGTGGAAAATATTAAATTTGCCTATGTCTTCTATGAGGATGGTCTTGCAGTCAACGTCATGTATACATTAGATAATCCGAAGAAGCGGGCTGTTGGATTTAAGCTTTCTGAGGGAATGGAGATACCAAAGGAGTTAGAAGAGAAATTTAAGTTTGCTAGGCAGAAGTCTAAACTTGCTGGAACAATTCGAGGTTCGTTTTTTGTAATTAAAGGAGAATATAGTGCAAGTTGAAGAATCTGAGCATTTGTTGTATTGAGTTATTCTTTTAAAAGGCGTGATTATGGAAGAGGATGGCTAACGATCTTGAGTTGTTAGCCTTTTTTATATTGTTCTAAATAGGGGAAGCATCACATCAATGAAATAAAGATGATTGTCCTTATAAAAATGAAAGAAGCCTAGCCAAACAAAATATAGATTTGAACACTATTTCTCAATAACCGCTATACAACGAAGTGATACAATGATATTGGATGGGAGTCCAATACATATACTGTAGTTATCAAGTCGGAGGAAGGCACCTTAGGGTGTCTTTTCTTTATTTTCAAAAGGACCTGCTCAATTCATGCGTAAAAACATAAAGTAAATTGAATCCGTTAAAATACATGAGTGAACCCTAGTTTTCCCCTCTTATCTAAAGGAGGAACTATTATGGGATTTGGTGGTAGTTGTGGTGGCGGCTGTGGCTTTGCTGGAGGATTTGCTTTATTAGTTGTATTATTTATTTTATTAATCATCGTTGGAGCTAGCTGCTTCTGCTAAAAAAACTATTAGAAAAGACACTCTTATTCGAGTGTTTTTTCTTTTTCTTAACAGAGTACTGACGGCAAAACGCAGATTTTATACAGGCTACGCAAACGGTTTGAAATGCCAAATGCTGTTGTGACAGGGCTATACGAAATTCTGCATACAGCAAAGGAAATAAAAGTTTGGTGGACTCTTGGTATGAATGGATTTATGGGATTTGATTACCGCTCATAATGAGATGTTAGGGTAACTTGAAATGAATACGATATTTATCAATTTTCTCTTTCATTAACCATGATAAAATTGTATTAAAATGCTATCGGAGGAGTTTTATGAAACTAGTAGGACAACAAATATATATTCGACTTTACAAGATTTCTGACGCCAGCGAGTTAGCTAAATTACATACTAGAAATCGCGAATTTTTTCAACGAGTTTGTCCATTACTCCCAGAAGCCTTTTATACAGAAGAACATCAAAAAATACGCATTGAACAGGCATTAAAAAAGACAGAGGAAGGGCTAGTATATCCTTTTGGAATCTTTTTAAAAGCGACTGATAAACTTATCGGAGACATTTCATTAACTCAAATTGCTAGGGGAGACGTCCAAAGTTGTTATACGGGATTTACTTTAGATAAGGAGTATAATGCAAAGGGCTATACAACAGAAGCTCTGCAACTTGTTGTAGACTTTGCTTTTAAAGAATTAAAACTACATAGAATTGAAGCTGGAGCTATGCCTGATAATATAGCATCTATTCGTGTATTAGAAAAAGTAGGGTTTAAAAAAGAAGGTATAGCTAAAGAAAATGTAAAGATTAATGGCAAATGGACAGATCATCAAATATTAGCAATCATCAACAGCTTGGATGTGTAAGCTCATTTCACTTTCGATAACGAAATTTACGTCAACTAGCACCTTTTGCGGGGGCTAGTTGATGTGGATTTTTATTTAGGGGGTATATTAAAACCTTAGCTTGATAGCGATGGGGGTTAGCCCAATATATGTGAAATGATGGCTATTTTTATGTTTTCAATGAATGTTATTAAAATAGGGACTAAAAATAAAACACCCCTCTAAAAAAGAGGAGTGTCCCATCAATCTCACGAAGCATCCGCACCTTCAAACTGACTATTGTAAAGCGAAGCATAGAAACCATCAGCTTTCAATAACTCTTCATGATCACCTTGTTCTACAATGTCCCCATCTTTCATGACAAGGATTAAATCTGCATCACGTATTGTTGATAATCTATGAGCGATAATGAAGCTTGTTCTACCTTCCATAAGGTTTTCCATCGCTTTTTGAATCAGTACTTCTGTACGAGTGTCAATGGAGCTTGTTGCTTCATCGAGTATTAATATTTTTGGATCCGCTATAAGGGCGCGTGCAATTGTTAGTAGTTGCTTTTGTCCTTGGGATACGTTGCTTGCTTCTTCGTTTAGTTCCATTTGATATTTATTTGGTAATGTTTTTACGAAGTTGTGAACGTGAGCTGCTTTCGCTGCTTCAATTACTTCTTCGTCTGTAGCATCGAGTCTACCGTAACGTATATTTTCCATGATGGAGCCGTTAAATAGCCAAGTATCTTGAAGTACCATACCAAACATGTTGCGCAGGTCTTCTCGCGTGAAGTCTTTTATATCGTGACCGTCGATACATATTGCACCGCTGTTTATGTCATAGAAACGCATTAACAGTTTTACAATCGTTGTTTTACCAGCTCCGGTTGGTCCGACGATTGCTACTTTTTGTCCAGGTTTAATGTTAGATGAGAAATTATTGATGATGATCTTATCTGGATTGTATCCAAATTGAACATCTTGGAAGGTAACTTCTCCTTGAACCTTTTGCAGCTTCACTGGATTTTCTGCTTCTGGCACTTCCTCTTCTTCTTCTAAAAATTCGAAGACTCTTTCTGCAGCAGCTGCAGTGGATTGAAGTACGTTCGCGATTTGTGCTACTTGAGCGATTGGTTGCGTAAAGCTTCTAACATATTGCACAAAGGCTAAAATGTCTCCAACTGCGATGGTTCTCTTTACCGCAAGCCATCCGCCTAAAATAGATACAGCGACGTAACCGATATTACCGATAAACGTCATAATCGGCATCATCATTCCAGATAAAAATTGAGATTTCCATGCGGAGTGGTAAAGGGTATCATTTACCTCTTCGAATTTTTTTACTTCTTCTTCTTCTTTGTTAAAGGCTTTTACGATATTGTGACCACTATAAATTTCTTCGACCTGACCGTTTACGTGTCCTAAATATTCTTGCTGGGATTTGAAGTATTTTTGTGATCGTTTTACGACTGCCATGATGAGAAGCATCGATACTGGCAATATTAAAAGCGCCACTAATGTCATTTGCCAGCTGATTGATAACATCATGATAAGTACACCGATGATTGTAATAACGGATGTGATGATTTGCGACATACTTTGGTTTAAAGTTTGGCTCACTGTATCTACGTCATTTGTAATTCTTGATAATACTTCGCCGTGCGTTGTTTTATCAAAGTATTTCAGCGGCATACGGTTAATTTTTTCATCGATTTCTTTTCTGAAGTTATAAGATACTTTTTGAGCTACTCCAGAAATAATGTACCCCTGGATAATACCAAACACAGTGCTCAGTATATATAATCCAAGGAGTAAAATGACAATGTTTCCGATGTAGGTAAAGTCAATGGCCGCACCGGGTGCTCCTGATACTTTGCTTACGAGTCCTTCGAAAAGTTTTGTTGTCGCTTTTCCTAAAATTTTTGGACCAACGATTGTAAAGGCTGCACTACCGATTGCGAAAAGGATAACGATTAAGATTGATAATTTATAGGGCTTCAAGTATTGAAGGAGTTTATTCATCGTTTCTTTGAAGTTTTTTGCCTTCTCAATCTTTCTCATGCCGCCGCCCATATGGCCGCCACCGCCAGGACCAGGACCGTCTTGTTTTCTATTTTCTATTTTTCTGTCACTCATGATGACAACTCCTCTCTTGAAAGTTGTGATAAAGCAATTTGCTTATAAACTTCACAGTTTTCCATAAGCTCTTCATGAGTACCAGTTCCAACTATTTTTCCTTCGTCAAGTACAATGATCTTATCGGCATTCATGATTGTACTGATTCTTTGGCCAATAAGTAAAACAGTACTTCCTGTAATCTCATTGTTTAAAGCTCTGCGCAATGCTGCGTCTGTCTTAAAGTCAAGAGCTGAGAAACTATCATCGAATATGAAGATTTCCGATTTTTTCGTAAGAGCACGCGCAATAGAAAGTCTTTGTTTTTGACCACCAGAAACGTTCGTACCACCTTGTGATATTTCTGTACGGAAACTTTCAGGTTTCGCGCTAATAAACTCCATAGCTTGCGCGATTTCTGCCGCTTTTTCGAGTTCTTCTTCAGTTGCTTCTTTCTTACCGTATTTCAAATTACTCTCGATTGTACCTGAGAAGAGAACTCCTTTTTGCGGTACATAACCAATTTTCTCTCTTAATTCCTTCTGAGATACTTCTCTAATATCCGTGCCATCTATTAATATTTGGCCGCTTGTGACATCGTAAAAGCGTGGAATTAAGTTGATTAATGTTGATTTACCACTACCTGTACTTCCGATGAAAGCTGTCGTTTCACCAGGTTTTGCAGTAAAGGTGATATTGGAAAGCACATCTTCTTCTGCACCTGGATATCTAAAGCCAACATTTTTAAATTCAACGTAGCCTTTCTTGTCTGAAGCAAATGTTTTCGGCTCTTTTACATCACTAATGGTAACGTCAGTATCTAAAACTTCTGCGATACGTTGTGCGGAAACTGAAGCACGTGGAACCATAATAGATACCATTGAAATCATTAAGAAGGCCATGATGATTTGCATTGTATATTGCATAAATGCCATCAAATCACCAACTTGCATATGTCCCATATCCACTTGGTGTGATCCAACCCAAATAATAAGTACAGTAACGGCATTCATGATAAACATCATCATTGGCATCATAAATGACATTAAACGGCTTACAAATAAATTTGTGTTTGTTAAATCTTGATTTCCTTTTTCAAATTTCTTTTCTTCATGTTTTTGATTATTAAAAGCACGAATAACGAGCATACCTGTTAAAGATTCACGAGTGATTAAGTTAATTTTATCTACTAACTTTTGGATACGCTTAAACTTAGGAATCGCGATGCTAAATAAACCAATGACTAGGCTTAAAATCGCGATTACCGCAACTGCGATAATCCATCCCATTGAAAGGTCTGTAGTAAGTACTTTAATAATGCCGCCGATACCTAAAATTGGTGCATAGAATACAATGCGAAGCATCATAACCATAAGTGTTTGAACTTGCTGGATATCATTTGTACTTCTTGTGATTAGAGATGCAGTGGAAAACTTATCAAACTCCGCATTCGAGAAGTTTGTAACTTTCCGGAATACTTTCTTTCTAAGGTCTCTGCCGAGTCCTGCAGCTACTTTTGCAGCAAGTAAACTCACGATAACGGTAGCTGCCATACTTACTAAGGATAAAAGCAGCATTTTCCCGCCGGAAGTAAGAATAAAGTTAGATTGAAGCTTATCTATATTGATACCGATCTCTTTATACTCATTCTCAATGTATGAAACAGCTGATTGTGTTACCATGCTGCCTGGCATATTCTTAAACTTTTCATCTGCCTTTTCTTTCATTGCATTGATTTGATCTTGAGGAAGTTTCGCAATGATTGCAAAAGGATCTGTATTTGGCGGAAGCTTCGCTGGTGTGTTGTTGTCACCTGTCGCGGCAGGAGGGAAAGCAGATGAGTCGCCTTTTTCAATTCCTTGTGTAATTAACATTGGTTTCCCAAAGATATCGTTAAGTTCGTTAATTATTTTTTTATCTTCTGTATGTAGCTTATAAAGTGGTTCTTTATCAAGCTGCGGATAATCTTTTAAGTCATTTTTTAGTTCACTTTGAGAGAGGTTGTTCTTATCTAAAAGCGCATAGTTGTCAGCTACTTTTTTCTTCTCATTTTCATTCATAAAGAGCGTAAGTTTATCCATTTCACTTTTACGAATAACCTCAGGTACTGCATTTTCTACACCTTTTTGCTGAATCCCTACATTGACAATGTTAGACATGTAGTCTGGCAGTGATAGATCACATACTGCCTGCACAGTTAAAAGACATACAACTGCAATGATGGAAGCAACAAATGGCTTTAAATGTTTGATGATCTTTAACATTTAATTCATCTCTCCATTTTCCTTGTCTAATTTTTTTAGTGTTTACTCCGTTTCTCTCCTTTATTCTTCGTATTCTCAGTCATTCATTCTAGCAGCTCTTTACGTATTTTAGACCACAGATTAATTTTATGACTATATGAAGATATGATGCCCCTTTTAGGGGGGAGAATTTTGTGATGAATTTGTTAAAGGGGTTTAAACTATGATATAAAAAAACATTTCTTTTTTAGGCGGGCTGATACAAGTCGTGGTTCATATATGTTGGAAAATGAAAGATGAAGAAAAGAGTTGCAAATGAATGAAATGGAGCGACAGTCCAAAATAAAATAATCCTTTGTGCGACACGTTTCCTTATAAGTGTGTAAACACGAAATAGGAGGGTTATCAATTTGATAACAATAACTGATTGACTGAAAGTAGGAATGAAAGCCGTCAGGTTGAGCTCTGTCT
>NZ_LXLV01000055.1 GCF_001757995.1 Bacillus mycoides | reverse complement strand
ATTTATCTGAATAAGTTTGAAATTTATCCCCTTTTTTAACCATAATAAAATCCCCTCCAAGTAAAAGTGTAACATCCATGTGTATTCATGGTCTTTTTACACTGTCTACCTTAAGGGGATAATATCAGGTCCCGTAAATCAAGCTGCTCTTTTTTAATCATATGCATGGCTTCTACTCCAGAAAGAATGGATGTAGCTGTGTCAAAACATTTGAACCCTAGCATAGAACGGATTCGCTTCTTTATAAAGCGATGATCTTGTTCTACTATGTTATTCAAGTACTTTTGTTGTCTAAGTTGCATACCATCAGGTATGCTTTTTTCTTTTTTCAACTGTTCAATTGCTATAGGATAAGCCGAGTTCTTATCGACTGTTATAACACGTGGCTTTGAAACATGAAAAGACCGCATAGCTTTCTTGAAAAAGCGCTTTGCAGCCTTATGGTCTCTTGTTTTGTTTAGGAAAAAATCAATTGTGTTTCCTTTCGAATCAACAGCACGATACAGATACATCCATTGACCTTTTACTTTGATATATGTTTCATCGACTCTCCAAGAGTCATTTGTTTGTTTGAGGTGACGACGGATTCGTTTATCCAATTCAGGACCATACTGATGAACCCAACGCATAATCGTTGTATGAGAAATAGATAAACCCCGTTCTTCTAGCATTTCCACCAAATCACGAAAACTGAGGTTGTACCGTAGGTACCATCTTACCGTTAACAAAATAATATCAGGCTGATAATGCTTCCATTTGAATACATTTTCCTTTTCCATACCAATCACGCACCCTTTTTAAAGTAATAGTAACAGTATGTCCAAGATTTATAGATTCATTGCAATTGTCCTTAAGTTTTTGCACCAGAACCTACATTTGTGTATAGTTTTCCTAAATTACATTTGATAATATAGATAAATGGACGTTAAATATATAATATATTAATAGTTAGGGAGATATTAGAAATGAAAAGAACACCTGAATTTATACTGGGTTTAATTGGTGGTATTTTGGGAGTAATAGCTTCTCTTATTATATTGATGATAGCTATTACTGCTATGGATGGTTATATTGATTATAAAGTTTTGACTTATTACTCTATTTTATTAATTATTCAAATAGGGCTGTTAGTTTTGGCATGTTCAGTAAATAAGGTTAACAATATAGCTTACGGACTTTGTATGATATTGCTCCCATTAGTAACATTGGTTATGTCATTATTCCTTTTATTTATTCCAGTAATTCTTCAAATTATTTCTGGTGGATTTGCGTTTCGATCTTTAAAACAAGAATCTAATTAAAATATTTAGCTATTCCAAAATCATGGTAAATATATAAAGGGAAATTTAAATAATATTTTTGAAGGGTGGTATTGTAATTTGAAACGCACAGCAGAATTTGTAATCGGCTTAATCGGAGGAATCTTAGGACTCTTACTTTCTTTATTTATTGTAATTGGTTGTATTTCCTACACAAGTTCTAATACTAGTTCTGGAGGTATTGAAGAATATATTATCATTACTTCTAGCATCGCCTTAATTATTCAAATAGGCCTATTAGTATTAGCTTGTTGTGTTAATAAAATAAATAATAAAACTTATGGTATTTGCATGATTGTATTAAGTATAATTTCATTGTTTTTAGGTTTATTTATTTTATTCCTTCCAGTGGTTTTACAAATCATTTCAGGTGCATTTGCATTTAGACCTTTAAAACAGGAATCTAATTAAAACAATAACTGGCTAATGAATATAATGTATTTTTTAACCATGACCATATTGTTCATTCATTATTTAAGGGTTTTGGAACAGAGGATGCATTAGAATTAAGAGATAAATTATCTGAGCTTTAGTGAAAATGGGGAATATATTATATGATTTTAGGAATTTCATATTTTGATATTTTTTGTATCGTAATGATTGTTTCATTTTTTTTCATTTTTTGGAGATTGAATGTATGGTATAACAAGAAACATAATGTCCCTAAGGTTTTTCAATGGTTTCCTAGAAAATGGGGTAAAAGAAAAGTTTCAGAGCATTTATCACAATTAAATGAAAAGTTAGCGGCTGAAGGTAAAGGTATTTGGGTTACAATCTATGCTATAGATTTATACATTGTAACGATTCCTTGTACAGTCAAAAAATATAAATCTTAATACATATATGGTTAAAGAAATGTTGATTAAGTAAATTTATGAGGGGAGGGGGAAAGGATGCGGGTGTCATACAGGTTATCGGTAAATAACAATTTTTAATTTTGATGAGTATGTAGGCTTATTAAAAAATAATAAAATAGTTACCGCAATGGTAAAATTTTATAATGATAAAAAAGAAAGAGGAATCACTATGAAATTATTACGTTCAGTTCTCATTCTCACTTTTGTTTTATTGTTAAGTGCATGCAATACAGCAACAAAAGTCACAAAGGTTCAAAAAAATGGCGAAACGACTTTGAAAATTGGCTCCCTGCAAGGGTATTACGATGTGCAAACGCTTAAAGCTGAAAAAGGAATTGTGGAAATTCCTTATGAAGCAGCTGTTGAAGAAGGTACGATTTTATTGCAAGTAACAAAAGATGATAAGGTCATTTATGAAGAAGAAGTCACTTCTCAAAAAGAAGGTTTGCTTTCTTTTGAAGCCCCAAAATCCGGATCATATGATTTAATTGTACGTGTGAAGGGTGAAGAAGAGAAAGCCAAAGAAATTCAAATACATACGAAGCTATAAAAAAACGGCAAGTGGAGTGTACCCGCTTGCTGTTTCCATTTCCAGATCATGATTTGTATATTGGAGGTTCAGCTTCACTTGGACAAGTCGGTGAATTTGTACAGGTAAGTTCAAGTGGGTGTGAACTACTCGCCACTTAGCAAAGCTTGAAGTGGGAGCTTCTCAGTTCTACGACGATAGCAACCTTTCGTCTCCCTGAGCGTTACTTCGGGGTGTTCCAATCCTAGATGTCCAACGCTTGGACGCTCTTTTGGTACGGTTGATATTTTACGTAGGAACCGAATGGCTTGGTTTTCGCACTCTATTTTCTTCCTGCAACCTCATACATCAAGTTATCAAAGAGCTTCATATAGTTAGTTTATCAAAAAATTTTGACTATCCTCAAACCGAAATTCATCTCCCACCTACCGTTGGGCTACGCCCTTCACACGCTTGAGGAAGGAGACTTCTTTCGGATAATTCGTTAAAAGAACGTGGATTCTGTTCATCAACAATTCTTTTGCTGCCTTCTATACAGAATATAGTATGTAATCTTTATGCAACAAAGTAAAAAATGGCTGTATTTAGGTGCTTTTGTATGAGCATTTATTTTGTAATTTTATAAACTACACACATAAAAAGGAGAAGAATCTTACTAAGTTTTTCTCCTTTGTTATGTTCTAACAATGATGATGTAAGGCGTTTATAATCCTTTTAGCTTATCAGCATAAGAATGGATTCCATTAGGGATCTGTCGTTCTCTGTTTAATATTTCATTATCTTTGCACCAGAACCCTACATATAGAACCAATTGCATATATAACAGGAAGCATAACTTTGCAGAAAATGCAGGTTTATGCTTCTTTTTTTGCGCAATTCACATTTTGTTTGCACCAGAATTCTCCTATAACTAAGGTCTACCATGCATGAAATGTTATTCTAAAGCGGAAAAGAGGATAAATGACAGAATAGAAATAAAATTAGAAAAATATATCGTATAATGGTAGAATATGGTTGGGTTATCGGGATCTGCGTTTAGCCTATAGAATAATAATCAATATATCTAGTAATAAAGGGGGAATTAGTTTGGAAAGTAGGAGTAATAGAATGAAGAATCATTTTCGAAGGTTAGTAGCTATAAGTATTTGCTTCTTGTTAGTCTTCCTGGGTAGTAATTATTCAAAAGCTGAAACGGCTTCATCTATAGGATTAAATGCTAAAGATGTAGAAGCTTTCACCAATAAAGTAATTCCAGAGAAAATGAAAGCAGAAAATGCACCAGGTGTAGCTATTGTCGTTGTGAAAGATGATCAAATTCTATTTCAAAAAGGGTACGGTTTTTCCAATAAAGAAGATAATATTCCCATCGATCCCAAAAAAACAGTTTTTCGATTAGCGTCAATATCAAAGGTTTTTACTGCTAGTGCTGTAATGCAGTTAGTTGAACAAGGAAAAATCGATTTAAATAGGGATATTGTAAATTATATGGGAGGATTAAAGTACCAAAATAACATGGGTGAACCTGTTACAATGGAGCACCTACTTACCCATACAACAGGGTTTGATTACGTAGATCCTAGACCAGAGGATATTCATTATCAAGATAATGAATATACAATGCTTAGAGATTATGTAGAAGAAAATATGCCTACAGTAGTGAGAAAACCAGGAGATACGTATACATATGATAATTTTGCTTCGATGCTTCAGGGGTATATTGTTCAAAATTTGACAAACACACCTTTTTATAAATATATGGCTAGGAATATCTTTTACCCTCTAGAAATGCATAATAGTAGTTTTGTTATGACAAATTTTATCAAAGATAAACTTGCAACAGGATACGATGCAAAAGGCAATGCCATCCCATTTTATCAAACAAGACCGACAGACATGCCGCAAGGGAGCATGTTTTCTACAGGAAGTGACGTAGCCAATTTTATGATTGCTCAATTGAATGATGGTAAATTTAAAAATAACCAAATACTACAAAAAGAAACTGTTCAAGATATGCAAAAAACAAAATTTGCGTTACATCCCAAATATCCTAATATGACATATGGATTTGAATTCTTTTCACCACAAAGTCATAATGGTCAATATGTGTTTGGCAAAGGCGGAAATATACCAGGGTTTTCATCTTTAATGTGGTTAATTCCTGAACATAAAATTGGAGTTTTTGTTGTTACGAATAAAGATAGTTCATCACTTCCTATAGAAATATTTGATGAATTTATGAATCATTATTTTCCAGACAAAACAAAGCCAGATTATTTAAAACCTAGCGAAGAAGAGCTTAAAAAATTTGAAGGTGTGTACCGTGATTTGCGGGTGAAAAATCTTATTTCACATTTAAATATAAGTGAAGGAAAGTTATATGTAAGTGATAAAGTATATGGTAAACAAGAATTAAAACAAATAGATCCATTACTATTTGAGGATGATAAAGGTAATTATATGGCGTTTAAACTGCACAAAGATGGTACTGTAAAAGAAATGATACACTGGAACTCTGGTAGTTCAGCAGTGAAATTAAGTGAACCTAAGAGATTCCATGATGTAGAGGAAAATCATCCATACGCTAAATTTATAGACCCTTTACACCAATACGAGATATTACAAGCAAATAAGGAGGGGAATTTTGTTCCTGAATCCTCTCTTACACGTGCAGAATTTGCATATTGGTTATCTCAAATTGCTTACTTTACACCACCTTCAAAAAAAGACCCAGTATTTTCTGATGTGAAAAATCATCTTTATGCATCTCATATTCAAAAGCTATATGAAATTGGTATTTTATACGAAAAAGAAGGGGAACAATTTTATCCAGATCGTGCTATTACTAGACAAGAAGCAGCATGGATTACTTGGCAGTATTTGAAAATGTTAGGTGCACCACCTGCAGACGCTACTTTAAAAGGAGAAACCGATGATTGGGCAAAAGAGTCTGTGAAGAACATTGTAGGTCATCGTTTAGTTGGGCCAGAGGTAATATATAATGAAGCTGGATCAGCGGATTATCTATCAAAACAAATAATGAAACGTCAAGAGGCAGCTGCATTGTTATTTTATGTAATGTTAGCTAGTTGATTTGTTTTTCAATTATAGATTAATAAAAATACTGGAGGTAACGACTTTTAATAGAATTACATGAAGAAATAAGAGAGGCATTAATAAAAGAAAAAGAGCCTATAAGGAATGTGTCTCTTTTTCTTTCTTTTAAAATTAAAATGTCTTTCCATGTTCTCTAAGTACATACTGAGGAACAAATGATTGTTGCAAAATGTTTTGTCATGTTTTGTACAGGTTATCCCTAAATTCATTACTTGGAAATAGAGATAAAGCTACTTATTCTAATCATGAAATATAAATAGAAATTACTAAAGTAAATACTTGTCTATTATCTAATGAGCAGTAAATTCGGAGGGAAAAAGATGAAATGGGGAATAGAAGCGATAAGACATACTGAATGTAGTGGTACTAATAGCGATAAGAATTTAAATTTGGGAGAGGAGTATCAAAGTACTTCATGGACATATTTATCCTTATCGTATCTTCAAGATTTTTTAGAATCATCGGGATTAAGTAGAGATACGATATTGGAACTACTCCCAATTAATTTTAAGGGAATTGTATGGGATTTTTTGGAGGATGAGGATATTAAGTTTATACGCACGCTTCCGAGCCCAAATAGATGCTTGGAAATTCTAGAGGAATATAAACTGATGGAAGTAGCTGTTACCTATGAACCAAACATGGAATTTAAATTGCGGTGGCTAAAAGAACGCTGGGAAAAAGGATACTATGTATTTGCGAATTGTTAAGAATGTAACGTAATAAAAGTAAAGAGTGGAGAAAAAAGAGATTAAATTCATATAATAATAGGGGCCGTATTTTCCTTAGGTTTTCAAAAATACTTGGAAATAGAGGATACCCTTGCTTTTGTTAACTGCATCATCTATTGCTGAAGTGACAAGGAACGATATTTGTTTCGTTCAATTTCTTTTCAATAAAAGAGTATTAAAAAGGTTGAGAGGAAAATCGGAATGAAGGAATTTTGGGGAATTAAAGTTATTGTTGTAAACGAACATTCTGCGGAAACAGTTAAGAATATAGCGAATTATTTATTCAAGATGGCTCAGAAATGAGTCATCTTTTTTATTTGTAAAAAATAGGCCCTAAATTCGTAACAATCTTGTGTGTGAAAATAAAAAACCATCTTTGATAAGATAGTTTTTTTGCTTATTTATTGAATTAAAATATTTTCACCATGGATTCTCTCTGCAAGCATTTTGACAGAACAAGGTACTATGACCATTCCTTATGCACTGGGCGTAGCACTCTGGATCTATTGGGAAAATGGAAGAATAAATTGTTGGCTGTGAGTAGGAGTTGTACCCGTAAGCCCAAGGTGTACCATAAGATGACATAGGTGCAGATGTTGTTGGTATTGAGTGAGGGTTGTACCCGTGAAAATTAGCACTAGATGGATTCATACGACATATATCTTCACATTCAAACCTATTTCCACCTTTCATAATGCAATCCCATACACATTCTTCAAATGTTTGACGATACAAAGACAGTCACTCCTTATCTTAATCCTATTGTTCTCGATATTATATTTATCTGTATATTTTTGGATAATTGTCCATACGTATTTGGGGGATTGTTAAAGATACATAGCAAAGCTTATGATGTTGCAGGACTTGAAGATGGTAACAAACGAAAGGACCAAAAAATATTCCCTAGAAAACTGCATAACGTATTCAAAAAAATCTATTTAGATAGGAACTTATGCATTAGATAAAAGATTAATAACTTGAGCAAAAAGAACTGGGTATTTACATACTTAACATACATATTAGTCTTGTTAATTAAGTCCTTTTTTAGGAATTTGTATATAGTTAATGTGCTTAAAAGCTTGAGAAATATCAAAATGTGTAATTTTTTTGACAATTTTGACAAAAGTGTTTAATATTTGTAATTTTTTGTTTTATAATGATAATCGGGTTGATCGTGAATGATTTAAATATTTCGATAAATACTCAGGTTAATTTATTTTAGGGAGGTTTTAAGATTGGGGAAAAGAGTTATTTTAAGAGTTTTTACATTATTATCAGTACTGGCATTATTCCTTAATGTGTTTTTACCAAGGGCTAGTGCAGAGGTTATGACGCATGAGAAATATTCAATGGATTGGAGTTATAGTAATAGTCTAGGTAAGCACATTCGAACTGAAATTATTAAAAATTCAAGCGGTCAAATCGCTTATTGTTTAACTCTAGGTTTAAAATCACCAAATGGAGAAGATCTTCCTGAAATGGGGAAAACAGATAATGTAGTATATAGGGTCCTATTAAATGGTTTCCCACAAAAAAGTATAGAACAACTGGGAGTAGCTAATAAAAATGAAGCACATTACGCGACTCAGCTTGCGGTTTGGAATGCATTAGGTCAACTTGATGTAAATGAACTGAAACATGCGAATAAAAATGTTGAAAAAGCGGCTAAGGCAATTATTAATGCTGCTAATAATAGTGAAGATACACAAGATATTTATATGAATGTTATTCCAGCTGAAAAACAAAAAGCAGAATTAAAAGGGGAGTTCTTTGAAACAAACCTATACACAGTACAAACAAATGCTAAGAGTGGTTCTTATAAAGTAGTAGCGAAAAATGCCCCTAATGGAGTTAAGATTGTTAGTGAAAATGGTGAAGTGAAAGATCAGCTTTCAGTTGGGGAAAAATTCCGTATCCAAATTCCTAAGAACACAAAAACAGGTGAATTTAATCTAAGTGTTGCTGCTAATTTAACTAAAGTTCAAGCAATAGCTTACCGCGGCACTGATACTGTTCAGAATGCTACAGTACTATTAGAAAGAAATGAAGAAAAGCTTAGCAGTGACCTTGCAGTAAATTGGGAAGCAGCAGGTTCTTTAAAAATTAAAAAGGTTGGAGAAAATGGGGAAGTTTTAGCTGGCGCAGTATTTGAAGTTTTTAATGCAAATAATGAATCAGTTGGAAAAATTACAACTGGTGCTGATGGTATGGCAGAACTAAACAACTTACCAATTGGAACTTACACAGTAAAAGAAATTAAAGCACCAACAGGTTATGTTTCAGGTGATAAACCACAAACTATCGAAGTTAAGACAGGAGAAACAGGAGCTGTCCAAGTAGTAAATAACAAAGTAAAAGGTGATTTAGAAATTACAAAGGTAGATGTAGCTGATGGAAATAACAAGCTTCCAAATGCAGAATTCACTATTTATAATGAAGCAGGGAAAGAAGTAGTGAAAGGAAAAACAGACGATAAAGGTATCGCTAAATTTGAAAAGTTACCATTTGGAAAATACACATATAAAGAAACTGTTGCACCAAAAGGTTATATCTTAAATGAAGAGACGTTTTCTTTTGAAATCAAAGAGAATGGTCAAATCATTAAACATATTGTCAAAGATGAAAAGATTCCTTCAATAAAAACAACAGCTACTGATAAAACAGATGGTACAAAAGAAATGCACACTTCTAAGTCTGTAACAATCCAAGATAAAGTGGAATACAAAGACCTACAAGTAGGTAAAGAGTACACTTTAAAAGGTAAATTAATGGATAAAGAAACTAATAAACCATTAATTGTAAATGAAAAAGAGGTAACAGCTGAAACTAAGTTTACACCAAAAGAAGCAAATGGTTCTATTACATTAGACTTCACATTTGATGCAACTAGTTTAGAAGAAAAAGAAGTAGTAGTATTCGAAGAGTTACTGAAAGACGGAAAAGTTGTTACTACACATGCTGATATCAATGATAAAGGTCAAACAGTTAAGTTCGTTAAGCCATCAGTAAAAACAACAGCTACAAACAAAGCTGATGGTGGAAAAGAGATTTATGCAAACGATTCTATCACTATCCAAGACAAAGTAGAGTATACTAACTTAGTTGTTGGTAAAGAGTACACTGTGAAAGGTAAATTAATGAACAAAGCTATTAACGAACCATTATTAATTGATGGTAAAGAAGTAACAGCTGAGACTAAGTTTATTGCAAAAGAAAAGAATGGTTTTGTAACATTAGATTTTACTTTCGTTGGTGCTGAACAGCAAGGAAGAGAAGTAGTCGTGTTTGAAGACTTATTACATGAAGGTCAAGTAATTGCAACTCACGCTGACATTAACGATGTAGGTCAAACAGTTCGATTTGTAGAGCCTTCAATAAAAACAACAGCTACAAACAAAGCTGATGGTTCTAAAGAATTAGACGCTACAAAATCTGTAACTATCCAAGATAAAGTGGAATACAAAGACTTAATCGTGGGTAAAGAGTACGTTGTAAAAGGCAAACTAATGGATAAAGCAACAAACAAACCATTATTAGTTGATGGTAAAGAAGTAACAGCAGAATCCAAGTTTACTGCAAAAGAAAAAAATGGTTCTATCACATTAGATTTCACATTTAATGCTTCTGCATTACAAGGTAAAGAAGTAGTTGTGTTTGAAGAACTGTATCAAGACAATGTCTTAGTTGCTATTCACGTTGACATTGAAGATAAGGGTCAAACAGTGAAATTTAAAGAGGCAAAACCGGAACAACCTAAACCAGAACAGCCGAATCCAGATAAAAATACTCCAACATCAGAGCAACCCAAAGAGCAAGTAAAAGAACAACCACAACCTAAGAAAGAAATTCAATCTAAAATTGGATGGTTACCGCAAACAGGTACTAACCTTACTAGTTGGATCTCTATGGCTTCAGGCGCATTACTGTTAATTGTTGGTGGAGTGATTTTCTTAAAACGTAAAAATGCATAGAAATTAAAAAAATAAGCACATCTGTTTTTTAACAAGATGTGCTTATTTTTATTTTAATAATTTAGTCCTATATACAGTATCTTAATCTATTTGATTATTTTTGAGTTGTTGTAATAATTCCAGGACAGCAAAGCAGTCAGCGACTGCTCGGTGTTCAATCGTTAATTCCGTCGCATCACTTAATGAAATCCATCTTTTTGAATCTACATAATCGGCGTACATTTTCATAATACATTTGGATTTAGATTTCTTAAATTCTATTTTGCTAGCAATACAGGTGTTTTCTATCATGCCTATATCAAATTCAGCATTATAGATAAGTAGAATTTTTCCCGCGGTAACTTCACGTAACTCTTTATATATTGCTTTCCACGATGGTGCATAGTGGACCATTTCATTTGTAATACCGTGAATGGAGGCTGCTTCAGCTGGAATATTTATAGTTGGCTTTACTAAAGAATTTAATAGGATTTTTCCGGTTAAATCAATTACACTTATCTCGATAATTTGATCTCTTAGAGTAAGTCCAGTTGTTTCGGTATCTAGAATAACAAACTGATTTCTAGCTATAAACATTTTATTGATAGATGTTTTGATTTTTAATTTTGTATCCTTTAATAGATTCATACTTACCTGATGTTCGTAACAGCTAGGGCAGAGACTTAGACGTAGTTTATGCTTTGAACTACATAACCACACTGTTTACAAGTCCGTTGCTCTAAGCCTAGTTTTCTACCATTTGATAGTGCTAGTTTTTGCTTATCAGATAACTGCCGTTTTTTTTCTGATTTTGAGCGTTCATATAGCTCTATATATCTATTATTTGCTCTCTGGAATACCTTAGCTACAGGAGCTTCTAAGGGCTTTAAACCTTCTTTACTGAGTTTAGTTTTGCTTGCAAGTTCTAAGGGGACCTCACTCCAATTTTTATAACTTTTCATTTTTTCACTCCAATGGTTAAATTAGTTACTGAAATAAATATGCGTTAAATTATTAGGATTTAATACATAATTGAATTGATCATAAATCTTATATAAATTCTAACCTAATTTTAATTTATGGTAAAATTTAATGGTGGATAGGAAGAAAAAGGATACATAGTAAGGGACTATTAGTATATCGGGGGAATAGAAATGTTAAACAATAATGTATTAGATGCACTATTTAATGAGGTAGCACATGAAGATGAATCGTATTTTTATTATTTTTACACTATGAAAATGGCGGCAACATCAGAATATATTAAATTTGGGCCTGGTGCATTTTTAGAAAATCAACATCAAGTGATTTGTTTTACTAATAGGAGGATAATGATGCTTGAACTGAATCCGTTAACTGGTAAGTTTAATGGTAATAAAATAATAATAAATATTGAAGATGTAGAGGGTATAAAAGTAAAAAGAGGGCTAATAAAGTCTAAAGTTATTGTTACATTAAAAGGTAACAAAGGGGATATTGTTATGAATCCAAATAGTTTTACGATTGGATTATCAAATCATAAAAAAAACTTAGTGAAACTGCAAGAGATGTATAGTTAAAAAACAGTCTCTATAAAGTTTCTTAATTTACAATAAATACCTTTCAAAAGAATCGTTATAACAAAAACATACATTATTGTTACAATATAATTACCCATTAAAATAAAGAGAAAACGAAATGTATATTTAGGAGGAGAAATACTTTGGAAATAGATCATATAAAGAATATCCTAAGAAAAAGAGCAACTATCTTTCAAACAGGCGGAAAAAGACCCGATTTATCTATAAATGAAAGTTGGATTGGAAAGATTCCCTATTCATTACCAAATGAAACTTACCCAATCGACCGCTATCAAGACAAAATGTATGCGATTATGATGCTTAATTTAACTCAAATACCTTTTGTTCCAGAAGCAGTAAAAGATATGAAAGCCATCGCAGTATTTCTTTCTCCAAACTTTGCTAAAGATTTGTCCAACTTATCAGGAAATTTTTGTATTAGAGAATATGATTCTTTAGAGGAACTAGTACCGAATGAAATGTCACTTACGTTTCCAAATCTAAAACCTTTTCCTTTAATACCAAGATTAGTAACTGATGAGTTTCCACAATGGGATACGGAAGATTTCCCCAACAACATGCAAGATAGAATTTTTGAACTTGAAAACACAATTGAGATTGACTACTACGAGGATATTTTTGAAGAAAATCATTACATACACAAATTAGGAGGCTATGCTTGCTTTACCCAATCAGGTATCCAATGGCCCGCGGATTATGAATTTATTTTTCAAATAACAGACGATCCAAAAGCACATTTAAAGATTATTCATGGCGGCGGAATTTACTTTGCTAAAAATAGTAAAACAAATGATTGGATCGCACATTGTGATTTCTTGTAGGAATAGAATATAAAGTGACGTTTTCTCATGTCGAATCTTGCTTAGCGTATATTTTCGTTAAAATGTTGGTGGTACGCCATCGCTATCAAGCTAAGAAATACAAATACCCCATGTCCATCAAGCTAAAAGAACAAGTTATCCCCAAAAAACAAAAAAATGCAAAATGCACTAAATTTCCTTTTTGGGGGTATTAAATTCTCTTAAGTTGATGGGCATGTATGGTGAGGCCAAAAAGGAGAAAAAGTTTTTAATATTACGGTAAACGACATTAAATTAAATGAGCCTACAGACAAGCAAAAATTTAAAATACAAGAACCAGCAGGTTATAAACGTATTGAGATTAAATAAATTAGGAAGGTGGATATCATCCGCCTTCCTAATTTATTTTTCAAGGAACCAGCATAAGTCTGGTCAACTTAAATATCATTCTATTCAGTATCAAAATATTAGCTTGATGGGCATGCGGAAGCACCCCTTTTTAGCTGAAGATTTTTATTTCGATTCCTTTCTACCAACCAAAATGGATAGGACGGATAAAAGGATAAGAATACTTGCGCATACAATAGAGTTAATTATATTGCCTGCATTGAACAAGAAGAAAATGAAAATAATTGCCAAGGCAGCTGCAGCAAACAAGGTACTGTAAGGAAATAACCACACGCGAAAATACGGCATTTTAGAATACTGTTTACGCAACTTAAATTGTGCAAGGCAAATGCTAGTCCAAATGAGCAAAACAGTAAAGCCCGGGATAGACATCAAATAGCCAAAGACATGCTCTGGTGTAAGGAACGCGATAAAAGATCCAATTAATAAACCAGTGCAACTGACAAGAACTCCCCAGACAGGAACACCGCGCTTAGTAAGACGCGAGAATAAAGCCGGAGCCTCGTTATTTTGTGCCAGAGAGTACAAAATGCGAGAAGTAGCATACATTCCTGAATTAGCTGCGGACAGCACAGCGGTCAATAAAATGAAGTTCATAATATGTGCTACACCTTGTAATCCGGTTGCAGAGAAAACCTGTACGAAAGGACTGCCTTGCTTTCCTACTTCGTCCCAAGGGATAAGTCCAGTGATGATGAGAATAGGTAATGTGTAAAATAAAACTACTCGGAACATGACCCCTTTTACTACTTTAGGAAGCGTCTGTTCCACGTTTTTCGTTTCTGTTACAGTTAATCCGATTAATTCTGAGCCTCCAAAAGAAAAGACAACTATTAAGAGTGCTGTGAAAATACTTCCCCATCCTTTTGGAAAGAATCCGCCGTGACTTGTATAGTTTGTGAAATACGCTGCTTCATGATTTGGAATGAAGCCAAATAATAAAGCAAAACCAAGCAAAATAAATAAAACCAGAGTAATAATTTTGACACTTGCAAGCCAAAACTCTATTTCACCGTAAAGTTTGACGCTAATCAAGTTGATAAATAGAAGAAGCACCGTACATGCTAAACTAAGCAGCCATAAGGGAGCGGATGGAATCCAGTATTGTAAAAAGCTACCCCCTGCCAAAACTTCAACAATAATAACTAAAATCCAGTCGATCCAGTAGAGCCAACCAACAACAAAGGCGAAACGAGAACCGAAAGCTTTTTGAATCATCCCTTGAATATTTAAACCCGGATAAGCAATAGCCATTTCCGCTATTGCGCTCATAACAATGAGAAGGAGAAACCCTGCAAATAAATAAGAAAAAACGATACCAGGTCCTGCAGCTGAAATCGTATCTGCACTTCCTTTGAAAATTCCTGTCCCAATCATCCCGCCTATCGCCATAAGTCTAATGTGGCGTGGTTGCAGCTCACGCTTCAGGCTTTGTTGTGCCATGTCTAATCCCCCCCCTTATAATAAGTAATGAAACAAAGTTAATATCTTTTTCTCGAAAGTGATTGAGGAACATCACTAACTGCTGCATAGTTCTTCTTAGGCGAACTAATATTTAAACTATACAATAATCTTTTTGATTTGGGCATATAATTTTGAAACGTATTTTCGAGAGAATATGGTGTACAAAGAAAAAAATAGTGGCGATTTTTTCATCGCCACCGCTGCATCAGTTTTTTCTATTTAGAACTATTTTTGAGTATTTGAATGTTTTTATCTCTTTCTCCACCATCGGAAAGTTCCTCTGAAAATTCATGGTCTGCTTTCTTTCCTAACAGGAGTTCAGATGACCGAATTGTGCTGGATGGCAAATTATTATTCGGTGCTGCCTGTTCATTCCATTTTCTCATCAAAATCACCTCTTTTTATTATCGGATTTTTGTCATGATTTTATCCCGCTATTCGTGGGCAGTAAGCCCCCTACCTCAAGATTTGGAGAAAAGCAAAGAAGATAGGTGGGGGATAACTGCCCATAAAAGCCCGATTGGTTCAACTAACCATCAGTGGGGGATGAAGTCAGTGGATGATGAAAGACCACTTGTAATTGATGCAAAAAGAGAAGAAAACAAAGAAGACATGAAAACGCATATTATGCCATATATCCAAGAAAGATATAGACAAATAAAAGAAATAAACGAAGAGAAAACAAACAAAGAAAATGTAACTGAAGAAAAAGAAAAATTAGCTGTGTTAACGAGAACCATTGATGAAGCACGCTTAATTCATACATGGTGTAAGGAAATGAATGTGCCTTCAAAACTTGAAGTCGGTGGGAACTTTTTTACATCAAAAGCTGTACGTGACTTCTATTCTCTAACGTTATTTTTATTGTATCCAAAAAACAAGAAGTATCTCGCTAATGTGCTAAATGGGCCCTATGGTCAAAGCGATACCTATTTATTACATGAACTTTTAGCTTCAAATGGAAATGATTTTGGAATAAATAGGTTAATAAGAGAATCATCAAATATAGACTTTCAAGACTATATAAATCAATTAAAATATCATCCCGTTCTAGCAGTATTACGCTCGATTATTCAAGAAGTTAACCCTTATCATTGGGTGTATTCAAGAAAGCTTGATGAACGAAAGGAAAATCAAACGTCAGAATTTGATGAAGAGCAATTAAAGCAAGAGGCAGCTATCCATACAAAACAATATGAGTTAAATATAGGGAAACTGTTTGAAATGATGCATCAGCGCTTTTCTGAGGAATTTGTTTCACTTCATCAGATAACGAATTGGTTATATGTTCAGATTGCTACAAACCGAGAAGAAGACGAAATTCAAGTTTAATTGCAAGCCCCGTATAATAGAGGGCTTTATCTATTTTTCTGTTTGCTTATGGTAATCTGATTATGTGATTGGTGAAGTATCAAAAGTAGGAACGATGGAAGATGAGGGAGACGGTGCTACTAAATACGTCGTAGTTGAGTATCCATCACTAAATGGGAAGAAAGACATTATTGACGTGTTCTTAACAAAAGGGCAAGTATTTAAAACGGGTGAGAAAGTGAAAATTGATATGAAGTATGTAGGCTGGGGCGGAATTTCTATTAACTGGAACACAGTTGATCATATCGAAAAAGTGCATGAGGTAAAGAACAATAGGGGCCATCTATAGACATGCAGCGACCTCCCAAAAAATAATTTTACATTAATATCCATATATATGGCCGTTTTTGGACTTATCTCGTACATACCCGTATAAGACTTATGTAACTAACCTCTGAAACTTGGACATACTGATACTAGGGGTAGCACCTTAATTTAAATCACAAAAAGAGAGACTACAACTTCACAATTGTAATCTCTCTTTTATCATTCAGTTTAACTATTTCGGATTATTTAACCCATACTCCACTACTATTGAAGAAGTATCGTTTTCCAGAAATCGTTACCCAGCCTGTTTGCATAACTCCGCTTTTATCTAGGTAGTACTATTTTGCTCCTTCTTTCAGCCAGCCTGTTACTTTACTACCTTTATTATCATAGTAATACCAATTGCCGTTCTCAAAATTCCAGCCAGTTTTCACTTCTTCAACTTCAGGTTAATTAATAGTTAGTTTACCTTGCGCTTTCTGTGTGACTCTATTTCCATTGGCATCTGTTAGTTCCACTTCAATAATAGCATTTTTAATCTTTACATCTGGAACGGTCCAAACGCCCTTATAAACTCCTGGCTCTACCTCTTCTATTTTATTTTTAGAAGAAGATTGCGCATTCTTTTGAGCAGGGAGTTTCACTTCAAAGTTTGCTTCGCCGCCTATTACATTACTTTGGAAAGATATTTCTACCTTCTCACCTGGGAACACATTTTGGTCAATTGCTGGTTTTAAATCTTTAATGACGGGCTTCTCTTTTATTAGTGAAACGGTAACTGGATCCGATTCTCCGGTCAATTTACCATTTAACATTGAGACTGCTACTAATTTATTTTCACCTTTTGTCATTTTCGTTGGGATTGTAAATTTTCCGTCATCACCAACTTTTGCAGTACCTACCTCTTTATTATTATTCATCAACTTAATCGTTGTTGTCGGTGAGGCAGTCCCTTCTACCATGATGTTTTTGTCTTTGAATACTTCATCATGTTTTGGAGAAGTAATAACAGGAGTGTCTACTTCATAACTTACACGGGCACGAATCATATAGTTACCGTCTTCAACAAATGCTGGATAAAATTCACCGTCAAGATATTGATAGCTTCTCTCCATATATGGGTTACCATTATCAGTTGCTAAACCAAGTGCAATTGGATAATTCAGTGTTTGGATATATACCATATAAAAATCTCCATCAACCTTGATATTGTAATCTCTTAAATCTACTACCGTCCAATCATCTAATACGGCTTCAGCAGTTATCGGTCCAGCAAGTTTCTTACCCGGTAATCCATTACTTCCAGAAGCATCCCATACTTCCACACTAAATTCCGTTCCAACCGTGTCTGAGTATTTTTTGTTCTTGAAGCTTAACACACCATCTGTGACAATGGCTGATTTCTTATCCTTTGGCAATGACATTTTCACTGCCCATCCAGCTCCACCGCCAAAATACATACTGGCAGCATCAACAATTCCATTGTCATAACCAATTTCGCCACCCGGATACGTGAAAAAAGGCTTAAGATCGATATCTACGTGGCTATCTCCATTAATTGTGATTTTAACATCTTGACTGTGATAGCCACTTCTCATTGCCCTCAATGTATAAGTACCTTCGTAAGCTGTGAGAGTATATCTACCGTCCTTATCCGTCGACACAGGTGCAATATTGGCATCTTCAATAAGGAGTAATGTCACACCTTCGACAGCTTCCCCTGATTTTTCATCCGTAATGACACCACTTACAGTTCCTTTAGGGATTTCTTTCAATGTGAAATCTGCTTGTAGTACTTTATCTTTTTCGAATGTTACTGATTGCTGTTTAGATTGATATCCATAGGCTTCAGCTTGAACTGTATAATTACCGATAGCATGTGCGAGTTTATAAGCGCCGTTTTCAGGGTTTGTGTTAACGTACTGTCTGTTTTCAAGGACACTTACTTTACCTCTTATCGGCAAATCTGAACCCTCATTTGTTTGAACCACTTTTCCTTCCAAAATCCCCAGACCTTCTCTAATAGATGATACAGCATTGTATGCATTGACTAATCCATACCCGTACCCATCATTCGGTGATTCTGGATATTCCTTATCTGTTAAAGGCGTTGCTGTTTTTATTAAAATTTCTTCTATTTTATCAACTGATAAACTTGCATCAACCTCATATAATATTGCTACAATTGCTGATACAGCGGGGGCCGCCATCGATGTGCCATCCCATCCACCTTCGTAATCGCTGCGAGGTATTGATGAACGAATATTTGCTCCAGGCGCTGAAATATCTGGCTTTATTTCACCATATGGTGAAGGGCCGCGTAATGAAAAATCTCCAACTATATCATTACTATCGGTTGCTCCCACCGCAAATGCTTCAGGATAGTTTGCTGGATTGGCGACTGATCCAGGTCCGCCATTATTAGTCATGCTCGTGTTTCCAGCTGAAAATGTGGGAAATATCCCAGCATTTCTCCATTCTTTTACTACATCTCGATACCATTCATCAAGCCCCGGTCCGCCACCCCATGAGTTGTTAACCACATCTGGCGCCATGTCAACTCGAGTATTCCCCTTTGAATCTGTTGGTGCTAAAATCCACTCTGCAGCCGCCAATAAATTCGCATCACTTCCACTAGTCTCTGAGAATGCCTTAACAGCAATCCATTTTGCACCGGGTGCTATTCCTATTTTATTTGATCCATCAGGTTCACTACCGACCATTGTTCCAGTCACATGTGTTCCATGTGCTAAATCATCATATGGCACAGATCGTCCAGCAGTGGCATCAAACCAATTAAAGTCGTGATTAACTTCTCCAGTTGCTGCATTATAGCCTCGATACTTTTCCTTTAATGCGGGATGATCCCATTGAACGCCGGAATCAATACTTGCTACAACTACACCTGTACCGTTGATCCCCTTTTCCCATAAAGCTGGAGCTCCAACTCTTTCAACATTCCACTCTACATTTGCTAGATTTGAATTAAGACTATTCTCTTTAGTTGTTGAAACAAATAATTGTCTTGTTTCGTTTGGTAATACTTTTTCAACTTCAGAAAAGGCTGCTATCTTTTTTGCTACCTCTTTCGTTGCTGTAACAGCCATACCATTGACGATAAAATAGGACTTAAAAGATTCGACATTCCCTCTATGTACTTCTTGTTCAAGATATTTTACAACGCTTTGTTGTTCTTCGTGTGCAGTAGCTTTTAATTCAGAAACAACTGCAGAGCGTTGCATAAACTTTTCTTTATTCGCAGATAGTTTTTCTTTCTTCGCAATATCTTTTGTTTGGTTTATGGCTTTTGTTGTATCTGCTTTTTCTTTAAATTTAATTAAAAAGGTTACTCTGTCATCTTTTTCAAACTTAGCTAGTAAACGATTACTCATCTTTTCTTTCGCAGCAGTTTCAGAATCATTTACATAACGGGATGATCTCTCAATTAATTCAGCATTCGCAAGTCCGGGTGTTAATAATGAAAATACCATAATCAATGCTGCTACAATACTAAATAATCGCATGTGATGTTGTTTCTTTCTCTTCAATTCGTTTTCCCCCCTCGATTTCTAAATTCTTTGCTTGTCATTTCGTGAAGTTATAGCCTTTGTTTAACCATTATTTTGAAACACAAAGACTAAATTTCCTTTTATCCCTCCTCAATTTTAAAGCTGAATGTTACTATTATAGGTTAAATTGTGATATGTTTCTAGAAAGTTATTCTAATAGTTTGAATAATCGCTAAAATAAAAAATAATTATTCAACATCACCCTCCATTTTCCTCACTATTTCAAAAAAATTTTTACTATTTTACTAACTCAAAGAAGGTTTTGAAGCAGGTCTGGAAAAGGGGCTAGAAAAAAGTAAAGCCCAATTAATTCGTGGTATACATAAGAATGGCATGCCATTAGAAGACATTGCGAAATTCACAGATTTAAGTATAGAAGAAATCCGAAAGATATTATTATAATGCATGCTACTTTAAATAGAACTCTTTAATATTAACTAAATCTAAGTTAGATATAATAACTGTATTTATTTGAATACAAAAGAAGATCTCCTTCAGTAATCTGGGGGGATCTTCTTTTAAGCTCATAAATACAAGTAATGCTGAGAGGTTCTGGTGCAAGAAATCTAGTAAACTTGGACATACTGATACTACTAAACTAAAAAGGGTTCTGGTGCAAAAATAGAATAAAAAATAATAAAGTGCATAGATTCCTAATGGAATCGTATCTTATGCTGCAAGTCCAAACAATTGATGGATGAACTCTTTCTGATTTTGGACAGACTGGTCCCGTAAATCAACCTGTTCTTTTTTCATCATATGCATGGCTTCTACTCCAGAAAGAATGGATGTAGCTGTGTCAAAACATTTGAACCCTAGCATAGAACGAATTCGCTTCTTTATAAAGCGATGATCTTGTTCTACTATGTTATTCAAGTACTTTTGTTGTCTAAGTCGCATACCACCAGGTATGCTTTTTTCTTTTTTCAACTGTTCAATTGCTATAGGATAAGCTGGATTTTTATCGACTGTTATAACACGAGGTTTTGAAACATGAAAAGACTGCAAGGCCTTCTTGAAAAAGTGCTTTGCAGCCTTCTGGTCTCTTGTTTTGCTTAGGTAAAAATCAATTGTATTTCCTTTCGAATCAACAGCACGATACAGGTACATCCATTGACCTTTTACTTTGATATATGTTTCATCGACTCTCCAGGAGTCATTTGTTTGTTTGAGACGTCGGATTCGTTTGTCCAATTCAGGACCGTACTGATGAACCCAACGCATAATCGTTGTATGAGAAATGGATAAGCCCCGTTCCTCCATCATTTCTACTAAATCACGAAAACTGAGGTTGTACCGTAGGTACCATCTTACCGTTAACAAAATAATATCAGGCTGATAATGCTTCCATTTGAATACATTTTGCTTTTCCATACCAATCACGCACCTTCTTTAGATTAGTAGTATCAGTATGTCCAAGAGTTAGAGATTGCTTACAGTTATTTTGGGATTTTCGCACCAGAACCAATTATAATGAAGTTGAGTATTTCAAAAACAAGATTTTTATGTATCTTGTATGTATGGGTTCTGTATTGATTTTGTACCTATGTGGAAAATATCTCATTTTGTATGCAACAACTAAGGAAACAAATCAGTCCATGTGGTAAACCCTTGTGCCACATAGGGTTTTATTGGAGGAAAATACAGTTTTTTAAGTTGCTTTTTTGTCTATTAACCGAACAGATGTTGACATGATGAATAGGTAATATAGGTAAGTATAGGATTCATAAAGGTTCTTATGTTTAGTTTGAGTGGTTCCATCATTAATTCAAACGAATGTTAGTGTATTGAACAGGTAGCGCACTTAGCTTGTATATGAGATAAAGTGCTATACAAGGTTTGGATTTTCTATATGATATAACGGTTTTCTAACAAATTCACTTTATTAAATTAGTAAAAATCTTATATTTCTTTTCGTCATCAGAGGAGTTCCTGGGGTTCTAGAGTGGGATGACGGGAAGTGAAGAAGTATGTAATTCGGTTCTTAAATATGGAATAATCCCCATTAGAGAACATATATTTTTAGAAATTAGTCTAAATGGGGGAGTTCAATGAGGCTATTTAAAAGAAAAAATAAATTTGAAGCTGAACTAGTAAAGGTACCAAAACAGGAAGTAGAGAAAATTAAATTATTTACCTTACTTGATTTAGTTCAAAATGGACATCTCATTGGATTGAAAGTAAAAGATTATGATAGTGAAGATTCAATGTATAGAATTTTAGAGTTTGAAAATTTTAGAGTTCATTTTTCAGAATGGTCAGAATGGACTATAAGGATAGACGTTTACAATGGAAGTGAGAGTTTTGAAGTGTATAGATCACCTGGTTTAAAAATTGACTGGTATAGCAGTACTGTGGGATTGGCTCAATGGGAGAAAGGTAGTTTGGAAGTTGAATGGAGCCAAGAAGGTGCATGGTGTTCATACATTTTAAAGAAAATAAAAGAAGAGAAACAGAAACTCGATTTAAAAAGGGTATCAGATAAAAGAATCAAAGAATTGGAAGAAAAGCAAAAAGAAGAACGATTAAGAAGAGATAATGAGGAAAAAAAGAAGGATTTTAATAATTTATTTCAAAATAAACTCTAATAATTTTTAAGCCTGCTTTTTGAAGCTAGATTTTTTATTAATAGGGTCATCAACTTGTTGCTATAACAAAAATAAGGCCTAGTAAAGAAAAGAGATTATGTGTAATTGAAGAAGAGTTTTCGTATAACCATAATATTGAAGTGATTTTTAACAAATAAGCCGAAAAGTAGTATATCATTTTCATTCCTATTATTAATTAGGTGTATACAAATGGTTATTGTGACTCTAAATTTGAATCCCATAGGGGCCATTTAATAGCACAATAATCAACCAACGGAAACAGTTATTGACCAAATCTTGACCAGTAAGTAAAAAAATTAGTTTTGACAATAAGCATTTATTCACTACATAAAGAAAACCCCTTGACTATCAAGGGGTTTTTTATATGATCCCGACTGGGTTCGAACCAGCGACCTCCACCCTGTCAAGATAATTTTCTTAACAGATGAAAGAAAGGGAGTCGATAAAACTTATATGTATCAAAGCTCTCAAGTTATTATCCTCATTGAGAACTACTTCAATTAGAGTTTCTTACGGAAAATACTAAAGGAGTTATATTCATTGGTCAAGTCCTTTTTGCAACAACCTCCACAGGTGTGGCTTTTGAGTTGGTACTCTCAAGGGAGATATTGTAAATGATTATTAACTAAAAGATTCACTGAGACAGCAAACTAACAAGGTGTACTATTCAGACAAAACTTGTGAGCTAGTATTCGACAAAAGTAGGAGACTAAAATAGGTGCCGTCTCAGGTGGTATTGATAGGGAAAAAATTGGGAATAAATAGAATAACTATTTATGAAAACTAAGAGGAGGAATATAAAATGTTTAAGTGGTTTAAGAAGTGGGTTAACGGGCCCGATAATCTAGATCAGGCTGCTATTGAGTTTTATATCGGTGACGATAGAGTCGTTCTCATAGGTGCTGATGCAATGAACTTTGTAGCTAACTTTAATAAGAAATACCAAACTCTATATGTTGAAAATAAATTAACTGGAACGAATATACGATTTAGGGTGTCTCATGCGGGTACCTACAAGAGAACAACTTATAGAGTAGCAATTGGGAGGTAGCGTTACATCCGAATATTCCGTATGTGGAAGTATACTGGAAATGAAGGAACATATTTTTATCTTGGAAGTAATCAAGCAATGCAACGAAAAAGGAAAAGCTGTAAGCAGAGATCTGCTTTCAAGTAAAAGCAAAGAATCAGAATTTGTTTTATCCCCTCAGCAAATCCGCCGCCTGGATATTTTAGAAAGTGAAGGATTTGTCGTAAAAGGCAGAGGGCGGGCCGGTACAAAGATCACTGATGTCGGAATAGAGTATTTGTATTTTCTTAAATCAAAGTCTGCTGTGTATTGCTAAAGAAATTGTTACTATATTTTGATTGTGAATGGAAATGATATAATTAGCCATTACTAAAAGCGATAATACGAACATTTGAACTTTTTTATAGCCGTATAACAAAAAAGCGCTATTCTTTCTGTAGAATCAAAGGAAAGGATGGCGGTTTTTTAGGTACTGGGCTATATAAAGATGGTTGATGTTAAGTCATCTTTTATTTTTTATTTAGCTGTAGAGATGAATAAATTTCACGTACCGTATTTCGTATTAATAAGAAAAATTCAATAATACTGGGATTTTAAGTGATTCAATTATCTTTATTCCCCATAATGGACCGAAAGGTAAAAAAGGAAGCGGTTAGCATTTTAAAGTTAAGAGACTTGCATGATGAGCTCTATATTATAATTATATATGTTATGAAATCTATATCTAAAAAGGAGTGATTTTAATATGTACAAACTTAAAACAAAAGAAACTAATATTAGTGTAATTGAATTTATTGAAAGTGTTAAAAATCTTAAAAAACGAAAAAACGCATATCAATTATTAGATATATTTACTGAAATAACAGGCTATACAGCAAAAATGTGGGGACCAAGCATTATCGGCTTCGGTACATACCATTATAAGTATACATCCTGTCATGAGGGAGATGCTCCATTAATAGGCTTTTCCCCAAGAAAAGCTAAAATTAGTCTATATTTTGCAGCTGGTGATCCTAAGCGAGAGGAACTATTAAAAAACTTTGGAAAATACACCTCTGGAAAATCGTGTATTTATATTAATAAAATAGCAGACATTGATATTGACACTCCCACCCCTAAAGGGGCCAGCTGACTAACGTCAGTGGGATTCTTGCTACCAAAGGCGAAGTCCATTTCTGATATCGCTGACGTGCAAGATTGCGGTGTGCCATCACCACTCCCACAACAGACCATATAGGTTCGTGGGCTACGGTACTGTGACCATACCGTACAGATTGTTGGTTCTCAAATGTTTTTACGTCTTTTGCATGACGACTTAATACATTTTACGGAATAGAAGAATTTGCTATCCCAACCTCATATGTATTCTGTTTTCAGAGAACAGTCGTTTTAGAGTCTTTTGCATGACTATGAATAAAGTATACCATGTATTACTACGCAAAAACGGTGCTTTCATCCCACGTCTAAAGACGGACTAAAGTCCTGCGTGGGCTTTCCCATATCGTAAATTCTGTAATGTTCTAAAAGCGCTAATCAAACAATCTGTAAGTTTTTTGAAGGAATCATATTAAAATCATTAATGAAATTTATAGAATCACATTGAATATTTTCCTAGAATGCCCCTTTGTACTCAGAATCGTGTCCGTATTCCTTTAGGCGCAGGTATCAATATAAGGAGACGATAAAAACGTTATGTTAACAATGTGAGGTGTCATGAACTTTTAATATATTATTTTGATTGAATAAAGTGACACTAGAGTAAATGATTAGAAACGCCAAATTAGAGAATTGAAAATTTTCCATATATTTATATGAGGGGAAGCACCCCATGCCCATCAAGCTAAAATGAACGGAGTTAACCCAAAACAATAAAAACGAGTGAGATACACAAAATGTTCGTTCTAGGGCATTATGAAATCTTAACTTGATGACGATGGGGTCCCCTTATGTTTGTGATTTATTCCTAGTTATATTCGCATATTCATCTTTTTTTAAATGTATTTACTATAGAGGGTAGGTATTATAAACTAGCCTAGGCAGTAACGAATACGTCTTTTAAATTTCTGAAAGTTAAAGTTTAAGAGATTCATATGTAATTTCTTTTTAAGAAGATTTTGGGAGGAGAATTCTTTTTTTATGAAGCATCGAGTAGTAGCAGCAGGTATTTTAGCAGTAAATTTATTAACATATCCAGTTAGTGGGTTAGCTCAAACAAATACATTTCCAGATGTACCTGATTGGGCAAAAGAATCAGTAAATTATTTAGTTGATAAACAGGTAATTAGCGGAATGCCAGATGGTACATTTGCACCAGATGGTACATTAACACGTGCTCAAGCGGCAACAATCATGACAAAAGTTTTAGGGTTACAAGTTAATGAAAATGCGAAACCATCTTTTAAAGATGCACAGAATCATTGGGCAACTCCGTATATCGCAGCTGCTGAAAAAGCAGGGTTCATTGTAGGGGAAGGAAACGGTATATTTAATCCGGATGGACAAGTCACTCGTGCCGCTATGGCAGCGATGCTTGTGAATACATATAAATTAGATCAAGACGTTAGCGGAACGTTAACTACGAAATTTGCAGACTTAAAAGATCATTGGGGTGAAAAATTCGCTGATATTTTAGTAGAATTAAATATCTCTGTCGGTACAGATAATGGCTGGAAACCGGATGCCCCTATAAAACGTGTAGAAGCAGCACAGCTTACTGCCAAAACTGATATGTTGAAAAATGGCGGTCAACAGCAAACGAAAAAAATGTATATAGATAGAAAGTTCATAACATATCATCAGCCATCACTATCATCAGGTATTACATCAAATCAACATGAACCTCAAACCGTAACCATAAAAGAGGAGCGAGATGGCTGGATTAAAATTGTAACGGATCAAGGAGATAAATGGACGCCATTAATAGAGAAAACAGAGTATATTGATAAAACCTTTACTACATATCAAGAAGCATCACATTCGTCTAAGGTGACGGGAAAATATGCCCCGCAAACCGTAACAGTCATTGAAGAAAATGGAAACTGGATTCGTATCCGTACAGGTGCTGGTTTCCAATGGCTTGATAAAAATCAATTAAATCAAGCAAACTTCTTAGAAGGAAAAGCAATTATTATTGATCCAGGTCATGGCGGTGTGGATCCAGGCCACGAAGGCGTAGACATGGATGAAAGTAAAATTGTATTAGACACATCCTTACGCGTACAGAAATTATTTGAACAAAAAACACCATTTACTGTATTGCTAACACATGATACTGACATAAGACCAGGAACAGATGCAAAAGATTCTCTAAAAAAACGAGTAGAATTTGCGCAAGCGAATAACGGGGATATCTTTGTAAGTATTCATGGCAATGGTTTTGACGGAACTGCTCAAGGTACAGAAACATACTATTACAGATCTGCAACGAGCCAAACAAACCCACATGTAGATGAAAGTCGTATGCTAGCAGAAAAAATTCAAAATCGTCTTGTGGATGTACTTGGAACACGTGACAGAGGCGTAAAAGATGGTGACTTATATGTCGTTCGAGAAAACACAATGCCTGCTGTATTAACAGAACTAGGATTCGTTGACAACAGGATAGAGGGTGAAAAACTATCCTCTCCAGAGTGGAGACAACGCTCTGCAGAAGCGATTTACGCTGGTATCTTAGACTATTATGAGTGGAAAGGTAATGACGTTTCTTCTTATCGTTAATAATAGATTGGTAGAATAGAAATGAGAAAGAGGTTGCCTGAAAGTGGGCGACCTCTTTTTGTTTAGGGAATCAATCTGATTAGATTGTTAGTAAATTCTATAGGAACTGAGCCGATTTTGATTTTTGTGCAACCATGACGTAAAAAGAGCATCCTTAAAATGTAAGGATGCTCTCTCTTTTATTTAAGAACAGAAGGCGAAGTCTTTTCTAACCATAGAATGCCATCATATTGTTCGATAGGAATCATGATTTCTTCTCGCTTTTTGACCCCCCAGTAACTTGCAGCAGTTGGGGTAAACATCCATGACGTTTCTGGTCGGTTACTTTCTCCTTTTAAGTTTACAAAGACATTTGGACTTCCAACGGTGCTTATTATTTTTTCTACACTTTGTTCTTCATGTTCGGTATGTACAGGAACAATTTCGTCAATTTCAGAGTTCCAGCTGCTCCCACTATACGCAAACAGTCCAATTGTGTACATTTGGTTTTTAATACGCTGCGGAAGAAAATCCATCATATTTGGACATACAAAATTGTGTTGTTGATACTTGGTATAATCTAATATCATTTTCGAATTTTGTTTTCGAATATGATAATTATGTCCCCATACAATTATTTTTTTATTTTTATATTGCATCTCAGTGAGCCATGCTAAGTTTTGAGCCATTTTTTGATCTCGAACATAATCTGGGAATCCTGCAATGTTAGAAGGGATAATACCTCCTTTTAATTTCATAAAACTATCTAGGTGTGTTTTAATCGCATCGATACGTATATTGATTGATTTCTCAAGAAAATTCACGTCATAAGTAGGGCTAGGTGCAACTCGAGTCAATTCGGTTTTATGAGTCTGAATAAAAGCTTTTACGTTTTCAAACTTGTTGATTACGGGCTGTATTTCTACTTTATATTGATCATAAGGATAGCCACTTTCTAAATTATAGTAATACTTATCCAGTTTAATTAACTCTGTTACTGCTAATTCTAGTTCACTCGCCACCTCAGGACTTAATTTTTGCAACCAGTCTTTCGCATACAAGTGGAATGAAGATCTATAAAACAAATTCATATCAAAACCAGCTAATGTTAGTGGCTTTCCTTTTTCTTTTTGTTCTTTCATATAGGTAAACAATTGTTCAACTTCCTCTGTTTGCCATACACCGTATAAAGATTGTTTCATCGCTTCAGTAGCGGTTAAGTTATCAAAATTTTGTTGAACCGTACTTGCTTCTGCAAATCCTGATTCAAATGCAATCACATCATATTCCATTTCCTCATGTAAGTACTTGATCATACGTATTTTGGATTGATTCATTTCCTTCGCACCATGCGTACTTTCGCCAAGTACAACAATACGCTTGTCCTGTACGGCCTCTTTTAGAAATGATAAATCTTCTGTTGTTTGGGAATTTGGTTCATTTAATATTTTTGCATGTCCGTTTAACCATTCCTCCCATTTGGGTTGATCGACTGGTTTTTCTGCTGCAAATGCTACAGATGTGAAGGTAGTACAAGCAAGAAGCGTACTCATTAGCCCGATTTTCCATTTATTACGCACAACAACGCCTCCAAGAATCATATTTTTAGAGATTGAATAGAATCCGTGACAAAAATTTACTTATATACCATCATTTATAATAATACATATACGGACCCTAAACAATATTAATATTCTAAAAATTAAAAATCTACTTCGTACATAATGAAGAAACCTTCTATATGGGGTCACCATACATCACCATCGAGCTAAGAAAAGCAAATACCCCAAGTACCAAAAAACGGTATTCTTTCTAAACAAGCTAGATTAGAAAGAATACCGTTTTTTATGAATCTTTCGATTCAAAATAAACTACAATTATTTGCTGAAGAATTACATAAACATTTTACTCCTTCATTTTTAGAAAATCTTGTTAGAACAACATATTATAGCTAGACATATTCACCTATGGTTTGATGCATAAGTGAATAACCAACAACAAATACATTTACACATGGCAAAAGTTATTTATGTCATAAAGTAAAACGAAAACGACTATTGGGTTCAAGAATCATCCTAGGAGTAAATACTATAATTTGAGTTTGGTAAGTGTATTTTAGAAATTTCAATACCTTTAAAATCAATGAAAGACTTTTGTAACATTTATGAAAGTAATTTGAAAGATATTTATAATAAGATGAATATATCAAAGGTAATTTAACTTTATTTCACAGTAAAAGTATAAGCAATGTACAGTATAATTTCATTTTTGTAATCTTATAGAAACACTGAAAGAATAGGAGATATATCATGAATCGTATAAAAAAAATAATTCCCGCAGCATTTGTATTAAGTACAGCTTTATTTGTAGCACCAGGATTTTCTTCAGCGGATACTAATACCACAAACGTAGGAAGTGCTCCAGTAGTAATTAGTGCTCAAGAAGGAAAAGCACCTATGACGGCAGCTCAGGTTGCTAAAAATGGTACGCAACTTCCTTACATTCCTACAGGTCCTTATGAAGAATTCCCTAATGAATGGCATGTGTCTACAGAAGATGGAAAGTTAATTGATTATGTATATGTAGATGTTGTTGCTAAAAGTAATGGAGCAAGAGTTTATGGATTGAAAATAGATGCTAATTCTAAACATAAGATTTTAAAAGCTGATGGTATTTGGCTTAATGTTGGAGAAGAATATGAAAAAACAGGTAACAAAGGAGACGTATTATATACAATAGCAATTCCTAAAACTGATCCAATTTTAGAAGATACTAAATTGAAAAAAGAAGTAAATTGGAAATTAATTGATTCAAATATAGTAGATAAAAATTCAGGTTATCATTGGAGCAAAGCAGTTACAAGTGGTATTTCGCATAATGTAACTGTAGGATTATCTTATACAATTGGGATGGAAGTAGGCCTTGAGGGGGTTGCAAAAGTAAATCAATCATTAACTGCAAGTTTTGGTTATGGTATTACTTTAAATTCAGAAAATACAGTTACAAAAACATTTGACTTTAATCCAAAGACTGATTATGCATATGATCAATATAGAACTGCATTATATCAACAGGTAGCAACATATTCAGTTCTTCCAGGGGAAAAACTACAAAAATGGATGTCTGAACAAAATGGTGTTTGGGATAATCTTTTTGGTCAACTTGGTGAGGAATTTAAGGGTCTTACAAGTCCGACAGAATATAAAGTGAAAACCTCCGTTGACTATCCAGTAGATGTTTTAGTTGCACTTACTTCAAAATAATGTGAAAGCTAGCAAAATGCTAGCTTTCACATTATTTCATCCATATAGGGTCACCATACATGCCTTAACTAAAGAGATTTTAATACCTTCAAATACAAGAAAACGTTATCCTTTCTAATAATCTTGTTTAGAAAGAATAACGTTTTTTTATACTTGGGCATAGTGAATATTTTTAACTTGATAGGCATGGGGTAGCACCACATCGCTATCAACCTAATAAAAAGAAATGCCCCCTAAAATGAAAAAATACGTTATTCTTTCTGTAGAATCATAGGAAAGGATAACGTATTTTTTGCTTTATGGGTAGTGTAAAACCTTAGCCTGATAGCGATGTGACCCCAAATAGCTGACATCCTACATCAAACGAAATACCAAAATATCCCTTTGGAATGATATAATAAAATATAGAATACTATACATAAAACTACAGGAGGCTATTAATGGATAAAATTTTTGATCATATGAAAACAAGGTTCATTTTAATGTGGGCTATTATCTCTTTTGTAATAATGATGTTTATTTTGCCTTTATTATTCAAAGAAATTCCTAAAGATGTAAAGCTAAATATTGCTCTTATTATTTCAATTTATGCTATCCCTATGTTTTGGATTGTTTTTAAATTTAAAAAATATGATATCTCGTTTAAAACTTACTTGTCAAAACCATCTTCCTTTTCTTTTAGAAAAATCTTTGCATCAGCAATTATGACTATGCTTTTCGGGTTAGGTATGTTATTGCTAATCGTAATGCTATTTTCATTAATACCAAAGAGCACTTCGTTAGAGGATACAAACGAAATAGTTAAAACACAAAGCATGTGGTTTATTTTAATGAAAGCTATAACCCTTTCTTTCATTGCTCCTATTTGTGAAGAAATTTTGTTCAGAGGCTTTATTCTTAGTCGCTTTACTTATAAATTTAGGTTAAAAAAGGCAGTTATATTCTCTTCCATTTGTTTCGGTGTTTTACATTTGAGCAATGTATTTGGAGCCACAATATTTGGGATTATTTCTTGTTTAATGTACTTAAAAACTAAAAGTTTATTCCCTTCTATAATAGCTCACATGGTTAATAATATAATTGTAGCTTCAAGAGATATCTTTTCTGCTTTACAGTCTACAACTACAAGCACAGCATCAGCACAACCTGAATTAACTATTATTCTTTTAATGTCTATTGTGCTAATAACAATTGGATTAATGTGGATTATTCCTTTTATTAGAAGACATTCAGAATTATTAAGATATGATAGCTTACCACCTTTGAAGTACACCACATCCAAATTAAAATTTTTATGATGTATAAAAATAAAAATAGAAGTTCCTATTTTTGAGTAATAAACGTAATCATTTGTAGTACAGAAAAGGATAGATAAGGCTAAAATGCCTTATCTATCCTTTTCTATCACATATAATGTGAAGTTTTTTTTGTTTTGGGGTTGATTTGTTTTATTAGCTTGATGGCGATGTGGTGCTACCCCATAAAAATGAAAGCATCCTAATGGATGCTTTCATTTTTATTTCATATAACCATTACTATCGAAGTAATATGTTACCCCGTCAATTACCTTTGATTCATTTGTTGCAAGTCCATAATTTCCAGGAATCCAATACATCCACTTTCCGGCATTAGCCGACCATTCCCAACCTTCTTTCTTAACTAGCTTTCCACCAGGGTTGAATAAGTACCATCTACCGTCTATCTTCAACCAAGGGCTGCCTCCGTTATCATTACACGAACTAGATGATGGGTCAACCATCTCATACCCATTAATATAATACCAATCTACTCCATCTTCACTTTGCACCCAAGCACGATATACAAAATCCCCATCACGATAAAGCCTAAAAGCCCAAGTTTTCCCACACAAATCCGAACCAGATTCCCAATAACCGTGAGTTTCAGCCATATATTTCGGAGTTGCCGCAAAGGCGTTTGTACTAAAAGCTGTGAAAAAAATAAAAATAGATAATAACGATACAATAATTTTTTTCATAATAACTAAATCCTCTCCTTAAAATAAATTACACATCTTGGATATTATACTATTCGGAATTCTAATTGTACACTGAAAATTTAGTAAAATATGGGTGCCGCCATACATCCATCAACTTAAGAAGGAAAATAATGTGGAAGCAAAAAGAACTTGTAGGAATCACTACAAGTTCTTTTTCAGATAATGTAAGGAAGGGTAAAACAAACTAATTCAACATACAAAATAGGGAAACCATTTAGATTATCGCCTAGCTATATTATATTACAAATATTAACATCCATAGGTTTTAATTTTGAAAATTATGTGAATTAAGAAAACAGAACGGTATATGATTTTTTCTTCCTAAAAAATCCATTTAGTTATTTCGTATAAATAACTCTAAATTAATATCTACATCATAATTAATTAGTTAAAATATAAGTATAGGTAAATAGAGAAGAATATAGTATTCTTACAGATAAACCTTTATATATATTTGATACATATTAATTATAATAATATGTATCGATAGGTATAGATAGATATAATATGTTTGTATTGCATATATTTCCACGGCGGATTTCACAAGAAATGAAAATGTATATTTTTCACAAAGTGTGAGGTATAATTTTTGTTGAAGAGCAATCTGTAAGTCCCATTAAAATATGTGGTAAATTTACATGGGATATGCATTACATATTCGAAAAGAGATAGTGCATTTAATAAAAGTGTTCTTATCTCTTTTTTTGTTCTGGTGCAAAAATCATTTGATAGAGACATAGAACCTACACAGTGTTTTCGATTCTAGATTAGGGTGGTAACAAATCACATTTAGAATCTAATGGTATAAAGGTTATCATACCAAATGATCCTGAAAGAGATGTTGTAAACAAGATTATTTATGATGAGGATCAATTTGAACAAAAAAATTATAAATTTTTCTGTATATTGTACTTTGAATGTCTTTATGTATCTAAGGGCATATTTCTTTGCCATAAAACCTGCTATTATTACAGCAACAACTGTGGACTATAATAGGATGAAATTTTTAACTATACTATTTGTACTTACAGTAATTTCAATCCTATATGGCTTTATAATGAAAAACAATTGCAAATTACAAAAGGGAGTGCTTACAAATGGAATATAAACCTTTGATAATGGGTTACTTGCATACTTGGTCTAAGGGATTCATTGGTGGATATGAACAAGGTTCAGCTGCAGCGTTAGATTTAACAGATGTACCGAAGGAATATAATGTGATTGTAGTGTCCGATATGAGATGTTCAGGTAGAGGTATAGAAATACCTACCTTTAGACCTTATGATAAATCAGATAAAGAATTTCGTGAGCAAGTAGACCAGTTAGCTTTAGAGGGACGTCAGGTACTTCTTAATCTTGGAGGTGCAGATGCCCGTATTGAATTACGTAAAGGAATGGAAAAGTACTTAGCTGATGAGATTATTAGATTAGAAAAACTCTACGGATTTAGTGGTATTTGTATAGATTTAAATGAAAGTACTTATAAGGCAGGTAATAATTGTACCGTTATTCCAGCAGCTTTGAAAAATGTAAAAGATTTCTACAAAAATGAAGGTAAACACTTTTTAATTGCTTTAGCTCCTGAGTTTCCTTACTTGCGTGATAATGATAAATACCTTTCTTACCTTGTAGGACTAGAAGGTTATTATGATTTGGTTTGTCCCCAATTTTATAATCAGCATGACGAGGGCCTATGGGTTGATGAAGTTAGTGCTTGGCTCGCACAAAATGATGATGAACGAAAAGAAGATTTTCTATATTATGTGATGGATGCTATAGCAAGTGGTACAAAAGGGTTTATTAAACTTCCTCATGATAAGTTAATAATGGGTCTTCCTGCTAACGGTGACGCTGCTGCTACAGGATATGTTACTGATCCATCCGCTGTCTTGAATGCTATGGAAAGGTTAAAGCAAAGTGGAAACGCTATTCGTGGTCTGGCGGCATGGTCAATAAATTGGGATGCTGGTCAAGATAAGAATGGTCAATCATATTCTTATGAATTTATTAAACGATATAAAGATATTGCTACACGAGTCTAACTAGTCGACTTTTATTAAACTAGCTGAATTAAAATAATTTTTTAAAGAGCCTTTTCTTATAGGGGTCACCATATCATTCCGGGAAAATTGTATCTTAAGATAAGATGAAATACAGTGGTAGGGCTGCTAAGAACTTTAAAATGTGTATATAGGGGGGATTAATAGTGAGAAAAGAAAGTTGTACTTTACTCATTGAAGAATGTGAAGAATTATTAGGTCAGATAGATGCTAAATTTAGTGAAGCATTTGAAAACCCGGAAAATGTAGAGGTTGCAGTACCTAAAGTTAAAAGCTTCTTGGAACATTGTAGAAGCATACTAGAATATACAGCACAAGACATTTTTAAGTTGGTAGTGTCTGAACAGGAAAGAAACAGGAAACTACAAAGTAAGAAGGACAATAAAGTCTATTTTCCTTATGGGCCAACAAAAAAGATATTTAGAACCCGTGTTTCGCAAAACCTCCCAGGATTACTGAGTAGTGATGTACAAATATACAGTCTAGTTGAAGGCATTCAAGATCATAAGAGGAGCATTGAAAGGAAATTCCTTACATACATGTGTAGAGAAACCAACGATAACAAGCATGATGATTTATCAGAGAGTCAAAGGGACAGTATTAGATATACACAAATCGGAAATCTGGGACAATTTGGCCCGAATATGAGTGTTACCTTTGAAAATTGTGTTATTAATAACGTACCAACAGGCGATTTTTCAGTTAAAAACGGTCAGATACAAGGTAATATAAATCCTCTCCTTCTTAGTGAAGTAGTTCAGTATGAAGAAGGTCAATATGTATTTAAGGGAACTAAAAAGAATGTAGTACAGTTCTTACAGTTTTCTTTAAATGAGATTAAACAGTTCGTTGATGATTTGTACAAGATATTGGAATCAGAATATGTTTAAGCAAAAAAGCAGCCTAATAATTAGACTGCTTTTTTGCTTAAACATATTTTTGTGAATAGCGTATTATTGGTTTGGAATAAAGTTTAATCAGAAATGTTTTACAAACCCTTATTTGATAAGAGACAAAAAGAATCCATTTTGAAAAAAGATTGATCAAAACGGAATTCTACTTTGTGAATCATTATACAATT
>NZ_LXLV01000054.1 GCF_001757995.1 Bacillus mycoides | reverse complement strand
AGCTTGTAATCTAGTTACTTTAGTATAAAAGAATAAGATGGGACGCTGTATGCGATGAAAGTCGCACGTACAGTGTTAAGCGGGGGAAAAGATGGAGATAACTTCAAAGTCTTACCTATCGCAACTAATAGGAAGCGAGGTTATATGTTTAATTAATATGATAATAAATTTCCTTTCTTATGTAATACTTTTTACATATATTTTGTTAGGTTTATCTTTATCAATACCTGCAGGTGCTATGACTGTCCAAATGACTAAACAAGGAATGAGAAATGGTTTCGTACATGGTTGGCTTGTAGGTATAGGAGGAATGACTGTAGATTTATCTTTAATAGTCCTGATTTATCTAGGGTTCTCTAGTGTATTAACTAATCCATGGGTAGAAGCAGTTATGTGGCTACTAGGTTTTGTGTTTTTAATATTTATTGGAATAGAAAGTATTAAAGAAGCAAAGTCAGAAGTTAACATAGAGGGAGAAAATCGGCAGGGAATAGTGAGAATAGCAAATGCTATTTTAGATGCATTGAGAAACTAACCTGAACGGTTTTAGTGGATGGGTGGCCGATAAAATCTTGTATCATGTTTGCAATAGAAGTAACAGAAAAAAGGATAACTACAATTAAAGGCGCATATGATTAACCTTAGTTATGAAAATTAATATATAACAGAAAACCATCAATTTGAACAATCTTTTTTCAAATTGATGGTTTTTATCTTTGAAAAAAATAACTATTTTATAAAAAATATTTTTTGACCCCCATAAAATTGGTTATTCCTTCGAATATGTATAGTGAAGAAAGCAAATGAAAGAAAAAGCTAAAATTACCAAAAATATAGAGAAGAGTTATTCAAAGATTGCAGATAAAATAGAAAAAGAGCGAGAAGAACAAGTGATATTGAAAAAGAAAACAATAAAACAGTACAAAATACAGACTTCACTCTAGTGCAAGTGGAAAAAATAGTCATCTAAAAAAAGTCGGCCTCGAAAAATATGAACAACAGCAAGAAGACAAGCCAAAAGAAAAGTACTAAGAAAATGTGGTTAAATGGTCACTTGTTTAGTGACCATTTTGCTATTTAAAGCAGAAGGAGGGAGAGAGATTACAAGTGTTGAGTTTAGTAATGAAGATCTTAAGAAAACCGAAAATAGAAGATATCGTATTTAACATACAAAACAACGGTGGAGATAAGGACGCTTTTATCGTACAGTATCAGCCGTTTATTAGAAAATCAATCTCGTCTGTCTGCCGCCGATATATTACAGAACAGGATGATGAATATAGTATTGGATTGTTTGCGTTTAACGAGGCAATTGAAAAGTATTCATATAAAAAAGGAAAATCTTTTCTAGCGTTTGCTGATCTTCTTATAAAAAGAGATGTAATTGACTATATACGCAAGGAGTCTAAGCATAATATTGTCTTTTTAAAAGAAGATAAGCAAGAGGAAATATTAGAAATGCAAGTATCGCTTACGGAGTATATGAAAGAGATGGAAAATAGTAACCGTAAGGAGGAAATTCTTCATTTTCAAAGTGTGCTAGCTGAGTTTAAAATCACATTTTCAGAGCTTGCTAAGGAATCTCCTAAGCATCGTGATACGCGTGAGCACTTAATAGAAATTGTAAAGATTATTATAAAAGACGAGAAAATGATAGAAGAGCTGTTCAGAAAGAAAAAGTTACCGCTGAAACATATTGAACCACGTGTTAGGGTAAGTCGTAAAACGTTGGAGCGACATAGAAAATACATTATTGCGATGTGTATTATCTTTGCAAATAACTATACATATATTCTTGATTATATAAGAGGTGAGAAGCATGATGAATAAAGGAATTGTGATGGATATAAAAAAACATAGCGTAGTTGTTTTAACTCCAAATGGAGAGTTTATTACGTTTAAAAGAAAAGTACACTCTTACATGATTGGAGAGGAAATCTCGTTTAATGAACAAGAGCAAAGAGCACCGCGTTTTTCAATCCCTTCTTTCTTAAAGCCTGCATCATTACTTGTTACTTGTTTTCTATGTGTGTTGCTGTTTTTCCACAACCAAACGGAAGAAAAAGTATTTGCTTATGTCTCAGTGGATATAAATCCAAGTTTAGAGGTGAGCGTAACAAAGGATCTTCGTGTTATAGATTTGCGAGCCTGTAATGATGATGGAAGGCGTATTTTAAAAGAAATGAAACGATGGGAAAATAAACACCTGCAAGACGTAATACGTACTATTATAAAGCAGAGTCAAGAGGATAAGTACTTAACGAATGATAAGCAAGTTATGCTAACGGCTGTTACAAAGGAAAAGTCGCTAGAACCACAGTTGGAAAAGGCTATGCAAAAATTAAAGAAAGAGTATGAGACAAAACATGTTACAGTCGTATACCAAAACAGTACGATGCAAATGCGTGAGAATGCCATGAAAGCAGGAGTGGGCACAGGTGTTTATATAAAGCAAGAGAACGAGAATACTCCTCCATCTACGTCGCCGTCTAATCAAGAGCAACCAAATTCATCTCCTGATGTATCACCGGAGGCGTCTCCTGTAAAAGAAGAGAGATACGAGAAGCAAGAGTATATAGAACAAAAGCAATCCAAGCAAATAAAAGAAAATAATGGACATCAGCAAGAGAATAACGGTAGGGAGTCTCAGCAAGAGAACAACGGTAGAGGATCTCAAGAAGGAAATAATGGCCACCAGCAAGAGAACAATGGTAGAGGATCTCAAGAAGGAAATAATGGCCACCAGCAAGAGAACAATGGAAGAGAGTCTCAAGGGAATAATGGCCACCAGCAAGAGAACAATGGAAGAGAGTCTCAAGGGAATAATGGCCACCAGCAAGAGAACAATGGAAGAGAGTCTCAAGGGAATAATGGCCACCAGCAAGAGAACAATGGTAGAGAGTCTCAAGGAAATAATGGCCACCAGCAAGAGAACAATGGTAGAGGATCTCAGCAAGGAAATTCAAACGAAAATAACGAGCTTAAAAATGATGACAAAAATATTCATACAACACAACATCAAGGGAATGGAAAGAAGAATCTATAGAATATTGAAGCCAGGAAATTATAATTCTATATTCCTGTTAAGTTATTTTCGAATCAAAACCCTAGAAGGTTGGAGTTTGTATTTGTACTTAGAATAAGAAGAAAAGGAGTATGTAAAAAATATAATGGAGAAAAAAATTCAACAAGAGAAAGATAAATCAAAACCTGTTTTTTATGATCCTAAAGGAAGAAGAAAAAAAGCTTTTAGTTGGTTTCTATGTATCTCAATAGTTAGTATAAGTATTGTATTTTATTTTTTCTTCCAAAGTATTTTTTCGACACCAGAAATTCCAAATATGAATCCTGCTGTAAAACAAGATACTAAACTTGTACCTATTAATCAAGAACTCAGCGAAGAGCAGTTAAAGAAAGAAGAATTTAAACCTAATACCGAAATGAAAAACGATGAAAATTCGGTGAATTCAACGAACGATAGCAAACAATCTAAAGAAGTTTATGGTTTTTATGTAAACTGGGATGAAAATAGTACTGCTTCTTTAAAAGAAAATATCGATTCCTTAACCACGTTAGTACCAGAATGGTATCACTTAAAAGCAGACTTAACAGTTAGTAGTGAGATAAAACCTGAGATTGTGAAGTTAGCCAAAGAAAATCATGTGAAAATTATGCCTTTACTTACTAACTATACAGAGGAAGCTTCTGGTCCTGATAGTGAACTTATTCATAAGTTATTGAGTTCTCCAGATCATGTAAAGACAATGTTTATTAACGATTTAGTAAAGCAGGTTGAAAAGAATCAATTTTCAGGTATTAATATTGACTTTGAGGCAATACCTGAAAGCGATAGAGAAAACTTAACAAATTTCATGATAGAACTTACTACGGTCTTTCATAAACATCATTTGCTTGTTACGCAAGATGTCCCTGCTAATGATCAGGCTTTTGATTATGGTGCGTTAGCCAAAGTAATAGATCGTATGATTGTAATGATGTATGACGAGCACTATGGAGCAGGAGCGCCAGGACCAATTGCTTCAAATAAATGGTTTGAACATACGCTCAATGAACTAGATATTCCGTCTGAGAAACTTATAGTCGCTTTCGGTAACTATGGATATGATTGGGAAGTGAAAAGTAAAAAACCTG
>NZ_LXLV01000053.1 GCF_001757995.1 Bacillus mycoides | reverse complement strand
GTATTTTCCGATTCCTATTTTTAATTTATTTTTCATTCAAGCAAAAAAAGAAAACAAAATCTCGTTTATTTGCTAATTCGTCTTACCAACCTTTTGTTAGTGTTGTGATAGCAGCATATAATGAAGAGAAGGTTATAGCTAAGACGATTCGCTCAATTTTGGATAGTAATTATAGAGAGTTTGAAGTTATTGTCGTTGATGACGGATCGAAAGATGATACGTCAAAAGTAATTCAAGAAACATTCTATAAACATCCTAGAGTTCGTTTAATTCAGAAAGAAAATGGTGGGAAATCATCCGCAATGAACTTAGGATTTCAAAAATCAACAGGAGAAATCATTGTCACTTTAGATGCGGATACAATTATTGCGCAAGACGCTATTTCTCTAATGATCAGACACTTTGAAGATCATAATGTAGCAGCAGTTTCAGGTAATGTCAAAGTGGGAAACAGACGGAACTTGTTAACTACTTGGCAACATGTTGAATATATTACAGGATTTAATTTAGAACGCAGAGCTTTTGATGAGTTAAATTGTATTACGGTAGTTCCTGGAGCTATTGGAGCATGGCGTAAAAAGAATGTAGTCGAATCTGGATATTTAAGCGAAGATACATTGGCAGAAGATACGGATCTTACTATTACATTTTTACGTGAAGGGCATAGAATCGTATATGAAGAAAAAGCGTATGCTTATACGGAGTCACCTGAAGATGTGAAAAGTCTTATTAAACAGCGATATCGTTGGTCATATGGTACACTCCAATGTCTTTGGAAACATCGAAAAGCATTGTTTAATGCAAAACATAAAACATTAGGGTTTATTGCATTGCCTAACATGTGGTTATTCCAATATGTTCTGCAATTCATTGCTCCTTTAGCAGATATTTTAATGATTATGGGGCTATTTGGTAGCAATCCGCTAAAAGTTTTAGGATTTTATTTTGTATTCTTTTTAATGGATCTTCTCGCTTCTATGTTTGCATTTAAATTAGAGAAAGAGAATCCTAAACCACTAGTATGGTTAATTTTACAACGCTTTATTTATCGTCAATTTATGACTTATGTTGTAATTAAATCTATATTTTCATCCATTCGAGGGATAGCGGTAGGATGGAATAAACTAAAGAGAATGGGAAGTGTTGAGCATTCCCCTGAACATAAGGAGGCATCATAAGAGAGCAGATAATCTGCTCTCTTTTTGTTATTGACTTTAGTTAGTTGAGTCTAGAGAAGACGAAAAACCAAAATCTCCTATAACGAAATTTCTATTCATTATTGACTACTCATAGTGAGACGTTATATGAAGAAATCCCTTTAGTTTCGGACTGAAGGGGATTTTAAATATTTTTTAAAAATGACGGACACAAAATCGTATATTCTTTCGAATTATATATATGGATATCATTGATGTTTATATAAAAGGAGAGAAAAAATATGAAAAAAACAAAAGAAATGTATGAAGAAATCTCTGAAGTATTAAAGGTGTTGGCGCATCCTGTCCGTTTATCCTTAGTAAAAATAATGCTTGCAAAAGGCCCTACCAATGTAACAACAATGTATGGGAATTTACAAATGCCCCAAAGTACAATTAGTCAGCATTTGTCCAAACTAAAAGCCGCTAAAATCGTTACAGGTACTCGGAAAGGATTAGAAATTTATTATGAGGTAACGGACAATCGTACCAAATCAATATTAGCATGCTTAGTATAAATGATGACTTACTAGACTTCATAGTAACAAATTATATAACTATCATAACACTAATTATTCAAATGGTACAGGCATCCCGTTGGACAGTTTTTCTGTTATTCTTAACGTGAAGCTAGCAAATAGAAAAATTAAACTATTTCAAAATGAAACACGCTATTCTTTCCTATGATTCTACAGAAAGAATAGCGTGTTTTTTTATTTTAAGGAGCGTTTTTTATTAGCTTGATAGCATGGTATTATCTCTAGAATACAAAATTATGTTTTTGCTTTCATTTTTTCTTATAAATTCGAGCTCAACAGCTCGACTATCTCATCGTATCCAAGGCGTTTGGCAGTTTCAATAGGGGTTTCTTTTAATTTTTCATTATTTGGCATACTGTATAATGTTGCTTTCGCATGCAAGTTCGGTTGGTGTTTTAGTAACACTCGAACAACTTCAATAAAGCCTCGTTCACATGCAATATGTAATGGTGTGACTTTTCCTTGTTTTGTACTATGAATATTAGCTCCATTTTCTAACAACAACGCTGCCATTTCTGGTTTATTGCGGTCGCAAGCAAGGCTTAATGCACTCCTTTTGTATTCTTCTAGTAATTCCATATCAATACCATTGTCTATTAAAACCTTTGTCGCTTCAAGATTGTTATTCTCCACTGCGTAGTGGAGCGCTGAATGTTTCCTACTTGTCACCGCATTTATATTGGTAATGCGGTCCAAAATATATTGAACAATTTCTTGATTACCAGAACAACTAATTAAATGAAGAGGCGTGACTTTTCCGATCATGATTTCATTTACATCTTCGCCTTTATGAATTAAATATTTTACAATTTCCGCGTTACCTTTTCCGCATGCTAGGGCAAAAGGTGTTTCCCCATTATATTTAATCTTCAAATCTGCTCCTGCTTCCACTAGTAATGTAACAATCTCAATATTTCCATTTAGGCAAGTAATGTGAAGTGGCGTCTTTCTATCAGGTCCTTTTTTATTTAATGCGGATGGTTTAATATTTACTAATTTTTCTTTAACTGTTTCTATGTCATTCCTCATACAAGCATAGTTTAACGTTTTCTTAAAATTTTCTGCTTTAATAGCGCTTTGCAGTTGTGATTTACCAAAATCAGAGGTTGGTTCAATATGATAATGGGTGTATGCAAGCCAAAGTAATGCAGAACTGCATTCTAAAGTAGGATTTAAATCATCATAATAATCAATCTCATATAAACCATTTGTTTTAACAGTTAAAACAAACGCAGTCCAGTTTGGTTCCCCAGTATGACGTACTCTTTGAATGTTGTCCATAATTTCATTAGATGGAAGTCCTTCTGAGCCATGTTCAAATACCTTCACAGATTCAAAATGGAAGTAATTATACGTCGTGACAACCTCATTGTAAAATGCAAATAACATCGATTTCTCAGCTGCATTGGGTATATGCTTTAACATGATTTCCACAAGTGTTTTTATATGTTGATTTTTCAATTATTTCACCTCTATTAATAGTTTTACAGTAATGTTGTGATTATTCGGATTTTTTAACGAACTAATAATAAAATATAAACTTCACTTTCCGTAATTCTTGATATTTATTTGATTTTTACATATATTATAACATTTCTCCTTAGTTTGCTGGTAAAATGGCCTTCATGTTCATTAAGCTGTTTAGTTTTTATGTACAAAGTTTGTGGAATATTATGAAACCTCAATTGAATGACCTTGGTGTGTTAACAAGAGGATTTCCAAGACAGGCTTCTTTAGTGGTAACCATTGGTGGTGAAAATACTAATTTGAGGATGCTCGATATTTTATCAATTGGGCTGGGCAGTGGAACTCGTATTTTTGGATAGAGGACATCATTTGTTTTTGATATATTAATAGTTAGGGAACACAAATAAGGGGTGGAGATATAGAAATGGAACTATTTGATTACTATAAGCGAAAAGGGAAGTTTAAACTGTTAATTGGGACGGGTATTTTTATTCTCGCATTATGCTCTGTATATGACAATTGGGGACGTGTTAATTGGGGAGAGGTTATCTTTATTGTTATCGCTTCTTCCATCTTTTTCGGAATTGGATTTTGGCAGTTAAGAAAAGGGAATTTGATACAAAAGAATACTGTGAAAAGTAATGCAACGTTTTGGGATGTTGATACTTTTGTCGTATTAGAATTACCTAAACGGAACAAGCAATTTGGTTTATATCATCCTGATGGTGGATATGTTGCAGGAACAAAGATGGTTTCATCTAACATTCTTTTTTCAGTGATACCTTTTTTACATAATAAAGATGTTTATGGATTAGAAACGAGTAGTGGGGAAATTCTAGCATATTTTCATACTGAAGTGGACGGATATGATTGGGTAATCTATGATTCGAATTATAACCAGATTGGTATGTTTAAGGAAAAAATGATACAAGGATTTACCATGATACGTGGTTCTTTGATGACTGATAAAGCCACAAAGTTGTCCGATGTAGAAGTTGAGTTTGATTTTATTCAAAGTACTCTCCGTACAATAGATGGACGCACATTAGCAATCGGTAAGCAAGGATATATGCCTATAGAATGGAGTGAGAGGTTTATGGGTTTAAATGTACCTACTATCACATTAGGTTCTAATGCGTCTAATAATGAAAAAATCCTCGGCCTAGGAGTGCTCCTTTATAGCCTACGTACAATTGAAATTAGAAAAAGTAGAGCGAGCGTTTAATGAGGGAAATGTAGTATGTATATACGAAACCTTATAAAAATCTCATCTTTCTAATTATTTTTTGGGGTTGCTATCTTCTTAGTTCGGCAGATGTGGGGGTACGTCCTATGTCCATCAACTTAAGAAAACAAGTTACCCCAAAAAACGATAAAAATAAACTTCGGTGCTATAAAATCACAAAATTTCCATTTTAGGAGTACTTTACAACGTTAGCTTAATGGCATGTTACAGTACCCTATTATAAAATTTCAGAAGAATTCTTGACATAGAAGATGTAACAAAGTTGGTAGGGTTCTTTTAGTCATTTAATCTTTTGATCTGATGATCTTTTCCCCATTCAAATAGTTCATCCATAATTTGCATTAAAGATTTTCCATGTTCGCTTATTGTGTACTCAACCTTTGGTGGTACTTCTTGATATACAGTACGATGGATAATCCCATCAGCCTCAAGTTGGCGAAGTTGTTGTGTAAGAACTTTTTGCGTAATGTTTGGAATTTCTCGTTTGATTTCATTCGTTCGCATTTTTCCATCCGTCAAAACACATAAAATATGAACTTTCCATTTTCCACCGATTACTTCGAGTGTCGTTGCGATTGGGCAATCATCATTTTGATTCATATAACACCTCCATAGGTACTTTAAGGTTCCTATAGTACCTGAAAGTACGTACTTTTCAATTATATGTGACTCATTCATACTAATACTAAAGCGTTTGAATTATTTATAAGGGGGAAGAAAATATATGAAAACACTTGTAATTGTAGCACATCCTGATATTGAAAAGTCTCGAATTAATAAAAGATGGGTAGAAGAACTTGAGAAATATCCAGATGAAATAACGGTGCATGAATTATATAAAGTGGCACCAAATTGGGAGTTTAATATTGAAGAAGAACAAAAGCTGTTAGTAGAGCACGACCGATATATATTTCAATTTCCGCTCTACTGGTATAGCTCACCACCATTATTAAAAAAATGGTTCGATGATGTATTAACATATGGATTTGCGTACGGATCAAAAGGGGATAAAGTGAAGGGAAAAGAATTTGGTGTAGCTATTTCTATAGGTGGTTTAGAAAAAGACTATAACAATAGCGGAATTACGATGGATGAGTTAATAAAACCATTCCACGCTACAAGCTTATATACAGGAATGGAATTTATGCCTTCATTTTATTTATACGGAGCAGAATATGAAATCAGTGATGAAGAGATTGATAAAAGTGCCCCTGAGTATGTGAAATATGTTATGAATAAGAAGTATTCTAATATATAAGGAGAAACAGCCATTTACTAATTAAGTAGATGGCTATTTTTTGATTTCATTTAAATTCACTAAGTTTAATCTTTAGTAAATTAATAGTTAATCTTGTAAAATAAAAAACCTAACATATATAAAGGGGAGTTTTACTTGAGAACGATGCAGCAATTATTACAAAAAAGAGCAATGCAATCACCGAATTTGGAAGCACTTGTCGGGGGAGAGAAAAGGTATTCGTTTCAACAATATAATGAACGAGTAAACCAGCTTGCACATTACTTGTTACATTGCGGTGTGCAAATAGGAGATCGCATAGGGATCTTATGCAAAAATAATCATCCGTTTCCAAGCGTTATGATGGCAAGCTTAAAAATTGGAGCGGTATTTATTCCACTTAATCATCAGCTTACTGCTTATGAATTAGAAACGATTGTAAAAGAAGCAAAATTAAAAGTATTAGTTATTGATGATGAATTTAGTGAAGCTTTATTAAAAATTGAAGCAGTTAAAGAAATTCCTTATGTAATTGAGACGACAAAAGAAGGCTTTGGCTCATTTGAATTAAAATTAAAGGAACAGTCAATAACAGAACCGAACGTGGAAGTTCATGAAGAAGATGATGCCATTTATTTGTTTACTTCAGGAACGACTGGACAGGCAAAAGCATGTGTAATTGGTCATAAAAACTTACATCATTATTTTACTGAGATTGCGGGGCAAAGAGAAATTCCAGCAGGTGAACGCTTTTTATCAGTGCACCCATTGTTTCATATGAGTGGCGTGCTTTCTATTTTAAATTGTATATATCATGGCGTTACGATGGTCTTTTTAGCTGATTCGAATCCTACTCTTATTTGGGATAAGATTGAAGAAGAAAAGATTACTACAATGCTTGCGTTCCCAGCTGTTTATAGTTATATGCTTGATGAACTAAATAAACAAGAGCGTAACATTTCGACTTTGAAAGTAGCACAAAGCGGTGGTACAAAAGTACCGGAAACGCTCATTCAAGAATATATAGAAAAAGGAATATACATGGTGCAAGGCTATGGTAGTACAGAAGGTTGGGTCGTAACCTCATGGCATCCAAATATGGGAAAAGAAAAAATGTCTTCTGTAGGGAAAACACTTAAGCATGTAGAGTTAAAAATTATTCATCCAGAAACAGGTGATGAACTAGCAACGAATGAAGTTGGAGAGATCCACGTAAGAAGTCCTTACATGTTTAAAGGATATTGGAATAACGAAATGGCGACAAAGAAGGTAGTAAAAGATAATTGGTTTAACATGGGTGACGCCGGCATGATAGATGATGATGGATTCCTACATATTATGGGAAGATATAAAGATGTTATCGTGCACGGTGGTGACAACGTATATCCAGATCAAGTAGAAGATGTAATTCATGAAATAAATGGTGTTCTAGAAGTTGCAGTAGTTGGGATTCCAAATGATTTTTGGGGAGAGATTCCGACAGCTTACATTGTAAAAGACATTCAAACATCTTTAACAGAAGAAGAAATTATTCAGCATTGTAAAGAAAAACTAGCAAGCTATAAAATACCAGAAGTTGTATTTATGGACGAATTACCGAAAAACGCTTTAGGGAAAGTGTTGAAGAGGGAATTAAGAGAAGTTGTTATTTTAAAATAAAAAGTTGTTAAACGATAAGGAATCCAGTTATGTAGTAAGCATAACTGGATTTTTGTTTATAAAAAACATAATAATTTACTAGATTTTGTATTTTGTGTAAGATAATAAAGAATATTCAATTAATAATCAAAGGAAGAGATATAAATGAAGCTGCCACTATTACAAGTAGAGACAGAGAGACTGATTATCCGTCCATTTCAAAAAGAGGATTATGAAAGTTGGTTAGATGGATTCAATAAGAGGTTACCATCTCAATATAAATACGATGATGGCTATCATGACATGTCGTCTTCAACGAAAGAATGGTTTATGGAATGGATAAGGGGTTTTGATGAGGCGGCACGACGGGATGAAATGTACGTTCTAGGTATTTTTCAGAAAGAAGATGGCGCCAATATTGGAAAGCTAGAGCTTATAAAAATTTTACGCATGGATTATCAATGGGCAATGATGGGCTACTCTATTCATAATCAATATTGGAAAAATGGATACGGAGTAGAAAGTGTAATAGCTGCGCTGCCGTTATTTTTTAATAGCCTTCAATTTCATAGAATTGAATTACATATACATATCGATAATGAGCCATCCGTTCGTCTTGCAGAAAGAGCTGGTTTTTCATTTGAATGTATGAGAAAGGCGTTTTCTATGGGGAATGGTAAGTGGGCAGATTTTCTTATTTATTATAAAAATAAGGAGATGAGTATATGAGGGTAATTATTACAGGTGGAAATCGTGGATTAGGGTTACAGTTAGTGAAAGTATTTCATGAAAATGGACATATTGTTTATCCGCTAGTTAGAAGTGAGGAAGCGATAGAGCAATTGAATAAGGTTTTTACTTCTAGGTGTTTTCCTATATTAGCAGACTTGTCAGATAATGAGAGTACTGAGTGTATTAAGAAGCAAGTTGAGGAGTATACAAAGTATATTGATCTAGTTATAAATAACGCTGGAATTACTGGAAAGGAGACTGAGGTTTTACGTACAAATTCAGAAGAATTAATGGAACTATTTAACGTTCATTGTTTAGGTGTTATTCGAGCAATAAAAGGTACGTATTCAGCTTTAACTAAATCAAATCAGCCGAGAATTATAAACGTATCCTCTCGTTTAGGATCTTTACATAAAATGGCCGAAAAAGAATTTCTACAAGGGCAGTTCTCATATTCATACCGGATCGCAAAAGCTGCACAAAATATGTTAACGCTCTGTTTACAACAAGAGTTTGCGGATAAAGGAATTCGTGTAACCGCAATTCATCCTGGAAAATTAAAGACTGACATTGGTGCTTTTGATGCGAATATGACTCCTGCTGAAGGGGCTCAAAATATATATGATTGGGTAATGGATTCAAATGAGGATGTTTCGGGTAAGTTTATTGAACCGGGTGTAGGGGAGTTGAAGTGGTAATGTACGATCTTACAAGTATTCAAAATCTATTTGGGCCTTCAAAAAAATTTTAAAAGAGGATTAGGGGATATGAGAATGAAAAAAGTAAACGTAGTCCATTATGATGCATTTAGTAATAAACCGAATATGGGAAATCCAGCAGGTGTTGTATTAGAGGCGGATGGATTAACGAAAGAGGAAATGCAGCGGATTGCTGAAAAAGTTGGATTTAACGAAACGTCTTTCGTTCTTTCTTCAGAAGTAGCAGATGTAAGAATTCGCTATTTTACGCCTGGTCATGAAAATGATTTATGCGGTCATGCGACAGTAGGGACTATATATGCACTTCATGAAAGAGGATTATTAGAAGGGAAACACAATTTAACAATTGAAACGAAGGCAGGGGTTTTACCAATACATATAGGTGCGAATAAAAATGGGGAAACTTTTATTAAAATGAGACAAGCAACACCACGTTTTCAAATTTTTACAGGTTCCAAAGAGGCATTAGCTCACAGTATTGGTCTTGAATTGAATGATTTAGATGGAAATTTACCGATTGTATATGGAAGTACTGGTATTTGGACTTTAATTGTACCTATTAAAAAAATTGATGCATGTGAAAGAATGAAACCTAATAATAATGAATTTCCATCGGTACTAAAAGAAATGCCTAAGGTTGCGATTCATCCACTCTGCTTAGAGACATATGATGCAGAATCAAAAATGCACGGTCGTCATTTCTCATCACCTTATTCTGGAACAATAGAAGATCCAGTGACAGGAACTGCTTCAGGTGTAATGGGAGCCTATTATGCGACGTATTTGGAGAACGATTTTGATCATGAATTGGAGTTAATCGTTGAGCAAGGACAGGAAATAAATAAAGATGGTCGTGTAACGGTTTATGTAACGAAAGGTATAGAAAATGAGGAATTACAAATAGATATTGCTGGAACAGCGGTATATGTAAAAGAGTTCGAAATTTCAATATAAAAGAATGAAGCCCAGCATATAGCTGGAACTTCTCTTTATCTGTTCAATACTTCAATATACGAAGCATCTCCAGTTGTTCGAATTGTAGAGCGGAAATTGTTGTGTTCTAAAGTTTCAGCAACTTGTTTTAATTGCTGTGCATCATCATGATGAATGAGTAAACTATCTGCACCACTTTCTTCTATATGAATATGTGCAACATTTCCAATCGCTTCATGTATAGCTTTTAAAAATTCAGGTTTCATATTGTCCTCCTATATGTATGTAACATCGTTAAATAGTATTTCCTTATTTTTGAAATATAAAAGTAGAAGAAAGGGGAAATGAAAATGAATATAACACAGTTTAAAGAACATATTACATCAATTTTTGAAGAGCATCTTAATAAATACGGTGATGACGAGTATGGCTTCACTCACATTAGTAAAGAGGAATTTCACAAAATAGGTTACACGACAAATTTGACGCTAGAAACAATTGAAGAAGCATATCGAAATGGGGTTGATATGATACTTACACATCATGCACCGTGGAGTTTTTTATTTGGTATGGAAGAGGCATGTATTGAGAAATTAAAACAATATGAAATGAACCATTTTTAGATTCATTTGCCGTTAGATTTTGTAAAGTTTGGCACGTGTACGTCGTTATTTAACGAAATTGGGATAGATACAATACTGGAATATTCCACGTATGAGGAAGAAGAGCTACCGGGAATAGGAGAATATAAAGAAGCGATTCCGTTTTCAAACTTAGTTGAAAAACTTGAAGAGAGAATGGAAGAGAAAGTGAAGAGTTGGAAAAATCATGATAAGCCAGTAAAACGGATTGCGATATTAACAGGTGCAGGAAACAATACAAACCTTATTGAGCGTGCGCTAGAAAAAGGTTGTGATACGTACATAACAGGAGAAAAAACATTATATACGGTGCAACATGCGAAATTTAAAGGAATCAATTTGATTGTAGGAAGCCACACATTTACAGAAGTGTTTGGTGTAGAAAGTTTGGCTCGTAAGTTAAAAGAAAGAGATAATTCAATAGAAATTACTAGATTAAATGAAGATCATTTGGAGTGAGGGAAATGGTAACTATATACGCAAATTATGGGGAATCAAAAGTGAAGTTAACGTGGAAAAAAGATTGTATATTGCCAGAATACGAAAGAATCACGAGTGTTCACGGTTTTTGTTTTCATAATAATAAGGTTTTACTGATAGACCATGAGCAGCGTGGTTGGGACTTTCCTGGTGGGCATATAGAAGAAGGGGAACTACCAGAAGAATGTTTTAAAAGAGAAGCGTGGGAAGAAGGTTATGTAAAAGGAGAATGTACTTTATTTGGATATATTATCGTTGACCATAGTGATAATTCAAATTGGAATGAAAATAGTCCGTATCCAAAAGTAGGGTATCAGCCGTTCTATCGGATGGAGATTAATGAAGTGCATAAGTTTGGCGGTGAGTATGAATCCGATAAAAGGATGTTTGTTAGAGTAGAAGAGAGTGCAGCGTATCATTATAAATGGAATGAATTATATGATGAAATCTTGAAGGAAGCCGTTTTAATAAAATGAAAATTATTTTTTGTTATATTAAGATATTGGAAGGGATTCTCTTTGATTTGTTAAATAATAGTAAAGTTGTCTTTTGAATTGAAGGAATCTTCAGATGTAAGGGTGAGTGAATGAACATTTCAGTAATCGCTAAACAACTAGTTAATGAGAAGGTTATTTCACATTATCCTAAAAGTATGAAAGTGTTGAGCGGAGGAACGACAAGTACTGTATATTTGTTGGACGAAAAATACGTTGTAAAGCTGAATGAATCGGACGTAATACGTGAAGAAGCGAATTTTCTTTCTTTTTATGAGGGGAATACTTTATTTTCGAAGCTTTTGTATATGGAGCCTTTAAATAGATATATTGTGTATTCTTTCTTTGAAGGGAGTACTTCGTGCGAACATGGATATAAACGGATTACGCTTAGTACACTTGTAAAAGAAGGTATTAATAAGTATGAAATAGTTTCAGATATAGATGGATGGGGATGGAAAGAAAGTCCGGTTCAATCTTGGAATGAATTTTTAACAACAAATGTGATAGAAGCTTATGAAAACCTAAAACCACATATAAGTGATGAAGAGTATAGAACTGTTCTTAAGCTTACAAATAGTCCAAATAGGGGGACTGGAATAAATAAGCCATTTTTATTGCATGGTGATCTTGGATTCCATAACTTTATATTTCAAAAGAATAAGTTAACCGGTGTGATAGATCCTTTACCAGTCTTAGGAGATCCTATATATGATTTAATTTACGCGTTCTGTTCAACTCCGGAAGATTTAACAAAAGAAGCAATTTGTTATGCGATGAAACAATGTGTATTTCATAAAAAAGAACGAGATTTATATGAGGAAATAGTTATAGGCTTATATTTACGTATAGATACGTGTTTAAGACACCACCCAAAAGATTTAGAAGATTGCTTAGTAGCTTGGCGTTATTGGATGAATGAGATTGTGTTCGATAGCGAAAAAAGACGGCATTATAGTACTTATATTTTGGGGGAGATAGAGAAATGAACATTTCAGAAGCAAAAAGAGATTTAGCACAAAAAACGAAGAGGGGATTTCCTGTTATAATAGTGATATTATCCCCTTTAAGTAGACAGTGTAAAAAGACCATGTACATACATGGATGTTACACTATTACTTGGAGGGGATTTTTCATGACTAAAAAAGGTTCAATATTTATTACATATTCAGAAGAATT
>NZ_LXLV01000052.1 GCF_001757995.1 Bacillus mycoides | reverse complement strand
GAGTATATTTATTTTTATAACTATAAACGGTTCCCAAAACGACTCAACCACCGAGCTCCGATAGAATATCGAATCTCGATGGCTGCTTAGTCTTTTTAATATTGTCTACTTGACAGGGATAAGACCAATAGCTGGTCTTTTATTTTGGATTGTAGCGAGCATAACTGGTGTTCTTCTTTCAGAAAAGCAAGTTGTGTGGGTATATTTAATTGGTATGGGCTGTGTGTTTCCTTTCGGCTTAATGATAGCTGCTATATTAAAAATTGATATGTTTGCGAAAGGAAATCCGCTAGGGACTTTAGCTGGAGTAATTGGTGGGATAAATGTATTGAATATTCCGTTTGTATTACTTGCATATTTTCAATTTCCAGAGTGGTTACCTTTTGTAGTAGCGATGTTAATAGGTGCTCATTTTTTACCATATGTATGGATTTATGAAAGTAAAAGTTATGGTTTTTTATCAGTAGGAACTGTATTAGTAACGTCAGTATGTGGGATTCTTTTTGCGGAAAAAGGATTTATTGTAATTCCTATGGCGGTTACAGTTGTCTACTTTATTACTCTTATAAGCGTATCACTTGAAAATAAAAAAGCAGAAAACTATCAACAAATATCGGCGTAGTTAAAAATATAAGGATAGGAGAATGACTATGAACAATTTCGTTTGTACAACGTGTGGCGTGCAGTATGCAGCGAGTGTAGAGGAACCGGTAAGTTGTCTTATTTGTGATGAGGAGAGACAATATATTAATCCGAAAGGGCAGTCTTGGACGAGTTTAGAAAACTTGCAAACGAGTGATACATATAAAAATGAAATTATAGAAGAAGAAAATGGGCTTTATAGTATTACGACAAAACCAGAATTTGCGATCGGTCAGACGGCATTTGTAGTAAAAACAGAGTCATATCGTTTGCTATGGGATTGTATTACTTATTTAGATGAAACGACAATTGAGAAGATAAAAGAGTGGGGCGGATTAGATGCAATTGCACTATCTCATCCACATTATTATTCAACTCAAGTAGAATGGGCAGAAACATTTGATGTACCAATTTATATACATGAAGACGATAAAGAGTGGGTTATGCGTCCAAGTAGTCGTATTATTTATTGGACTGGAGAGTCTTTACAATTAGCAGATGGAATTACCATTCATCGTCTCGGAGGACATTTTAGTGGCGGTTCTGTATTACATTGGGAAGAAGGAAATGATGGGAAAGGTATATTATTAACAGGTGATATCATTCAAGTTGTAGCGGATCAGCAGTGGGTAAGCTTTATGTATAGCTATCCAAATTTAATTCCATTACCGGCGAGAAAAGTTGAGGAAATGGCGAATCGAGTGAAGCCGTTACAATTTAATCGTTTATATAATGCCTTTCACCGAGTAGTAAAAGAAAATGCAAATGAGGCAGTTGAACGTTCTGCTGAAAGATATATGAAAGCGATAGAAGGAAAGTTGTTTCATACGTAAAAGGAGTGCTAGATTAATGAAAACGTTAGTATGTTTTGGGGATAGCATTACAGCTGATGAAATGTTTTTTGATGGAACGCCGAGATTAACGCCAAGGTTACAAGAGATGTTTCCAAATTGGAAAGTGGTTAATGCGGGTGTTCCAGGTGATAATACGTTCGATGCGTTAAATAGGATTGAAGATGATGTATTATCATATAAACCAGACTTTGTAACAGTTTTTCTTGGTACGAATGATTCGGTATTATTTGATCCGGTGCCATTACAATCGTACAAAGAAAACTTAGAGAAAATTGTAAGCACGATTTCACCAGAAAAAGTACTACTTATTAGTCCGGCGCCAGTTGATGAAGAAAGACAACGTAATAGAACAAATGAAATACTCAGTCAGTATGCAGCGGCGGTAGAGGAAGTAGCAAGAAAAACAGGGAGCCATTTTCTCAATTTATATGCTGAGATGATTCAAGAAGAAAAATATAAAATATTCGTAGAAGATGAAGAAAAAGATGGATTACACTTTGGAGCAGAAGGCTATGCATATTTAGCGAAGTTAATTTATGAAAAGTTAAAAGGGATTCTGTAAGAAGCAAAGCGTGGGCGCTTTGCTTTTTTTTGTATTTCATATAATGAATTAGCTGAATCACAGAAGTAGATAATTCCTGTACCAAATGTTTAGTACCTATAGCACTTTAAAGTACATACATCTTTAAAGTATTAAATATAATTCATAATAGCACCAGTAAGAAGAAAACAAGCTTTACGGTACTATAGAGTCTGGTAATTCCCCAAAATGCCGATGTTTTATAAAACGATTAGGGAGGTTAAAGATATGAGTACTTCAAATATGAGTGAAATAAGTAAACAAATTTTAATAGAGGAGGAAACACTTCAATTTTCCTCTTTTACAAATGAAGATGCATTGCAATTAGGTTTATTTATCGTTGAAACAGCAAAGCGAGAGGGAAAATTGATTGCTGTTGATATAGCAAAAAATGGTGTGCAATTATTTCATTTCAAGATGACAGGCACAACTGAGGAAAATACGAAATGGATTGAGCGTAAAAAACGGGTCGTTTCCCTGCATAATCATAGCTCGTATTATATGCAGATAGAAAGTGAAATAAGCGGAGTTCCATATCATGAAAAATACCGTTTAGATGGCTCGGAATATGCTGCGTTTGGTGGATCCTTTCCTATCCAAATAAAAAACGTAGGGGTTATTGGAATGATAACAGTCTCAGGATTACCACCAGAAGTAGATCATGAATTGGTTATAAGAGCAGTTAAAAATCATTTAAATCAATAATAAAAGTAATTTTAAAGGTTAAATAAAAAGGCAAAAATGAACATATTCCTGTTCGTTTTTGCCTTTTTATTATTTCTTTTTCGGTCTACGTACTAACTCCCCGCCACAATTCGGGCAAACATTTTGTCTTTCCTCTGTACATGGTGCACAAAATGTACATTCATACACGCATATGTATGCTTCGGAATCGGGCTGAAGGGAATGGTCGCAAATTTGACAGTTTGTTTTCATTTCTAATGCCATCGTAATCCTCCTTGTTATTTGAAAGTTCGTAATTTAATTATAATTAATATTGTAGTGAAAGTCCTTTTTAAATGAAAAGAAATAAAAGGATTACGTTGTTGTTTGAAATGAAATAGGTCTATTTATTTTAAAATTGATTATTTAGTGCAGTTGGAATATTATGAAATAGTCAAAAGACAACAGGGGGTATATATTTTGACTAATCATAACGATTATTTTCATGTAGAAGAGGATATAAATCACGATAGTTTAAAAGCGGATTGTGAAAATTGTTTTGGTTTATGTTGTGTGGCATTACCGTTCGCAGCATCAATAGATTTTGCGGTAAATAAAGATGGTGGTAAACCTTGTACAAATTTACAATCAGATTATAAATGTAGTATACATAGAGATCTTAGAGGAAAAGGCTATAAAGGTTGTACAGTGTTTGAATGTTTCGGTGCTGGGCAAAAGATTTCTCAAGTTACGTTTAATGGAATAGATTGGCGGAAGGATGCTCAGCATGCGAGAAAAATGTATGATGCTTTTCCAGTTATGCATCAGCTTCATGAAATGCTTTGGTATTTGAAGGAAGCGATTATTTTAAAGGCGACGCAAACGATTCATCATGAGCTTAGTAAAGCGATTGAAGAGACGGAACGCCTTTCGAATTTAAGTGCAGATGAGTTAATGAAAGTAAATGTTCCATTACACCGAGCGGAAGTGAATGTTCTCCTTCTGGAAACGAGTGAACTAGTCTGGAAGGAAATGAATTCTACAAGTAAGAAAAGGATCAGTCACCGAGGGGCAGACCTAATGGGAGCTAACCTTAAAAAAAGAGATTTACAAGGAGCAAATTTAAGAGGAGCTTATCTTATTGCGGCTAATTTACGAGATGCAAATTTAAGGGGAGCGGATCTCATCGGAGCAGATTTGCGTGATGCAGATATTCGAGGAGCAGATTTTACGAATAGTATTTTTCTTACGCAAGTTCAAATTAATGCGGCGAAAGGGGACAAACATACGAAATTGCCGAAAACGTTGTCCCGTCCAGCGCATTGGACTGTGTAAAGAGTATGGAGTGAAATAGTTTGGATATTTTTCAGTATTTAGAGGAAATGCAGGAAGACGTATTTTCGTTATCAGTATCTCAAATGGAATCGAAGTATTATGATATTTGTAGCACACTAGCGTCAAGTGAGGATGCGGAGCGCATTAAATTGATTGCATTAGATTCATACAAGGAAAGTATGAGGATAGGTTTGAAAGAAGCATTAAAAGTTGCTGAAAGTGAAGAAGCGAAGGCAATTTATTTTGAGTATGATCTTGATAATGAGTGGGATAGTCAGTTCTATGTTTGTGACGATTACATGTTTCTTGAAGTAGAGGATGATGATTGGGCAAGTGATTGGACGGATGAAATAAAAGGACCATCTTTAGGAGAGTTAGCTGATATTTATGGTGAAAATGGCTTTGATACAAATGAAAAAGCAATTGGAATAACTTTATATTTAATCGCAAGAACGGTCTGCAGTTTTATCAATGCATGTAGTGGTTTGCAAAGTAATATACCAATTTGTATAGGATTCCATGATCAAGACCCAATTATGCGAACAGGAAGAGACTAAGTCTCTTCCTGTTTTTTTATACTATTTTTGCTTTTCAAAAGTAGTAATTAGAACACTACATATAATAAGGATACCACCAATGAAAAAGTTACTGCTTAACGTCTCATTTAATAAGAACCAACCAAGCAATGATCCAACGATAGGTTGGAAGAAGAAAAACAATGAACCTATGCTTGCGTCCATTAATTCTAATCCTTTATTCCAAAGGAAAAATGCACCTGCGGTTGAGACGATTCCTAAATAGAGTACGCCTAGTAATACGTACATGTTCATATGTTCAATAGGACTTGATTGGAATTCCCATATCATAAAAGGTGTAATGAAAAAGAGTGAAAAAAATATTGCGTACGTTGTAATAACTAAAGATGAAAACCGAGCTGAAGCAATTTTTACATAGATGGACAGTAAAGCCCACGTAATAGCGGCCCCAACTAAAATGATTGTACCGATAAAATAGGAGCCAATTTCAATATCCCATCCGATAACGATAATGACGCCGATTGTCGCTATTATAGTGGATAACAGTCTACGAGCAGTTAGTTTCTCTTTTAAAATGAGCGCTGCAAATATAACCATAAATGCAGGTGTAGCTGATGTTACTAAGGAGCCTGTATGAGCATCGGATAATTTCGTTCCGATAAATTGACATGTGATCGAAATGAAATACCCAATGAATCCAATCCAAGCGAATAATAGCCAATCTTTTTTCTGGATGGTTACTTTTTTCTTTTGCTTTTTTTCAGTTGTTTTCAAAATCACATATAAAACAACAAAAGCGATAATAAAGCGTAGCCAAACGAGTGTAAGTGGTGGGATAAAGTCGAGTACGTATTTACTAACGACGTACATACCGCCCCAAATACTTGCTGCTAGTGATAAACATATAGCTCCTAAAATTGTTTGTTTCATTTGAATGACCTCCGTCTATTTTTAGGGTTATGATTTATTCCCTAAGACGAGGCATGGCGCACTTGTTATATGAATGCCCGTCTTAGATTATAGACGGCCTACAGGTTGATCGTTTTCGAATGAAGTGTTGTAGTACATGAGCGTAGCCTCCTTTCTTCTTTTATAATGATATTATAACTTAATTTTCTGATTGTTGGAGGGTGTTATGAAATTATGTATAACAAACCGTCACGTTTGACTGTACAGTTTATGTATTGTATGATAATAGTAATATAAACAAGGGGGGAAGATCGTTGGGAAGGTGTATCGAATCGGACAGTTGGCTCTCATGGCTCACGTGTCGAAACGAACGATTGATTATTATACGAATCTAGGAATCTTAAAAGCGGAGCGATCTCAATCTAATTATCGCTATTACGACGAAACAGCATTTGAAACATTACAATTTATTGAGAAGTGCAAAGAAATGCATATGCCGCTTTGTGAGATTAAAGAGAGAATCGAGGAGAAGAAAAAGCTGCTCGGTATCAATGAACACGTTTCGAAACAAGTGAATGAAGTGACAGACCATATTCATAGATTAGAAGCAGAGCTAACGGAGTTAAAGCCTCTTTTAGATGAATTGACTGATTCACAACGTGAAAAAATATCGAAATCTTTATCAGGTCAAACGACAGCTTTAATACAGACACTTGCTCTATTATTATAGAATAAGTGAAATCCGACCTCTTTAATTTTTGTATCGGGCTATGTTTTCTAACGAACAAATAAGAAAACATTATAGTATACAGGAGGTGGACACCTTAGTTTTTTAACTAAGGGGATTCATTGGAAATATTTAATTTAGTCATGGTTGCGATTTTAATCGCATTTACTGGATTTTTCGTAGCAGCAGAGTTTGCGATTGTAAAAATACGTTCAAGTCGCATTGATCAGCTTGTTGCGGAAGGGAAACGCGGTGCGTTAGCAGCGAAAAAGGTAACAACAAATTTAGATGAATATTTATCTGCTTGTCAATTAGGTATTACAGTTACAGCGATGGGACTTGGTTGGTTAGGTGAACCGACAATAGAAAAATTATTACACCCATTATTTGAGAAATGGAATTTAAATCCGTCTATTTCACAAGTAGTAACGTTTGGTCTTGCATTTATGACGATGACGTACTTGCACGTTGTAGTCGGGGAATTAGCTCCGAAAACGATGGCAATTCAAAAAGCTGAAAAAGTGACATTGTTATTAGCGGGTCCGTTAATGATATTCTATAAAATTATGTATCCATTTATTTGGGTATTGAATGGTTCTGCTCGTGTTGTAACTGGTTTATTCGGTTTGAAGCCAGCTTCTGAACATGAAGTAGCTCATACAGAAGAAGAGTTACGTCTTATTCTTTCAGAGAGCTACGAAAGTGGAGAAATTAATCAAGCTGAATACAAGTATGTAAATAATATCTTTGAATTTGATAATCGCATTGCGAAAGAAATCATGGTACCGCGTACGGAAATCGTTGGTTTCTATCTTGAAGATTCAGTAGAAGAACACATGAAAGTAATCCAAAATGAACGATACACACGTTATCCGATTTTTGGAGAAGATAAAGATGATATTATCGGTATGGTCAATGTAAAAGATTTCTTTATTCGATATATGAACAACGATCAAGAAGATTTATCATCGATTCGCACGTATATGCGTCCGATTATTGAAGTTATGGAAACAACTCCAATTCATGATTTATTACTGCAAATGCAGAAGAAGCGAATTCCAATGGCTGTTTTATATGATGAGTACGGAGGAACAGCTGGAATTGTAACGCTTGAAGATATATTGGAGGAAATCGTCGGCGAAATTCGTGATGAATATGATGAAGATGAAGCACCACCAATTCAACATGTGAACGAGTACCATAAAATTGTTGATGGAAAAGTTCTAATCTCAGAAGTAAAAGATTTGTTTGGATTACACATTGAAGAAGATGATGTGGATACAATCGGTGGATGGATTATGATGCAAAATCATGAAATTGAGGAAGGACAATACGTTGAAGCAGAAGGCTATGAATTTAAAGTGTTAGAAAAAGATGCTTATCAAATTAAACGTGTTGAAATTCAAAAAATGGAACAAGAACAAGAGAAAGCAGCAACTGTGTAAGTTGCTGCTTTTCTTCTAGCACATAATAAAATGTGAAATTAGGAGCGGATATTTTGATTCAAGTAGCCTTACGTGTATATCGATTACAATTGTATACGATCTTTAGTGGTTTACTACTAATGTGGGCGGTTACTCCGTTTGGGAAACAAGTGACAGGGTTCGGTATTGGTTTAGCAGTTAGCGCATATTGTCTTTGGCTATTAGCTCGCAGAGTGGAGAAATTAGGAAGAAGTATCGTGATGAAAGAAAAGGCTCCTGGATTAGGAGTTCTAAACCGATTTGCAGCCGCAATATTAGGGGCTATCATTATGTATGAAATTGAGCATGAAATGGAAATGTGGGCATTTGGTACTGGAATATTAGGTGGACACTTTTTAATGATTGCAAATTTAGCCTATGCAAATATGCAGCTAGTAAAAGAAGAAGAGAAGCAAAGAGAACATGCTTCGAAAAACATAGAGTTATGAGGAAAGGGACCTAATCAGGTTCCTTTTTTGCGTTTGAAAATAAATGATATAATATGAGTGATTTACTGGTACTTATCGAATTTACGCCAAATATAATACGCTTATTTTTGAGGCATTTCAATAGCATGAAAAAAAATTAAAAAAAATTTAAAAACCCATCGATTTCTAAAGCTTATGTATGTTATCATGACAAAAGAATTTGCGAAAGAGGTGGATACCAATGTTACAAGCGTTACTTATTTTTGTGCTTCAAATTATTTACGTTCCAACTTTAACAATCCGTACGATTTTGCTTGTAAAGAATCAAACAAGATCCGCTGCAGGTGTAGGATTGTTAGAAGGAGCAATTTACATTGTCAGTTTAGGTATTGTGTTTCAAGATTTATCAAATTGGATGAACATTGTCGCCTACGTCATTGGCTTTAGTGCAGGACTATTATTAGGCGGTTATATAGAGAATAAATTAGCAATTGGATATATTACGTATCAAGTTAGTTTACTAGACCGTTGTAATGAATTAGTAGATGAATTACGCCACTTTGGATTTGGTGTTACAGTATTTGAAGGTGAAGGTATTAATTCTATTCGTTATCGCTTAGATATCGTCGCGAAGCGTTCAAGAGAAAAAGAACTTTTAGAAATTATTAATGAAATTGCACCGAAAGCGTTTATGTCTTCTTATGAAATCCGTTCGTTTAAAGGTGGATACTTGACGAAAGCGATGAAGAAGAGAGCGTTAATGAAGAAGAAGAAAGATGATCATGCATCGTAAGAAAAGGGAGTAGCTGAGAAGCTACTCTTTTTTTGTTAGCGAATATCATCAATCTAAAAGGAAAATGAGGCCCTCACGTATAAAGTGAAACTATAATCAGTGGGAGTTTTGTTCATCCCCCGCTGATTATCATCCCGCACCAATCGGGCGTTTACTGCCCACAAATAGCGGGATAAAAAGTACTGGTGGAAGAGAAAGAAGGGGGGATGTAAAGTATGGATCAAACAAAAATGTTACAAGTGAATAAAAGGTGTTGGGACATAGTAGCGCCGCATTTTTTTCAAGTAGATTGTCTACCTAAATATGGACCGTATACGGCATCAGAAGATGAAATTCATTTGTTTGATTTTATTGAGAATAAAACGGTTCTAGATATCGGATGTGGTAGTGGACATTCTTTGGAATATATGGCGGAGCGTGGTGCGAAAGAGTTGTGGGGCTCGATCTTTCAGAGACACAAATTGAAACAGCAAATGAAACATTAAAGCATTGGAATCCAAAGTTAATACGCGGGGCAATGGAAGAAGAAGTAAATATACCGACAGAGCATTTTGATATAGTATATTCCATCTATGCATTAGGATGGACTTCTAATTTAAGAAAAACATTGGGACTTATATATTCATATGTAAAACCAGGAGGAAGCTTTATTTTTAGCTGGGAGCATCCGGTATATTCAAATTTGCAGTATGGAACAGAAGAAATTGTTTTATGCTCTTCATATCATGAGGAAACTCCTATTACGTTTGAAACATTTAAAGGAGAAGAAGTACAAGCGACATTATATAAGAGAAAAATGAGTACGTACATAAATGAGTTAAATAGGGCGGGATTTATAATTGAGAGAATAGAAGAGCCCGAACCATCTTGTGTATTTGCTGGAGAAGTGGCAGATCCGTCTGCGAAATACTATTCTATATATAAAGCTAGAATGGTGCCGACTACTTTTATTATTAAAGCAAGAAAATGAAAAATACAGCGTACACCGAAAAAGTGTACGCTGTATTTTGTTAAAGGTCAGTACTTATCTTTTTGGCTGGAAAATATGCTGAAAGAAGTATTTGTGATGTAAGTTATCTACAACTTTATTTGCTTGATATGTGCGGTGTTGTTCTAGTCGAAGTCTTTGCTCCATCATTTTTATTGCATGATCTGATAAACGTAACATTATACATTTCTCCTTTTCTATAAATATAGGTTTTTAATTGGTATCGTTCCCATATTTATAACTAAGGAGGCATACTGTGTAACATAGGCAAAAAGCACCTTCCTCTCCCATTACGCTTACGAGGTTAGCTGTCGGACTCGGGAAGTGAGAGTGTCCCTACTTAAAAAAGATTCGCCCCAAGTAGCAAAAAGCTACATAAATGGTTCCCCCGCTCCAAAATTTGGACTCAGCAAAAGGTTTTATAAAGTAAAAAATAACATAAATAAACATTTAAGTCAAACTGTTTTGTGTATTCTGTCTTTTTAATGATGTCAAAACTACGCCATCAGGAAGCACGATATCTTGTATTTCAATAAAACCATGTTTTTTATATAAAGAAAGAGCAGGCGTATTGTTCTTCCCTGTTTGTACAATATACGTTTTTGAAGAAGAGAACATGTCAAATATAAAAAGTAGTAACTTCGTTGCTATCCTTTTATGGAAATGATCGGGTGAGACTACTAAACGATGGATATCAACTACATCTTCATCAACTTTAAAAGAAATAAATCCAATGAGTGAATTTTCCAGGAAATATCCATGGAATGTCTCATCGCAGTTTTGAATATCCGTTACAGTATCGTATAAACGGGGGATGGCCGTACTATTTATGTATTTTGCTTCAATTTCGTAAGCAGGAATTTGAATGTTTAAAATAGACAAAGCAGTATGATAAGAGTTTGCTATTAATTTTTGAATCATAAATAATGACGCTCCTTTTCCCTGTGTTTTCATGTGTTTGACAAGATTTTTCATTTCTAGATATAATAATTATAAGAGTTACGTAATAAGTTAGGTGGTATATAGATTTATTCTATAATAGAAATGGAGGACTAAAGATGGGATGGATTATCACATTAATAGTTGGTGCTATTATAGGTATAATTGCTAGTTCTATAACGGGTAAAAATTTTCCAGCTGGTATGTTTGGAAATATAATTGCTGGTTTACTAGGAGCTTGGTTAGGTAGTAGATTATTTGGATCTTTTGGGCCATCATTTGGTGGGATTCATGTCGTACCAGCATTATTAGGGGCAATTGTGTTAATTCTTATTGTATCATTTGTAGTAAAAGCTGCAAGGAAATAAAGGCTATTATTGATTATTTCATAAAGCCCTTTTTAGGGCTTTTCCTAATTAGAGAGGTGGTACACTTGGAGAAAGTAAATATAAGAAAAAGAGATAAGTTGAAAAAGTTTTTTAAAGAACAAAATTATTTAGCTGTACTACTTGGATTCGCGTTGCTGTTTGTAAATATATTATTACTTACAAACATATCATTCGTCTTTACACCGTTCGTCGTATTTTTAAAAACAATCTTTTTCCCAGTATTATTAGCGGGAGTACTATTTTATATATTGCATCCATTCGTTTCTCTTTTAGAAAGAAAAGGTGTGTCGAGAATTGTGTCAATTGCCTCGATATATATAATTGTTCTTGGATTATTTGTTTTTCTTGCGGTGACGGTTATTCCGATTATTAAAGATCAAGTAAATGCTTTAATAGATAACTTACCATATTTCGGGCATGAAATCGAAAGGGCAGCACGTAAATTTGGAGAAAGTAATGTAATTGGTAGAATGCAGGAAAGTTTAAATATTGATGTTGCTAATATCGTAAAAGATTCTACAATGAACTTTACAAAATCATTATCATCAGTAACAGGAAATGTAACTGGATTTTTAAGTACACTTACTGAAGTTGTTTTAACATTTGTAATGGTTCCATTTATTTTGTTCTATCTTTTAAAAGATGGTGAGCAATTACCGAATCATTTTTTAAAGTTTATATCTGAGCAAAGACAACCAGCTGCGAAGAGAATATTAGATGATATGCATTATGCGATTAGCTCGTATATTAGAGGGCAAATTATTGTTAGTTTATTTATCGGTATTATGCTATTCATTGGTTATCTAATAATCGGCATTAAATACGCGGTATTACTTGCTATTTTGGCGATGATTGTAAACGTTGTTCCATATGTAGGTCCTATTATTGCGATAACACCAGCGTTAATTATTGCATTTATTGACTCACCAGCAATGATTTTAAAAGTAATTATTGTAATGATGGTTGTACAATTAGCAGAGGGGAAATTTATTTCTCCACAAGTAATGGGTAAGAAGTTAGACATTCATCCAATTACTATCATTTTTATTATTTTAACTGCCGGAAATTTATTTGGAATTATGGGGGTTATTTTAGCAATTCCAGGATATGCGATATTAAAAGTGTTAGTTACGCATAGTTATAGATTTGTTAAGTTGAATACTTAAAAAAGAGCTAAAACAGTTTTATCTGTTTTAGCTCTTTTTTATTAATAATTGATTTGCATATTAGGAGTACCGAGCTGTGCCATGACTGATCCATCAATAAACATCATACGTAGGCTTTTAATTCAACAATAGGTAGATTGCTTTCCTTTAGTTTGTAATCAAATATTATATCGTCCATGCGAAAATTCGCATCAACTTCAAGAGAAATGAAAGTACCACCGATTTCTACTTGATTTCCGTTTTCAGTCTCAAAAGTGAGCGCACCGTCAAATGTTTCTATATACTCATCGCAGGTGTATAAATATATAGCAATAGGTGTGAAATGTATAATAACCCCTAAAGTATCATAGTCAGTCTGAATACTGTTCTTAAATTTACCAATTTTTTTAGTAAACCAACCCATAACTTCACCCCGTTTTTGTATTGTAAATAAATTCTCTATATATTGATTATATATTGCATGGAATAAATGGGTAATAATTATTGTTAAAATTCTTAAGTCTCCACTGAGTGTTAAAAACAAGGGGTTAATTATGGTTAAAGGGTCAAAGAATGAAAATTCTTGTTGAGAAATCAGAAAATTCAGATTTATATTAAGGTGAAATGTGATAAACTGTAAAAAATAACTAAAAAGCAATGAAAGAGAAGAGTACATATTCAAAACTTTTCAGAGAGCTGATATGTGGTGGGAATCAGTAAGAGATGAATATGGAATGGGCTCTGGAGCTTCTTACTGAAATGAGTAGGTAAAGACGGTTACTTCACGTTATAGAAGCTTGAAGTGAGCTATAATATAGCTAATTAAGGTGGTACCGCGGGAGTCTCTCGTCCTTTTTTAGGATGAGGGGCTCTTTTTATTTTGAGAAAGGAGGATTTAGGATGAGCGAGAAAATTATGTTAACAGGAATTAAACCAACAGGTTACCCGCATTTAGGCAATTATATTGGTGCGATTAAACCTGCATTACAAATGTCAAAAAATAATGAAGGAAAAGCATTGTACTTTATAGCTGATTATCATGCGTTAAATGCTGTGCATGATCCAGCAAAGTTCAGTAGTTATACGAAAGAGGTAGCAGCTACTTGGTTATCACTTGGAATTAGCGAAGATGTTATTTTTTATCGACAAACAGAAATACCGGAGATTTTAGAATTAACGTGGATACTATCTTGCCTAACTCCGAAAGGTCTTATGAACCGTGCTCATGCATATAAGGCGAAGATAGAGCAAAATAAAGAAGTGGGGTTAGAGATAGATGCTGGAGTTAATATGGGATTATATACGTATCCGATTTTAATGGCGGCGGATATTTTATTATTTCAAGCCACTCATGTACCTGTTGGAAAGGACCAAATTCAGCATATTGAAATTGCGCGTGATATTGCGACGTACTTTAATCATACATTCGGCATGACATTTACGCTTCCAGAGTATGTGATACAAGAAGAAGGAGCGATTTTACCGGGTCTTGATGGAAGAAAAATGAGTAAAAGTTACGGGAATGTTATCCCACTTTTTGCTGAGAAAGAAAAACTCCGAAAGTTAATATTTAAAATAAAAACAGATTCGTCACTTCCGAATGAACCGAAAGAACTTGAAACGTTATTTATGATTTATAAAGAGTTTGCGACAGAAGATGAAATTCAGTCGATGCGTGAAAAGTATGAGACTGGAATTGGTTGGGGTGATGTGAAAAAAGAGTTATTTCGCGTTGTTGATCGTGAGCTAGCAGGACCTCGTGAGAAATACGCAATGTATATGAATGAGCCGCATTTACTATATGAAGCATTAGAAAAAGGCGCTGAGAGAGCGCGGACTATTGCGAAGGTGAATTTGGTGGAAATTAAAAAACGGATTGGATTTGAGAGGGAACGCTAAGCGTTCCCTTGTTTTTTCTATGTGAATCTAAATTATTTATTCGTTGTATCTGCATGTAAAATGAGGGATTCGCATTTTCTTACTGAATTTATTAGTTGCATATATTAAAAAGTATGTTAACATAGGGATACTTATTAAACATGTTTAATAAGTTAAATTAAAGTCACTTATTAAACTAATTTAATAAGTTTGATTCATTCGATAACGAAGGAGATGATTATATGAAAACTGAGAAAGAAAAGATGTTGGCGGGAGAAATGTATATTGCGGATGACGAAGAATTAGTAGCTGATAGGATTGAAACGAAACGGTTAACACGCCTTTATAACGAGGCGATGGAGACAGGAGATGAACAACGGTTTACGTTATTAAATCAGCTTTTAGGTTCTTCAGCTGACGGGAAATCACACATTAAACCTGATTTTCGTTGCGATTACGGCTACAATATCCACATTGGAAAGAGTTTTTTTGCAAATTTCAATTGTGTTATTTTGGACGTTTGTGAAGTTCGAATCGGTGACAATTGTATGTTTGCACCTGGTGTCCATATTTATACTGCCACTCATCCTTTACATCCGGTAGAGCGGAATTCTGGCAAAGAATATGGGAAACCTGTAAAGATTGGTAACAATGTTTGGGTTGGCGGGGGAGCCATTATTAACCCTGGTATTTCAATTGGAGACAATGTTGTAATCGCTTCAGGGGCAGTTGTGACAAAAGATGTACCTAATAATGCAGTAGTTGGTGGTAATCCAGCTAAAGTTATTAAAACGATAGACGAATAAAGGGCGTTTTCACCAGTTCGTAAATTATCGTATAGACAATTTGAAAGGTGTTTCATATGGAGAAATATAGTGCGGACAATCATACAAAGACATTACTTGCCTCTCGAAACGCTCTATTCCTCTTATTTGCTTTGCCAGGTGTCGCGTTTGCTACATGGATTTCAAGAACAGCAGCGGTGCGAGATATTTTAGCAGTGTCAAATGCAGAAATGGGCTGGATTTTGTTCGGACTATCTGTCGGTTCAATAATTGGTTTACTGAGCGCAAGTCATCTTATTGACTGTAAGGGAGCTAGAGACGTTATTATAGGCAGTATGTTTTTTATGATTGTTGGATTGCTTTGTTTAGGTATTAATATTTATTTTGTCTCTAGCATTGGGGCTTTTGGTAGTTTAATAGTATTTGGAGTAGGATATGGATTGGCGGAAGTCTCATTGAATGTAGAAGGTTCTTCAATTGAGCAGAAATTAGGAACAACACTTCTTCCGAAATTTCACGGTTTTTTTAGTGTAGGAACTTTAGTAGGAGCGCTCAGCGGATCTGTTGCAGCTTTGTTTCATATTCCTATTTTGTATCAGTTTCTTGCGATTTCGGTCGTGTTTGTATTACTTGTATGTATGGTGTATCGTTTTCTTCCGTATGGAACAGGAAAGAAGGAGAAAAGGCGGAACAACAAGCGAGCGAAGCGTACTTCTTTACGTATGGAAAAGAAGGTGCTTTTAATTGGTGTTTTTGTACTCGGGATGGCATTTGCAGAAGGAAGTGCAAATGATTGGCTACCTATTGTGATGGTAGATGGACATGAGCAAAGTGTAGTGACAGGTTCTATTATGTACACAATTTTTGTATTGGCAATGACATTAGCTCGTATGTGTAGTAGTTATTTTCTTGATCACTTCGGTCGTGTCGTTGTCGTACGTGCTACTATTATTATGGCTATCATAGGAATTTCAATCGTAATATTTGGGAGTAACTCGTATTTTCTGGCATTTGGTGTAATACTTTGGGGGATTGGTGCAGCGCTAGGTTTCCCAATTGGTCTGTCTGCTGCTGGAGATGACCGTGAAAATGCGACTTCTAATGTTGCTGCAGTTTCTATAATCGGTTATACAGCCTTTTTAGTCGGACCACCATTTTTAGGTATACTGGGGGAAGTCTTCGGAATACGCAATGCCTTGCTAGCTGTTTTATTATTTGTATTCTTGTCTGGAATTGTATCGTCTGTTACGAGAGAGAATAAATGGAGCTAAATAAGGAGTGCATCGAGCGGAAATATATCATCTCTATTGCTTTAGAAAATGATGTATGATATATTGTCAACGCAACTTATTAAAAGAGTTTAATAAGCATGTTGATTAAGGCGGTGAGCGATGTGAGTGAACAATTTGTTACTCCAAAATCGATTAAAGAGACTATATTTCGTAGTATTCGTGCAGCTCTTTTAGAGCGAGGTAGTGCAACGAAAGTTGAACTTAGCAATAAATTAGAAATCAGTTTTCCAACTGTAAGTAAATTTATAGAAAAAATGAAACAAGACGGTGAAATCACTCTAGTCGGTCTAGATGATTCAAGTGGTGGAAGAAGAGCAAAACGATATGCATATAATCCGGAATATATGTTAGGTTTAGCGATATTTTTAGAAAAAAATGAGACGAACTATACAATTTTTAACTGTTTAGGGGAAGTAAAAGAACAAGGAAGTACTTCAAGTGTATTAATTGATACTGGCGTAAACCTATTATCTAAACATATAGAAAGTCTTATAGCTACATTTCCGAAAATAAGCTCTATATCAATTGGTGTGCCCGGTTCGGTTGATAATGGTCGTATTTTTTATATACCTGGTTATGAAAAGTTTCAGAATTTTAATTTAAAAAGTCATTTGGAGGATTTATTCTCTATACCTGTAGTAATAGAAAACGATATGAATGCCGCAGTCCTTGGCTATCATAAAAACACTGGAAATAATGATAATTCATCTCTTGTATATTTGTATTCAGGTCAAAATGGTCCAGGTGCAGGTATTATGATAAATGGAGATGTGGTACGAGGAAGTACATTTTTTTCAGGAGAGATATCTTTCGTTCCGCAGTATGATAATAAAAATTTCTTACAAGCTTTGAGAAGTGGAGATGAAGTGAGAGATTCTAATAATCCAGAGAAATACAATATAGATGCTATTACCCGTTTAATATCTGCATTTATAGCTATTATTAACCCTCATGCGTTTATCTTCTGTGATGATGAAGTGAACCAATTTGTAATAGATCAAATTGTAAAAACTTGTCCGAAGTACATTCCAGCGGAACATATTCCTAAAGTAACAGTGAGTGATTGGAAAGAAGATTATTTACATGGATTAAAAAGTCTTGGACTTGATCTCATGATTACTAAAACAAATAAAGACAATTAAATGTACTTGCAATTAAGCATCAAATTGTTGATTGTATAACATAAAAGAAAAGGTGTCGGTTATGAAAATTGAACATGTAGCTATTTGGGTTAATGATTTAGAAGTCATGCGTGATTTCTATAAAAAGTACTTCAATGGTGAAGCGAATAGATTATATCGCAACTCGGAAAAACAGTTTGAATCTTATTTTATAACTTTTGAAGGTGGCGCTCGTCTAGAACTTATGAAGCAAGTAGGGATAGACGATAAAATACAAACACAAACAATAGGATATGCGCATATTGCTTTTTCTGTAGGTAGTAAAGAAAAAGTGAACCAATTAACTGATATGTTAAGAGAAGCAGGATACCCTGTGTTAAACGGCCCGCGTACTACAGGGGATGGCTATTATGAAAGTGTAGTAAGTGATCCGGAAGGAAATCAGATTGAGATAACAATCTAACATTATATGTATTAAAAGTTGACGAAAGATAAAAATATAAAACTTTGTTGTTCCCCAAAATGTTTTCGAGAAATCTATTATTTCTTCAGAAAGGGGGACAAAAACGTGAGTGAATTCATTTTTATTTTATGTATGTATCCATTACTTATTTGTATGCTTTCAATTGCTGTGACATATAGAGTGAGTACATTTTATATGATGCCAATTGTAACATTTGTAGTTTTTCTTATATTAAATGTTACAGTGTATGATCCAGAATTTTTCTTTTGGGTGGGCATGTATACTATTTTTTCATTTATTGTTTCTTATATAACTATACTTTTTGTAAAGGGATATAAAGTTGTAGAAAGAGAACACGAATATCGTTTATTTAAGGAATAATATTGTTACAGAAAAAATATTTAATAAAGTATCTATTATGGGGACAATACGGATTTACGGTGAACGATAAAAACCTCATTTCGCGTTATAATGACGGGAAATGAGGTTTTTATATTACTATTTAAAATGAAAGAAAGAACCATTATTTCTAGAAAAGTATAGTCAAGATAGGTTCTATCTTGACTATCTTTAATGTATTAATGGGAGTGCTGAAATTCCTTAATAATTCTCTCAATAACAGGAGGAAGATTGCTAGGCAACTCATCAAGCGGAAAGAAGCGTAATTCTTTTGATTCAGTTTGATCGCATACAAGCTCACCTTGAAATTCACGGCAAATATAAATAACAAGTACACCATGAACTTGATCGCCGTTTGGATAGATTTGATAGAAATCTGGTCCTGAGTATGTACGGAACAGTTCTACATTTTTTACGGTAAGTCCAGTTTCTTCAAATACTTCGCGTTTTAAAGCGTCTTCCAGTGTTTCGTTATATTCTAATGCGCCACCGACAATACCCCAGCGGTTAAAATCTGTACGGAGCTGCAGTAATATTTCATTATTTTCATTTAATATAATGGCGTGTGACCCTATTAAAATGAGTGGATGATTTCCTACTCGTTGTCTCATGTCTTCAATATAACCCATATTTTTTCTCCTTGTACTTAATAATAGTTGGGCAGTTCTTTTAACATTTTTTCCGTCTTATGTGCGGTAAAAGCTAAGTTGTGATCATTTTTTGTTCTAAAGAATAATGTACGTAAAAATGTTTTAATGTTGGCGCATAAAATGCAATATTCATTGAGAGAAAGGCGTTTTCTAATTTGAGGAAGTCTCTGTAATTTCTTATGAATAATTGAAATCAAATCTTCTTGTGCAAAGTCATGATATACCATTGATACTAAAGGAGTAACAACTCTTTCATCTTCATTATTATGATAAATATCTGCTGAAGTGAAGATTTTATTTAATAAACAATGTGTCATTTCTTCATAGCATTCAAAGGTAATATAGGAATTTTGGACAATTTCATTAAATGCATCAGAAACGTGTGCAATACAATGAGCCCAGCCTTTATCCTCAATATATCCGCGGAAATCAGTCTCTAAATTTGTATATGTTATGAGCTTTTGTTTTATTTCTGTAATATCCTCCTCAGTTAGAAAGTAGTGAGAGTTGGAAAATTGGAGAATTAAAGCAATTAATGAAACAGTATAAGAGCGTGTGAAAACCCCATCTGTATATGGGGAATTAATATCAAAATATAAGTATTCATCGCTTAAACAAGTATGTAAAAGTAATTTAAGTTGATCATCGAGTAGAAGCTCATATTGAATAAAGTGAGAAAAACAATTATAAATCAGCTGATAGCGAATGTAACTGTCAGTAGTTCCAATGTGCTTAAGCATATTCGTTGTTAGCTCATTTATATCTATATGTTGCATTTGCGAATAATCATTTTGTTGTATAAGCTCTAACTGTTGTTGCAGCGCTGTAATATCCAATGGAGAACCTCCTCCGCACTTTAAAGATGCGATCTTTTCTTGTATTCTATATATTCAAGGACAATCCTGCTCATGCAAGGAGAAGAAAGTTAAATTCAAGTATTACATAGATGAGGGAAGAGTATGACGATTATAAAACAATTAGAAAAAAACTTTAAAATAAGAAGAGAAGTTTCTACTATAACGATAAAAGAAAATAATGCGGCAGTTTTTACAGAAGAGCAAATTGAAGAAATGGTGCAATATTTTGTTACTGAGGCGAAAAAAGGTGGATTAGAAAATCTACAATTTGAAGTTTCTTCGAAAAGTCCCAATTATGATGTATATAAGAAATGCTTTGGAAAGTATTCATTTGAACATATTGCTGAAAATATAATAGTATTTAAAGATATATTTGAAGTGGAAGATATAGAAAGTGATATTGATTTTAAGCTTATTGAAGAGGTCGGAGAAGACGCTTTTTATTCTCTTTGGAATGAGCTGATGGAAGAAGAAATAGCTTATGATCAATTTGTAAATATGATGGAACAAGAAATTGGTGGGCAATGGAAAGAACATTGTTTAACAGTAATCTTGAATGAAAAGCCAATAGGAATGGTAGTTCCTCATATTGAACGGGGGACATTAGAAGAAGGGAAACTAATGTATTTCGCAGTCGCTCAGAGTATGCGAAATAAAGGATATGAATCTGACTTATTTACAAAAACCATGTTTGTATTAAAAGAAATAGGAGCTACTTATTATATTGGTGAAGCAAATGCACAAGATGAGTGGATGAAGGATGTTTTTGAAAAGAATGGATGTCAGCAGCTGAGTTGTACGGAGCGATATGTGAAAAGGGTTTAGAAGGATGAATGATGTAGCCTCGCGAACTCATTTAGCGGGAATACGTGTACAACTTATGAACAAGTAAAAGAACTTTTTGCATGTTTGTAAGATAAAAAGAAAAATCGAAACGACAAAGTAAGCTTTCCTATAATACAATAGAGAAGGATTAGACTATACGAAGAAGGCGTTGGTGAAAGTATGAAGCAACAAATAAATTGGTTACAAGCAACTGTAGAACGAAATGAAGATAACACGTTACATATAGAGTGGGAAAATAATATAGAAGAAGTTAAAATTTATTGGAGTACTTCACCAGATCATATTGAAGAAAATGGTGAATTACTTGTGACGGTAAATGGAGAGTCATTTACTACAATTGCAAATCCGAGTGAAAATGAGCGTCCCTATTTTAGGTTAGTAGGAAGTAATGGACAAGCAGTTACAGTCGCGGAGCGCAGATTGCCATTACAAGGTGCGTTTAACTTCCGTGATATGGGAGGATATGAAACGACTGAAGGCCGTAAAGTAAAATGGGGTAAATTGTATCGTTCTGAAGAATTAGCAGGATTAACAGAATGGGATATTGAGTATTTACAGAAGGCGGGCTTAAAGTTAATTTGTGATTACCGTACAGATTTTGAAGTAAAGCATAAGCCGAATCCAGGCATTACAGGTGCTCGTCAAGTATGCTTACCAGTTATGCAAGACTTGGCGAAAGACTTGAACATAAATGAATTTTTCCAAGTTGGTGATTTATCAGTATTAGGGAAACCGGGCGAATATCTTGTGAAAATGAATCAAGATTTCGTAAGTGGTAATGAGGCGTTCGTGAGTTTCTTACAACTCGCGCAAAATCCAGAAAACTTACCATTAGTAAACCACTGTACAGCTGGAAAAGACCGTACTGGATTTGGGTCAGCGTTATTATTACTTTTACTAGGTGTGCCAGAAAAAACAGTAATGGAAGACTACTTACTAAGTAACGGTTTCCGTGAGAAGTTAAACGAAAAAATGATGGCATTTTTAGGTGCAAAATTACAAAACGATGAAAGTAGAGCGATATTAGGTGCGATGTTTGAAGCTCGTGCTGAGTATTTACAAGCTGCGATTGGTGAAATTAAAAAGCAATACGGATCAGTGGAAGCGTACGCTGAACAAGCTCTTGGTTTTACGAAAGAATCGTTAGAGGGAATGAAAGTGTTATTGTTAGAAGATAAATAATGAGAAGGGAGGCTGATTTGGATTAGCCTCCTTTTCTTATTGTTGCTATAATTAAGCTATGAGAATATAGGAATTGAGGAGAGCATCATGAAATACAAAGTAATACTATTTGACGTAGACGATACATTATTAGATTTCCCTGAAACGGAAAGAAACGCATTACATAATGCGTTTGTACAGTTTGGCATGCCTACAGGGTATAATGATTATCTTGCAAGTTATAAAGAGATTAGTAATGGATTATGGAGAGATTTAGAAAATAAAATGATTACGCTAAGTGAATTAGCGGTAGATCGATTTAGACAATTATTTGCTCTTCATAATATAGAAGTAGACGCGCAGCAATTTAGTGACGTATACCTTGCAAACTTAGGGAAAGAAGTACACCTTATAGAAGGTGCAGTGCAATTATGTGAGGGTCTTCAAGATTGCAAGTTAGGTATAATTACGAATGGATACACTAAGGTACAACAATCGAGAATTGGAAATTCACCTTTACGAAACTTCTTTGAACATATTATTATTTCTGAAGAAGTGGGTCATCAGAAACCAGCACGTGAGATTTTTGATTATGCATTTGAAAAGCTTGGGATTACGGATAAATCAAGCGTACTAATGGTTGGAGATTCCTTAACTTCTGATATGAAAGGCGGAGAAGATTACGGTATTGATACGTGTTGGTATAACCCGAGTTTGAAAGAAAATACGACAAGCGTTAAGCCGACTTATGAAGTGGAGAGTCTGCTTCGTATTATGGAAATTGTAGAAGGAAAAGTAGTTTCCTTCTCATAAGATTTCCATATTGTCGATCGGTGTCGGTAAATCGATATATTGAAAAAATCGCTGATATAATTTGAGTTATGGTCGATATATTAGGGAAATCGCTGATATATCTTGAGTTGTGGTCGATATATTGAGAGTATACTGTTTTGAGGGAGTTCGCGAAGAAAAAATAGCGCTACTATACTAATGTCATTCAAGTGTTATAAGGCGTTAATTAAATATGTGTATATACATAGTTTCTCAGAGTGATGCGATGTCATGTATGAGCTGTGTAACAACTAGAGGTGAGTGAAGGATGTTAACGTTTTTATTTGAGTTAGACAAGGCTATTCCACAGAAGGATGAGCCACGGTATGTTGCTTATGCAAATGGCTTTATCGAAGGGGATTTAACGATTTGTGTGGGTGAAAGAGTACTTTTTCAGAAGTCATGCATGAAGGTCGCAGAGCTGGGCATTTATTTAGGACAGTGGATGGAACAAGTTCAACACGGGCAGAACGTACAGATGAATTATGAAACAGTTGACCGTGATGAGGTTATTCTTGGTTTCTCCTATGAAGAGGACAATCAGTGGAGGGTTTCTTCCGGTTGGCAAGAATTTGAACTTCAAGAGCGTATATCTACTACAACATTAGTAGAGAGCGTTCAACGCTATTTATATGAGCTAAATAAGGAACTGCGCGCGATAGAATATCCTGTGACGTTTGATCAGTACTTAAGAGGAGAGCGAATGATGCAGCTTTCTTACAAACGACTGTGTGATAGTAAAGCGGACATGAAGCCGATAGAGGTTTACAATGGAAGTAAACAAGAAGGCGTAGTACGGGGCTATTATAAAAATACGTTGATGAAAGTGCTAGACTTCATTCCGAAAGTTGGTAGTAATATCAATTACGAAATAAAGGATAGTAAGGACAATATTCGCATCATCGCAAAGGATGTAAGTAGGCGGCGCCAAAGAAAGATTTTAGTAACGTACATTGATAATGATGAAGTAGAGCAAGAAATAATTGTATGTGACGGAAAGTTATTGGATGCAAATTTCTTATTTACCTTTACATATAAGACAGAAGAATATGTTGTTCACAAAAATTCAATTGGGATTGGAAAGTTATTACGAAAGGGCTATGTAATCGCAGATTGGAATATTCGTCTTGAGGAAGATATGTATTACATCGAGATGAATGTATACGATGATGATTATATACAGGATCAATACTTACTGTTAGGTGTATTTCATGCGATTTTGTATGGGTGATAGTGGGGGTTTTGTTCATCCACCACTGATTATTAGCCTTCACCAATCGGGTGTTTACGGGCAGCAGGGCTCCCACAAATAGCGGGATAAATGAGAAGTACCGGTATTCTTCATGGGAAGGATGCCGGTATTTTTTATGTGATTCTGGTGACTTGTTGCCCTTTATTAATCCTCAAAAATAAAAACCTCATCAATCGTACTATGAAGTGCCTTCGCTATATCATGAGCAAGTTGTAAGGAAGGATTGTATTTTCCTTTTTCGAGATGGCTAATTGTTTCACGGCGTACACCAACGCTCTTCGCTAAATCTTCTTGTGTCATATTCAATTTGGCGCGGTATTCTTTTATTTTCGTTACGAACGCCATGGTGCATCTTCCATTTCATCAACTGGTTTATCGTAAAAAAACATAGAGAAACCGAACGTAAGAATGAGTGTGCCGAAAATAAGAGCGATATCAATTTCTTGTAACGCACCATTTGGGAATAGCATTTCAATAAACATAATAATAGCGGTAGTTAGTAACGTAATGATAAATGCATTGCGGCACGATTTATTTACGATTTGTTCAAAGAGTTCATCATGATGCACATTTCTATACGTTGTGAAAAAGGAGAAGAAACAGAACATAGTAAACAATCCTTTTTCATAAAAAAATCCGAGGAAACCGAAGAAACCGAGAAATCCTAAATATTTTATCCAAGTTGTTTTCATGATAGGTCCTCCTTATAATGTTAGAAATATATCACGTTATGTTATAAATATATCACATATGGATGTTAATGGTAATAATAGTTTTCCAGCTTGCTTCATAATAATAGTAAAAAAGGAGAAATATGCTGCGAAATAAAGAGGATAATATTGTAAAATGGTTGTATGGAGGGGGAGGAAAAAATGTTAACTTGGATAATGATTGTTGTATTACTTGTAGTGGTTACTGTAATTGCGACGGTGTTAATTGGGCGGAATGGTGATGCGAATTATAGTAAAGCGACAAAAGGGAACATTAAACGGCTTACGATGATTTATATTATATTAGCTATCGTTTTAATAGTTGGACTTGGTACTTATATTTATTTTAAAGGGTAAAACTGCAACTTAATAAAACTGAAAAATAATAAAAATCTAAAAATATAAGTATGCTATAATATTAATATAGTTAATTGGTAATTAAGGAAAGGATTGGATGGAATGATTGAAATTACGAATGTGTCAAAAAGTTATAATGGATCTTCATATGCAGTAAAAGATTTAAGTTTAACAGTACCTAGTGGAGAAATCTTTGGATTTTTAGGACCGAATGGTGCCGGTAAATCCACGACAATTAAGATGATTACTGGTATTCATGGGGTGGACAAAGGGACCATTACAATCAATGGTAAAGATATTATGAAAAATCCGATGGAAGCGAAGAAAACATTTGGCTATGTTCCAGATAGTCCGGATATGTTTTTACGATTAAAAGGGATTGAATATTTAAACTTTATGGCTGATATGTATGAAGTACCAAAGGAAGTAAGACAAGAACGAATAGAGTCTTTAGCGAAGAAGTTTGATCTTTATAATGCTTTATCGGATCAAATTCAAAGTTATTCACACGGTATGAGACAAAAAATCGTTATTATTGGAGTGCTTATACATGAACCAGATGTGTGGATTTTAGATGAACCATTAACAGGGCTGGATCCGAAATCTGCATATATTTTAAAAGAAATGATGAGAGAACATGCAGATAAAGGGAAGATTGTATTTTTCTCTACACACGTATTAGAAGTGGCGGAAAAAATATGTGATCGCGTCGCTATTATTAATAAGGGGAATTTGCAGTTTAAAGGAAATTTAAATGAAATGAGAGATCATTTTAAATCCAATGAATCACTTGAAAAAATGTTCTTGGAGATGACGGGTAATGAGTAAAATTTGGACGTTAACGAAAGTATTATTGAAATTAAATTATGCAGATTTTATAACTGATAAAAAGAAACGATGGGCTTATTTATTTTCATTTGCAGCAATATTATTTGTAGGTTTTTTAATATTTGGTTCGATGACCCACGGAATGTATGAAGGAATGATACATCTCGGACAGGATCCAGGGATTATTATTGCAATGGGATTAGCTATTGCTAGTATATGGGTATTTTTGATGAGTATTATGAACATTTTAACAGTGTTTTACTATAGTAATGATGTTGAAATGTTACTACCGTTACCGTTAAAACCAGCGCAAATTATTTCGGCAAAGTTCTTTACAGTGTTAATTACACAATACGTAATGAGCTCGTTTATTTTATGGCCTATCTTTATTACTTACGGTTTAAAGAGTGGTGCTTTCATTACATATTACATTTATATGGTTGTCATTTACATATTTTTCCCGATCGTTCCGTTAGTGCTAGCTTCGTTAATTATGACAATTATTATGAGGTATACGAATATAGCGAAAAATAAAGATCGAGGAAGTATATTTATTGGAATCGTAAGTATACTATTTATCGTCGGAATCAATGTATTTATGCAATGGAGAAATAAAAGTGCAGTATCTGGAGCTGGAGATTCAGTTGCGAATTATCTTGCAAATAATCAATCCTCCCTTTTCATACAAATGACAAATTATTTTCCGACTACATATTTTGGTGCAATGGGATTAGTAGAAAATGCATCGTGGAAGGGAATATTATACGTACTAATATACATTCTTATTTCTATCGCATTTTTCGGGCTGTTTTACTACATTGCAGAGCGTACATATTTGAAAGGGGTTATTGGACTTTCAACGAGTACAGCAAAGAAAGAGGTAATTTCAGCAGAAGGTTTACAGAAATCAACGGTACAAAGTTCTCATTTAAAAGCATATGTGAAAAAAGAATTTAAAACGTTATTCCGTACACCGCAATTTTTCTTAAATTGCATTGTGCAAACTTTTGTAATGCCGATTATGCTGTTCTTTATTTTATTTGTACAAGATGGAAATTTAAAGTTTATTACGGAATATGTAAACAATCCAGAGACAGCGGGTTTTGCAATTGGTGCTGGCCTTTGTGCATCGTTATTTTTAATGGGAAATAACGTAATTGCAACAACATCATTTTCTCGAGATGGAAGCTCTTGGTTTGTGAATCGTTACTTACCAGTAAAGGCTTCCGATATCTTTTTCGCAAAAACATTAACAGCTTGGTTAATTAATATATCAATTTTAGCTGTATTCGGTATTACGATGGCATTTGTAGCAGGGGTTTCTCCAATATTTATGGTACTTTGGTTTTTACTAAGTGCGAACGGATTATTGTTAATCAATTTAATCGGAACACGCTGGGATGCACAAACTGCAGATATACATTGGGATACAGAGCAGAAATTATTTAAAAGTCGATATACAACTTTGTGGAATTTTTTAGCTAATATTTTAATAGCTTTAATTATTGTAGCGGGAGTAAGTTTATTATACTTTGTCCTTCATGTTGGACTGTGGGTTATGTTTATTATTTTATTTATACTGTTTACCATTGCCAATTTAATTTTAATTAGAATTTTAAAATTAGGTGCAGAGCGTATATTGTCAAATATTAATTAAGAAGATAGATCCTCTGTATTCGTGCAGGGGATCTATGCATAGATGGGGGAGAAAAAGTGAGAAAAATAGCAATTGTAACAGGGGCAACTCGTCTGAATGGAATTGGTGCAGCTGTATGCAAAGTGCTTGCTCAAAAGGGGATAGACGTTTTTTTCACGTACTGGCCTCGGTATGATAAATCAATGCCGTGGGGAATGAATGATCAAGAACCTTTTTTATTGAAAAAGGAAATTGAAAGTTATGGCGTTCGATGTGAAATGGCAGAAATCAACTTATCGCAGTCTTATTCGCCTAATCGTGTATTGTATATGGTATCAGAACGTTTAGGCGAGCCATCTATTCTTATTAATAATGCCGCTTATTCTACTCATACGAAAATTGAAGAGTTAGATGTAGAACAGTTAGATAAACATTATACGGTTAATGTGCGTGCTACTATGCTATTAAGTTCGTTATTTATAAAACATTATTCACTCAAAACGAGTGGAAGTATTATAAATCTAACTTCAGGGCAGTCATTAGGACCAATGCCGGATGAACTTGCATACGCAGCAACGAAAGGAGCAATAGAGGCATTTACAAAGTCAGTTGCACCAGTTGCTATGGAGAAGGGGATTACAGTCAATGCTGTGGATCCAGGACCAACGAATACAGGATGGATTACTGAGGAATTACAGCATCATTTAGTATGGAAATTCCCGCAAGGAAGAGTTGGAGATCCGGTGGATGCTGCGCGATTAATAGCTTTTTTAGTAAGTGAAGAAGCGAAGTGGGTTACTGGGCAAGTAATTCATTCGAATGGTGGTTATTCATAAAATTATTATGTTAACAAGTGTTGAGAAACAAAAAAATTAGGGATAATTTTATTTTTTTGTATAAATAAAATGTCAAGAAAGATAAAAAATTGATAGGAGAGTATATTGCCACATGTAGATTACAATTCTCTATGTGACAATATACTCTTTTTCTTTTACTACAGAGGAGAAAAATAAGGTAGAAGAAACTCGAATATTAAAATGAATTTATCAGTTTTTGTACGTATTATTATGAAGATTACTGTCGGAAAGATGGTGATTCGTGTGAAAAGGAGTTTTTTAAGGGAAAATAGAATCGTAAAGAGAAGGATAAAATTGTAAACATAGGGGGATTTTTATGAAAATGAAAAAGGTCGCTATCGCATCAGTAGCAATTGGTACAATGCTTTCAATGGCAGCTTGTAGTACCTTCACAGATAAAGATGAAGCGAAGAAGGATCCAGCAACTGCACAAAATGAAGAGCAATCAAAAACGACAAGTGCAGATGAAGCGTCAAAAACAACGAAAGATACTGAAAAAGACACAAATACTTCTTCGAATGAAAAAACAGATAAGGATGCAAAAAATACGAAAGAATCATCAGGAACAGAAAGTAACGGTAAAACAACAAAAGAAAAAGAAACGACAGGAAAAACGAATGATCAAACTACTAGCGGGAAAACAACAGATCAAAGCACAAGTACAAACAATAACGGAAAGACAACGAAAGATCCGAAGAAAAGCGTAGCTGTGAAAGCAAATGTAAAAGAAGTCGTTACATTAATTGAAAGCTTAGACAAGCAATTAGCTGCAAATCCTAAATTAGAAACGGTTAATAAACTTGGAAAACAAATTAATGAGAAGTGGGATGTAATTGAAAAAGATATAGAAGCATCACATCCAACTGAATACAAAACAATTGAACAAAGTTTGTATCCATTAATTATAAGAGCGGAGAAAGAAAAGATCGATATTAATAAAATGAAGTCATTAACGACGAAAACGAAAAAAGATTTAAATCAATTATTGACGAAGCTTTCATAGTTTCAAACTATGGATACTATTGTTGAATGGATTCAATAAGATAAATTTGTACCCAGATAACGAAAAAAACGTCATCCTTTCTATAGAAAGGATGACGTTTTTTTATGTCTGTTTTTAAATATGACGAGTTACAATTATTTGCACAGGAAATTCAATGTCTTTTGTCCCATATCGCTAAAGATATTGGGTTTGTACAGCGAACGAGCATGTAGCAGGTCCTTTGGATTCTTTTTATTTTAGCGAGAATACTTAGTGAATAGTTGAATTGCTTTTTCGGGTACATAGAATTTCCCGTTGCTTTCTACAACGATGCTTCCTAATTCATGATCTTCTCCACCGATACAGATAATATTTTTATTAACAGACAATTTTGCCGATGTATTATCGCGTTTTACTACAAGCACCGGGTTTCGTGCATCCTTTTTGTCAATTGCTACAGTTGCACCAATTTGTTTAAAGGCTGTTTCAGCATCTAAGAATAATTTCTTAGTTATTTCTCCTAATTGAAAACCCATTGCTTTGGCCATTATTTTCGCAATGTCTGTATTTTGGACTAAACCGTATGGCTTTTGAGGACCGTAAGAGTATAAGAATACATCTTCACCCGTATGACCACCAGTTGTAAAACCGATGTTCGCCCGGTTGGCCAATAATTTAGTAAGGATTGGACCTACATCAGTTTTCTTTTGTGCATCTTTTAATTTTTTTCTTTCATCATCAGTTAGGTTGTCTAAACCGTAAAGTACAGCGACTTCTTTTAGATTAGATAAATCATCTTTTAGTTTATTTGTAGCACCTTCAAGTGTCATTTTTGCCTTTTTCAGTGGGTCTATGTAAGCTGATACTGGTGTAGTATCATAGCCTTTTGTGGTATTGCTGTTACCAATGGAAATACCGCTATTCCCATGATCCGCTAAAGCAATGACCATAGTGTTACCATCTTTCTTCGCAAATTCTAATGCTTCTGTAACCGCATCATCAAACGCCAATACATCGCTAATCATCCCGATTGGGTCATTTGCATGTGCTGCCCAATCTGCCTTACTGCCTTCTACGAATAAGAAGAAACCATCTTTATCTTTTGATAATGTTTGAATTGCTTTTCTCGTCATCTGGGAAAGAGTTGGCTGCTTAGGATGATTTGCCTCACGATCCATATCGAACGCAAGGGCAGTATTAGAGAAAGAACCCCAGATTTTATTTGATTTGGAGTTTAATAAGGCATCTTTTGTTTCGACAAAGTCGTATCCTTTTCCTTGAATTACTTTTACTAAATCTTCGTTGTCTTTACGAATTCCATTGCTTGTCGTAGGCTGAAGTGCTGCCTTGCCACCACCTAATACAACTTCTATATTTTGATAAACTTGCTGTTCACCAATTACTTCAAAATTCTTACGGTTAGCATGGTGGGCAGAAAAACTAGCCGGAGTAGCATGCTGAATTTCTGATGTAGCAATGATTCCTGTCGCGCGGCCGGAATGTTCTGCGCCTTCTAAGACGTTTGCAACTGGATGAAACTTGCATTTTTCTTTAATGAGTTCTAAGCCAGGTGAATTCACAACAGAAGGTAATACGCCCACGTAGCCTGAATTTGATTTGTTTCCTGTCGCTAAAGCTGTGGCTGCCGGTGCAGAATCCGTAATAGCTGATTCTGCCGAATATGTACGAACACCTCCGGATACAATTTGATCTAGTGCAAGAGGTGAACCCTTGTACCACCGGGCTAATGTTGTAGCAGAAGAGCTTGTCCCATCTATAACCATGAAAATTACATTTTTGGGTTGCTTTCCTACTTTTTTCACCTCAGCTTTTACCTTGTTATCGTTCATTATGCTTCCTGTTGCTAATGACCATAGTGCTATCGTTCCTGCTAATGTTAGTCCCATTATCTTTTTACGAAGATTAGTCATTGTGGTTCCTCCATAGGTTGTTTTCGATATCTCAATCTAACGTTCGTATGTAAACAAGATTTATTATTAGTAGTACCCTATTGCAACGAAACTAACAATAACTATGGAGTCAACAAGTTAAATTTAAGCTACTTCTTCAGCAAAACATTCTCCTCATATAAAACTTCTTTGCACCCTTAGTTGTACGGTCTTTCTTATAAAAAGAATCTTCTCTTTATTTTAGGGGAAACATTTAAAAAAGGATGGTGGGAAAATGACAATTGATCGAGTTTGTACAATTGGGCCAGCAAGTAATAATAAAGAAACATTAGCGCAGTTAATAAACAATGGTATGAAAATTGTTCGGTTGAATTTATCACATGGCACGCATGAAAGTCATAAAGAGATCATTCGTTTAGTGAAATCGTTAGACGATTCTATTAAAATTTTAGGGGATGTACAAGGTCCTAAAATAAGATTGGGTGAAATGAAAGAGGAACAAATTACACTTGAAGCAGGGGAGTTATTTATTTTACATACCAATCCAGTTCAAGGGAATAAAGAAGAAGCAAGTGTTGATTATGTAGGGATTGCGAATGACGTGAAAGTTGGAAGTAGAATTCTTATTAATGATGGAGAAGTTGAGTTAATCGTTGAAAAGGTAAGTACGGACAAAATAGAAACGAGAATAAAAACCGGTGGAAATATTGCCTCTCATAAAGGGGTGAATTTACCTGGTGCGACTGTTAGCTTACCAGCTATTACAGAGAAAGATAAAAAAGATATTCAGTTTCTTTTAGAAGAGAATGTTGATTTTATTGCGTGTTCCTTCGTGCGAAAACCTTGTCATATAAAAGAAATACGGGATTTTATACAAGAGCATAAAGAAACTGCCCCAAGTTTAATTGCAAAAATAGAAACGCTGGAAGCAATCGAGAATTTTCAAGATATATGTAAAGAAGCGGATGGAATTATGATTGCAAGGGGAGATTTAGGTGTGGAATTGCCGTATCAATTTATTCCACTGTTACAAAAAATGATGATTCGTGAGTGCAATCGAACAAATACATATGTAATTACAGCAACACAAATGCTTCAATCTATGGTAGATCATTCTATTCCTACAAGAGCTGAGGTGACGGATGTATTTCAGGCTGTATTGGACGGAACGAATGCTGTTATGCTTTCTGCTGAAAGTGCATCAGGGGAGCATCCAATCGAAAGTGTGAAAACATTACGTCTCGTTTCTGAATTCGCGGAGCATGTAAAAAAAGATGGTCCTTTTGCGATGAAAGAGGTACTGGAATTACTACATAAGTCTCTTTAATTTACATAGAAGGATGTATCTCTCATCCTAAAAACGTACGGAAACGCATTAGGGTATGAGGTGCCATTTTAGTATTTACTTACAGATTGAAAGGTGGCATGCCTGCTGCCTATATGAAAGAATCATTATGGAACATAGAGGTCTTTCGAAAATCTAAAGAAGGATTTTAAATTAATTAATCCAATTATCTCATTTAAAATATGTTCATTCCTATTCATAAATGATATCCTTATAGTTGAATACTTTTGCTGAACCAGCAAGAATTTGTTGTTCTTTCTGTATGAATTCAACTTTTTTATGGAAAGATATGTTAGTAAGTGTGCAATTTGAACGTTTTATTTTTTAGAGTATGATAGGAGGAGAATGAATATGGAAGCAATTGAAGTAGGCGAAATTTTTAGTCTTACCGATGAGAATAATGAAGAACAGGAAGTTGAAGTGCTTGGAGCGATGGATGTCGAAGGAGCAGAATACATTGCGGTTGCCTTTGTAGAAGACATTCAAACAGAAACAGAGGAAGACATTGATATCTTCTTTTTAAAAGTAGAAGAAGATAATGAATTCTCATACATAGAGAATGACGAGGAATTTGAAAAAGTATCTGCGGCGTTCGAGAAGATTATGGACGAGCAAGAACAAGAATAATAAAAAAAATAGTTAGACAAAAGAGGGAGATGTATATCTGCCCTCTTTTTGTATATGGCTGAAAAATACATTTATAGCGATTGATAATTATATTATGTAAACTAAAAGGTTATTTATTTCTTCACTAGAAAAACCACCCAAATGAGGGTGGTTCTTTTTATAAATAACTACTTAAGGAAGAAAGGGGAACCTTTACTTCACTGCCTTCCTTCATATTCCGCAGCATAACGGTTTCTGTAGATATTTCTTCTTCACCAATGATAAGCACATAAGGGATATTCTCTTTATTTGCATAATTAAGAGCACGTTTTAATTTGCGTCCTGCTAGTTCTAGCTCGACTTTTAAGGAAGTAGTAGAACGCAGTTGCTGGGCAATTTGTAAGCATTGTAATTCTGTCCCAAGTGGGATAATAAATAAATCCGCTGTAGATGATATTGTTTCTTTCTGTGATAGAGTGGTATAAATAACATCTAAACCGAATGAAATCCCTACAGTTGGATAGCTCATATTATCACCACGGAAGGCTCCGATAATATTATCGTAACGACCACCGCTACCGATACTAGATGTAATCGTGCCATCTTTTAGAAAGATTTCATACACAGTGCCTGTATACATTGTGAGTCCTCTTGCTAAAAATGGATTGAATATCGTATTTTCATTTATTCCGAGAGCGAGTAAGTATTGCTGTAGTTGTTGTAGTTCATCTACTCCATCGGTAACAAGTGTATTATTGAAAGTGTCTTTAAAGTCGGCAATTGTAAGCTTTAGGCAAGATAAAACAGTATTACATATCGTGTCGGCCATTTCTACAGAAATTCCACGCTCCAATACATCTTTTCGTACACCATCAATCCCAATTTTTTCGATTTTATCCAATGATAAAATTACGTCACTCATTAATTCGGTAGGGATGTTAATAGACTGGAGAATACCGTTTAATAATTTTCGATTATTATATTGAATCGTGACTTCTAAGTTTAACGTTCGGAATAGTTCAAATGCCATGCTCATGAGTTCAGCTTCTGCCATGACTGATTCTACACCGACTATATCAACGTCACATTGAATGAACTCACGGAATCTTCCTTGTTTAATTGGCCCATCTCGAAATACTTTCCCAATTTCATAACGTTTAAAAGGAAGGCGGATGTTCGGATTCATTGCCACGACTTTTGCGAATGGAATTGTTAAATCGTAACGTAAGGCAAGATCGCGTTTTCCTTGATCCTTAAGTGTATATATTTCTTTTAAAATTTCATCGCCACCACCGTACTTGTAAGACATAAGCTCATACATATTTAACGTTGGAGTTTCTAAAGGTTTACAGCCATAACGTTCAAACGTATCTTCACAAGCTCTTTTAATTTTATTTCGTAGTACTTGTTCCGCTGGTAAATAGTCTTTCGTTCCTTTTACATTTTTCATTTCCACCATAATCACTCCTCTTTTAAATTTAAAAAAGCTATGCAGGTATAAAAATACCCACATAGCTTTATGAACGCTTCGTGGGTCAACAGGAAAAGCCCTGTACCCACGAAGAAAAAATTTTCTTAGGATACACGGCGTTACGTATGATGATGAAGTTGGAAAGAAGTATTGAAAGTACACATATGAAATCTCTCCTTAATAAGTTTTTTCAAAGTATAACAGATGATTTTTGAAATATCAATATTTTCAGTTTTGAAATATGCGTGAAGTTATGTAGGAGGAATGGAAAAGGGTGTATAATATAATAAAACTTAATAATATGAAATAACCTTTTAAGGAGACCGCTATGAAAAAAGATAAAACTAATGCGATGCGAATATTAGATAAAGAAAAAGTTGAATATTCGATGATGTCATATGATCCGGACGATGGGAAAATTGATGGCGTATCAGTGGCCGAGAAAATTGGACGAGAAGTGAGAGAAGTATATAAAACACTTATCGCTCAAGGGAATAGTAAGGATTATCATGTGTTCATTATCCCAGTAGATGAAGAACTGAATTTAAAAGCAGCCGCAAGAGCAGTAAGTGAAAAGAAGATTGAAATGATTCCTGTTAAAGATATTACGAAAGTTTCAGGGTATATTCGCGGTGGTTGTTCACCAGTAGGGATGAAAAAATTATTTTCTACATGTATTGATGAGAGCGCCCAATTACTTGAAATGATAATTGTAAGCGGCGGGAAAATTGGCGTGCAAATTGAGCTTAAAGTTGAAGATTTGACGAAAGTGACGAGAGCGCAGTTTGGAGAAGTAACGAAATAAATATACATAGAAAAAGAAGTTCTAGTTTTATTAAATTTAGATAAAGATTTATAGGATAATTAGTCCATTATAGGGCTGATTATCCTTTTTTATTTACAAAATGAATAAAGATTGAATATTCTGTTTAATAAATATAATATAGACATGTAATTTGAATCGTTTGTTTGGCTTTGGGAGAAGGACAAAGCCTCGGCGCGAAGACCTTAAATAAACAATCATAATTATCAATATTAAGATTAAAGGTACTCTTAATAATAAATAAAGGATGGGAGAGTGTTTTAATGAGGGTTCAAGAAATAACCATCGGTAAAAGAAAGGCTATCCTTCTATTGGATTCGGAGGGAGTGCCTTTTTGTTTTGATCTTGTCTTTTGGTCTTCAATTGCTTTTTGTCCTTCGGCTTGGCCAGAAAAGCAAACGAGCCGAAAAAATCAGCTTACTACAAAAATACACCGAGTAGGAAATTGTTGTTTATTTAAATGTTCTGCCAATCTACGTACTTCTGTAAAATTTGTAGAAAACACACGGGAAATGACGAATCAATATTATTGTGTGAATATTATAAAATTTATACAGGTACCTAAATTAAACAATGTTCGAAAGGAGGATAAACAAAACGGTAACTAGGGGGTTACAATTTTTGGTCCAATAAACAAGAGAGGGTACGTATTTTCTCCAAAGATGGTATTCGCTGATTAGAAAATAATCAAACTTAAAAAAGGAGAGGTTATCAATGAGGGGAAGCAGGAAAAGATTTCTTGTTTTAAGTTCGCTAATTTTAATCTTAGGTTTCTTGAGTTTTAACATTCAAAACAAGGTTTATGCAGCAGATGCGTATAATAGTTATAGAATGATTGGCGGTGTAGGTAATAAATTATATTACATTGGAAATGCAAATACTTATCAAAGGAACTCATCTGTAAACGCAATGACAAAATGGAATAATAGTAATGGTGGACTTACCTGGACACCTATTTGGTTTAGCCAAACTACTAACAGACCAGATAGTGATATTGATATAATGTTTAGTAATTTTGGGAATACAGGATGGTATGGTTCAACAGAATGGTACCGTAGTAGTACCAAGCTAAACTCATGGTCCGGAACACCAACAGGTAATTGGAGTTGGTCTAAGATTAATATGAACGATTACTACTATGCAGATATGCAAAACTACGATACCAACACTGAACGTGTTGTTTCTCATGAAATAGGGCATGCTATGGGTCTTGCTCATAACGATATTAGTACAAGTGTAATGCGTATTAAATGGCCGCAAGTACTTGCGCCAAGTAAAGCTGATTTAGATGAAATTACAAGGATGTACCCATAATAATTAATAGGAGGACCTTAAAATGAAAAAATATATTCCATTTTCTATAATAACAACAGTTGTATTATTGGCTTCTGGATGTTCTCAGTTTAATAGTAAAACCGATGCAACGGTAAATAAAACTCAGATAAAAACTGCTGAGGTAGCAAATAACTCCCAGTCAAATGATTTTCCTGTAATTAATATGGGTGGAAAAATGGTGAAATACTATGACGACACATCCACTTTGGTAAATGACAGCTCCTCTGCAATTGAAGGGAATATAGTTAAAAATAAATATACGATATATAACGAAGTATATTTTACCATTTCAACAGTTGTTGTCACAGATGTATTAGAAAGTAATGATAAGCTTAAAGTAGGCGATAAAATAACGGTTCTTCAAACTGGTGGAGTTTTCGAATATAAGTCCGATCCAAAAAATAAAAAGACATTTGATACGGAGCAATCAATGAAAGATGGCCAACAATTTGAAGTAGTTTTTGAGAATGCTCCTGTTATAAAAGAAAATAAAAAAGTAATTCTTTTTTTGGAAAAATATAAAGGCCCAATTAGTTGTCAATATGTAACTAGTGGTGATTTCCAAGGGAGATTTCCAGTGGATGAAAATACAGATACTGTGAGTCCGCAAAATAAAGATTTTAAAGAAAAATTCATAAAAACAAATGACTTAAAGGAAAAAATTAAAAAGTTAAAAAAGGAAAAACAATAAAACGAAAATAATTAAGCTACCAAATAATAGAAACGAAACCAACTGTGCTATTTAAAATGGTACAGTTGGTTTCGTTTTGGTATTAACGCTTGCGAAGGTAAAGTTTTTTGCGATTTTGGGCATTTTTTCCCGAACCCCCGAAAAGGTACAATAACGAGAATTATGTAAATAAGCCGTCCAAATGGACGGCTTATTGTATTTTTTTACCTAGCGTGTTTTTTTCAAAAATACTGGCAGTACTCCATTACAATCAAACTAAGAAAAGCAAATCCCCCAAAACGAGAAAATTGACATCTCCTGATGAAAATGTACATTTTTTGTTTTATGGGTGTTAAAAAATTCTTAAGTTGATGGATGTGGCGGGACTCCACATAATAAAATAGGCAGGAACATTTTGTACATATCAAATATGTTTCTGCCTTTGATTTTATTGAGTCTAACATCTATGACCTAAATATAATTTAAATGGAGATTCTTTTTTATTTTATGATGATGTTTCTCTTGTGAAAGAGGCGGTATCGTTTAAAGCAACTTGCTATCTTATACTCAATAGACCAAATGAAGTGTTGCAATTGCTTGGCAGAACGATACGTCCTAAAGTTCCAGAGGAAGATTTGATCGCGCAGGCGTATCAAATGCTTGGAAATACTGAAAAGGCGAATGAAATGATGCAAATTAGTATGTACCAACATTTAATACAACTCGTTGCAACAATACCGAATTATGTAGTAGTAAATGCCTCAAGCGCTGAAAAGGTAGAGGTAATTTTAAATAGAGCTTTTATGTTAATAGACATGTATGAAATAGAAAAACTACATCCTAATATGACTTTAAAAGTATACTATGCTGCTGCACAAGTATATTGTATGCAAGAAAATTTTGAACGTGCATTAGAAATGCTACGGAAGTATGCAACAGTTTGTGCAGCTAGTTTTACAGTAAATAGCCTGCATTTACACGGCGATTCATATTTTGATGCAATTGATGGATGGTTTGCAGAATTTCCGCTTGGCGCTAAAACGGTTAGAAATGAAGAGATTATAAAGCGGAGTATGCTACAAAGTATTGCAGAGAACCCGATTTTCGCATCGATGAAAGACTTACTAGAGTATAAAAATATGATAGCGAGTTTGAAATTCAAATTGGATATAAAAGAATAGAGGGAGGACAAAATTATGGTCTTTGATGAATATGAAGTAGCGATAAATAGTGAAATAACTTTGCGTGGTACGATTACGAAGCCGAAAGATGATGGGAAGTATGCTGCTGTTGTAATTATCGTTGGATCTGGAGAAGTTGATCGTGATGGAACGATAGTGCCACTGAATATGAAAGGGAATATGTATAAAGACTTGGCACATCTGATTACAAACCTCGGAGTAGTTACATTACGTTTTGATAAACGTGGTGTTGGAGCCAGTGAGGGTGAATTTATGAAAGCTGGGATGTGGGATTTAGTATCCGATATAGAAGCTGTTATTGCGTATTTGAAAGAGCAACCATTTGTTGATCCGGAAAATATCATTTTAGCTGGTCATAGTGAAGGGTGTATGTTAGCGACTGTAGTAAACGCAAGAACACCAGTTAATGGACTCATACTTCTTACAGGAGCTGCGGAATCGTTAGAAGAAGCTACTAAAAGACAAAGAGAGATTATTTATAAAGAGTTAAAAGAGCAAAAAGGAATAAAAGGAAAGTTAATGCGTCTTCTCAATATTGAGAAACGAGGAGAAAAGCAGGCGCAAAAAGCAACAGAGAAAATGATAAACTCCAAAAAAGATATTGTTAAAATTGGTTTTAAGCCAATGAATGCAAAATGGCTTAGAGAGCATTTTCAGCATGACATTTATAAAGATTTAATGAAAGTAAAATGTCCAGTACTAGCAATTGCTGGTGATAAAGACTTTCAGACAAATCCTGAAAAAGCGAAGCGAATTGGTAATTATGTTAAGGGTGATTCTGAAGTATATGTAATAAAAAATATGGATCATACCTTAAAATATTTTGAAGGTGATTTTAAAGCGTTAGAATTTAAAAAGATTTATGCGGAAGGTGCAGATAAGCCGCTTCATCCGAAGCTGGAAGAAATTATTGTGAATTGGATGGATACGCATTTTATTTCGCAATATGCGGGCAGTAAGACTCTCAGCTCAATATTAGGAGAAGGTGAGGAAGTTGGAAGGGAGAGTAATTGTCTGTAAAAGATCGGTTGTTGTAGGTTAATCTAGTTTAGTATATGGGGTATAAGTTTTTTATCGTTGTTATCCATTTTAAAATTAAAAACCCTAATGATTTAAGTTTCAAAAACGAACATTTTTATTATTTTTATTGAAAATGTTCACTTTTATATTGCGTGTACACTAATAGTTTGTTATATTACCAATATAATAATTTTAAATAACATCACTCGTATATACTCGGTAATATGGTCCGAGCGTTTCTACCTAGTTCCCAATGAAAGAACTGGACTACGGGTTAAAGTATTCGGTCGTTCGGTGTATTGAGCCGCTACCGATCTATAATTTAGCAATGGTCTCATCTTTTGCTTAATTAACTTTGACTACCGTAGTTCTAGAAAGTAGAGATTCTTCTACAATTTCTAGAGCTTTTTTCTTTGGACCAAAACATCGAGTATAGAAAACAACAAGAGAAAGAGGAGAGATTATTTATGAAGAAAAACCTGTTGAAAAAATATGGTGCTCTAGCAACTACTATCGCATTATCATTCTCAATACTTGCAGGATGTAATGCTAGTCCAAAACAAGTAGCAGAGGCAAAAAGCACTCAAAACCCTATCTTAATTCAAGGCCCAATGCCAATAGAAGCTGAAAAATTTGCAAAAAGGTTAAAAAATGTGAAAGAAGAAAAATCTGGAACTTTTGTATTTTATAAAGGAACTGTAGACAATTATCCTGTAATCGTTGCGAAAACAGGTAAAGGAATGGAAAATACAGCAGCCGCTACAGCAGTGGCTATTGAAAAATATAAGCCTATAGCGATTATTAACCAAGGAACATCAGGTGGACATGATCCTAATTTAAACGTATTTGATATTGTTTTAGGAAAAAAAGTCGCGAATATAGGTTCATTAAAAACAACAAATATGAATGAGAACCAAGGGATTGAGCCGGCAAAATGGATATCTATGGACCTGATGGCTTCTGAAGGAAGTGCAGGAGAAGATCCAAATGCTGAGAAAATCCGATACTACGAGGGAGATAAGGATTTACTTGCAGCAGCTAATGCAGTAAAAGACAAGTATACAAAAGGTAAAGTGGTAGAAGGTACTATAGGTTCAGCAGACGTTTGGAATAATGAAGTTGATCGAATTAAGTGGTTCCATACAAAATACGGTACATCTGTAGAAGAAATGGAAGGCGCTGCCGCAGCGCAAATCGCAAAAGCTTATGACGTACCATTCTTAGGAATTCGAGTATTATCTAACAATAAAACAAACGGCGGAAAATACAACCCGAATACAGCAGCGGCAAATCAAGAATATGTATATGAAGTAGTTAAAAAGTATATAGATTCGGTGCCAAATAAATAAGTAAATAAAGGTAGTTCTATTCTCAACATAAACATCAAGTAACTCCAAAAGTTTCCGAGACAGATAGACCTATATTAGGATTAGTAGTTGGAAAAGAAAAGCTTGTTTCTTATTTGAAAAAGATAAGAAATGAGCTTTTTTATTTAAAATAAATTGAGTAATTAGTTTATAGCATTAATATATAACGTTGAATATCATAATAATATAATGGGGGTGAATGTAATATGGCTTTTACTACGGGTCCTATTGAAAACTTAGGAAATCAACCTGCTAATGCAAATAGAGTTAGGGTGAAGATCCTTAACCGTACTGCTGGCCCACTTACTGGAGTAGCTAGAGTTTTTAGACTTAACGGTTCAATAGTATTAATTGAACAGGTAAACTTCAATGTGAATTCTAATACTTCTGCTATTGAAACTCTAAGTTTAGTTCATCCTGCTTTTGGACAAGCATTCGAATATGAAGTTCAAATTGTACCTAATCAACCTGGTGGACTATATAGTGTTTATGGAATAACAGCTGAAAGTGTTATCATTACTGCACAACGTGTTGTGAACTCAGAATTAACACAGTTTCTTTAATTAAAATAGATTGGTGCCTCATGGTATCCAATCTATTTTTGTACATATTCTTCAGAGGAAGAAGGGTTTTACACAAAAATAAAGACGGTTATGGAAATAAGGAAAGGTCGAGCTATCATCTTGATTTTTATTATTCTTGTCCTAGACTCTATATGTTTTGTTGCACGGTTTTCTTTGAATGATTTTTATTCAAAATGTTTTTATGAACGATTCATCAAATATGTATAATTGCATAAAAAAATTGAAATTTATAAGTTATCATTAAACTACTTTTTAATTGTAAAGAATAGTTTAATAATCTTTACTAGAGAAGGATATTCCTTGTGAAAAGTAGATAAACCAAAAGTGTGGAAATGATACAGACTGAATAGGGTTTTGTATTAAATAAAAAGAGAAGGGGAATGGAGTTTTAAACGTTTTCGTAGTTTTAGGGAGAAAATTTTTAGTGAATGACTTCAAATTATATTTTAAAGGGGAAATGGGTATATGAAGTTCCGAAACACAAAACTTGCTATGGTTACACTATCTTCATTTTTTATTTTAGGTTCTGCATCTCTATCATTCACAGATATCATACAGGGTGAAGTAGTTTCAGTATCTCCACAAGTAGATACGTTTTCAGCACAAGAGATTACTGTAAAAAACTATGACGATACATATTATAATAACGCTATAGGAAAAACGGGTTTAGAATTAAAGAAGGAACTTCATAATGTTATTGATAATCATACAAAGATATCATACAGTGCGGTTTGGGAAGCGCTAAGAGATACTGATGAAGATCCAAATAATAAAAATAATGTGTTGCTCTTATATACTGGGCGTTCGCAAGGGAAACTTACGAATGGTTCAGGAGTTGATAACTGGAACCGAGAGCATGTTTGGGCAAAATCTCACGGTGATTTTGGAACGGCTGCAGGAGCTGGAACAGATCTGCATCATTTAAGAGCGACGGATGTATCTGTAAATAGTTCACGTGGAAATCTGGATTTTGATAATGGTGGTGTGAATCATTCGGAAGCGACAGAATGTAAATATGATAGTGATTCTTGGGAACCTCGTGATAGTGTAAAAGGAGATATCGCTAGAATGCTGTTTTACATGGCTGTTCGTTATGAAGGAGACAACGGCGAAATAGACTTAGAGCTAAATGAAAAGGTGAATAACAATAAAGATCCATACATGGGAAAACTATCTGTTTTACTAAAATGGAATGAACAAGACCCTGTCGATAATCTAGAGCGAAAGCGTAATGAAGTGATTTTTACAAAATATCAACATAATCGCAATCCTTTTATTGATCATCCTGAATGGGTGAATAAAATTTGGAACTAAGATGTTTAAAGGTATTATACTTTGATAGAAGGGATTGATCATTATGATCAATCCCTTCTTATGTTTATGTTAGAACAAATGGTTTTCATAGGAGTGGAATAGATTATAATAAAGCTTTTTACTTAAAGCAATAGTTTCAAGTGGTAAGCTTTATTTTCCTTCATTTGTATATGACTTTCACCGTACATACAAATTATTGCAACATTAGACAGGGAAACGAAAAAGATCCAAGAATATGTAATATAAAAAGAAAAGAGGGAAAGAGATGTGGAAAACTACCGATCTATGTGATGAATTTGAACAAGAATTACAAATATGTCGCCAGTCTTTTCAATCTTATGGGAAGAAAGAACAATTCTATGGGAAAATCGCAACAGTAAAAGTGAAGGATGATAATGTACTAGTGAAAGAGGGATTGCAAACATTACCAGAAGGAACGGTATTAGTTGTTGATGGTGAGGCCTCTACTAATTGCGCGTTACTCGGCGATAATTTGGCAGCTATTGCGGAAGAAAGAAAGTTGGCAGGAATTATTGTAAATGGATATGTTCGCGATTCTAGTGAATTAAAAAATATTAATATTGGTATTTTAGCGTTAGGGACGATGCCGAATAGAAGTGTAAAAGAAGGAAAAGGAGAGCGAAATATTTCATTGCAATTTGGTAAAGTTGAATGGAAACCGAATGAATATGTTTATGTAGATGAAGATGGAATTATTGTTAGTGATAAAAGCTTACATAGTGAGGGATGACTTCTATTAATGGAAGGCTATTAAGCTATTATTCTTAGAAAATAAATCCGATAAAGCATGGACAAAATTCTTTGTCAATAGTAAAATAATACAGAAAATCAAAATTTGCAGAATGTATAGGTTTATCGTATTTACGATAAAGTGAAACTTTAATCAGTGGGGATTTTGTTCATCCCCACTGATTATTAGCCTTCACCAATCGGGCATTTACGGGCAGTTGATCCCCACCTAACTTCTTTGCTTTCGCTGAATTTGAGGTGGGGGTCTTACTGCTCGGCGAATAGCGGGATAACTTGAAAAGGGAGTAAATTTTGCCTAGAAAAGTGAATGTTATCACAATGGTGCGTTCATAAACGAAATTATTTTTCCTATACAAATATAGCCGCGAATAATGCGGGTAGGAGGTGTTGTGCATTTTTGTTCGACACTTACAAAAAGAGAGTGTCAACCGCATACCCTTAAAGGGTCTTTTTTTGTGTAAATGTTAGTAAAGGGAGGGAATTTTGGGATGGCAATGTTAAAGAAATGGCTGCTTACATCATTAATGGCAGTGGCACTTGTATTTGTTTCTTTTGCGAATACAGTACATATTACGTTTGCTGAAGGAAAGACAGCGAAACTTGCAATTATTGGTGAATCACAAAAAGGAATTATGTTATGTCCGAAAGAAGTTTCCATTGAAGATGGAGAAACAGCTTTTAGTTTGCTACAAAAAGTCATGGGTGACAAGGTAACATCTGAAAGTATGTCATTTGGAACGTATATAAAGGGCATCGATGGATTAATGGCCGGAGCAACGAGCGGTTGGTTGTATGATGTAAATGACAAATCAGCAGAAGTTGGGGCGGATAGTTATAAATTAGAGTCTGGGGATGTTGTTGCATTTCGTTACGTCGCAGACTGGAGCAATATGAGTCAAGAAACGTTGCAACAAACGTTAGATAAATTTGGCACTTGTAAAACTGTAGAAGAGCCAAAGACAGAGGAACCGAAACCAGAAGAACCGCAAACAGAAAACCCAGATGGTAAAACAGAGGAACCAAAACCAGAAGAGCCGCAAACAGAAAACCCAGATGGTAAAACAGAAGAACCAAAACTAGAAGATAAAACAACAGAACAACCAAAGCAAGAGAAAGTCGAAATTTCAGCAGTACAATTAAACGAAGCGATTTCTAAAACGTCAGAAAAGATGTTACAAGATGGAATTGGTAGTGATTGGGTTGCGATTGGACTTGCTCGTTCAGGTGTAAATGTTCCACTTGAAACGAAAATAAACTATGTTAAGCCAGTAGCTGAAAAAGTTAAGAAGCGTTTAAATCGTTTTTCAGCAACAGATTTAGCTAGAACGATTATTATGATGAATGCAATGAACGTAGATCCTACAAAGGTAGAGGGACAAAATTTAGTACAAAATTTATTTGAATCAGATAAAGTGAATTCCGTTACAGGATACACATTTACATTACTTGCATTAGATACAAAGAAATATGAGGTTCCAGTTGAAGCGAAATGGAATCGAGCTGCTTTAGTACAAGCACTTTTAAACACGCAACATACAGACGGTGGCTGGACGTATGATAGTTCAAGTAGTAAAGAAAGTGCTAGTAACGTTGATGTAACAAGTATGGTATTAGCAGCATTAGCTCCTTATCAAGATCAAGCAGATGTGAAGCCAGCTATCCAAAAAGCTGTTGATTATTTATACAAGCAGCAGCTAGGCAATGGCGGTTTTGCCGCTGATGGACAAGAGAACTCTAATAGTACTGCACAAGCAATTATTGGACTATCGTTAGTTAAAGATGTAGACCACAATCGTCTTAATAAAGCAGTACAAAATTTAATGTCATATCAGCTTCAAAATGGTGAGTTCAAATGGTTACCAAGTGATCAAAACGGTAGTGGAATGGCTACAGAGCAAGCATTTTTAGCTTTACTTCAGTTTAAAGAGCTTGGAAAATCGATTTATGATTGGTCAAATGTAGTAGAGAATGAAATCGATACGAAACCAATTGTAGAACCAGAACCAACTGTAGAAGAAAAAGAAGTTGTAGAACAACCGAAACAACAAGAAGAGTTACAAAAACAACCAAAAGATGAAAATCTAAAAGTTGTTGTAGATAACGAACGAGTTAATAAAGAAACAAATACGAATAAGAATCAATTACCACAAACAGGAGCATCTTCTCATAGTGCAGCTACACAAGTAGGTATGGGTGTATTATGTATCGCTTCTGCATATGTATTATGGAGACGTAAAGCAGCTTAACAAAAATTAGGAGCAATCATTTGCTCCTAATTTTTATATGAAAGGTGAGGGGCAGCATGAGTAAGATGAAATGGTTCATTTCTTTAATTCTTTCATTGGGGTTATTAGCCGGATGTGAAGAAACGGCTGTAAAGCCGGAGAAGAAGGCAGAACCGAAGCAAGAAGAAAAAAAGGAAGTAGCGAAACAGGAAGAACAAAAAGCTGTACCAAAACCGGAAGAGAAACAAGCTGAACCGGAACAGAACCAACAAGAAGAGCAGAAAGATAAACAAGAGCAAAAAGTAGAAGAGAAACAAAAAGAAGAAAAAGCGCAGGAACAACCTGAAGTAAAGAAAGAAGAGAAACCAAAGGAACAGCCTGCTGTAAATAAACAACCAGAGCAACAAAAAGTACAAGAAGAGAAACCCCAGCAACCGAAAGCTCCAGAGGTTAAAGAAGAAGCAAAGGTTGTTAATCAGCCGAAAGAAACACCAAAGCAGGAACAAAAGAAAAATCCAGAAGAGAACAATAATGTACCAGCTCCGCCAACACCGGTACCACCACTAGATCCAGTACCACCACCAGTACCACCAGTACCTAAAGCAAAACAAGTTACTATCTCCGTAAAAGGAAATGAAGGATATTTATTAGGTGCGAAGAAGGTTGATGTACAAGAAGGAGACACTGTTTATAGTGTGCTAACGAGCACAGGATTAGAGGTTGATGCAATGGGCTCTAAAGGTGATATTTATGTAAAAGGTATTAATGATTTATATGAAAAAGATATTACTGCAACTAGTGGATGGAAATATCGTGTGAACGGTGCTTTTCCAAACTATAGTGCTGGTGTAGTTAAAGTAAAACCAGGAGATACAATCGAGTGGGTGTTTGTATTAAAATAGGAAAGGATCTTCGGTAAAGGACTATGAAAATAAGTTTTTCTTCTTTACATCCTTTTGTGAATTTTTTCTATTATATTGGGGTGATGATACTATGTATGATGTGTCTTCATCCTCTTTTTTTAATTGGAGCGATTATACTAATAGTAATTTTAAATATAGTACAAGGTAATGGTGAGAAAATAAGAAAGATGCTACCTAGTACTATCGTGTTCTTTTTGATGGTTATTTTATTTAACTCTTTATTAACACATAGAGGAGCGACTACGTTATTTCATTTAGGAGATAGCCGGATTAAGCTTGAGGCCTGTATGTATGGACTTGTTATGGGGTTATTATTAGTTGCGATTATGTTTACGTTTGCTTCCTATAACGATATTATTTCGAGTCATAAATTTTTATATTTGTTTTCAAGAATATCACCGAAAGTAGCATTGTTAACGATGATTACAGTGAGGTTTGTTCCTTTGTTTATTAGGCGGTTAAAGAAAATTACACTCGTCCAAAAAACGAAAGGTGTGCAATTAGATTCAGGTTCACTCATTGAGCGTATAAAAAATGGGATGAAATTACTGCAAGTGTTATTAGTTTGTTCGTTAGAAGATGCACTACAAACAGCAGATTCTATGCAAGCTCGCGGATTTGGTGTAACGAAACGTACGACTTATATTCGATATAGAATGGAAAGACGTGATTGGTATACGCTCAGTTATTTAATTTTGCTACTAATAACTTCATTCATATTTAGTTATTACGGCGGAGGGAAATTGATCATTTATCCGAAAGTGGAATCAATACTATTCCAGCAATATGATGGAATGATGTTTTTCCTATTTATGATGTTTATTAGTTTACCGATTGTAATGGAAGGAAGGGAATGGATATGGTGGCGCATGCAGAAATAAAGAATTTATCATTTATATATGCTGATGAGAATGAATACGCGTTACAGCACATTTCTCTTTCTGTTCAAAAAGGAGAATTTATAGTACTTGCTGGCGGTTCAGGTTCTGGGAAGACAACTTTATTAAAACATTTCAAAAAGGAGTTACTTCCAATTGGCACACGTTCTGGACATACATTTTATGATGGCGCTTTATTAGAAGATGTACCAGATTTATTATCTGCCCAAGAAATTGGGATGGTATTTCAAAATCCAGAAAATCAGCTCGTAATGGATACAGTTATTCAAGAATTAGCATTCTCTTTAGAAAATATCGGGCTATCATCACATATTATTCAAAAAAGAATAGCGGAACTCATTAGCTTTTTAGGATTTCAAGATTTGTTACATCAATCTGTTCATACTTTATCTGGTGGTCAAAAACAACTAGTAAATTTAGCAGCAGTATTAGTTATGCAGCCGAAGCTACTATTATTGGATGAACCGACAGCACAGTTAGATCCGATTGCTGCGAAAGAATTTTTAGGATTGTTAAAACGTATTAATGAAGAACTCGGAATTACGATAGTTTTAAGTGAACATCGTTTAGATGAAGTCATACCCCTCGCAACACGCGTTGTTTGTATGGAGAACGGCCGAATCATTTATGATGGTAGTCCTAACACTGTTATAGCGAAAATGTGGGAAGTAGAAAAATTTCGTCCATTTATTCCACAAATTCCAAGATTGTTTTTAGAGTGGAATGCGATAGATATCCCGTTTACAGTACGAGAAGCACAAATGAAAATGAATGATTTTTCAGCGATAACATATAGGAATGAGCAAGTGGAACAACGTGAGAAGCAAGAAGTGATTTTAAGTGCAGAGCATATATCTTTTCAATATGAAAAAAATAGTCCAATCATTTTGCGAGATTTAACAGTGAACATCGAACGAGGGAAATGGACAGTTCTCGTTGGAAAAAATGGTACTGGGAAGTCTACACTGTTAACGATTTTAGCAGGATTACAAAAAGCTAGAAGAGGGAAAGTAAAGTGGAATGGAAAAGTGATACATAAAATTGATTCGAAAGAACGATTTAAAAGTATAGGGTACGTATCGCAACATCCATACTATCATTTTACATTTGATACAGTTTGGGAAGAGGTTTATGAGCGTGCTCATGAATTATATGGTGAAGAGGGAAGAGTAATAGCAGAAGAGATGTTGGAAAAGTTTTGGCTAGATTCGCTTAAAGAGCGCCATCCACATGATTGTAGTGGCGGAGAGCAACAACTACTTGCATTATGTACAACGTTATTATCAAAGCCAACTTTATTATTACTGGATGAGCCGACAAAGGGATTAGATCCATGGAAAAAGGAAAGAGTAGGAGAGCTATTTAAACAGTTGCAAAAAGAAGGTACAACAATTGTAATGGCAACGCATGATATTGAGTTTGCAGCAAAGTATGTAGATCAGTGCATGATGTTATTTGACGGGAAGGTCATTATGAATGATGCTCCGAAAGAATTCTTTAGTGGTAACTTCTTTTATACAACATCTATTAATCGATTCATTCGTAAAGAGTTACCGTATGCATTAACGTGGGAGGATGTGTACGAAGCGTGTCCAAACGATATGTTGCATTCATAATATTTATTTTTGCCGTTGTAATGTGTACACTACTCTTTACGACTCTTATTATGGACGGTTATTACATGGTAAGTAGTTTGTTTTTATTAGCTATCATTATGTTACCTTTCTATATCCGTTTTGAAAGGAAGGCGTTTGTTTCACGTGAAATTGTTATCGTTGCTGTGTTAGCGGCGATCGCAGCAGTTAGCCGAGTACCATTTTCGATTTTACCGAGTGTACAACCGACTTCGTTTGTTATTATCGTTTCTGCAATTGTTTTTGGGAGTGAAACTGGCTTTATGATTGGGGCAACGGCGGCCATTGTATCTAATATTTTTTTAGGACAAGGTCCGTGGACGCCGTGGCAAATGTTCTCTTGGGGTATGATCGGATTTATAGCTGGACTATTACGTAATACATTTTTAATGAAAAAACTGTGGGGAAGACTGTTGTACGGATTCGTCGTTGGATTTTTATTTGGCTGGATTATGAATTTCTGGGGTCTTCTTGGTTTTATACAGGAAGCAACGTGGGAAACAGTTATTGCTTACTATGTCGCAAGTTTTTCTTTCGATCTTAGTCACGCGATATCGAATGTTATTTTCCTTTTGTTATTTAGTACGTCATGGATTACGATCCTCACAAGATTTAAAAAGAAATACGGTATATTAGATGAGCATAACGTGACATAGAAAAGCATACTCATATAAGGTAGGGTCGCGACTTACATATTCGTTTGCCTCTTTCATGCTTCTTACATATTGTAAGAAGCATTTTTTATTGTCAAAAAATAGATCCAATATACATCCTTTATCCTATAAAATTATTTGTATAATAGTAGGTGAGAACTTTTTTCAAGGGGGAGGTGTATAGTTAATGAAGTTAGTTATTCCGAAGCAACATGGTGCATGGGCTATGTTTGTTATACCATTTCTATTAAGTGTATTACTTGGTAAACCTACTTTTTATCATATCCCATTGTTTTTAGCCTGGTTCTTTATCTATCTAGCTACTTATCCATTTCTCATGTACATAAGGCAAAGACGAAAAAAAGAATTTCTACACGCTGCCATTGTTTATTTTATCATTGCATTTGTATTTGGGATGATTTCTTTATTATATGAATGGCGAATTCTTTTATTCGCAGTATTAATGATTCCATTGTTTATTGTAAATATGTATTACGCTCGTCAAAAAAATGAACGAGCATTACTAAATGACATTTGTGCGATTATTGTATTTTGTATAGGTGGTTTAATCAGTTATTATTTCTCCATGAAATTCATAGATAAAACAGCATTATTCATTGCGCTTATTTCATTTCTATATTTTTTAGGAAGTACGTTTTATGTGAAAACGATGATTCGTGAAAAAAATAATCCGAAGTATCGTTTTATATCTTGGGGATATCATATTGTATTAACGGTAATCGTATTTGCTATAAATCCATGGTGTTCACTCATATTTGTACCAAGTGTAATTCGGGCCATTATGTTGTATGGCAAAAAGATTTCTATATTAAAAGTAGGGATTTTAGAAATTGTTAATTCTGTATATTTTTTAATAATAACGGTAATAATGATGAAGTATGCCATTTGAAAAAAACTTCCCATCTTGTGATGGGAAGTTTTCATTCTTGTTCTAAAATGTGAACGGTATAATCGCATCTTTGTAATGCTTGCTCTACAGCGTAAAGGGATTGTTCAATACGTGCACGATTAAAATCTTCTTCAACAGTTTGTAATGCATCTTCTAAACAATGTTTCGCTTCTTGTAATGAATGAAAAGAATCTTGTACGTATCCACGAGCATTCTTTTGCAACGTAGTAGCCTCCTTTTGTGCATCTTTTTGTAGTATGAACAATAAAGAAGAAAATATAATTTTTTATATTTATTTGACAATTATAATAAAATTACGTATAGTTAAATTTAAAGTGAATATTTTCTTATCCAGAGAGGTGGAGGGACTGGCCCGATGAAACCCAGCAACCGCGATGCAGGTGCTAATTCCAGCAGAACATATTTGTTCTGGGAGATAAGACGAAGATATACGTAACTTCTTCTTATCGGAGAGGTTTTTTTGTTGCAAAAAAACCGATTACGAAAACATATAATAAGAAGAAAGGGGTTGCGGAGTACTGTGACACTCGAAAAATACGTAAAACTGCGTAGTACAGTTTATGAATATATGATAGAGCAAGATAAGCCAATATCATTGTTAGATATTCAAGAACATATCGTTTCGCATCATGAAGGAAAATTCACGAAAAAAATGTTACATCAATTTTATTTATCAAGACTATTAGATGAACTCAAACTGGATGGGAAAATTACTTTAGCTGATGATGAATATCGCTATGCTGAAAAAGGGGTATTTTATAAAGCGGGAAAAGGGAGCTAGGCTCTCTTTTTTTCTTGAAATAACGAAGTATGTAGCGTAAAAGACTGCTAAAGCAGCCTGATACAAGGGAATGGTGTTGAGTGTGTAGTGTCAAAGATTGAATGTGCCTGAAAGAGGCACTTCATTATCGGCTGCAAATAAAAGAGACACCTTCGCCGAATAGGTGTCAGTCGTTTTGTCACGTAGACTCGCTACTTGACAGTAATTAGAATAACATGCAGGGTTTTTGAAGTCAAAAGGGAATTAAAGGAAGAGGTGATAGGATGTACGCTTACTTATTAAAAGATATAACGAAATGGATTCCAAAGTACATTATAGATAAAGGTTATGAATATTATGAAGAGGGACATGTAGAAGATGTTGAAATACAAGAAAAGAAAGTATTTGCTTTCGTTACTGGAAATGCAGGAAACTATGAAGTAATTATTGACCTTACTGATTTTACAAAAAGCAGCTGCGAGTGTCCCTATGAAAATTATTGTAAGCATATGGCGGCAGTTGTGTACGATATTCAAGGTGCTGGTGAGAGTACGGTTAAAGAGAAACTGAACGGTTTAGAAAAAGAAGAGTTACTAACAGTATTAAATCGTTTGTTACAAAGTTCGAAAAATGTGCAAGTTGTAGAGAAGATGTTAAAGAAAGGGAAGATTTAATTGTAGAGGGGAGTTGCCTTGTAGTGAACGTACTAATTATATATGCTCATCCTAATCCTTCAAGCTTAAATGGAGCAATTTTAGAGCATGTACAAAAAGGACTTGGGGAAACAAATCATTCTGTTACGCTACTTGATTTATATAAAGAACAATTTGATCCAGTGCTTGTATTTAATGAAGAGAAAAAAAGACGGGATTTACTATATGAAGAAGAGACGAAGCGATATAGAGAATTAGTGAAAGCGGCGGATACTCTTCTTTTCATATATCCGATATGGTGGTGGGGCATGCCTGCTATTTTAAAAGGATTTATCGATCGTATTTTTGTAGCTGGATTTGCTTATAAATATGAGGGGTCATTACCGAAAGGTTTATTGAAAGGAAAGAAAGCATGGGTTATTAATACGTTAGACTCACCGTTATGGTACGTGGCACTATTATATCGATCAGCAGATTGGATTATGATGAAACGAGGGGTTTTACGTTTTTGTGGTATTCGCGATATAAAACGGTCTGTTTTTCAATCTGTGAAAACGAGTAAAGTAGAGAAGCGGGAAAAGTGGTTATTACAAATAGAAGAAAAGGCTCGTACATTATGAATGAACTTGATCGTATTATAAATTGCTGTAAGTATGATGACGAACTTTTTCGTACGTATATTAAGTGTTTAGTCCAATTGAAGAAGTGTAGTGAAACGTTAAAACAAATCCAGATACAATTAAGAAATGATTATTTAATAAGAGGGATTTGTGAAAGAGAAGTTGATGAGGTAGTACGGGGAAGTAAAGAATATGAAATACATTTTCTTCCTAAAGTATTACAGTGGAATTTCTTGAGGGAAAATCCACATTTGATTGAAAAAATATGTGAAGATTTTTTTGCATTTGAGGCATTAAATCTTACGGAAATAGAGTGGGGAACGATTATAAATTGCATGGGAAATAAATAAGAAACATAGACTAATGATAAATCCTGCATAAAGTAAATTAACAACACAAAATCCCATAATATCACGAGCACCTAAACCAGCTATTGCTAATGCCGGTAATGCCCAGAAAGGTTGAATTAAATTTGTCCAAGCATCGCCCCATGCAATTGCCATCGCTGTTTTCGCAGCAGGTACACCAAGTTCAGCGCCAGCTGGAATCATAATTGGTGCTTGCACTGCCCATTGACCGCCTCCAGATGGAACGAAAATATTAACAATTCCAGCACTTAAAAATGTAAAGAGCGGGAAAGTAGTTTCATTTGAAATGCTAATAAAGAAAGTAGAAATAGCTCCTCCAAGCGAAAGCCCTTCACTATTTACTCCAATCATCATGCCCATAATTCCAGCATAGAACGGAAACTGAAGTAAAATACCAGAAGCGCTCTTTGTTGAGTCAGAGAAAGCGCGAATATATTGAATCGGAGTACGGTGGAAAATAAGACCCGCAATTAATAACATAAAAATAACGATATCAAGTGTAAGGTTAAAGCCTTTCGTACTAAAATAGTTAAAAATATAAATAAGACCTAATAACCCGATGCAAAGTGTAATAATCATACTATTTTCCATTTTTTCAGCGAATGTTTTTTGCTCTACTTCTTGAGCTGCAGCTTCTTCACGGAATACACTTGGATCCACTGTAATCGTATGTTTTTCATCTGGATGCATTGCTTTATTAATGAGAGGCATCGTAATTAAAAAGATAATGACTGGAACGAGAGCGTATGGTGAGAATAACGTTTCTGTTATTGGAATCGCTTCTTTAATACTTCCAGCCGTTGTTTTGATTAAAGTTTCGCCGCCTGTTGCTAACGTAAGAGGGATAGAAGCAGAAAGGCCTGCATGCCAAATGAGAAATCCGGAGTAAGAAGAAGCGATTGCTAACCTATAATCTAATCCTTCTAACTGTCTTGCCACTTCTTTTGCATATAAAACAGAGACAACAATACCAAATCCCCAGTTTATGTATGCTCCTAGTAAACTTACAATTGAAATTGCGATAATACCTTGGCCGGTTCGTTTTCGGTAGTTTCGCTGCTTTCGTTAATCCTTTTTTAATAAGAGGAGCGTTTGCTAAAGCAGATCCCGTCACGAGTACAAGAGCCATTTGCATAGAAAAGGTGAGAAGTCCCCAAATGCCATTGCCCCAATGCGTAATCATTTCGACCGGTGTTTGGTGCGTTGCAAACATGCCGAAGAAGATAACGAAAACAGTTAATAAACATGATAAAATAAACGGTTCTGGTAAGAAACGCTGCACAAGGGCAACACATCCATTTGTAAATGAACGAAACAAAATAGATCAACCTCCTTATGTATATTTATTACAATATTCGAGGTTGTTTAGGTGATAACCTTTAATGCGCGGAAAATTCAGACGATTAAGAAGGTTGTCGTAATATCTAGGTAGATTGATAGTCTATGTTGAAATGTTATTTCATTTTGAACTGAAATATTTCAAAGAGGGGTATTACCCCATGCCCATCAACTTAAGGATTTAGACTATTCTTGAAGTAAAAAGCACGTTACGATTCTCTTATGTTAATGAGAAAGGGTGACGTGCTTTTATGAATATGAACCAAAAACTCTATAGTAATAATTTTGGCATTACCTCTCTGGTTATTAGAATATTTTTTCTTAATATATGCATACTAAACATACTATAAAAGGTACACAAAAAGTGAGGGAATCATGGCTAAATTTTTGACGCGTTTAAAATATAGAGACAATTCTAAGTTATGTTCAATACGAGACAATACTCATTTTCAGGAAAAAAATATTGAAGACTCCCTCTTAGACGCTGATTTATCCAAAAACATAGCTGATATTCAGAACATATTTCGTCAAGCTCCTGATTTAGTAATTCGGCGGTTTCAAATAACAGTAGATGGATTAGAAGCAGCTTTAGTATATTTGTCTGGATTAACAGATAAAGAATTGATTCAAAATCATGTTCTAAGTCCTTTGATGAATAGTGATTTTGATACCAATACAGAACTTCCAATTCCATTAGGACAAATTAAGATTATTAATACATTGAATCAGATTGAAAATGCTATTTTTGGGGGAGATAGTGTTTTATTAATTCACAGTCGAACAACAGCACATCAATTGGATACAAAAGGATGGCCACAAAGAAGTGTTGAAGACGCTCATAATGAAATAGCTCTTAAAGGTGCGCATCAAGCATTCATAGAAACTGGAAGTCAAAATATCGCAATGATTCGAAGATATATTCCTCATCGTGAATTAACGATAAAAGAAATAGTAATTGGTGTACGAAGCAAAACCAGGATTTCTATTTTATATTTGAAAGATGTAGCTTCGGAAGATGTGCTGAAGGAATTAGAAACAAGAATTCAAAATATTACAGTTGACGCTGTTGCTAGTAATGGCGAACTTATAGAATTCATTGAAGATAATCCTTACTCACCGTTTCCGCAATTTATATTAACTGAAAGACCTGATTTGGCAGTATCTCACATTCTACAAGGCAGATTTGTAACTGTAATGGATCATTCGCCTAATGTGTTAATTACTCCAACAAATTTTATTTCCTTTTTTCAAGGAGTGGATGATTACGGTACAAGGTGGTTAGGTGCTTCGTCTATTCGGGTGCTTCGTTTTATCGCCTTTATGATTGCTTTATTTTTGCCTGCGAGTTATGTTGCGTTTATTTCCTTTAATTTTGAAGTTATTCCTGTAGAGCTGTATTTATCTATTGCAGAATCAAGAACGCGCGTACCCTTTTCTCCAGTTTTGGAAGCATTACTTATGGAAATAACATTGGAAACGATGAGAGAAGGGGCTTTACGGATACCTACTCCAATCGGTCAGACAGTTGGAATTGTAGGTGGTATTGTCATTGGACAGGCGGCTGTTCAGGCGGGAATTGTAAGCAACATTATGATTATTGTTGTTGCTGTTACCGCCATCTCTTCTTTTGTTATCCCTAATTATGATATGGGAGCGGCAGTAAGGCTTTTACGCTTTCCGATGATGCTAGCAGCTGCCTTATTTGGAATTGTTGGACTTGTTATCGGGTGGATGACATTAATTGGACATCTAATCAGTCTTGAATCGCTAGGTACCCCTTACGGAACGCCATTAGCACCATTTCGCTTTGCGGATATGAAAGATACTTTCATACGCTTACCTTTATGGGCTTTAAGAAAGCGTCCTAAGGGTAATGGAACAATTCAATCTATTCGACAAGGAAAGAATCAAAATAAAAGGTGAAACTATGAAAAAGTATGCCTATAATGACATTACGCTTATACAGTACATTGTTTTAATTAATGGCATGCAGGTGGGCACTGGCGTTTTATCGCTTCCACGCGTGCTTGCAGAAAAAGCTGGAACAGATGGATGGATAGCTATATTGATTGGTTGGATATTCTCCACAATATCAGGTGTTTTTATGGTGAAAACTGCTGCAAGATATCCCGAGGATACGATTTATGACATTCTTATACGATTGTTTGGAAAAATAGTAGGGAAAGCATTCGTTGTTATTTACATGATGTATTTCGCTTTTTATTCTTGTATCGTTCTTGTGAACGCTATGCTCTATCTTAAGGGATGGCTTCTTCCAAAAACACCTGACTATGTCGTTATCTTTTTGTTTTCGATACCTACCTTCCTTGTTGCACGTAACGGCCCTCGTATTATAGGGCGGTACTCCGAACTTACTTTTTATATGATGCTTTGGATTCCGTTATTTTTTTTGATACCTCTTAAAGAGCACGGAAGTTGGATGCCATTCTTTCCGCTCTTAAAAGAGGGGTGGAAACCTATATTTACCGCTGTACCGACCACTATTTTTGCTTTTTTAGGATTTGATATTGCGTTCTTTTTATATCCCTTTTTACAAAAAAAACAGTATGCAGTCCATGGAATGGTTATTGCAAATACTTTAACGATGTTATTTTATTTATTCGCTACTATTGTTTGCTTTGCCTATTTTAGCCCTGATAGCATTACGCAATTTAACCAACCAGTACTAAATTTACTTAAAGTAATTGAGTTTCGTTTTTTAGAACGTTTTGACATGATTTTATTGGCTCTTTACTTACCCGTTGTTTCTACAGCATGGATTCCCATCATATATTGCGCTGTATTTTGTTCAAGCCAATTACTTGGAAAACAAGATCACAGCTCTCATGTAGTTGTTCTCTTATTGCTCATTATCGGCTTCATATTTTGGACTCATCCTAGTTGGAATGAAGCCGAAACTTGGCAACAGACATTATCGAATGCTGGTTTTGGATTAACCTATATATCACCTATCATTTTATGGCTGTATTGCTGTCTATATGAGAAGTTTCGCCAGGGGAGGATACATTGAAAAGAAAAGTACTATGTTGTATTTTGTTATCGGTGTTCATGATGACTGGATGCTTTGATCAAAGAAATGTTGAAGATGTTTCTCTTACTCTTGTTCTTGGCATCGATTTAGATCGTAATGATAATTTATTAGTGTATATATCAAGTCCTGTTTTCAATAAAGAAGCAAAGATAAAAGAAGAAACTACTGGTGTAAAATCTGCTACGGTTCGAAAAGCTAGAGACCAATTTGATGCTACGGTTATGGCGCTTACCGCGGGAAGTAAAACACAGATTATTTTAGTTGGAAAAAGGCTACTGAAAAGAAAAGACTGGGAAAATTACCTCGATCCATTTTACCGAGATCCCAAAAATACAGTTACCGCAAGGGTTGTCGCTGTAGATGGACCTGTTTCGGACGTCATCTTCTATAGCCCAAAAGATAAGCCGCGGCTTCCGATATATTTAACGACACTAGTTGATACAGCTTCTTTAAGAAATATCACAGTAAAAACAACTCTTCAAGAACTATATGAACAAAGAGCAGACAAAGGGGTAACAGCAAATATTACTGAGATGAAAAAAAAGGATAAAATATGGGTGACAGGTACAGCTTTATTGGATGAAAAAGGAAGGTATAAATTAACGCTAAAACCTGATGAAAACAAACTATTACGCATTTTGCAACAGGGAACTGCAGGTGAGTTTCCATTTACAGTTCCAATTAAGCTAAATTCGAATAGCCAAGATAAAGATTTGATAAGTTTTACTGCCTATGGTATTAAAGTAAAGACAAAGGCAAGATATGATAAACATTTTATATTTAATGTCGATGTAAAGATGAGAATCGGTATTACAGAACGGCTTTTTTCGTTTAATACAAGAAGGGACGCAGCAAAATTACAAAAGGCGATTGAAACTAAGCTGGAAGCTGATTTCAAGCAATTAATACAAAAAATACAAACTGCCAAAATCGACCCTATTGGGCTTGGAGAATATGCAAGAACTTACACATATCCAGAATGGAAAAAAGTCCAAAATAAATGGAATAACGAATTAGCAAAAGGCGATGTAAACGTCAAGGTTAATATTAAAATTAGCGGGATGGGAACGATTAAGTAACATGAATTCAACTGTAATTCGTAATAAAATTGCAAGTACCTTCTATTTTAGAAGGGGAAATACCTTTAATAGGGGTTTCGCCCCATCGCTATCAAGCTAATAAAAAGAAATACCCCCTAGAATGAAAAAATACGCTATTCTTTCTGTAGAATCATAGGAAAGGATGGCGTTTTTTATGTCTGTTTCTGTGTATGACGAATTACAACTATTTGCTCAAGAGATTCAAAGTTTTTTATCTCCAAATACCTTACGGGATCTTGCTAGAGATGTTTGCTTTGTACAACGAACCAGTAAGTACCAAGCAAAAGATTTAGTAGCTTTATGTGTATGGTTGAGCCAAAATGTAGCTATGACTTCTTTAACTCAGTTATCTAGCTGTTTAGAAGCATCAACAGAAGTACTCATCAGTCCTGAGGGACTGAATCAACGGTTTAATAAGGCGGCCGTCCAACTTTTACA
>NZ_LXLV01000051.1 GCF_001757995.1 Bacillus mycoides | reverse complement strand
TGATTGATAAAGTGCCAGCTCGTGTAATTGTTCATCGATTAACAAAACAACAGCAACAAAAACGATTACAAGATCAAGCTGTAAGAGAAAAAAAGAAAGGAATGAAGTATTCTCCTCGTAGTAAACGACTCAGTGGTATCAATGTATATATGACAAACACCCCTACAGATATTGTCCCGATGGGACAAGTACATGATTGGTATTCTTTACGTTGGCAAATCGAAATTTTATTTAAAACGTGGAAATCATTCTTTCACATTCATCATTGTAAAAAGATAAAACGAGAACGATTGGAATGCCATTTGTATGGGCAACTGATTGCCATTCTAATCTGTTCCTCTATTATGTTTCAAATGCGAAAATTACTTCTCATAAAGAAGAAACAAGAGCTGAGTGAATATAAAGCTATATATAATTAAAGACTATTTTTCTCTTCTGTTTCAGGCCATACAAAAAGACATCCAAGAATTAACAAAGATTCTGTTTCGTCTGTTTAACCTTCTACAGCGAAACGGACGAAAATCACATCGATACGAGAAGAAAACAGTCTTTGATATATTAGGTGTCGTTTACAATTGTACCATGTCGGGCAATCAAGCAGCCTAATAAAAAAATAAAACCCGTTAGGGTTTATTTGATATGCAGAATTTCCAATGATCTACACTAGTTTTTTAGAAAAAGAAAAATACCCCTTCGGAAACTGATTTTTCCTAACATTAGCTTGATAGCGATGGGGTATTACCCCATACCCATCAAGTTAATATTTTGCAGCACCCCCAGAACGAAATTTTAGACCCTCTTATAACAGAGAAGATTATTTTATCGTTTTTGGGGTGACCTGTTTTCTTAGCTTGATAGGTATACGTAAGGATCCCATGCCTATCAACTCCAGAACAAAAACAAACCGATTGATATACCAATCAGTTTGTTTTATTTACACATCTTCTCTTTTAAAAAGTCAATAAAAACAGATTTTGGTCTGCCTTTTAAATAGATAAAATCAATACTAATATTAATTTTTACTGGAGGTGTCATTTCCACTCGGATCAATTCTCCATTTTCTAATTCTTGTTTGACACAATGTTCAGGCAAGAAGCTAATGCCCATCCCTTGTATCACTAAATTTTTCGCTGTTTCCATATTATCTACTTCTAAAGATATAGTCGGGCTTACATCATTACTTGAAAATAGCCGATGAATCATGAGCCAATCCATTGATCCATAATCAAAGAAGATGAGGGGTTGTTTACTTACATGTTCTATTGTTACTTTTTCTTCTTTTAAAAATATATGATTTCGAGGCACAAAAAGGCCAATAGGGTCATTATAAAGACGAATTGATTCTACTTGAGGATGTGTTTCTGTTCGTACGATGCCAAAGTCAACTTCTTTATTAATAACCTTCTGTAAGATGTCTTGTGAATGACCAGTTACAATTTTTATTCTAACATCTTTAAATTCAGATTTGAAACCAGGTAAAATTTCAGGGAGGATATTATTAGATATTGATAAAGCACTCCCAATTACCAAGTCATAGGGGATTGTTACTTGTTGCAACCCATACTTAGCTTCCTGATAAGATTGCAAAATTTTTTGTGCATGTGGAAAAAAATACTCTCCTTTTTCAGTTAAAGAAATCTTATTGCCATTTCGATGAAAAAGCTTTATATTCATTTCACGTTCAAGTGATTGGATACGTGCTGTTACAGAAGGTTGGGTTAAATAAAGAGCTTCGGCAGCTTTATTGAAACTACCAAGTTGACAAACATATATAAAAGCTTCAATATTTTCAATATTCATGTCTAAACGCTCCTTACTTTAGCTCTTTATTATAATTTACTATAACATGTACACGTAAAATCGTATGCATCAAACATCCATAAAATAAGAATGCAACAATTCTGCCGCATTCCCAACTTCTAAATTACACTTTTATTATTTCTTTCTCTGTTCTATTAGCTATTTTAATAACCATTTTAGCTACAATTTCTGTTGGATCAATAACGCAAATATTTTGGGATGATTTCAATACAAGAGGAACCTCTGTGCAACCTGCTATAATAGCCTCAGCTCCGCTATCTTTCAATTTATCAGCAACCATTGAAAGATATAAAAATCCTGTTTCTAAATTTCCACTTTTAATAGCATATATTCCTTCCATCACTTTTTCTTGCATTTCTTTATCAGGCTCAATGACATCAATCCTGTAACTTTGACAACTGTTTTGGTATAGTTCCGTCTTAATCGTCCCATCCGTAGCTAACAAACCTACTTTTCTAAAATTATTTTCTTGCACAAAACGAGCCGTTTCCAAAGGCATATGCAAGATTGGAATATTAACAGACCTTTTAGCTGCTTTATAGAAAAAATGAGCGGTATTACACGCAATAACAAGAAAATCCGCACCAGCGTTTTGCAGTCGCTGCGCTGATTGTACAATGTATGGGGTCGGATCCATTCCTTTTCCCAAAATAGCCGTTGTCCGATCAGGTATTTGAGAATAGTTGTCTGCAATGATATGGATATGATCTTGATCTTTCATTGCAGGTGTATAAGAAATAATTTTATTCATTAAATCAACAGTCGCCAAAGGACCCATGCCCCCAATAATTCCAACAACTTTTTGCATTTTATTCACCACTTCTAAACATATTTTGAAAGTCTAATCTTAATAAAATTCTTAGTATTTCTGTAAATGTATTTTGAATGATTGACTTAATTATAAGTTCTTTTTTAAGGGATGAATTATAGAAAGAATCTATACAACAATAGAAAATATGTATTGATAACTAATGTATAAGAGGATTTTGATATCGAATATTACTATCTAACAAGTGATGAGCAAGTATGTGACGTTCGCATTGGTGGCCTTGGTTATTTCTCCCTAGAGGACTTTCGGGCAATTTCTGAAAAAGAAGCCTACTTTCTTTCCAGGCTTAAACTCAATACGCGAGTCTACTATAAGAATCCCAATCCAGAGATCTTTCGGAACGGTACAATTAAGAAACATTCGGAGTACATTCAAATAGACCTTGAACAGTTCCTTGATACATTACAGCCCGGCGAAACAAAGGAATTGTCAGATGTATATGCGGGTATGTATGAGAAGAAAACCGTCTTTGACGTACTTGGAGTTGTGTACGAACGAAGTAAACGAAAAAAGAAAGCTGCATAAGTGAAAAAAACGCCCAATTAGACGTTTCTTTGTCATGCCTATTTTTAAGCCGAACATTTAGTTTTTCTTGAAGAATAGTTTTCTCTCCGCCTACTAGCACTTCTTTTTGGAATGACTGTCCCTTAAGTTGATTTGCATGGGGTATTACCCATGCAAATCAACTTAAGCAAAGCAAATAGCCCAAAACTATAGTTTGTGTATGTAAATCAAAATAGTGTAAAAATATTTATTTTCGTTTATATCTCTGTTAATTAGATTTGACGAAAATAGAAATTGAAAAGAGTACTCTATATACAGGGGAAAGAGGTGGGCATAGACGAATATGTTCATCAAATTACAGTTTATGTAAGAGCTAGATTATTGAAGAAGGATATTAGCTATTTTTAACGAACTCTGAATTACAAACAAACTTTATCAAAAGTGGTGAGATAATATAGAGAATAAAACAAATTTATTTTTGGATATGAAAATGGAATAGTGTATGAATTAATTTCTAAAAATATTAATATGAACACTGAAATATCTTATAAAATAAAAGTGACTAATAATACCGATTATGTTATTGCACAAAATAATGTTATGTTTTCATTTCCTAAATCACCTACTGTTTCTGGACAAACAACAAATCCATTTAGAGTGTTAGCTAAAGGTAATAAGTTAAATATTAAACCAGGGGATAGTATTGTTTTAGAAGTATCATTTTCTCCTGATTTTTATTCTGAATTTAAGAACACAGAAGTATCTAAAGCAAATCTGTATATAACAGGTTATATCGATAAATTAGCTGATGAAAATCATTTTGATTTTATTAAAAGTATTAATTTAGAGTAAAAAAGTGCACCTCCGATTGTTAGACTGTGTCTAATAATTGGAGGTGCACTTCAAAGGAATCAACTTTTTTTATTGAACTAAAGCACCTGTTAGCTTAATAGTAAATGATTACAACCGGCTATTTCTCCCAAAGCTCGATCAATCGACCTTCAGGATCTTTAATCCAAATAAACTTTCCAAATTCACTAATCTCTTCTTTCTTTTCAAGAGGTACACCAATTTGTTCAAGATGCTGAATAGTCTCGTTTAGATTATGTACTTGGAAATTTAACATCACTTGTTGTTCTGTTGGAAAGTAACTGTCATTTTCGGTAAAGAAAGAAAAGATAGTCTCAGTTCCTAATTCGGGTTTAATTACAGTCCCATTCCAATTTTCTATTTCAATCTTCAACACTTCACTGTACCATTTTTTTATAACATCAAGATCTTTAGTTCTCCAAAATATTCCTCCGAAACCTTTTATCATCGTATTTAACTCCTGTCTATCTTTTAATTTTTAATGACATAGTATGTATTTAATATATCAAAACAAAACGGGAATAGTAAGGGGAATCAGCAACTTATGAACAGTAAAAAATCATAATTGCTGGTGTAGCATTTACTACATTAACGATACTCACATCATCCTTCTAATAGTATGGGGAAAATAGGGGAACTGTTCCTGGAAAAATGAATAAAGCAATGATAAAAGACCGCACATGAAGGAAAAGCAATGTGCGGTCTTTTATATATAGTACAGTATTACGAAGTTTCACTAATTTTAGTTTCTGTATGAGTGTTAGTAGCAATTCTTTTCTTTACCTTAAAGTGATAGTAGGTGTAGCAAAAGATAATAAATGGTACAGTACAATAGATTCCTAGTCTTTGATCTGGGATAAAGATAAGACTTAATAATATAATGCCATACAATCCAAAACCAAGAATTGGTACAAGAGGATAAAGTGGAGTTTTGAATTTTAAGTCTTCTAATTTTCCACCTTCGGCTAAATAATGTTTACGGAAAAAGAATTGAGAAACACAAATTGACATCCAAACAATGATTGTAATGACTCCAGAAATTGAAATTAACCATAAGTAAACCGTTTCAGCAGCTACAACGCTTGTCAAAAGAGAAAAAGCAGAAATAGCGATCGTCAAGATTAAAGCGTTTAAAGGTATTCCTCGTGATGATAATTTCTTTAAAAAGGCTGGGGCCATTTCATTTTTTGATAATGACCAAAGCATTCGAGTTGCCGCATACAGTCCTGAGTTTGCGACAGAAAGAACAGCAGTAAGAATAACAAAGTTCATAATATCAGCTGCATATGGAATACCGATATTATCAAATACAGCAACAAACGGACTCTTCGTTAATCCTGCCTCTTCCCAAGGAATTAAAGCTACAAGAACAAAGATTGCTAAGACGAAGAAAAACATCGTGCGCCATATTATATTTCTAATAGAACGAGGTAAAGTCTTTGCTGGATCTTCACTTTCACCAGCTGCGATTCCGACAAGTTCTGTACCTTGGAAGGAATAATTGACTGTAACCATTGTTAATAAGATAGCGGCAAGTCCATTTGGGAATAAACCACCATGATTTACGAAATTTGAAAGAAGCGGAGCGGGTTCGTTTCCTTTTAAATCAATAAAGCCGAACATAGCGGCGCCGCCAAGAATAATGAAAGCAATAATGGCAGATACTTTAATACTTGAAAACCAAAATTCTGTTTCTGCATAACTACGAGCAGATAATGCGTTAATAGTGAATATTGTAACACCAAATATTAAACACCAAACCCAGACAGGAATATCAGGAAACCAGCGCTGCATTGTAATACCAGCAGTTGTAAATTCAAGACCGGTCGTATTCGCCCAGCTTAACCAATACAACCAGCCAATTGTAAACCCAGTTGCAGGGTTAATAAACTTGGTAGCATATTCCTGGAAAGAGCCTGAAACAGGCATTGCTACAGCAAGCTCACCAAGACATAACATAACGAGATACATTAATAATCCACCGGCCATAAAGGCAAATACGGATCCACCAGGTCCAGCTTTACTTATAATAAAACCAGATCCGTTAAATAACCCCGTTCCAATCACACCACCGAGTGCAATCATGAATAAATGTCTACTTTTCATCGTGCGCTTTAATTCATTGTTTGAATTGTTTACTTGCGTCATTGTTTTCCTCACTTTCAAAATTGGTAGTATGAAAATTGATGTTTTTCCGTATTATGGAATGTATTCCGTGATGTGAAATCTTGTTCTAATTTTCAGATAATTAAAAAGAAAAGTCAATATTTTTTTGTTTGCGTTTTCAAAATGTTGATAGCGTATCTTTTGTTTATTTTGAAAATTAAATAAATTGATTGATTTCAGTTTGAATTTTTGTTAAATTGATAGTTAATTAGGCTAAACATACTACAAGTAAAGTTGAGGAGAGTTATGGTACAGTCCATTGATCGAGCGATAGGTATTATTAAGTTGTTGAATTCTACAAATGAAAAAGAGTATTGGGCTATTTCTGATATAGCTGATAGGACACATCTCCCGGTTAGTACAGTACATAGGTTACTGAACTCTCTAATGGAGCATGGATTAGTTACGCAAATTTCAGAAACAAAACAGTACAAGATTGGACCAATGTGGATGGAAATAGGATTACGTCAATTGGAGAAGGTAGACTACAGATCTGTTGCAAGAGAAGTGATGAAGCGTTTGGCCTCTGAAGTTGAAGAAAGTGTTTATTTGAACATTCCAAATGGAACACATTCTATTATCATTGAAAGAATTGATAGCCCTTTAAAAATTCGAGTTATCGATAACTTAGGGGAACAGATTCCACTTTCGATTGGAGCAGCAAATAAAACGATGCTTGCCAATATGAACACGAATGAAATGGAACACATTGTAGAACATTTACTTTCTGCTTTACCAGAACAAAAGCAAATTCTTTTCGATCAAATAAAGCAAATAAGAAATGAAGGATATGCTGTGAGTTATGGTGAAAAAACAGAAGGGACAGCTTCAGTAGCTGCACCTATTATAGGATTTAATCATAAAGTAGTAGGAGCATTAAGTATCGGATTGATTAGTCATCGCATTAATGATGATCGACTATCTTTTCTTATTAGTAAGGTAAAACAAGCTGCTCATGAAATATCAATAAAAATCGGCAGAACATCAGAAGTATAATTTTGATAACTGTCGTCATTTTTTATTCATATATTGGAATTGATTTTCATAATGCGGAAAAATAGGGGGATTTATATGTCAAAGTGGCAATCAAAAGAGCAATTGGTGCAATTATTAAGCAATCTTGTTGAAATTCCTAGTATTACAGGTTCAGAGGCTGAAGTTATATTGCCAGACTTTGTTGTAGAACAATTATCTGACTTACAGTATTTCAAACAAAATCCGCATCATTTGCAAAAAAATCCGACCGGGGATGGAAGATATTTTGTTACAGCTTTAGTAAAGAAAAGCGATAGTACGAAGAATACCGTAATTCTTGTTAGCCACTTTGATGTTGTAGATGTACAAGATTATGGAGTGTGGAAAGAAGATGCATTTAACCCTAAAAAGTTAACATCTATGTTTTATTCTCATAAAGATGAGCTACCAGATCATGTACGTGAAGATATTGAACAAGGAGATTGGCTCTTTGGTAGAGGAACAATGGATATGAAATGTGGTCTAGCTTTACAAATGGCGATGGTTGAGCAAGCTTGTGAAGGAAGATTTGATGGGAATGTTCTTTTATTGGCTGTTCCAGATGAAGAAGTGAACTCTGTAGGGATGAGAGCTGCAGTGCCGAAATTATTAGACTTAGCAAAAGAACATGACCTAGATTATAAAACGGTCTTAAATTCAGAGCCTATGTTTTCAAGGCATCCTGGGGACCAAAATAAGTATATTTATACTGGGTCTATTGGGAAGGTGTTACCTGGTTTCCTTTGCTATGGAAAAGAGACACATGTAGGCGAACCTTTTGCAGGATTAAATGGGAGTTATATGGCTTCATTAATAACAGCAGAATTAGAGTTGAATACGGACCTTTGTGATATTGTAGATGGTGAAGCGAGTCCACCACCAACTAACTTGCTTCAAAGAGACTTAAAGGAGGATTATTCTGTACAAATTCCTCATCGTGCTGTTACATTATTTAACTTGTTTTTACTAGAAAAAACGATGACAGATGTAGTTTCATTGTTACGTCAAAAGGTAACGAAAGTAGCAGAGAAAATCGAAGAATCGTATGAGGAGCGAGCGTATCATTTTTCTAAGTATAATCCGTTCATACCGCCTAATCTCAAAGTAAATGTATTAACGTATGAAGAGCTTATCACTTATGCAATTGAACAACATGGACAAGAAAAAATAGATGAAATTCAATCTAATATTATAAAAAATAGAGAAGATAAAGATGATCGTGCGGTAACCATTGATTTAGTAGACAAATTAGCTATCTTATGTAAAGAAAAGGCTCCGATGATTGTACTTTTCTTTGCGCCGCCATACTATCCAGCTGTGAGTTCACGCAACAATCCTTTAATTAAAGAGGTAGTTGTAGAAATGGAAAAGTATGCCCACTATAATCATAGCATTACATTTGAAAACCAAAATTATTTTGGAGGAATTTCAGATTTGAGCTATGTGGGCTTGCAGTACCCATTAGATTCAATGAGTTCTCTTGTAGACAATATGCCATTATGGGATAAAGGTTATTCGATTCCACTTCAGGAATTAGAAGAGTTTGACGTTCCAGTATTAAATATGGGGCCGGTAGGAAAAGATGCCCATCAATGGACGGAGCGTCTGGACGTAAATTACGCATTTGAAACGTTATTAGATATGTTACCTATATGTATTGAAAAATTACTTGTTTCTAATAAAGTTACACAGTCATAGTGTTTGTATAAGAGAGATAGCAAAAAGGACCGTAGTGATTGATATTATCCCCTTAAGGTAGACAGTGTAAAAAGACCATGAATACACATGGATGTTACACTTTTACTTGGAGGGGATTTTATTATGGTTAAAAAAGGGGATAAATTTCAAACTTATTCAGATAA
>NZ_LXLV01000050.1 GCF_001757995.1 Bacillus mycoides | reverse complement strand
CATACATCTATCATTATAACTACAAACGATTCCAAAAACGACTCAATCATCGAGCTCCGATCGAATATCGAATTTCGATGGCTGCATAGTCTTTTTTACAGTTGTCTACTTGACGGGGATAAGTCCAGATACGGTCTTTTTTGCTTAACGAATAGTGTGAAACCTTAGCTTTATGAGAATGTGACGGTACCTCATTTATTAATGTTACTTGATAAGTAGAGAAAGGAGAGAAAATTGTGATGTAAGAATTTTCTTGTCCTCTTTTTTATATTAATTATTGAACATAAAAAGCTTTAGGACTTTGCAGAGCTTTTTCTACCTCTTCTTGTGTGAGAATAGGATTGGGAATTGCTGGTACTATTATCGGAAGCATTAGATCATTTTCTTCGTTACTATGACCTGTAGGATCATTTGGACAACAAGGTGCTGTGCTTTCTATATTGTTTCCTACTATTCTAGCAAATAATGCATGTCCGATTTCATGAGCAAGTAACAAATGATTTGCTTCATCAGTGACAACAATATTAGCTTGAAAATCAGTTATTTCATCATTCTGAACAATCGGTACATACGAAGTGCACCCAGTGTTTTCTCCATCTGCTAATCTATTTCCTCCGACAAAAAATAATCCAATCCATTCGTTAACTCCTTGAGTATATGGGAGTAAATTATTTAAAGTATCTGCGGAATACTCTTCATTGGTATAGGAAAACTAATAGTTTTGAGGATTAACATCTGGGGAAAAATGCCAACGGAAATTTAGAGTTATTCCATGTTGACTCCAATAGTCTTGAGCTCCTATAAACATTTGAGCAAGTCTATCATTACTACTATTAGCACTTGGGGCAACAAATAAATATATTTAAGATTACATAATATGCCATTTACTTAGCTCCTTAAAATAGATTCGCAATAAACTATTTAGAGAGATTAGATATGGCTTGTACACTTTTTGTAACGGTATTTGCTGAGTTTTTGTATAATATAATCATGTGAAGTTAACATAACTTATTGTATCAATAATATATATTTGCGTAGAATATCCATTTTAAGATTTTGAAGTACCCCCCTAAATGAAAGATTTATTTCTCTAAAGTTAGTTACTTAGTGAAGTCAGCTCATTTTTTCGTATTAGGGAAGAAGGTACTTTTTAACTTGATGGGTATGGGGTGGGCCCCCTTTTAGCAAAACCGGAGTGGGAATGATGAGTATAAATAGTTTTGTGGGATTGATAAAGGACGAATTATTAAAAGAGGTAAGCATAAGAAGTGAGGATGAATTCGAGCCTGTAGTAGTTAAAGATATTCCTAGACTTTGGAAGTGTTTAGGGACAGGTAATTATGCCGCAGTATTTATGCACAAAGAATACAAAGATTGGGTAGTGAAAGTTTACGCGCGAGAAGGAGAAGGAATTGAAAAAGAGTCAGAAGTATACCGAAGAATCGGAAATCATCCTTCTTATTCGAAGCTTATATATAAAGGGGGAAATTTCATAGTATTGAAACGTTTAAAAGAAATTACCTTATACGATGCTATTCATAAGGGGATTAAAATTCCTAAGCAGGTAATCCTTGATATCAATGAAGCTATAGAGTATGCAAGGAAGCAAGGATTAACTCCTTGTGATGTTCACGGGAAAAATGTGATGATGGAAAACGGAAGGGGATATGTAGTCGATGTATCTGATTTCTTAAAAACAAAAGAAGATAGTAAGTGGAGAGACTTAGAAAAGGCATATTTTACATTTTACTTGCCTTTCATTTATAAATTGCCTTTCCCTGTTAAAATACCGTATTTCATGTTAAACATTGTTAGACGTTCATATAGAAAATATAAGAAGCTTAAAAAGAAATACAAATTGTAAAAGGACCACATACTTATCTTTAGGTTAGATAAGTGAACCACTAGTAAACAAAAGGACCGTACATTTTAGATATGTCTAATATGTATGGTCCTGATTTTATAACTTCATGAAGTAATTTATTTATAAAATGATTGTAACATTTGTATATGATACTGATATTATTATGAGAAGTAAATCTTCTTGTTTTAATAGAAAATACCCATTTCAGTACATTTCATTTTAAACATATTGATGTACTATGGTTCTAAACAAATCACAATAACGGATTAGAAGGGGAATAAACTATGTACACAGACTCAATTGAGTATTAAAATTTTAATCTAATTTACCTTTGCATAGATGCAGGTATCAGTTAGTTTTTTACCGTCAGCTGAAAGATCTTCATTACGTAATATCCCTTCAAGCTCAAAACCTAGTTTTTCAGGGATCGTACGACTTTTAGTGTTAGTAGATTCACATCTTATTTCAATCCTTCTAAATTTGAGTAACTGAAATCCAAGGTTTGTTAACTCACTTACTACCTCTGTCATATATCCATTACCACTAAATTGCGTGTTAATCCAGTATCCAATTTCACATTTAGAAATCTTCCAATTAATTCCGTGAAGGCTAGCAGTTCCAATAAAATCATTAGTATCCTTATGATAGATAAGATAGCGAAAGCTTTCTCTTTTTAAAAAATCTATATGGGCATTTCTCAGGATAATTTCCGTCTCTTCAACAGTAGGGATTGACTGGAATAAAAGCAACCATTGTTTTAACTCATTAATTGAATCCTTAATAGCTTGGTGTACGACATTCCCGTCACCAGCTTGAAGTGGTGCTCGAAGAATTAGTCTGTCTGTTTCTATTTGTAACGGAACATCTAATAAAATAGAATTCATATCATTTCTCCTCTCGAAAACTTTAAATTATGACAGAATGAAACTTATATAATAAAAAAACTTTCACCCGAAAGAAATAATTCTTGAGGACGAGAGTTGCAATTTCGTGGTACGTTACTATAATAAATTAAAAAATACCCTATCTCACTAACAAGAAATCCCGTCACAGCGTCACTATAAGTTATTATAGAACCGTGCGAAGCTCCTAGTCTTTCTTCATTAAGAACTTGATAGCAATACAGTAAAGCTTATCTCCCATAAAGGGGCCTCCAAAAAATTAGTAAACAATAAATATATATTCAATTAATCACTTAGAAATCCCTTTTCACATATTGAAAACTAAACTGCCAGTTGTTACGAAAAAATGGCTACCGAAGCAGCCTTAGGTTATTCAACTAATGCATGCGTTAGTTGAATAAGGAATTATTATTTTTCATCTATTGCATAATGGGGTGGTACCCCTACTAGAAAAATTGTCTCCGCGTGAACGTGAAGAACTTGAAAAATTTAAAAAAGAAGCAATGGAAAAACCACCGGATTTCTTTGAATATATTCAGTCTACCGAAAAAGATAATAAATGATACATAATGCCTCCAACAGAATATTTATCAAATTGATAACATATGTATCCCTTTATTTTTTTACAGAAATTGTAATAATATAAGTATATGCATATAGAAGGGGAGGCATAGGTTCTATGAAAAATGTTAAGTTTTATGGGTTAATTCTAGCATTCATCTTGCTACTGGCAGCTTGTAGTAGTAATTCCTTTGAAGATTATACATCAAAAGCTGATAAGAAAATTAAGGATAAAAAATATAGCGAAGCTATAAAGAATTATCAAGAGGCTTTGAAGTTGAAGGATGATAAGAAGATTAAAAGTAAGTTAGAACAAACCGGAAATTTAAAGAAAGCGCAAGATGCTTTTGATAAACATGAAATCGGGAAAGCTATGAATAATGTTCAAAAGGCAAAAAGTGATGAAAATAAAGAATTAACAAAGCAAGCCAATGCATTGCAAGGTGAGATTCAACAAGAATTTTTAGCTACATTTAATAAGTTGAACATGAATAATATTACTGGCGATGTAACAGAAGCCCGTAAATCTTTAGATGATCTTATGGCTTGGATACAACAATCTGACCTATTAAAATCTCAAAAGGATTTTGTTGATACGTTACCTGAAAAAGAAGCAAGTATCTCTAAACTAGAGGAAAGTAAAAAATAAAGAAAAGAGGTTGTCTAAAAGTAACTATTCAGCGACTTTTGGGACAGCCTCTTCTTTTTATTGTGGATTTTCAAGAAAGTTTAGAATAAAATAAAAATATAGCCATCTACCTATTATTCACAAATGAAAAGAAAAGGGGGTAGCGAAATGCACTTGAAGTATGGGAAGCGCATTAATATATTAACTATTATTCTGACTTTGTTCTCTTTTTTCGCAATTTTAAGTTTCTCTACCTGGTTGAATGGATATTCAAGTCCCAACATTTCTAAAATGCTTCAGGTAACAATGGGCAGTGCATTTATTCTTGGAATTATAGGGTTTAGACAAGAGAAAAGCGCACTAGCGATTATAATTATGGGAATATGTGCCTTTGCTCTAGTCGTTCTATATATTTATGCGGTTATAAGTTTTCTTGAGCATTGAACACCATGAAAAAGAAACGAACATTTTTGTTCGTTTCTTTTTTGGGATGATTATTATAAAATAGCTTCTTCTAATGATTGAGTGCTGAATCCAAGAATTGATTTTTTGGGTGTTATTTTCATGATCTTTTACAATGATATATGGAACTCCTTGTACGTTATAGGAATTATACTCTTTGGGGTATGGGGTAGTACCACATCGCTATCAAGCTAAGCTTATGCAAAGTCAATTTTAAGCGAGATTGTTTCTTTTTTCTAAAGGGCAAGTGTAGATGATTGAAAGATTTGCATACGAAATAAACCCTAACGGGTTTCACTTTTTTGAATTAAGCGGCTTGATTATCAGACATAGTACAATTGTAAACGACACCTAATATATCAAAGATCGTTTTTTTCTCATATCGATGAGATTTCCGCCCGTTTTGCTGTAGAAGATTGAACAGGCGAAGTAACACCTTTGATAGCTCTTGGGTGTTTTTCTTACGATTAGTCAAATGTTTTTTAGAGTTATAATTGATTAAATGCCAGAGATTTTAAGCCAATTAGAATGCAAGCCAAATACCCCTAATATGTGTCCATTTTTTACTAGGGGGAAGATA
>NZ_LXLV01000049.1 GCF_001757995.1 Bacillus mycoides | reverse complement strand
TACATCTATCATTATAACTACAAACGATTCCAAAAACGACTCAATCATCGAGCTCCGATCGAATATCGAATTTCGATGGCTGCATAGTCTTTTTTACAGTTGTCTACTTGACGGGGATAAGTCCAAATTGAGTGTCTTCTTTTAAAATTTCACATACTACATCTAATTAATGGCGTATCGCCACATGCCCATCAACCTAAAGAATCAAAATCCCCCATAACGAAAATTCTATCCAATGTTGTTTATTGATAATGATGTCTTATGTTAACCAACTTTGTATGGAATATACAACATAACTTTATGGTAGAATCTTGTTAAAAAGGGGGAATAATCATGGTGATTGATTTAGAAATGGATAAAGAAATGCATCCAACAGTTGCTCTTTTATATGCTACAGTTAAGGATACATACAAAAGATTAAAGATACTGGTATCAGACATAACTCAAGAAGAATTGGATTATAAAGGATCAACTGGAAATCTAAACAGTATAGGTCAATTATTAAAACACTTATCAGTAGTAGATTTACATTGGGTATATCGATTAAAGAATGAATCTATACCCACAAATATCGAATTAGAATATGGTCCAATGATTCATCCAAATGGAAAACTTCCTTCAGTAAATAATGAATCTACTAATAAATTAATAAAAGCTTATGATAGAGTACAAGAGATGTTTCATTTAGAATGTAAAAGGTTATCTGAAGATGATTTAAATCAGGTTGTTTCATACGAAAATGGAAAACGGGCGACAATTAGATGGGGAATATGGCATATAGCTGATCATAATCGTTATCACCAAGCCCACATTAGCTTGCTAAAAAAATTATACAGAGAAGAACGAGAGAATATTTAACTTCCTACATCACTGACTATGCAAATATATAATGGTAATAGGAATAATTATTAGACGGCTATATGAGGTACCGTCACATCGCTATAAAGCTAAGTTTTTGCACTACCCATAAAGCAAAGAAGACGTTATCCTTTCCTATGATTCTACAGAAAGAATAACGTATTTTTTCATTTTAGGGGGCTTTTCTTTTTATTAGTTTGATAGCGAGGTGACGATACCCCTTTATTATTTTTCAGACTTCGCTTGTTCTAAAATGTATGCTTCTTCTTGTTCGGGTGTCGCTAATTCGTATGCTTTACCAGTGCTATTATTGTCCCATTCCCATAATAAATTATGCTCCTCAACCGATTGAGAGAAATCGCCTTCATACCAACGAACCAACATCTTAAGGTACTGTTCTTTATGTTGTAAGGTTCCACTATTACTTTCATCAATCGCTCGACGTACTTTTTCGATATTTTCTGGAGTCATTTTGATAAATCCTTGTTTTTCGTGAGATAATACTTTTTGATGAGTCATTTTGTGCATTGCATTGATTATATGACGATCAGAGTGGAGGTCAAGTATTACCTCTTCCCCTTTAATTCTCTCAGTCTGCTTTTCCTTAACGTCTGAACCTGCATACGTACCGACTTTGTAACCAGTAAAAATACCAACTGCTATAGCAATAACTAAGGTTGATGTGATTTTAATCCACTTTTTCAAACCTCTTACCCCCCTTTTATTGAAGTGTACCATAAAAGAAGAACTGTATACCCATATCTATCTGTGAGGTCCACATAACGCATCATTATCAGTAGTCAATGATGCATGAAATTTTCGTCCTGGGGGTAATTAAAAATCTTAGCTTGATAGCGATGTGGGCACACAACATAAAAAAACCGCTCCTTTTCGAGCGGTTTCCTCTTAGAATGAAGGTTATCCATTCTATGTGGCAATGTTTGCATGAAAGCAATAAAAATTAATAATTTCCTACATAAAAAACAGAAAAACACTATCCAGCATTACGTTCCATTACAAGAACCAAACAACCCTTTTCAGACCATGGTTCATGTTCTGTATTAGGTCCATAACAGAGATAAGAACCTGCTCCATACTCAACATCATTGCTGATAAGAGCTCCATCTAATACGAATAATTCCTCGGTATCCTTATGCGTATGTTGAGGGAATTTTGCCCCCGGTGCAAATCGCACGACATAACGCAGTTCACCATTCTCATCTCGTAATGGAATTTGTTCTATACCATCCATAACAAATTTCCACTCACTGTTTGTGATATCAACGGAAAATAAATCTTTCATGTTATCATCTCCTTCTATACAAATAGTAATTTACGATGATATATTGGTCAATATGAACAAAAATGAACTATCCTTCAGGAGGAATGAATTATGGAAATTCGTTTGTTACAGACATTTCAAGCTGTTGTCCAATGTGGTAGTCAGATAAAAGCAGCAAATCTGCTGCAATACGCACAATCTACCATCACCCTACACATCAATCAATTAGAAGAAAAACTCGGCATCAAACTGTTTGAGCGTAAAGGAAAACAAATGGTGCTAACCGAAGCCGGAAGACTTGTGAAAGAACAGGCAGATATTTTATTAAATCAAGTGGATGTAATCACCGAAACCGCAAAAGAATTTTCAATCGGTCAGAAAGGACTTATTCGGATTGGAGCAATTGATTCCATTGGCAAAACAAATTTGATTTCCGTACTAACAACGTTTATGAAAGAACACCCACAAATTTGTCTTTCCATTGAAAGTGGCGTAACCCAACAATTTAGTCAACGGATTATCGCTAACGAACTTGATATTGCCTTATGTCCCCCTCCATCACCAGAATTAAATCTTGAATTTTATCCGCTATATGAAGAAAAGCTTTGTTTGATACTGCCAATCGACCATCCATTATCTACACAAGAAAAAATTTACATGTGCGATTTGGAAGATGAAAATTTCATTTTAACTGGACAATTTTGTGATTATCGGCGAAAAATAGAGCATGTTTTTCTTCATCATGGCTTTCATTTACACTCTAATTACGATGCAGCAAACATGGAGATGGTTTTAAATCTTGTATTACAAGGGTTTGGTATTGCTATGCTACCTAGCAATTTCGTTACCAATTCACATCAATACGCTATTCGTGACATCGATGATATTTCATTCGCTTTACCTGTTGGATTAATCCGCAAAAAAAATAAAGTCCTCAGCCCTGCTACAGAAAAATTGGTAGCTAACATATTTTCATCCTGCTAAACAAGCGCAAAAACCAGCTAATGTTTGTCAAGCAAATCTGCCTTGGTACCTAAAAGATTTTTTGCTATAATATTTATAGGATTTATTGGTTATGCACAATAGAGCTCGCCTTGCTTCCTGATTAAAACAGTCAGCTATCGCGAGAATTGAAGGCGCTAAAGTAATTCCGCGTATCGATACAATACAATTACTTACAAAAACTCTGGTATTGAAATTGGATATTGTTATCGATGAACAAGCTTCAGCATTAGCTATGGTAAAATAATGTTAAAAAAGTAGCCATGTGGTTTATTAAAACCCTGTGGCTTCTTTTCGTATCACGCAATATGAACTGTTTTTGTTGGCCAGCTCGAGCATCTGCAGCTCATGTTCCTGGTGTTTCTGAAAAAAGTGCAACTTTGCGATTATTGTTTACAAATAATAAAGTTATAGATGGGGTACCGCCATCAAGCTAAGGTTTTGAAGTAACCCCTAAACGAAAATTTTCATTCTCTACAGGTAGTTACTCTGAGGAGTCAGCTCATTTTTTTCGTTTTGGGGGCGTTTATTTTTCTTAAGTTGTTGGGCATGTGGTACTGCTCCTTTTAATTTTTATAACATGTAATTGCTCCAGGCTGATTTCAACAATAATCTTCTAATATATGTTTCTCCATAACTAGACTCCTTATGTGAAAATTTATCACTACTAGCCCAAACAACATTTATCTCAAATCATATGCCGACTTACAGTTTGATACGTAAATAATACAACTGGTTCTTTTCAGTTCCAATTGCTTACCTCCTTCTGAATTAACTCTCGATGTTAATTAGTAATATAACGAATTGTTTTTCCAATCGACTTTCTTACACACAATCCTTAAGATTAACTTCCTGTACTAGTGAATGCACTTAATCCATATTTCCAGAAACGATAAGAAATGAAACATAGTATGATAGCAACGAGTGGTGTACACAAAGATACCCATTTATACCCCTTATCGAAGAAAAAGGCAGCTGGATAAAAGGATGTGAAACTGTAAGGAATAATAAACGTTAAGATAAATGCGATAACTTTATTATAAATTGTAATCGGATACCGCGAAAAATCACTTAAATTGAATACTGCTGATACAACAGGGAGACTATCTGTCATCCAAAAAGAAAATGTTATAAAAAATAAATTTAATGCAACAAAGATAAGACCACTTGAAATAATCATTATGATGAGTATTAGTACATTTCCCAATGAAATTGCAATATCTAGATTACTAATGGAATAATAAAGAACCATTCCCCCTATTATTAGTTGCCCTATTCCATCTTGTTGAACACGCTCCGCTATAATTTGGAACAGCGGGTTAATAGGACGGATTAGCAAACGATCTAAATTTCCTGTCCGAATGTATTGCCATCCAATCGTCCATAAATTATCAAAGAAAATGTGATGGATTGCCCTTCCTGCAAACGCAATACCGTAGATTAAGAGAATTTGATAAAAGTTCCACCCTTTCAAAGTCTCAATATGATCAAATATCACTTTTAAAAAAAAGATAGCGGCAAATTGTTGAATGAAGACTGAAGAAATTCCTATTAAAAAGTCTACTTTATATTCCATCATAACTTTTAAGTGTTGCTTAAAATAGACAATGTATAAGAATGAGTATCGTTTAAGAGTTTGCAACAATTCAATCACCCCCCAAATATTGTGATTTTTCGGATTGCCAATGTCCATAAAAATCTAACAAGTACTGTAATAAAGATTAACCATATGAATTGTGTCACAATTGCCGTATAAGCCTGGGTACCTGAAATAGAACCTGTATAAATAGAAACAGGTATATAGACCATAGACTGAAAAGGCAAAAACATACTAATTTCTTGAAACCATTGTGGATAAAGCGATAATGGGACAAGTGCTCCGGAACAAAATTGAAGAACAGACTCTCGTAGAAGTCGAAGTCCCCATATATTAACGGTCCAAAAAGCTAATATACCAATAATAAGATCTAGTTGAGTTCCAATTAAAATCCCTAAAACTACACTTACCGTAAATAATAGAAAAGACTCTATTGATTGTGGTAGTTGAATTCCTACAAACCAGACGGCAAACAGTAGCATAGGGAACGTTGTACGCATAGAATTAGAAATTTTTTGCCCTATATCCATCGCTACAAGTTTATCTAACAAATGATATGGCTTCATAAGTTCCAATGCTATATCACCTTGTTTAATCATTCTCGCTAAATTGGTTCCTACTCCAGATACGTATTGTTCCAATAACAAAGCTATAACCATATAAGTTAGCATATTAGATAGTGAAAGTGCTCCAACAGTCTCTTTATTCTCGTATACAGCAGTCCAAAAATAATACAACGTACATAATTTAACGATAATTGCAAATGTACCCGCCCAATACCACGCTGCATATGAGGTATCTAGCTTTATCTGCACTTTAAGCATTTCCCAATATTTCCTCAAGGGATTCCTCACCTCCATGCTGATAAAGATCTTTAATAATTGTCTCTAATTTTGGGTTTGAAATCGTCAAATCTGATATTTTATTGTGCCTTGCAAGTTCGGAAAGCACAAATTCCGATGAAACTGTCTTTGTGTGAAAACTTAACTCTACGCGAGATTCATTTTCTGCTTCATTCTTCTGTACCACTATGTAATTTTGTAATGATACAGGAATCTCAAACATTGTGTGCTCTTCTAATTCTAAAGATAGGATGCGGTTATAAGAAAAACGATCTTTTAGATCTTGTAAGTCCCCATCATAAATAATAGATCCTTTATCAATAATAATAATTCGCTGGCAAAGCTCTTCTATGTCCTGCATATCATGAGTAGTTAATACAACTGTTACGTCCAATTTCTTATTCATTTCCTTAATAAAACTACGTATTTTTTCCTTTACATCAATATCTAAACCAATTGTAGGTTCATCTAGGAATACAACAGAAGGTTGATGAAGAAAAGCAGCAGCCAACTCACAACGCATTTTTTGTCCGAGTGATAGCTGACGAACAGGTAATAGCATTAAAGTTCCGAGATCCAGTACATCTTCAAATAAATGCAACATTTCCTGATATTTTGTTTCTGGAATCTCATAAACATGTTTTAATAGTTCGAAAGACTCCCGCACCGGTATATCCCAAGCAAGTTGTGTCCGTTGTCCAAAAACAGCTCCAATATTTTTAGCATTTTCCTGCCTATTTTTGTATGGAATAATTCCATTTACCTTAATTTCACCAGTATCTGGAGTTAAAATTCCACACAGCATCTTAATAGTGGTTGACTTTCCAGCACCGTTGAATCCGATATATCCAACCATTTCTCCTTTTTTAACAGAAAAAGCAATCGGTTGCACTGCCTGCTTATCATAATATTTCCGTTTTATTAAAGCTTTTATTGCACCCATTAAACCTGGCTTTCGCTCTAAAATCTTATAGCTTTTCGTAACATTCTTTACTTCAATCATTTATAAATCCCCTACTTCCCCTTTTACAAATATTAGCCGTTATACAGCTAAAGTATGATAGCAATTAAATAAATACCTTCACCCTACTACACCTGCCTCCCATAAAATAAAGATTAATTGTAGATTATAAACTAACATCCCTTTTAACGAAAGCGTTTGCATTAATGGAAACTAGTATAATTTTACAGGAGCATTTAAATATAATCAACAGATTTAAGTGTGTGGAAACAAACCACACGCAAAGACCTTTTTTCCTTGACCTAATATCTTTTATGTAATTTTTCAAGCCTCTTCCATATCGACCTTTTTCCCATAATTAATTCTCTAGATGCTTTTCTTTCTCGAATAGATTAAACATCAAGTAACTCTAAAATATACAATAAATATAGTAGGTGGGGAATATTTGACGCTTACACGAAAAGCGTTTTCCCTATCGCCATCAAGTTAAAAAACTAATTATCCCACAAAACAAAAAAAACGAGCTGAATTCACATAAATAACTGTAGAGAGATAAAAATTTCGTTCTGGGGGTACTATAAAATTTTAGCTTGATGGGCTGTGGTGCTACCCTTTGTGCTGAAGATAAGATCGTATTCTCCGATCTTATCTTTTTTTATTTGTAGAAATTTAATGCAAAAAAAATAGAATCCTTATTAGGCCTCACCATACCATTTTGGGAAAATTGTACGCTTAGACACAATTTGGGGACATTTCAACGAATTCTTTGTACACTAGCATGATTTTTTGTTCTTCCTATTGATTTATACTTTATATTTCTTACTATTTCAGCGAAAATGATAACTAGACCTATACCATCCATTTAAAACAGGAGGAAACACAAATGAAATGTTATCAATTGCACTTGGAATTAGTGGGATGTCCTTTCCCCATTTGGAGAAGAGTTAGTTTACCGACAGATTTATCCTTTGATGATTTACATGACGTGATTCAATGCTTATTTCA
>NZ_LXLV01000048.1 GCF_001757995.1 Bacillus mycoides | reverse complement strand
AAATAAAAACCCTCCATTTGCTTAACAGCAAACAAAGGGCTTAGTTAATGAGTGACTGAAGTAGAAGGAAATCTAGTCCATTTCCTTCTTTATTTATTGTAACATAAAAGGAAAAGCACAAACAAAGGAGAATTCCCATGAAAGAAATTGATAAATATATGACACCATCTGAAGCAGCTTTTTATTGGGGGATTCCACGTGAGACAATTAAGAATAAATACAGCCCCTCTCTAATGAACGAGAAGCAAATAAATGATTTAGAGCGCATGTTACACGAAGGTTTAGTGAAGTACTTTTTGCATCCTGAAGGGAAGCGTAAGGAATGGATTATAAGCCGACAGGCAATGTATGAATGGTTTGGAGAACCAAAAGGCAAGTAGGAAAGGGGGGATAATAATGCAAGAGGAAACATTTTCTCTCTGGGGAGGATTTAAGAGTGCATTTCGTTTGATTATTTGGTTTTGGATCGTTATGTTTTTGCTATTTGGTGAAAGCTTGCTACAATAGAACCAAGTCGAATGTGAAATATCCTTAGGCAGCTCTCGTAGATTCAGGGTCTACGGGGGCTATAAATTACAACTTATAATAATTTCACGTACCGTAATTATTAATAAAAAACAAACCCAAAACCATAAGATACTTCACATCAGAAAATAAAACAGAAATTGAATTTGAATAAGCATTCCTGCGGGAGTGCTTTTTTATTTTATTTGCAGGAAATTATCACCATTTGTCGAATTATATAAGCTGAAAGGTGATAAAAATGAGTCATAGAAATCTTTTTATGCTGGCAATGAATACGTAAAAATAAAAACATTCACTTATAACGGTTAATAGGAGGAATGATCATGAAAAAATTAGCTACAATTGCATTAACAGGAGCATTAGCTTTAGGCGGTTTAACGGTTATGAATTTAGATACACCAAAGGCGCATGCTGATGATTGGGATGGCTGTCATTATATCTGTGGTCCTGGCGAAACAGTGAACGGTGTTACAGTTAAAATACATTCTACACAAGTTACTTTTGGTAACAGCACAATTGCAAGAATTACAAATGACCGAGCTGAAGACATTCATTACAATGTCAGCATCGAAAAGAAATATGAAGATAATTGGGGTTATTATGATTCTTCCTTCAATTGGAAAAATCAATGGGTTCCAGCTGGAGGATATGATGAAATTTCTACTTTCACAGGACCTGGCGACTACATTGGGGACACAGGCACATACCGTTATAAAGTTGAAATTGTAAGTGCTGACGGTTCTATTGATACAATTTACACAGCTGGAATGACGGTAACAGGGCAATAGCTCATGACTGAGCTTCATTATTTATGATTGTATTTTCGATAATATCATTGATAATTGCGGTGATATTATTATTAAAATAAGCTCTTCGGAGCTTATTTTTTTTATATATAGATTGAATATTAATATTCTATTAGTTACAAAGTATACTATGAGGGGTCACTGTTGGTTTGAAATAAAATCACGATGTTTTGAAAAAAGATGCGATGTTTATAATAAAGTCGCGACGTTTTGAAAAAAGTGTACAGCAATAATAAAGTTATTTAATTTACAATAAAGTCGTTTAAAACATAATAAAGTTGTTTAAAAAACGCCAGTCATGTTATTCAACAATCGGGCCATATAACGGAATAAAGTGTTTAAAAAATTTAAAATATTTGAAATAATCGTTATTAAGTCAAAGGACAGCGATTGCAGAAAAATGTGATACGATTTTCTCTTAATTAAGAATTGTCGGACGGTAAAAAATCCTAGTAATTATATTCCGAAAGGTGTGTTTAATATACTATCAACTAACGTTTTCACTTATAAATCTAAGGACGGAAAAACAGTAACAATTAGAGAAGCTAAAGAACAGGATGCAGAAAGAATGTTAAATTCTGCTTCAAGAGCTTTAATAAACGCTCCATACATGCTAAGTACGGTTGAGGATGTAAAGCAGATGAATGTTGATGCTATTCAAAAAACGTTAAAAGCTTATTATGAAAATCCAAATTATGTACAGTTTATTGCTGAAGTTGATGGTAAGTTAGTCGGTGCAATAGATTTTAAGAACGGAAACAAAGAAAAAATTAGTCATCAAGGGGTTTTTGCGATGACCATACTACCTGAATATCGAAACTATGGTATTGGAAGAGCTCTTCTAGAAACGTTAATCAATTGGGCTAGAAATAACAGTAAGATTGAAAAAGTTTGTCTTGAGGTAATGGAAGATAATTTAAGTGCAATCAAGTTATATAAGAATCTAGGCTTTTTTGAAGAGGGTATAAAAGCAAAGGGTGTAAAATTGGATGGCGGCTATCAAGATTTAATATTAATGGCTTTATTCGTTTGAAATTGAACATTATTCAAGAATAGGGTGCTATTTTTTGAATAAAACTTAGATTTTTAAACGACTTTATTGTTATATTTTTAAGTACAGTGAAGTATCTTATGTCGAAAATTATACAACTATATTTTAACCCCGGCCTAAATTTAGAACGGGGTTATGCTTGTTTTAAGTTTTAAAGTTAAATAACTTTATTGTCTTTTTACAAAAAGTTGTTGTTAAAGATGGTGTGAATTGGAATTTCACTCCATCTTTTCTTTTTAATTTTGTATAATGAAAATAACGATATTTATATATTTTTATATTAAACAATTAAGCAGGAGGAATAAAT
>NZ_LXLV01000047.1 GCF_001757995.1 Bacillus mycoides | reverse complement strand
CCGTAGGTACCACCTTACTGTTAATAAGATTAGTTCAGGCTGATAATGCTTCCATTTGAACAAATTCTCCTTTTCCATACTGATCACACACCTTTTGTAGAGTAGTAATATCAGTATGTCCAAGTTTCAGAGATTTTTTGCACCAGAACCAAAACGCCATCCTTTCCTATGATTCTACAGAAAGAATAGCGTATTTTTTCATTTTAGGGGGTATTTTGTTTTATTAGCTTGATAGCGATGTGGTGAGACCACAATAAGTAGAAAATAATCTTTTATGATATAAATCGCTTTATATTCGCTTAATTCCCGTTTCTTCTTGATGAGAATTAATTGGCACATTTGAAACACAGAAGCTATTTTGAACGTAAGGGATTTGTAAGGAATAGGTAAGGAAAAAGAGATTTTCATTGTGTATGATCAAAATATAAAGAAGCATGAAAGGCGGAACAGATATGACTTATATATGAAAAACAAACCAGTTAATAAGAGTGTTTCATGGAAAATAAATAATTTCTTAGGTTAACATACATGTAAAAAGAGGGATTTACCGTTTGTTAGGACAGAATGGCGCTTGTAAAAATAATCATTATGAAGATGATTACGAATTCAATGTTGGCTTTTTGTCATCGGTAGAGATGATAGCTGTGTGGTTAGTATGAAATAGCAAGCACCTACAAATATGAATAGAGGAGAGAAATGCCCTATGAAAACACGTAGTCAAATTAAATTTGCAAGTCTTGCCCTTTTAATAGCTGGAAGTTCCCTGTTATATACAACGCCAGCCTCAATTGTAAAAGCAGAGTCCACTCAAAATGTATCTAGTTCGTTACAAACAAATACTCAACGAGATCGTACTTCCGTCAAGCAAGCAATGCGGGATACATTGCAACTTGGATACCCGGGGATACTTGCTAAAACTTCTGAGGGTGGAAAAACGTGGAGTTATGCAGCTGGGGTAGCGGATCTGAGCACCAAGAAACCAATGAAAACAGATTTTCGTTTTCGAATTGGCAGCGTGACAAAGACGTTCACTGCAACAGTTGTACTTCAATTAGCCGGAGAGAACCGCTTGAATCTAGACGATTCTATTGAAAAATGGTTGCCTGGTGTCATTCAAGGAAATGGATATGATGATAACCAGATTACTATCCGGCAATTATTGAACCACACAAGTGGTATCGCTGAATACACAAGGTCAAAGGATTTTAATATGATGGATACAAAAAAATCTTATACTGTTGAAGAATTAGTAAAGATGGGAATTTCGATGCCTCCAGATTTTGCTCCAGGAAAGAGCTGGTCTTATTCAAATACAGGATACGTATTACTAGGGATCCTTATTGAAAAAGTAACAGGGAACAGCTATGCGGAAGAGATTGAAAGTCGGATTATTGAACCGCTTGAATTGTCGAATACATTCTTACCTGGCAATTCAAGCGTGATTCCAGGCACCAAGCATGCCCGTGGATATATCCAACTAGATGGAGCAAGTGAGACAAAAGACGTTACTTATTATAACCCAAGTATGGGTAGCTCGGCTGGAGATATGATTTCTACTGCTGACGACTTAAACAAATTCTTCTCTTACTTACTTGGGGGTAAATTACTGAAAGAACAGCAACTAAAGCAAATGCTTACTACAGTTCCTACAGGAGAAGCTGAACTTGGTAGATATGGTCTTGGAATCTATGAAACTAAGCTTCCAAACGGTGTCTCAATATGGGGACATGGAGGCAGCATTCCAGGGTTTGTTACTTTTGCTGGAGGCACACATGGAGGCGAGCATACATTGACCGTCAATTTGAACAGCCTTAAAGCTGATAGTCCTAATCCTTTTAAAAATATTTTACTTGCTGAATTTAGCAAGTAGGCAAAAGGAAAAACGGATAAATTTTGTCATATTTTTTATAGTTAAATAGATAAGTGATGAAATCGATCACTTATCTAAGGAGGCAATTTTCTCATGAAAAATAAATTATCTGGGGTATTAGCCGCTACATTGGCGCTAACGATGACCCTACCAACAGGGGCGATAGCGTCTTCTAGCAGTAAGACTCCGGTTGTAGCTAACCAAGAAGTTGCTAGCCAAGAACTGGAGAAGATTGCGGCAGAGAAGGCTGCGCTACTCACGAAGTCCTATGGGACGACTAGCGTGCAGTATGCGCTAATTGATAATGGCAAACTTACTTTGTCGGGTCAGACAGGCAAGAACGATATGGAAGAGAAACAGCGGCTGACCAAAGATACTATATACGGGATTGGTTCAGTCAGTAAAATGTATGCAGCAGCGGCTGTAATGAAATTGGTCGACGAAGGAAAAGTCGATTTGGATGCTCCTGTCGTCCACTATGTTCCTGATTTCAAGATGAAAGACGATCGGTATAAACGCATTACGCCGCGTATGCTGTTGAACCACTCCTCTGGCTTGCAAGGTTCCACGTTAAGTAATGCATTTTTATTTAACGATAATGATACCTATGCCCATGATGTCTTGTTGCGGCAATTGTCCAACCAGAGCTTGAAGGCGGACCCTGGCGCGTTCTCGGTATACTGCAACGACGGCTTTACGCTGGCCGAGATTTTGGTAGAAAGAGTCAGCGGTATGAGCTTTACCGAATTTCTACATCAACGGTTTACAGAACCCTTAAAGATGAATCATACGAAAACGCCGCAGGACAAATGGGAAGACGAAAAGCGGGCGGGACTTTATTTTCCGGCGTACCAAGGGCAGCTTCCCTTTGAATCGGTGAATGTGATTGGTTCGGGAGGGATCTCTTCCACGGCAGAAGATATGGTGCGATTCTCACAATTATTTATGGGACAGGGAAAAAGGATCCTCTCTGATAAGGCAGTCAAGGCGATGGAGCAAGAGGAATATAAAAAAGGAATGTGGCCGGGGGAGGGAGATAATAGTTTCAACTATGGCCTTGGCTGGGATAGTGTGAAACTATATCCATTTAGTGAATATGGGATAAAAGGCTTGGCTAAGGGCGGCGACACGGCACTGCAACATGCTATACTGGTCGTGCTTCCGGAACAGAAGATGGCAGCGGCTGTGTTGTCATCCGGCGGCCGAAGCTCTACAAATCAACTGCTGGCAACTGAATTGCTGCTCGCCGCGCTTAAAGAGAAGGGCACAATTAAGGACATCAAGCCAAACAAATCCTTTAGCAAGCCGGTCAAGGCCAAAATGCCTCAAGACGTGGCGAAGAAAGCGGGCTTTTACGGCAATAGCGAAAGTCATTTCAAAATAGAAATTACGAAGAATGGAGAACTGTTCTTACCATCTAATCGAGAAGAAAAATATGTATATACTGCGAATGGAAGCTTTATTAATGAGAAGGGTACTTCCAAGCTCAACTTCGTCACCGAGAAGAACGGAAGAACTTATTTGAAGGAGAGCACATATAAATCGACGCCAGGCTTAGGGCAAAATGTGATGACTCACTATTTAGCCGAGAAACTAGAAGACAATGTGCTATCGAAGAAAACCGCTGCCGCATGGGCGAAGCGGGAAGGCGTCAAGTTCTATCTCGTGAACGAGAAATTTAGTTCTATTGAATATCTCGTTCAACCGAAACTTCTTACCACACAAATTACTCGCAAGGAAGGCCTGGCGGGCTATTGGGACGGCAGAAAAATTACAGGTCCGAACACCGCGGTGCATCAGCTCCAGATCCCCGTGATGTATGGCCGTGATACGACGGAAACTCATTTCTATACAGAAGGCGGCATTGAATATATGGAGATGGCCGGATTGTTATACGTAAGTGGATCCAACGTAAAACCACTTGATGCAGGCCAATCATCCAAAGTTACGCTGCAAGCAAATGGGCATGCGAAATGGTTTACGATCCCGCAAGCGGCAGCAGGGAAAACGATGACCGTGGCGTTGCCATCGAAGAGTTCGTTCGCGGTGTATGATGAGAAGGGAGTATGCGTCAATTTTACCGTTGTGAACGGCAATAACAAAGTAACACTGCCGAAGAACGGAACGGTTGTATTTGCTGGACCGCCAAACTCAGAATTTGCAATCACGTTGAACTAGCTACAATTCAAGATAGACTTCAACAAAACCAGTATGACACAGAAGAGGTGTTTTGCTGGTTTTGTTTGTATTTACGTATGATCTTTACGAAGAGGCTTTCCATGAATAATATCACGCTCAAAATCTACAAGAACAGCTAGCATACCAGTTCTGGGCAATCATCTTTTGCCCCACTCATCTTCTCGGTGTAAATAAGTTCGCAGCCGGCATTATGATGTACAAGCCCTATACGATGCAGGAATTATCCGAGGTGTTTCGGCTACTAAGTTTAACCAACATGGCACACGCACACGTCAACAGGCTGCACTTATGTTAGAACGAACACTAGAATATCTAGGTGTAGAAAAAGAGTCAAATACAGGGCCCTACCACACATCCATCAACTTAAGAAGAATAAACGTCACCAAAACAAAAAAAGCCCCAAATTTTTCTTGAAAATAAGTTGGGGCTTTTGAACCAAAAAAGTATATTTTTAACTATGAAAACTACGATAAATTTTTCCTTTTTTCCTACTTGCTAAATTCAGCAAGTAAAATTTTTTTAAAAGGATTAGGACTGTCAGTTCTACCCAAACTATTCCAATTGACGACCAACGTATGCTTGCCTCCAAGTTTACCTCCAACAAGAGTAGTAAACCCTAGAATGCCACCTGTGTGTCCCCATATCGAGACACCGCTTGGAAGCTTAGTTTCATAGATTCCAAGACCATATCCATCGATTCCTTCTTTTCCTGTAGGAACTGTAGTAAGCATTTGTTTTAGTTGCTGTTCCTTCAGTAATTTGCCACCGAGCAAGTAAGAGAAGAATTTGTTTAAGTCGTCAGCAGTAGAAATCATATCTCCAGCAGAGCTACCTGCACTTGGGTTATAATAAGTAACGTCTTTTAGCTCACTTGCTCCGTCTGGTTGGACATATCCACGGGCATGGTTAGTGCCTGGAATAACACTTGAGTTGCCTGGTAGGAATGTATTCGACAATTCAAGTGGTTCAATAATCCGATTTTCAATCTCTTCCGCATAGCTGTTTCTGGTTACTTTTTCAATAAGAATGCCCAGTAATACGTATCCTGTGTTTGAATAAGACCAGCCATCTCCTGGGGCAAAGTCTGGAGGCAGAGAAACCCCCATCTTCACTAACTCTTCAGCCGTATACGATTTTTTTGTATCCGTAAAATCAGCGTCTTTTGACCTTGAGTATTCAGCGATACCACTTGTATGGTTCAATATCTGCCGGATAGTAATCTTGTTACCATCATATCCATTTCCTTGAATGACACCAGGCAACCAGTTTTCGATGTAGTCGTCTAGATTCAGGCGATTCTCTCCAGCTAATTGAAGTACAACTGTTGCGGTGAACGTCTTCGTCACACTCCCAATGCGAAAGCGAAAATCTGTTTTCATTGGTTTCTTAGTTCTCAGATCCGCTATTCCAGCGGCATACCTCCACGTTTTTCCACCCTCAGAAGTTTTAGCAAGTATCCCCGGGTATCCAAGTTGCAATGTATCCCGCATTGCTTGCTTGACGGAAGTATGATCTCGTTGAGTATTTGTTTGTAACGAACTAGATACATTTTGAGTGGGCTCTGCTTTTACAATTGAGGTTGGCGTTGTATATAACAGGGAACTTCCAGCTATTAAAAGGGCCAGACTTGCACATGTAATTTGACTACGTATTTTCATATGGCATTCCTCTCCTCTATTCATATTGTATAAGTGTTTGCTTACTGTTCCTTACTTCCTGACAAGACTTAGGGAAAGGCCCTCACGCATATAGATTAAAGCCCCAGTACAAAGGTATCTATTAATACCAACAATTTGAGCCAGTTAAATCTCCATCCCTTCTATAACAAAATTATTCAAAGGTATGAAAGCATATTATGTACCCTTAGTTATTGTTAGGATTAACACAACATGAGACATAACCCCAACCCATATTTTACTTTATTTATCCATAATATGTATTGAGAAAGAATGTAAATTCGAATCCTTTCCGTACCCCAACTATTGATCGTTTTTTTCACCTATTATAATTAGCTATTTAGAATTTCATAATAAAAAACTGTAAAAAAAATAACGAGTCCCTTAACGTACAGGAAGCGGTTGAAAAATATGTCTAAACGCACAATTTTCTTTTTTTGATAAGGTGACCCCTACAATTCATGTCTAATGAAGAATTACGACGTACCATTCAATCTGCAACAAATAAATCTGAAGCATTTAATGGATTTACAAAGTGGCTCTTTTTTGGGGGAGAAGGAATTATCTCTGAGAATGATCGTGAGAAACAGAAAAAAATTATTAAGTATAACCACTTAGTTGCTAACTGCCTTATTTTTTATAACGTATTTTCCATATCTAAACTACTTCACGAGTATGAAAAACAAAAAGGGGAATTTAATAAAGAATTGATTTCTTATTTAAGTCCCTATATGACAGCACATGTAAATCGATTTGGAAAGTATCATATTGATTCAAATCGAAAACCATCCGAACTACCATTTGACCTTTCATTTTCTTCAAAAAAAGTAGTTTTCACTTAAATAATGTATAATAAAAGCCGTAGGAGTATAATACCTACGGCTTTGTAAAAGGAATCTTGATTTACTATAAAATATCCTCTAAGGGTTTATTCTTACGATTTAAACCTCCTGTAAAGCTTTCTGTTCACTTTGTAAGAATGAATCTAGTTTATTTATCAGTCGTTTAATATTTTCACTTTTGGTATACTTACTTGGATCATAACCGTCATCCGGTTCTAAATAATAAATAAATCCTTTCATATCGTCTGGATAATTAAAATCACTATACAGGTTAGCTATATTCTCTAATAAAGCATCGTAATCGTTATTTTTTTCTCTCATAGACATTAAAATACAGTACTTCCATTTTCGTTCCTCAACATCACCATTCCAAGGTATTGCTAAATCCATTACTATGGTTTCTATTAATTCAATAGCTTTTTCTTTATCGCATTTTCCCCATGTAAGTTCTAATAATACATCATCGCTTACGTGGGGATTATCAATCAAATAATTTGCAGCATATGTATCTATTTCTTCAATGGATAAAAGGCCTAATTTTAATCCAGTTAGCAAAGTAGACCAACTATATTGTAGTCTATACGTTTTGAAAATTTTATAACTATACATTATATTTTCACTTCTTTCTTGCATTCGCTTTCCCTGTTACGCCAACTCCCTCAATAAACCTTCTGTGTGTAACACCTTTTTTAGGGTCAGGGTCAACAATCCATTCGAATACACCTTTTTTACCATTTAAAGAACCTTCTACCTGATAAAGCTGTCGCTTAATTCCGTCACCTCCAACTAAATCAAATTTCGATGCATAATTAACATAATTATCAATAATTTTATTAAATGCATGTAGTTCATCTATTTTTAATGCACTACCTGTACGAATGTTATCTAAAACAGGATTATTTATTTCTATGGTTTTTGGCTTATATTTAGCCGCCGCTTCTAGTGCCTTTCCTTTCTTTTCAAGGTCACCAATTTTCCCTACAACTTTACCAATTACAAGTGAAGTACCACCTGATACAACGGATAGTGTACCCCATCCATAATCTTCAGGTCCATATTTCCTACCTGTTGTTACATCTTCAACTTTGATAAGCTGTCCAACTTCTTTTCCTGTCCCAATCTTGATGTAATTACATGTATCTTCAGCAAACCCCAACCATAATAACTATCACTTTACCTTCCAATACTTTCAGATAATAAACTTTTTACTTAATACTAAACAAACGTAGGAATCAATAATTCCTACGTTTGTTAATAAAAATCCTTTTTACTTAATAATATCTTTTACATTTCCTATACGTATGTCACCATCATGATGATATTCAATAACATATCCCATATCTGGTGAATATATCCACATATCAAAACTAACAGCTGTAACATCATCTATTACTTTTAAAACTTGATGTAAATTTGTTTTAATTATTGGCACTCTAGCATTATCCCAAATAATATATACTGTTTGAGAATATATTCCAAAACAGTTTTGTAGATATACTTGTATTTCATCCTCATTATATAAATCACCATAGTTTTGAATGTTGGACCAATCTACTCTCCCCCATGATGTAATAGGAAATGCATTCCCAAAACTTTTTACTATCATTTTCCCTTGATTATTTTCTAAAATTTCAATGTCTTCGCCTAATGCTTCAATACATTCTTCCAACAATGTTGCCATTTTATCACCTACTTAATAAAAAACGTAGAAATTAATTATTTATATGTTTTTTATTATAGATACTTATCTTTCAATTTTTATATCCTTACACCATATTTCTAAGTTCATAGGAGGCATAATTATTTTACAGGTATATAATTTTAAACCTTCTTTTTCTATTTCACCAATTTCAATATCATGAAGAAAATACGGTAACTGTTCATGTGTAAAAGTTTTTATTGGTTTTTCTTTTACATATCCCATACTATGTTTAAAATCTATTTTATAGCAACCACTAAATTGAAGGGTGACATCATCATCCCCATCTTTAAAAATTAAAATCACTTCATCACCAAAATAATCACATGCTAATTTAGTAACCCAAGCATCCCAGTAATATAACTTATCAATTTTTTCTTGTATTCTCTGTACTTTCATTTTTTTACCTCAATTCTTACATTTTATATGGAATATGAGCATCTACTATTTATCTATGATTATTAAAGTGGCCCACCTTCAAAACCAATAGGCCATCCATCCTCTTTAAATTTTACTTTATACTGAAACTCAAAGTGACCATCAAAAATAAAAGCTAAACTAAACCCTGAAAATATATAATCATCAAAATTAACCATCTTTCCAAAGTATATTGTGGATAGATAGTAGTTCTTCATTTCTTGATTAGGGAAGAATTTCTGTAAATATTTTAATGCACGGCTTATATGTAGATGGAGTTCATCAAATATTTTTTCTGCCATTTCGATAATCTCCACATCGGGATTTTCATTATTCCCTTGAATAAAAATCTCCACATCTTCCCATTCTCCGATATTAATACTATAAAACCACCGTTCTTGAATGAGATACTTCTCATTTTCGTATACAGTGGGATTAACTAGGTTTAATTTTTTTACCTCATCTTTAGTTAACGGTTTATCAAGTATAAGCTTTTTATGCAAAATGTTTTTGATATTAGAGACAATATATTTAGATTTGTTTAATTCTAAAGAGTCCATTTTCCACCTCATAAATTATAAAATAAAGTACATTCCCCCTTAATTATATCATCATCCCTATTCAACTATCCTGCACCGTTAGTTCAATAAGAATTAAACAACTTTATTATCTCTTAACAGCAATTTTTAATTTGCTGACAACGTGGAGTAATACAAAACATAAATAGAAAAAATCCCTAACAATATCCAAAAGAATTGTTAGGGATTTTTTTAGTCTTTATTAAAAGACTAACAGGTGACTTGCAAAGCAAGTTACCTGGTGTTACACTCTAACTACATACTAACTTGCATAGCAATCTACTGAAAGGAGATGAGTCGATGCATAGCCAAATGCTAAAAGGTGTATTAGAAGGCTGTATTTTATATATCATCTCACAAGAAGAAGTATACGGTTATGAACTAAGTACCAAATTGAATCAATATGGCTTTACGTTTGTAAGTGAGGGCAGTATTTATCCACTTTTATTGCGTATGCAAAAAGAAAAGTTAATCGAAGGAACTTTGAAAACCTCTAATCTAGGACCTAAACGTAAGTATTATCATTTAACAAAGAAGGGATTAGAACAATTAGAGGTATTTAAGGAAAGTTGGGATATGGTATCAACAACTGTAAATCGGTTATTAGGAGGGGAAAAACAAAATGAAACCAGATGAAATGGCTAAAATGAATAATGAAAAAAGAGAGCTACTAACAGAAGAAAATGAACTAGCTTATGGAAATATGTTAGTGTATATTCGCTGTTCAAATGTTCCTGAAAGGCAATCAGAAGAACTATTATTGGAGATTTTAGACCACCTTCTTGAATCTCAAAAAGAAGGAAAAAATGCTTATGATGTATTTGGGGAGGATCTTCCAGCGTATTGTGACGAATTAATTGCTGCCCTACCTCAACAAACAATGTTTGAAAAATTTTCAACAATTGGTTTTATTATTAGTTTACTACTTGCTATTCAATTTGGAATAGATACGATATCTGCTGTAATAACTTCGTTTTTTCAAAAAAACTATCCAACTGAAGGTTTGTCATTTGATATTCTGGAAACCACACTATCTGTCATTATTCTTATTGGAGGTCTTTATATTATTTTATATGTAATGAAAGGATTCTCGTTTAAATTCATAATGAATTGGAAGAGCCGCATTATATTTGTATTATCAATTTCTATTCCATTTGGAATATCAGTATTATTACATATGCATTTTAAAAAACACCCTTATCTTTCTTATAACTTAAGTTTATGGCAAGGTGCCTTGATAGCTTTATTTTTCTATATTGTATATAAATTTTTATTTAAAGCATCAAGATTCTAATAACTTATTTAAAGAGCACATATATCGCTATTAAGCTAACAAAATTAAATTTTCTTAAAATGAAAAAATACGCTATTCTTTCGGTAGGCTCATAGGAAAGGATGGCGTATTTTTTGCTTTATGGATAATAAAAAATTAGATTGATAGGGATTTGTTTTGACTCCCAGTACACCAATTAATCAAAAATAAAATAATTCTTCAAATTTTTTATCTAGTGCTATACAAAGTACTAATGCTAACTTTGCAGTTGGACAAAATTGTCCTGTTTCAATAGAACTAATTGTTTGCCTAGATACTCCTACCATTTCAGCTAATTCTCCCTGTGATATTTTTTTCTCAGCTCTTGCTACTTTCAAACGATTTTGCAGTACTAATTCATCTTTCAATTATCATCCCTCCAGAAAGAAAGCTATGGCACTTGCAATTGTACTCATTATTGCTAAAATGCTTGCAATAAGAAATTTTTGTGCTTTCAATTTTTTAAACTTATAAAAGCTTGTACTAGCTATATAACCAGAAAAAATTGAAATTAATTCGTAACTTTTAATACCATGCATCAATTTCCAAGAACTAAAAAATAGGACTAAAACAAGCACAGCCATTAAACCGTAACTAGATGAATCTAATTCTATAAGTTCTTTACGTTCATCTCTCCCCATTTTTTTGTATTTTCTTAATATCTCCTCTTTTTGCATCATTAGTAACCACCCCTTATTAATTATATTTTTATTGTACAGTTTTATTATCATTATGACAAGTTAACTTGTCATAATGATAATAAAACTTGTCTTCAAGGTGCATAGTAATACAATTTGTATAGATATAAAATTTTCATTTTGGGGGTAATTAAGAATCTTAGCTTGATAGCGATGTGGCGCTATCAAGCTAAAAAAGCAAATACCCCAAAGCGAAAAAATGAGCTTTTTTGTTACAAGTTAGTACAAATTTTCGTTCTAGGATTATTATAAAATTCTTAAGTTGATGGAGATGAGCAAGAACCCATATAAAAAGAATTCTGGAATCCAGAACCCTACCGTTTAAAATATTTACTTTGCCCCTGTTACAGTAACACTAGTACTGGGCCTAGCTGCTAAAAAAAGATGGTTTCGATGCACCATCGAAACCATCTGCTTAAGCTCTAAGGTTTTTCTATGAAACCCTCCATTGTATAATGGGTATAGTTTAACTACTTCTTAGTTATTTTTTCTTTTACTTCTCACTAAGAACAGTAAACCAATTACAAGAAGTAATCCACCTGCATATGGTACTATTGAAAATTGACCACCCGTACTTGGTAATATTCTCATAGGATCTATTGTTTTTGTTGGATCTTTGACAATAACTTTGTCCCCGGTAGTTCCTGTACCCATCCCTTTATCTGTATCTTTGATTGGGTCAATTGCTGGCTTTTCAGCTGGTTTTTCTTGACCTATAACAATTGTTTTTGCTGGCTTGCTTTCTTTCTCACTTCCAGGTTTCTTCGCTACAGCGGTAATTTCATCACCTTTGGTTAATTTTGTTCCATCCGGAACATCTAACTTCCATTTTCCATCTTTATCTACAGTTGTTTTACCAATCGCTTTTCCTGTTGGATCTTTGACAATAATTTTGTCTCCAGGAGTTCCTTTACCCGTAATCTCTTTATCTGTATCTTTGATTGGATCAATTACTGGCTTGTCAGCTGGTTTTTCTGGCCCCACGGATACGTCAGTTTTCGGCGTTTGTATTGATATACCTTCTCCTGTTACTTCCGCTGTATTCGTAATCGTTTTTCCAAATTGACCTGACTTGATTTTCGCGTGAAATACCACTGTATGCCACTCAGTATCTGTCACATTTCCCAGTGTTCCAGTTACTTTTCCTGTTTCAAATTGACCTTTGTCTGTGTCGGCTGCATCTGTTACAGCTTTTCCATCTACTTGTAATGTACCTGATACATATTCCAATCCTTCTGGTAATGTATCCTCAATTACTAGATTTTGTACTAGGCTATCGGAAACCGTATTACGTGTTTTGATCGTATACTCGATTTCATCGCCTACTTCTGTATTTTTATTTTGGAGGTTTTTCGCTATTTTTTCCGATTCTAATTTTGAATCTCTTGGGGTAACATCATTAACAACTTTGTTCGTTTCAGTTTGTTTTTGTTGTTTTACTAATAAATCTTGATATTGTATCTGCGCCTTATTCGTTATTGTTTTACCAATATTACTTAATTTAACTTTCACCTTAAATTGTACGGTAAATCCTTCTGGCGTATCTTTTATGTAAGGTAAATTTCCTAATTTAACAGTAACTTTATTATTTTGGAAATCTCCTTCATCACCATCTATCGCATCCGTTATACCTGTTGTAGTTCCATTTTTCGTCACTTTGATTGACCCCGGAACATATTCCGTTCCATCAGGAATCGTATCTATGAAAACAGAGTCAGAAGCAATGTCACCACCATAGTTTTTGGCATTCACTTTATATGTTAATTCATCTCCTAAATATACGGATCCGTCTTTATCAACAGATTTGGTCGCTGAGACACAAGGTCCTGAACCAAGAAAAATATCATCTAAGAAATTCCCTATCCCTATGTCCCCACCGGCAGCAGACACAGACTCAAAACCAAATCGTGTTACCGTTTGTTTTGGTGGAACAATGTATGTTCCCTCATAGTGTCCCCATGTTTCGTTTCCATCAGTCATTTGTTGCACTTCTAGAGTCTCTAGAGGATTTGCAGTCACTGCACCAATTCGAAGTCTCATAGTGTCAGCCCCTAGCCTTCCCTTATGCGCTAGTCTCCAATGTATTGTTTGTCCAGGTGTTGTCTCTACATCTTGATACAGCATTCCAACGCTTGATGCATTTAATTCTGCATGTTGATTTCCAGATGCTGGATTCTGATCTCTCCAAATCTCTATTTCACCGTTTACATCCGTAGTATTCCATCCCGGTACATCTTTAGCATCAAAAAATGAAACTGGTTCTCCTGCAGTTGGAGTTTCAAAATCACCATTAATTAACACTACTTGCTTCTGTTGCTGTGAGCATATACCTGATGTATTAGTATTATCCTCAGCTTTCACTTTTAGCATCGGCAAACCGCTAGAAAACATACCGCTAAATGCTAATAAAAACATCATGAAGAATACTACAATTTGTTTAAAACGTCCCCTAGTTTTTTTGCACAATAGGCTCCTCCGCGTCATTTTATCGCCCCGTTTCTTGAAATCATTTAAACTGCGACATTAATCGCATACATTCCCTCATTTCGGAAAGATAGTTCAAATCAAACTTTTCTCTTCACAAAATAATAATTCTTAACATGTCAATTTGATTAAATAAAATACAATAGTTAAAGACATTTAGAGTCGTATGATTAAAGTAGAAGATAAACAAATATGTAATTCTTATAAACTTTATCAATAACAATCTTCACTTTAAGAATTTTAGGTTAAATTATTTTTTGAACAGAATACTACACCTCTAATTAAAAATAACAAACTTGAAAACTGTGTCTATCTTCACCAATAATTCTACAGTAAGGGGTTTCTTTGCATATATCTCTCCTTTTTTTACAAATTAATATTTTATTTAGGTATTAAAATAACCTAAATAAAATATATCACTTATACATAAAATGGATATTGAGAAATGTTAGGGATATTTAAGGGGTACGGCAACGATTCCTTCTTTTTAGAGCCACTTACAAAACTAAAACAAGAAGCTGTATCTAAAAGGTCATTTTTAACGATCTTTTAGGTACAGCTTCTTATGTAGGGGTAGTACCAGCCTAGCTGACACCACCCGTAAATTAATTACATATTAGAATAATCAATTTAAAATTCTATGAATTTTCCGATATAATTAATTCATATTAGATAATAAAGGAGTCCTACAATGCAAAATTTATTAGACCGAGCCAAGACAATAGTATCTTCCGATGAAAAAGTTTTAGATGTTTTACAAGGTTCTTTAGACGTTTTTGAATATCGGCATCCTGTACGTCCTGGAGTACTAGTTGCTACAAATAAAAGATTATTTTTTTACGGGCCTGATTTAGTTGGTGATGCATGGATTAATGAATATTTTTATGAAAACATATCAAAACTGAAAGAAAAAAAGAATTTATTTGGTGTATCCAGTATACTTTTTTGGAATAAAAATGAAAGAGTGGGCATCAGAAATATCCAAAGCAACAATCTTAGTGATTTTATACAGATAATTCAAAATAAAATAACCAAAGACTAAACAGACCCTATGAGGGGTACCGCCACATCGCTATCAACCTAATAAAAAGAAATGCCCCCTAAAATGAAAAAATACGTTATTCTTTCTGTAGAATCATAGGAAAGGATGGCGTTTTTTATGTCTGTTTCTGTGTCTGACGAATTACAACTATTTGCTCAAGAGATTCAAAGCTTTTTATCTCCAAATACCTTACTACTCTCATATTTTTGTGTATATTTTGACAGCATTCGAGGCTTGCACCAGAACCCTTTACCACTTATTAAAGGATCTTTTTTGTTTGCATAATATAATTACCACCAACTTATATGAGAGGTAGTCTTCAGTGGGACTGGATTCCAACTTTGTTGTATTGTTTGCCATGATTTGACCGTTCCATCTTTACTTTTAATAAATGCTTTAAATTCTATATTTCTTTCAGCTGGCAACACAACATTTCCTCTCCAATCATTACTATGAGAATCATAATATAGTTGAATTGGATACTGTTTCGTGTCCCAACTTCCTAATTCCGCACGATTGCCAGTAATATAAACAGTATCTCCTATTGTTGTAGGAGCATTTTTTACTACAATCGTTTGCATAACAGGAGTCACACCTAATAAATCCTTAAATTTCTCCATTAATGAATTGTTATACATTACATCTTGATACCGAAGTAACGTAAATCCAGCAAAATTATAATTAAAAGCCATTTCTGCAACTCTGTTATACTCTGCCTCATTTCCTAAACTTAAAGCATTTTCACCATTTAATACAATTCCCTTTTGATTAGCTAATGTTGCAATTTCTTGTACTAATGTTCTAGGCATTGAATATTCGGGATAACTACCTTTATCTATCATTTCTAGACAAGTAAATGTTACATCTAACTTTGCGCTTTTGAAAGCATCAAGTAAATGGCTATAATTATTATACCCTGCTGGCTTTTCTGCCCCGTGAGGTATAACCGGATTATTATATTGCCAATGTACTCCTGCAATCTTTGCACCGATTGGTACTTGAAGACTTGAATCAAAAGCATCGTGTGCCAATTCACCAATTAATTTTGTATGACTTTCTAAAACACCTTGATACCATTCTAAATAATCTTTTCCATATGAAGAGTTATATCCATTCTTTAGAAACAGTTCCTCATCACTTGGTGGTAAAATTTCTGAAACAGAAGTAAGTTTTGTACTCCACTCTTTGTTCACTTCATTTAAGGAATCATATTTATTTAATACCCAGGAACGGAATTTTGATTTTGCAAATTCTGTATAGGCTTGAAACTTTCCACGTGATGGATAACCGCTTCCATCAGCAGATGTGTAGGAAGGATATCTCAGCTCTCCAGCTGGTCCCCCAGATAAGTATATCTTTGCGATTACATCTTTATACGGTTTCATAGCTACTGCGAATGCCGTATATAGTTCACCATATTCCTTTTGAATTACATCGGAAGCAAGTGGATTCAATGTTTCTTTATTAACGGTTCCAGTTTCAGATTTAAAGTAAAGACTATCATCATTTTTTTGATTCCAAACCCATGAAGGAATTGGTGTATTACAATCATCGCCAACATTTCCACCACACTGATGTGTAGAAATAATAGGTATCATTTTCATACCTGCATTTCTTACTGATTGAGCAAAACGCTGTGCGTATGAAAAATCAAATTGCTGATCCCCGTTCTTTTCCATATCTCCCCACCAAAAATCAACAGTAATAGCATAAAAACCATTTTGTTTTGCCCACCTTAAATCATTTTCAAATGTCTCCCAATTTGTTACTTCCGGAATCTTTTTTAATGGTGCCATTAAGTAAGCTTTGTAATCCGGATTCATTCCTTTTCCATTTACAGCTGCAAAACTTGCTTGTGGAATTAATAGAGATACAAATAACATCAAGACAGATAAAATGACAATACCATAATATTGAAACTGTTTTTTCATCCCTTTTCTCCTTTTCCCTTTTTTAAATTTATAAAACACTTTTGTATCCGTTTTCATTATATATGAAAAACGCAATCGTTTGCATGAAAAATATTGCATAATATTAAACTAAAATAAACAAGCTAGATTAATTAACTTGTTTATTTTAAAATTCGATTACAGATTATTCGGTTCTGGTGCAAAAAATCTCTGAAATAAAATTCATTCCAACCATCTCAATACTTAACACGAAGATAATAAGCTGGATTCTTATCGACTGTTATAGCACGAGGCTTTGAAACACGAAAAGGCCGCAAAACTCTCTTGAAAAAGCGCTTTGCAGCCTTCTGGTTTCTTATTTTTCTTAGGAAAAATCGATTCTGTTTTCTTTCGAATCAACACCACGATATAAATATATTCATTACCCTTTTACTTTGATATATGTTTCATGGACTCTTCAAGAGTCATTGGTTTGAGGTGACGTCAGATTCGTTTATCCAATTCAGGACCATACTGATATGGTGACTCCAATCAGCTAATGAAAAAACTAAAATAGAATCATATTAAATAATAAAAAAGAACCCTTGTATAAGGATTCTTCTTTATTTTTATTACTTCCTAATCCATTTAGAGATAATAGGATAATGAAAATCTTTCCCTTGTAATACATATAAAATTCCTTTAAGAGGACCCAAAACTAATAAAATAGTTAGGATTATATATAATGGGGCTGCCCACAAAATAATAGACATATTATTTACACTTATATCGGATATAGAAAGTACTAAAGGTTTCATGATAAAAATATTCCAAATAAATGAGATAATCCAAGTCAATAGCTGATAAACGGATGTTTCAATAATAATTGTACGGACTTCTTTTGATTTGAACACGTAATAAAAAATGAATGGTATATAAAAAATCGTGATGCCTAAAAGAACAAGAATGATGAAAGATACGAAAGTAAGAAGATGCAGTATTAATTTTTGATTTTTATCTTGAGATAAATTCATTAGAACGCCTCCTATATGTAGATGGGGGATTTTCTTAAGACTATGGGCATTTTATTATAGCCACAACACTTGTTGCAAAAAAATGAATATATTGGAAAATGAATGCAGTCTATAACCCATTTTTACATGTATCTCAACTGAACCCTGAAGGATATGCTCTCTAAATTTATACATAAAATTAGAGAGCATAATCTTAGTCAGGAAGTCTGTTCAAGTACGACAAGTATTTTAATTGCAAAGCGAACATCCTTCTCACGGAGTTGTTCTGCTAACTGTAATAGCTAAATGGTATTTCAGCTAAACGATCCATTCTCTCTAAAAAAGAACAGAAGGGGCCTATAGTGATAGGCTCCTTCTAAAAAATAACCATTATATATACATTGGAAATAGATTTATTTTACTGATAATGAATATGTTCCCTTTTTATTTTCCCCGTCAAAAAATGCAACTAAGTAATACTTCCCAGGTTTCGCTTCAAATTTCCCTTTTATATTATTTCCATCCGCTTGGCCCGTAATAATAGGATTTTCTAGATCTGATTCGTGATATATATCCCATTGTATCCCAATTCCCTGTTCATCTATAAAAGAAGTATCTACTTCTTTTGGAGATGTGACATTGAACGTGTAAGCATACATCATATTAGGTTTATCCATATTTCCTTTGTAAAGCTTATTAAAACGAATTACCTTTGCGTTTTGATAGTTATGACCTGCTGGCTCATCCTGTTTTACGGTAACCGTTGTTTGTCCTCGGCCTACTTTTCCTTTATCATCTTTCACTGTTAGCTTGGCAGTATATGCCCCCTCTTTTCCATATACATGAGTAGGATTTGCTTCTGTACTTGTTGTACCATCTCCAAAATCCCAGAGATAAGAAACAATTTTTCCACCTGTGCTTTCTGTACCATCGCTATGAAACTCAACTTTTTCATTTAATATCTCATTGTACGGTCCATTCATGTTTACTTTAACAGTCTGTTTTTCTTCTTCTCCCGTTGCAACACCATGGAATACAACATCGTATTCAAATTGATTTTTCGCATTCACACGATGATTCACAAAATGTGCTGTAACTGTTTTGTAGCCGCTCCATTCTTTTTGCGATAACTGTTCTAAAGATTGATTGATTTGCTTGCTCATCGTTTTCCAATCCTCAGATTCTCCTTTTGTTACACCGCCTGTATATGTCCCTTCTAATGTAAACGTATCAAAAAATTGAGACTTATGCTTTGTAATCGTTGCATCTTTTATCTTTGCTACATCAGTAATGTCTTTCTTTACATCAGCTAGTGGCTTTGGTGAATGGGCAGCTAAATAATCATCTGATACTTGCGGAGTATTATATGTACCCTGATTATCAATTAACTGCTTCATATAGTCTTGGTATCCTTTATTTAAATTTGGATCCTTACTTAAAGCTTCACGATATGCATCATAATTCTTCACATCATTTGCACGAATGAAATCTTGAATCTTATCGAAAGTTTCAAATTGATGAGTATATAAGTAAGACTGCAGTGCAAAAGAATAATTATAAAAGTCCCATTTTTCGTCTCCTTCTCCTTCTCCATATTTTGAAAATAATGTTCGTTCTGCTGTATAACGTTTCGCAGGATCAGATGATAATCCACTAATTATACTTTTGCGCGGAACAACATTATTCGTACGAGTAGATCCCGCAAAAAATTCTGCATTTCCTTCTTCAAACCAAGTCAAACGTTGATCTTGATACATTTCTCCTTGTCCCCATGATCCTGGAACTTCGTATCTTCCCTGTAAATAGTGTGTAAATTCATGACGGAACAATTCTTCCAAACTATAACGACTTTGCTGCGGTGTACGCTCATATGTAAAGAACGTTCCGACTCCTTCAATATAAATTCCACCATTATTCGTGTCATAGCCATATAGTTGGCTATTTCGTTTATATTCATCTGGACTATTATAAATGACTATTGTCAGTACATCATCAGCTTTCCCTGCTTCTAACGCTGCATCGTTTCCAATTACACGATGATATTGTGCCTTTACTTCTTTAGCGGCCCAATATAGTCTCTTAACCTTTTCTTCCGTTACTTTATCTCCTGTTTTAAATACGATAGCACCGTCATCGAATGTATACGTTTTTGGTAAGTACTGCTGTTGGCCTTCTTCACGGATTTTCTTTAAATCTACTGTATTCCCGCTATAATCTTTTCCACCATAGTTTGTTGAAATTTGCTCTACGGCATTAAAATAAGCTTCACTTAAACGAGGGTACATATGCATTGCTTGTGTAAGTACTTCTAAAGGTTTATTTGAATTACTATGGAATTTCCCTAAACGACCAGTATAATAAATACCATTATTAATTAACCATTTATTTTCTGTTGTTACATCATTCAGAAGAGCCAGTCGACTGATTTCATTTATGAAACTATCAATTTTTCCATACCATATTGTTTCATCCGCTTTTTTCCCTGTACCCTGCAAGTAAGACTGTATATCATTATCAATCCCTTGAATAAGATTATACAAGGCGTCCCCTTTATTCCTATCACTTACATATGTAGAAATATTATCGTTATATTGTTTTAATATATTCCCTGCATATTGAACTGTTTCAGCATCACAAGAAGCAATTCTAATTAATTTACCGTATGCAGATACCACTGTATCCTGTTTATTTGTGCCAAGTTTAAAATTCGGATTTTTTGCAATTTCTTTTAATGCCGGTAAACATTTATCACGGAAGCTTCGCTCAGTTAAATAGTTTAACTCTTTATTATTAAAGCCTAAATAAAAACCGCAATACAATACTTCAACAAACGTCTCAATTCCTTTTGTATCATCTTTTGTAAATGTGCTCCCGCGGCGACCTAATTCGTCAATAATAACTTGTATTCGCTCTTTATTTTGATAAAACGCTTTTGTTTCTTGATTAAATTGAGATAAATCTGTAATTTGATTCCAACTAACATTTCCCAATGTATCTATTAATTCATCATTACTCATTCTATTCAGCTCTGCCACAGAATACTTTTGCTGAAATTGTTTTGCCGCTGCTCGTTTCACAACCGGAGCTGGACGTTGTGAAAAATCGTTCACTTTTAAACGTTCTTCATAAGACAATGTTTCGTCGGCTTTTGTAGAATGTGCAAGTTCATCTGTTGAAGTTTCTATCCCAATGGGTTTCTTTTGTAACACATTATAAGGTGTGTTTTCTTCCGCTGATACTTGTGTTTGAATACTTCCAAATGATAAGGCTACTGTACTAATACCGAGCATCATTTGAGTAAATTTTGATTTCTTGTTCATAACATTTCCTCCATTTATAAATTACATTTAAAAAACTAATTATTATCATAAAATATTTTAAAATGCAATATTTCTTTGGTATTTCTGTACACAGCGATACCATATCAAAAAAAGAAATTGATATGTTTAGACATAATTTGAACAAAAAAAGCACTCTAATGAGTATCGAATGAGTGCCTTTCTGTGGTTTATAATCTTATTTTTTAAATTAAAATTGAATATGCTAAATGATATACACTTTGTAAATAACTTGAGCCTACTGATTTAATACGACCAGGTTCATTGTAGTAATATAGATCAACTAGATCATATCTGTATGTGAATCTACCAGAGTAAGAATAGTCATCTCTATATGCTAGTGATAATGAAGCTGATCCTGATTGTCTGTTTTTACCTAGAAGTAAGAATTAATAAAATATCTACTGCGTAATCCTATGCTTCTCTTAATTTAGATTCATGCAACCTCTCTCTTTCTTTTATCATTTTTACAAGAATGCAAAAGATGAAATTATACTGTACATTGCTTATACTTTTTGAAATAAAATCACCTTCGATATGTACATTTTAGTTTAAATACATTTCAATTTACTTTCATAAATGTTACAAAAGTCTTTCATTGATTTAAAAGACTTTTAGATTTCTAAAATAGACTTATCAAACAAGACTTACACATCAAGATTCAGAGAGAAACAAAGAAGATGGGTGGGGGATGAAGCCCCCACTGTTAGAAATTTCACTGTATAACATAAATAACTTTTGTTATGTGTAAATGTATTTGTTATTTGTTATTCACGTACGTATCAAACCATAAATGAATATATCCAGCTGTAATACGCTGTGCTTCCATTAAACGTTTTCCTGTTACCGGTGTTACTTCAGCACGCCATTTGTCAGCAGCGTCTTGTGATACCGCTGCTTTTAGGAACCAACTTTTCGTATTATCATTAACAATTGATGGAAAATCAGCTTTTGCTGCTGATGCTGATGCATGAACCCACTCTTCTGGATTTACACTTTGCCAATTCCAATAGCCATTTCCATCCGTTACTTTATAATTGTCTTTCACTGTATCAACGAAGTTTTCATATTTTGAGTGGAAGCCAAATGGATGCGAAATGTTAGTAAAGTTTGCTGCATGCATTGGTTGGTTAACATCCCCTAAATAATGAAGTGATAATCCTAAATAAAAGAATGCATTTTTCAGATCTTTATTTTGATAAGCTTCACCAGCTAATTTAAAATACTTTGAATAGGAGCTGTTAAAGCAATTACAGAAGCTATAGCTAAAATTTTTCTTTTCATAAATATTCCTCCATTTGATATATAATTTAAATTTCTTTCATAGGATCTTCTCTTACCTTACTGAAAGACACATTTCATATTAATAAGTACAGTTATATAAATCTAAATGTAATAGATGCTCTATGGTAAGGGTACTAATTCATAACCAGATTGATATGGCGGCGTAGAACTTCCCCATAGTTTATCTTGATTTGAAAATGGTTGATCTGAAGTTTCCAGCTCGAAATACGTTGTAACTCCATACTCAGAATTTTGTGGATCTGCACTGTACCAATCACAAGGCCTTCCCATTTTATCTCTAAGATAATCAGTTTTACCTGTTATTAAATTGATTTCCTTTGCATTTTGTTCCCAAACTGTTAACGTGCTTTTTGATTGGTCGCTAAAATAAATCCAGCCGCGATTCCCTGCATTGACATATTTTTTAATTCCTCCTGCCTCAGCATTTGGCCCACCAATCCACATTGACATGGTAACTGGCGTATTATGTCTTATATATCCATCACTTTCTACCCCATCTGGAGTTTCAAAATTGATAGGTGTACCATAGTACTCATTACCTTTTGTATCCTTATGAGTCTCAGCAGTACCATAATAAGATTTATCTTTATACTGAATTACATAATGCCAACCCGCAAACTTCTCATAAGTTACTCCAAGTCTCTTCTGACCTATACCTGCATAAGCATCACGCCGAGGTTTACCATCCCAAATTTTACGTACCATTATATAATCTTTAGATGTCTGGACTGGATCCCCATAAATATCAAGTATACGGTTGTCCTCAGCTGCATAAGCAGAATTTGTAGGAAAAACAGTAACTATCAAACTAAATATTAGTGCTAAAAATGTAAATATAGACAGTTTTCTTTTCATAAACATACCTTAACTTCTCCTTATTTTCACTAATGGTTTTACTATCTGCGCGCATCGTCTACTAGTAGGTAAGCCTCATCCTAGCTAAAAAGTCTTTCATTTCTCTTTCATAAATGTTACAAAAGTCTTTCAGAGGTCTGAATTCTTTTCTGATGAAACTAATAAACCAAAAGAGAAACCTGCATGCTCATTGGCTTCATAGATCTTTCATTCAATAATACGGATATAAATATGCAATTTTGCATATCTTGATTTTTGAATATTATTGCGAACGCTTACTATAATGAAAGCATAAAGATGTACCACATCTAAACACCAAGAAAGAGGGGGGAATATTATGGGAATCACAGTGGCAGTTTTAAAATTTGTAGGTGGAGTACTTCCATTCGTTCAAGAACTTTTAAAAGGGATATCGCCACATCGCTATCAAGCTAAGATTTTGAAGTACACCCTAAATAAAAATTCTCTTTCTCTACAATTAGGGTTCTGGTGCAAATACTTAGGAAAGATATAAAGATGCGAAAAGTTTCCTAGTGAAATCTAGTCTTAAGCTGCAATTCCAAATAGTTGATGGATGAACTTCACTTGATTTTGGACAGACTTGTCCAATAAAACAAGTTGCCCTTTTTTCACCATATGCATAGCTTCTATTCCAGAAAGAATGGATGTAGCTGTGCGAAAGG
>NZ_LXLV01000046.1 GCF_001757995.1 Bacillus mycoides | reverse complement strand
AAGTGAAATAAAATGATAAGTATAGTTAATAAAGAGAATTGTATTCATAATCTTCAATAGGAGAGGTGAATTTGAAATATGGATAATAAAAGTGGAAGTGAAAACTTACCTATTATAAATAATCAAAGTGAATATATAGATACATATTTAGAGAATATAAGTGATATCGTTCCTTTTCTGCATAACAATAATTATGTAGATAAGGTAGAAGAGAAGATGGAGGTTGCAGAAAAAGAGGGAAAGAGTAAATATACGTATTTAAGTGACCTGGAAGTCATTTATCATTTCGTACATTTACAAAAAGATATGGATGAGAAGAAGAATAGAAAAGAGGATACGAAAAAGAGTTATGTATCTGAAATCTTATCATTTTGTCAGTGCATGGTGCAGCATGCAGTAGAGTTCGAATTGAATGGGGAAGAGGTACAGCAAAATGCCTCTTTATTAAAAACATTACAACCTTGGCATATTCGTAAATATAATTCTTGGTTGAAGCAGATAGAGAACGGTAGGAATGGGGATACATATGCAGTCGCAACACTTGCCAAGAAAACAGTATTAATTCGTTCGTTTTTAAAACACCTTCATGTATTTGCTTATATCGAAAAACCTCTTCATGAAGAACTGCAGCGCGCAAATGTAAATGAACAGGACCGGCCAAATCGGGACCTATCTTATGATGAAGTTATGAAAATCTTAGGTTTTTATAAAGAAAGAGGGCATTTAGTAAACTATACAATTTTACTAGCTCTGGCAAGTACGGGTGCAAGAATTCAAGAATTGTGTACAGCAAGGGTCAAAGATTTACACTATGACGGAAAGCACTGGTTAAAAGTAACGGGCAAAGGGGATAAAGTGCGTGAACTTTTCATTTCGGAACATATGTATCAGTGTATTTGTGAAATGAGACGAAGAAGAGGGTTCCAAACTGTATTGGATCAAGGAGATGAAAGTCCTTTATTTGTAAATCAAAGGGGTAACTTTTATAATTCAAAAACGTTATCGAATCAGGTAACAGATATGATAAAAAAGACAAATTTAGAGTTTCTGCAGTATCGTGAGAATCCAGTAACGGCGCATACATTCCGTCATGCTTTTGCAATCATGGCAGTTGAACAAGGAAATGCAGATCTATATCATTTAATGCAAACGCTGGGGCATGAAAATATCCAAACAACAAAAATCTATTTAGAGAAGTATATGAAACGGAAGAATAATGTGGGTACCTCATTTGCGGATATGTTGCAATGAATAAAAAGGTATTTATTAGGGATGCCGCCACATAACTATCAAGATAAGAAAAATAAACCCTGACAGGTTTCATTTTTTTTACTATGCTACCTGACGAGTATAAGTGATATACTCATAAACAATACCCAAAATTTTCAATGGGAGGAAATGATATGAGGATCACGATACAAGAATATGTGGTCAATGAAATAGATTCAGGACCATATGGAATAACCGTAGGAATAGACGGGGCATTGTGGTTTACGGAACAGAAAGGGATAATGTTTCCACTTAAATAAATTTTGCATTATCCTCAAATAAAATAGTTAACTCATGTATAAATATCATAATTAAGCACATGTTATATACAAATATAATGGAGGTGCAATTATGAATATTCCAAGACACGAAAATAATACAAATGAAGTTCTTATTCCTGCCGCTGCAAGTGCTATTGAGCAAATGAAGTATGAAATTGCTCGTGAATTAGGGGTCACACTTGGACCAGAGACATCAGCACGCGCAAATGGTTCTGTTGGTGGAGAAATTACAAAACGCTTAGTTCGAATGGCTGAGGAACAATTAACGGGACAATATAGATTACACTAAGTTAAAGAGGTAATAAAAAAGTATTCATATAAACATGGATACTTTTTCCTTTTATTTACATAAAATTTAAAAAGATGATTATGAGTCCGAAAATCGACCTCTCAGATTCCTTTATAAGCTTTTTGATTGATTAGGGTAATACCATATGTATTGATTGAAATAGAATCCTATAATAGAGATAAAAAGGTGGTTAAACGTCCTTTTGTTTTCGTCCGTAATTTTAAGTGTATAATACTTAAAACAATTTAATGTAATACACTTAAAATAGGTGATCTGATTATCAATTAAAAATGAAGTGAAAAATTCAAGTAGCCATAGATATTTATCAATAAAAAATGTCATACAAAGAATGCCTAATACAATAATGGATTTAAAGCAATAATCCCTAAGTGACATTTCTTTTGTTATAGAATAAACAAATCCAGGTATTGCAGTAACTATAGTTTTGAGGTCAATTTACTGTGCGCTAAGTGTCTAATGTCTACTTTTACTTTGGATTTATATTGCAGCACCTCTTAATTAGAGGTGCTGCTTTTTGTTAATTAACAACCATTGCAATCAGAAAATTAATAATATGTTATGTGATGCGGTAATAAAGCTAGGTAGCAAAGAGACTGTTAATACAAAGATTAACAACATATTAAAAATCTATTTCATATGTCTTGTCTCCTTTGCTATTGCTATTAATTTTGAAATCTATTCATTTCTTCCACTTTTGCGGAAAAATAAAACTAATGTTGCGACCTTTAATATAGGGCCAATTAGATAAAAATAGTTGTCCCTATACCGCCAATATTTTGAATATTCCATTCGTCTTTTGTGTTTTCTACTTTTATTTTTTGAACTGATGATGAAACCTCTACCTCAATTGGATCTCTAAATAACATATATCCATTTGGTGTTTGAATTTCTTTCACTGTGTACTTTTCGAAGCATAGTGGTTCAGAAGTAGCCTTACCATTTTCATCTGTTGTTAATTTCCCAATCACTTTACCATCTTTGTCTAAAATTTGGAACACAGTATTTTTCAGTTTTACATTTGAATCAGAAGTATCCACTTTCTCAGTTTCAATCTACCCAAGTGATTGAAATGGAATTTTTGCTGTTGGTTCTTGCAGTGGTACAGTATCTCCTGTGACTTTCGCTGTATTTTGAATCTCTTTTCCAGCTTGGCCCTCGCATGGAATACTACTGTATGCCAGTCACTGTTTTTCCATCTACTTGTAATGTGCCTGGGACATATTCCAATCCTTCTGGCAATGTATCCGCAATGGATAGATTTTTCACAAGACTAGCAAGAAGCGAATTTCTTGTTAAAACTCGTATACTCCAGTTCATCCCTTATTTCTGTATTTGTATTTTGTAGGTTCTTCACTGTGTTCTCGGATTCTATGATTGGATCTTGTAGAATTAAGAAACGACCTCCGCTCATTTCACTGTCGTTTAGAAAATTACAAGAAAAAGATCTATTTCTTTCCACTCAGATAAAGTATCTTTCACACTTTTCATATCTACTTCGATATTTAGATGCTAATTACAATTAAATAATATATGATTTTCACAAAAAAAATATAGTAATATTTTGTCGTAAATTGTACTATTTTGATATTTTATAGTAATATTTGTCGTGAGTTATACCTGACGGAAAATAATTTATGAATCCATAAAGGAACAATGTAAAAATTTATCATTAAATCTAATTAAAAGGAGAAGGTAATGAATAATCCCATCGATATACAACACTTGTGTGATCTCGCACATAAAGCCTTTAATGTACCTGTTCATATTTTATCTACAGACAAAAAAATCTTATATCATTCTACTTCTGATGATGTTTGTAGTCCTTTTTATTCTTCGAAAGAAGAACATCTTAGTCACATTTATCAAGAAAATGATCCCTATAACTTGCCACTTTTCAGATGTAACAGTTATCTTGAAAATTTCGTCCTAATTCATATAGCAAATCATGATTATATAAAAGGGACTATTATAATCGGTCCCACTATACATCTAAAGGGCTCAGATGATATAACCTTTAAACTTCGAAAAGAAATTAACTCAAATAATAATATCCAAGAAAGACTAGCCTATTATCAGAGCCTACCTGAGATTAAAAAAACTACTTTAATTGATATGGGAATTTTATTACATTACATGATTTTCAATGAAAAGTTAGATGTAGGTATTGTTTTAGAAAAAAATAGAGTGCTAGAGGAAGTTCCGGATAAAATTGTGAAACCTGATTTATATATTTTAAAACGCCGAGAAAATAAACCTAAAACTCACAACATGGCATTAGTACATGATTATTTTTCAGCAATCAAAGAAGGAAATAAAAAAAAGTTAATACAATATATGTATGCAGTTTCACAAGAAGATGTTGAACCTATTTTAATAGCGGATCCACTCAGAAACCAAAAAATTCTTGGAATTATTGCGATTACTTTAGCTACTCGATATGCGATAGAAGGTAACCTCCCACCAGACATTGCTTTTGCTCTTAGTATTTTGTATATCCAAACCATGGAACAACTAGAGAACGTGGACTCTGTAAGGCGATTGTCAGGAGACGCTTTACGTACTTTTGCAGATCGGGTGAAAGAATTCAATGCGCAAAAATTTTCAAATGCGGTTACTACATGTATGAATCATATTAGTAAAAATGTTTACGATGGAATATCTCTCAATGAACTCGCTAATCATTTGGATATTACCCCTACTTATTTATCTAAATTATTTAAAAAAGAAGTGGGGATTCCATTAAGTGAATATATTCAAAGGGAACGAGTGGAAGAAGCAAAAAAATTATTAACACTAACTACATATCCATTATCAGATATTTGCGCTTGGCTAAATTTTAACGACCAAAGTTATTTTACAAAGGTTTTCAAAAAATCAACTAACATGACTCCTAGACAGTATCGTGAAAAACATACCGTAATATAGGCTAGATATCTGTTTCTGGTGCACGTGTAAGTAGTCTCTAAAACTTGGACATACTGAACCTATTACTCTACAAAGAGTGCGTGATTGGCCTGAAAAAGGAACATGTAATTAAATAGACGCATTATCAGCCTGATATTATTTTGTTAACGGAATAACCTCAGTTTTCGTGATTTGGTGAAAATAATGGAGAAACGGGGCTTATCCATTTCTCCTACAACGACTATGCGTTGGATTCATCAGTATGGTTCTGAATTAGACAAACGAATCTGACGTCACCTCAAACAAATAGCTCTTGAAGAGTCCATGAAACATATATCAAAGTAAAAGGGCAATGGATATATTTATATCATGGTGTTAATTTGAAAGGAAACATAAACCATTTTTTTCTAAGCAAAACAAAAAACCAGAAGGCTGCAAAGCGCTTTTTCAAGAAAGCTTTGCGGCCTTTTCATGTTTCAAAACTTCTTGTTATAACGATCGATAAGAATCTAGTTTATTATCTTCATGTTAAATATTGAGTTGGTTGGAATGGAATGAATTGTATTTAAGAGGTTTTTTATGACTATATAAAGACATTTTTGAAGAATATGGTAAATTAAAGAGCATGATAAATTAAGTATTTATTAATAGTAATATCGGGAATTATTCCATAAAATTTAGTGAAATAACATATATTACTTGATATATCTATACTTTATGTAATTATACATACCCAAATAAAGGTAAAAAAGTATAAGTGATCCTATTAAATTATTCTATAATTATTTTTTCTAAAATCAAACCAGCTCGGTTAAAATAAAATAGTTATTTATTTACCATATATATATTAATT
>NZ_LXLV01000045.1 GCF_001757995.1 Bacillus mycoides | reverse complement strand
CTACAGCGAAACGGACGAAAATCCCACAGATATGAGAAAAAAACAGTCTTTGATATTTTGGGTGTTGTGTATGAGTATACCACTTCTGCTCATCAAGTAGCATAGCGAAAAATTTGAAACCCGTCAGGGTTTATTTGATGTGCCTACTTTCATGATATCTATAAAAATAATAAAAGACTCGTGAAAAGACAACATTTTGTATGGAAATATACCTTAAGTTGATGGATGTGGGGTACCGCCACATGCCCATCAATCTAATATTTTGAAGTACCCCCTAAACGAAAATTCACTTTCTCTACAGGTAGTTACTTTGAGAAGTCAGCTCATTTTTTTCGTTTTGGGGGCGTTTATTTTTCTTAAGTTGATGGATGTGGGGCTGAGTAGTTACAAATAAATGTTCACAAATAATAAAGATGTTTAAAAAATAATATAGTTGTTTAAAAATAGAGATGGTACGATGGATAATTATGCTATTTTTTATTTCATGTATAATAAGATGAGAGAATATCTCGATATTCAACTAATTAAAATAAGGGCAGTATATCAGTAAAAGGGGGAGAAGGATGGATAAGTTATTACAAGAAATCATAAATTGGGTTAGTATGACTAATGAACAGGTTGTTATTGGTGTTTCAGGACATGGCGCTGCTGGAAAAACAACGTTTGCTAATATGCTTGTAGACCTACTAAATCAAAATGAAGTGAATTATATTAATACAGATCCATACATTGTTAGTTCGGACATACGAAAGTATGCAATTATTCACTATACATATCAAAACGAAAATCATCATTATAAAATGACGGCTTGTCATCCATCAGCGCATCATTTGTCTGCTTTAGAAAGAGATGTTCAGATGGTAAGAGCTGGTTTAGATTTTTATACGATAGATACGCATTATATGAAAAGCGAGTTGATTTCTTCAAAAAACAAAGTGACGATTGTAGAAGGAATGAGTGTCGCATTTATTAATCCCGATTTATTTGATTTAAAAATTTACTTCTATGCAGATGGTGAAACAGAATTAATGAGAAGGTCTAGCCGCGATATTGCTGAAAGGAGAGCCGATATCAATTATTTAAGGCGGTCTCATGCAGAACGTCGGATTCAGTACGAAGTGTTTATGCATCCATACAGTCAATGTTTTGATATTATTATCAAAAATTCCGATGAAGCAATATGTCTAGAAAAAAATACATTTGAGTTTTATAGAGTTTAAATGCAAATACTCTATTTGTTATGTTTATTATGAGGGTTCATTTTCATTATTTGGCTCCCAAATGAAGCAACTTTAGTATACACTCAAAAATCCATTGTCTATGAAACAACTAGATTTTTAAACGGCTTTAATAGACAACTGCCATTTACATAGACAGATGTCTATTGTATTTTTGGCGGCAAGATTAAATAGCTTTTTTGTTACTTTACAATAAAGTATACTTAATATCAGTAATTCATGTAATTAGGAGTGATTTCTATATTTAGGGAAAATGCAAAAAGGTTACTTCTGTCATTAGTAACAAATCCAATACTAATAATTGTATACGGCATTTTTTGTTATGAGTTAGCCTTATACTGTAAGTACGGAAGGATAAATTATAATATTTATATTTTGTTATTATGTATAGTGCTTTTTATATCCATGACTACATTTACTACAATGCGGGTGATAAAAAATAGAGAATATGAATCTAAAAAATTAACTAATTCAATAGCATGGAGATCCATTTCTATTATCATTATTGTTGCAATTACATCATTTTATGGGATGCAGATTTATAAAAGTGCAATAAATTACAATGGCAAATTGGCATGGTTTATAGAAAGGTTAAAACATGAAAGGTCAGTTAAACTTAAACATAATAATATATATAAATCTGGAGTAGAAGGTATTTTTGAAGATATAAATAAAAAACATCCTTTGCCAAAGAAATTGTATATGGCAACTAATTTTGATCTTACATTTCATTCAGATGGAACAATCACAGCGTTTGATACATTTGTTTATGGGAAAAATGTTGATGGGAAAGAAGAAACTTATTTAATCTCTTATAATAAGAAGAAATCAGAAGATATTACTATAATACGAGACGGGTATGCAAAGCCTGATTATGATGATGATAAATTAGTAGAACCTTTAATTAAAACGGTTAAGGCGATTCCAGTTAAGCAAACGGTTAGAAAGTGGAATGAAAGTAAGTATGGGTTGATTTATTATGGAAAAAGAAATTGGGGATCCAATACAGAGGGAATTATTAATATTACTGAGGATGGTAAGGGGCAGAGTCTTAAAGAAGCAGCTTCTGAAATCATTGGATATACTGTATCTATATTTGTCCCTGGAAAAGAGAAAGAGCTAGTACCTGCTAGATATAACTTAATATGTGACGCAAGTTGGAGTAAATCAAAGACGCCTCCAAATGAAGATAGGCTTAAAGAGAAGAAACAACAAGATTTAAAGAATGAAAAAGAACAGTTTTTCCTATCAAAAGAAGTTGGTTATAAACTAAATATGACAGATAAAGCATTAGGGAGCGCCTTTTATTCATTAAGCAAGACTAGTGATGAAGGGGAAACATGGGAGGTTATCAATCCAGACCCATTTAATAGGGGGATTGGTAGTGTATCAGGAATCACTTTTATAAATGATAAACTTGGGTTTTTAGGAGCAGTTAGACCTTCTGGTAATGAGGGAGAGTTATATCGCACAGATGATGGGGGGGGATCTTTCAAAAAGGTAGAATATCCGCCGCATGAAGTCAAATTAGATCATACACAGTCCACAATAAGTCCTTTTGATTCTCCTAGTATGCCATATGAGAAAGATGGGGTTTTTAATATGTTAGTTGGACAAGGGGCAGATGGAGACTACAATGGCGATAGTAGTGCACTTTATCAATCAAAAGATAACGGAGAGACATGGGAATTTGTAGAAGAAGTGAAAAAGAAATAGTCAGAATGGTTTTTTAAAAAATAAGGTAACTACTCAGCTATACATTTCATTTAGAAGTTTGGTAAGGAGTATAATTCCAGCCATGAAGATAAAAATGGACCTACACCTCGCTGCCTTTCTTTGTTTTAAAGCTTTGCGCGTGGCAGGAAAAGGCCCTGACCGCTTCTATGCATGGCCAGTCCCTCTCGCCCATTTAAAAAGATGCTTTTCTGGCTTTTTTTCATAGAGGGGCTGAGTAGTTACTAAAAGTAAATAATTTAAATCGAACCATAAGCTTGCTGGCAAATTTATGGTTCGATTTTTTTTAGGGCAAAGATATCGTTCTAAACGGGTATCACCACATCGCTATCAAGTTTAAATTTTATAATGCCCCCAAAATGAAAAATTTGTGTCATTTATAGAAAGAAGTTTATTTTTATCATTTTGGGGATACTTCAAAATATTAAGTTGATGGTGGTGGGGTAGCACCATCAAAACACAAATTTCGTACGCTACGACAACGTAAAGATTTTATGCTGTCCGTAAAAAACTGATGAGTGAGGGCTAATAATCAGTGGGGGATGACCCCCCATGGATCTGAGTTTCACGTTTTAACAAAAGAAAGGATTGAATGGCATTGCTTTTTATTTGACGATTACTTTTCCATCCATTCCTTTCAAGTAGTGGAACCGACATATTAGTTCATATGTACCGGGAGTTTCAGATTTTACGGTAATTGTTATTTCTTTTCCTGACGGGACTTCGGCGTCAATTCCGAGTTTTTTCACCGTAAAGGTGTGATCTCTATTTCCTTTGTTTTTTAATAGCAACGTTGTCGTTTTTCCAACCGGAACAGTGATGATACTCGGATTAAAGTAATCATCATTCAATTCAATCTCAATAGGTTGTCTTACAATGTCGGATTCGGCAAATACACGGAGCGAACCTAAAGTAGTCATAACTACAATCATCGCAAGTGAAAGGATTAATCCAGTTAATAGCTTTTTCACAGACATTCGTAATCCCTCCTTTCCTAGGCATTAGTGTTTTCAAATTTATAAAATATTATCACTATAAATAGGGTTTAGGCGTGGTTCAAATAGTAATTCTTTCGGCAACTCCTACTAACCAAGTGATAACTGGAATAGGATTTGGGTAAAGTGAAACTTTAATCAGTGGGGGGGGCATCCCCCACTGATTATTAGCCTGCACCAATCGGGCGTTTACGGGCAGCCCGACTCCCACCTAACTTCTTTGCTCCACCTGAATTTTGAGGTGGGAGTTTTACTGCCCGCAAATAGCGGGATAAATAAAAAAAGCCTCCACTACCGTGGAAGCTTCTCCAAATGATGTGCAATATCAACATACATATTTGAGTAAGTCGAATGTATTTCATTACTAGGCGCAGCGTTAGAAGAGAAGTGGACGATTACCATATTTGCTTTCGGATCGATGTAAAGAGTTTGTCCGTAACTGCCTAACACTTCGAAAGCACCTTGTTCATTGTGCGGAATCCACCATTGATTATGATAAGAAATTGAAGCGCCGCTGCCAATTGCGAGCTCGTCTTCTTGTACATTTTTCACACTTTCTGTAATAAAAGAAGGGACAATTTGTTTTCCGTTATATTGACCATTATTTAAAAGTAATTGTCCGAATCTCGCCATATCCCTAGCAGTTGCATTTAAACCGGCGCTTGCTTGTTCTACTTTTGTTTCATCTGTAACGTAATAAGCGTCTTCTTCCATACCAATTTGAGACCAAATTTTCTCGCTTACATTTTCAGCTAATGATTTTCCTGTGATTGTTCGGATAATCCAAGCGAGTGTTTCACTTGAGCCGTTATTGTAAGAAAAAGCGGAGCCAGGTGGTGCAGTTTCTTCTGCTTCTAGTAACATATCATAAATTTTCATAGGCCCCTCGTAATTTTTACCTCGGGGTAAAATATTACTAGCTAAATATAGTTGTGCATCTTGATTTTCTAGTCCTAGCTGCATATATCCGTGAGTAGGGTATTCAGCGGAAACTTGCATGTCCAGTAATTGCTGGAGTGTAGCTTTACCAAACGGTGTATTTTTTAATTCTTTTATGTAAGTTTTAGCTGTTTTCTCTACATCAATAAGATTTTCTTCAGCGAGAGATTGTATGATTGCACCAGTAAACACCTTTGCTAATGATGCCACTCCATGAGGTTCACTCTCGTTATATCCATTGAAATATCGTTCATAAACAAGTTGACCATTATGTACAACGACAAAAGCGTCTGTTTTATTTTCGTCTAAAAGTTTTTTTAGAGGAGTTGTATTTCCAAATCCACGTTGGACAGCAAAATCGTCTAAGTTTTGTAACGCGGTAGGGAAGGGAGAAACTTGGTCAGGATTGTTTTTCACTTCATTAATTAAAGTAAATTCTTTCATATGTGTATACGACCAGCGTAAGTAAGGATCGTCTAACCAGTTTTCTTTTGTGACATTAGCTTTAGTGGGGGTCGTTTTATTATGTTTAAAAAAAGTAAACCCAAGCCCTGTAACTACGAATAGTAATACTAGTAACAGTAATAGCAGGGGAGATTTCTTTACATTCATGTAGGTACCTCCTTTAGTTTCTATTATAAGTATACGCTCGTCTTAAAAGAAATACAAAATAAGGAAAGTAAACGGGTAAGTTTACTTTCCTTATGAACGTTAAGCAGATATTTGTCCATCTGTACTTTGCTTTTTGAATTTTTGTTTTCGTCCGTGTAATCCATAATAAAGTAGTAAAGTGAACGCAACGATAATAGCTGCGATAAAATACATATTATGATAACTTGATTTGGCAGCGACTATACCTAAAATGAAAGAACCAAAGCCAATGCCACTATCAAAGAACGAGAAGTAAGTAGCTGTCGCAGAACCACGTCGATGGTTTGGAGCGGCAGAAATTGCAATCGTTTGGAAACTTGGAATTAATGTTCCGTATCCTAAACCGATTAACATACCTGCGCCAAGGAACCAAAATGAAGTTTGCGCTTGGCTTAAAATGAACATCCCAATTGTGAAGATAATAATAGCTGGATAAATAAGTACATTTTCACCGAAACGATCAAATATTTTTCCTGTAAATGGACGAGAAATTACAACAACAAGTGCGTATAAAATAAAGAAGTAACTTGCAATTTCACTTAAACCGAGTTCTTTCGCATAAATAGGAATAAAGGATAAAATGCCACTATAAGAAAAGGCTAAAACAAATCCTGTCAGAGCGATTGGAATAGAAGATGGTTCAATTAAGTCTTTCCATTTCATTTTTTCTCGTTTTTGTTTGTTTGCTGGTGCTTCATGCGGAATATTGACTAGTAATCCTAATAAAAATGCGAGTAATGAAAATACTGAACAAACGATAAATAGTACAGTAAATGAAAAATGAGAAATAATTGTTAAACCTAAAAAAGGACCAATTACCATCGGTAGACTCATAAATACGCCGTAATAAGCAAGTGCTTCGCCGCGTCTATGAGCTGGTGCTACATCAGTTACAATTGTTCCGGTTGCTGTTGTTGCCATTCCGAATCCAATACCATGTAAGAAGCGAAGGGCAAGTAATAAAAATAAACTTTGCGTACCGAAATACATAACAGTAGCGGCTAAAAATAGTGAAAGTGAAATAAATAATATTTTCTTTCTTCCTAAATCATCGAGCCATTTTCCTGTGAATGGTCTACATAAAACAGATGAAATAAGAAAAACAGTTGCAACTAAACCAATTTCCTCAGGTTTTCCTTTTAGGCTGTCTATAACATAGACAGGCAGAGTAGTCATAAGCATGTAAAATGTTAAAAAGAGAAACAGACTACTAAAACAAGTTCCGAGGAAATCCTTCGTCCAAAGTTTTTCACTTTGCATAGTCATCCCTCCATATTAATGATCTAAATTTTTGATGATTTGTTGTAACAATTGAAAAGCTTCATGTAAGTCTTCTTCTTTAATACCTTCTAGCGTCTTTTCTTCAAAGGCATCAACTTCTTCTTGCCATACTGGGATCATTTTTAGTGCAGTATCAGATAATGAAATCAACTTTTCACGGCGATCTTTTCCTTCAGTACGAATAATCCAGCCCATCGTTTCCATACGTGTTAACGTACGAGTCATCGTTGGTGATTCAACATTTAAATACTGACATAATTCTGTTTGGGTACAAGATCCAGTTTGATTAATGCGGAAAATAACAGCCCATTGCGCACTAAATAATCCTGTTGGAGATACACGTTCATTAAATTTCTTCGTAAACTTACGAGAAGTTTGACTGACAATGTGGAAAAAATGTTGTTTTTCGTCCATGTATTTGGATCCTTTCAAATTAGTTACCTAGCTAACTATATACTTTTTTATAATAACTGTCTAGTAATAGGCATGTAGTTTTATGTAAAAATTTCGTGGGGATTTTATATTGAGAACGTATATTCTGCATGTTATTCTTTAATTAAGTAAAGAATTTTCTTTCTATTAAAAGAATGGGGGAACTTGTGATGATTAAGCCTGCAACAATGGAGTATGTTTCACTATCGAACGGAGAAACGATTGCATATCAAGAAGTTGGAAGGCAAAATGAAGAAATGCTCGTACTCATTCATGGGAATATGACATCGTCACAACACTTTGATTTAGTTATTGAGAAACTACAAAAGCGATATCATATTTACGCAATTGATTTAAGAGGATTTGGACAATCAACGTATAATAAGGCGATAGATTCTTTGCAAGATTTTGCAGAAGATGTGAAACTTTTTATAGATAAATTAAAGCTAGAGAAATTTTCATTAATGGGATGGTCAATGGGCGGTGGTGTTGCGATGGAGTTTACAGCGAGCCATCCAACTTTTGTAGAAAAATTAATATTAGTAGAATCGGTAGGGATGAAAGGGTACCCGATATTTAAAAAAGATATTAACGGGCAACCAATCGTATCGAGTTTATTAAAAACGAAAGAAGAAATCGCGCAAGATCCGGTGCAAATTGCACCAGTACTAGATGCAATAAAAAATATGAATAAAGTATATTACCGTACAGTATGGAATCTATTAATATATACACATAATCAACCTGAACCGGATCGTTATGAAAAGTATTTAGATGATATGTTAACGCAGCGTAATTTCGTAGATGTGAATTATGCGCTCATTACATTTAATATTTCGGATGAACATAATGGAGTTGTAGAGGGGAATAAGCAAATTCATCGCATTAAAGCTCCGACACTCGTCATACAAGGTGACCGCGATTATGTCGTACCACAAGTAGTTGGCGAGGAATTAGCGGAACATTTGCCAAATGCGGAGTTGAAGGTGTTAGAAGATTGCGGGCATTCACCGTTTATTGATTGTTTAGATGTGTTTATACAGCATGTAGAGGAGTGGTTAGACAATAAATAATTCCCGAAATATAAAATTTGCATACACTATAGCATTTGTATGTATAAGGGGAGAGAGTCAATGCATAATCCATTTTTAATATATCATTCTCCGTATAATGATCACCAATATGTAAAAATTATTATTGATCCGATGTATATGCAAGTTTCACCAGCTGTAGTTCCTTTGCAAGTGCAGCAATCAATGGTCCATACACATCCGATTTTATTTGGGCCTTCATTTTATGAAAATCCATATTTTAAGCATTTTCATTACCATGTGAAAGCACAAGTTTGGGATGGATAAGAAGCTAAAAGGTTCATTCTTTTAGCTTCTTTTTTATTGTGAATATTCGTACACGCATTTGAAGAAACAGTTTATAATGAAAAGTGGAAAGCGTGAGAAGGGGATGGAAGAGGATGTCAATGCGTTTTACTTTTTGGATTATGGTTGGGATTGTGGCAATTTCAGGTTTGTCACAAGGTATGCTCTTACCTGCCATTGCAATGATTTTTGAACAAGAAGGGGTTAGTTCAAGTATTAACGGTATTCATGCGACGGCATTATACATCGGGATATTATTTATTTCACCGTTTCTTGAAAAACCGATGCAAAAGTTTGGAATGAAACCAATTATCGTAATTGGTGGGTTTCTCGTTATTATTTCATTATTCTTTTTTACACAAACATTTTCATTCTGGGTGTGGTTTATTCTTAGGTTCCTAGTTGGTGTTGGAGATCATATGCTCCATGTCGGAACACAAACGTGGATTACGACAACGTCAGATCCTAGTAAAATAGGAAGACAAGTATCGATATACGGTGTATTCTTCGGAATTGGTTTCGCAGTTGGCCCGTATTTAGCAAGTACTGTTCAGTACGGTCTTGCAACACCATTTATCGTATCTACTATACTGTGCTTAATAGGTTGGCTTTTACTACTACCAACAAAAAATGCATTTCCAGCACAAGATGAGGCGAAAACTGAAAGTGAATCATCTTTTTCTCGTTATAAACAAGTCGTTGGATTAGCTTGGATTGCGCTAATTGGTCCGCTTGCATACGGTGTACTTGAAGCGATGTTAAATAGTAATTTACCAGTATACGCACTTCGCAAAGGATGGTCTGTATCGGAAGTTTCCTTCTTATTACCAGCATTCGCGGTTGGAGGTATTATTACACAAATCCCGCTCGGTATGTTAAGTGATAAATATGGAAGAGATCGTATTTTAACGTGGATGTTCAGCGTAAGTACTGGTATTTTCTTGCTTGCAGCAGTATTTGATCAATATTACTGGATCGTCTTTGCTTGTATGCTTCTAGCTGGTATGGTCATTGGCTCTTGCTTCTCATTAGGACTTGGATTCATGACAGATTTATTACCGAGACACTTACTACCAGCAGGTAATATATTATCCGGAATCGCCTTTAGTATAGGAAGTATTATGGGCCCTGTATTAGGGGGCGTATTTATAGAAAAAATACAGTATACAAGCTTTTTTATTGCGGTTATGATTATAATGGGTATTCTCGCAATGTTATATATTATTTACATGAAGAATCAATTCGCATCAAGAAAAATAGAAAGTAGGTTAGGGCATGACAAAACAACCTAATAAGAAAAAATTTGAAGTACTAGAAAACGAAACAATTACAGATTGCTTAGCACGTATGGAACAAGAAGGATATGCACCGTCTCGTCGCATGGAAGAGCCAATATTTCATGAAGTGAAGAAAGACGGAAAAACAGAAGTTGAACCGTGCGGTAGAAAAATTGTTTTTGAGGGGAAATTGAAGTAATCAAATAACAGATTTTCTTTTTGATACAGAACAAGCCATCCAATTCATCCTCTATGAATTGGATGGCTTGTTTTTTTACAATTGATCAGTAAAGGAAAATATATTTTCTGGGAAGAACGAAAAGACATGCCCAATTCTCCTAGATCCTGTTTTCTAAAGTGTAGCTTCATGTAGAAAACTTTGCAATAGAGCCTTTATTTATTGTTTTTGCTAAAACTTATGTACAATTCAAAGTGCGAAACAACACATATAAAATGCCACTTCCTTTTTCATTTCTCCTAATTGGCTTCTTTATATGGACCGCAGAAAATATTGATACTTTTTTCGTATATTGGTAAAATAGGTTCTTGGGTCTTACTTGTTGTTATCAGTATAATGATTGTCGCTCAACTTAAAGAAATTAGTTACAAAGATTTCGCAATATCTAAAGGGGGTCCGGCAACGATTCCCTCTTTTTGGAGCCACTCACAAACGTAAAGCAAGAGAGGAGGCTATATGAACTATTCTCCTCTCTTGTTTAGATTAACCAGCTACTACAATTGGAACAAGTATATCAAATTCAACATCCTGTCGGATAATATTTTTCTAGCAATCTATTAATTCTGATGGAAACGATAGATTGTTAGAAAGTGGAAAAAGATTATCGATATATTCCGAGGCTGATATAACAGGGTGTTCTTCCAAAATTAAGTGTAAAATCAAAATACGCTGTTTTAAAAAGTTATTTGTTAGAATTGGTTATAAGTAATAAAACAGAAAAGAGGATTACATGTTACATAATTTACAGAGAAGTAAAAAGTTTTTTTTATTATGTCTTATTTTTTTAGTGATTTTAACCGCTTGTGATAATACAGATGTTAAGACATCTAAAGCTTCATTACCACCGGCACAATCAAATACAGATAAATCATTAAAAACACCGAATTGGGTAGATAAAAGTCCTATTCAACAGTCTCCTAATTTTACTGAAGATAAAAAAGTAAAATCGGCTGTGAATTTAATAGCAACGGGTGATAATTTATATCATGATGCAGTAATTAAAGATGGCAAACAAAAAGACGGTTCATATGATTATCACTATATTTATGAAAATATAAAAAAAGCTGTTCAATCAAGTGATCTTGCTATAGTGAATCAGGAGACTCCAATTGCAGGAAATAATCTAAAAGTACAGGGATATCCTACTTTCAATACACCTGAAGAAGTAGGTCAATCTTTAGTGGACACTGGATTCAATATAGTGACTCAAGCGACAAATCATGCTATGGATATGGGTATTAACGGTGTTATGAATACAAGAGAATACTGGAAGAAATATCCGGATGTTATCCCGTTAGGCATTAATGAGAGTCAAAATGAACGTAATGAAATAAAAACGATTACAAAAAATGGTATTCGTTTTGGGCTACTTAATTATACATATGGTACGAATGGAAATAAAATTCCAGCTGATAAGTCTTGGGCTTTAAATTTAATTGATAAAAAAGCGATACAAAATGATGTGGAAAAGGCAAAGAGTAGCTCTGATATGGTGATTGTTATGGTGCATTGGGGAGTAGAATATACCTCTACACCTTCAAAGCAACAAAAAGAAGTTGCTCAATATTTAACAGATTTAGGTGTAGATGTAGTAATTGGAAATCATCCACATGTAATTCAACCAATTGAGTGGAAACAAAATAAAGATGGACATGAAACGCTAATCTATTATTCTCTTGGAAATCTTATTTCTGCTCAAGAAAAATTAGAAACATTGGTTGGAGGACTATCTTATATACAATTTGTTAAGTATGAAGATGAAACTTTTGGTATACGACAAGCGGCAATCGTACCGACAGTAACCGACTATACTGATGGTAAGAAACAATTTAAAATTCAATTTTTAAAAGATTATTCGGATGAAAATTCTAAAAATCATGGGATTAAAAAATTTGTCGGCCCCGTTTCTTTAGAGAATTTCAAGGATATTCCTAGAGATGTGTTGGGCAATTGGTATAAAGACTAATAAACAAAAAGGGAATGAGATACAATTAAAAAATTTATAATTTTAGCATTGGTATTGACATTGGGATGGAGCCTTGCTGCTTGTAGTGGAAAACAAACATCTCAGGAAACTACTAATAATAACGATAAAAATAAAAATGAGATGAATGCGAATAAAAAAGATGTTTTACCTATCTCTGATCTTAATGATTGGAGAATCATTCTTGTAAATAGAGAACATATGTTATCAAAGGAACTAGGGATTGAATTAACAAGTATCACCCAAAATGCTAAGCCAAATATGAAAATAGATAGCAGAATTGCAACTAGCTATCAGGATATGGTAACAGCTGCAAAAAAAGAGGGGATCAATCTTTATTTAAGGTCAGGTTATCGAGCTATAAAATTACAACAAACTTATTATGATGCTTCAGTTAAAAGTTATAAATCTCAGGGTTTGTCGGATAAAGAGGCTAGTGATAAGGCATTGGAATATCTTCAGTATCCTGGTGCAAGTGAACATCACACTGGATTAGCATTAGACATTATTTCAGTTGAATGGCAGAATACTGTGGAAGATTTAAATGCAAAATTTGAAACCACTGATGCATTCAAATGGTTAGATAAGAATGCTGCAGAGTATGGGTTTACTCTCCGCTATCCAAAAGATAAAGAGAATATTACTGGTATTAAGTATGAGCCATGGCATTATCGTTATGTAGGAAAAGAAGTTGCTATTTATCTAAAAGAAAATGGGTTAACTTTAGAAGAGTATTGCGAAAAGATTAAGCCTGGCAAGTAAAAATACAATTTGCTTCTATTAAAAAGCCAGTGGACATTTTTCCCTTCCTCAAAGGAAATAAATTATGCACTGCTACGGGAAAAGGCGGATCTGGAGGATGTGTTAACTTTCCTCCTAGTATTGCAAAAACTGTGTATGATAATTTAAGCACGTATGAACCGGTTATCGTGTACTAGTAAATAGCAACCTCGTGTGAAACGATGTATGTATCAAGAACTTAAATTTATAAAAGAAGCAGTGAAAAAGGATCTGATATTCATATCAGATCCTTTTTCATTCGTAACATATAATACTTGCTTACTGTATCTGCTTAACTAGGCTTTAGAGACTGCCTGCTTTCCAGATGCTACAATATTAACTTGTTTTGGATGGTCGCTTTTCTTAGCTTGATAGACATGTGGAGGTAGCCCAAACACTGCGATTGGCAGTGTTTTTTAGTATTTCTGTACATAAATACATAGTCATATTGAGCCCACTGATTAAATTTTCACTTTATTGAAGAAAAATGCGAAAGCTTTTTATAAAATATGGAAATGTTAAAACCCCTTTGATAAAATAGCAATATGAAAAAATAATTATTTGTTAATTCTTAATGTAATGAATATTCACGTTTAAATATACGAATTTAACTACATAGTTATTGTAATAAAGGGGGAGAAAGATGTTAGATGAATTGTACAATGCTTTATTAAATGCATCAGGTTTTACAGAAAGCGCGAGAAAACGAGATCAGTACGATAAATTGCATGATGATTTAAAAGATACAGAAAGAGAGTTAAAACAATTAATTCAAGATGCTGAATCAGCGAAGAGAGATTATGAGAGTAAAGGTAATGGTTTAGAAGCTAATAAAATTCCTGCAGTTGAATTTGAACAAAAACGTCATGAAAAGGATGAAGACTTAAATACATTATTATCCTATTTTAAAAGTGTATTAAGTGATGTTGGCTCTGCGATAGGTACAGCTTATGCAAAGTATTTGGAATATAAAGCGAAAGCAGAATCGGAGAAAGCGTCCGCATACAATGCAGCGACCAAGGGTTTTGAAGAAAAGAAAAAGGAAATTGAAAATCTTATCCATTAAACATATAAAGAATGGGGGGAACCCACATGAGTGGTAAAGAGGTTGAAATTATAGGAAGTAACACTGCAAGTGCCATTTCTTACGCACAAAACATAGAAAATGGTATGAAGGATTCTTTAAACGAAGCGAAAAACTTAAAAGCATACGTCACAGGTGCAAAATGGAATGGAAAAACGAGAGATGCCTTTTTAAGTTATCTTGATCTAATCATTCAATATAACTCAGAAATGGTAGAGGCATTTGAAGGACATACGAAAGCTTTGAAAGAGTTAGATAAAAGTATTCAAACGTACGGAGATAGACCGGAAGTAAGGGCGATAAAACAATTGTGATGGTGAAATGAGGGATAAAAGAATGGGGAAAGAAATGAATTTTGCACCTGCTGAATTATATGTTCTCGCAGGTGCAGCTGGGGTTACGGATATATTTGGATTGCCAAATCGTGACGTGATTATTTTACTTGATGAAGAATGTGTCACAAAAGCAACTACGAGTTTAAAAGAAAAAGGTTTACTTACAAGTGAAAACGGAATTACCCCTGCAGCTTTTCAAATGATTGAGCTATTAAAGGAATATGAAAATTGTCATGAATATACGAGAATTAATAATGTATTAATTGGCTTTTTGAAACATGATAAAGACCGAGTGGCTGTATTAACAGAAGTAGGGCCAAATAAAAAATACGAGATTGACTACATACCAAAGCCAGACATTTATTTTTCATTATTAACACGCATCCCTTTCTTGTTGAGAGAACCGAGGGAAATAGAAGATACATTTTTCTCAAAGAGAATGACAGAAACAGAACAACAAACATTTGAGGAAAAAGATTTATCGGATAAAGACGTTATAGCGATGGAAACGTATACGAGGCCTCGGAGTAATAGAGGAGGAAAATGGGAATGTTTCTTATATTTCACTGAAGGAGAAGATTTCGTTCAAATAGATGTAGATCGTAATCGATATGACTGGGTGAGCCTCTATGCGGTTAATAAGAAATTGTATGACGTGTTAAAAATGCCGTATAAAAAATTAATTGACCCGAGACAATTCTCGTTAGGAGGTATTGAATAATGCAAGTATCAATGGGAGATGGCGGTTCTAGTGGTGGAGAAGAAGTATTAGTTAATTTTCAAGAACTACTTGATATAGTAATGAAGTTAGAAAACATATATACAATCCATGTAGACGTCATTGGAACGAATATTGAGAGTTTACTAAGCAGTGATTTTTATCAAAAAGGTGAAGCGATGAGAGTAATTGAAAAATATCCTGATATATTACACAAAACACTTGAATTGGCTGAACACTATTCTAGATCGGCGAAAGTTGTAGGAAATGTATGTGTAGAAATGCTTGAAAAGGACGAACAATTACGTGAAAGATTAAGTAAGTTGTAGAAATCACCATACGGCTGGGGGATGAAAACAAAATGGATGTGAAATATAGACCTGAACCATGGCAAGACATGGGAGATGGTATGAATCGAATTACAAAAGATGCTCTCATGAAATTACGGTACGCAAATGAATCATTAAAAAGAATTGATGGAAGAATACGAGATTTAGACTCAGATGGCAGTATACATTTTAACCCAAAAGATCAATCGCAAAAAATCGGGGAATTACTTGAAAGCTATTCGACATTACAAAAATATTGCGGAGAAGCAGGGCGAGTGGTCTCTGAACATATAGATAAACCTTTTTTAGTAGAAATGGATAAATTCGCTCAAAAAATGAGAGATACATCTATTCTCAGTTTCGAAACAAATAACCGAATTGGCTCTACAACAACGACAGTATTACCAGATGCGCACGCAGGGTACGGAAGTGTCCCACAAACAATAAAAACAAAAAAAGATAAAATAACAGTAGAAGATATTTTTAAAGATTCACCTGCATTTGATAACGTACTGAGAGCGGAATACAAAGAACTAAAAAACAAAATCCAGATGCAAAGCTAGATTATGAAGAATACAAGAAAGTAGTCCCATCCACACGAGGGTTTGAATACAAATCGATAGAAGATGAGCAGAAAAAACTGGAAATGGTGCGAGACCTAGCAATAGGCGGAGGAATTATCCTCGCAACAATCCTTTGCCCACCACTCGGGGCCGCTGCCGCAGTTGTATACGGCGCTGTACAAATAAAAAGTGGTATAGACGGAGAAGACTGGGGAACACACAGGAAATTGAGCCAAGAAGAGCGGGTAGGAAACATCATTTTTGGCGGATTAGATGCAATCCCGGTTGTTGGAGCGGTAGGAAAAGGAGTAAAAGCATTCAAAGGCACGAATGAATTAGCTGATTTAGCAAAATTATTAAAATTCAAAGAAGGAATGCCTGGCTTCAATCCAAATTTGGGTAAAAATGTGGTACAATCGCTTAAGGAAAATAATCTATTAAAAAACTTAAAAATACAAGGCTGGAAAACCGTAGATAAGATTAATGATGCGGACTACTTCATTAAAGGTCTAGTAGCAAAAGGTGCGGACTCCGTATCCCCAATCTTTAAAGGTGTAGAAATAATGCCAGATGGAAGTGTCGCTAGAACTGGAACGAACTATAGCGGGAAATTCCAAGAAGCCCATGATGCCTCAAAGGCGAGTATTCAGAGTAGGATCTCGAATTTGGAGAGTGGTGGGGTTAAGGGTACGGGTGAAACGGTTAAGAAGATAGGTGATATTAATGATCCTATTAGAACATATCGTGGTGCTGATTTAGGTAAGCTAGAGGCTAAATATACTGCGGATCCTCGGTTAACTGTTGAGATGCCCTATGTTGGTAAAGGGCAAAAAAACACCAATGCAGAGGGTTGGTTACGCGATAAAGATTTTTATTGGAAAGAGATGTTAGAGAATTACCCAGAAGCGTTTAATAGGTCAAATAGACAAAAAATAGAATTAGGATTCGCACCTATAAACAATCCAACGTTTAGAAAACATTTTCCCCAATATGATTTAAAAGAATTATATAATGACACTTTAATACATCATCACATTGGTGGTGGAGGTCAAGCTGTGGCTGTACCCTCAAAGCTACATCCAGGTTTAGGAGGGATTCATAATGCTGAGAAAAGCGCAGGAGTTTGGGGAAATGACCAAAAATATGCTGAACTATTAGAAAAATTCTTAGAAAAGTAAGGGTGATTATTTTGGTAATGAAGGATGCTATGAGCAAATATTTTAATTTAAGAAAAGAATATTTTGATAAAGGGTTAGATTTTTTATTTAAAACGCCATATAACGAAGAAGTTGATTCATTTATATATCAGGGTGAAATGGATGATGAAGAAGAAATTTCATGGAAACCTATTGAAAAAAATAATAAGAATGATTTAACGAAGATTGAGGAAAGATTTGAAATTAAACTGCACACTTCAATTGATGATTATTTTAATTCTTATTGGTTTGCTGATTTAGATGGATTTATTGGTAATCATTATATTAGGCTAGAACCTGTATTACCAAATATTGAATTGGATTCCTTCGAAAGTAATTTAGAAGGGTATAAAAACAATCATAATAAGGTTGATAAGACTCCAATAGGTGTAGAGGGGAACGGTTTGATAGTTGTTTTAGATAATGTAAGTGGTAAGGTTGAATTGGAGGATTTTGAACGAGGTTCGTTTGAAGAGATTTCGGATAGTTTAGATGAGTTAATTGCTAGTTTAAAGTTACAAAAATAATATACTAAGAACATTTATATGAAAAAATGTCTGATATGAAGTGTAGCCCGAGTGTTAGATACAATTGGACTGCAGTTTTTTATAGAAAGATGTAATATAAAATCAAGCTAAGACCTACAAAATTTATGCTACTAAAAAAACATATGAACTTAAAGCACTTGATTGTTTACTAAAGGCAACGAGTGCTTTTTTAATCGTATGGGGAGGCCGTAATTAGATGAGAAAAGATTTAACATGGCCAGTACCAGATGAGCCGGTTTCAGCAGAATATATATATGAAGTGGGTAAGCAGATGGATTTTATATTTCCAAGTGATTATGTAGAGTGTGCTACTACTAATAATGGTTCAGCGGTATTACCATATAAGTTTGAGGTGGATGGAGTAACAAGAGTGTTTGGGACATTGCTCTCTTATGATACGGATAGTAGCGAATATATTGTTAAAGTATATCGTACTTATGCCCTTACTATACCTAAAGAGTTAGTTCCTTTTGCTTTTGACCCAGCAGGAAATTTAATATGTTTTGACTATAAAAATGACAAAAATAACCCTGTTATGGTATTTTGGGAACATGAGAATGATGGCGAAAAAGAAATGTTAATGCGTCAAGAAGGTTTAACAGAAGCACAAGTAGAAGAACTGGCAAGAGAAAATGTATTTTACATTGCAGATACATTTACTGATTTTTTAAGTAAATTACACGATTAAAAAATATAATGATGAATGAAAAATAAAGTTTATGTGAAGTGGATAGAAAAAATAATAGGGTGTTTGAAAATAGATACTCCATGATGGTTGTACCATCATGGAGTACTGTGTGCAATGATAGAATAGAAAACGAAGTACGAGCTTAGGCGAGATGACATTTTACATGGCGATGAATATAAACACATGGAATGGACATAAAACTAACGAACTCGTAAGTTTTAACGTATTGTTTGTCACGATATATAAAAGGTGTCAAACTGTTACTACAAAACTTACAAATTTATGCTACTTAAAAACATATGAACTTAAAGCACTTGATTGTCTATGAAAGGCAACAAGTGCGTTTTTGCGTTTTAGCGTAGAAATTTAACAGAGCACTATAATTTTATTATGTAAACTTTTTTTGTTTTTTCACATAGTGTATACAACTAACAAGGAGGGAAATGTTCACTATTATTTTCATTTCTATTATAACGAATTCTACAATAGAAGACAGAACGTATATTTGGTATAATTGAAACATACTATATGGAATTACGGACATGAGTTTGAAATTCATGTAATAAGGTAAGTACTACATAACAATAAATAATATTTAAAGTTCCAGTACATATAGGATTCAGTTCATGTTATATAAATCAATTGTGAGAAAGGAAAAGATGTAATGAATCAAATTTCATTTGAAGATTTATTTGAAGAAGAAAAAGAAAAGGTGGAGGTAGCTGAGGTATCTAAGATACCAGCTCCTTTATCGCCATTACAAAAAGATATTTTGGAATTAATTGATTCTGAAGAAATAAGTGCACTTGAGCTATGCGAACGATTGATACGATCTGGTAAAATACCCGATGAAAGATTCACTACGAATAAGCCGAAAGCATATGGGCAAGTATGCTTAATATTAGAAGGTTTTGTTAAAGAAGGAAAGCTTATTTTTATCAAAAATGATGAGAAAAGAGATAGAGTATATAAATTGAAAGAAGAAGTTTTAGATGTATAGAGGGAAATGAATGATTGGTTCCCTTTAACTTTGAGTCTCATTAATCTAGTGATGTTCATAAAAAAAGGTGTCAATCTCACTTAGATTGACACCTTCATACTTTTAACACCTTACATATTTACGTTTGAAACCAAGTCTTCCTCTATCAACTTCTTTCTGAATGCTTTCGGAAGCATTTAACAAGCTGCTTTTTTTATTATCACGTTTTACTTCAACTATACCAACTTCTTTTGCAGTCTCGACTGCTTTTTCATGTAGTGGTTCATATGAAATTGCCACGGTGTTTAGGAAATTATTCATAGCGGATTTTGTTCGTTCTGGCGAATCATGAATTGTATTTTTCACCATTTCAAGCATATCGGAAATTTTGCTTTCGGAAAATTCATTGTCTTTGCGATTTCCTAAAAGCCAACAGTAGCAACTCCAGCCTGCAGACATTTTAAGCTCGTCTCCACTTGCAATTCATTTATCAGCAACGTCTTGTGCAATATCTGACTCCGATAAAGTTAATGCTACTACATAATCAGATAGCATATAAAAATACGCCCCGTCCATCCAGCGATCAAAATCAGACTCGCTCATAGCTTTTGGATCGGCAATAATCCCTGCAAAGTACATAGCATCGTAGTTACCTGTGGAATAAAGTTCCTCAGCTAACTCTTGATTTGATTTAATTTTATTTTCTTAGCGATTGGTTTCAGAGCGCCCGTAGCTACGCCGAAAACTGGCTCGTGCGCACCATTAGATATGTATATTTTTTTCGTTCGTTCTTTACCGAGGGCTTCAAGCTCTTACATAACTGTTTTAAAATCCATAGCTGTGCACTTCCTTCCTTAATATAAAGACAATTTTAATTGTAATCATCTAGTTTGTATTTTGTATTAAGTCTTCCATACTTCTCAAATTTAATAATAATTGTATTCAAGAGGCATGTTTACTTTCTATAGTTTCTCGACATTCGGTCTGATTTTTGAATGAAATGAAGCCAGAGCTAATCGGGAGAATGGTATAATATAGAAAAACTGGACGGGAAAAATTACATAGGGGGAATTTAATTGGAAAAAGAGCTGAATAGGTTATATAGAGAGGTAGCGGAAACGGTTAATGAAATGATTCCAGAAGAGTGGGAGAAATTTTATTTTTATGCTCAAATATCAGAAACTGGAGGGGGAACATACTTTTTCTATAACAACCTCAGAAGTAAAGAAAAATATAAATATAGTGTGGGAATTCCTTTTAAATACGAAGTTGATGAAGAGGAATTTGAAAGGAAAGAAGACTCTTTATATAAATTGAGTAAGGAATTAAGAAATGTTTTCAAAGATAATCAGCAAAAAACTTTGGTACTCCTTTACGATGTCTCTTGAACATAGTGGGAAATTTAACATGCATTTTGATTATACAAATTGGTTCGATACAGAATATAGTTTTAGTAATCAAATGATTATTTGGAAACATAAATACTTAGGCGAAGTACCAATTGATGAAAATGCTAAAGCGCTAATTAATAAGTATGATAATGAATTTCCGAATAATCCTATTTAACTGAATAGAAAGAAGAAATGGTTTTTATAAAAATCACGAGTTTTAAAGTAGTTGATAAGTTATAGAGTTAATTCTACAAGATAAGAATTAAAGGAGAAATACAATGGATAAGATTCAAATTGCGAAAAGAATTAGAGAGTCTATAAAGAGTGGTCAATTAAACACGTTAAGAGATTTACTTGAGAGAGAGCCGAAGATGTTGGAATATGTGATGCCATTTGGTACGTGGTTACATGTAGCGACAGCGCATGGACAGTTAGAAATGATAGAGTACTTAATCAATTTAGGGATCAATATTCATGCAAAGGGTGGGACTTTTTCTACAAATGCCCTTGAAAGAGCGGCTACAAAAGGATATTTACATATTGCAGAGTACCTCATTAAACATCAAGTTGAAATGGATACTAGTGAGCCGGATCGAAATCCTCTGTTTGCTGCAATATATAGTGGTCATTTTGAAATTGTTAAATTGCTAGTTATGAATGGTATAGATATAACGATAAAATACTCCGGTAATAATATGAAAGATATGGATGCTTATACATTTGCTGTTGAAAGAGGAGAAATGAAAATTGCCGATTATTTAAAGCGTAAGTTGAATGAGAAAGTATAATATTTTAATAATGGAGGACACCATTGATGGAAGTACATGGAATGGTTTCAATTTGGTTAGGTAATATGAAAACGCAAGATCAGTTAGATACATATATGGATGTTACGTATGATGAAGAAGGAGACTCTATAGCAGCAAGGTTTTTTATTGATTTTAATATTGATATGATTGATGTAGATGAGGACTTTATTGAAAAGGAAGTGTTAGAAGAAGCGAGTGATGATATCTCTGTGTTATTAGCGGGATGTTCATATGATGATAAAATAATTTCTAGAATTAAGGAAGAAGTTAAATTAAAGAAATCCTATAATTCTATCGTTTTAATTTATAATTTTCAGTATGATAATTCGGTTAGTTATTTTGAAGGCTTTGATTTTGTAACTGCTACAAGCTATCTATAGTTGTGAGAAGGTCACAAATAAGGTAAGGAAGCTGTCGGAATTTATTTACACCTTAATAAACGTTTAGAAAATATAATCCCAAACAATCAGTTAGCATATAAAGTTCAAGATTAGGATGGAAAGAACTTGTATTTATTTAATGAGTTATCATTTAATACAAATAAGTATGTGAGGTTGGTTACAAATGATAAAGAAATTTACTAGAGTAGTATTAACGGCGGTTATGCCAATCGGTCTTATTGCGGGGTGTGTAACTGCTGAAAAAACTGAAGCAAAAGAGCCGAAAGCGGTACAAGCGGAGAAAAAGGATTATACGGATTACTCATATGGTAGCAAAGGTATATTAGTAAGCGGCAAAGAGAAAGAACGTCTACAATACGAGGTTGGGTATATGGATGATAACAAGTTAATTGGGATTGATGAAAATATTGAGGACTGTATTATTTTAGATAATAAAGATGAAGCAGGTTACATTTGGAAACAAATAGAGCGCGGATCTATTATTGAAGTGCAATATGGTAAGGACCGCAAAGACATCGTAGGGGTACAATTAGTAGGAGATCGTAAGCCATACGAAATTAGTGATAAGTTTGATCGAAATACGATAAATGAGATTGTTGGACAAGTTAAAGGTAATTTGTAATAGATGTATTTCGCTAGTATATGATCTATTATCATGAAATGGCGAATCGCATACATAAAAGTTTGGAATCAACGGCATTTTTAATATGAAAATGCCGTTGATTTATTTTGAAAAGTAAATGCTATTCTATAGTCTTGTAGAAAAACACGTATTAAAAAATACACAAATGAATTATTCTTCTTTTAGTTGTGATGATCGCCGTAAGGTTATTACCCAAAATAAAAGAGCGCAAGCACTAACGGATGCACCTAATATACAAACTCCATTCCATCCGTAGCTTGCATAAATGTTTGTGGAAAGAATTGCACCTGTAGCACTGCCGATAGAATAGAAAACCATATAACTAGCAGTGAGCCGACTTCTCGCTTCAGGACGCACTGTGAAAAGTATACTTTGGTTCGTGACATGTACAGCTTGCACAGCTAAATCTAAAAGGATAACACCGGTAACTAGTAGGAATAGAGAATGGTTCATTAATTTAATGAGGAGCCATGAAAGTAATAATAAGGATAAGGCTATGCCAGTAGTTCTTTCTCCCAATCCGCGATCAGCGAGTTGTCCGGCCTTAGTGGCAGCTAATGCACCAGCAACTCCAGCAAGACCAAATGCTCCGATAGCTGTATGTGATAGATTATATGGTGCGGCACTTAGAGGTAAAACTAATGAAGTCCATAAAATACTGAAGGAAGTAAAAATAAGCAATGCTAATATTCCGCGAATACGTAAGATCTTTTCTTCTACAAATAATAAGAGAACAGAACGTAATAATTTACGATAGGTCATAGCTGTTTTTTTATGTTCAAGATTAGGTAAATTACGATATAACAAACCGATTACGAAGAGCATAAGTACAGCAGAGGTAAGATAAACGGAACGCCATCCCGCTAGATCTGTTAATGTTCCGGCAAATGTACGTGCAAGTAGAATTCCTATTACGACACCACTTGTAACGAAACCTACTATTCGCCCACGGTCTTTTGGGTTAGCTAAAATGGATGCGTATGCGACGAGTGTCTGCGTAACAGTCGCAAGAATTCCGACTAAGGCCATACCTATAAAAAGTACGGTACTTGAAGGAGCGACTCCGACCACAATTAAAGCGAAAACGGATAAAAGCATTTGAACAATAATAAGTCTTTTTTGGTTTAATAAGTCACCAAGTGGAACTAATAAAAGTAATCCGAGTGCATAACAAACTTGAGTAATCGTAATAACGACACCAATAGTTGAATGGTTGATCTTAAACTCGTTTGATAAAGAATCAAGTAGAGGATGAGCGAAGTATATATTCGCCACAGTCATACCACAAGCTATTGAAAATAATAGAGTTATATAGCGGGGCATGATTGTATTGATAGGTAATTGGAACGGATCATTATTCTGAGTAAGAGTAGTTGTTGTTTCTTTAACATCCATAATATCATCTCCTTTTATTTTTAAAATAATGTACCGAACGGTATGTTATTTCTTAAGTAAAATATAATCAGGGATAAGTTAATATGTCAAGTGAATTGTAAGGTGATTTCAGTTTATTTTGACATATCATTCATAATTTAATACGATATATAACATACTGATTAGTACATAAAATCGTGATTTATAATTTAGAAAACAGTTGAAGAAAGAGGAGAGGTTAAATGGCTCGACTACGCGAATTTGATGAAGAAAAAGCTTTGGATGCTGCTATGCAACTTTTTTGGGAGAAAGGATACGCTACTACTTCATTAAGTGATCTAACTGCTAAAATGGAAATACAAAGACCGAGTTTATATGCGGCATTTGGTGATAAAGAAGGGCTGTTTGAAGCTGCATTACGGAGATACACGAATATACACGCAGCTAGCATTCGAACAAAACTTCAAAAAGAACAATCTGTAAAAGAGGCCATTCGTACATTTTTTGAAAATATGGTGGAAGAGGAATATAAAAAAGAATCAAATAAAGGCTGTTTTTGTATTAACACAATGGTGGAACTTGCTCCTCATAATGAAAAATTTGAAGTGTTGACTAGAGAACATCAAATGTATCTTTCAGTTATATTTCAAGAATTAATCGCCAAAGGTATTCAGTCTGGAGAACTGCAAAGTGATGTGAATGCTAAAGCATTGGCACAAACGCTAGTCACTTCATTAATTGGATTAACAGTGTTAATGAAATCTAGTCCAGAACGTTCAGTTATAGATAATTCGGTATCTATCATATTATCGTTACTAAAATAAATGTAACAGAATTGTATTTCAATCAACTATGTCGATTATAGACACTTTTATTTATAAACTTTCAACCCTAAAGCACTGAATTGTCTACGAAGGCAACAAGTGCTTTTTGTTTCCGGGTAAATATAAGCAGGTGAATCATAATGGTTGTCTGCTATGTATGAAGATTGTTGGAGACATTTGTAATTAGATATTAGATAAGAGGGGAATGAAAACACTATATAAGCCCCTTCCAAGCCCCTCATAAGCACCTACCAAGTAATAAATCACTAAGAAAAAACAAAACAAAAACAACTACAAGAACAAAAAAAGCGCGAAAAAATAAAATCGTAGTAGTAGTAAAAAAAATTGAATTTCAAATGCCAAAACCATTCCCGCATTCCTATATTTATATTGAAGGAGTGAATTTTTTCCTTGTACTAGTAAGTAGCGGGAGGGAAACATATGGCGGTATACCGTAATGTACAGGTGAACTTTTGGCAAGATGAATTCATATTAGATTTAACGCCAGAGGAGCGTTATTTTTACATATATTTGTTAACTGGTACGAAAACGAAGCAATGTGGTATTTACATATTGCCAAAGCGTTTAGCAGAGCTTGAAACTGGTTACAGTATGGAGACTGTTGAGAAGTTATTGAACCGGTTTGTGGAATACGGGAAGATTTTATATGATGCAGAAACGAAAGAGTTATTCATTATAAATTGGTTACACTATAATCCTATTTTAAATACGAATGTAGAAAAGTGCGTGTTACGTGAGTTAAAGACTGTGAAGAACAAAGAGTTTATACATATGTTTTTACGTAAATGTCTGGAAGAAGAACATAAGATCCCATTATTGTTGCAGCATTTTGGTATGCCACCAGAAGAGAGTAGTAGTTCAGAAGCAGTTATTGAAGAAGATGTGGAAGTGGTAGAAACGGTAGAAGAGACTACTTTGCATAGTGAAGTTTATAAGTTTTACGAACAAAATATTAGCAGTCTATCTCCATATATTGTGAAGGAATTGAAAGATTGGATACAAAGGGTTCCAGGAGAGACAGTATTAGATGCACTTAAAATTGCGTGTGAAAATAATAAGCGAACCTTTGCTTATGTGAAGGGGATTTTGAGGAATTGGTGTAGCGAAAAGTTAGAGAATTTTAGTGGAGAGAAGTGTGTAATGGGAAGTTTAGCGCGAAGGAGAAGTATTTTGAGTAGTGTATTTTAATTTACATTAACTTAATATAGAATGTATGTTCGTTTTGGTGAGTTTTATGCTATACTACCATTAAATAAGGGTATTTTTATAATAAAAAGATGCGGGGGAACAAGGCTTGACTACTGGTACATCTCAGTTGTTTCAATATATTAATATAACAAAAGAGCAGGAGCAATTATCACTGCGATATTTACAGACAAAAGAAGAAGAGATTTTAAGAGGTATTCAAATAACGACAATTCGTGATCAAAAAAGAAGTGATTTTGCGGAGCGATTTATAAACGATTTTAGGAAATTACATAAACAAGATCCGGATTTCTTTCGGTTATTTTATCATATACTCGAGGAGCAATTATTAAATGTTCTTGTAGTACGTTTTGCACATGTAAGTTTTCCTAAAATGAAGGTTTATTTAGAAAAAAGTGCACTTCCTTTGGACAAACTTGTAGCAATTGCATGTAAATATTTATCCAGTATTTCAAGTTATGTGAATGAAGCAGATGTTTTTCTTAGAGAGTTAACAAAAGAGAACCCGAACTATATAGAGGAACAATTACATACTTTACCAACTCAGCAGCAATTTACATTACTTCTCGTAATGTTTGATGTAGATTATGAAAAGTTTCATACATATAGTTCTTTATTGAATGAGAGATTAGAAGAACATGCAGAATTTATATTGAGACTACCAGGAGAAAAGGAAAAGGTTGAAGCGGTTAAACGATATATGAAAGGTAAAGATGATAGTGAAGTATTTATAGGTGGGAATTTATCAGAACATATTTGGCGATTATTATTTAGTGTTCATAAGTATTCAAATGTTGCGAGGCGATATGTTGAGATATTAGCGAAGAAAAATGTGTGGAGTTTTATAAACTATGCAACACGTTATATGTGTCACACTCTCGGCCAGCCTCAAAACTACAAAAGAACAGGTAGTGTAAATAAGAAAACATATGAAGAGATTCAAATGTTTTGTAAACAGTTTTGGGTTTCTGAGGAGAGATTTTTTGCACACCGTCTGAGGCAACATGATTTGAATAGTGAAGATTTTTGTAAGACGTATGAATATGAATTGCTATGCTTTATGTTGGAAGAAAATCCTGAATTTATTCAGCGTACTTTGCAATATGTAAGTAAAATGAATTATCTCATCATCGCACGAACGTTAGCTGAAAAAGGACATGAGCTAAATAGAGGGAAAATACGAGAAGAATTTTTTGTCGCTGCGTTGCAAATTAAATTGTCTACAGTGAGAGATACATATCGTGATTATTTACTAGGGAAATTGTCACTTGAGGATATGAAGCAAATACTTAAAAATCCGAAATATAGAAGTATGTATTGGGGTATGCCGGTGTTAGAGGTTGTACTCCTTTGGGATGTAGATGAAGTAGCGAAGAGGGAAGCTGTACTTACACTACAATTCGGAGAGGATGATAGTGTTAATTTATATGAACTTCTTTACGAATGTTCTGTCAGAGGGATAGAACCGAAACAAGTATTAGAAGATTTGCTTTCGTATGGGTTAAGTAAGGACAAGCTTATCACTTATGCAGTTGAACAAGCTGCATGCTACAGTGAAGAGAGAAATAAGGCGAAGGAAGCGCTTGTTCATGTCATTGTAAAAGAACAAGCATACATAATTGAACGGTTTGATGAGTATTCTGCTTTGGCAAAAGTATATATTTTAGAAGAGTTAGCAAGGGGAAATATGGTTAAAATGCGTCCTATTTTAATCAAAAGCTTAGGAGATTCGTCTAAAAAGATGCGTGAGTCTGTAGTTAAACTTCTTTCAAAAGATGTAGAAGCTGCAAAGGATGTAGCGCTGGAACTTCATAATAAAAAGAAAATTGTTCGTGAAAATGTGATGAAACTACTTATAGAATATAAGATTGAAAAATATATGCAACTTGTACAGGAAGCTTTGCAAGAAAAAAAGAATGCTTCTTTTGTTGAGAAATTTGTTCCATTACTTGAACTGGGAAAAGTAGGAGGAGATGCAGAAAATATAGAAGAACTTTGCAGTCGTATAGTAACAGAACAAACAAGACATTCACTTCTGCAATTGTTTGTGAATGAACCACAAATCCGTCTTCGTGAATCAAATGAAATTGCTGATGTTACAATTCCATTAGCCTATGTCCAACAGTATATTTCAGATCCTGTCATTGAGAAGAAAGAAGTTGCTGAAGGAATTGGTAGTACGTTACATGCACAAGACTTGAAGGAATATGTACAAGCAATCTATCAAATATGGATTTCTGAAGATGCAGATGTGAAGAAACGTGGCATTCTTTCGTTATACGGAATATATAGTGATAACAACATGGTCGGCATACTGAAAAAGCAAATTGATGAATGGGTGCTTCATATGAGAGGAAAGATAGCTGCGGATGCCGTTCGTGCTTTAGGTTTGTCTTCATCTAAGCTTGCACTCATGTCTATTCATGAAATGGCATTTAAATATAAACATAAGTTAGTGCGTAATGCAGCAAAAGAAGCACTCAGTCTTGCTGCGCAAACACGCGGCATAACGGAAGAAGAGCTGGAAGATCAACTGGTACCGGATCTTGGTTTTACTATACGTGGTGAAAAGCCGATTGATTTTGGGAATCGAAGTTTTACTGCTATTTTAACTTCAGATTCGAAAATTGAATTAGAGACAGAAGAAGGAAAACGTATGAAGTCACTTCCAAAGCCGAATGCAAAAGATGATGTAGTAAAAGCTGAGGAGGCTAAAAAAGAGTTATCCTCTTTAAAGAAGGAACTCCGAAGTGCTCTTTCTATGCAGAAACAACGCTTGGAAGCGGCACTATCACGAAAGCGCTATTGGTCATACGATACGTGGAAGTCTGTATTTATGGATAATCCAATTATGAAGCGATTTTCTACTTCGCTTATTTGGGGTGAGTATAAGGAAGGCAAGTTGCTGAAGGCATTCCGTTATACGGAAGGTGGCGTGCTCTATGCAATTGACGGGAAGACTCATGAACTTTCGTCTGGAACTGCTATCGGTTTTATTCATCCGTTCGAGTTGTCTAGGGAGGAAAAAGCGTTATGGAAGGAGCAACTGACAATTGCGGGAATTGTTCAGCCGTTTGTACAAATTGAACGTCCAGTGTTTGTAGTAGAAGAGAATGATGAGATTGCTATTGAGAGATTTGGCGGTATTTTATTAAATGGTCGCTCGTTATTCGGTAAGATGACGAAGCTTGGATGGACTCGCGGATCAGTTCAAGATGGCGGTGTGTATTATACGTTTTACAAAGAAGATACTCGCACTGGATTAGGAGTGCAGCTGTCATTTAGTGGAGCGCCGATTGGTTATGAAGATGAAGAAGATGTATGTGTATTTGACATTCAATTTTACAAAGCAGGTACAGTGAACCGTGGTTCATATGAATATGACGAAATTGATGATGAAAGACGCATTGTACCAAAAGAAGTAGATAAACGCTTCTTTAGTGAAATGTTATATGATGTGCAAGTAGCGACCGAGTCAAATCTTGGTCATAATGAAAGCTGGCGTAACAAACGATAAAAATTCCCCCTTCATTTGTAGGAAAATGAAGGGGTTTTTCAAGTTTTTTAAAAGGTTCTTCCTTAAATAGAAGCGAATAGTTTCAGAAAGGAGGGGGTTATATGGAAGTCGTCATAAAAAAGAAACGAACTAGTGGAAAAAGAATTTTTATTTGGTCTAGTAGTATCGTTCTTTTGTTAGTTATTTCTGCTGCGATTTTTTTGAATGTATATACGCTGAGATCTATGCCGAAGATAGATGGAACGATAAAGCTAGAAGATATACAACGTGCTGTTACGGTAAAGCGAGATAGTAAAGGGGTACCGTATATTAAAGCGGAAAATGCACATGATTTATATTTTTCGCAAGGGTATGTACAAGCGCAAGATCGTTTGTTTCAAATGGATTTAAGTAGAAGGCAAGCTTCTGGAATGTTAAGTGAAGTTGTTGGAGAAGCAGCTGTTGAGAGAGATAAGTTGTTTCGGACTCTCGGTTTGCGGCGAGCAGCAGAAGCGTCTGTTAGTCAATACGATGGGGAAGCGAAATTTGCTCTACAGTCATTTGCTGATGGGGTGAACGCTTTTATACGCGAGGCGAAAGAGGAAAAGAGATTGCCGGTTGAGTTTACGTTATTAGGTTATGAACCTGCTGAATGGTCAATTGTGGACTCTTTAACGATCGGAAAGTATATGGCGTTTGACTTAGGCGGACATTGGCACGGACAGGCGTTTCGATATTGGGCGCTGAAAAATTTACCGAAAGAGCAAGCAAATGAGCTATTTCCTACATATCCGAAAGATGCACCTAGATTGCTAGCTGAATTAAAAAATACAAATGTGAATGTAGCGCAAAGTTTTTCAAAGACGATCATTCCACCAGAATTTAATGGGAGTAATAACTGGGTTGTGAGCGGTGAGAAGAGTGCGTCTGGTAAGCCGATTTTAGCGGACGACCCTCATTTATCTCTTGCGACACCTTCTATATGGTATCAAACAAAGTTAGAAACGAAAGATGTAAATGTGAGTGGAGTTATTTTTGCGGGTGTTCCTGGTGTTATGCTAGGGCATAATAAAGAGATTGCATGGGGTGTTACGAATACAGGTCCTGATGTACAAGATTTATATATTGAAAAGAGAAATCCTAATAATGAAAATGAATTTTTGTATAACGATAAATGGGAGAAAGCTACTGTTGTGGATGAATCTATTAAAGTAAAAAATGGGAAAACAATTCCTTATAACGTTACAATTACAAGGCATGGTCCAGTTATTTCAGAATTTGCGGATAAGGGGAAGGAGAAAACGAAAACAGTATTTGCTTTAAAGTGGACTGCTTTGGAGCCTTCCGCTGAATTAAAGGCTGTATTAAATATGAATAAAGCAAAAGACTGGAATGAGTTTGAAACTGCTCTTCAAGATTTTCATACACCAACTCAAAACTTTGTGTTTGCATCAAACGATGGCACTATTGCTTATAAAGCGAATGGAAATATACCAGTGCGTAAAAAAGGTGATGGTAGTTTGCCCGTTCCAGGGTGGACGGATGAATATGAATGGGAAGGGTATATTCCGTTTGATAAGCTTCCGAAAGTAATAAATCCAAAACAAGGGTTTATTTCAACTGCGAATAATAAAATTGTTGATGACGCTTATCCATACCATATTAGTAATACGTGGGCGCAACCGTACAGGCAAATGCGTATTCAAGAGTTTTTGCAAGAGAAGGATAAGTATACGGTGAAAGATTTAGAAGAGTTACAGATGGATCAAAAAAATTTATATGGGAAAGAGTTCACCCCTGTATTTTTAAAGGAGTTAAATAAGACATCTTTATCAGATGTAGAGAAAGAGGGAGTAAAAGAATTATCGAAGTGGAATTTTTACGATAGTAAGGATGAAGCAGCACCATTAATTTTTCACTTAGTAATGAAAGAGATTTCTAATACAGTATTTTCAAAAGAAATTCCAAAAGATGTGATGGAGTTATTTGAAGGTAAGCAACAAGTTGTGGATGAATTGATTCGTAAACAAGTAAATGGTGAAAATAGCAATTGGTTTTCAAAGTATGGTGGCTTCACGGAAGTTGTACATACGTCGTATACAAATGTAATGAAGAAATTGCAGAAGGAGTATGGATCCGATGTTGGAGAATGGAAGTGGGGCGATTACCATCAACTTGCTTTTACACATCCAATTTCGAGATCATCTAGTATATTAGCACTACTCGCATTTAATCGTGAGAAACCAGTTCCAATTGGAGGAAGTCAAGTTACCGTTCAAGCAGCGAATTACGGAGATAACGGTATTGTGAATCATGGAGCTTCTTGGAGATTTGTCATTGATACGAAAGATATGTCAAACGGTTATCATATAGTAGGGCCGGGACAGTCAGGACATTTTAGAAGCGATTGGTATCATGATCAAATAGATGATTGGGTGAATGGAGAGTATCATACGACTACTTTGAATACAGACGGAATTGAAGGGAAAGTATTAACTTTACAGCCGCGATAATGTTAGAAGAGATTCTTACTATATGTAAGGGTCTCTTATTTATAATGGTGACAAAATTTGACCCAACTAAGTTACCAGAAAGAAGACAATGATTTCAGTCGTGAGAAGATAAGAAAAAAGAGCGGAAAGCCGCTCTTTTTTTATTTATCTTACTATTTTCAGGAGAATTATAGGAATAACACTTTTATTAATGAAAATTTCATTTAATTTTTTTCTGGAATATATGTGAAACGTTGTATAAAATAATCAGGAAAGCCAAAAATTATAGGAGGGAAGTTTTGAAAAAAAATAAGAGTTTAGTAAGTTTTTTAGGAGTGTGTATCATGTTGTTTTCTTTTTGTTTTCAAGGAAATGTACAGGCAGATGTAAATACTGTTCAATCTGGAAAAATAAAATCAGGAAACGTAACGGTATGGGAAGTAGGAAATGTAGCGAAAGTGTTAGCTGATGTAGAACGTTTGAATTTAAATACGGTGAATGTACCGATTCAAGTTGATATTCCGAATGTGAATTCTGCTAATATGGTAATTAATCAGGCGCAAAAGAAACAAGCTATTATTTTAATTCAAGAATTATTAAAGCGTAATATACAAGTTATAGTGGAGCCATTCCCGTTTATTCAGCAAGGAAATATTGGAGAAACAGAGTGGAACCCGAGTAATATTAACGATTTCTTCTGGAATTGGAAAACGGTTGTTTTACAAGATATTTTTAATTCCATTACAAGTAAGTACAATATTTATGGGCTGAAGATCGCTTCTAATTTCGTGAATATGGAATATGCAGAAGGATATTGGAATGATACGATTAATTTTGTTCGCCAGCAGTATAAAGGAAATGTTTTGTATCAAATGAACTGGTGGTTAACTGCAAGTTGGGATCCTTCTTTTGAGGCGAATTTTAAAGAGAAAATAAATCGCCCGTATTTAAAAAAGGTGGACATCGTAAGTATTGATAGTTGGTTTGAAGTTTCAGGAAAAAGAAATCCATCATACGAAGAAGTAAAGCAAAGTTTATTTGCGACGACAGTATACAATCGTGGCCAAAATGTCGTTCAGCAACTTGAACAATTACATAAAGCAACAGGAAAGCCAGTTTATTTTGGTGGATTTAACGTACCAGCGCGTGAACTTGGGTTACAAAATCCGTGGAATCCAGATGTTTCAAATGAATTTTCAAAAGACGTACAATTAAATGGATGGCGTGCTTACCGAGATGTATTAGAACCGAAGCCGTATTTTAAAGGTTTTTCAATTTGGTTTATCGGCTCAAATGATAGTAATCATTCATATCAAATACATAGTAAAGAAGCAGAGGCAGTTATTAATGGCTGGTACCGAAAATAAATTTTATAAAATAGGTAAGTTTTAGAATCCATTACATATATTTTAGTGAAAGGCCTTTCACCATCTTATCACCTAGGGGGCAATCATAATGAAATTTTTGTCATACCTTACAGTAATTTTGGTGATTCTTGGCGGTTTGAATTGGTTGTTTGTAGCGTTAGATTATAATGTAGTTGAGGAATGGTTTGGTTCTATGCCGGCGCTTGTGGATACCATTTATTGGCTCTTTGGTCTTTCAGCTATTTATCAAATTTTTGATCGGTTCTTTACGAGTAAGTAGCTATTATACTTTATTACTAGAGTGTTAAGTACGATTATGTACTTAACACTTTTTTGTATGCTTATAAAGTAAGCGTCAAATATTCCCCACCTATAATTTGCAAATAACTCATGAGATAATCTCCGTACATACTACATGTGGAGTTTTTTTAGGGATTTACAGTTATAACATCTTATATTTTGTTTATAATTGTAAATAGTTATTGAAATGTATAAGTGTTATTTCTTTTTTAATAAATAAAAAATATAAAAAGGAAAAATAATGCAACTTTTTAACGCGCTTATTCGTGTTATATATGAAAGGAGGAGGGGGATGGAAATTGAAGAAATATATAAGGTTTATATAAACGATGTGTACCGGTATTTATTTTCCCTTTCTCGTAGCCATCACGTAGCGGAGGACTTGATGCAGGAGACTTTTTATCGGGCGTATCTTTATCTAGAAGACTATGAAAACCAAAAGGTAAAATCATGGCTTTTTAAAGTGGCATATCATACGTTTATTGATTTTGTTAGGAAAGAGAAAAAAGTAGCTTTTGTAGGAACGGAGGAATTAGAGACAATACAAGCAGGTGAATCTACAGAAGAGTATGTAGTCGCAAAAAATAGTTACGAAAAATTAATTCAGATTATTCACACTTTACCCGTGGTAGAGGCACAAGCTATTTTATTATATGACGTACATCAATTAACGTACGAAGAGGGTGCTTCTGTATTAGATTTAAAGTTAAACACGTTTAAAAGTCACATATTTCGCGGGAGAAAGAGATTAAAAGAATTGTTAAAGGAGGAAAAGAGTCAAAATGACCAATGATAAACCTCGTTCTGAACAAGAAGGTTATAAAGAATTGTTACAAGAAGCTCTTCATCAAAGGCCGGATTCACTTCCTAATGGAAAACAGGAGCAAGTGTTGAAAATAGGAAAAAAAAGAGCGCGTATTACGAATGTATTGATTGTATTTACTTTTTTATTACTTATTCAACCTATTTTATATATATCTACACTCGCATACTATATATTTGCACCTACAAACGCAATGGAGATACGGAATGTAGTAAACCAAACGTTAAGTGTAACGGAACCAAATGTATTTATGAAAGAAAGAGACATGGAGCAAACAGTGTTGCCGCTTAGTTTACAATTGCATTTCGATTTGTATAAAAGGGTAGGAAAGAAAGATATTCGAATAGGCGAAGAGAAAACATATTATTTATTAAGTAAAGCAGCGAAAGTAAGCCGTGAATATACAACAGATGAAAAAATTCCAGAAATCCCATATATAGATAACGAGGTATTGTCTCATCCTAATAATTATAATACGTCCTATAATAGTAGCGAAGAAGCACAGGTATTAAAGGGTCTTCCGCAAGAATCTGTTGTAGAAGCATTTGTATCTTTTAGAGAATTATTAAGTGTACAAGAGGTAGAGAACATGTTTCCAACTATTGATATTGTTTGGTACGCCGTGAATACAGGATTAGAGGAGAAGCAAAAGAATGATGAGGGTATGTATGTTGCTCCGATTGGTTTTCCGGCAGATATGATTTCAAGTCTAAGTGGTCCTTTTGTAAGTGATTCACCTCATGAGGAACAATTTATTGGTGTGTTAAAGTCATTACAGAAGCATGAAAATTTAGCGGTGAAGCTATCTAGATCGAAAACATTAGAGTTGTCAAAGCGTATTTCTTTTCTTGAAAAAAATGGGGTAAAAACATACGGGGCAGTTGTAACTGGACCTAAAGGAGAAGTTGAAAAATTGATGGGCCATGAAAAGGTTAGAAAATTGAAAGTAGGTGAAGCGAGGTTATGGAATTGGCATTCTTAAAAAAAAGAAAGAGTCATATTTATAAACAGGAATCGTGGATGGGGATTATTTCATTAATTATTGCCTTTCTAGCGTTATTGTATTTGAACATTACATTGCTTATTCAAGAAACATTTATAGGCGAAGGTTTTCGGCAAATAGTTGGAGTTGGATTATTGTGTTCAGTCGTAGGCATGATCACAAAAAGAAAAAGTCGAAAATATGCATTGTGGGCATGTAGTTTATTTGTTTTTATGCTACTGTTTACTGTATTTGGATTTATGTTAGGTTGGATGATAAGCTTTGCGCCGTAAATATGTGGGAAAGAGCGAATGTATATTCGCTCTTTTTCTAATGTATAAAAAGTAAAATAGATAAGAGAAGAACCTATCAAATTTGAAAGGAGAGCATGATGCATCTAAGCTGTGGTTTTGTTGATATGTTTTCTGCTCACTTTATAAAAAAAATTGCACTTGCAAGCGATTCCATCGCGTCTTGCGCCGTAATAATAGAAAAGAAATTGACCGTGTATTGGATTTCGGGGTATAATTCAGAAAGTTTAAAAAATAACGAGAATGAGAAATAGGGAGGTTACTTGGATGATGGAGAGAGTATACAATTTTTCAGCAGGACCATCAATACTCCCTTTGCCAGTTTTAGAGAAAGTGCAAAAGGAGCTTGTAAATTATAACGGGACAGGCATGTCTATTATGGAAATGAGTCATCGATCTTCTTATTTTCAAAATATTATTGATGAAGCGAGCAGCTTACTTCGTGAATTAATGAACATTCCTGATGAGTATGACGTATTATTTTTACAAGGCGGTGCGTCATTACAATTCTCTATGATACCGTTAAATTTAATGAGTACTTATAAAAGAGCTGGGTACGTACTGACTGGCTCATGGTCTAAAAAGGCATTGCAAGAAGCCGAAAAAGTAGGGGAAGTGCAAGTGATTGCTTCTTCTGAAAAAGAGAAGTTTACTTCGATTCCTAAAATGGATGATTTACCAAATGATGATGAACTAGATTATGTACATATTACAACGAATAATACAATTGAGGGGACAAAATATGTGGATATTCCACATTTAGAAAGAGTGCCGCTTGTTGCGGATATGTCCTCAAATATTTTATCAGAACAATATGATGTTACGAAGTTTGGTCTCATATATGCGGGTGCGCAAAAGAATTTAGGGCCAGCGGGTTTAACGATTGTAATTATAAAAAGAGATTTAATTGGCAGTGCAAATAGTGCTTGTCCTACGATGTTAAACTATGAAACTTACAGTAAAAATAACTCCTTATATAATACACCGCCAACCTTTAGTATTTACGTAACGAAACTTGTACTAGAGTGGTTGAAAGAACAAGGCGGGGTATCTGCGATTGAAGAACAAAATAGAATGAAATCTTCACTTCTTTACAATTTTTTAGATGAATCTAAATTGTTTACTTCACCAGTTGATCCTACGTATCGATCACTTATGAACATTCCGTTTACAACACCGTCAGAAGAGCTTAATAATCAGTTTTTACAAAAAGCGAAAGAACGCGATTTCGTTACGCTAAAGGGACATCGTTCAGTCGGCGGTATGCGTGCAAGTATTTACAATGCGATGCCGGTGGAAGGTGTTGGGCAATTAGTAGCTTATATGAAGGAATTTGAGCTTGAAAATAGATAGGGAGATGGGGATATGTTTCGTGTTCAGACGTTAAATCAAATTGCCGAAAAGGGTTTGCAAATTTTTGATGGGAATCGCTATGAAATTGGAGACAAAGTAGGTCATCCAGATGGTATTTTACTTCGCAGCTATTCTTTACATCAAGAAGAGTTTTCAGAAGATTTAAAGGCAATTGCAAGAGCTGGTGCCGGTGTAAATAATATTCCTGTTGAGCGTTGTACGGAAAAAGGGATTGTAGTGTTTAACACGCCAGGGGCTAATGCGAATGCAGTGAAGGAACTTATTATCGCAAGCCTTATTATGTCTTCCCGTAATATTATAAACGGAGTGAGCTGGACGAAAGAGTTGGATGGAGAAGAAGTACCACAGCTTGTTGAAGCTGGGAAGAAGCAATTCGTTGGATCAGAAATTGCGGGGAAGCGTTTAGGTGTTATCGGTCTTGGCGCAATTGGTGCTTTAGTTGCGAACGATGCGTTATCTTTAGGGATGGACGTTGTCGGATACGATCCATATATATCTGTTGAAACAGCATGGCGTCTTTCTACGCAAGTACAAAGAGCGTTTAGCCTAGATGAAATCTTTGCAACATGTGATTATATTACACTGCATATTCCTCTTACGAATCAAACGAAGGGGATTGTTGGTGAACACGCTATAGAGACGATGAAAAAAGGGATGCGTCTATTCAATTTCTCAAGAGGGGAACTTGTAGATGAAACAGCTCTTCAAAAAGCGTTAGAAGAAGATATTATTACACATTACGTAACGGATTTTCCGAATGAAAATGTTATAAAGATGAAAAATGTAACAGCAACTCCTCACCTTGGTGCATCTACGTCTGAATCTGAAGAAAATTGTGCAGTAATGGCAGCTCGTCAATTACGTGAATATTTAGAGACAGGTAATATTCGTAATTCAGTAAACTATCCAAACGTAGAGCTTCCGTACATTGGAAAGAAACGTATTACAATTATGCATCAAAACGTTCCGAACATGGTAGGACAAATTACAGGATGTTTAGCAGAACATCATATTAATATTGCGGATATGATTAATCGTAGTAAACATTCTTGGGCGTACACAATGATTGATATTGATAATGGTATTGATGATATAATTAAAGAGAATATTGTGGAAAATATAAGCAAAATTACAGGTGTTGTAGCCGTTCGAATGATTGTGTAAAGGGGAGAGGGAAAATTGGCAAATATCCGACCGTTTCGGGCCATCCGTCCAGTAGAAGAAAAAGCTGTGCAAGTTGCAGCTTTACCGTATGACGTATTAAATAGTGAAGAGGCAAGAGAAGTTGTAAAAGGGAATCCATATTCTTTCTTACACGTTGATAAAGCAGAAATTGATTTAGACCCGGCACTTTCACCGTACGATGATCGCGTATATGAAAAAGCGGGTGAAAATTTAAAGCAATTTATACAAGAAGAAGTGTTCGTTCAAGATGAAGAGCCAGCGCTTTACATTTATGAACTGACGATGCAAGGAAGAACGCAGTCAGGCCTTGTCGTTTGTACATCGATTGACGAGTATGAAGATGATACAATTAAAAAACATGAAAGAACGCGTCACGAAAAAGAACTAGATCGCATTCGTCACGTAGATGTGTGTGACGCAAATACGGGTCCTATCTTTTTAACGTACCGTACAAAAGAAGAAGTGAAACGTTTAATTGCAAGCTGGAAAGAAGAACATGCGCCCATTTATAAATTTACGGCAGAAGACGGTGTCGAGCATGTTGCGTGGAAGATTGCAGATGAAGAAGTAATTACGACTTTAGTAAATGCATTTGAAGATATCCCTAACTTGTACATTGCAGATGGACATCACCGCTCTGCATCAGCTGCAAAAGTAGGAGTTATGCGAAGAGAGCAATATCCGAATTACACAGGAGAAGAGGAATTCAATTTCTTCCTATCTGTTTTATTCCCTCATGATGAACTATCTATTTGGGACTATAACCGAGTTGTGAAAGATTTAAATGGTTTATCAGTAGAGCAATTTTTAAAGCAAGTTGCGCAATATTTTTATGTGGAAGAAGCAGGGGTTTCACCGTATAAACCAAATGAGCCAAAATCATTTGGAATGTATGTAAACGAGAAGTGGTATAAGCTCACTGTGAAAGAGGAAACATTTGATGCGAATGATCTTGTCAGGCGTTTAGATGTATCTATTTTACAAGATCATTTATTAAGTCAGGTGCTTGAAATACATGATCCGCGCTCAGATTCACGCATTGATTTCGTCGGCGGAATCCGCGGGTTAGAAGAACTAGAACGTCTTGTGAATAGCGGTGAATATAAAGCAGCATTCGCGTTATATCCGACATCAATGGAAGATTTATTAACAATCGCAGACGCTGGAGAAGTAATGCCGCCGAAATCTACGTGGTTTGAACCGAAACTTCGCAGTGGATTGTTTGTTCATTCACTAAAGTAAATATAGACTTTTGTAGTTTGGAAAAACCGGAATGATTGTTAATTTCGGTTTTTCTTATGTAACAAATGGAACATCAGTTTAGTTAAGTGTGGACTGTTTTTGAGGAGGGGTATCGATGAAATTACAAGTAGGCGAAAAAATCACCTTTGAGCGAACTTTTACAAAAGAAGATGTTGTTTTATTTACAGAAGTATCTAGGGATGAGGGAATTCATAATGTTACACCAGATGAGCAGGGGAGATTTGTTGTACAAGGGCTGTTAACATCAACGTTGCCTACAAAAATTGGCGGTGATTATAACGTGTTAGCTCGCAAGATGGATTTTGAATTTTTACGTCCTGTATTTAGCGGTGATACAATTCGTTGTGACGTAACCATTGAACAATTTGAGCCCGATGAAAAAAATCGAACAAAAATTATTGCGATGTTTACATGTAGGAATCAACTTGAAAAAGAAGTATTGAAGGGGAGTTTTTCGGGGATTATTCTTTAATTAGTAGGAAAAGTAATGAATAAGTGGGGCCCCCATGCCTCTCAGGCTTAGATTTTTAATTCCCCCCATAACGAAAATTTTATGCATCGTTGAATACTGATAATAAGACGTTATATAATATACTCTGTTCTTTTCTTTTCTTAACTATTAGAAGAATAGTTGAATAAGCTCGTCAACAAAAAGGACATTCCTAGTATTACAAGAAATGTCCTTTCCACTAAATTATAGGATATTTTGCTAAAATTCAAACGCTAAAATCAGTTTACTGGTTTGACCTGTAAACTGATAATTATAGGACCCTCTCAGATTTTCTAAGTTACCGGTAGCTTTGATAATTGTTCCTGGGGAATTTAGATTTCTTTTATCAAATATTCCTTGCTCTATAGCTGTAAATGTCCCTTGTTGTCCCTTATAAATTCCTTCAAAGTGTAAAAATCCAGAAATTTTAGCAGTAGCCAAGTGACCATCATTTATATTTGAGTCTAAATAATATAATAAGTATTCAACAAAAGCTTTTCCTTTTAATTCACCATCAATATCATATTCAACATGGGCAATATTAATAGGGAAATCTTTTCTAGTATCATCGATTAGTTTTTCATCCCATTTACTTACTGTAAATGTTACTTCCATATACGTAAATCCCCCTTTATCATTAGATAAGTAATCTCCCTCTAATTATATACTTTTAAAAAGCATCAATTCACAGTCATATCGCATAGGAGTGTTTTTATTTATTGGGGTCCTGCCATATCGCTATCAAGCTAACAAAATAAAATACTTCCTAAAATGAAAAATACGCTATTATTTCTGTAGGATCGGAAAATATAATTATAAAACTTATGGCTATACTTATTTAAAGTTTCACTTTACTCCACACCACTCTCTAAAATAGAAAAAGATCCATTTTCACAATCAATTTCTGCCATCGCACCGTAAGGTAAAATAAACTTCGGTTCAGTATGGCCAAAATTTAAATTATAAAGAATCGGCAAATCTTCTAAATTATGTTCCTTCATAACTTGCAGTATTTCATGTTTATATTCTTCATAATATTGTTCATCTTTCGGTTTACCGAAGATGATACCTTTTGCTTTTTGCAGAATGCCTTGTGCCGCATAATTTCGTAACCAATACTTTATATAACTTGGTTCTGGATGATCTTCAGAAGTTTCAAAGAATAGAATACTATCCTCCCAATGTTTTTTCTCAGGCCAAAGCTCCGTTCCTTTTGCAAATTCCAGTACTTCAATGCAACCACCAATTAAGCGCCCTTGTACAGTGGTAGAGCCTTGAAGTAGCTCATATCCATTGTTTCGTTGCATTGTACGCCTTTTATCCTTATTAATCTCTATCCATTCTAAACGCTCACTCGTCCATTCATGAGCTGGTTGAATTTCGCCAATCATTTCATTTGAAAAGAGAGTTCGATTTACCATTTCAATTGTATATGGATCCATCTCTACATTTTCGGCAAAGTCGGTCAAAATTGCTGGACCGTAAAAAGAGGAAATGCCTGCTTTATGGCAAAGTAAATGTGAAATAGTAACGTCAGAGTATCCCATAAAAATTTTCGGGTTTTCACGTATTACATTAAAATCTATATAGGGAAGTAAGCGAATGCTATCTTCACCGCCAATATTCGCAATAATTGCTTTCACACGCGTATCTTTAAAAGCTGTCATTAAATCTTCTGCACGAGCCTGTGGATTGTTATAAATGAATTCGCTACCTTTTAAACTATTTGGCATTGGGACAACCGTAAGACCGAAAACTTCTTCTAATCTCTTTACTCCTTGTTCATATCGCCATCTTATCTCAGAATCACCTGCTCCTCCCCATGAAGGACTTACTGTTGCCACAATATCGCCTGCCTGTAATCTGTTTGGTTTTATTAACATGTTAAATCCGCTCCTACATAATGTAATGGACTACGATTATACAAACTTTATTATTGAAAAAATATGATGCATGACATTAGTTTCTTCATCATCAATCCGTTTACCTGCTATTATTCTTGGATTTGGCATTAGTGTTGAATATAGGAATAATCGATTTAAATTTGAAAATTACAGTATGCAACATTGCATGAGAAAGATGGTTGCTATTTCTCACAACCTGTAACTATAAAAGTTACAGGTTGGTCGTATCCAATCAAAAAAATAAAATCATCATGAATGGAGATGTTTCATAATGGGTATGAAAAAATTAATTTTAGCTGGTGCTTTAGGTATTGCAGCGTTATCAGGAACGAATTTACCAGGATTAGAACTGTCAAAAGCGAGTGCCGCTTCTATTGAATCGAATTTCTCGACGTTAGAAGGACGAGTAATAGAAGTAGATAAAGGTGTAATTGTCGTGAAATCTAAGCAATATGAAGAACCTGTTAGTGTGTATATGGATTCATTTTCAAATGTGAAAGTAGGGGATGAGGTTAAAGCTACTGGATCTATGATGCGTAATTTTACGGAATATATGATTGCAAATACAGTTGAAAATACGTCAAATAAATTAGGTATGCACATGAAAGAAGACGGTTCTCCTGATTATGTGATTGGGGAAGTATCAAAAGTAGGAACGATGGAAGATGAGGGAGACGGTTCTACTAAATATGTAGTAGTTGAGTATCCATCGATAAATGGGAAGAAAGTTATTATTGATGTTTTCTTAACAAAGGGACAAGTATTTAATACGGGTGAGAAAGTAAAAATTGATATGAAGTATGTGGGCTGGGGTGGAAGTTCTATTAACTGGAACACAGTTGATCATATCGAAAAAGTGCATGAAGTAAAGAACAACGTTGAAAATAATGATGATGTTTGGATTTGGTCTTAATTAGACTACTGTAAATAACAAATGTATCATGCAGTACCCAGCAAATGATCATGTGTATGATAATTTGATGGGTACTTTTTGTTTTGTGTTTTTTTGAGAATAACGGATTTCCGATTAGAATATGATGTTAATACTGGAGCGAAGGTGAAAAAATACAATATTGAAAGAGGTGTTTAAGGGTGGAGCGAGATGAGGTTTATTTACGAGCTAAAAAAAGGGTGGAGAATTTACAAGCGTTTTACATTCATTTAACGGTTTATATACTAGTTAACTTAATGCTTTTTTTTATAAATGTAAGCTCTGATTCAAGTAAATTATGGTTTTTATATCCACTTGGAGGTTGGGGGATCGGTATCGTTATACATGGTTTGACAACTTTTCCATTTGGGATATTCGGAAAAGAGTGGGAAGAACGAAAGATTAAAGAATATATGGAGAAAGATAAGTAAATCCATTTTGATCATTCTATTTTCAAAATAATACTGAGGATGGGGTATTGTTCTACGTCCGTTTAGAAAAATGGGATAAAAAGCAGTAAGGTGTGACGGTTGTGGTAAAGACTTTGCTGGGGATTTACATTCATATAAATCGCTTTAAATAAACAAAGATGCGAAGTCTCTTCTATGGCTTCGCGTCTTTGTTTTTTCTTTTTAGAAGGATATATTCGCCATTCACGTATTCACATAAGCGGCGAATATAACATGTCCAATGATAATAATAGGAGAAATAATTTTGTAAACGAGGTAATGGCGATGGAGAAGCGAAGAGATCTATCGCTACACTTCAAAGATTTATTCATGTACATTCTATAAATCGTTGAGCTCTTTTAGAAAGCTTCCGATCTTTCAGCCATATAATCGATGATTCGGAATGATAAGGGAAATCTATTAAATCAACTATTTTTATAAATTCTTGCGGGATATGAGATACAGCGCTTTTCGGCAAGATAGAGGCGCCGATGCCAGTCATGATAAGCATAAGAATAAATGCTGAGTCAGGACATTCACATGCTATATTTAATTGAATACCAAGGTGCTTGCATTCATCAATGACGAGCTGATGATAGCTGTTTTCTGTATCTTTATGTAAAAGTAAGAGGGGAATATGACTTAATTCAGTTAGAGGGATTGGAAGCTGTGAGTGATATAGTTCCCATGTAGCAGGCATGACTAATACGAATGGTTCCTTTGATAAACTAATACTAGAGAAAACATCTTTATTAAAGGGCGCGCGCAAGATAGCAAGTTCGATATACCGATTTTCTAATTGCTCTATTAAGTATAAAGGGCCACCTTCCCATATTTTTAAGTTCACATTTGGATAGTTATCTTGAAAATAGCGGATTTTTTCAGCGAGAAAAGGAATGCAAGAATGAAATGCTCCAATAGATAGATTGCCCCTTAGCCCTTCACCGGTATCTTTAATCTCCGTAATGGTTTCTTCTAATTGATGAATAATGTTTTTAGCTTTCGTATATAAAATTTTTCCTTCTTCAGTCAAATGCATATTTCGACCGTTTCTTTCAAATAAGTTTACTGATAATTCTTGTTCTAGTAGCGATAGTTGTCTACTTAGAGGTGGCTGTGCCATATGAAGTCGATGGGCAGCACGGGTAAGCTGTTTTTCCTCAGCGATTACAATAAAGTAACGAAGTTTTCTTATATCCATGTCAAAGTCCCTTTCTATACCATTTTTGTATGCAAAAACAACCTTATAGATAGTTTTCATATAATATCCCACATGATATCATAAACAAAAAGTTTTAAAAATAGAAAATTCTAAAAATTTAAAATTTAATTTAGCAAAGTAATAACTTTAAAATAGATCGTATCGCTTTGAGGGGGGATTTTTTATGAAAGTTTCGTTATTTATTACTTGTTTATCAGATGTGTTTTTTCCTCAAGTGGGTAAGAGTGTCGTAGAAATTATGCAGCAATGTGGAGTGGAACTAGATTTCCCAGAAGGACAGACTTGTTGCGGGCAACCAGCTTACAATAGCGGATATCAAGAAGAAGCAAAACTAGCAGCAAAGCAAATGATTAAAGCATTTGAACATAGTGAATATATTGTGACTCCTTCAGGCTCTTGTGCTAGCATGGTTCATCTTTATTATAAAGAAATGTTTAAAGATGATAGTGAATGGTATGAAAAAGCAGTTCATTTAGCGGATAAAACGTATGAGTTGACGGATTTTTTAGTGAATGTACTTGGAAAAAGTGATTTGAAATCTAAGTTGGTTGAGAAAGCCGTTTTTCATCAATCTTGTCATATGAGTCGTGCACTCGGGATAAAAGACGAACCACTGAAGCTATTATCGCAAGTAGAAGGTCTAGACGTAAAAGAATTACCATATTGCCAAGATTGCTGCGGGTTTGGTGGTACTTTTGCAGTAAAAATGAGCTCGATTTCTGAAACGATGGTTGATGAAAAAATAAAACATATTGAGGCGACAGAAGCAAATCTCTTAATTGGAGCAGATATGGGATGTCTTATGAATATTGGAGGAAGATTGCGCAGGAAAAATAAAAATATTCAAGTGTTACATGTGGCAGAAGTACTAGCGAAGGGGCTGAATAAATGAGTGTGGCGGGGGAACTAGGTTTTTTGAAAAGAGTAGATAACGCGTTGCACAATCCGCAGATGAGAAGTGCGGTACCATTGACACAAGATAGACTTCGGATGGGACGGGAACAAGCTACACATGAATTAGGGAATATTGAAGAATGGCGTGAGGCAGCATCTGAAATTCGGATGCATACAATTGAAAATTTAGATAGTTATTTGGAACAATTAGCTACTAATGTACGAAAAAATGGGGGGCATGTTCATTTTGCTTTCAAAGCAGAAGATGCCGTATCGTATGTTTCTGAAATCGCAAGAAAAAAAGGAGCGAGATCAGTAATTAAGTCAAAGTCCATGGTTTCAGAAGAAATACATCTTAATAAAAACTTAGAAGAGATAGGGGTAAAAGTAGTAGAGTCTGATCTTGGGGAGTATATTATTCAATTAGCTGGAGAAACTCCATCGCATTTAATTGCCCCGGCCATTCATAAGACGAAGGAACAAGTAGCAGAGCTTTTTTCGAAGGAAGCTGGAAAAAAGATACCAGTTGATACGAATCAATTATTACAATTTGCTAGAGAGCAATTGCGTAAAGAGTTTTTAGAAGCTGATATTGGTATTTCTGGTTGTAACTTTGCGGTAGCGGAATCTGGATCAGTTGTTCTTGTAAGTAATGAAGGAAATGCTCGTCTTACTACGACATTGCCAAAAGTTCATATTGCTATTATGGGGATGGAACGTCTTGTTCCGACGTGGAAAGATCTTGATGTGGTCGTTTCAATGTTAACAAGAAGTGCTACAGGCCAAAAGATTACATCTTATGTGACTGGAATTAATGGCGAGCGTTTACCCGGAGATATGGATGGACCTGAAGAATTTCATTTAATTATTTTAGATAATGGCCGTTCTGATATTTTAGGAACTGCTTATGAAGAAGTATTAAAGTGCATAAGGTGCGGAGCTTGTGTAAATGTTTGTCCTGTGTATCGCAATATTGGGGGGCATGCTTATGGAAGTGTTTATAGCGGGCCAATTGGGGCAGTACTAGCACCTTTATTAGAAGGATATGAAGAGTTAAAAGAATTACCTTTTGCATCAAGTTTGTGCGGAGCGTGTACAGATGTTTGCCCTGTGAAAATTCCATTACATGACCTTCTCATTGAACATCGTAAAGATGTGGTGGAACAAGGGTTTATAACGAAATTTGAGCAACTGGCCTTTAAAGGTTTCACGTTTATGGCGAGTCATCCATTCGTTTATGAAAAAGCGATTAAAATGGCACATACAGGTTTATCGATATTTGCAAAAGAGGGCTATATTGCGAATGGTCCAGGCCCATTGAAAGGGTGGACAGAAAGTAGAGATTTTCCAAAACCTGCGAAACAATCATTCCGTGATTGGTGGAAAAAAGAAAAGAGGGATTCATAATATGAATACGGATGTTCAACAATCTTTTTTAAATAATATCGCACGTAAACTAAACCGAGAACGTCGCTCGGGGGTCACTCCTCCCAGGTGGAAGAACGATCCACTTAGACACTTTCCTAAAGAGATAGATCACGACAGTTTAATAGAGCAGTTTATTGCAAACTTGCATACGTTACATACAGAAGTAAGTCATATATACCGTTCAGAAATAGAAGGTGCACTTCAGTACGTTGTACATAAATTTAATGTTCAATCTGCGTTGTATTGGGATGATGATAGATTACATCAACTTGAAATAGGAAAGCATTTAAAAGGAAATTTCGTTTCTCATCGAATTTGGCAAAGTAAAGAAGGTGAAAGAGAACTACGGGATTATGCAGCTCAAGTGGATATGGGAATTACATATGCCGAAATGGGACTCGCTGAGACGGGAACCGTTGTTTTATGGAATGGTGGTGGGCGCGGACGTTTAGTTAGCGTTTTGCCAGCAGTTTATGTAGCGATTCTCTCAGAACATACAATTTATAGACGCTTAACAGAAGGCGTAACTAGAATTCACGAACAAGTTTCGAATGGATTACCTGCCTGTATCAATTTTATCACTGGGCCTAGCCGGACGGGTGATATTGAGATGGAATTAGCTTTTGGAGTTCATGGCCCTGGAAAGGTCCATGTCATTCTATTAAAGGATTAGAGAGAAAAACAAAAGAATACGAGGGGGAGTGGGGATTTTGATGAAGAATAAATTTCGTTATTATGTCTTTACAATGCTCACGTTTATTACGATGGTGAATTATATTGATCGAGGGGCCATCGCTTATGCGCAGTCCTTCATTATAAAAGAATATGGCTTTGACCCGAAGGAGTGGGGCGCTATATTAGGGTATTTTGGTTACGGTTACATGATCGGTTCTTTATTAGGAGGTATTTTTTCAGATAAAAAAGGACCGAAATTTGTATGGATCGTAGCAGCAACTGCTTGGTCTATTTTTGAAATTGCGACCGCTTTTGCTGGAGAAATAGGGATTGCTGTTTTTGGAGGGTCTGCTTTAATAGGATTTGCTATCTTTCGCGTTTTATTTGGATTAACAGAAGGGCCATCTTTCGCGGTTTCGAATAAGACAGCAGCAAACTGGGCAGCTCCAAAAGAAAGAGCTTTTCTAACATCCCTTGGTTTTGTTGGCGTTCCATTAGGTGCAGTATTAACTGCACCTGTAGCGGTCTTCTTACTATCTTTTACAAGTTGGAAAATCATGTTTTTTATCCTTGGTACAATTGGGATTGTATGGGCGATTATTTGGTATTTTACTTTTACGAATATGCCTGAGGATCATCCGCGAGTGACAAAAGAAGAACTAGCTGAAATACGAAGTACGGAAGGTGTGCTTCAATCAGTAAAAGCTGAGAAAGAAACTCGCAAAGAGCCATGGTACTCCTTTTTTAAAGTTCCGACATTCGTTATGGTTACGATAGCATATTTTTGCTTCCAATATATAAATTTTTTAATATTAACTTGGACACCGAAATATTTGCAAGATGTATTCCATTTTCAATTATCTTCCCTTTGGTATCTTGGAATGATTCCTTGGCTTGGAGCTTGTATTACATTGCCGCTAGGTGCGAAGCTATCTGATCGTATTTTACGTAAAACAGGGAATCTTCGTTTAGCTAGAACAGGGTTACCAATTATTGCTTTATTACTTACTGCAATTTGTTTTAGCTTCATTCCAGCGATGGACAATTATGTAGCTGTATTAGCGCTTATGTCGCTTGGAAATGCGTTTGCTTTTTTACCGAGTTCATTATTTTGGGCAATTATTGTCGATACAGCTCCTACTTACGCAGGAACATATAGTGGAATTATGCATTTCATCGCTAATATCGCGACAATCTTAGCCCCGACTTTAACGGGATACTTAGTTGTAAGTTATGGCTACCCTTCTATGTTTATCGTAGCTGCCGTTTTGGCCGCTATCGCAATGGGGGCAATGTTGTTTGTGAAACCAGGACAGCAAACGAAGACTGAAAGCTTATTTAATTGGAGAGGTAAGAAGAGGTTAGAGGAACCTCGTGCTAATTTTGAATGAGTCAAGTAAGGTGAAAAAATGAGTTGTATGCATTTGAATTGAATCCGAATAGTGGTATATGAAAAAACTCCTGAATTTGCATACTAAGTATGCAAATTTAATGGAGTTTTTTTTCATTCCCCCGGGAGAAATAAAGTGAAATGATCAACAACATGCGGAAGTATAAAATTGTATATAAATCTCTGTAATCAAATGCTTGATGTAAAGTCTATTCTACGGCTTCACATATTTGTTTTTTATTTGAATTTTGCCCGAGTAGCATGTGAAATCAAAACTTTACTTGTAGTACATAGTCAACTACCCCCACTGAGATGAAGCGTTTCAGTGGGGGCTTGAGTTAGAACACTAGGTCTTTTCGTCTATCGCTAGACAGTTGACGCTCTAACATTCATGCCACCTTACGGTAACACCCCAAGTAAGTTTTTGGTTGGTACTGGCAACGAACGATTGTTTTCCCACTTGCACCACCCTTTCGAAAAAGAGCAGTTCTTCCTTTTGGAAGAAGCCACCACTCAGATGAATCCGGCGTGTGCTACAAGCCCCGACAAGTCGAGTACACATGGATGGTTGACGCACCCACTAAGCTATGCACGAAGCAACAGCCTTACGTTTTTGCACTTCTAATAGAATCGGCGTTTTCACTTTAAGATTGTCATCCAATTCTACAACTTTTGATTTTTTCAATGTATTCAACGCACCATTAATATCAGCGTGGATACATGTTCCTGCTTTACTTTGGTACAGACCACGATTGATTCGTTTGCCACTAAATCGATAATGCGTCCTATCATCCTTAGACCAAACTGGAACCCTATCTTTATCAAGAAAACTAGCTTTTGAAGTATAGCTTTCTTCTTGTTTTAAAAATCGGATGCCTTCTTTTACACATTTATTCTCAATCGCTGCAATCAGTTTATGAAATGGGATTTGAACAAATGCTTGATTATTCTTTTTTCCCATATCAGATTTTTGTTTCCAACCAGCGTTATACCCTATGACAACAGTATCTATGTTGCATGCTTTCACTTTTTTAAACAACAGGCCTACAGTTTGTGAAATGTAACCATTTATTTGTCGTTCTCGCTTATTCCAAAGTGCAGCCATTTTATTCGTTACAACGCGTTTTGAAAGTCCATTTTCCACATTTTTCAGTTGCAGATTACGTATCGTTTTGTTGAAGTATTGGTTAATGGATTTTAATTTTTTCCCATCAATTAAGAATGTATCACCTGTATTTGTCACGCAACTTACTAATCTGTCTACACCTAAATCGCAACTCAAAGCTTTACTAGTAGTCGTGGATTGTTTCTTCATTTGAGAAACGTGCATCTCATATGTGTAATGCACCTCAAAGAACCGACCTTTTTGCTTCGGTACAATCTCAATGTAGGAGATTTTTTTATTTCTTAAGTTTTTTGGCATACGTATTTTAATGGAACTGAATTTTTTTCTGAATGCAACATTCATCGGAATCATCCAATACCCGTTATCATCCACTTTTGGAACTTGATAGATTTCAATAATTCGTTTATCCGTTGAACGAGAATAATTCGGAAACTTAGGACGCCCTGTGAATGTTTCATGTGTTTTCTTCCACTGTTCCCATGCTTTAAAAAAGCTCTTCACTTCTGTAAATAAGGCTCTACGAATCGCTTGAACAGAGTTTGATTGCATGCCCGAGTAGTTCATATCGGCTTGCATGGCAGTGTCCACTTCTTTTACAGTAGCCATTTTATTATGGTTCAAATAACTTTGTTTAATAGTATACAATCCAACATTTCGCAATGCTTTTGAACTATGTGACATGCGCTGCAATAAACGAAATTCTTTAGCTGTGAGGCAAGCCCGTCCGATATTCTGTTTCTGAGTGAATCGTTGTATGTTTTCTCTTTTCTTTTGTTTACGTAATACTTTCACTGCTTTCTTTTTAACCATCGTTTTCACCACCTTTCTTAGAGAGTTCATTAAAATTATTTTTGACAAATCAATATTTGGAACGAAACGGAACAAAATATGAACATGTTCTTCATCGTAATTCCATTCTTCTACAGTAATTCCTTTTGGCTCAAGTGACCGAATGATTATTATTATCCAATTTCGTTGTCTTACGATATATTCCCTCCTTATCTACGACAGATTATATCGTAAAACAAAAACAAATGTTCGAAACCCAAAATTGTTATGAACGAAACAAAAGAGTTCAGTCTACCTTCTGACGGCAATTCATCACCACCTGAATTGTTGGGTTTCACCCCTAACCCAATTCAGATGGAGTCTTCTTGCCGAAAAGGATAAATAAAGTTGTTACCCTTTTTAAATTACATGTGGATATAGGATAAAGTTGTTTTATCATCCTATATTAAAATAAAAACAAACCACTGTTCGATTTGAATATTCCACGATATAATGGTGAGAGTTTATGGCAGAATAAATATTTACATAAGAAGTGAGGTACTGTATGAAAAAAAGAACGACAGACATTATTTTTATTATTATTGGTGCATTTCTTTTTGCGTTAGGTGTGAATTTGTTTGTTATCCCGAACGAGTTTGGTGAGGGTGGAGTAACAGGTATCACGATTATTACGTACTATTTATTTGAGTGGTCACCAGGCTTAGTTAACTTAATTTTAAATGCGATTTTGTTAATAGCTGGTTATAAATTTTTGAATAAGATCACAACAATTTATACGATCATTGCTGTAGTTACTAACTCGCTATTTCTTCATTTGACAGAAGGCTGGACGATTGCTTCGGATGAAATGCTCGTAAATGCCATTTTCGGTGGAATATTTATCGGGTGCGGGATTGGTCTCATCATTCGCGTTGGTGGAACGACAGCAGGTACTACCATCTTAGCAAGGATGACCCATAAGTACTTAGGCTGGAGTATCAGCTACGGTCTACTGTTCTTCGATTTAATCGTTGCGTTTTCATCTTATTTCATCATTGGTGCAGAAAAACTGATGCTGACAATTATTATGCTATATGTAGGAACGAAAGTAATGGAATTTGTAATTGAAGGTTTAAATCCGAAGAAGGCCATTACGATTATTTCTGATAACCCGAATGAAATTGCCGGGAAGGTGACTACCTTAATGGGCAGAGGGGTTACTGTGTACTCAGGTCATGGCTATTACACGAAAACTCCGAAGGAAATTCTTTATATTGTTATTAATAAGCAAGAAGTAGTGAAGCTAAAACGGATTGTTCAAACTACGGATCCGGCTGCGTTCATCGCTATACATGATGTTCGTGATGTGTTCGGAGAAGGGTTTGTTGATATTTCTAAGGCTTAATAAGGATTAGAAATTACTTTTAATTAAAATAATCTTAATACTAAAATGTGAGAATCTATTTTGAATAATCTTTTTTCAAAATAGATTCTTTTTATTTATCAACTTTTATAAGAAACAACCGTTTTATAGCATTTTGTTTTTCTTGCAAAAAATCCAATTGTTTCTTAATGTAAGGATGTAGAAGGATGAACGAGAGAGGGTTTAATGAAGATGATACATATTTTATTAGCTGATGATGATAAGCATATTAGAGAGTTATTACATTACCATTTACAAAAAGAGGGGTTTAAAGTTTTTGAGGCGGAAGATGGAAAGGTAGCGCAAGACGTTTTAGAGAAGGAAAACATTCATCTTGCGATAGTAGACATTATGATGCCGTTCGTTGATGGCTATACGTTATGCGAAGAAATCCGGAAGTATCATGATATACCTGTTATTTTATTAACTGCAAAAGATCAGTTAGTCGATAAAGAAAAAGGATTCATTTCTGGTACGGATGATTATATTGTGAAACCATTTGAACCAGCTGAAGTCATTTTCCGTATGAAAGCATTATTGCGCCGTTATCAAATGCTGAGTGCCGACATTATTACACTCCACGGAACGACAATTGATCGTAAAGGTGTTGAAGTAAAGTGTAACGGGCAGACGATTTTGCTTCCTTTAAAGGAATTTGAGTTATTATCACAACTTGCTAGTTATCCTGGTAGAACATTTTCGAGAGAAGAATTAATTGAATTAGTATGGGGAATGGATTTTGAAGGAGATGAACGAACAGTTGACGTTCATGTGAAGAGACTACGAGATCGTTTCTCAAAACGAACGGATGATTTTCAAATTACGACAGTGCGCGGACTCGGTTATAAGTTGGAGCTGAAATAAAATGAAATCACTATATTCGAGATTTGTATTTATGACAGTCGGTATTATGCTTCTTAGTAGTATTATCGGCTTTTTATTAACGAACGTATATTATCAAGTGAAGTTAAAACCGTATAACAGTGAAAAGATTTTAAAGTATGCTGAAGAAGTTAAGTCATTATATGAAAAGCAAAGTGAAGAAAATAAAGAAGCGTACTTACATTCTATTGCGAAATTAGGGTATGAAATTTATATTGTCGATGACCAAAAGAAAGGAAAACGTATCGGAAATGCGTTTCGTAAGACGTCTATTAGCGACGATACAGTTCATAAAGTATTGCAAGGAGAAACGTTTAATGGCGTTTCCACATATCCGACTCGCCTATTTATTACTGGTTTTTTCGATAATGAATTAATCAATAGTGTCGGTGTACCAGTACAACATGGGGATAAACAGTACGCTTTGTTTATTCGTCCTGACATTCAGAACCAATTTGGCGAGATGCGAATTTTCTTAGCGGTATTACTTGGGTTTATCGTGCTATTAAGTATCATTTTTATAGCGATTGCAGCAGGATATATCGTACGTCCTATTCGTAAATTTACGAAGGCTACGCAAAAAATTGCGAGTGGTGAATATGAAATTGAATTAGACGTAAAACGAAAAGATGAAATTGGTACGTTATCTACAAGCTTCCAGAAGATGACGAAAAGTATAAAAGAATTAGATGAAATGAGACAAGAATTTGTTTCGAACGTTTCACATGAATTCCAATCGCCGCTTTCTTCCATACAAGGTTTTTCGAAAACATTGCAAACAGAAAATATGAGTGAAGAAGAAAGAAATCATTACTTACAAATTATTGAGGGCGAAAGTAAGCGAATGTCTAGTTTATGTAAACAGTTACTTACGCTCGCTTCTTTAGATAAAGAAGAAAAAGTATTACAAATAAAAGAATTCAATCTGCAGAAGCAAATTAAAGACGTTATTTTTATGCTTGAATGGAAATGGCGTGAAAAAGATATCGCTGTTGAATTTGATGTGCCAGATATCGTTATAAACGGTGATGAAAACTTACTTCATCAAGTATGGAGTAATATTTTTACGAATAGTATTAAGTTTTCAAACGATGGCGGAACGATTGAATTTGTTGTAGAAGAATTAGAGTCTAGTGTGATGATCTCTATATCAGACAACGGAATTGGTATGGAAAAAGAAGAAATGGATCGTATTTTTGATCGTTTTTACAAAGTAGATACGGCAAGGGCAAGAAACGTAGAAGGTAGTGGCTTAGGATTATCTATCGTACAGAAAATCGTTGAACTTCATAATGGAAAAGTTTCGGTGTATAGTACGAAGGGGGAAGGGACGACTGTTCGGGTGGAGCTTCCTAAATAAATGTAAGGGGAGAGGCTGTTTGGGAACAGCCTCTTCTCTTTTGTCGTTTTTCGTCGGCAAGTTGATATAATCGAAAAATCGCTGATATATTATCACTTACGTGTAAAGTGATAAAAAGTTGTTTAAAAAAATGCGAGTCATTCTATTCCACAATTGGGCCATATTCTTGAATAACGATTAGTGATTAATTTGGATATTTATGTGAATAAATAGAGGTTGTGAAGGAATGTACTTAAGGTAACAGGTCAGATTAGTTTAGGAAGGAATATTATAAATAATATGGAATAATAAATAAATTGAACAACAGAATTTATAGAAAAATTATTTATCTTTTAGGCATCAATTGTTTCAATACGAAAAAACTATTGGAAATGAGGGATTTTAAGATGACACACCCCGCATTAATAATGTACAAATACCACGTATGGGCAAATGGAGTGATAATTGATCGTTTAAAAGAACTACCACAGGACATTTATCATAAGGAAATTCAGAGTGGTTTTTCTTCGGTATCAAAGGTGTTGTCGCACATTTATCTTACAGATTACGCATGGTTTGACATTATATTAGGTAAAAGTATGAATGAAGCAATGGTGTCTACGAACCAATTGAGAGAACAGGTGGAAACGAAAAATATTGAGGAAATGAAAAAATTATTTCAAGACTTATCCGAACGAAACAAATCCCTTTTAAACAGTCAAGAAGATATTGATAAGTTGATAGTGGTGAACAACCCATATGCTGGGTTGCTTGAAACTTCTATTTCTGAATCAGTACTTCACATTGTCACCCATGGTTCTTATCACCGTGGCAATATAGCTACCATGTTGCGGCAAATGGGGCAAACCTCCGTTATGCAAGATTTTGGACTTTACCTATATTCAAAATAAAACAGAGTTACTCAAGCGCAAATCTCCTTTAAATGGTTCCGTTTTTAAACCGGTGCGTTAGTCAAAAGGAAACAGGAAGCAATCAAAATCATCATCTTGATTTTCCACAATGGGGCGCTATTGTTGAATAAAACTTAAATTTTCAAACAACTTTATTGTTATATTTTTTAGTGTAGTAAAGTATCTTACATACAAAATGAAACAACTATATTTTTAACCCCGTCCTAAATTTAGAACGGGGTTATGTTTGTTTGAGCTTTTTAAATTAAATAATTTTATCATAACTACACATTACGGATTAGATAATGTTTTCTTTCTGCTATAAAGCCGCACCTTTCCCACGTTCTTCCTTAAACCGAATACCAAAAGTATCCGCTGTAATCTCATCAGCTTTCGGCAATGAACGTAATTTCGGATGAAGTAGCCATACGAGAGAAATGAATAAAATCCCGATGCTAGCGAGCGCGAAAATGAGTTGGCTACTATATACATTTGCAGTGTATCCTCCAATTAAAGAGCCAAATGGCATAGCAATTGTACCCATGCTTCGCATGACTGAGTTGATACGTCCAATATATTGATTTGGAATTAAAATTTGACTAATTGTCGCAAATAATATGTTGGTGGCTCCAATTGGTATCCAAGCTAGGCCGAATAAGAAAATAGATAGCCATTGAAACGGTACAATTGTAGAGAGAAACCAAAATAAAGCGCCAGCCGCAAAGCTAATAATGGAGACACGGCCAACATTACGTTTGCCAACCCATGAACTGAATAGTGCTCCAATTAAACTACCGGCTGATATAGCGGCTAAAAAGAAGCCGTATAATTTCACGCCACCTAAAGAATCAGCGAAAGAAGGTAGTATTGCCATCGTCATACCGATAGAAAAATTAGCGACAACTGAACCGATTAAGAAAACGCCCATTAAAGAACGAAAGACGATTGAAAAGCCTTCTTTTAACTCAGAGAAATATTGTTTAACCGAAAACGATGTATTATCTTCAGAAGGGAGACCTGTATTGGTGTCTGCTTGTTTTGGCATTTTTAATGAAAAGAACAACAGGGCAGTAATCGCAAATGTAAAGGAGTCGATCACATATAAAGTAATTGCGCCAAATAGTGCTACTAATATTCCAGAAAGAGTCGTACAAATTAAATCAATGCCTTGATACGCAAATGAAAAGAGTGAATTTCCTTTTAACAATTGTGTTTTATTCAGTAGAAGTGGTAAAGCTTTTGATTGTGCGGGATAGGCGAATTGTTCGATAAAGGCTACGATTGGCATAATGATGAGTAGTAGTTGGACTGTTAATAGGTCGAAGTAGTGTGTAATGGGAATGATTAAAATAAGAATGCATTGCAGGACTTGTGTGATGACGAGGGTGTTTTTAATCGACCATCTATCAACAAATGGACCAGTAAGAAATTGAAGTGCAGAAGGTAATAATGTAAGGGAACCAGCTAATCCAGAATAAAAAGGATTACCACTAAGTTCATATACGAGCCACATCGCGGCTACATAATACAAGCTATCTCCGATGTTTGTAAAAATTCTCCCTAAAAATAATAAGAGGAAATTCTGGTTTTTTAATACGTCCATTTAATCTACTCCTTTATAATAAAGTGAAACTTTAATCAGTGGGGTTTTGTTCATCCCCACTGATTATTAGTTGAACCAATCGGGCGTTTACGGGCAGCCCGACTCCCACCTAACTTCTGTGCTCTAGCTGAATTTTGAGGTGGGAGTCTTACTGCCCGTTAATGTGGGATAAATTTATTCGGTAAAAAAAAATTGACCGTTGGTGTAAAAAAATCGCATTACGATTTTTCTTCTTTTTTAACAAAGCGCTGCATTGCTCGCTCATCAATTTGTAGTGCAGTAGTAGAAATGTAATATGATTTACTATTTGGATCTTTATCCGCGTCTTTTGCGATCTCATTTAATTCAGCCATCAATTCATAAAACTTTTTAACCCACACTTGAAATTGTTCTGGCGTGGCATCAAACTCCCAGCAGGATGAAACGTAATTCCACTCAGCAGGGTCTTCACTTACTTTTCGTAATGTAAAAGCTTCTTCTGGTGCAGCGAGAATATGAAGTTTCGTTCTTTCTGTCATTTGTAAAAAGATTTGGCGACCTGATTCGCTTAATATTTCTAAATGAGGTAATAGTTCTGCTGCAGGGGTGAAGCCTTTAGCGACAGATTGATAAAATTTTTGAACGATGCCATTTTTTTCTTCTGTATATACGATTTCTATAAAACCATTCTTCTCTAATTCTTTTAAATGATAATGAATTTTCGCCCTTGAAATGCCGAATTTTTCAGATAGCAGTTGTCCTGTATAAGGACGTTCGCATAGACGCATCATCATTTCGACTCGTAGTGGATCGCTCATTGCTTTTAGTTGGCTATAAGTAGTTAGTGTGAACATGGGCTTCAACATAATCAACTCCTCAAATTAAATTACTCGGTCAATATTATTTGACTGAATTGTATCAAGGATTTTAATTATTTTCAATACTTTCTGAAAATTTAATTTTTCTTCTGTAATCTTCTGTTCATATTCCGTTCATATTTCTTTTTTATGATAAGTGCATAGAAAGTAAGAGGAAGGAGCGAGCGAAATGTTTTTAGCTCTGCGTGAATTAAAACAATCAAAATTAAGATATGGATTAATCGGACTTATTATGGTGTTATTATCATTTTTAGTCCTTGTCATTTCAGGATTAGCAAATGGGTTATCGTATGATAATGCCTCATCAATTCAAAATATGGAGGCAAATAAATTCGTATTAGCGGACGATGCGGAAAATAAATTACTTCGTTCACAAATTAAGAAAGAAGATGTAGATAACGTAGTAAATCAAGCAGGCGAGAAAGAGGCAGTTCCGTTTCGTGTGAAAGTTTCAACTTATGAAAAGAAAGATAGTTCGAAAAAAGTTGATGTTGCTATTTTCTCAAGTGAACGTGATTCATTTTTAGAACCGAAAATTGTAGAAGGTGAGAAATTAGGTACAGCAAACAACGAAATGGTTGCTGATGAATCAATTAAAGAAAAAGGAATCGATATTGGGGATACAATTATTGATCCTGTTTCAAAGAGAGAATTTAAAATCGTTGGATTTACGAAAGATCAAATGTTTAGCCATACACCAGTCGTTTATGTAAATGAAGACGTATGGGGCGCTATCTCACAACCAAACCAAAAAGATTATAGTGCAATTGCGCTTAATACAGATAAAGAAATTAAAAATGCACATGTTATCGACAAAAAAGAAGTATTACAAAGTATTCCAGGATTTAAAGAAGAGCAAGGAACATTAACGATGATCATTGCGTTCTTACTTGTTATCGCTGCGTTACTAATCGGTGTATTCTTCTACGTAATTACGTTGCAAAAAACACAGCAATTAGGTGTACTAAAAGCAATCGGTACAAAGAATTCTTATTTAGCAAATAGCTTAGTCGTGCAGGCGTTATTCTTATCAGTCGTGGCGATGATAATCAGCATTGTTCTTGTACAAGGATTAGAACAGGTTTTACCAGCGGGTATGCCGTTCTTATTAACAACACCGATGATTGCACAATATGCAGCAATCTTTATCGTAATTAGTATTTTAGGAACACTTATTTCGTTATATCAAGTATTAAAAGTTGATGCATTAGAAGCAATTGGAGGCGGGATGTAATGACTTCATTATTAAAATTAGACAAAGTAAGTAAAGTGTACGGAGAAGGGAATACGGAAGTAACAGCCCTTCATCCGATGTCGCTTGATGTGAAAGCTGGAGAGTTTATCGGAATCGTCGGTCCTTCTGGATCAGGGAAAAGTACGTTATTATCAATCGCGGGTGCTTTACTATCACCGTCAAAAGGGGATATTTACATTCGTGAGAAAAATATTACGAAGTTATCAGAAAAGGAAATGACAGACATTCGTTTGAAAAAAATTGGCTTTATTTTTCAGTTCGCAAATCTTGTTCCATATTTAAATGTAAAAGAACAATTGCTTTACATTGCAAAACTAAAAAAAGACAACAAACAAGAATCTGAAAAGCGTGCGGATCATTTATTAGCAGCATTTGGATTAGGAGAAAGAAAAAATCATTATCCAAATCAACTATCTGGCGGAGAAAAGCAAAGGGTAGCAATCGCTCGTGCTTTCATGAACAACCCAGATTTAATATTAGCAGATGAACCAACGGCAAGCTTAGACTCAAAACGCGCACGTGAAGTCGTTGAAATGATGAAACGTGAAGTGAAAGAAAGTCAAAAAGCAGCGATTATGATTACACATGATGAAAGAATGCTTGATGTATGTGATCGTATATTGACGCTTAGAGATGGGCAGTTAATATAAAGAAAAAAGACAACCGTACATATATGTGCGGTTGTCCTTTTTATAGAATATATTAAGATAGTTATAATAGCATTATTTTGAGAAAAGCATTTTAATTTTTTTGCGCGTTAATAATAAAAGTCCACCTATAATTGATAACATTCCAAGTGGCACGTTACTTGATTGCTCACTACCAGCGTTAGGAAGTTCTCTAGCATTGTTTTTCGCTGGAACAGTAGTATTGTTATTATTTGCTGTCGTTTGTTTAGGTTGTGATACTTCACTGATTTTGTTATCTACATTTTGCTTCGTTGTATGCAACTCAGCTAATTTGTCGTCAATTTTTTTCTCAGTATGTTTAAAATCGTTTATTTTAATATCTAAGTCTTGTTTTTTCTTTGTTAAATCGTCTGAAACAGTTTGTTTCGCTTGTTTCATTTCGTTTATTTTATTTAGTAAGTCTTGTCTAGCCTCTTGTAATTCAGCTAGTTTGTTTTTCACATCTTGTTTAGCTAGTTCTAAGTTAGATGAAAGACTATCTAAATTTTGTTTGATTTTCTTAAGTTCCTCTAACGTGTTACCGGTATTCGGCTTATTTTCTTTAATTTCAGCCAGTTTGTCCTCAGCAGTTTGTTTCGCTTTCTTTAACTCAGCTAATGTTTCATCTACATGTTTTTTAACTTCCTTAAGTTCATTAACCTTAGCATCGATATTCTCTTTATGCTGCTTAATTTCATTCACTTTTTCATCGACAGTTTGTTTATGTTCTTTAATCTCATTAACCTTTTCATCAACAGTTTGCTTATGCTCTTTAATTTCAGCAACTTTTTCATCTACATGCTTTTTATGCTCTTTAATTTCAGCAATTTTATCCTCAGCGATCTGTTTATCTTGTTGAAGTTTTGCATCTAACTCTTGTTTATGTTGTTTAATCTCGCTGATTTTTTCATCTGCAACTTGTTTCCGTTGATGTAGTTCATTAACCTTTGTATCAACATTTTCCTTAACTTGGTTAAGTTCATTTAATGTTTGATCCACATTTTCTTTGTGCTGCTGCAATTTCGCATCTAACTCTTGTCTATGTTGCTTAATTTCAGCTAATCGATCTCCAGTACTTTGCTGGGGAGTAGCATCATTTACTTCTGCATGAGTAGGAGTAGATCCCGCAATCATTGCTAAAGCTAGTGTAGACGCAGCGATTGTTTGTTTTGTTTTCATATTTTTGTACCTCTTTCCTATGAATGAACTCTATTGTGTAAAATTGAGCATATAAAAGCAGATTATTATATCATTATATACCATCTGGGTGCTTGGAGGAAATAATTTCATAATAATCTATGATTATGAAATTATTAAACTTTCTTTTTTAGCTATGGAGTAGGGGACTAAAAGGCCACTCTTTACAATTATCAATGTACGAAGAGTAGGCTTTCAACAAATACATCCTTCCATTTCGGCTTCTGTTGAAAAAACAGTCCTATATTCAGTTGCGGAGCTAAAGCTCTAGTGATAAAAATGGAGAATATAAAATATAGCGAAACGAAACATCTACGTCTTTATACATATTTTTTAATTATTTGCACCAAAGCCCATAAAACCCCTTAAATAAAGTCAATTAAGTTGACTTTATTTAAGGGGTTACTGTACTATGCATAATATAGTCAATCAAGTTGAGACGCGATTGCAGTATAAAGGGGGTTTTTAAATGAAAGTAGAAGTGTGGTCAGACATTGCTTGTCCATTCTGTTATATTGGGAAACGTCGCATTGAAGCAGGACTTGAGCAATTTGTCCATAAAGATCAAGTGCAAATTGTTTATAAAAGCTTTCAACTGAATGAAAATGCGAAAAAAGATACGGAGTATGATGCGTACGATGCGCTTTCCACTAGGTCTGGAATGAGCCGTGAAGCAGCAAAGGAGATACACGAGAGGCTTGCCAAACAGGCTGAAGTAGATGGTTTGGATCTTAGATTTGATACGCTTCAGCTGACAAATACGTTAGACGCTCACCGTCTGCTTCACTTTGCGGCGCAGCATGGCAAAAATAATGAGGTAGCTGAGCTGTTGTTCAAAGTTTATTTTACCGAATGTAAGCATGTCGGCCGTCATGAAACGTTGATTGCGATTGCCGCCGAAGTAGGACTTGATCCGAAAGCTGCAGAGGAGATGCTGACAAGCGAGCAGTTCACCGATGAAGTGCGAGCGGATCATCTCGAGGGCATTCGTTTGGGTGTAAGTGGCGTACCGTTTTATGTCATCGATCGCAAATATGTTGTTTCCGGTGCGCAGCCGGCGAATGTGTTTCTCGAAGCGCTTGAGAAAACATGGGCTGAATCACAGTCACTGGCCGTGCTGAATCCTACTTCAGCCGAAGCGGGTCCAGTTTGCGAGAATGGCGTTTGCAAGAACGAGTAGCGTGTAGGGCAATGGCTCTTTTTTCAACGAGAGGGAAAATCATTGTTCTGACCGAACGTGGTTGTTGTGGCTGGATGAAGCATGGTTCGAGTAAGTAGATGTTCATGCAGCCTTTCATGCAAAGTACCATGACAGCACGGATAAACCTGTTCCTCATTAGGTAAATGATATTCAATCGTTTCAACAGGAGGTTTTTGGACAGACTCATCCCTATGACCGCTGAAAATGCGTTGCACTATGGATTAATCGATAAAATACTGGTGTGTCAGTCATAAGGAGTATGAAATGAAGAGTGTTTATTCTGTAGAGTACGAAATGGCTGAAGTTGTATTTTATAAAAAAGTTGTAGCCGCGAGTTTTGATGATGCGAAGAATCAAATTCGCCAGCAATACCTGATGTGCATATTCGAGCGGTTTCGATTTTAGACGATTTGGAAGATGTATAACTTGACAAAAAAACTTATTTATGCTATAATTTACTAATTAAAAAATAAGGTGCATAATAGGGTTCTCCTGGACAGGGGAACCCTATTTTTGTTGTGGAAATGAAGGAGAGTGTATGTGTGTGAAAAAAGGTGAAGCAAGTGTAACGTCGTTAGTATCAGCTTTCGGAAGGGCGTATCATAGTGAATTTGATAGGCCTAAAATTTTTGATGATTATGTAGCTAAAGATTTAATTTCACAAAAAGAACGTCATGATATCGAAACGAATATGGTTCAAGGGATACATTTTTTCAATAAAGATATTGCACAGCAGTTTCAAGATGATCCAAAAGAAATATTAAAATGGATCACACAAGTTCAATTATCACCAACACCTTTAGCACGTGCAGCATATTGTGAAAGAGTATTACTACATGAAATTACACTAGGCGCAAAACAATACGGCATACTCGGTGCAGGCTTAGACACGTTTAGTTTTAGACACCGAGAATTAGAAAATAGAATAGAAATATTTGAAATAGATCATCCTTCTACGCAACAGTTAAAGAAGGAAAGAATTAAAGAAGCAGAACTTGAAATTCCAAATAATCTTCATTTTGTTTCAATGGATTTTACAAAAAGATTTTCCTATGAACAGTTACGTAATGAAGGATTTGAAAATAAAAAGACTTTCTTTAGCCTTTTAGGTGTTACGTATTATTTAACGACAGAGGAACTTTCCAGTTTAATAGAATGTTTATTTGAGATGGTTCCAGAAGGGAGTTCTATCGTTTTCGATTACCCAGATGAAAACTTATTTACGGAAAAAGGATTATCCAATCGAGTTGAAAATATGGTGAAAATGGCTGCAGTAGGCGGAGAACCGATGAAATCATGTTTTTCTTACGAAGAAATGGAAGCACTGTTAGAGAAGTCGTGCTTACTCATTTATGAGCATTTATCACCAGAGGACATAAATAAATTATATTTTGAGGGACGAAACGATTATTTAGAAGCTTTTGAGGCAGTGCATTATGTTCATGCGGTGAAGAAGTAGGGAATTATTAGTGTGGATTTAGAATTAAGTTGCGACTTTTCTAAAAAAGATGAACCGAAATATCTTAATAAAGAAGAGGCTTTGTTTTTTTATTGTCCACATGGATCAGTTTACTTTAATAGTTAGATTAAAATAAACTGTGATATGATTAGTATTGGATTTATTAATAAGGGGGTTTTTAAATGACGCCAGAACAAATTGTTAGAAAATTTTTTGAAGAAGTACGTTCAGGGAAGAATCCTGACTATTCAAATCAATTGATGGCAGAAAAAGTATTGGCACATCAAATTGTATCTGAAGAAGAACAAACAGTTTGCAGAACACCTGAAGATTATGCTGAACATGTAAGAGAGATGATTGAAGTATATGGTAATTTTTCTTTAGAAATTCAAGAATTTTTAGTACAAGGAAGTAAAGTATATGTACGTTGGAAACAAGTAGGTATGCATCTAGGAGAGATCGATGGATATCAACCTACAGGACTCCCAATAATTCAAATGGCAAGTGCTGTGTATAGAATAGAAGATGGGAAAATAGCAGAGTATTGGATTCAAATTGATAGGTCAGGAATTCAAAATCAATTAGAGTGCAATAAAAATATTCAGTAGTTAATTTTTAAGAGTAGTAGAAAAATAAAAGCAAGAAACAACATCTTGTTAAGCGAAATGCTTCTGTTGCATAAGGTGTACAAAATGATTAAACTTTTTTTGGAAGAATTATTCGAATTATCACAAAAATATCGTATTTTGATTGACCTTTTTTAAAAATAGGCTCTGTTCTTTTATTTATTAAAGTTAATGGTATTATTTCAATTAAATTTTATTTTAAAGCTACAATTAGGCATGGGGAGAAATCTCTGTGTCTCTTTTTTATGGAAAAAGGAAATGAGATGTAATGATGGAAAGTATAATGATATGTATATTGCTATATGGTTTAAATCTATATTTCATCTAAATGTATTAGTTATTTGTATCACCACTTAAAGCTCCAATAATTCAATTATATTAATCACTGTTTTGTGGAAACTAAAGGAAAGGGGAAATAAAAGATGTTGAAATTACAAGGAAAATACAATGAAGCGAAAGTATTTACTACTAACGTAGAAGAAACAGCAGCAGGTCAAATTATTGATCTTTGTAACCAAGAGTTCGCAAAGGATAGTAAGATTCGTATTATGCCAGATACACATGCGGGCGCAGGTTGTACTATTGGGACAACAATGACAATTCAAGATAAAATTGTTCCTAATTTAGTCGGGGTTAACTAATCGGCTCAGACTTTAAACTACTCACTCAATTGACTGGGAACCCTAACGATAAAAGGCGAGGGCAATCAGCAGCCAGTGGTTATGGTGACATAATCGAATGGTTCAGAGACTTGTATCAGGTTAGCAGACTAAGATACAGAATTATTCCTCATCCATTTTGAGGTGAAGAGGAATAATTAATACGGTGAGCCTACGGTAGAGACTGCGTATCTCGATGACTGTAGAGAAGGTATAGTCCACTCTTTCAGGAAACTGGGAGGTAAGTACGATATTGGTTGTGGCATGGAAGTTGTTATGATTAATAAGCAGAAAGAGGAAATCAACTTCGACCACTTAGACGAAACGATTCGTCAATTTGTCCCAAGTGGTTTTCGTATTCGAGATAAGGAACATCGATTTTCAAAAATGATTGATTTTGCTAGTGTAATAGCTCCATTTACATTACAACGTGCTCAAAAGAGTATTGGTACGCTTGGTGGTGGAAATCATTTTGTCGAACTGAATGAGGATGATAAGGGGAATGTATTCATTGTCATTCATAGTGGTTCTCGTAATTTAGGTAAACAAATAGCAGAGTATTATCAAAACCTTGCTTATGAGCAACTTATCAACGTTAAATCTATTAAAGAGGAAATCATTGAACGTTTAACAAAAGAAGGCAGACAAAAAGAAATACATGAAGCTATACGCGGGATTAAGAGACCGACGATTCGCAAAGAGTTAGCGTATTTAGAAGGACAAGGATTTAAAGATTACATGAATGATATGAAGATTGCTCAAAAATATGCGGAGTTAAATCGTAAAGCAATGATGGATGAAATCGTCACTAGAATGGATTGGAAAGTAATAGATCAATTCACTACAATTCATAACTACATCGATATGGAAAATATGATTTTACGAAAAGGTGCTATTTCAGCTCAGAAAGATGAACGAGTAATCATTCCAATTAACATGAGAGACGGTTCAATCATTGCATTGGGTAAAGGAAATGCAGATTGGAACTTTTCTGGACCGCATGGAGCGGGGCGCATTATGAGTCGTAAGAAAGCTAAAGAAGTACTTAACTTAGAGGATTTTCAAAATACAATGACAGCAGTTTGGACTACATCTGTTGCAGAAAGCACTTTAGATGAAGCTCCAATGGTATATAAGCCAATGAATGAAATTGTTGAGAATACAAAAGAAACAATCGATATCAAACATATTATTAAGCCGATTTACAATTTTAAGGCTAATTAAAAGATGAGTAACGTGTATTGTAATGAAATATAGTATTGGAAAGTGGTCAGTATATTACTATTGGGAGTAGAGTAGGAGGATTGTGGATAATAATGTAAATGTTTATATAGGGGTAGCAGCGGCTATAAACATTTTTATCCTTTCTATAGTTTTCCTTTATTTTAATCCTTACAGTAATCAAATGCTTGATAAGGAAGTATATATTACTGTATTTTTCATGTTTTTGCTTCCGTCTTTTCTAGCAGTAATTGCAGTGCTTGTTAGGAAAAAGATTTTGATGATCCTTTGTGGAGGTTGGTTATTACCTGGGACACTTTACTTTAGTGTAGTTGCAATGCCGACGTTATGGAATTTATATATTATATTTTTAATGATTTATTTTATATCTATCGTTTGGATGAAAAAGAGAAATGCTTGAAGAGAGTAGTTCTCTTTTTATTTGGCTCTTTTCGTATAGATTGTTGCTATTTTGACCATCCTTCTGAGAGGTAATAAAATTCTCTTTCAGGAGGGATTTTAGTATGTGGAAAGACGTTTATGCCAATTTTTCAGATTTGCCAAAACATGAGCAAATCAAGCTGTTTAATCTATTAAAAGAAGATTTTTTTTCTAACGATGAAGAGAATATGAAGGATGCTTTTACCACCATTAGGGAAATGCGTTTTAAAGAAGGGTTAGGTTGTGTCCATTGCGGTAGTGTAAAGGTAAAGCGGAACAGCAAGTATAGAGATAGACAGCGTTATATCTGTCGTGACTGTGGAAAGTCTTTCAATGACTTATCTAATACCCCTATTTCAGGGACACGTTATCTTGGAAAATGGTCGAAATATTTTCAAATGATGGTCGAAGGTTATTCCCTCCGTTCGATGGGGTTTCAAATGTTGAACGGGATTATCGAGAGCGATGAGACCTTTTTTAAAGAGTCTTTAAAAGGGCGTAGGGGTTTAGATAGAAAGCCCAAGAAACGCGGAGGAAGAGACAAAAAGAGAGGGATTGGCAATCTTAAAATTGCCGTTGTGGTGGCTCAGGACCGTAATGGACAAGTTATCGCCCAAAAAGCTGGAACTGGTCGTGTGAGAGCTGAAGAAATTGATGCGGTTATCGGATGCTACATTGACCCTTCTTCGTTGCTATGCACAGACACAGCAACGAACTACAAGAAATTTGCTCTAATTAAAGCTCTGAAACACGAACCTATTAATCTAAGCAAAGAAGGATATGTAAAAAAGGGCATCTACCATCTCCAAAACGTCAACAACTATCACAAGCGATTAAAAGGGTGGATGAATAGGTTTCAAGGAGTAGCAACCAAATACTTGGACAATTACCTTTATTGGTTCAACTTTCTTCAACAAAGCAAAAAATTGGCGGAAAAAGAACAGATAAATCAAATGCTACTTAGTGCCTGTCAAAATTCTAATCAAATCACTGTGAATTTTCTGCGTGAAGTATAAAAAACAGCCATTCCTTAGTGAAACGGCTGTTTTCGTAATTCAATAAAAGCTCCCAGATTGCGGTAGATATTTTTAAATATTATTTTGTTTTTTTTGACTTGATTATAATAAAAGATGGACTTCGCGATTCGTTTATTAAATCTGGCATTTTCTCTATCCCTGCCAAAGTTGATTGTGGTTCGATTATTTTATCCAGCGAAAGCCCGTGTTCAATCAAAGTATTTATTAATGTGGCAACAGTTCTATGATAAATAACCACACTATCGTCAACAAACCAGTTGTGTACTCTGATTCCTTCTTCTTGATAATTATCTAATGCCCAGTGTGATGTATTACCATCCTCAGTTTTTATCCAATGGTTGCTTCCTTTGCGAGCTGTTGCTATTGGATGTTCGGTTGAAAAGATAAATTCACCACTGCTTTTTAATAGTTCATTAATCTTTTGAATCATTGCCGAGTAATCTTCAATGTAATGTATAGAGAGGGAACTTATAATCAGGTCGAACTTTTGATTGGTTAGTCCCATATCCTCCATAGGAAGACACATAAATTCTATGTTATCATCCTGATTTAACTTTTTAGCACGTTCAATCATATTTTTGGATATGTCTACACCTATTACGTTCTTTGCACCATTTTCTATACAATACTTTGAAAAATGACCATCACCGCAACCCAAGTCTAATACCGATTTTCCTTTCAAACACAGAATTAATGATTTGATTGCTGGCTGTTCTATGAAGTCATTAGCATTTATTCCACTTTCACGCAATGCTGTGTAGTTTTTGAAGAAATTCGGATTATCGTAAATATTTTGTTTCACTTACATCACTCCTCTGATAAGGTTTTCATAGATTAAGCTGACTTCTGTTTCCAAATTATCATACTAACCATAAAAATTTTGTCATCCTTTTATTATAGTAATGGTTTTTAGGAAGATATCTCGAACTCAATACTTTCACAATCCTGCCCGTTTGCTGAATAATCTGCTGTAAATACTATACCGTATTAAGAAAATTAACCTTTATTTTAATTATAAGCAACAATTTTTACGAAAAGAGCCTTTTATTTTTTATTAAGCTATTGAAACGATAGTGAAGGGACGAGAGCGTAATGAAGCGAGAACTATCGAAATTAGCGGATGTACTAGTCAATCATTCGACTAAAGTGCAGCCTGGTGATCATGTGTTAATTCAAAGTGTTACTGAAATAGATCCCGCAGTAGTTCGTGAAATTATTAAGTCTGTGGAAAAAGCAGGGGGATATGCGCATGTATCAATGCGCGATGTTTCTGTTACAAGGCAATTAATTCTATCAGGATCTGAAGAACAATTTAAGTTATTTGCAGATTGGGAGAGTTATCGATTAAGTAAAATGCAAGTTTATATTAATCTCCGTAGTCCTAGAAATGCATATGAATTAGCAGATGTACCGGCAGAAAAAATGAAGTTATATCAAAAGATATTTGGAAAAGCACATAGTGAAGCAGTGTATAAAACGAGATGGGTGACAACTCGCATTCCGAATGCGGCTTCTGCGCAAGAAGCAAATATGAGCACTGAGGCTTATGAAAAATTTTATTATGATGTATGTACGTTAGATTACAATAAAATGTCGAAAGCAATGGATCCGTTAAAAGAATTAATGGAAAAGACAAAGCAAGTTAGGATTATTGGAGAAGGTACGGATTTGAATTTTTCAATTGAAGGAATTGGTGTTTTAAAAGGAGATGGCACAGATAATATCCCTGATGGCGAAATATATACAGCACCTGTCAAAGATTCAGTAAATGGAGTAATAACATTTAACACAGCATCTGTTCAACAAGGTTATGCGTTTCAAAATATTAAGTTACATATTAAGAATGGGAAAATAATAGAGGCATATGCAAACGATACAGAGCGAATGAATCAAATTCTTGATACAGATGAGGGAGCAAGATATATTGGAGAATTTGCACTAGCGTTTAATCCCTACATATTACACCCGATGAATAATACGTTATTTGATGAAAAAATAAATGGTAGTTTTCATCTAGCGATTGGAGATTCGTTACAAGGTGCAGACAACGGGAATAAATCAGCAATACATTGGGATTTAGTAAATATTCAAAGACCAGAGTATAGCGGTGGTGAAATTTGGTTTGATGACGTACTGATAAGAAAAGATGGACGTTTTATTTTGTCAGAGTTGTTCGGATTAAATGAAGATAATTTGAAAAAGTAAATCATTTTATTGAGATTATGTAAAATAGATTAAAACACAACATATCAAACTACGAGATTAATCGTGTGATTTTACACTCATTTAATATTAATAGGTAAATAGAACAATTGGTGCCAATTGTTGAATGGGTAGTGTAAAAAAGACAAAATCTCTTAAAAAACACTTAAATTTTTACTCCATCAATCTTTACAAACCCTCTTTATAATATGAATTGGACAAGCAACTAAGAGAACGCAGAACATGTCAGTTTATACATTCTATTATTAGGGGGAGAAATTGTATGAAAAAGGCAGTTGCTTCGTTAGCCGTGATGGCAGTGTTATTACCAACGTTTTCGATGAATGCTGAGGGAAAAGAACAGGCACAAGCACGAAAAACAGCGACGATGTTTAATGTTATTAGTGACATTCAAGGGGATTTAGGGGATTTTGATCACGTATTAAAAGATATGAACAAAGTGACACCACTTTCTAGAGCGCTTATTATGAATGGGGATATAACGCCAACTGGACAGCAGTCACAATATGATGATGTGAAGCGTGTGTTAAACAAGAATAAGCATCCGGAAAATGTATGGTCAACTGTTGGGAATCATGAATTTTACGCTGGTAAATGGACAGCTGATGGGAAACTCTCTCAAAATACATGGCCAAATGGTGTAACGGAAGAAACATTGTTTAATAGATATTTAAAATTTAGCGGACAAGATAAGGTATATCATAAAAAAGAATTAGACGGTTATCCGCTTTTATTTTTAGGAACTGAAAAATATATGAAATACCACGATTCAAAAATGTGGGATGAAGTATATATGAGTGATGAGCAATTAGGATGGTTAAAACAAAATTTAGAAGAGTATAGTCAAAAAGATAAAAATAAACCAATTTTCATTTTCTCTCATCACGTTTTACCTGATACGGTATCTGGATCAAGACAAAATCCGTATTTAGAAGATTATTTAAATGTTGATAAATTGTACGATATATTAAAAGACTATCCGCAAGTTGTTTTCTTTACGAGTCATACACATTGGGATTTAAACTTACCAGATTGGGCTGGTAAAAAGAAAATTGAAGGCGGAGACGAAAAAGGATTTACGGTTGTAAATACGGGCGGAATTGAAACTGGTTGGATGTCGGCTGGACCAAATGGTGGCGAGAAGACTGCGCCGGATGGATATTCTTTCAAACAAGGATTACAAATAAAAGCATATGGTAACGATGTAGTCGTAACGGCTTACGATTATAAACGTGATAAGGATATTAAGAAGTTATTAATTAGTGATGCGAAAATCGCACAAATGGCACCAAATGTAACCGCTGATGATAGTAAAAATATAATCGTTGGTGCCACGGAGTATATGGAGTACTCTGTAGAAGGAACGAACGAGTGGAATACATATAATCCAGGAAACCAACCAAAATTTGATGGGGATAAAATTGTATACGTACGCCATAAAGGAGAAATGAATTTAGAGGCAGGATTAACACAACTTCTTCGTTTTTCGGCAAATAAGTGATTGGAGAGAGCCCGCATTTAAATGTGTGGGCTCTTTTTTGAATGATGAGAAATGGATTTTGTAAGTCGTTGTTTGTCGGTAAGTCGATATTCTATGTTGAATCGCCGGTAAAAGTAAAATATCGCCGATATAATTTCATTTACTTAATTTCGATACATTTTTAATCCAGAAAGGTGACTTCATCATTTTTCCATGTAATAATAGTATGGTTACATTTACTGTGAAAGAGTATAAAAGGAGCGTTATTGATGAATTTAGCTAAATTCCCGAGAAAAAAATATACAGAATCATATACACCAATTGAAAAGTTAAACAATTTTTCTGAAGCACTTGGTGGACCGACTATTTATTTTAAACGAGATGATTTACTTGGTTTAACAGCTGGTGGTAATAAGACGAGAAAGTTAGAGTTTCTAGTTGCAGATGCACAGGCAAAAGGTGCAGATACATTAATTACAGCTGGTGGTATTCAGTCAAACCATTGTCGTCTAACACTTGCAGCTGCGGTAAAAGAAAAAATGAAATGTATTCTTGTGTTAGAAGAAGGGCTTGAGCCAGAAGAGAAGCCAGACTTTAACGGTAACTATTTCTTATATCATTTATTAGGCGCTGAAAATGTAATTGTTGTGCCAAACGGAACAGACCTTATGGAAGAGATGCATAAAGTAGCGAAAGAAGTAAGTGAAAAAGGAAATACACCATATGTCATTCCAGTTGGTGGATCGAACCCTACTGGCGCAATGGGATATATTGCTTGTGCGCAAGAAATTATGGCTCAGTCATTTGAGCAAGGAATTGATTTCAGTTCAGTTGTTTGTGTAAGTGGTAGCGCCGGTATGCATGCTGGTTTAATTACTGGTTTTTCCGGAACACAAAGCAAAATTCCTGTAATCGGAATAAATGTAAGTAGAGGAAAAGCGGAGCAAGAAGAAAAAGTTGCAAAACTTGTAGCGGAAACTTCAGCTCACGTTGGTATCCCAAACTCTATTTCACGCGAAGCAGTTACATGCTTTGATGAATATGTAGGACCAGGATACGCTTTACCAACACCAGAAATGGTTGAAGCAGTACAGTTACTTGCGAAAACTGAAGGTATTTTACTTGATCCAGTTTATACAGGTAAAGCAGTAGCGGGACTAATCGATTTAATTAGAAAAGGTAAATTTAATAAAGAGGACAACATTTTATTCGTACATTCAGGTGGCTCACCAGCTTTATATGCGAATACGTCTTTATTTGCGTAAGTGTGAAAAAGCATTGGATATCCAATGCTTTTTGTTTTGAATTAATGTTGAAATTTGATACAATTTCGTGAATATGCGATGATTTTTCAACATTCAATGGTAAAAAACGATATATATATATAAAGGAGATTGATGTATGACAGAATTTTGGGAAGCAAGTTTTATAGAAAATCAAATGATGTGGGGATTTGAAGCTTCAGATTCCGCAATTTTAGCGAAGGACTTTTTCCTTGAAAAGAAAGTGAAGGATATATTGATTCCTGGTATTGGATATGGTAGAAATGCAAAGGTTTTTATTGATAACGGAATAGATGTAACAGGTATTGAAATTTCAAAAACGGCGATTGAATTGGCAAGACAAAATGAACTTAATGCTGATTTCTTCCATGGTTCAGTAACGGATATGCCTTTTGATAATAAGCTTTATGATGGTATATTTTGTTATGCACTTATTCACTTATTGAATAAGGATGAGAGAGAGAAGTTTATTAAAGATTGTTATAGTCAGCTAAAACCAAACGGATATATGATTTTTACTACTATTTCTAAAGATGCCCCAATGTTTGGGAAGGGCAAACAACTGGGGAAAGACTACTTCGAGATAATGGAAGGGGTAAAAATGTATTTCTATGATGTTGACTCGGTAAAACAAGACTTTGGAAAATATGGACTGATGGAAACTACGGAAATTGTGGAGCCACATAAAAATATGGAGAGTAAACCTCCATTTAAATTTATAATGATCAAATGTCAAAAAATACTATAATTATAATTTTGTAAAAAATAGTGAAAGGTTACTTAATAAGCTAGATGAGTAAGTTATTCACGCTTACTCATTATTCTTTAAAGGCGAAGTAAGGGGAGTCAAATGGCGTCCCTTACTTCGCTTAATTTATTTTAAAGCACGTTCTAAACTTTCAATGAATCATTTGTTATATAATGGAATTACTGGAACGTGAGAGGGATGATTATATGAGTACAACATTAAGATGGGTCATATACACGATACTTAGCATTTCAATAATATTAATACTCTTTGTAGGGTACGGAGTATATTCGTATTTTACATCGTAAAATTAAGTGAAATGGTAACCGAACCAAAGGAATAATAAAATAATTGCTGTATTAAATAACGTAAAGGTTAAACCGATAATAGATAAAATTTTCTTTTCGGTACGACTACAAAAAGAGATAACTGCTAATATAATTGCTATAACAGCGGAAGCTAATATGAAGTACGCGAAAGGAACCACGTATTCTACTCCAACTCTGTCTAAAATAGGTGAGAAGAGAAAGAGATTAATAGTGACGAATATACTTACAATGAGAAACGTATAACTTTTCCAAGTGTATGTTTTCAGTTGCATGGAATGGCACTCCTTCCTTATTAGTGTTTATATGTCTAATTGTAAGATATTTACCTTTTTTTTACAATTGGAGATGCTTTTTATTAAAAAGAGGAGGACTAATATGCGAATTAGAAAATTGATTTTAGTTTTTGTTGCTATTTGTATATTCATAGTAACAGGCTGTTCAAATATACTAGGAAATGAAGATCAAAGAATCGAAGTGCAAAAACGTGTTGGTGATGATGAATATGAAGATCTTAAGATAGTGACAGACAATAATCAGGTGTTGCAAGTAAAGAAAATATTAAATGATACTCATTTTGAAAATAAAAAAGCGGAAATGTCTCGTTCAGCTGATTATCAATTTATTTTTCAGTTTAAAAATCCGAAAATAGAGGCGAAAGCTGTGTTGTATCAAATTTGGATAAGTCCTAATAAAGATAAAGTAGAAGTAATGGCGGGGGATAATCGGTATGCTCAATTAGAAGGAAAAAATGCAGTCACTTTGTTTTTGATTGTTACGGGAGAGAAGTTAGCTGAATAAAAGTATATGGTACTTAACTTTTGGGTGTTTATTGTAATAAGTTACTACTTGTAAGGGACTATTCAATGTGTTGTTCTATTAAAAAAACTAAAGTTGATTAAGTAAATGCGATAAAACCTGGTCAAAAATAATGAAATTTCAGGAAAAATAAGGTACACTAGTCAATGGTTTTGATTTAAAATCGATTGACGTTAATGTATATGGGGGAAAGATTGATGAACAACAATACAGTAAATGAATCAGTTGAAGAAGTTGATAAAAAACGAGTAAGATCAAGCAAACGTTTTACAAATTGGAAGTTTATCGCAGCGGGTGTTGGTATAATTGCACTTCTCATTGGGGGAATGAGTTATTATCAGGCAACTCACTTCAATTCGAATGTTACGATTAATGACACCAATGTTGGTGGTTTGAGTGCTGATCAGGCAATACAGAAATTAAAAACATCTGGACTAGCAAACAAAGTCTATGTCGATCAACAACAAATTTTAGATGAAAAAGATACAAAAACGGAACTTACGGAAAAAGATTTGCCTCAAGTTAAGAAACTATTAAAAAGCCAGTGGACATTTTTCCCTTCTTCAAAGGAAAAAAATTATTCATTGCTACCGGACAAGGCGGATCAGTATCGTAGTGAAACGATGAAAAAACTTGTAGAAGAAAAGCTCATCTCTATGAATGAAAAATTAAAAGCGCCTCAAGATGCTATGGCGAAGCTTGAACAAGGAAAAGTTGTTATTTCGAAGAGCGTTGATGGAAAACAGTATGACGTTACTAGTCTACTGAAAGATTACGACAAGCAGAAGTATAAAAGTGAAATTCATCTGAAGTCTACATACATAAAGCCTATTAAAGAAGACGATCCGATTGTCAAAAAAGAGGAGGAAGCACTACAAAATCTTCTTCAACAGTCCGTTGAGTATAAAGTGCAGAATGAAGTTTATCCTTTAAAAGCAAAAGATTTAATTCAAAATGCCTCTATGTCAAAGGATATGAAAGTTACAATCGATGCGAGCGACATTAAGAATAAGATTACTGAAATTAATAATGCTAAATCAACGTTAAATAAAGATTTCGCATTTAAAACTCATTCTGGTTCGGTCATATCAGTAAAAGGGCAAGGCTATGGCTGGGCACTAGATGTTGAAAAAGAAACAAAACAAGTTCAACAAGCCTTTGAGAAAGGCGAAAAATCACTTTCTGCTTCTAATATTCACGGAAATGGTTGGAAGAAGGAAGGGATCGGTTATGAAACAACATCGAATAATGGCATCGGAGACACGTATGCGGAAGTTTCAATTGCAGAGCAACAAATTTGGATTTACAAAGATGGAAATTTAGTAGTTACAACAAATGTAGTAACTGGTAAACATAGCACGAGTGAAGATACATCACCAGGTGTGTGGTACGTCCTATATAAACGAACACCATACACACTCAAAGGTAGCGCTGTAGGTAAAGCTGATTATGCCGTTAAGGTAGATTACTGGGTTCCATTCACAAATAGTGGTCAAGGATTTCATGATGCAGGCTGGCGAAAAGACTGGGCAAATAATGCCTATTTAACAGGGGGATCAGGCGGATGTGTTAACCTTGTTCCTAATGTAGCAAAAACTGTGTATGATAGTTTGAACACTAATGATCCAGTTATCGTGTACTAGAAAATAGCTACTATCAAAAACTTAAACGAATAAACAAAGCAGGAAATTTTACCTGATGATACATGAAAAAACACCTCTTGAATTCGCATATTTAGTGTGCAAATTCAATGGAGGTGTTTTTTGTTTGAAGAAAAGAGTTCATTGCCTGTAAGAAACGAAGTGGAAAGAGATTGAGGTGAAAAATAGGTATTCAAATAGTCAATAAAATTGACACTGAATATCATTTTCATTTATTATGAAGTCGTCACATGTAATTGGACATGATTTTTGTGAAAAAGTTTACTTTTTTATTAATATAATAGATTTCTATTAAGGTGTCCCATTTAAGAATTTAAACGTAGGAAAGGGTAATATAAAAATGAACTGGAAAAAAGGCGGATTATGGATTATTATTTTTTTCATTGTAAAAGGTACGATTTCTACACTTTTAATTGTTACAGGTGCTAAATATTTTGATTTATCATTTATGCAACTTTTCGTACTAATACTGATCTTATTACTGATTTCTCTCATAAGTCGAAAATTGCTGTATAGACATAAACAAAATAAAAAACAAAAAGAGCTAAATATATAATGAAGCCCCAGAGACCTTTGGATTTCTGGGGTTTTACTTATAAAAATTTATAGTTCATAAAACAAAAAATTCTGTACCATTTAAACTCTGATAACAATTCAAATGATCAAGAATAATTGAGCTAACAGATTTCGTTAGATTGCCATCATCTTTTTTATAATAGAATAGATTCATTACCGTTTCAGACCTATGTATTCATTCATAACCTAACAGTAAAAGGGGGGATGATTGAAGGTATGGCGATTAATGAGGAATCAATTTGTCAACAGTTTGCAAGAATTATCGGTGGCCAAGAAGGATTCGCCGGTGGGAAATGCGTGGCAACAATAAACCGGGATGAAATACGCGCAACAATCTTGGGGAAACGTTTTAGAGTAACAACTTCCTTCTCATTCGAATCACGAGATAATAAAACTGGACGGGCATTATGCTTAGGCCGGGTAGCACTCTTGCAAAAGGAAGTTACTGAATTTGTTGCTACAATTATTAAACAAGGAATAATAGTTTCGTCTATACACAATGAGTGGTTATGTGATGATCCAAATTTGATTTATGTTAATATCGAAGACGTTGATGATCCACTAATTTTTGCAAGAAAAGTTAGAAGAGCGTTATGCAATTAACCAATTTTATTAGTTAAATGAGTGATTTTGTTAATTAGAATATTTCAGCGTGTTGAATGGTATATTTGGAAAATAGATTTAAGTGAATGGTTTTATAAAGTGAAAGAAGGCGTTCCATATTTGGAATGTCTTTTCTTGATGTTTTTTTCTAATGTGGGTTGTTAAATTATTTTAATTGACTATATGTTGCTTATCTTGCAACAACAAGAACTGGGTGAGGTATTTTAACTTGATGGCGATGAGCCACGATTGTGGAAAATCTCCAGGCTTTTATTAGCTGGTTAGTTGAAGAAGAATTTGTTCCGCAGCCCGTAAGTTATTATAGTACAAAAAAATAAAATTCTCCGCCTGCAATCCCTTCAAATCGGTCAATCTCCGCGTCTTTTGAATTCTCTGAAAGTTACTGAACCCAAGTCAAATAAAGATACCATCTCTAGCAAAATAATTAACTATCCTATGCAAGAAAGTTGAGGTAGTTAATAGCATATGTTTTATTGAAAGGGTGTGATTGAACTATGGAACGGCCGAATTGGGGAATTGGAGGATTAGTATTTGTTGGTTGCATGTTTCTTGGTGGAGGAGTGGGATCTATGTTAGGTAGTGCCCAAACTGGATGGCTAATAGGAATGGGTGCTGGATTTCTTGGGATGGCTTTAACGAGACTAATCAGAAAGTAATATAACGGGGATTCTTCTTCCGGTAAATGAGGAAATATGTAATTAATTAATTAATACAATAAGAGCTATTATAGTTAGAAGTTTTTCTTTTGTATTGGTTTTTTCTAAATTTCTTCCATACATAGATATGATTTTCAAGTTGGAGGATGGCACCTTAGGGTGTTTTTTTTATGCTCTCTAAAAAGGTCTGAACATATAATAGCCGAGTTTTTCCACCCATCAAGCTAAGATTTTAAAATAACCCCAAAATAAAAACTTGATAGCTCTACGATTATTTATGAAGACCTAGTTAGTTTGGAAGTTTGAAAATGATGAGGTGATACAAGTGCAAACAGGAGTTATTTGTAAACAATGTAATAATGAATACAAACATCTAAAGCAATATGATAAAAGGTTGGTGGTCCTCCATGCCCATCAACCTTTTATTATGAAGTAACACCTGAACGTATTATATTATTGGTTTTTATTAACAGACATAAAAATAATTTATTTGTTTTATTGATAATTCCTAAACACCATTATAAAATGTTTGTATATACATAAACTAAATCAATTTTCGTTTGATTTTCCTGGAATAGATAGGAAGTATTAATAATAATAAAATAATGGTTATATCACCTACAAAGAGCCGCGGAAAGAATGGAACCAGTACGGAAAAGATACTTTTGTAAAAAATTCAAAAAATAATAATTATTTACTCTTGAAGAAAATTTACAACCATATGGAGAATAAGGTTATACAAAAAAAGTCTTAAAAGGGGGACGGAATTATGGAACAAAGAAAGTTTTCAGTAACACCTCAAGATCGAATGAATTATGTATTAGGTCTTTATTCTGCAGATCAACAAATTAATGCAGTTCTTTATTTTCCTGTAGGTATATCAAAGAAAATACTTGAACAATCAGTAAGGATAACGTTACAATTGCAGCCGGTTTTGAACAGCCGTTTTGTAGAAAATGATATTCCTTACTGGGAGGAACATTCATCGGGCACTAACTCACCTATTTGCCTTTTTGCAGAAGGAAATGATCAAGAACTTGAAATAATGGCCATAGATTTTATTCAGGAACCTGGTGATCGTATCCAGGGGCCTATGGTTCAAACAAAATTATTACGAGGCACTACAACAGATATGTTAGTTGTGAAATTATCTCATCTATGTTCAGACGGTGCAGGGGTCAAGGAATATATTAATTTGCTTGGAGCAATTTATACTCAACTTTCCTTAGGACGATCTAAGGATCAAATTGTAAAGGAATTTAGTGAGGGAAATGAGAGTTTTCGAGATCAATCACATGTATTCAAATATGCTGGAATATCGGACATAAAAAGTGCGTATCGTCCTAACCAAGAACAACAGGCATCGTTATGGTCTTTTCCATCTCAACCCAACAAAAATAAATCCCCTCAAATGTCCATACGGCGGTTGAGCCATGAGCAATCTCTACGTCTAACCCAATGGACAAAAGCACAACAGGCTACCTTGAATGATGTAATCATGACTGCATACTTCCGAGCTTTATCACATTTCACTGTGTATGCAGAACCTCGCACGGCAGAAAAAATGATCGGTTTAACAATTGATTTACGTCGATATCTGCCTAATTATACAACTGGTGCTATTTGCAACTTATCCGGCATGGAAATGCCAGTGATTAAAATGGAGGATGATGAATCATTTAATCAGACTCTCGTTCGAATTAAACAATCAATGGATAAAATAAAGTCTCAAAATCCAGGTCTTTCTTCAGCAGCAGGAATGGAGCTACTGGCAGGAATGAAGCTATCTGTGGTGAAGGAAATGTATAATCAGCAATACGAACAGGCTTTACAGATGGGGATGGCGTTGCCGCTACTGACAAATTTCGGGGTGATCGCTGATGAACCTATTCAGTTTGGTGAAGTTCAAGCTGAGGACGGGTATATGACATCACCCATTATGTATGCACCATTCTTTTCAATGGGTGCAAGCTCTTATAATGGAAGACTTACATTTACGATTGGTTATCATACACCGGATACATTAAAAGAAAAGGTAGACAAATTTTTAGAAAGTGTTGTTAATCAACTATCATAAATAAAAGAGAAAATAGAGCGGAAATTTCTAGCGGAATTGTATTTTAATGGATCGTCCCCATGTCCATCAAGCTAATATTTTGAAGTATCCCTAAAACGAAAATTTTCTTCGTTTTGGGGAACTACCAATTTCTTAAGTTTATGGGCATGTGGTGATATACCAGTAAGGAAAGAAATAGGGGAACATCTATTTCTTCTTATTTCTATAATGGAATATAACTATTAAGTCGAATGTAACGATAATAATTAGAAGTAACAAGTGTAAAAGTGCTTCAGTTTTCCCGTTTAGCAAAGACTTTATAAAGAAATCCCACTCTTTTTCATAGGGAGGATCTATCCAATTGCGTTGCAGTCCTAACACCATTCCATTTATGAAAAAGACAATGCTTAATAGGATCCTTCCAACAAATACGGCGGCTACTTTTATATTCCACTTCTTTATCAGGATTATATAAAGCATGGGAAATAGTATAAGCACCCAAAAAACAAAGATAAAGACTATATTCATCATTTTATCCCCTAACTCAATGCTTATTAATAAAACTGAGTGGAGTTCAGTTTTCCTCCATTTTATTGTGTGAGGAACTGGAATATACGTTACATTATTGATGATTTATACTTGTAATAAAAAAAGAGCCGGAATTCCGGCTCTTTTTTTATCTCTCCGTCTCAAAAAATTCAATCCATTCTCCATCAGGGCCAGCGAAGAATATGTAACGTGTTCCATCTGGCAATGTTTCGATTTCTTCACCTAGTAAAAATGTTACTTTGTGGCTTTCTAGTCTTTTGATTTCATCTTCTAATGAATCCACTTTAAAGCAAATGTGATGTACTTTTCCTTCTGCTGGAAGAGAAGAGTTATAACCTTCAATTAGTTCGAGTATCGTTTCCTTTGATTCTTCTACGCCTAAAAAAGCGAGTTTTAAGTTTGGGTTTGGATGTCCCATACGTTTAATGAGCTGTAAACCGACTACTTTTTCATAAAATGAAATAGATGTTTCTAAATCTGCAACCATAAGTCCTACGTGTTCAATTCTTCTAACTGGCATGTGCAATCCTTCTTTCTGAAAATTTTATATGTAAAATAATATTGAAAATTAAGAAAATAAGCAAGATAAAAACCTTACAAATTTTAGAGTGTTATATGGTATAGTGAGAAAGTATGTTTGGGGAGACGGAAGGAGATTATTTTATGAATACAACTACTCAGACTCCTTCATTATCGGAAACGATGAAAGAGTGGCATTATGCATTAGCGTATGAAATTAAACATTGGAAGACGATAGGTGGTAGTAAAATTTCTATCATTAACGGTCGTTTTTTATATACAGATTATGAAAGTACAGTATACGTATTTCAGCTTATTTCGGAAGTAAGCTTACCTGAAGGTTCACCAATTCGAATTGAGTTCGATGGTGAGGAAGCGACAGGGGAAGTATTATCTGTACATGGATTAGAAATAGAACTGAAATTAAATGATTATATACAAGGTGAAATAAGAGAAGCTGTGTTATATAGTGAGCCGTGGCAACTTTTAGAGCAGCTGCAAGAGCGATTGAAAGAGGCGCATAAAGATAAGTTGAAACGTAATCGTATAAAGCGTCTTGTTGATGGGACGAGTAGTCCGAAGCATATTGAGAAGATGAAAAATACGAAAAATGAATTGGCGTATCGTTCTTTTTACAATCCGACAACGTACGTGTGGGGACCACCGGGAACAGGGAAGTCTTACAATTTATCGCGTATTATTTCTGCTCATTATCAAAAAGGAAAATCGGTACTTGTGCTAGCTCATAGTAATGCGGCTGTGGACGTATTAATGAGTGAAGTAACGAAGCAAATTGAGAAGAAAAAGAAATGGACACCTGGCGAAATTGTTCGTTACGGTTTTAGTCAACATGAACATATACGAAATCATGAAACGTTACTTGCGTCGAAGTTAGTTGAAACGACGAACGGATCTTGGGGAGAAGAAAGACTCTATTTAGAAGAGACACGACAAGATCTTCGTGAAAAGATTTTATCATATAAAGCGACTTCTGCTGATAAGAAGCGTATACAAGAGATTGAAAGTGATCTTCGAAAGCAAAAAGCGAAAATTAAAGAAGTAGAAAAAGAATACATTGAAAATGCGAAAGTAATCGGTGCGACTTTATCGAAATGTGCCATTGATTCACTTATTTATGAGCGTACATTTGATTTAGTTGTCGTAGATGAAGTAAGTATGGCTTATGTTCCGCAAATCGCATTAGCAGCTTCACTTGGAAAACGTATTGTCGTTTGTGGCGACTTTTTACAATTGCCTCCGATTGCGATGGCAAACCATGAACTCGTTCGAAAATGGCTTGGCGAAGATATGTTTTATCATGCAGGGATTGTTGATTCTGTAAATAAATCAGAAGCACATCCCAACCTTTTTATGTTGCAGGAACAAAGACGTATGCATGCGGATATATCGAAGTTTACGAATTCATTTATTTATAAAAATAGAGTGTACGATCATCCGTCTGTTTCAGAGCGTAAAGAACTTGCGCAACTACAACCGTTCGCAAATGAGGCGAGTGTTTTATTTGATACGAGCTTAATGGGAGCATTTTCTTTAAAAGACGCTGCTTCCGGTTCGCGTTTTAATATTATGTCTGGTTTAGTAGCGATGCAAATGATTTTAATCGGACTGTTAGATGGTGTTCAATCTATCGGTGTAGTTACACCTTACAGGGCGCAGTCGCGCTTTTTATCAACGTGTATTAGAGAAATGTTGCAGAGAACGAAATATCAAAACATACCAGTATTAGCGGCAACAGTTCATAAGTTTCAAGGTTCTGAAAGAGATATGTTGATCTTTGATACGGTTGATAGTTATCCGCAGGAACGTCCTGGTGTGTTATTCTTTGATCATAAAAACCATCGCCTCGTCAATGTAGCAGTAACGAGAGCGAGAGGGAAGTTCATTCAATTATCAGATTGCCATTATATGCGTAAAAATCTTTCGAGGAAACAAGCGTTATCACAATTAACAGCTCATATAGAACGTCACGGAGATGTGTATGATCGCACGACATCAAGACAATTGTGGGAGCGGAAAATTTCGAAACGTTTACGCTGGTTTATGGAAATGAATCTTGAGGAGCCGAAAGGGCTATTAAAAGATATTTTAGCTGCGAAACGAAAAATTGTCATTTCACTTCCAAGTACGAAGCAAGTAGATAAACGAGTATGGCAAGCGTTAATGCGTACGAATGCACAAGTAACGGTATATAGTGACGGACCAGTTCCATTAAAAAATATAAAGTTACAAAGGCAAAACAAAGCGTTCCCGTTTATAGTAATTGATGATGAAATCTTTTGGGCAGGAGCACCGCTCACATCTCAAATGATATTTGAAGGTAGTACGGAATTTCCGTACATATGTGCAAGACTACAAGCACCGGAGACAATTGGTGTATTAAAAGGATTTTTAGATATTCGGTAAATTCGGATAGGAATTCCTTGACTTTTAATCGGAATGAATTTAGAATAAAAAATAATTTAATATAATTTTATGAAAATTCTTATCACGAGAGGTGGAGGGACTGGCCCTACGATACCTCGGCAGCGGATTCTTTATGAATACTGTGCCAATTCCAGCAAGGTAACTTGAAAGATAAGAAAGAAGCTCATTTTGACTGTATATACAGAAGCCTCTTTCTATCTTTTAGAAAGAGGCTTCTGTATATACAGAAGCCTCTTTCTATCTTTTAGAAAGAGGCTTTTTTACGTGAAAATAAAAGGAGGAAGAAAAATGGGAGCGACAGGAGTAACGTCACAAAGAAAAACGATTGAAGAGAGTATAGAAAGAAATAAGGAAAAGTACATAGAAACAAGTCATAATATTCATGCGAATCCAGAGATTGGTAACCAAGAATTTTACGCATCAAGAACGTTAAGTTTATTGCTAGGTAGTGCTGGTTTTCAATTGCAACATAACATAGCTGGTCATGAAACAGGTTTTATCGCACGGAAAAGTTCAGGGAAAAAAGGACCAGTTATCGCATTTTTAGCTGAGTATGATGCTTTACCAGGACTTGGTCATGCGTGTGGTCACAATTTAATTGGCACAATTAGCGTTGCGGCAGCAATCGCGTTATCAGAAACGCTTGAGGAAATCGGCGGAGAAGTTGTCGTGTTCGGAACACCAGCAGAAGAGGGCGGGCCTAATGGTAGCGCAAAATCGAGTTATGTAAAAGCTGGTTTATTTAAAAACATTGATGCGGCGCTTATGATTCATCCGAGCGGAAAAACAGCGACGACGAGTCCATCACTAGCAGTCGATCCACTTGATTTTCATTTTTACGGTAAAACAGCTCACGCCGCAGCTTCACCTGAAGAAGGAATTAACGCATTAGATGCGATTATCCAGCTGTATAACAGTATTAATGCACTTCGCCAACAACTCCCATCAGATGTGAAAATTCATGGCGTCATTACAGAAGGCGGCAAAGCACCTAATATTATTCCTGACTACGCTGCAGCGAGGTTCTTCATCCGCGCAGCAACGAGAAAAAGATGTGCGGAAGTAACAGAAAAAGTAAGAAACATCGCAGAGGGAGCAGCATTAGCAACAGGTGCAAAAGTAAAAATCCATCAATTCCAAAATGAAATCGATGAATTACTCGTAACAAAAACATATAACGACATCGTAGCTGAAGAACTAGAGTTACTAGGTGAAGATGTAAACCGTAAAGAACGACTTGGTATCGGTTCAACCGATGCAGGAAACGTAAGCCAAGTCGTACCGACCATTCACCCGTACATTAAAATCGGCCCAGATGACTTAATTGCACATACGAATGAATTTAGAGAAGCAGCACGTTCAGAACTAGGAGATAAAGCGTTAATTACATCGGCAAAAGCATTAGCGAATACGGCGTATCGATTAATTACGGAAGAAGGGTTGTTAGAGAAGGTGAAGGAAGAGTTTAGGGAGGCGCAGAGGAATCAGGGATAGGGAAGAAGGAGAATTATACCCGGGATTTTTTAGTAGGAAATTGAATGAAAAAAGAACCAGCCTATGGCTGGTTTTATTATATTATAAAAGGATTTTTCCACATACACTTCATATTGCTACCTTAGTACCCTCTTATCAGAACGACAATTTCTCCTCAAACTCACTCTTTAAAACAATTAAAGGAGACGATAATCCAAATTGCATTAAAGAATCTAAAAATGCAGCGAGAGAATCCATCGAATCGCTCATGACCTTCATCATATAATTAAACTCCCCGCTAATTCGATATAAATCTGTTACTTCAGGAGCAGCATTACAAAATTGTATAAAATCAGAGCATTGGCTCGTTTTAAACATGATGAATGCTTGAATGTTTTTATTAATTTTGGAAGGCTCAAATTTCGTTCGGTAAGCCGCTATAACCCCTTGATCTTCAAGCTTGTTAATTCGTTCTTTTACAGCAGGCTGCGTCATTGATATAATTCGTCCTATTTCTGAAACAGAAATTCTCGCATTTTCATATAGTAAGTTCATAATTTTATGATCGATTTCATCCAGTTTTACTGCATTTTGCATTGTGTAGCCTCCTCATTTTGTTTTCTAAAGTAAATAGTAAATTATAACTATAATAACATAAGTTAATTGACTAAATTACCTATAAATCTATATTTAAAATTATTGGTATTTGAATAAAAATATAAGTGTAGAATTTATCCCACTATTTGTGGGCAGTAAGACTCCCACCTCAAAGGTCGGCTGGAGAAAAGAAGTTAGGTGGGGAGATCAACTGCCCGTAAACGCCCGATTGGTGAGGCCTGATTAAAGTTTCACTTTATTAAACGGAAATTTAGGAAGGATGGAAAAAATGAAGAATCTTGATGGAAAAGTAGCGTTAGTAACAGGAGCAAGTCGAGGAATCGGCCGTGCGATTGCGATGAGATTGGCGAAAGATGGGGCATTAGTTGCTGTTCACTATGGCCGAAATAAAACAGCTGCAGATGAAACGATTAGAGAAATTGAATCTAATGGAGGGAGAGCATTCTTAATTGAAGCTGAGCTTAATTCAATTGATGGTGTCAAAAAGCTAGTAGAGCAATTAGAGAATGAACTGCAAACAAGAGTTGATACATCAGAGATTGATATTTTAGTAAACAATGCAGGGATAGGTACACAAGGAACGATTGAAAATACGACAGAAGAAGTTTTTGATGAAATTATGGCTGTAAATATGAAGGCACCGTTCTTTTTAATTCAGCAAACATTACCGCTTCTACGAGAACAAGGACGTATTATTAACATATCATCAGCCGAAGTACGGCTTGGTTTTACAGGATCAATTGCATACGGTTTAAGTAAAGGTGCGCTTAATACGATGACTCTTCCTCTAGCTAAACATCTTGGAGAAAGAGGTATAACAGTGAATACAATTATGCCGGGATATACGAAGACAGATATTAATGCGAAATTGCTAGATAATCCGGAAATACGAAATTTTGCTACGAATTCATCTGTTTTCGGGCGAATAGGGCAAGTTGAAGATATTGCAGATGCAGTAGCGTTCCTTGCTTCTTCTGATAGTCGCTGGGTAACAGGGCAAATTTTAGATGTTTCTGGAGGGTTTTGTTTATAGAAAAAGAAGGAATTTCATAACCATCGGCTTAAAGTCTGTTGTTTTGCTAGTTGGATGGTTATGAAGTGCCACCATTTCGAAAATGTCTTAATTAGTGAGTCATTACGTATTAATATACTTACGTACCACATGTGGAGGTTTTTTTATGTTAAAGAGTTTTGTTGACTTTCTTATTGAACGAACTGGCAGTTTAGTTGAAGAAGGAAAAATTATAGTAAACATAGAAAAGATGAATGAATTGAAATTCTTATGAGGTGAAAATGATGGTAATAAAACAAGAAGAAATGAAAGTAGTAGTTGGAGCTGGAGCATTTAATAACAATCCAGGTTGGATTCAAACGCAAGAAGATGAGCTTAACTTATTAGTTGAAACTACATGGGAAGAAAGATTTGAACATAATTCTATTTCAGCTATTTTAGCAGAGCATGTATGGGAGCATCTTACTTTTGAGGAAGGTGTAAAAGCAGCTGGAATTTGTTATAAATTTTTGAAGCCGTCAGGTCATATTCGGTGCGGTGTCCCTGATGCATTTTTCCAAGATGAAACCTATCAAAATATAGTTCAAGTAGGCGGACCTGGCCCGAAAGACCATCCAGCTGCAAGCCATAAAATCGTTCATAATTATAAAACATTAACGAAAATGTTTGAAACTGCTGGATTTGAAGTAGTTTTACTTGAATATTGTGATGAAAATGGGCAATTTTATTACAATGAATGGGATGCGAACGATGGTGTTATTTTCCGTTCAAAAAGATATGATTCTAGAAATAAAGGAGATAAACTTGGTTTCCCGTCGCTAATTGTTGATGCGATTAAACGGTAAGGCATTAACGGCATGAGTTAGTTTTATAAGTTTATGAGCCGCAAATGCGGCTTTTTTGTTTGAAAGGAGAATAAAGTGGAACACATAATAAAAAATGTATTAATGAACTATTTTAAAGAACTCCATTCATTAGTAGTAGAAGAAGAATTACATAAAAATAGCTGGAATACTGATTTACACTATAAAATTATAGTAAATGGAAATCGATATTCTGCACGGTTCATTAATAGAAAACGAACAATAAATCCAGCTTTTGGAACGTTATCAAATGAACAATTGAAAGAGCAAGTACGGTATACGTATTATTTACGCAAGCATGGGATTCTTTTTATGCAAATGAACAAGAATAGGTCAGGGGAGTCATTTACATTAGTCACTTGGAATGATGAACAGTACCGATTTGTATTGTCTAATTGGATGGAAGGAGAACATATTACACATTGTACAGAAAATATTGCAAAAACCTTCGGAAAGGAAGCAAGAAGGATCCATGATATTTCTAGTACATTTCCAAGCTCGATTTTTCAAAAGAAATCTCATTTGGATGGATATGTTGAGTTTGTAAAAATGTTAGAAAATAAGTACGGGACATGTAAGGAATTGCGGGAGTATATAGATCTTGCTAGATATCATATAGAGTGCGCATATACAAGTGATTTACAGTTTATCGTACAAACAGATTTAAATCCTTTAAATGTTTTATGGGACTCGGCTCAACAAGTAAAAGGAATTATCGATTTTGAGTCTATCGGTTATGTCGACCGCATTGAAGGATTAGCCTTTTTAATAAAATGGTATTCTCGAACAGAAGGGATACAGTCTCATGAAGTATGTTCGAAGGTTGCTAGTGCATTTTTAGAAGGGTATAAGGCTCATAATATTGTAACCTCAAATGATTATAAAAGACTTGCTTCATTATTATGGTTATCCGGTAGTTTGAATTGGAATTTTGTAAAGAAAACGCTAAGTGTGTTAGATGATGTGAGGCGCTTAGAGGAACATTTGAAAGTTTATAGAGTAAGGGGCTCCATTTACGGTTGAATTAGTTTCAAGTGAATCAAAACAAGAAGTTACTACTTCGTTTGGAGTTACGGTTAAACTAAATGATTTTTTACGAATGGATAATCGTCCAGATTTGTTAATTGTACCTGGTGGTGGTTGGAATCATAAAGCTGAACATGGGGCACGAAAGCAAGCAGAGATTGGAACTTTGACCAAAATGATTAGAGAGATGCACAATGAAGGAACAATTGTTGCTGGAGTTTGTACAGGAGGGATGCTATTAGCTGCATCTGGTATATTGAATGATAAAAAGGCAACAATGCACCATTTGGCGCAGAATGAAATGAGTGAATACGGGGGAGAGCTGCGTCCTTATAGAATTGTGGATCAAGGCGATAGTATCACTGCAAGAGGAGTTACTTCAGGAATTGATTTAGGTCTTTGGATTACAGAAAGGTTCGCAAGCTCCAAAATTGCAGCGGCCGTTGAATATAGAATGGAATATGAGAGGCGAAGTGTTGTTTGGGAGTAATTTGAATTCTTTTTATTAGTTTAATCATAGTTTTTTGCTGTAGAGCGTATTGGATATTCTCAAAGAGAAAGAGTCAACTCATACGAGTAGGCTCTTTCATTTATATGCTATTTTCCACCTGTTTTCTTATTTTCTCCGGAATGTCCTTTTCAGAAATAACGTCGTAAGAATAGACATACTTACCTTTCACATGGATTTTCAAGTAAGTTTTTCTTAAATAGGTTTTTTAAAGGAGTGATAATCTTGTATGATTATTCGCTTTTATAAATCGTATTACTCTGTAGATCTTCGTAGCTTTTATGCAAGTGTGTCAGGTATCAAAAAAATTGATCCTTGTTATACAAAATCTCTGTTTTGAATTTTCTGTTTTAATTAATGAGTTCTTGTAAGGATGTTATTTTTTGGATAATAATTTAAGGGATAGAAACTAAAAGAATTTTTTTTATGTCTTATATAATAAAATTTCTTTTATAAACGCAGTATAACTAGAATATTCAAAAAGTAACAACGGTATTACACAAGGTAACCATTAGTAAGTTGACTTCCTTTATGTAACCGCAATACCCTTAATATAATTGTACGTTAAGAAATATATACTCACATAAAAACTCAATGAAATTACATATTAAAAAGAAATAACATGATGTAAATATAGATTTTTTAAAAAATCTTCATCACCAAAATATCTAGGTTACTTTAAATATCCAATTAATTATAAATTCCTACTAAAATAAAGGAATTGTTGTGTTTATTTGATATAATTTATGTGATTACAATAAATGTACGGGGAATGAAAGATTATAAATCATCTATACGGAGGTAAGAGAAATGGATGAACAACGAGACATAGGGCCTAAAATAGAAAAAGGCTTTGAATTAATAGGGAAAAGATGGACAGGACTAATTATTTATGTACTAATGAGTGGTCCTAAACGTTTTAGTGAAATTCATTCAATGATTCCAGATTTAAGTAAACGTATGCTTACAGAAAGAATGAAAGAACTTGAGGATAACGATATGGTAGTACGACATGTGACCGCGGAACGCCCTGTGCGAATAGAGTATTTACTAACAAAAAAAGGAACAGAGTTAGGAAGAATTCTTGGACCAATTAGTCAATGGGCTGAAAGTTGGATAAAAGAGTAAATAAAAAGTCCTTTCAAATACGTAAATCAAACACATATTAAGACAAGACCAAGTGCAATTTCCTAAAAAATATAGTCAATCAATTCAATAAGTAGACAATTCATATTAAAATAATAACTGACTTCATTCTAGAAAGGCAGGAAGGGACAAATGGCAAATCTTCTTTATATTACAGCGCATCCATTTGACGATACCGAATCATACAGTATGGCAGTTGGAAAAGAATTTATTAAATCTTATAAAGAATTAAACCCTTATGATGAAGTTGTTCATCTTGATTTATACAAAGCGGATATTCCATATCTTGATGCTGATGTATTTAATGGATGGAAGAAACTTAGATCTGGCATTCCTTTACATGAATTAACACCTATTGAAATATCAAAAGTAGGACGTCTAGCTGAATTAGGTGGACAATTTGTATTAGCTGACAAGTATGTATTCGTCGCTCCAATGTGGAATTTCTCTATTCCAGCCATTTTAAAAACATATCTTGACGCTGTGGCTGTATCAGGAAAAACATTTAAGTATACAAAAGAAGGGGCGGTAGGATTATTAACAGGTAAAAAAGCATTGCACATTCAGGCACGTGGCGATATTTATTCTGAAGGACCAGAAGCTCGTAAGGAGATGGGGCATCGGTATTTAGAGGTTATGATGGAATTCTTTGGAACATCTTTCTTTGAAGGAATATTTGTCGAAGGGCATAATAAATTTCCAGAGCAAGCTGAAGAAATTAAGGGAAAAGCTATTATTAGAGCTAAAGAAGTTGCTAAATATTTTTAAATATTTTAATCTAAAAACTTTCCTAGGCCTTTCTTCACTTATCTTGTAGCAAATTCATCCCACAATATCATCTCGCTCTATAGTATTACGTACATTAATTTAATCCACCAAAATGATTTTCAGTCGTTTACTCAGATTGTTTTAGGATTATAATTATAACCGTTATCAGTAGGCACTAAAAAAGATGGCTCCGGTAGAATGCGGAAACCATCTTTTAAGTGTTTGATTTTTTAGGTCCTTTTTATTAAACTGTCCATTTTATAGAGTACAGTTCAATTCTTTACAATCTTAATTGATTGACAGTAACTTATTCACATCAACCAAGAAATCAAAAAGGGAAGGGTAACAAGAGACATAAGCGCACTAATAAAAAAGGAAGAGGCTGTCTCACCTGCTAGACTGTCGAATTTCAACGAAATCATAGCAGCTACTGCAGATCCTGGGAATGCTACTAATAAAACTAACTTTGTTACGTCACCTGAAGATAATCCTATTGCAAGCGCAATTCCAAGCATGGCAAGTGGTTGAACGATTACTTTAAGAAGTGCAATCCCAAATGCAGTTGGGCTAAATTGAACTTTACGAATTCCGATTGTGACCCCAACAGCAAATAATGCTGCACCCGATGTAATGCCACCAATTTGCTCTAAACTCTTCGCTAATAAATGTGGTGATTGGAACCCGCATAGCACAAGAATAACCCCAATTAAAGGAACACAGGCTAGCGGCTCTGAAAGACCATGTAAAATTGATTTAACAGTTACTTTCAAAAGACTTTCTTTCTCGTCAGTCTCTTCATTCTGACGTTGACCCACTGCACCAATAATAGTAGCTAATGGATCTAGAATGGCATTCACAACGATTCCTGTAATGGCAATTGGAAGTGCTGCCACGCTTGCTCCAAACAAACTTCCTAAAACCGGCGTTCCCATAAATGCAAAAGTTGGTTGGGCTGAGTTTAAAGAAAACATTGATGCTTCTGTTAATGAAAACTTAAATACGTATTTAGCGATTAACAGGAAAATAATATAAAAACCTACAATACCAATAACTAAGGCAAGTAAAAATGGCCATTTTTCAATTAATGTTTGCTTAGATGTTGTTGTAATCCCCACAAACAGATGGGCTGGTAATGCAAATTTAGTTACTAATGTATTTAATCCTTGTGATGTCTTCGCATCAAATTTTTTAAAATATCCAGCTAAATATCCTAATAGGATGGTAAAGAAAATAGGTGTTAGAATAATAAAGATTTGACTCGTTTCCATTTTAAAATCCTCCATATTTCACTTTGATCTAGGTGTATATCCTTAAATTAAGATTTAACTTCAAAGTGAATAATTTCTAGTAAATACCAATGCTTATCAAGGTGATAGGCATTCATTTAAAACTACATAGTTATCTCCGAATTTTCACTAGCTTTGATTGATTTATAAGTTGGATGCCACATAGCATCTTTTACAGCTTGTTCAACATCTTCTGGAACATGTTGAGCCACGCCATCTTGAATAGCTGCGTTTGCAACTTTAATTGCTACTGCTATAGAAACAGAACGCAAGTCCTTTGTACTTGGAAGTAATGAAGCACCAGCTTTACGACTATCAGTCATATCAGTCACAGCATTTGCAACAGCAGTAAACATACCACTTGTAATCACTTTCGCTTTTACGACAATCGAACCAAGTCCTAAACCAGGGAATACAAATGCATTGTTAGATTGACCAATTTCGTATACTGTACCTTTATAAGAAACGGGATCAAATGGGCTTCCTGTTGCAATTAGTGCTTTTCCATCTGTCCAAGTAAGTAAATCTTGTGGAGTTGCCTCTGCTAATGGCGTTGGGTTTGACATTGGCATAATGACTGGGTGTTCCACATGTTTGGCCATTTCTTTTACGATTTCTTCTGAGAAGGCTCCCGTTACACCTGATGTTCCAATCAGAATAGTAGGTTTTACTTGTTTAATCACTTCCAGAAGAGTTATTTTACCGGACTCATCACGAGCCCAATCTTTTACTTCTTCCGATTTTTGTAAGTAAGGTTTTTGGAAGTTTAAAATACCATCCATATCGTCTGTTAAAAGTCCTCGATAATCAACAGCCCAAAATCTACTATATGCTCCTTCTGTCGAAAGACCATCAAACACCATCGCATTATGAATTTGATCAGCATTACCAATCCCTGCGGCCCCTGGTCCAAATACCACTACTCGATGCTCTCGTAAAGGAACGTCAGTAACTTGAACAGCAGAAAGGATAGCTGCTAATGTAATAGCTCCAGTACCTTCAATGTCATCATTAAATGTTAAAATCTTATCTCCGTATTTCTCAATAATGTTGCGAGCATTGACATTCCCGAAGTCTTCCCAATGTAATAAAGCATTTGGGAACATTTCTAATGCTTTTTCAACATAGGCATCAATAAATTTGTCATATCTTTCGCCTCGAACACGTTCATGTCGATTTCCAATATAAACAGGATCTTGTAACAACTCTTCGTTGTTTGTCCCTACATCTAATACAACAGGTAACACACGGCTGGGATCAATACCAGCAGCTGCTGTGTAAACGGCCAATTTACCAACAGAAATATTAATTCCGTTTGCTCCCCAATCTCCAATGCCCAGAATACTTTCAGAGTCTGTAGCTACAATTAAATCAATATCCTCTGCCTTAACTCCACTATTTGCAAATGCTCTATCAATACCATCTAAATCATTAATAGAAAGATAAACACCGTCTGGACGATGATATTCATGACTATACTCTTGAATGGCTTGTCCAACAGTCGGAGTGTAAATGATAGGTAACATTTCACTAAGATGATCTGTTAGTAATCGATAGAATAATACGGTATTGCGATTAGATAAATCGTTTAACCAAACATTTTTCCGTAAGTTATTAGGCTGTTCTTTAAATTGTCGATAAGCACGTTTAACTTGTTCTTTTAACGTTAAAACTGTTGGAGGTAATATCCCTTCTAAGCTAAGATCTTTACGTTCTTGTTTTGTAAATGCTAATCCTTTATTTAAGAAAGGTTGAGCAAGAAGATCTTTTCCTTTCAAATTCGTTTGAATAGATCCTTTATTGGAAATATTAAATTTATTCATGTAATTGTTCCTTCTTTCTTAAACCCTTAGTGTATTTGATTGCATAACTCAAGGTTACTATTAGTAACTTGTGTCACCCGACGACACTAATAGTAACCAATGTAAATAAAATAAGTCAACAATTTTATTTTTCCTTTTTTTTCTTTTTATTTCCTTCGAATTATTTTTTATAGGCTAGCAACTAAATAGTTATCTCTAAGTAAACATAAATTAAAACTATATAAAATAAGGGTTTTTGTGTGTTCTATTACATTGAGAAATCAATAGGAATAACTTAGAAAATAAGAAACCATATAGACGATTTAATTAGAAAAGAAAATATAAATACAATAAAAACCCTTGTTTTAAATGAGTTAATTAGGTTACTTTTTGTAACTTTGTTATTTTATTGATCCTTCCGTGTGTGGTTTATTATCTATCATAATAAAAACAGAAAGTTGAGAATGAATAATGGCAAAAGTGATGTAAGATCCAATTCAATCAGTATCTGATGATTTATATGTAAAACCAGCGCCTTAAAGTCAATTAAGTTGACTATATTGGAATTCCGTTGTACTATACGAGATATAGTCAACTTAACTGACTGTATTCGTAGTATGAAAAGAATAGGATTTACCTAAATAAAATTAATACATTATGGAGGTTTCTCATGGCTAATATCGTTAAAATTAGGGGAAGTGTATTTGCTCCGTATGCTTGGTTAGAGCCTATTAAGGATTCTGTAACAGGAAGAATCTTAGAATATACTGGTGATGCACGTGAATTTACACCACACGCTGTAAACACAATGCGGTCAAGATTAGAGCAAGAAGTGATTATTGATTTTCATAAAAAAGAAATTTTTACATTTGCAGATGCTTGTATTACAACTGTAAAAATTACAAATGTAGATGGTTCTATTGAGCATAAACAGGGGAAAACAGGTACAGAAAACATTGTATGTACGAATGTTGCATGGGGCGCTGATGAAGTCTCTTTTGAAATGAGGGCAAGCGCCAGCAACCCTTTAGATACAGCAGCACCTGCGGCGGACTATTTATTAACTATACATGTAAACAAAAGTGGAACTTTATATATTGAAGGTAAACATGATGGATTCCCTTGCTATGAATTTTATAAGCAAACAGATTTTGGCCCATTTGAACTAATCTATACACATGATTACAGAGAAACTGGTGACACTCCAAAAGCGCTAGCTGGAGAGATGGAATACAATTTTAAAAAGATAATTTAAATATAAATATGAATCAGAAGAGTATCATGCTTTGCAAGCAGTAGTGAGTATGAAAGGAAAATAATTGATTGTTCTAAAGAAGTTGTGACCTTGTTTGCTAAATAATTCAATGTTTTGTATTACTTGAAAATAAAATTACAGAGGTGTTTCTCATGGCTAATATCGTTAAAATTAGAGCAAGTGTATTCATTCCAACGTCTTGGACTGCAATAGGTTGGACTGGATCTAAGAAAGATAATCAATTGGGAAACTTAATCGAATTCGAAGGTGACTCACGTGAATTTACCCCTTATGCTGCAAATGCTATGCGTTCTAGAGTTGAACAAGAAGTAATTGTAGATTTTCATAAAAAAGAAATTTTCGCATATGGGAATACGGGTATAACAACGGAAAGAGTTACAAATCCAGACGGTTCCGTTAATAAAAAAACAGGAAAAGCTAGTACAGAACGTATTGTATGTACTGATATTGAATGGGCTTCTGATGACGTCAAGTTTCAAATGAGTGCAAGTGCTAGCAACCCATTAAATATAAATGCACCTGCTGTTGACTATCTTTTAACTGTGCATGTCACAAAAGATGGTACTGTTGATATTGAAGGTAAACATGATGGATTCCCTTGCTATGAATTTTATAAACAAACAGATTTTGGTCCGTTTGAACTAATTCATACACATGACTTTAGAGAAACTGGTGATACAGCTGAAGCTCTAGGTGGAGATATGGAGTACAGTTTTAAGAAGATATTATAAAAAACAATATAATGCCCTTTTTAGTAAATAAATATATAACACATAAGATTGAATGATAGGAGTAACAAAGAATGACAACAGCTTTATTTGTAAAAGCAAACAATCGTCCAGTAGGTCAAGCAGTTAGCGTGAAATTATATTATGCTTTTTTAGCAAGCTACAAAGAATCGCATCCGAATGATACAGTGATAGAGCTTGATTTATACAAGGAAGACTTGCCATATGTAGGAGTAGATATGATTAATGGTACTTTTAAGGATAGTAGAGGATTTGATCTAACAGCGGAAGAAGCAAAAGTAGTAGCTGTTGCGGATAAATATTTAGATCAATTCCTTGCAGCTGATAAAGTTGTATTCGGTTTCCCGTTATGGAATTTAACAATTCCGGCTGTACTACACACATATATTGATTACTTAAATCGCGCGGGCAAAACATTTAAATATACGCCAGAAGGTCCAGTAGGTCTTATTGGAAATAAGAAAATTGCATTATTAAACGCAAGCGGCGGTGTATATTCTAAAGGTCCAAAAGCTGAAATGGAAATGGCCGTTAAATATGTAGCAAGTATGATGAGCTTCTTCGGTGTAAAAGATATGGAGAAAGTAGTGATTGAAGGTCACAATCAATTCCCAGATCAAGCAGAAGATATTATTGCAGAAGGTCTTTACAAAGCTGCTAAAGTAGCAAGTACGTTCTAATTAACAAAATACTCTTCATTCAAAAAAGCAGTACCAATAGATGGTACTGCTTTTTTATTCGCCTATCGCACTACTTTTGGACAATAAGAATCCAATTAATGCGGACTTTCCATTCTCAACTTAATTGAACAATAGAAAGAAGGGTTACATTATAATGGAACATTTTATTTACATTAACAGGATGAAAAATTCTCCAGCCTCTTTCATTATTTGAATCTTTAAGAGTAATACTGCAATCCATATCTTCAATTAAATCTGTTTCATATTCAATTAATAGCAATCAAAAAAGAAGCGTTTACTGAGTTGTGAAAATGGATCTCCCTATTTATAGATTAACTAACTTAAAGAAATAATTGAATAATTTCCCTATTGATGGAAATTGTAAGAAGGATATCAAGGGTGTATTTTCTTGTTAGCATTTTTAAGACAAATGATTTTACCTTCCAAAAATCATTATTTATTTAAAACTATTAGGTGGAAGGTATATAAAGCTTTGCTGTCAAGGAATCATTAACTTTAAGGTCCAAATATAGAAAAGCTTGTCTTTATAAAAAATATAAACCATTCAATAAATGGGGTAGTATGATGAAAAAACTTAGTAGAAAACGTTTAAAAAAAGATATTCAGGAACTTGAGAGTACAAGTTTGCTACTCCAAAATGATCAAGATCGTGAACTCGAACAGAGTGTATCTGCGAATGAAGAAGTTTTGAAACAAGTTTTTGACAATTGTTCCGATATTGTTTTTCGTCCAATTCTCATAAATAGTCAAACTAAAATTCTTTTTATTTATATAGATGGATTAGTAGACACCAAAATCGTGGAACAGGTTGTTTTGAAACCAATGATGTTCGAAGGTATGCCCAGTGGATTAAAGAGTGTGGATTCAGTAGGGGAAATCATCCAAAATCAGCTTATTGCTGTTTCTCAAGTAAAGACGGTTTCTAAAGTTCATGAGGTTATAGAGGGAGTATTGAAAGCTAATATCGTCATTCTAACAGATGGAGAGAGTCAAGCCCTGATTGCGGATTTAAAAGGGTTTGAAAAACGGAGTATTGAAGAGCCTGCTGCCGAAATCTCTGTTCGTGGTCCTCGGGACGGGTTTACGGAAACATTAAGGGTCAATACGAGTCTTGTTCGCCGAAGAATTCGGAGCTCAAGGCTAAAAATGGAGCCCTATTCGATTGGGGAATTATCACAGACAGATGTGGTGATTGCCTACATTGAGGGCATTGCTCCCGATTCGATTTTGGATGAAGTTCGCCAAAGGGTACAGCGAATTCAAATTGATGGGGTGTTGGAGTCAGCTTTCATTGAAGAGTTTATCGAGGATCAGCCTTTTTCTCCCTTTCCACAAATTCAGAATACCGAGCGGCCAGATGCAGTGTGTGCAAGCCTATTAGAAGGGAAAGTCGCCATCTTTGTAGATAACACACCTTTCGTTCTGATCGTTCCTATGACATTCTGGACAGGTCTTCAAGCATCGGAGGATTATTATGAACGATCCATCTACACGACCTTTATTCGATGGATACGTTTAGTATTAATCAATATTTCATTATTTCTTCCGTCTCTCTATGTTGCTATTACAACCTTTCATCCGAAATTAATCCCGACAAATTTGCTTATTAGTATTGCAGCTGCTCGAGAAGGCATTCCTTTCCCAGCTGTCATAGAAGCGCTAATGATGGAATTTTTATTTGAAGGTTTGAGGGAAGCGGGCGTTCGGTTACCAAAACCTGTTGGATCAGCAGTTAGCATTGTCGGAGCACTTGTTATCGGACAAGCTGCCGTGCAAGCTGGTATTATTTCGGCACCTTTGGTTATTGTTGTGGCGACAACTGGTATTGCGTCGTTTGCGTTCCCGCGCTACAACTTAGGAACAGCTTACCGGATGCTGCGCTTTCCGATGCTACTATTGGCGGGGATGCTTGGGCTATATGGCATTGCTATAAGCACTCTTGCGATTTTGATTCATTTAACTAACATTCGTTCTTTTGGCATTCCGTATCTAAGTCCGGTTGCGCCTCAGACTCCTCGTGATTTAAAGGATATTTTGCTCCGAACACCTCGGTGGAATATGACTCACCGTCCTATAATGGTATCTGGTGAAGATAAAGTGCGTTTTCCAGATGGGCAACAGCCAGGTGCGAAACGAGGAGGAGAAACAGAATGAGCCTGCACAAGGCATGTTGTATGATACTGGTCGTTTCTTTATTTTTCTTGACGGGCTGCTGGGATCGGACGGAGTTAAATGATCTGGCAATAGAATTAGGATGGGGACTTGATCAAGCGAAGAATAACAAGGTTGAAATTAGCGCTCAATTTATCATCCCATCAAAAATGGGAATGGGACAGAGCGGAAGAAGTGATGCAGGAAAATCGGTTTTTATAGAATCGGGAACTGGAAAGGATACACATGAAGCCGTACAAATGATGCAAACAAAAATGTCGAGAGAAATCTTTCGAGGGCACCAGCGTGTGATATTAATTGGAGAAAAAATGGCTAAAAACGGTCTCGCTCCAGTCTTAGATGCATACAGCCGTGATCCTGATATTCGATTACGAGCAGATGCGTTAGTAGTAAAGGATAATACTGCAAAAGAGTTTCTGAAAGCATCCATCCCTTTAGAGGCTATACCAGCACTTGGGGCACTTAAAGAGCATATGCAAATAGAGGCATTGGGAGATACGTCCTTATTAAATTTTCTTATTGCTGGTACGAGTGATGGAATCACTCCAATTTTGCCTGTTATTAAACTAAATGTGTCTCATAAAAAAGATAAAACTGAGGTCAAAGGGTTTCAAATTGTAGGGGGAGCGATATTTAACAACGATCTCAAATTGGTAGGATACTTAAATATGCAGGAATGGTTAACCACTCTTTGGGTAGTGAATCGTTTAAGTAAACAGACGATTACAGCAACTGCCTCCAAAGCAAATGGTAGTGCAAGTTTATATATGACAAAAATCAAAAGAAAAATCATACCTACTATTCAAGGGGACACAATTAAGTGTGACATTATTTTTTCTGGCGAAGGAACGATTCAGGAGAACAATACGAATTTAGATCTTTCGCAGCCAAAAAATCTTACTCTTTTAGAACATGTATTGGAAAAACAATCTGAAAAGCAAGCTCTCCAAACTATTAAAAAGGTTCAAAAACAATACGGAACCGATATCTTTGGATTTGGAGAAGCCATTCATCAAAAATATCCATCCGAATGGAGAGGACTAAAAAAGAATTGGACGAAACAGTTTCGAAAAGTGCAGGTTTCTGTTCATACAAATTTGACTATTCGGCGAGTAGGGCTGACTGGACCATCGTTGCAGTTAAAGAAAAATGAAATAAAAAAATAAGGAGGAATATAGAGTGTGAGAAATTCAATGAAAATCTCTGGCAGGCAAATCTTTTGGATGATGTTTACATTTGAAGTGGGGCAATCAATTCTTCTGATCATCCCATCTACGATTCGTACTGCCAAACAAGATGCTTGGATTTCAATCGTGATTGCAGGGTGTGTAGGGATTGCTATTACTTTTCTGGCAACTACACTCGGTTCGCTTTATCCGAAGCAAACTCTAATTGAATTTAGTCAAACCATTCTTGGTAAATGGCTAGGAAAGCTGATGATTATTCCCTACTTCTTTGTATGGTACATGATAATTTGGATAACCGTCCGTGAATTTGGTGATTTCATTATTATCGCTTTGTTTCATAATACACCTTTGTGGGTCATTGTCTTTACTGCTATGTTATTGCTCATTTTTATTATTTACCAAGGCGGGGTGGAAGGTATTGGACGCTTAAGTGAAATCATTGGGCCGATGGTACTTTTAATGATAACGTTTGTAATCATTTTGAATTTTAGCAATATGAATTGGGACTATATGCGCCCTATTTATCACGATTCTGGATGGTTTCCAATCCTTAAAGGTTCCTATACCCCTGTAGCCGCTTTTTTTGGAGAGGCTGTCATGATGACAATGTTCGTTTTCTTTATGGACAAACCAGAACAAGCGTCATCACGGGCGATGTGGGGAGTAGGACTGGCCGTTTTCATGGTAACGATCGGAACATTAGCGGTTATTTTAACATTCGGTCCAAATTTATCTTCAAGGTTTTTGTATCCGGTATACGATTTGAGCCGGTACATATCCGTCATGGAATTCATTCAAAATGTGGATATTCTGATTGTTATTATTTGGTTTTTTAGTATTTTTGTTAAACTGGCGTTATATATGTTTCTTGCTTGTTATGGAACAGCACAAATGTTTCATTTGAAGGATTGGCGAAAAGTAGTTTGGGTTCTTGCTCCTCTTTCGTTTATCATAGCTGTGTCGGTTAAAAATATCCAGATATTCACCCATTATTACTACATATTTTTCGTGATTCCAATTGCATTTCCCGTCTATGAGCTAGGAATTCCCTTACTGTTATTGGTGGTTGGCAAAATTCGAAGGAAATATGTATAAACTCAATCGGTAATGTATTTGAATGAAGGGATGCTTAGTTTTTTGACTAAAATAAAAAGAGAAAGGGCCTACTCAAAAGCGTAGGCTCTTTCGTTTATATATTACGTTCTAATTGTTTTCTCCGGGATATTCTTTTCATAAATAACTTTATAAGAATATACATATTTTTTGGCTATACCAAACCAAAATGCATCTCCCATCTACCGCGTTACTACTTTCGATAAATATAAAGTTTCTTTTAATTGGACTGTTTGTAGAAAAATCATAAAGTTGTTTTGTATTGAGCTTGTAAAATAGAACATTTCTCTATCAATCGCATAAAAAATTTGCAACAGAACTAATGAAACCAACTGCTGCTACAAGGATTTTTATGGCCGACCAATCCCAATATAATGTAAACCATTTTTTACTATTTCATTTTGTTCAAGACAATTGCGGCCACCGACGATTTTACATCCTCGCATTAATTTTTTTACTTGTTGCCAATCAAGTGTTTTAAATTCATCCCATTCTGTGGCAATAATTATACAATCCGAATCTGTAATAGAGGACTCCAATTCAGTATGTTGTGTAACTTGTTTTTTTAAATGCGAAGGGAGAATAGCTATTGGATCATAGGTATGAATCTCGTAACCGAGCGGAATTAGTTTTTCAATAAGTGTTACAGCCAGAGAGTGGCGTGTATCATCTGTATTTGGTTTAAAGGAAATCCCTAAAATTGTTAATTTTTCCGAAGAAGGATTTTTTAAATTATTTTTGATTCTTTCAATATAGAGATCTACTTGTGTTGAATTGATAGATTGTACAGCTTGTAAAATAGGGACTGATACTTGTTTACTATTTGCGGTGTAAATTAGTGAATTTAAATCTTTTGGAAAACAGGATCCTCCATAACCAAGCCCTGCTTGAAGAAAGTTGGGATTGATTCGGAAGTCATACCCAATTCCTTTTGCTACTTCAGTAATATCAATGTGATAAGCGTCACAAATTCTAGCAATTTCATTTATAAAAGATATTTTCGTAGCCAAAAATGCATTCGAGGCATATTTAATCATTTCCGCGCCATCTAAACTAGTATGAAAGAACGGTGCTTGAATACTTTTATAGAGTGTTTGCATAATTTTTAGTGACTTTGTGTCATCTTTTTGTATACCTATGACGGTTCTATCCGGAAAGAGCATGTCACGAACAGCTGAACCTTCACGAAGGTATACATACAATAGGGGAGTTAGCGCAGTACCCTTTGAAATATTTAAAGCAATCTTTTGGTGTAATAGGAGAAGAATTACATCTACATAGTAACGGGATTGATTTCAGCAGAATAGCAGAGAAGTATGTTCCAGCAACAACATCTATAGCGAAAAGCCAAATATTATTACGTGATTATTCGGTAGAAGAGTTCGTCGTTATTTTATTAGAACATATAGAAGAAGTTTGTTATAGGTTGAGAAGAGAAAAGAAATACGCACAAACGATCCATTTTTCAGTTGGATATAGCAAGGAATACGGCGGGGGAATAAGAAAGGCACATACGTTAAACAGAGCAACAAATTTAACGATGGATATTTACAATGTTTGTACATATTTTTTATACGAGCGGCATACAGGGGAGCCGATTCGATCGATAAGTATTTCGTTAACAAATTTAATAAATGAAGGAGAAGAGCAAATTTCACTTTTCGATAACATTATACAAAGAGAAAAAGAAATGAGATTAACGAAGGTCATGGACGAAATTCGAACACGATTTGGTAAGAACAGTATTTTACGAGGGATTTCCTACACAAGCGTCGCAACAACAAGATATAGAAACACATTATTAGGAGGGCACAAATCGTGAAGAATGCAAATATGCCAAAAGGAAGAGGAATGGTAAAGTGGCAACCGTTTGCTAGTATGCCAGAGCAGTTCGTCTGTATTAAAGAAATGATACACGAGCAAACAAAGGTCCCGCGTCCAATCTTAACGCAAGATGCAAAAGAAAGGATTGAAAATAAGCTGTTAATTTCATATTTAGGTGAGGAAGAGGTTTTACTTACATATCATAAAAATGGCTACTTATATAAAAATTACATAACAGTAGATGATATAAATCCATTAAATGGGTTGATTACTTGTACGGATCTTTTTGTAATAAGAAGACTTTTAAGTTTGGTGATGTAATTGAAATTGATTAAAGTGTTTGTCTATGCAACTGCTATTAGTATAGAGCTTGCTCAAATAGTTTAATCAATGGTGAAAGGAGCAGATGGTGTTTTAGAATAAATTTTGTTCAAATTCATGCAAATGAACTTGATAAAAGAACAAAAAGAAAGAGCAAGTATGCTGCGATCATTGGGAGATGACTTACCATGAATCCTTTTGTTTTGTAAAAGGTGATGAATAACCTTAATTTTCGAAAAATATTTTGACGTATTACTTTTTTCGCTATAAAATAATATACGGACAATCAAATTTAACCAAAAATATACAAAGGATATACCTTTCTAGCAGTTATATGCTTAGGTGTGTCCTTTTTCGTAAGTATAAGGGGAGATTTCATAAATCAATTATTCGGTGGGAAGGGTTAACATGAAAGCAAAGAGCTAGTTACGTTAGCAATCTCATTTTTTACTATTAGCAGGTTCTAAAGGGAATAAAATAACAAAAGAAAGACGTAAATAAAGTTTAATGGTTTATAAAGTAAAAGTATTATTTATCAGTATCTCCCTCATATATTTTGCGGTTAAACATTATTTTTTTCGTACTAATAAACATAAATAAAAGAGGTACAGATGACATGAACGGTATAGGGACTTTAATTGAAAACCATGTAGAGGCGTTGTTTCTTATTTTTGTAAGTATAGTTGTACTAGTATTTCAAAGTATTGTCTTTGTAAGAATTGTAAGAGACTGGTTTAAAAGTAAAGATATAGAGAAGTTAAAAGAAGATAAAAAGTATATTAAGAAGTTAACTATAGTATACGTAGGAATTATGGTAATAGGTGCTATAACTAACTTACCTTTATTCGGATTTATATTGTTAGGTTTTATGTCTAACACTATTATATTAACGTCTTTAAAGATAGAATTATCTAATACAAAGTCAAATCAGTTGAAGACTGTAAAGAACTCAAATTTCATGTTATGGTTTGTAATAAACGCTATGCACTTAGTATTATTCTTTATTGAGAAAATAAATCTTATTAAAAGTATGTAGGCTGGAGACTTAGGAATAACGAGATGCTTTCCTATGCTTCATTGATGAACTATATAAAAATTGTAGTACAACTAGCTCATCTTTAATCCACCAATATTGATAAGAAAAAATAGTGATAGAACAATGGGGATTACTGGATTAGAAGACATCCGGTTGTTTAGTAAGATTTGGATGTTTCGATTTCAAAAACCTTTGCAAATAGAAATATTAGTTCAAGCTATAATCAATTCTGCAAAAACAAAAGATAACGGTATTTTTATGATAGAAGGAAATGCAATTTAGAAATATGTCGAAGCTAAATATGAATAAATTAAAAATAAGATGCCCCAGTTGCTGTTCTTCAACTGGGGCATCTTATTAATCTCTTCTTAACTTAATTATACCATGTAATTAACGTTCAAAATAGACTGTTTATTCTCATTTACTACTGCTACAATCAAGAACACATGCATAATAAGGAGAGATGTTACATGAGTTCTTTCGTTCTCGATTTTCAGGAAATAGAAAACACGCAGCTTTCACTCGTTGGTGGAAAAGGATTGAATTTAGGGGAGTTATCCAACGTTCAAGGGATACAAGTGCCAGAAGGTTTTTGTGTTACAACGGTAGGGTATGAAAAGGCTATCGAGCAAAATGAAGTGTTTCAAGCTTTGTTGAATCAATTAACAAAGCTGAAAATTGAGGACCGAGATCAAATTGGTGAAATTAGTAAGAAGATTAGAGAAACCATTATGGCGGTAGAAATTCCTTCTGATGTAGCGGAAGTGGTAGCTCGTTCTCTCTCTCGTTTTGGAAATGAGCATGCTTATGCAGTGCGTTCTAGCGCTACTTCTGAAGATTTACCGTATGCTTCGTTTGCTGGTCAGCAAGATACGTATTTAAATATCATCGGAAAAGAAGCAATCTTGCAGCATGTAAGAAAGTGCTGGGCTTCTTTATTTACAGATCGAGCAGTCATTTACCGAATGCAAAATGGTTTTGAACATAGCCAAGTTTCTATATGTGTTGTCGTTCAAAAAATGGTTTTCCCTGAGGCTTCGGGCATTTTATTTACTGCTGATCCGATTACTTCTAACCGAAAGGTGTTATCAATCGATGCAAGTTTTGGACTTGGTGAGGCTTTAGTATCAGGACTGGTCTCTGCCGATAATTATAAAGTAAAAGAAGGCGAAATTACCGAAACGATGATAGCAACTAAAAAATTAGCTATTTATGCTTTAAAAGAGGGCGGAACGGAGACGAAACAGATTGATCCGGCTCAGCAAAAGATTCAAACGTTGTCTGAACAACAAATTTTACAACTAGCACAGATCGGAAGACAGATTGAAGCTTATTTTGATTGTCCGCAAGATATTGAATGGTGTTTAGTTGATGATATATTTTATATTGTCCAAAGCAGGCCGATAACGACTTTATATCCAATACCAGAAGCAAATGATCAGGAAAAACATGTGTATGTATCGGTTGGTCACCAACAAATGATGACCGATCCTTTGAAGCCATTAGGAATGTCTTTATTCCAGTTAACATCTTTTGGACCGAGGTTTCAAGCTGGAGGAAGGCTGTTTGTTGATGTTGCACAAAGATTGGCTTCACCTGCTAGTAGAGAATCTTTATTAAATACAATAGGGGAATCGGAGCCGCTTATTAAAGATGCATTAACGACTGTAATAGAGCGAGATGATTTTATCAAATTGTTACCGGATGATGAAAAAGAAAAGAGTGTTGGTAAAAGTATGCCGCCTGCAAGTTCGCAACCACAAATCGAAAACGATCCGGCAATCGTTACGGATTTAATAAAGAACAGTCAAGCATCGATCGAAGAGTTAAAACAAAACATTCAAACGAAATCAGGGCTGGATGTACTTGATTTTATTTTAGAAGATATCCAGCAATTAAAGAAAATATTATTTCACCCGCAAAGTATGGTTGTCATTATGGCAGGTATGAATGCTTCATTATGGATGAATGAAAAGATGGAGCAATGGCTAGGTGAAAAAAGCGTAGCAGACACACTATCACAATCTGTACAAAACAATATTACGTCAGAAATGGGGCTAGCATTATTGGATGTTGCAGATGTGATTCGGCCATATCCAGAAGTCATTGAGTATTTACAGCATATAGAAGATGACAGCTTTTTAGATGAGCTAGTTAAGTTTGAAGGCGGGGATAAAGCACGAGATGCAATCTATGCTTTTCTGAATAAATACGGAATGAGATGCAGCGGAGAAATCGATATTACGAAAACGCGCTGGAGTGAAAAACCAACTACAATTATCCCGATGATTTTAAATAACATAAGAGATTTTGAAATGGGTGCTGGCAAAAGGAAATTTGAAGCAGGGCTGCAGGAGGCTTTGAAAAAAGAAGAAGAGTTATTAGATCGATTGCAGCACTTGCCAGATGGTAAACAAAAAATAGAAGAAACGAAGCGAATGATTCGTAACATCCGGGATTTTATCGGTTATCGTGAATATCCAAAATACGGCATGATTAATCGCTATTTCATATATAAGCAGGCAATATTGAAAGAAGCCGAGCAACTCGTGCAAAATAGTGTTATTAATGAAAGAGAAGATATATACTATCTAACTTTTGAAGAACTTCACGAAGTCGTCCGCACGAATAAACTGGATTACGAGGTTATTCATAGACGGAAAAGTGAGTACAAATTATATGAAAAACTAACGCCTCCGCGTGTTATTACGTCTGATGGAGAAATCATTACTGGGAAGTACAAACGAGAAAATCTCCCGGCTGAAGCAATCGTAGGTCTGCCTGTTTCTTCAGGAGTGATTGAGGGGAGAGCACGCGTTATTTTAAACATGGAAGATGCGAATTTAGAAGATGGAGATATATTAGTTACGGCATTTACCGATCCTGGATGGACACCATTATTTGTATCTATAAAAGGGTTAGTCACCGAAGTTGGCGGACTGATGACACATGGAGCAGTTATTGCACGTGAATATGGATTACCAGCAGTCGTAGGGGTAGAGAATGCTACAAAACTAATAAAAGACGGGCAACGAATTCGGGTACATGGAACAGAGGGGTATATTGAGATACTGTAGTTGCGCTTTAAATGAAAGATCATCCGCTATAAGTAGTGGATGGTCTTTTTATTTTTTAAGCCAGTTGCTATCACCTGAAACATTGATGAATCAGAATGTATATCAATCTAAAATAAAGAATATTTTCAAAAATATTACAAATTCAGACAATATATTGTTAAATTTCAGAATATTCTTTATTATAGAAACATTGGAACATATTTAATATTGGGGAGGAATAGGGATGAAGAAAAAGCCTTTTAAAGTGCTGTCTACGCTTGCGGCGACAGCTGTGCTTAGTTGCACATTTGGGTTTGGTAGTCAATCTGTTTATGCAGCAACGCCGTCTAATGTAGGAACTTTAAGTCCAATTGATGAAAATTTAATTCCGGAGGATCGTTTAGCAGATGCGCTCAAGAAACGAGGTGTAATTAGCGAATCTGCGTCGAAAGAAGACACATTAAAAGCTGTTGAAAAATACGTAGAGAAGAAAAAAGGCGAAAATGCTGGAAAAGAACCAGCAGCGGGGGACAGTGTTACGAGAGAAGCTTCTGACTTTTTGAAAAAAGTTAAAGATGCAAAAGCAGATGAGAAAGAAAAAGTAAATCAACCTGCTATTGGTCCGGTAGCTGGACAAGAGCAGATTAAAGGTGGATTAAACGGAAAAGTACCAACTAGTTCAGCGAAGCAAAAGCAATATAATGGAGATGTTCGTAAAGATAAAGTTCTTGTATTGCTAGTAGAGTTTGCTGACTTTAAGCATAACAATATTGATCAAGTACCAGGTTATATGTATTCAAATGATTTTAATCCAGAACATTATCAAAAAATGTTATTTGGTGATGAGCCGTTTACACTCTTTGATGGTTCAAAAGTCCCAACATTTAAACAATATTATGAAGAGCAATCTGGTGGTAGCTATACAGTCGATGGGACAGTAACAAAGTGGTTGACAGTTCCTGGTACAGCGGCGGATTATGGTGCAGATGCAGGAGATGGCGGTCATGATAATAAAGGACCAAAAGGACCTCGTGATTTTGTAAAAGAGGCATTAAATGCAGCAGTAGAAAGTGGTATTGATTTATCTGAATTTGACCAATACGATCAATATGACAATAATGGTGATGGCAATAAAAACGAATCAGATGGTCTTATTGATCATTTAATGGTCATTCACGCTGGAGTTGGGCAAGATGGAGGCGGTGGTAGACTAGGTGATGACGCAATTTGGTCACATCGCTGGAACCTTGGAACACCATATCCAATTGAAGGAACAAAAGCAAATGTTGATAACTGGGGCGGTAAAATGGCAGCATACGACTACACAATTGAGCCGGAAGACGGAGCAGTTGGTGTATTCGCGCATGAATTTGGTCATGATTTAGGTCTTCCAGATGAGTATGATACGAAGTATTCAGGAGCAGGTGAGCCAATTAACTCTTGGTCTGTTATGAGCGGCGGCAGCTGGGCTGGTAAAATTGCAGGTTCAACGCCACCGAGTTTCTCTCCGCAAAACAAAGAGTTCTTTCAAAAGAACATGGGTGGAAACTGGGCAAATATTGTAGAGATTGACTATGATAAATTAAATCGCGGTATAGGTCTTGCGACGTACTTAGATCAAAGTGTAACGAAATCAGCTCGTCCTGGTCTGATTCGTGTTAACTTACCAGATAAAGATGTAAAAGGTATTCAGCCTGCATTCGGTAAGAAATATTACTATAGTACAAAAGGCGATAATCTTCATACAACAATAGAAACACCAGTGTTTGATTTAACAAATGCAACACTGGCGAAGTTTGATTACAAATCATTGTATGAAATTGAAACAGATTATGACTTCCTTGAAGTACATGCAGTGACAGAGGATGATAAGAAAACGTTAGTGGATCGAATTGGCGAAAAGAATGTGAAGAATGGTCTAGACACAACGGATGGTAAGTGGATAGATAAGTCATATGACTTAAGCCAATTTAAAGGACAAAAAGTAAAACTAGTATTCGAATACATTACAGATGGTGGTTTAGCACCGAACGGTTTTACTCTTGATAACGCTACATTAACTGTAGATGGAAATGTTGTGTTCTCTGATGATGCAGAAGGCGAAGCGAAATTAAAATTAAATGGTTTCGTTACAGCAAACGGTTTTGATAAGAAGAAACATAACTATTATTTAGAGTGGAGAAACTACGCTGGTGCTGATCAAGCGTTAAAATATAGCGGTGGTGTACCATATAATACAGGTCTTGTTGTATGGTATGCAGACTCTAGCTTTACAGATAATTGGGTTGGTATGCATCCAGGCGAAGGTTTCTTAGGGGTTGTTGACTCTCACCCAGAGGCAATTGTTGGAACGCTAAACGGCAAACCAACTGTTAAAAATAGTACACGGTACCAAATCGCAGATGCTGCGTTCTCCTTTAACCAAACGCCAGCATGGAAAGTTGTATCTCCAACACGAGGAACATATGATTACAAAGGGTTACCAGGTGTAACGAAGTTTGATGATTCTAAATTGTATATGAACGATTTAATCCCAGATGCAGGACGTAAAGTACCGAAGTTTGGATTGAAATTTGAAGTAGTTGGACAAGCAGATGATAATTCTGCAGGAGCAGTTCGTTTATATCGTTAATAATGGAGAAGCTGTTGAAGGGGATTCCTTTCAACAGCTTTTTTCATAGGAACATAAATTTCAAGTTACTAGTAAAAATAATAGTAACTACTCAGCCATACATTTCATTTAGAAGTTTGTTGATGTTTAAAGCATGTTTCTATGCAGGCAAGCTTATTTCTTTAAACCAGCTGCATAGAAAGGACCATGAACTGCGATTGTTGATAAAATACGAGCAATTTCCTCAGGTGTTTCTTTTTGTCCATTATTTAACCATTGTTGAATGACACCTATATGAGCAGATGCCATATAAGAAGCTAAGTATTGGCTTGGAACAAGTAAATTTTCCTTATTAATGAGAGCGCCATTCGTATCTTCAAATAGTGTTTTCCACATAAAGTCTTTCAATTTTGTTTGGAAAGATAAATCTCCTTTTGGGCTTAGTACAGCTTTCATAAAATCACTATTGTCATTTAGAAATTCAAGGATAGAAGCGATAAGTACAAACGGCATTGTTGGAGAAGGATTTGATCCAAGTTCAGCAATAACTTCCGGAAGTTTCTGTTTGGCAATGCTGGAAAACTCATGCATAATTTCTTCTTGGCATTTTGTCATTAAATCAAATTTATCTTGATAGTGTGCATAAAAAGTGCCACGGTTTATGTTTGCTTTCATAGTAATATCTTTCACTGTAATGGCTTCAAAACCTTTTTCCTCAATTAACTCCACCAATGCATTTCGTATGGCAGTTTTCGTACGAATAACACGTAAATCTAAATTACTATCGCGCAAAGCATGTCCCTCCTTAATTTTTTCCAACACATTTAAAGAAAGTGTCTTATAACCGACACATTCACTATTTTTGATTATTGTATAAGATTTAACTTAAACATATAATTCAAAATATAAATAAACAACACGTTGTTGGTTATTATAAATCAAATTATAGGAGGAGAAAAGAAAATGTTTAAAAATAAACTTTTATTGTTATCACCAATTATTGCACTACTTGTAGTTTTTATTTTTTCATTAACATTATTTCCAAGCGTTCAACCTCAGCCGAAAAACTTGCCAATAGCAATTGTAAATGAGGATCAAGGAGTAGAAATTCCGAATCAAGCGAAAATGAATATGGGGCAAACAATCGTTGATATGATGAAAAAATCATCGAAATCAGATGAAGAACCTGCGGTGAAGTGGGTAGAAGTAAAAAATAAAGAAGCCCTTCAAAAAGGTTTAAACAATCAAGAGTATTATGCAGCATTAGTTATTCCGAAAGAATTTAGCGCAAAACAAGCATCATTACGAACACCACAACCATCTTCGCCAGAGGTAGAAATATTCATAAATCAAGGAATGAATACAGCGGCATCAACTATGGCAGGGCAAATGTTAAATGGTGTAGTTGATAATATGAACAATACTGTTCGTACTGAGCTATTAGACGGATTGAAAGCAAAAGGAGCTACTTTAACAGCTGATCAAGCTTCAAATTTAATAACACCTATTGCGAAGAAAGTGACAAATGTGAATGGAATTGGCAAAAATAGTGCGAACGGAAACTCACCAATATCCTTATTCCAACCGTTATGGATTGCAAGTTTAGCGAGTGCAGCAATCATCTTTATTGCGATTAGTAAAATGCCAGTAGGTTCACGAAAAGAAAACTTTGTATTGAAAGTAAAACAAATAGTAACAGGGGCTATTGCCGCGCTTGTAATCGGATTTGGTCTTACATGGATTGCAGATGGCATGGTAGGATTAAATATTTCGAATGTCACGGATACAGCGTTGTTCTTATCCATTACATCGTTTAGTTTCTTCCTAATGATATCTGCGGTACTTTCATTAGTTGGGCTAAAAGGAATCGGATTATTCGCTTTATTACTATTCTTCGGAGCACCATTATTATCGCTAGCACCTGAAATGTTGTCTCCGTTTTATCAAGATTGGATTTACTCATGGTTACCAATGAAATTTATGATCGAAGGACTTAGAGAAATCTTCTTCTTCGGAAAAGGATTAAGCTGGAATACACCAGTTACTGTCCTCGTTTGGATTGGTGTAGTAAGTATGGTTACTATATTAGCAACTGCTTTCAAACGTAGTGCAGTAAAAGGGCATAAAACAGAATTGAACGCTTAAAAAAAGCCGTTTCACTAATTAGTGAAACGGCTTTTTTGTGATGAAATCTATAAGCTGAAGAATTAGTATTTGCTGTTGTAGCCTTGGAATAAATTTTAATAATTTTTGTGATTTTTTCTCAATTTAAACGCCTGATTGTTGAACAGTGTTTTGTTTGGAATTAAGTCGGGATCTCTAAAGATCGCGTACGTTCCAAACAATCTCACCGCGCTCGTCCTCCCATGTACTGTGATGCCGCTTAAATCCTATCTTTTCTAGCACCCGGAGGGAAGCAACATTCCAAGCGCCTACAGTCGACCAAAGTCTATGGCGCCCAGTAGCAATCGCAGCGTCCAGCACAACGGATGCTGCCTCAGTCGCATAGCCTTTATCATGAGCACTGCGGAACAACTCGTATGCAATCTCCGGCTCTTCAAGTGTGGAACGTCCGATAATCAGGCCGCAGTATCCGATGAAATCGCCTTCGTCTCGCCTTCGAATAGTGAGAAGGGAAATGCCATTTTCGTCTGCCTTTTTGCGCATCTCAATAAGCCGGCTACGAACGGAGTCAACGGTTGGCATGTCCACACCACGTTCGCCAATTAATTTTCTCATCCAAACTGAATCTGATTCCTCCCACATACTCAGTTCAAGTCGTTCAGTTTTTAGCTGGAACTCCATAGTTTTAAATAAAGGTGGCATAGTGGAACCTCCTAGTTATGTCTCTGCACCTATAATAGCTTCACACATCATCATCACATCAGGTTGATTCGCGAATTTATTTTCCAACTCCCGCGAGAGTTTATAGCAACAGTATACAAAAAAATATTGTTATTGTATGCATAAGCAGTTACCCTACAAAATAGACCTTGTTATCAAACTTTATTTTAAATCTACAGCTGTCCCGTTATATATACATGCTCCTACTATTTCGAAATGCATAAAATGTTATGCGAAATTATGGAGGGGATACGATGTATAATTCAAATTATCATGGTTGGTATAGACAGAATGATAAGTTGATTAGTGATATTGAAAAAGCTATAAACGGAGAGTATAGTGCTATCAATTGCTATGCAAAATTAGCTAATATGGCTCCAAATCAAGTAGAGCAAAAACAAATTCTTGAAATCCGTAATGATGAAATAAGACATTTTCACCATTTTGTACAAATTTATACGAATTTAACTGGCAGACAGCCGAAACCACAGATCACAGAAGGTTGCCCTAATACGTACTTACAAGGATTAGAGTTCGCTATACAAGATGAGCAAAAAACAGTAGATTTTTATTTGGAAATTTCAGATGAAACATCAGATGCAGCTATGAAAGATTTGTTACGGAGAATAGCTGCAGATGAACAAAACCATGCGGTATGGTTTTTATATTACTTTGTGAAGTCGAAGTGAATTACTTAAAAATAAATAGAAGAAAAAGCACCTTAGTTATGTGTAACAATTGAGGTGCTTTTTTATATTTAATTTAAAACTGAAGCGAACTATTGTGAAGTACTTGCTTTCCAAAGAATAATATGTTTGATTAGGTAATAATTACCGTTTTTAAAAAGGAATAGAGATGATTATTCATGGTCTATAAAGAAGGGATAAACAAATGAAAAGAGGAATTTTTGTAGATATTCCAAATGAATATGATAATTTACTTTGGAAAGTGTTAAAGCCGGTTAATATTTCTTCATTCGATTGGTGGGTGGGGAGTGAGGAGTCATACCTAGTGGCACGTGGTGGATTGGATGAGGCATTATTTCCAGAAGAACCAAGTGTAGTGGAAGGAATAGATTTGAAAAATTTATTTAAAGACAACGTATATTATCTTATTTTTGCAGATTTAAAAGCATATACAAAAGGAGAAGAAGTAGTAGGTATTGAAACATATGAAGAATTTAAAGAGAGTAAGTGTGAATTAGTCTTACTAGTTGTGGATTGTACATACGTCACAATTTACGCTAAAGATCAAAAAGTAATTAAGGCGTTATATGAGAATGCTCAGAATCTAAATTTTTATGTAGAATACGTTACAGATGAAAATGACGGCAGAACTCGTTTGTCAGTATGGTAGTAATATGAAAGGGGAACAGAGATATGGAGAGAGACAGTTAAAGAATATACAATTCGAATTGCTACTGAAGATGAAAGTAATAGCATTATTGCTCTATTAAAAGAGGTAGCACAGTGGTTACAACATAAAGAAGTGGATCAATGGCAGTATCTTTTAGGAGGGGAAGCTACGGTTGAAATACTAGAAGGTATAAAAGAGAAATATACGTATGTTGTAATGAAAGAAGAGGAGATTGTCGGTACAGTTACAGTAGTTCTTAAACAAAATGAATGGGATGAACGTATTTTTGGTAAAGAGGAAGTTTCTAATTCATTATATATTCATAGATTTGCGGTGAAACGGAAGTATAAGGGGAATGGAATCGGAGAATGGATTTTACAGTGGGTAGAAGAGAATATACAACGTGATAAAGAGTATTTGAAATTAGATTGCGTGGGGCATAATCGTACGTTGAATGACTTTTATAAGAGAAGTGGTTTTGAGTATGTTGGAAGTACGGATGGGCTTAGTAAGTTTCAAAAAAGAAGGGGAATGTGAATGAATCCAATTAACACAGAACTAGTAAAAAAGTTAGTACAAGGACAGTTCCCTGAATGGGCACATTTAGAAATTAGGCCGATAAAATGTAGCGGGCATGATAATAGAACGTTTCATTTAGGGAAACTGATGAGTGTCAGATTACCAAGTGATGCAGCATATGCACCGCAAGTAGAGAAAGAAAACAAGTGGCTTCCTATATTAAATAAGGAACTTTCTATACCAATTTCTATACCAATTGCGAAAGGGAATCCATCTGAAGAGTATCCGTGGCCTTGGTCTATTAATAAGTGGCTAGAAGGAGAGACAGCTACGAAAGAAAATGTTCGTGACTTAGATGAGTTTGCGGCGGACTTAGGCTCATTTTTAATAGAGTTACAATCAATTGATGCGAGTAACGGACCAATAGCTGGTGCGCATAATTTTTACCGAGGCGGACTTATATCTGTATACGATGAAGAGGCGAGAGTGGCTATCGAAAATAATAAGGACATTTTTGATGAAACATTATTAAAGCATCTTTGGGATTTAGCGCTTCGGTCAACATGGGACCATAAACCAGTTTGGGTTCATGGAGATATAGCACCAGGGAATTTACTCGTTAAAGATGGAAAGCTTAGTGCCGTAATTGATTTTGGTATTTTAGGAGTAGGAGATCCTGCTTGTGATGCAGCGATGGCATGGACATTTTTTGATAAGAATAGTAGAAACGTATTTAAAGAAGTATTGCGTATAGATGAAGAAATGTGGAATAGAGCGAGAGGATGGGCACTTTGGAAGGCGTTAATTATATATGATGCGAATAGGGGTAGTAATGAGAAGGTGGCAGAAGAATCTTATCGTGTGATTCAAGTGATTGTGGAAGATTATGAGAGGTAATAGAAAAAGCCTATTTTGATCGTATATTTCAAAATAGGCTTTTTTACATGATTAAATATTCAAAATCAAAAGAAGGAATCTAACATTATTATACAGAATATTTAGATAATAGGAGGTGTCGAATTTTGAATGAAATTGAATTAAAAAGTAATGTAATTAAGACAGGACGAGAGAAGGGGATTATTCTTCGGTTTATACTCGCTAGTCTAGTTGGGGTGTTTATGTTTTTCGTACCAGTTACGATAAACGGTGCTTCGTCTATTATGATTGATCATATCGTATCGTGGATTCGGACTTCAGTTCCATCTGTAGTACCATATTACGCACTACTTGTAATGATAATTGGTGCGATTTATCCGTTTTATACGAAAAAATGGAATGCATCTATCGTAGATATTTGTTTTTCTATTTTAAAAGTAGTAGGTGTTGTTTTTGGCGTATTATATTGTTTGAAAGTAGGACCAGCTTGGTTCTTTGCGCCAGATGTTGGACCGTTTTTGTATGAGAAGTTAGTTATATCGGTAAGTTTACTCGTTCCAATTGGCTCGGCTTTTTTAGCGTTATTAGTCGGATATGGATTGCTAGAATTTATAGGTACATTTTGTCGCCCGATTATGCGCCCGTTATGGAATACGCCAGGACGATCAGCAATCGATGCGGTTGCTTCATTCGTTGGGAGTTATTCGTTAGCCTTATTAATTACTAACCGTGTTTATAAAGAAGGAAAGTATACGACAAAAGAAGCAGCCATTATCGCTACGGGTTTTTCTACAGTATCCGCAACATTTATGATCATCATCGCAAAAACACTAGATATAATGCACTTATGGAATATGTACTTTTGGACTACGCTTATCGTAACATTCATCGTGACTGCTATCACCGTAAGAATCCCACCTCTTAGTAGAAAACCAGATACATATGTAACGGAAGAAGGGTTCCCAGAGCCCGTTTATAAGGAAAAAATGTTAGAACGTGCTTGGGAAGATGCATTAGAAGTATCAAAATCTGCACCGGGCGTTATGAAAAATATCGCAGTGAACCTAAAAGACGGGTTTATTATGACGATGGGAATTTTACCATCGATTATGTCAGTAGGGTTAATTGGTATCGTCTTAGCAAAGTTCACGCCAATATTTGATTGGATCAGTTACATTTTCTATCCATTTACGTGGGCTTTACAATTACCAGAAGCAGAGTTAGCTGCTAAAGCTGCATCAGTTGGTATTGCAGAAATGTTTTTACCATCATTGTTAGTTGTAAGTGCACCACTTGTGACAAAGTTTGTCATTGCAGTTGTTTCGGTATCATCTATATTGTTCTTCTCAGCTTCAATTCCTTGTATATTATCAACTGATATTCCGTTAAAAGTATCTGAACTTATTATTCTGTATGTGCAAAGAACGATTTTAACGTTGCTTATTATTACGCCGATTGCATACATACTTCTATAACGAATGAGCTCGCTTTAAAGAAAGGCGAGCTTTTTTACGGTGTTTATTTTATTATATATTAATAATGCGTTATTATTTTGTATGATATAGTTACAAGAGGGGAGGGGTAATAAATGGAAATTATTCACGAAAGAGCAAAGTTACGCTTAATGGATAGCAATGATGTCGAAAAAATGTTTTCAATCGTGGAAGGAAATCGAGATATTTGGGCGTATTTAATCTCTAAAATGGATACTGTTCAAGATATGCAACAATATGTTCAAAAGGCGATAAAAGCTTATGGGGCAGGTAAGGATTTACCATTTGTAGTTGTTGATCAAAAAACAAATGAAATTGTAGGAAGTACACGCTTATATAACATTTCAGTTGAAGATAAGACAGTTGAATTAGGACAAACGTGGTATGACCCGAGTGTACAACGTACGAGTATAAATACAGAGTGTAAGTATATGTTACTTGAGTGCGCTTTTGAAAAATTACATATGCTGAGGGTGCAAATTAAGACTGATGTAAGAAATGAAAAAGCACAAAGAGCAATTGAAAGACTCGGCGCAGTAAAAGAGGGTGTACTTAGAAATGAAAGAAAATTGCCGAGCGGGCATGTTAGAGATGCAGTTGTATACAGTGTTATTGCAAGTGAATGGCCAGCTGTAAAAGAACGGTTATTAGAAAAATTAGAGTCGTATAAAGAAAAACGATAATTCATATTAAGAAAGGTGTATTGATCGTCAAGATGAAAAATATACCTTTTTTCTTACAAAACTGTTACTTCTTTTATTTACTTTTGTTTCATCATTCCATTATGAGAAAAAATTCGTTACAATGTAGTTGTATGGTAATAAACTTATAAATTACACAAATGTAATGAAACCGCAAACGAAAAATGAATTGATAATCCTCAATTTTAAATGAAAACCCTTTAATACATATATATAACAAGAAAAATTCCTTCTTTTAAACAAATTCAAACAAAATGATTTGATATATACGTTTTTATATAGAAGTATGGATGATGTACGGAGGCAGTTTAAATGAAAGAAAATAAGAAAAGTAAGAAAAGAAGAATCTTGCAAGTATTCTTGCTTATGATTTGTTCTATTATTTTATATGTAAGTTATGCAGCTTACGATATTTGGAGTTATCGCTTTAAAACAGATGATGGTGTGAAGACAGATGCTGGTATCGTGCTGGGAGCAGCTTCATGGAACGGAAAACCATCTCCTGTATTTAAAGAAAGAATTAATCATGCAATTTCTTTATATAAGAACGGTAATATTAAAAAGATTATTTTCACAGGCGGTACAAAGTTTGAGGCAGAGCTTGAGGAAGCGCGTACTGCTAGAGTGTATGCACTGAAACATGGTGTAAAAGAAGAGGATATTCTAATTGAAACAAAGTCCCTTTTCACAGAGGATAATTTAAAGAATGCAAAGCAAGTTGGAATAGAGAACGGAATACGCACATATACGATCGTGAGTGATCCACTTCATATGAAGCGTGCGATGAAAATTGCGAAACATATTAAAATTGAAGCGTATGCATCACCAACTCCAACGTCAGCGTATAAAACGTTAGATACAGAAATCCCCTTCTTTTTTAAAGAATTATGTTCGTATATTGGATATGTAACCTCTTTGCCATTAAAGGCATTGAAAGGGGATTAATATAAGAAAAGAACCTATCCTTTTATAGGAACTTTTCTTATTGTTCAAAAACATTGTATTTTTATCGGAATAGTGAAACAATAGAGAGGTAGCTTCATATAATCATAATGAAAAAATGAACGGTTTATGAATCGAACATAAAGGAGATTATAGTATGGCACTCTCATTTGTTGAAACAGAAGAACAATCTTTAGTTATTGAACAAATAAATAAATTGATTCCGAAGTTCATGGAAAGGGAGCATCAATTAAGTGAATTAGGATCATTTCCGTATGAAAATATTAATAATTTGAAAGATATCGGATATACGAAATTAACGTTGCCAAAAGAATGGGGAGGTAATGCGATTTCCTTATATGATTTTGTTTTATTTCAAGAGAAAATAGCAGAAGGCTGCGGTGCTACCGCATTATCAATTGGATGGCACCTTGGCATTGTAAAGGAATTAGCTGAAAATCGCTCCTGGAATGAGGAAATGTTCACTTGGTTTTGTGAAGAAGTGCGTAATGGCGCACTCTTTAATCGAGCAGCGACAGAGCCGAATACAGGTAGTCCTACGCGCGGCGGGAAACCAGAGACGTTAGCTGTCAAAAAAGGTGATAAGTGGGTTATAAGTGGAAGAAAAACTTTTACGACTATGGCACCAGTGCTAGATTATTTCATTATTTCAGCAAGTATTGAAGGCCGGGAAGAAATCGGTGAGTTTGTCATTCCAAAGAATACGTTAGGCGTATCAATTGAAGAGACGTGGGATAGTATTGCTATGCGAGGAACTGCAAGCCACGATCTCGTTTTACAAAATGTAGAGATACCAGATCGCTTTTTCACTGATATAAAGGGTTCAAAGGTTAAAGCTAAGGGTATTGGCTGGTTGCTACATATACCAGCATGTTATTTAGGAATTGCACAATCAGCAAGAAATTATGCGGTTCAGTTTGCGGAATCATACAAGCCAAATAGTTTAAATCATTCTATTAGTTTATTACCGAATGTTAGAAGATTAGTTGGAGAATTAGAACTTGAGCTTATGCAAGCTCGTGTCTTTTTATATCAAATTGCGAAAAAGTACGATGAAGCAGAAGATAAACTATCACTGCAAGCAGAACTAGCGGCAGTGAAATATGCAGTAACAAATGCGGCGATATCCATTGTAGATAAAGCAATGCGCATCGTAGGAGCAAAAAGTTTATCAGAAAAAAATCCACTTCATCGTTATTATTTAAACGTCAGAGCAGGACTACACAATCCGCCGATGGATGATGCAACTCTTTCCATACTGGCGGATGCGGCGTTTCGGTCTTAGCTTAAAATAGAGGCTGTCGAAATGTACTAGTCAAGAGAAAGAAGACCCTAATATAGGGTCTTCTTTCTTTATAAATAATAATATGATGTTATTTTTGAGATGAAGAAAAGCGAATTGTATCGTTGCGAGAAAGTAAGAAGGTATTCAGTTTACGACTATAAGTACGATGATAATAATCGGCGAATCATAAGTTATATAGCGTGCATTTTTATTCTTTAAGATCACAGATATGAGCATTTTTAATAAAAACAGCTTGGATCTATTGTGAAAATTATTGATAAAAAGAACTAAAATGAATTATTAGGAACGAGAAATCTATTAATAGTTTCAAATTAGAAGGATTTCTATTCAATTATTAATCATATTAATTGAAAATTATGCGTACGAATATATTAAATGAAGGGAGATATAAAATGAATAAAATTAAACTGAAAGTATTGAATTTAAATTATATAATGATATGTATTTTATTCACTATTATATGTATTCTCACTTCATTTTTCATTTCCAGTAATTCAAACTTATTTAAATCATTTTATATTAATCAACTATTGGGAACTAATTCTACTAAAGGTCTTATGTATATGATAGGAAGTGAGAATCATTATTTTGTAGAGGAATTTCATAAAGAAAAAGGACAAGCGTCTTTGGAATCTTTTTTACTTTCAATCTCTACAAACATTAACATAAATGATCTCCGAAGTTTATTAAGTAGAGAACTTCCTAATATGAATCAATTCTATTCGGAAATATTAATTGCTGGAGAAGGGACCGATTATACTAATATTCCTGAAGAATCCAGTATTCCTTTAGAAAATATCAAAAATGAAGGGTCTGCTATTGGACATCAAAATAGTGAAAAAGAAAATAATTCTACCGGTAAAAGTTCGAATCTACAAAATAACAGTGAAAATAAAGTTTTTATTTATCATACACATAGTTGGGAATCGTTTATTCCTCTTATTCCAGGAGCTACCAAACCAAATGATGCCTCCAGTACAAATAATGAAGTGAACATTTCGTTTGTTGGAAATTATCTAAAACAAAAGTTAGAGGAAAAAGGAATAGGTGTTTCGCATGATACTACAAATATGAGGGATTTTCTGCGAAATAAAAATTTAAATTGGGCTCAATCTTACAAAGGCTCCCGCCAAATAGTACAAGATATATTAGCAAAAGATAAAAATATTATGTTCCCAATTGACCTTCATAGGGATGATGCTCGAAAAAACATTACATTAAAAACTATTAATGGAAAAAATTATGCGCGACTCTATTTTATTTTAGGACGAAATAATCCTAACTATGAAAAAAACAAAAAAATAGTAACGGCAATAAATTCATATTTAGATGAAAAATATTACGGTTTAAGTCGAGGGATTTTCATTAAAGACCGTACGAAAGGAGACGGAGTATATAATCAAGATCTTTCTCCAAATGCATTACTTATTGAAATGGGAGGGGTAGATAATACACCAGAAGAACTATATGCATCTGTTGACGCATTAGTAGAAGCGTTTAGCCACTATTATTATGACGTTGCCAAGATAAATAATTAAATGATAGAAAAAATCTATTAAAACTAGCAAAAATCGAATTACAAGAATACCAAATTATTTAATGTTATATATTCTTAAAATGAAGTATAAAGAAAAAATATTTAATGCAATATCAAGCAGATTTAATTCACTCTAAAAGTAACTCTTATATTAATTACAGAAAAGTTTGTAATTAATATAATGTCATACTATGGTATTGTTCTAAAGAAGAGGGGAATTTACATTTGTAAAATAAAAAGGAGTGCCACCTAGTTTCTAGGAGTACTCCTTTTGTTAGTGCTATTGTGGCTGCACTTCAAGGTTCATACTACTTTCAGAACCGTCTTGATTATGTGCAAATAACAAATAATCACCGGCTAAAGGATTGGCGATGAGTGAACGTAAAGTAAAGGATTTACTTTCATTTGGCTGTAACGTGTGTTTTACTAAACGATCTTCTTTGAATTTAATTGAATAATTGACACTCCCACCCCTAAAGGGGCAAGCTGACTAACGTCAGTGGGATTCTTGCTACCAAAGGCGAAGTCCATTTCTGGTATCGCTGACGTGCAAGATTGCGGTGTGCCATCACCACTCCCACAACAGACCATATAGGTTCGTGGGCTACGGTACTGTGACCATACCGTACAGATTGTTGGTTCTCAAATGTTTTTACGTCTTTTGCATGACGACTTAATACATTTTACGGAGTAGAAGAATTTGCTACCCCAACCTCATATGTATTCTGTTTTCAGAGAACAGTCGTTTTAGAGTCTTTTGCATGACTATAAATAAAGTATCCCATGTTTTGCTATGCAAAAACGATGCTTTCATCCCACGTCTAAAGACGGACTAAAGTCCCGCGTGGGCTTTCCCGCATCATAAATTCTGTAATAGTTTCTTTTTCTATATTTGAAGGTGAGGAATCTAGTTTTGTATTTTGCTTTGTTAATAAAGTAATCGTGCAAAGTGAGGCAATGAGAATAAATGAACTAGAGATAACGAACCGCTTTTTTTGTAAGAATCATATATTTTATCCTTTTATAAGAATATAAGAATGTATAATTGCAAGGAAAACATAACATATATTCCATTTATTATCAATTCGATAAATCTTTCTTTTCACTCTTCTTTTTGTAGTTTTATAGTGGAATGCTATGTTTCTTATTTCACCTACTGTATAATAAGAAAAAAGCACGAAAAGAGGTTATCTCATGCTAGAGGTTATTGCAACTTGTTTAGAAGATGTGAAGCGAATTGAAAAGGCTGGTGGAAATCGAATTGAACTCATTTCATCGTATACAGAAGGTGGTTTAACACCGAGTTATGCTTTTATAAAAAAATCAGTAGAAGCAGTGCAAATACCAGTTCATGTTATGATTCGTCCGCATGCGAAGTCTTTTACATATACGGAAGAAGAAATTGAAATGATGAAAGAAGATATTGTAGTTGCTCAAAATCTTGGAGCTGCTGGTGTTGTATTAGGTGTATTAAATGAACAAAATGAAGTTGATAAAGAGAAATTAGCAGATTTATTATCTGTTGTAGATGGAATAAATGTAACGTATCACCGTGCGATAGATGATACAGAAAATCCAGTAGAAGCGATGAAAGCTTTGAAAAAATTCAATAAAGTTACTCACGTGTTAACTTCAGGTGGACAAGGAAATGTAGTAGATAATATTCCAGTGCTTACAGAGATGCAAAAGGAAAGTGAAGGGAATATACAGCTTGTTGTCGGAAGCGGAGTAACGAAAGAGAATGTAAAAAAATTGCTAGATGAAACTGGAATTACGCAGGCGCATGTAGGTACAGCGGTTAGAGAAGGTAAGTCATGTTTTTCAGAGATTGATCTAAAGTTAGTACAAGAATTAGTTGAAATAATAAAGTAAGTATTTAAGAAAGAGGAGAAACGATGAAGACAAATACGAAGAAAGAATTGATCTCATGGATTAAAACGATAGGTATTACACTTGCGATTGCCTTTATCGTTCGTGGGGTGCTATTTACGCCGTCATTAGTACAAGGTGAGTCGATGATGCCAACTTTAGAAAATAATGAGCGCGTGCTCGTTAATAAGATTGGTTATAGTATAAACGGATTAGATCGTTTTGACGTTATCGTCTTCCACGGAAAAGAAGGGTACGATTTAGTAAAACGAGTAATTGGTTTACCAGGTGATACAGTTGAGTATAAAGATGATGTTTTATATGTAAACGGAAAAGCGATGGAAGAACCGTATTTAAAAGAATTTAAAGAAAAGGCATCAGGTCGTGTATTAACTCCTGATTTTACGTTAGAACAAATCACAGGGAAAACGAAAGTGCCAGAGGGCCAAGTGTTTGTTTTAGGAGATAATCGTGAAGTATCTAAAGACGGTCGTATGTTTGGATTTATTTCAGAAGATGAAATTGTCGGAAAAGGACAAGCTGTTTTCTGGCCGTTGAAACAAGTAAGAGCATTATAAACAAAAAGTATGGGAGAAATATAATCTTCCATACTTTTTTTATTTGTGAAAAAAATATTGATAGAATTGAAAGAATATTTTATAATTTTAAATTATATGTTTGTTTCGAAAAACGGAATTGTAGTTCCGAAATTCGGAACGCGAAGGAGATAGGATGAGTATAAATAAAACGGCAGTTAAGACAATGGATATTTTAGAGTTGTTTTATGAGCATGAGGAGCTAAGTTTAACAGAGATGGTTCAGCTTACGAATATGCCGAAAACATCTGTTTATCGTTTAATTGGTTCGTTAGAAGAAATGGACTTTTTACAAAAAACAGAAAAGGGAAAGTACCGTCTCGGAGTCGTTTTTTTACGATTTGGTCAACTTGTTTCACAAAGGTTATCCGTAAGAAATATTGCGATTCCTTATATGAAAGAGCTTAGAGATAGTTTAGGGCAAGCAGTAAATTTAATTATTCAAGATGGTAATGATGCAATTTATGTTGAGAAGATGGAAGGAGCTCAGCCGGTACGTGTTTATACGGCGGTTGGAAGAAGAGCTCCACTGTATGCGGGTGCATGTCCGAGAATTTTACTATCATATTTTTCTGAGGAAGAGAAAAGAAAGTACGTAGAGGAAACAGATTTAAAGCAGTTTGCGGATGGAACGATCGTGAATAAGGAGCATTTACTAGAAGTGTTACATATGGCAAAACAAGCTGGATATACAATTAGTTACTCTGAATTAGAAAATCATACAGCGGCTATTGCAGCTCCAATTTTTGCAAGTGATGGAACGGTTGTAGCAGGCATTAGTATTTCGGGATTGGCAATTGAGTATAGCGAAAGTAACATTTCATATTTTACTGCGAAAGTGAAAGAAACAGCATACCGCATTTCGAAAGAACTCGGCTTTTGGGCATAGAAAGAGGGAGTGGGATGAAATTTTCTGCGTTAGGGGATCAAGCAATTATTGTTACATTTGGTGAAGAAATTGGGATGGATATATACGAAAAAGTGCAACGATTATTTCAAGCATTGCAACAACATCCGTTTGCAGGAATGGTTGAATGCGTTCCGTCGTTTACTTCATTAGCGGTTTACTACAATTTGTACGAAGTATGGAAGCGAAATGAGAGAAGTGAAAGGCCATATGATTACGTTTGCCAGTATATACAGGAGCTGTGTGATTCTTATAAAGAAGAAGTGAACCGAGATGTGAAACATATTTCTATACCAGTGTGTTACGGGGGAGAATATGGACCTGATTTAGAAGAGGTTGCGCATTATCAAGGCTTACAAGTAGAGGATGTTATTCGAATACATAGTGAAACAACATATTTCGTGTATATGTTAGGTTTTACACCTGGGTTCCCATATTTAGGCGGATTACCGAAAGAACTAGAAACACCTAGAAAAGAAACGCCGCGGTTACAAATTGCTCCTGGTTCAGTAGGTATTGGCGGAAATCAAACAGGTATTTATCCGCTTGAAACACCAGGAGGCTGGAATATTATCGGCCGAACACCTATTTCTCTATTTAATCCAAAAGAAGAAACACCAACATATATTCAAAGTGGTATGTATTTACGATTTATACCAATAACAAAGGAAGAGTACGTATCGCTTGAGGGGGCTAAAGAATGGATGTAGAGGTTTTACATGCTGGAATGTTTACAACAGTCCAAGATTTAGGACGATCTCAGTATCAACAATACGGTGTACCTGTTGGCGGGGCTATGGATAAAAATGCGCTCAGGATGATTAATATGTTAGTAGGTAATGAGGAGAATGAGGCTGGACTCGAAATTACAATAATGGGACCTAAATTGTTAATAAAGAAAACGACTTTGCTCGCGATTGGTGGAGCAGATATGGAACCGTTATTAAATGGAGAGCGCATTCCATTATGGCGCCCCATATTAGCTGAAGAAGGAAGCATGCTTTGTCTCGGGAAAGTGAAAAGCGGTTGCAGAGCATATGTGACTTTTGCGGGCGGTATAAATATTGATCGTACGATGGGAAGTAAAAGTACTTACATACGTGCTGCTCTTGGCGGTATTGAAGGGAGAATGCTGAAAAAAGGAGATTATTTTCAAATTGGTACAGGGGCAGAAGTTGCGAGTCGTTTCATTCAAAACTTACAAGAAGAAGAGCGTATAAAAACGAAGTGGGCAATTTGCAACGATGCTTTACCAAAATATAAGAAGCATCCTATTCTTCGCGTCATAACAGACTTTGAATATGATCAATTTACAGAAGAAAGTATAAAGTCGTTTTTTTCGAAAGAGTATAAAGTATCCAATTATGCTGATCGCATGGGATATAGGCTTGACGGAGATGTTTTAAATAGAGTTGAAGAGATAGAAATTTTATCGAGCCCAGTTACATTCGGAACAATTCAAGTACCGAATGGTGGACAGCCTATTATATTAATGGCGGATAGACAAACGACAGGTGGTTATCCGAGAATTGGAAATGTAGTTTCAGTAGATTTACCTCTTCTAGCGCAGCTGAAACCAGGAGACTATGTAACTTTTGAAAAAATAACTATGGAAGAAGCTGCACACTTATATATAGAACAGGAAATAAGTATGAGTCTATTAAAGAAATTCATCGCTTTACGAAGCTGAGATTAGGAGGAAAACATCGTGACTACAATTGATTTAAACTGTGATTTAGGAGAAAGTTTTGGAGCTTATAAAATGGGGAATGATGATGAAATTCTTCCGTTCGTTTCCTCTATAAATGTTGCTTGTGGTTTTCATGCGGGTGATCCGGCCGTTATGAGGCAAACGGTTGAAAAAGCTCTGCAGCATAACGTAGCAATAGGGGCACATCCTGGATTTCCTGATTTAATTGGATTTGGGAGAAGGAATATGCACGTTTCAGCAAGTGAAGTGTACGATTATGTTTTATATCAAATTGGCGCATTAGAAGGATTTGTTAGAGCTGCCGGAGGGAAAATGCAACATGTAAAACCGCACGGTGCCTTATATAATATGGCGGCAACTGATTCGGAAATTGCGGATGCAATCGCAAAAGCAATTTATCATATTAACCCTGGATTATTACTTTACGGACTAGCGAATAGTGAGGCATTTATAAAGGCAACAGAAAAATATAATATAACTCTCGTACAAGAAGCTTTTGCTGATCGCACGTATAAGCAGGATGGAACTTTAACGAGCCGTACAGAAGAAAATGCTCTTATAAAAAACGAAGATGAAGCGATAAAACAAGTACTTCAAATGGTAAAGGAAGGGTATGTAGAATCGGTTAATGGGGAGAAAGTAGCAGTTCAGGCGCAAACGATATGTTTACACGGGGACGGAGAGAAAGCAGTACAATTTGCGGAAAAAATATACAGAACATTCGAACTTAACGGTGTTTCTATAAGTGCACCGAAATAATAAATGAGGGGAAGTGCTGGAAATGATTAAATTAATTGGGATACTACTTGTTGCAGTTGGGTTTTTATTTAGACTAAATACACTGTTAGTAGTAATGGTTGCGGGTATTGTTACTGGTATGGTTTCTGGTTTAAGCTTTTATGATGTGATCAGCATGTTCGGTAAATTTTTCATAGAAAACAGATATATGTCTATGCCAATCATATTAACTTTACCGGTAATCGGAATTTTAGAGCGTTACGGTTTAAAAGAAAGAGCAGAAGCACTTATAACGAAATCAAAAGGAGCAACAACTGGAAGAGTATTAATGTCATATTTTACGATAAGAGAATCATCAGCAGCACTTGGACTTAATATTGGTGGGCATGCGCAAACAGTGAGACCACTAGTTGCGCCAATGGCAGAAGGAGCTGCACAAGGAAAATATGGTAAACTTCCTGAAAAATTGAGAGAAAAGATTAAAGCAAATGCAGCTGCTGCGGAAAATACAGCTTGGTTTTTCGGAGAGGATATTTTCATCGCAACTGGTGCCATTTTATTAATGAAAGGGTTCTTCGATTCAGTAGGTATGCATGTCGGTGTATGGGATATGGCGCTTTGGGGTATTCCAACTGCGATATCTGCCCTTATTGTGAGCTGGATTAGGTTTAGAAGGTTTGATAAGTATATAGAGAAAACAATGAAGGCAGAAGAAAAACAAGAGAAGGAGGCTATATAAGATGAACATCATAACAATGGATACAATTTATTATGTATTAGGAATAATCGTTGCATTTATCGCTGTTCGTATTGCATTTGATCGTGAACATCCAAACCGATTCGGTTCTAGCTTATTTTGGGCATTGTTTGCAGTTACATTCATATTCGGAAATGTAATACCTTCATTTTATGTTGGCTGTATTGTGCTAGTTATGGTCGTTTTAGCTTCATTAAATAAAGTAACAAAATCCGAGGAGAAAGAAGTACCAGTGCAAGAACGTTTGAAACATGCTGAGAAATTAAAAAATAAAATTTTTATGCCTGCAATATTAATACCTATTTTTACAATTATCGGAACGTTAACGTTAGGAAAGATAAAATGGGGAAATGTTGCACTTGTTGATCCTGATAAAGTGACATTAATTGCACTAGCATTAGGAGCGTTACTCGCATTCGTTGCGGCGATGCGTATTACAAAAGCGAAAATAACAACGCCTGTTCAAGAAGGAAGTAGGTTATTACAAGCGGTTGGTTGGGCAGTTATTTTACCACAAATGTTAGCAGCGCTTGGCGGTATTTTCGCGAAGTCTGGCGTTGGGCAAGTCGTTTCTGATTTAGTCGGACAAGTGTTACCGACAGAGTATCCCTTCGTTGCTGTTATGGCATATTGTTTAGGAATGATGCTATTTACAGTCGTAATGGGGAATGCATTCGCAGCGTTTGCCGTAATCACTGGTGGAATCGGCTTACCTCTAATTGTACAAATGCACGGAGGGAATCCAGCTATTATGGCAGCACTAGGTATGTTTGCAGGATATTGCGGAACATTGATTACTCCAATGGCGGCAAACTTTAATATCGTTCCGGCAATGCTTTTAGAACTGAAAGATAAGAACGCTGTTATTAAGGCACAAGTACCAATTGCTCTTTCCATTTTCATTATCAATATGTTTATCATGTACGGCCTTGTATATCGTTTCTAATTAGGAGAGTGAAACTATGAAAACAGTATTAATAACAGGGTTCGATCCGTTCGGCGGAGAAAGTATCAATCCAGCCTGGGAAGTTGCAAAAAGTTTGCATGAAAAAACAATCGGAGAGTACAAGATTATTAGTAAACAAGTTCCAACTGTATTTCATAAATCAATAAGAGTATTAAAAGAGTATATAGAAGAGTTGTCGCCTGAAATGATTATATGTATTGGACAAGCTGGGGGCAGACCAGATATTACGATAGAGCGTGTAGCAATTAATATTGATGATGCAAGAATTGCTGATAATGAAGGAAATCAGCCGGTGGATATGCCGGTTGTAGAAGAGGGTCCTATTGCGTATTGGTCTACACTTCCGATGAAAGCAATCGTAAAAAAACTTCGCGAAGAAGGTATACCGTCATCTGTTTCACAAACGGCAGGTACATTCGTTTGTAATCATTTATTCTATGGTCTCATGCACGAACTAGAGAAACATGATAAGAAAATAAAAGGTGGATTTGTTCATATTCCGTTCTTGCCAGAGCAAGCGAGCAATTATCCAGGCCAACCGAGTATGTCACTTTCTACGATTAGTAAAGGAATAGAATTGGCAATTGAGGTAGCGACGGAAGTGGAAGTAGATATTGTAGCGTGCGGCGGTGCGACGCATTAAGTGAAAAGTATGTTAATTAAAGAGGGCTTATGTAGCCCTCTTTGTGTATTTGTATTTTGTAATTGAAGATGCAGTATAGAATATAAAGGGAAAGGTTGCGATGGGAGTATTCTAACAAATATGGAATTGTTCCATATAAAAGGAAACTTTTTAAATAGTTTCTTAATGATGTAGAATTTTCGTCTATATGAATGGATAAAAAGTTAAGTTCTGATAAACTCAAAGACATACAAAGTAAAGGGATTCCAACTCAGATGAAATTATTAGAATAATTTGGATATATAGTATTTTAGTAGCCCTCTACATGACTTCATTTACTGCAACAACCAAAAAACTATTTCTTTTATTGAAATCCTCCAAAAGAAATAGTTTTTTCACATATATCCCTTTAGTAATCTTTATTTTATTTGTATATATAGCAATGAGAAAACTCCAGCTCATCAGTATTTTAAACTATGAATGAGTTGGAGTTTTGGTCTTTTATTCGCAAATTTCCCGTTCATCGAGTAAATCGATGACGCAGTCTTTATGTTTAAGAAGCTCCTCTTTAGATAAATAGTCAGCTCTCTTACCAAGTTGCATTAGTCTATTAGGTATGTTTTGTTTTCCTAGAAATATCATTGCTCCAGCATACATTATATTGCGTTTGTGTGGAGATTACTATGGTTATACAAAAAAGAGTAACCCGTTTGGCTACTCTTCACATAGAAACTTGTATTTGTTCATTTCAATAAGAGACCGTTATTGAAGTCCCTTCATGAAATTTTGGATTTTTGATGATAATGTAAACAGCAGGATGCTAACTAAAATGGAGATAGCACCAATAACACCAAAGTAAATTGCTTCTGTTGCAGGATTATACAGTTTAACAACTTGGGCATTTATTGCTTGCGCAGACGCAGTTGATAAGAACCATAAGCTCATGGTTTGCGAAGCGAAAGCAGCTGGAGCCAGCTTCGTCGTTATTGATAATCCTGAAGGGGATAAACAAACTTCTCCAATTACAATTAAAAAGAAGCTAAGGACTAACCACATAGGATTCACTAAAGAGTGAGTACCGTTGATTAAAGCCGGAATAATCATAACTAAGAATGATAAACCTGCAAATAGCAATCCAATAGCGAATTTTTTTGCCGTTGAAGGCTGCTTCTTGCCTAACTTTATCCAAACCCATGCAAAAATCGGGGCAAGCGTTACGATAAAGATTGGACTTAATGATTGGAACCAAGCGGAATGCAATGTAATTCCATTGAACTGTAATTGAGTTCGTTGATCCGCGTATGTCGCTAAGATAATAGCACCTTGTTCTTGTATAGACCAAAATATTGTAGCTGCAATAAAGAGTGGTATATACGCAAGAAGACGAGATTGCTCTACTTTTGTTGTTTTAGGACTACGATACATATAAATAAAATAATAGGCTGGAATAACAATCCCTAAGATACTAATCAGGAATGTAAAACGATTTATAGTTAACAACCCCGTTGGAATTGTAACCACACCTAGCAATGCTAATACAACCAGACCAACACTGAAATACTTATGATATTATCCCCTTTAAGTAGACAGTGTAAAAAGACCATGTACATACATGGATGTTACACTATTACTTGGAGGGGATTTTTCATGACTAAAAAAGGTTCAATATTTATTACATATTCAGAAGAATT
>NZ_LXLV01000044.1 GCF_001757995.1 Bacillus mycoides | reverse complement strand
ATTATTCACACTAAAAGAAGTACAAGGAGGAAGGTATATCTATTAAAATAGTGAGATATACCAAAGTAGAAATGAACATTAAATTTAACAAAAAAGTAGTAGCATTCACAGCAGGATTAACGGTATTATCTTTACCATTGGCATCATTTGCAGAGGAACAACAATCAGTAAACAATAAGCAACTTACAAGCGTTCAAGAACAAGGTAAAACAGACCAACTTCAAGCATCAGATGAACAGGCTTTAAAAAGTATTGAAGCTAGTTTTGAAGGGGTAGACGGACGTGGTGAAGGTACTGTCGATAATAAGAAAGCAGACAGCCTTCAACGTTCAGAAGGTATTCATGAAGAAACGGGCACATTAACTGTTCCTAACAATTCGAACAGAACAAAACGTAGTCTGTCTTCCGCATCATCTAGAATCTCTAGTACAATAAACGGTGTTCCATTCACTGAATGGATTGTTCCAGTAGGTAACGATAATATTCGTCCTCAAAACTACATGAGTCCAAAGTACATTACAATTCATGAGACTGATAATACAAGTGTAGGAGCAGGTGCTAGAAACCACGCTCAATATCTATATAACCAAGCGGTAGGGAACACAGACCGAGCTGCATCATGGCACTTTACAGTAGACGATAAAGAGATTTATCAACACTTACCATTAAACGAGAACGGGTGGCACGCAGGAGACGGTGATGGTCCAGGTAATAGAGAGTCTATTGCAATTGAAATCGCAGTTAATAGCGACGGTGACTACAGTAAAGCAGTAGATAACGCTAAGAAACTTGCGGCTTATTTAATGAAAGAAACTGGTGTACCGTTAAATAATATCGTAAAACACCAAAGGTGGAGTGGTAAAAACTGTCCTGCTATCATGATTAATAGTGGACAATGGGGTTCATTCGTAAATGGTGTTGAGGGGAATTATAATAACTTTTATCAACCAAAAGATGATATAACAGGAGGTTGGTATGAATCCGCTATTCGAGAGTTAAATAGAAGGGGTATTATGGTAGGGGAAGGAAACGGAGTTTTCGCGCCTAACAGAGCCGTAACAAGAGCCGAATTTTCTCAATTAATCTCTAAGTCTCTAAATCTGCCGGCCGGAGATGCATCATTTAAAGACTTAAATGATGCAAACCCAACTCTACGAGATGGTATTAAACGCACTGCAAGTGCGGGAATCATTAAAGGTAGAGGCGACGGTTATTTTGACCCGAACACACCAATTACAAGAGAAGAATCAGCAATCATTGTAAACAAGGCTTTACAGTATAAAGGTCTATGGGGGCCAGTTGCAAACTTACCATTCGTAGATAAGGACCAAATTATCTATAAGGAAGACGTACAAAGATTGTATGGCTTAGGAATCGTAAAAGGTAAAGAAAACAACCAATACGACCCTAAAGGTACAACAACTCGTGGAGAGACTGCAGTGTTCCTATTAAATATGCTTCAAGTTATTGAAACCGGTAAAGTTCAAAATGTAATCGGAATGGCTCAAATCAACGGTATTGGAGTAAATATTCGAAGCGGAGCAGGTACAAACTATCCTATTGTTAGAAAATCAAGTAAAGGCGAAAATGTTACAGTATATGAAGAAAAGAACGGTTGGCTAAGAATTGGGACAGATCAGTGGGTGTATTATGACTCTAGTTATATCAACTATAACAGATGATAAAAAACTAAATAGTTAAAGGGATAAGTCATATAGAGATATATGACTTGTTCTCAGGCTGTGGAGAAAGTCTTCGCCACAGTCTGTTTTTGTGTCTGAACTTTTTTTATCTGTCAACACTGATAAAAAAGAAGAAAAGGAGAGATTTCTGATGATGGGTGTGAGCTTGAAATAGAGTCACGATATTTGGAAAACATGTAAATGTTTATGATCGATTCACTGATTTAAATAGTGAACCGTGTTACCTTAATTATTAATGTATCATTTTCATTCTACAGTAGAATAGTAATTTGAAAGTTTCCCCACTTATTTTAGGGGAGAATTATCATTTTTCCGATATGAGTTCGTTTATTTTGTTACCCTTTATCATCCCTTAACAACAAATACGACGCTAAACCGATCACAACAGCGCCTAATATAGTAATTACGGTTCTGGTGCAAACCTCGAATGCTGTCAAAATATACACAAAAATATGAGAATGATTACGGACATTCAATCTTTACAAAGTATAAAAATACGGATTTTTAATACTGATTTCCGAACAACTCATTTTCATAAAAATATAACATTCATGTTGGATTATCTACGTAATCATTTTTGCACCAGAACCATAAATAGTCTTATAAAAAAGAGACCTTCCTAAATACTAGGAAGGTCTCTGCATCATTTCTGCCATATGGAGCTGTAAATATTCCGTTAGCTTTTTCATTGTGCCCTTTTTGAAGTACGGGTAGTGAACCTCTCCACCTAAATCATAGATTATGATGAAGCATCCTTCATCATAAATACGGTTAACTCGAGCATTTTCACACCATTGGTGCGACCGCCTGAAGAAAACTAATGAATGTAGATAAGGATTGCTGTGTTCTCGCTGAAACTTGAGGTACTTTTGCCTCAAGTTTCAACTTTTTCTTTTCAGAAAAAGCTTTAAGATGCTCACGTAAGAAATAACGTGCGCCTATATTGTAAGCTGCATTTAAATCAGCATGATAGACCTTGTCATTTTGGAATGTTGCGAGGTCTTTTTTATAATTGCGTACAACCTCACCTGAGCCATCGTAGGCTAGTTTGCTAGTATTTGTAGCATTTACTCGACGAATACGAATTCCTCGGTAGTGCGCCATTTGTTGTACTTTATTTTGAATGCCATTTTTGCACCAATGATGTAATTTTTGTTTGAGTCGTTTGGCTCCGTAAGTGTTAGGTGGGAATTTCATTTTCCCTAAAAATTCGAATACAATCACATCAGCATGGTGCTGTTCCGCAAAGTTTACGATGCGACGAGCTGTATCTATCATGATATGTTTTTGTAGACCGTTTATCTTTCTCCAAAGGTTAGGAGCAGAAATGTACCCATATTTCTTTTGTGCGATTTTTACGTTCTTACTCATTCGATCCATCCGGTCTTTTTCTACTGGCTGGTAAATGTACGTCCAATGACAGTTCCATCGGAACGAATGGCAGAACATACCGCAGAATTGGTCATTCCAAGGTCCACGGAAATAATCGTTTGGTCTTTTATGTTTGTTTTATTTAACGGAATTTTCTTCTCATAGGAGATAGCTAGGTAGTATTTTTTACCACTTTTTATCAGCTTTGGATTGCATTCTTTCCAACCTAAAACGCCCCTCTTTTCTAAATCCATTGGTTTATATGTAATATCTACCCAAACCCAATCTTTTTTTATAAATAACTTTAATTTCGCTTCATGGTTACTTCCTTTTTCAAACATGTTACCACGGTAAAACACAGGAAATTCATTGTGTTCCAGTTGAAAAAAAGGTGGACGTTTTGAAAAACGTTTCCCTTCTTGCTTCGCTTGTTCTTTTTCTTCTACCCAGTTTTGGAGTAAGGAACGATAACTTTTCACTTTTCCGAAGGCGGAGGCGATAGCCGCGCGCCTGAAATAACTAGGGAACTTGTAAAAACGTTGGTTGAACTCTTTATATTTAGGAAGTGGGTTTGTTTTCGTCGCATGCGTTAACATTTCCACGGCTGGTACGATTCCTTTTGTGTTCCAATCATCCAAACTTAAAAATTCTTTATCAATAACATTCATAAAATACGAAAGTGCTTCATTAAAAATTTGAATCGTTGGTTCAAAGATGTTTGTTTGATTTGTTATTTTATGTTTTAACGTTTTAGATTTTATCGCGGACATCCAACAAACCCTCCTTCCTTTTCATATTTGAGCATGTTAAAATTTAAACCTATATTAATTTAGTTGTAAAATAATAAGGGGTGGTTTCACGCATGAATGTAACAAGAATAGACACGCAATATATAAACTAACATATCATTTAGTTGCTGTTACAAAATATAGACATCCTTGTATCAATGAAAACATAAAAAATAGGCTCGAGGAAATTGCCCACAACCTATTTACAAAGTGGAATTGTACAATTATTGAAATGAACGGTGAAGAGGATCACATACATATCCTGTTTGATGCTCCGTCACAAATTCACTTGGCTAATGTTGTGAATAGTTTTAAAACAGTTACTTCCCGCTATATACGAAAAGAGTTCCCCGATGAATTGAAACCTTTTTACTGGAAACCGTATTTTTGGAGTAGAAGTTACATGTTACTCACAACGGGAGGAGCACCAATTGAAGTTTTACGTGCGTACATAGAGAATCAAGGAAAATAAATTACAGAAGGCTAACCTCCACTAAATCGAAGATTTTGAAGAGGAATGCGCCTTCTTATTTTTGGTTCAATTTCAAACGAGACATAAATAGGCTTCTTTGTCATGAATGGTCTGTATTGGGTAAGGGACGTGCTAGCTATTTCTTGACTATTCCATGCACAAAGTACAATCAATTCATCCGCGTGATATTTGCTCAATCGCTGGACAAAGTCTACTTGTTTGGCAATCTCTTGTAGTGCAGTTGGAGATACAAAGGTTTGTAGTTCTTGGGCGAAAAGATACAGTTCATCTGAAATAATAGACATAAAAAATGCCATCCTTTCTCGTAAACTTCTTACGATAAGCATAGCGTTTTTTCGTTTTAAGGGTATAATCTTAGCTTAGCTTGATAGCGATGTGGCGGTACCCCAATAAGATTATTCAATTATTTGGTGGTGCAATGATTGGTACGTTTGTAAAAGCCTTCTTCTTTTATTTACTGAATGCACAAAGTAATGCGAGTGCCTCGTCTTTAGTGAGAACCGTTGGTTCTCCAAAAGATTTTATCAATCTTTTCATAAATACATATGCTGCTTGGGATGGGATTATAAGAGACTATTCAGTGTGAATTAAAAAAATTTATCTACCATTTTTATGTGTCGTTCTATTAAAAATTCCAAATTTGACCAATTTGATGCGATGAAATTTGGTCAAATTTGGAATGTCAAGAACAATAAGGTACACTAGTCAATGATTTTAGTTTAAAATAGATTGATATTGATATATGCGGAGGAAAGATGGATGGACAACAATACAATAAATGAATCAGTTGAAGAAGGTGATAAAAAACGAGTAAGATCAAGCAAACGTTTTACAAATTGGAAGCTTATCGCAGCGGGTGGCGGTATAATTGCACTTCTTATTGGGGGAATGAGTTATTATCAGGCAACCCACTTCAATTCAAATGTTACGATTAACGACACAAAAGTCGGAGGTCTGAGCACTGATCAGGCAATACAGAAATTAAAAACATCTGGACTAGAAAACAAAGTTTATGTCGGTCAACAACAAATTTTAGATGAAGAAGATACGCAAATGGAACTTACGGAAAAAGATTTGCCTCAAGTTAAGAAACTATTAAAAAGCCAGTGGACATTTTTCCCTTCCTCAAAGGAAAAAAATTATTCACTGCTACCGGAAAAGGCGGATCAGTATCGTAGCGAAACGATGAAAAAAATTGTAGAAGAAAAGCTCGTCTCTATGAATAAAAAATTAAAAGCGCCTCAAGATGCGATGGCGAAGCTCGAACAAGGAAAAGTTATTATCTCGAAAAGCGTTGACGGAAAACAGTATGACGTTACTAGTCTACTGAGAGATTACGACAAGCAGAAGTATAAAAGCGAAATTCATCTTAAGCCTGCGTACATACAGCCTATTAAAGAAGACAATCCGATTGTCAAAAAAGAGGAGAAAGCACTACAGGATCTTTTTCAACAATCCGTTGATTATAAGGTACAGAATGAAGTTTATCCTTTAAAAGCGAAAGATTTAATTCAAAATGCCTCTATGTCAAAGGATATGAAAGTTACAATCGATGCGAGCGACATTAAGAATAAGATTGCTGGAATTAATAATGCTAAATCAACATTAAATAAAGACTTTACATTTAAAACCCATTCCGGTTCGGTCATATCAGTAAAAGGACAAGGCTATGGTTGGGCACTAGATGTTGAAAAAGAAACAAAGCAAGTCCAACAAGCCTTTGAAAAAGGCGAAAAGTCGCTTACTGCTTCTAATATTCACGGAAATGGCTGGAGTAATGAAGGCATCGGTTATGAAACAACATCGAATAATGGCATCGGAGACACGTATGCGGAAGTCTCAATTGCAGAGCAACAAATTTGGATTTACAAAGATGGAAAATTAGCAGTCACAACAAATGTAGTAACTGGTAAACATAGCACGAGTGAAGATACATCACCAGGTGTGTGGTACGTCCTATATAAACGATCACCATACACACTCAAAGGCAGCGCAGTAGGTAAAGCTGATTATTCCGTTAAGGTAGATTACTGGGCTCCGTTCACAAATAGCGGCCAAGGATTCCACGATGCCGGCTGGCGAACAAACTGGGCAAATAATGCCTATTTAACGGGGGGGTCAGGCGGATGTGTTAACCTTCCTCCTAGTATTGCAAAAACTGTGTATGATAATTTAAGCACTTATGAACCGGTTATCGTGTACTAGTAAATAGCAATCTCGCGTGCGGGGTGGAAAAACAGTTATATACGTTAATGTAAATACATAAAATCATAATCTCATGACTTGTAAAAAAAAGAGCATTACGTGGTGAGTTGTTAAAAAGAAAATAGCCTAATAGGGGTCACCATACATCGCTATCAAGCTAAGGTTTTGCACTATCCATAAAGCAAAAAAGACGTTATCCTTTCTGTAGAATTATAGGAAAGGATGGCGTTTTTTATGAATTTTTCGATTCTTGAAGATCTTCAACCGATTGCTGAAGAATTGCAACGATAAATGTCTCCTCATGTCCTAGAATACCTAGCTAAAGAAAAAGGATTCGTTCAGCAAAAGTGTAAATATCGAGCAAAGGAGTTAGTTGCTTTATGTGTATGGCTTAGCCAACAGGTTGCAAGTACATCACTCACACAATTATATAGCTATCTTGAAGTATCTACAGGTGTTCTTATCAGCCCTGAAGAACCACTTAGCTTCCGAAGGTGAGTAATTTTATACACAATTAAGTGAGCGTTTTTGTACATAGATTAGTTGACATTTATATAGGTTTCATCCATTTCCAAAGATAGTTGTGCTCTTTTGCTATTTTTTCTTCCAAATTTGATAGATAAGATTTCCATATTCACAATGTCAGTCCTTTATATGTTTGTAATAACGTATAAAAAAGTGTACTTTTTGACACACAGCATATAACTTTTTAATTAATTAAGCATATTCCCCTTTTTCGGGGGGATGGGCAAAAACACCTAATTTAAAAATTTTCACAACAGAACCAGATAACGTGATAAAGTGATGAAGTGATAAAGTGTTAGTTACTGTGCGTGTAATTATAAAAAGAGAGCCTTCCCAAATGATGTTTGTAATAGTTTAGCTTATATGATTTTAGGAAATTAATAGCATTTTATACCGCTATTATTTACCTAATTTCCAAGAAATAGAGGTGATTGTAGGTGACTAAACCTTTTAAAAAAAATAGTCGTTATATGGTTGGATTAGACAGTCTAAGGGGCCTAGCTATACTAGGTGTTATTTTGTATCATATTAATTTTAATTGGATGCCTGGAGGATTTTTAGGGGTTACTGTATTTTTTGTACTCTCAGGTTATTTAATTACAGATATTCTAGCGATGGAGTGGAAGAGAAATAAGAGAATTGATTTGAAGAAATTCTGGCTTAGTAGGGCAAGGAGATTGCTTCCAGCAATGTTTGTTATGCTCGTTATAACGTTGGCATGGATTACGATTTTTCATAGCTCTTTACTTGAAAAAATGCGTGGGGATTCATTAGCGGCGTTATTTTATGTTAGTAACTGGTGGTATATTTATCATAAATTATCTTATTTTGATAGCTTTGGTCAGCCTTCTCCGCTAAATCATTTTTGGTCGTTAGCTGTTGAGGAACAATTTTATGTGGTTTGGCCGTTCGTCATTAGTTTAGGATTTTATTACATAAAAAAACAATCACGCATGATCTTATTTATTTGTCTAGGAGCAATTGCATCTGCTTTAGCAATGGCAATTCTATATGAACCAGGCTCTGACCCAAGTAGAATTTATTACGGTACTGATACACGGGCTTTTTCTTTATTAATTGGAGCGGCACTTGCTTTAATTTGGCCAAGCAGTAGACTTGCGAATAAAATTATTCCGCAAGCACGTCTTATTCTTGATGTTATTGGGGGAGTTGCTCTTAGTATCATTCTCATTATGTTTTGGAAGACGAATCAATATGAGCCATTTCTATACCGTGGGGGAATGGTCCTTTTATCAATTGCTACAGCCTTGTTAGTCGCTAACCTTGCGCATCCGGCTAGCAGAATCGCACTATTTTTGAGATTTAGACCACTGCTTTGGATGGGCGTGCGATCATATGGAATATATCTTTGGCATTATCCGATTATTACATTGACGACTCCGAAGGTAAATGCTGGAGAGTTTTCGATTACAAGAGCAATTCTTCAATTTCTTCTGATTATAATGATTGCGCAAATTTCATGGAAGTATATTGAAAAACCAATCCGACAAGGTGCGCTCCGAAATATTCAGTTTAAGAATTTAAGACTTCAAAATGTCGCTTTAGGTGTTAAGTTAGCTTTAATTTGTGCAGTATTCGTTTCGTCGATAGCCGTCTTTGGGTTATCAAAAGTTAGTAAGGCTAAGGAGAATCCTCAACTAGATAAGGTGGAAGCAGTACAAACACAACCGGCGAAACATCCAGTTGCAGTTTGGGAAAATCCAGCTCAAGAGACGCCTCAAACTCAAGAAGAATCAAAAGAAATAAATTCTGCGCAACCTAAAGATGCTCTCACCGTTACTGCAATAGGCGATTCCGTTATGATTGATATTGCTCCGTATTTAAAAAATACTTTTCCTGATATTAGGATTGATGCACAAATTGGTCGCCAGCTGTCAAAAGCGATTCCTGTAGTTGAACAGTTAAAGAATGAAGGGAATTTAGGAAACTATGTCATTATTGGATTAGGTACAAATGGAGCCTTTACTACTGAGCAACTTGTATCATTAATAAAATTAATTGGGAATGAACGTAAAATGATATTTATTAATACGAGGGTACCACGTCCGTGGGAATCAATCGTGAATGAGAGATTAAAAGCGACAACATCTGAATATCCGAATATAACTCTAGTTGATTGGTATGCAGCAAGTGCTGGAAAGAGAGACTACTTTGCACCTGATGGTGTGCATTTAACCAAAGTAGGTGCAGAAGCATACGCAGCACTTGTAGTCAAAGCGGTGAATCAATAATTAGATATGTTTTATTAACTTCTTTTGCAAAATTAACTGAAATGTAAAAGATATATGGTTGAGGAAAACAAATTTTTTACAGTCATCAATAATTTCTGTAATTCATTATACATCGAAAAAGCGAAGTTTGGTTGAAGACTCTGTCTTTTTTATACAGGGCATGAATGGTTTCGATGCCTTTTACTATACGTGAGGCATGACGAATGTTTTGAAATCCTGCGGATTTGGAAAAGTGTCTGTCGCTTTACATGTCTATGGTCCTGTTCTGTGAGATTATTTATAGGAAGAAAGAATGTAACTTCCTAAATTTAAAAATAAGCCCAAAGAATTATTTAATTCTTTGGGCTTATTTTTGGTTCTGGTGCAAAAACTATAAGATTTATGTAAATAATCTCTGAAACTTGGACATACTAGTACTCTAAAAAAGGACGTGATCAGTATGGAAAAGCAAAACCTATTCAAGTGGAAACATTATCAACCTGAACTAATCTTATTAACAGTAAGGTGGTACCTACGGTACAATTTGGGCTTCCGTAACCTGGTGGAAATGATGGAGGAAAGAGGATTATCAATTGCTCACACAACGATTATGCGCTGGGTTCATCAATATGGGCCTCAATTAGAAGAGAAAGTGCGATAATCAACAAATGACTCATGGAGAGTCGATGAAACCTATATTAAGGTAAAAGGACAATGGATGTATTTATATCGTGCCGTTGATTCAGAAGGTAATACCATTGATTTTTATCTAAGTAAATCAAGAGATAAACAAGCAGCCAAGCGCTTTTTCAAGAAAGCCTTGGCTTTTTCGTACATTTCTAAACCTCGTGTGATAACAGTAGATAAAAACCCTGCGTATCCTGTAGCGATTCAAGAGTTGAAAGAAGAGAAATATATGCCTGAAGGCATACAACTAAGGCAAGTTAGATATCTCAATAATATAGTGGAACAAGATCATCGTTTTATTAAGAAACGTGTGCACTCTATGTTAGGGTTCAAATCATTTAAAACTGGAATCTCTATATTGAGTGGTGTTGAAGCCATGCATATGATAATAAAGAGACAGATTGGTTGGACTTATCCCCGTCAAGTAGACAACTGTAAAAAAGACTATGCAGCCATCGAAATTCGATATTCGATCGGAGCTCGATGATTGAGTCGTTTTTGGAATCGTTTGTAGTTATAATGATAGATGTAT
>NZ_LXLV01000043.1 GCF_001757995.1 Bacillus mycoides | reverse complement strand
ATGATAATCTCTAGGCTAATAAATCAAATGATATACAATTTAAAGCTGGTAAAACAATATGACAGACATTAACCCCCTACAGAGTTTTATTATATTATACGTATGTTCCAATCAATAACCCTGAAGAATTTATGGTCCAACATCTTAAATTCTGTAAAGAGATTGGGTTAAAAGGTCGAATTCTTGTTGCCACAGAAGGCATAAATGGAACCGTATCAGGTACAGTTGAACAAACAGACCAATATATGAAGCTGATGAAAGAGGATTCACGTTTTTCTGACATGGTATTTAAGATAGATGCTTCAGAAACTCATGCTTTCAAGAAAATGCATGTGCGCCATAGAAAAGAACTCGTCACATTACGATTAGATGATGACCTTGATCCCACAGAGGTAACTGGGAAATATTTAGAGCCAAAACAATTCTTTGAAACCATGAATAATCCGGAAACGATAGTTATAGATGCAAGAAATGATTATGAATATGATTTAGGTCATTTTAGAGGTGCAATCCGTCCTGACATCGAAGCATTCCGTGAGCTTCCAAATTGGATAAGGGAAAATAGAAACAAGTTTGAAGGTAAAAAAATTCTAACCTATTGCACAGGTGGAATTCGATGCGAGAAATTTTCAGGATGGTTAATAAAAGAAGGATTTGAAGACGTTGCTCAGCTTCATGGAGGAATAGTCACATATGGAAAAGACCCTGAAGTACAAGGTCAGTTGTGGGATGGACAATGCTATGTATTTGATGAAAGAATATCTGTACCCATAAACCATAAAAAACACGTCATTGTAGGTAAAGACTACTTTACAGGTGAACCTTGCGAACGCTATGTGAACTGTGCAAACCCTGAATGTAATAAACAAATTCTATGTTCAGAAGAAAATGAACATAAACATTTACGTGGTTGTTCTCATGAATGCAGAGTCCATCCTAGAAATCGGTATGTAGAAGAACATGGATTAACAGAAGAACACATTTTAGAACGATTAAAGCAACTCAATAAAGAGGCTCTAATGAATCCTAGATGAATAAATAGAATATTTTTGGAAGGGCTAATACCATCTTTGGATATTAGTCTTTTCTGCATTAAGAAAGGATGTTCCTCAATTCATCAATTTTGTTCTGGCTTTCGGCCATTGTTATAGGAAAGATTTTGGGATTCTATAAGTGACTGAAAATAACATTATGATGTTGAATTTTTAATTAAACAAAAAAAGTTCGAAACACTTTTTTATACTTATCGGTTGAAAAAGTATAAAAAGTGTTTTAAACTTATCATAGGTTTTAAAAAATATAATTAGGTGGGATTTTAAATGTCTAAATATGAACTACCAGCTTTGTCATATGCTTTCGATGCTCTTGAACCACATTTTGATGAACAGACAATGATGATTCATCATGATCGTCACCATGCTACATATGTCAATAATCTAAATGCTGCATTAGAAGGTCATGATGATCTTTCTACCAAAAGTGTTGAAGAATTAATTGAAAAACTAGATTCTGTTCCTGAAAATATCCGTACGACTGTGCGTAATAATGGAGGTGGTCATGCTAATCATAGCTTATTCTGGACAATCCTTTCTCCAAACGGTGGTGGTACTCCTACTGGTCTAGTAGCTGAAGCAATAAATAAAGCTTTTGGAAGCTATGATCAGTTTAAAGATCAGTTTACAAAAGCTGCAACAGGCCGCTTCGGTTCAGGTTGGTCTTGGCTAGTTGTTGACAATGGTCAACTTGCTATTACTAGCACCCCTAACCAAGATAGCCCTCTTATGGAAGGTAAAAAACCAATTCTTGGTCTTGATGTTTGGGAACATGCTTATTACCTAAAATACCAAAACAAGCGTCCTGATTATATTTCTGCTTTCTTTAATCTCATTAACTGGGATGAAGTAAACAAATTATATCAAGCTACACAGGCTTAATTAAATTATTATTTTTTCTTGCAATACCATACAATGATTTAGTTACATTTGACCATGTAAAAAATGCCCTTCAAGCTAGACAAGGAAAAAAGAGTTGAACTCTCTTTCTTCCTAAAAAGATACCCTATAAAGTGAAGGCACTGAAAAAGTGTTTGCTTTGAAAAAACAACACCCATTTTATCAATATATTGAAAAGAAAAAGGAGCCCATTACATGTATATAGTAATGGACTCTATAAAGTAGATATTTTTAAATAGTCTCTTATGCAGAATTTATTTATTCGGATTTTCATCTTTTATTCGAAAAGTTAAGGGGGAATTAAAAGTATGACAGTAATTAACAACAAAAATAAAGAAGCTTTTCATAGTACTCCAAGCAATCAAAACACATATCATTTTCTAAGTGAAAAATTGACGGTCTTAGTATCAGGAGAACAAACAAATGGAGAATATTCTATTGCACATGTTATAGAACCGCCAAAATTAGGACCACCACTTCATATTCATAAAGATGAAGACGAAGCATTCTATATTTTAAAGGGACAATTTACTTTCTTTGTGGGAGACGAGATTATCGAAGCATCAGCTGGAGACTATGTATTTGCTCCTCGATGCATTCCTCATAGATTCGTATCAGGTTCAGAACAATCTGAGTTTATTGTCACTACAACTCCAGCAGGTTTTGATCGATTTATAAAACAATTAGGAACTCCCGTTTCAAAAAATGCACCTCTCCCTGAAGTGAAGCCACCTTCTTTAGAAGAACTTCAAAAACTTGTAAAAGTTTCAGAGACTTTTAACATCACATATCCAGATTTAAAAATATAACTTAATTAAGCTTTTTCAGGTAATCTCTATTAATAAAATAAGAGAGGTTGCCTGTTTCTATTAAATCTTTTATTGTAAAACTATATATAAATTCACAAATTTAAATTTAATAAATTCAATTAAACAAACTTCTTAATTTCATTCCGTATTAATAAGAATTAAACTCCCACTAATAAAAGTTTCATCTTATCATTTCTCTATTTCCTAGATACTTATTTTTAATTTTCTTTGACAAAAAATACTTTTAAACAATTAAAAACATCTTTCTTATTCTTCAATATATAATACCTAAACTTCTCATCCTCAATGTTTTTATAAACAGAAAAAAGGGTAGATGATGAACGATTATACTGGTTTAGTTGGCAGGGATGTAAACTTTAAAAGTTTCTTCTTCTGTTAAATCCCTTTCTATATTATCCTCAATGTAATTCTTTGTTGCTAAATTCATATCTTCTATTGGTCTTGAATGGAAATGATTATTATAAAGGTACTCTAAGAATTTAATCTTTTCACCGTTACCCATACCTTTAAATAGTTCAATTATTTGTTCTGCTGTCATTTTTGTTTTATCTTCCATAGCAGCTACCCCAAAAATTTTTCATCAAAAACGGCTATTTATTATTAACAAATGGCAAGATACACCCTCCTGAAGTAAAGCACTCGTTAGTTTAAGTAGATTTCTTCCCTTTCTCATGGTTCTTTCACAATTTATTTTATTAGAAAACAAACTGTGACTCAACAAAAGACATAGTTTGTTTTCTTGATATTAAGGTTTTATATATTTGTATTCCAACTCATCATTAGCCTCATTATATTCCACATATAAATTATGACCATTAAAAAACCATAAGTCTGACTCTTCTATAAAAAAAGTAATGCCATCTGAAACTGTATGCACAGCAGCATCTCTCGAATCATCATCTATTGTAAAGGCAAGGGCAAATCCCTCTTGAATTGGACTTGTTCCATAAATTTGTATATAAAATCGAACTTTATATCCTTTTTCAAATCCTACTTCCTCTTTAAACCAATGTAATGCCCTTTCACTAATCTCTATTTTCATCAATAATAACTCCCTTTAAATTTATTACCTACAATTACTATTTTTCCATCTATAGTTGCCTACGCCAATTACTAAATACACTAGGTATTATTATGTTCTAAACAGAAACAATTATTGTTGAAACCAACTATTTTTTCTAAAAGTTGTAATTTAAAATTAATATACCTTACGCCATTAACCTGCTCCGTTAGTTTAATTATAGGGTACCACCCTATTAAGTAAAAGTTAATTGCGTTAGAATCGCCTGTAGTAACGTAAACGTAAAGTAACTCCAAAATCTACAATAAAAGTTAATTTTGGAGTTATTTTTTGTTTACTTCACTTTTTTTCGGTACTCTGCAACTAGAGGGTAAATCCGTTGACCATGGCAAGACTTTATCAATTTCTTCTTTATTGTTTAAGTCGATATTGGGGAGTGTTTCAAATAAATATTTGACGCTTACCTTCTAAATATCTACTTTCCGCTTCTTCCCAATTAATAAAGTTCCAAAATTCATTAATATATTCCAAGTTTTGTTTTTGTTTTACAAATAAGGAACTGACCTGCCACAATTTCAAACAAAGAACTGGATAAGTATCTTTCGAAATTGGACAATCATGTCCATATGTTTTCATTATTTTTAGGTTTCCCTTCTGTACAAGTAACCAACACCAAGCATTAGAAGCATATAAATCTAATGCTATATTTGTAAATTCTTTTTTAAAAACTCCAAAATCATGATAAGTATCTCTAATAGCATTTTTTAATGTACCTACAGGTCCTCTACTATTAGGGGTTAATATTTTCCAAAACAAAGAATAATTAAAATGCATCCCACCATACTTCTTCACATCATTCCTTAAGTCTTCTGGCATATATTTTAGTTTCATCATAAGGTCTGCCACACTATATTGTTGATAACTGATATATTTACTCAATGCCTTATTCAAATTCTCTACATACCATTTATGAATTTCAAAATAATTCAGTTGAAATTCTTTTGGAGATATAAAGACGGCTAACTCATGGAAATCATATGAAAGTTCAGGAAGCTTGTGAATCACTTTTCTCCCTCTCCTTTACTATGTTGTTACCCCTTTAATTTATTTTGTAAGAACAATAGTTCACTTATTAAATTATCTATTCTTTTTATAATATCTGTTTCGTCGATTTGATTCTGTTCATTAAAAGATTTTGAAGGAATAAAAACATTATTACTTGCTACAATAGCTTTAAAAAAAGACAGGATAGGTTTTAATTGCATTTCTCCGACTAGAAAATGCTTACTTGTACCAGCAATTGTAATCATCCCTACCACTTTTGATTTAAAAGCATCAATTGGTAAATGATCGAATAGATTTTTTAAAACTCCGGTTATAGAAGCTTGATAAACTGGTGTACCAATAATGAAAAAATCAGCATCTAATATTTTATTTACTACCAATTTTGTATCATCGTTATACTCTTCTAATGATCTTCCATCAACAAATTCAACATGATAATTTTTACATCAATTCATTCTATTTCTAAATCCGGATTTTGTTTTTTGGCTCTCATTAATACTTCATTTACTGCATTTGCTGTCTTTTTTCCAACTAAATCTCCTGATATACCCAATAACTTCATTTTATTATCTCCCTATTTAAACACACTCGTACTATGCAAAGGCTGTACACGTGATGACGGATCAATAAATGATTTTGCATTATTAACCGCGATAGGTGCTTCGCCGAATCCCACCGCAATCAGTTTCACTTTACCTTCATAAGTACAAATATCACCTGCTGCATAAATTCCCTTTATATTTGTTTCCATTTTTGTATTTACAATTATAGAATTTTTGTCCATATTTAAATTCCAATTTTTAATCGGTCCCAGCGAAGATACACTTCCATAATTCACAACAACATGATCTACCTCAATCTCTTCTTCCATACCATTTTTATCTAAAATTATTACTTTATGAATGCTTTCTCTATCCCCTATCAGCTCTTTAATTGCGTAAGGTGTTTTTATCTTTACATTGGAGTTAAAAAGAGCATCGACACTACTTTCATGTGCTCTAAAATCGGGACGCCTGTGACAAAGTGTAACTTCTTCAGCAATATCTTTTAACATTAAAGACCAATCGACTGCTGAATCGCCCCCACCACATACAAGAACTTTGGAATCTTTGAAATGATTTATGTCTTTCACCTGATAGTATAAATTTTTACCTTCATACTCTTTTGCGTTACTAATATTTAATTTTCTAGGCTCAAAAGCACCAATACCAGACGTTATAAGAATAGTTTTAGAATAGTGAACCCCTTTATTTGTAATTAATTCAAAATGTCCATCATCTTGTTTGATTTCTAAAACAGTCTCCTCTAGACATATTTCTGGAGAAGCATACTCTGCTTGACTAACTAAACTCTTAACTAAATCTTTAGCTAATACTTTAGGAAAACCGCCCACATCATAAATATATTTATCTGGATATAACTCACTCAGTTGTCCACCTAATTGATGTAGGCTATCAATGATTTTCACTTTCATATTCCGCATGCCTGCATAAAAAGTAGCAAATAAACCAGTGGGGCCACCACCAATAATTGTAATATCAAATACTTGTTGTTTTTCCATAGATGTTACACCTCTTTTATAAGTATAAAAGGCATCTTCGAGATACCTTTTATACCTTATTTATCTATTTATCCCGCATTAACGGGCAGTAACAAAGAAGTTAGTTAAAAAATGAACTGCCCGTAAAAGCCCGATTGTGAGGGCTAATAGTCAGTTAGGGATGAAGAACTCTCCACTGATTAAAATTTCACTTTATTTAATCGCCTCATTGTACTTTTCTAAAGCAACATTCCAATTAATTACATTAAAGAAGTTTAATATATATTCAGGACGTCTATTTTGATAATTTAAATAGTACGCATGCTCCCATACATCTAATCCAAGGATAGCCGTTTTCCCATCCATGATTGGATTATCTTGATTAGCTGTACTCATAACTTCTAATTTTTTATTCTCATTTACAACAAGCCATGCCCAACCTGATCCGAATCTGCTTACAGCAGCATTTGTAAATTGTTCTTTAAATGTATCACATCCACATGTACCACCTAAATCATTTTGGATTGCTGTGTGAAGCGAACCTGTTGGTTTATTTTCTCCTCCTGGTTTCAATATTTCCCAAAATAGAGAGTGGTTCAAATGGCCTCCTCCATTATTTCGAACAGCGTTTTGAATTTCCAATGGAAGTCGATCAATATCTTTTAACAGATCAACTACACTTTTATCATGTAGCTCTGGATAATTTGCAATTGCATCATTTAATTTATCAACATAAGTTTGGTGATGTTTTCCATGATGTAGTTTCATTGTTTCCTCATCAATAAATGCTGTTAATTCATTAAATCCATATGGTAAAATAGGTAATTTGTGTTTATTCATTGTTAATTCCTCCATTAAATATGTTAAATAAAAATCCAGAGTAAAAAGTGACAGAACTAGCAAAAATTCAAAACGATAAAGGCTACATGACTGAACTTACAAAAATCAATAATGATTCCTATGAATTGATAGAATACAACTGCCCTATCTTTTCTGTAGCAAGTCACTTTAAAAAAGCCTGCCGTTTTGAAACAGCTATGTTTCAAAATGTATTAGGAACAAAACAAGTTGAAAGGGTATCTTGTCAAACTGTTGGTGAAACCCATTGTAAATTTTTGATAAAATTTAACAACTAATAGTAAACCCACTACATAATATGTTTATTTTCAAATTTACTATTCTCCCTCTAAGATTAATCTTCTTCGTGGGAAATAAATAAATATCAAATGCTATTTTTAGCACTACCATAGAGTATCAATACGCTGCTTTAATACACATCACTCCTTTCAAGTATAAAATACCTGCTATAGCAGGTATTTTAGGTTAGTGTGTATAGCAGAAATAGTAAGTATTACTTATCAATACTCATTTATTGAGCAACAGCCACAATAGATGCTACAGCATCTATTTTTGAAGTTACATGCTATTTTTAAAGATTTTATAAAGAATCTCATTCAAAAAAATTAACTCTTCCTCTGATAACCCTTGTGTAACCTTTTTTTCAGATTCTATACCGACTGAATATACTTCAGATTTAATTTCTATTCCTTTCTCTGTTACATAAACACGCAAAAATCGACGATCTTTTTTATCTTGCAAGCGCTGAATAAAACCTTTTTTCTCTAGATTGTATATCATGCGACCAACAGTTGTTTCATCTCTATATGCTTTTTCTGCTATTTCTTTTTGTGTTATGCCATCTTTTTCCCAAAGAATCATCATAATTACCCACTGATCTGGAGTAATATCAAAAGGAGCTAATATCTCCTTATAATAATTTTTTAATCCTAGATCTGTACGATGTATAGAAAATCCACAAAATTCTTCTAAATGGTATCTCAATAATCACACCTCAACTATTTTTTATATTTCATAATTAGTATACTTATTGTACCATTCGTTTATACTACTTTAATATTTTAGGAATGATTGATAATGATCCACGGAAACTAGTTCTTTTAATATAGGGAGAGTAAAAGTGAGAGTAGATCACATCAATCATTCTTTAGGTATATAATAATACTAACTTTACACTTTTTCAACTTTTAAGTTTAAAAAGTATAAAAATGATTCAATAAACAAATTGAAATACATGAACAACTATATTTATTACATTTGCATAACCAAACCGTAGGACGTATCAATTCCTACGGTTTTTAGTACATACTTTTTAAATAAACACTTATTTTTTGAAAAGGTTGAAAGCTCAGATGTTTCTCTCCTGTATACCTAATTACCGAAACAAAAAACCTTTTCAATTTTATTTCTCTTACCAATCACTGAGTACGTTTATTTTTCCAAATCACTGTCCATAATAATAAACAAAGACAAACCCTTTATCCTTAAGAAACAGACTCTTTCTTTAGAGCATCAAACTCGGTAATTAGGAGTGAATGGTATACCAAATGGTTAGGAAAGCCTACGTATAAAGTTATTAACTATCTGACAGGTGAAGAATATGAAGTAAGTTATATTTCATGGCAAGTTGTATCCCCTGAGCTTCTTATTAAATCTGAATCTTGTGAACTCATAGTAAAGAAAGTACCAATGGATTGGGCAAATTTTTATTATCAAGGTAAAGAAGTAGCAAGGTGGAGAATGAAGACATCAGAATGGTTTAAAACATACTTAGAGATAGAAAAGGATTCTCCTATACAAGAACCAGAATTTTTTACGAGTATTGCACAAAGTCTGTTCTATATTGGTGAATAATTGACTTCCAATAACGAGAATTATGTATATACGAAACCCCTTCAGCAAGTAAACTGAAGGGGTTTTTTCTAGATACATTGAATACCGATAAGTGGTTTTATGGTAACTGATATGATGACCTTTTGTAACAAAGTATTAAATGTTTTACTCAATGACCCCTGAATTTTCAATATTTACAATGTATTTTACTTTTACCGGCACTGTTTTATACATTTTTTTCCATTCTTTTAATTTAAATGGCTTATAGTGTTGTTTGAATTTGGATCCTAAGCCAAGTGGATCTACATTTAGATTTTGTATTTTTTTTATTAGTTTTTTACTTTCTGTATTCAATTGTTTTTCTATGTTTTTTGTTACTATCTCGATAGTGTTTTTATTTTCTAAATTTATTATTTTTGAGGTTTCTTGTAGACGAGCATTCATTTTAACTTGAATATAAAAAAATGGTTTTCCATTTTTAATCTGAACATGATAGGAAGGAGTGGAACTGATATTGTTAATTAATACATAACCGTCATGGGTTTTGAATTCTTTGGAATTTAATCTGTTTTTTTCAAGCAATCCTTTAAAAATAAACATATCTTTTTGTTCCAATTTCCCTATATATTTGTCTTTTTTAAAAAGGGCTATACTTTTAATTTTTATCTTGTCTTTTTGTTTTTTTAATATTGGCATAAAAGTATCTCTTCCTACTTCGTAGTAGCGATAAGAGTTAAGATATAAATTATCATGTGGTAATGAACCTGTTTCCATGTTGTGTTCAAACAGGTTTTTTATGTAAATTGCAACGTTAAAGGTATTATTATATTTTCCAGAGAATAGCTCATATCCCTCACCTTCTAATATTCCTAGATATATCCTACCTGCTATGCTCTTATCGCGTAGAAGTGTATCATATGCTATGGTTATATCTTTTTTTGCTAATTTTTCTGTAAGAAGAGCAACACGTAATTGTCCGATGACAAGGGGGCGCGAAGATTCGGAAGAGAATTTTTCTCTTCCTTGTGTTACTGTGTTTCCGATGTTTTCAAATACTTGAACTTGATGACCTTTTTTTTGAACAGGAGAGACAATTGTTGTTTTTATTTTATTTTTTGTTATATCGAATACAATTCCTTGAATTAATTCAACATCATCAATAACATACTTTTGCAAGCAGCCTGTCATAAATATTAACGAAATACAAAACAGTATAATTTGTTTTCGAGTAATTTTCTTCATATTTTCTCCATCCAGTAAAAAACAACTTATTCTAAGTTGGATTTTAATCATTTGTGGTATTTTTCCAAAATGATCATCATTATATTCATATTTTCACTAAAATTACTGATAACATGACTTATGTAAAAAGCTAACATAGATTTAGTTTTTTTATTTATGGATGTTTCAACTTCTTTATTTATAGTATTTTGAATGTATACTTTTTTCCTATTCTGATGGTCTCAGGGGAATAGGGATAAATTCAATGTTTTAAGGGGAAATGAATGTAAACTAATATGTAAATGTTTTAAAAGTGCTTTAACTTGATGTTGATGTGACGGAACCTCAAGTATGTAGAAATTTAAAAAAGTCCCTTCATAATGCTTAAAGAGACTTTGCTCACACAAATGATCTGCACATCAATTCATTTTTGATATACAGATCATTTGTATGATAATTTTAAAAAATAAGTGCAGAGAATTATATTACATGAATGCTTTTATAAGTGTTGTTACTAATGGAAGCACTCCACCTAAGAATGATAAAACTGCCATTGCGATTGCCATATTATTTCCTCCTCTTTTTTTGTATTAAGATGTGGTGAATCTTTATAACTTCATCATAGTAAGCGCTTACATTTATAACAATACATTTCTATATGCAATATTACATATTTATATATTTAGACAAAAATTAGACCTCTATTAGTCATTCCTTAATGGTATCATAGCGAGGTGAGAGTCTTTAAGGGTTCTCCTTAATAGGAGGAAACGGATATGGAAAGAGTACAAGCGATTATTGACAGTAATCTGAAATTCAAGAGTTGGGTTAAACAGGTACTAGCTGTAGGCGGAATATTAGGGTTCTGCTACTTGGTATTATATGTTTTATGTTTCTTATTTGCTATGTAAATACTATATAACTCCACTAGTGGAGTCTTGCCTACAGAGGTAAGGCTCTTTTGTTGTATCTGAGGTGAATTTTTTTTGGAGGTACTCCAAAATATTGGGTTGATGGGCATGAGGTGGGATCCCAATAATCACTAAATTCTCCTCTCTCCTTACAACGAGAATAACAACGTATTTTTTATTTACTCAATTACCGAAGTCTCAAATGTTTTAAATAGTTTCTTATCCCCTAATCACCGAGTACGTTTATTTCTCCAAATTACTGTCCATAATAATAAACAAAGACAAACCCTTTATCCTTAAGATATAGACGCTTTCTCAATGGTATCAAACTCGGTGATTAGGAGGTAGTGGTATATTTTACTTAGATCGTATTCTTGTTTAGTTTCTTTATTTTCTATTTGTTTCACCTACATATTAACGAATTAATATAACTTAATCATAATAACATGAAGTGTTCACATAGTGGATGCTTTTTATTTTGTAGACGATTATGTATATTTTATATTTGTAACATGATTAACTTTTATATAAAATACATTATCATGTTGATTCCTAATTCTTAATTCATTACAAATCATATCGTAGTAATGAATATAACCCACTTCGGAATATACTTTGTTCTGTTTTTGGTATGAAATACTTACTTGCTTATTTTCAGCAATTGCACAACATACGATATCATTTATAAGATCTAGTTTTTGTTCATCTAAAATAGGCATCGGTACTTCGTTTTGTTTTTCATACATTTCATTTAATCCTTCAAATTGTTCTTTTATGGCTGAAAATGGTTATCAAGACCTAATTTTAAAAAAACTGTTATTACATCACTCCCTTAACATATTATATATGTCTAATATGTTAGGGAAGTTTTTAATTTAATTAATCAAAAAAAATTGATTTAATTGTTGCATTAAACAAGAAATCTCACATATAATAAATACATCAAGAAAATTTGATTAATAGGAGATTGCATAATATGACTAAACAATTTGAACAATACGAAAAGAAATTTAAAGCCCTTGCTGATCAAAAAAGATTAGAGATTATGTATGAACTTTGTCAAAGAGGTAGAACTTGTGTATGTGATTTAACTGAAATATTTGAAATGACACAATCCAAATTATCCTATCACTTAAAGATTTTACTTGAGGCAAATTTGATAGTTAAAGATACACAAGGTACTTGGAGTTATTATGATTTAAATGATAATGAAGTCAATAACTTACTATCAGAAGAACTTTGTTGCATATTTAGGAAAACTGGAAAAGGAACTTGTTGCTAATTTTTTAAAATTATAAATCAAATTTTTTTGATTAATATTTCTTAAAATCAAAGGAGGAATTTGTAGTGAAATATGTACATGTTGGGATTAATGTTACAAATTTAGAAAAATCTATTGAATTCTATGAAAAAACATTTGGAGTAAAGCCAGTTAAGGTGAAAAACGATTATGCAAAATTTCTATTAGACATCCCAGGGCTTAACTTCACTTTAAATTTAAAAGATGAAGTGTCTGGAAATCGAGTGAATCATTTTGGATTCCAAGTAGAAAATGAAGAAGAAATAAAGGTCCATAGGGAGCGATTAGAAAAAGAAGGCTTTTTTGCAAGAGACGAGATGAATACAACATGTTGCTATGCTGTACAAGATAAGTTTTGGATAACTGATCCTGACGGTAACGAATGGGAATTTTTCTATACAAAGGCAGACAGCGATGTTCATAAAACAGAACCTACATCTTGCTGTTAATCTGAAAGGAGTATCCAATGAAAAAACTATCATTCCTAGATCGATACTTAACCATCTGGATTTTTCTCGCCATGGCTCTTGGAATTGGTATAGGGGTATTATTCCCTCAAGTTACAAGTAGCATAAATAGTTTACAAGTGGGTACAACATCTATTCCACTTGCAATAGGCTTAATTTTGATGATGTATCCTCCATTAGCGAAGGTTCGTTATGAAGAGATGGGGAGAGTCTTCAAAGATGTAAAAGTATTAGTATTATCACTTGTTCAAAACTGGATAATTGGTCCCGTTCTGATGTTTGCGTTAGCAGTAATATTTTTGCCGGATAAACCAGAATATATGGTGGGTTTAATTTTGATTGGCTTAGCTCGCTGTATTGCAATGGTTATTGTTTGGAATGACCTGGCAAAGGGAGATACTGAGTATGCAGCGGGTTTAGTCGCTTTTAACTCTGTATTCCAAATGTTATTTTTCTCAGTGTATGCGTATGTATTTGTAACAATAATTCCAGAATGGTTGGGAATTGAAGGAGCTATTGTTGATATTACAATGGCAGAGGTTGCAAAATCAGTATTTATATATTTAGGAATTCCTTTTATAGCTGGGATGTTAACTCGTTTAATCTTAGTAAAAACAAAAGGGCGCCTATGGTATGAAAAAGTCTTTATTCCCAAGATTAGTCCAATTACTTTAATCGCATTACTATTTACCATAATTGTGATGTTCTCTTTAAAAGGAGAAGTTATTGTAAGTGTACCGTTTGATGTTGTACGTATTGCGATCCCATTACTTATTTATTTTGTAATCATGTTCTTTGTTTCTTTCTTTATGGGTAAAAAAATTGGTGCAAGTTACGGAGTAACTACAACATTAGCATTTACAGCAGGAAGTAACAATTTTGAATTAGCAATTGCAGTTGCAGTTGGTGTATTTGGAATCCAGTCAGGTGCAGCGTTTGCAGCAGTTATCGGGCCTTTAGTTGAAGTTCCTGTTATGATTGCCCTTGTAAATGTAGCGCTTTGGTTCCAACGTAAGTACTTTCAGACACAGCCAAGATAAACATTCATAGTAAAGGTGGAATTAAAATGAACAACAAAAAAACAATTTACTTTTTATGTACAGGGAACTCTTGCCGTAGTCAAATGGCTGAAGCTTGGGGTAAAAAACATTTAGGTGACAAATGGAACGTACTTTCAGCTGGTATTGAAGCACACGGTGTAAATCCAAACGCTATTAAAGCAATGAAAGAAGTAGATATTGATATTACAAATCAAACATCTGATATTATTGATCCAGAAATCCTAAATAATGCTGATCTAATTGTAACACTTTGTGGTCATGCAAATGATGTATGCCCAACAACACCTCCACATGTAAAACGTGCTCATTGGGGATTTGATGATCCAGCGAGGCAAGAGTGGTCTGTATTCCAAAGAGTACGTGATGAGATTGGTACACGTATTAAGAGATTTGCTGAAACAGGGGAATAATAATAACAATGAAAGACCGTTAATACATTAGATCTAATGTATTAACGGTCTTTGTTTATCTTCTGTTCTATAAAAACTATTACCTAAATTTTTCAAAAAACAAATACAACACTATATAATTTACTAGGGTTTGTTATTAAACGGTTCTACTTCGTTAACGGAAGAAGGAAGGGAACATCGTTTCCTCAAACCTTTCTATAAACTTCCGCATAAGCAATCTTCAATTGCTCACGTAATTGTTTATTTTCCCCTTCCAACTTCTTGATTCTTCGCTTCAATGACTCAATGATGGCATCTTTGTTGCTGTCATTCATCTCCCGCTTGAGCTGTTTCGCAGTTGGTGATTGCGCTTGTTGCTGACGTAATGTTTCAATCCGTTCACGTAGTTCACAGTTGTTGTATAGTGTCGCTTTTGCCACTCCAGCCTCGCCTGCCACGCTGTTGAAATTGATGTTCTCATTGGCTCGCAAGAGCCGTTGAATGGCTTCATCGACCTTCCGATAGGTTAAAGCTTTCCGTGACGCATGAATCGCTTTTAACTGTTTTCTGCGGTCATAATTATCCATTTCGTATACCTACCTTTCTCTTCATGCGTTCTTGCCTGCCGAAGATAATATGCCCCTCACGGATATTCTCTAAAATGCCTTGGTATCGCTGTAAGTTCCGCTCGTACTTTTCCACCATGTCACCACGACCATGTTGTTTCGCTACCTCGATGGCTCTTGCTGTTGTTTTCACATGCATTTCGTATTTTTCCGCGTCTAACTCTGAAAAGCCAATCGCTAAATCTTTACACGGACTGCCACCATTACACGTAAGGCAAGGAGGAGCTTCCATATGCGGACAATCGCCTTTCAATCGTGCATGACACGTCCCGTACGGATTATCCATTGCATTTAGTTTATGATCTTGCCAGAGAGCTTGCAGGATGTCCTTTGGAATATCTTCGTCTGCCTTGATTTCCTGCACCTTACCATTCCAATCGAAACTGAATACTCCTTGGTTAATGACCGATTCAAATGCCTTTCGTTTCGTGTCATCTAACAGTTTGGCATACCGCAAGGTCATTTCAGGGGAAGCATGGGCTAACAATTCCTGTACCGTTATAATATCAGTGCCCCCATTCAACAATTTAACAGCATACGTATGGCGGAATTGATGAGTCTTAAAATGAAATAACTTCCCATCCTCGTCCACAATGTTATTTCGTTTTACCAATGCATTGAGGTGAATTTGAATCCAGTTCTGCAAATAAGGTTTTCCTTTGCGAGAGCCCCGGTAGCGAACAAAAATTAACCCTTCGGGGTTATTGTCTTGATTACTATTTTCTTTGGATTTCTGAATGAGAACCGCAAGAATATTTGCGAGTTCCTCGTCAATAGGAATCCGGTGTGCTTGTACATACGTTTTCTTAATATCTGTGATAATGGAATATTTACCATTCAGTTGTACAAGACAATCTGTCGTGAGTCCTAACACATCTGAAATACGCAATCCGGTTTTAAAAGCAATCCATACTACTGGTATAACCTCACTGTGTAGATCATTGAGGTGAGTAAAGAGTTGTTCCAATACAAAGTCAGTTATGTAATCAATTTTTCCAATGGACTTTTTTCTTAATTTTGGTGTATCCCCAGGGAAAAGTAATAATCGTACATGCGTATCAGGAGAAATATCATAGTCGCATAGTTGAATATCCTCCAAAAACTTACCTATGATTTTCAACTTCTCTGATATATATTTTTCTGGATCTGCACTTTTTTTGTTAGCGTATTCCTGCAACCATTGGATGTATTTTTCCATGTGAGATCGTTTTAAGCCCTTTAAATCATTCCATGCTGGCTCCATTGAAAATATGAAAGATAGAAATTTAGGTAAAGCCTTTAAGTAGTTACATGCTGAACTCCATGAGAAATGATTCTTACTGATTAAGCGTTGCTTGATATATCTTTTGGTTTCTTCTCTTATTTTCACCTGTTCTATTGTAGTAAAATTAATGTAATGCGCAGTCTGGCTTTTATTATAGGAGATCCCATACTTGTCATACAGTATCCGTATATCCCAGCGATCTTTCTCCCATTCATCACGCAGGTCTGTCAGCGTAAAGAAACTGGAATGGATGGCACGTAAATAGGTCGCTATAGCTGATTTACAAGAATATTCTCCAAATAATTTGTGTTTTGAGGTCTTTTGTGTGGGAATTCCTTGATGTTTTAACCAAAACCACCATTCCCGTTCCGCATGATCGATATCTAAATCCAGAAGAGAGGGAATGGTAGGGTATTTTTCGTTGAGAAAATCTGATAACTTGTTCAAGTGTGCTGCTTTTGCGTTAAAGCTGCTGCTCAATGCCCATTGTTCGTTAAATAGTTTCTGATACCACACATATTTCACTTCTAGGTTGATAGTTGAACTGTTAATGCGAAAATGCACATTCCGGCGTTTGCCCTTATAGTTATCTATCATTTTTCGAAACTGTGGAATATTTTTCAAAAATCCGATATGCCAACTATCGTTAATTAAGAAGTAGGAGTCCTTTATACATTGAGTAGTAACGTAGCCATCATGTTGCACCGTCTTCTCTATATAACTTGACAGCTCGCGCTGTAATCGTTCGTGAAACCCTAATTGTTCTATTACTATCTGTTGAGAGTACTTCATTTTCTCCCACCGTCCTGTTGTTGCATACGAAAGGCGCCTTGTGCCTTTTCCCAATCCCTACGGATGTCTTCGTCTGAAGGATGAAGATACAGGTTCATCGTAGTCTGGATTTGAGAATGACCTAATCGCTCTTGTACTTGTTTAATGTCCTTTGTTTCCTGGTAGTATATCGTCGCGTGTGTGTGACGAAACAGATGAGGGTGAACACCTATCCCCGTTTTCTGCCGTAGCCGTTTGAATAGGGCTTCCACATCGCTGTATGTCATAGGTTTACCAGTATTTTCTCCACGTAGCTTCACAAATACAAAGTTGGTAGCCACCTGGAGATCGTCAATAATCTCGTACAGATAGTCATCATATAAGTCCAATAAAGCTTGTGACACAAAAATCTCTCGTTCCCCCGTTTTGAGTTTCGCGCCATTCTCCAATTCTCCCCGATCCGTTAAACGAATCCGATGCCCTTTTCCATGATCAAATTTGAAGTCTTCTAAAAATAAAGAGAGTGCCTCTCCAATCCGCAAACCCGTCTCAAACAATAATTGGATGAGGAAGGTGTCACGTATATTTGTAGTAGCCGCTAAAACTTGCTGCACTTGCTCTTTCGTAAGCGTTTGAATCCTCTTACGAGGCTCTTTCACTTTCAACACATTTCGTATAGATGGCTTGTCTTTGTTGACATGATGTAGAAAACTTGCCGCATAAGCTTCTCGCCAATGTCACGCGGTAGTTCTTCGTTACGGTACAAATAGTCGTAGAAGTTTGTGACAACGGTGACCGTAAGGTTCACCGTCCTTTCTGTTTTCTTTGCCTTTACAGGTCGAAGGGATGTCACCTTAGTGCTCTCATATGGATTCCACAACCATCCCACAAACTCTGCCAAGTCTTCCAATCTTATATGCTTGTAATCTTTACCTGTTTCCTGCAAATACAAGAAATACTGTTTTAACGCATAACAGTACGTCTTCTGTGTGTTGCTACTTTTCCCTGTGGCATCCAAATACTTGAGGTACTTCACTACAGGAATCACAGGAATGCCTTCATCATCTACTAACATAAATCTCTTGCCATTTTCTAGGGTCACCTCTTGTATACGCATAGTTCTCACCTCTTAAAATCTATTATGCTCAGTCTGCCGACCTCACTACGCCTCTCACTATGTGCTACATACCCTAACTCATAGTTAAACAAGCGTATCCCTTAAACATTGTATACATATTAGACATTCATTTTAATATCCCATTATGAAATATATTATGTAAGAAAAAAGAGGCTCTATGCTCTCATATTAGACATAGTAACCTCTTCTCATTATAGTATGTTTAAAAAATGGAACCCATCGCATCATACCTCTATCAATCATAATCTGTATTCCTCCTTATTCTTTATGTCCACCTATTTTTCCGTTTCTTTCCCTTTGTGTAGCCCCTTTAATGTAGCTAATCCCACGCATAATTGAATTTTTACCATATCTATGCCGGATTCCGTCCATTGTCTTTGCTAATTTCCTTTTAGTATCTTTTTGGGAAGTATCTTCGAACAGTGACATTTGAATTGCATCGTCCCTGGTCAAATTCTTTAGTGTGATGTGTATTTGGCGCACCGGATGACCAGAGTGAAACTTTTTTAATAAGCTTAAACAAGCAGCGTAGACATCTTCCGTTAAACATGTCGGTTGATCTAAGGTAATCGCTCGTTTAAATCCTCCACCGATGTATTTGCTATAGCCTATAGAAAGCTCAACCGTACGACAGCATTTATCTATAGATCGTAAACGAAAACAAGTTTCTTCAATTTGTTCTAGAAGGAGTAATTTTAATTTAGTTGGGCTGAAACAGTCCTCTAACAAGATTTGTCCTTTTGTAATAGAAGTGCTTTTTGGAATGTATTTATTAGCAATTCGGCTCTCATCAATACCGTATGAGAAACGATATAACTCTTCACCTTTTACTTTTCCAAATCGCTTGATTAGATGTTCTTTAGGCGTTCTAGCAACATCCTTCAAGGAAAATAGCCCCATGCTGTGTAAAGCTTCCTGAGTCGCCGTTCCAATTCCCCATACTTTTTGAAGGGGTTTAATATTCCATAATTTCTTCGAAACATCTTCGTATGACCACATTGTAATCCTGGAATTCGAATGTTTACTTTCCACATCTAGAGCAACCTTTGAGAGAAATAAGGTAGGTGCTATCCCAATGGATGCAGTTATACCAGTTGTATCATATATCTCTTTTTGAATTCGTTTAGCAATTACAATTGGATCACGTCCGAAAAGGTGCGCTGTTTGTTGCATGTCTAAAAAGCATTCGTCGATTGAGTAAACGTGTAGATCCTCTAATGCTACATACTTTGTATAAATTTCTGTGATTTGATTTGAAATTTCAACAAATCTTCTCATTGTTGCATTTACGATAATTATATTTGGATCTTTTGGTACTTCGTATAATCTGGTTGCTGTAGAAATGCCCATTTTTTTCAATTCGGGAGTGGCAGCCAGCACAATAGATCCTTTTCTATTTACGTCACCAACAACAGCCAACTTTACTTTTAAAGGATCTAATCCTCTCATAACACACGCACAACTAGCAAAAAATGAACATAGATCTATGCAGAAAATCATTCGATTCATGCATTTCGAGTAATCAAACATTGGTTTACCCTCCAAAAAACAGAACATTTGTTCCTATTATAAACCTTTTGTTTTACGTTATACAACCATTTAAAAAATATTTTATTATTATGGTACGTGAAATTATTAATCTAATTCTTCAATATTCGACCACTCAACAACATGATATCTCTTAATTTATTAAACTGGTTTTCATTAACCCATAAATTAAGAAAAGCCTAAACCCTTGTGTATCAATGGGTTTAAGCTTTTTATTTTATAGGAATACCCTTTGCAACAAGTTGCCATTAGGATAGTGTATCAGCAACTTGTAGCTACTACTATTAATGCTAGATTCCACAAAATTATTACATATTTTTTTATTTTTATTTCTTATTCAATATTATGCTCAACTATTAATAAAATTCCTATTTTCAGTGACTTTTAAAAAATGGGATTATTGGACAAACTGTAAGTAAAACACATAAGGAAGTGAATTTGATGAATTGGTATTCTAAACCTAGATCAGCTTTAGGTCGTTTTTTAGATAGACACAAAATTACACAAGAAGAACTCTCTTCAAAAAGTGGTGTAACTCGTTCTACTGTCAGTCGATTGTGTAGTTTGGACAGCGTATCACCAACAACTAAGAATTCAAATCGCATTATAAAAGCTTTAAGGAACTTAACCGGAAAAAGTGTAGATTCTACTGATTTTTGGGCGTGAATTAACTAAAAACATCTTCCATTACAAATGTTCTCATAAACACATTTCGGTTTATAGCATATTGCTCTAACTTTGATTGTCGATAGTCTGATAATGTAAAAAAATTAATTACTGGAACAATAGCATTCTGTCTTTTATAGATATCTGTTATATGGCCATATAACTGTATTTTATGTTCGTTTACCTTCATATGTTGCATACGATCTATTTCAACAAAATGGGGAACATTATCCTCAAAATACGTTGCGTCAGGAATAATCTGATACCGTTGACCATTAATTGAAAACTCGATAGGTCTTTCTGTCTTCCATTCTGGAAATCCAAGCCACATCCAGCTTTCGTTTCGCATTAATATGTGCTGTAATTGAATACTTTTCTTTACTTCTTTTGTAATGCCTAATAAATCCCGCCCCTTTTTATTTAAATAATATACGTGTTCACGAGCCATTTTTGTAATGTGACAATACGGGTGCATATCCTTTAATACACGATTTGCATTTCGAATGCTCCCTAGACAGTGGATGGCTTGTAATTGCCTCCTAGTTAAAAAATCTAACTTACTCAAAGTGGATAAAATCTCGATTTGTCTCGCTTTCTGTTTGAGTGTTTGATGCCTCATTTTGCTTCACCACCTTATATTTCTTCAGTAACTCCCACATATCTTTATCTTTTAAAAAAGGTACCTGGATTTCTTCTGTACGATCAGTCTTAAGTAATGCCCTTCCAGGGAGGGAAGGCAAATCTTCTAGGCCTGATTCATCCAATGCAACTTGTGAAGCAACCATTGTTGGTAATCGAAAACCTAGCTTCGCATCAGCATTTTGTTTGATTTGCCTTGGCAATGTATCAGAGGTTGGATATTGCGTACAAAATATGAGTCGAAATCCTAAACCACCTCCGATTCTTGCAATTTCAGATAACATCTCCTGACACATGAATAATACATCACGTTGTTTTTTAGGTAACCCTTGTGTAGGACAAAGATTTGCTCCTTCATCTACTATGATGAAGCAACGTTCTTTAATTGATGTGTCTATGATATTGGTAAAATAGGACTTTTTCATCATTTCAATCTGTTTTCCCATCTTTTCACGTACCCTTATCAACATTTCTAACGCCTGTTCTGGATTTTCAGCTACTTCCACAACTTGGGATAGCTCTTTGTAAGGACTAAATTCTAGCCCTTCTTTCAGATCGATAATAAAAAAATTCACATGTTGAGATTGTTGCAAAATCAAACTAGTCATCACATTTTTTAAAAATACTGTTTTTCCAAACCGTGTCATACCCGACACGCACATATGTGGTGTTTTCTCGAAATCATGATACACATGTTTTTCTAACGCTTTCCCCATCATAACTCTCCATGTATGCTCTTTTAATAGATCCTTAGACCAATTCCACATTTCAGGTATTCGTTGGCTAAATACTCGAATATGAAGCTCTCTTTGGTGAAACGATATTTTAACAGGTTTATATAGACCTTCTTCTAATACTTCAGCTAACTTTTGGATTAGTTGACTAGGTACACCAAGTGGTAACTTGTAAACGTAATTCATACTTATATCATCTTTAATTTCTTTTATAAAAATGGGGTATTGTAATTCACCTTTATATTGAACACATATCTTTGCAATTTCAAAAAACGTTGCAATTTTTTTCTTATCATTCGGTCCATTACTTTGATAAAAATAAGCTACAGTTATAAAGGTTGCTGGAATTAATAAAAGTGATAACATTCCCTCCATACCTCCTTAAGGTAGTTGAGCTTGTATGGAAGCTTAGAAAAAGCGTTTAAGATGCGCTATTATAATCATTTTCAACTACCAGATGTAATGCTAGCGTAGAAACACATCTAGAATATCCATTAGAACGTACCAAACGCTACCAATTAGTAAGCATTTAAGACCCGCACGTAGCAACCAACCTGGAAGATAAAAACCTTTCTTTTTCAGCAATTGTATTCCTAAAACTGAGACTCCGGTCACGCCATATACAATCCCTAGCTCTCCAATGAGTGTCATGTTTATCTCATCCTTTCGGTTTGATCGATAAATTCCCCTTACGATCTCTATAAAGTTGATAATTATCCAGTAGCTCATTCCATGACAATGCATGTTCCTCGCTGTATAACTCCTCCTCAATTTTTTGACTTAAATAATAGTAACCTCGGTATTGTTGATCCAGGTATACTTCGTGACGTAACATATGCTCTTGTATAGCACATACGTTTCCTTCATTTTTAGTAGCTCTGTACATTTGATTCAATGTTCGAGAAGAATACAGATAAGGTGTACTATACAGCATTTGATATTGATTCATATGTCTTCACCATCCATATAGAATTCTAGATACACTAAATACATATGATAATGATATGTATTTTCGAATTTGTCCCTAAAAAAAACGTCACTCCTATTTTGGAATGACGTTTGACAGGAATCTTAAATTCTCTGACATGGTGCTATAGCCTTAAAAAATAACTGTGAGGATAGCTATAGATTTATTTTTTGAACACACAATGGTATTTAATGAATGATATAGTTTTGTTAGTTTTACTATAATCATTTTTTATCGTTATACTATATCAGTTTGTTTATGAATATTAGTTAATAAAATCTAATATAAATATATATCTTATATATATTTAAAATATAAAGATAAAACTTATATAGGACTGAGAAATGTACGTACATCCTTACTGTAACAAAGCTTTTTAACATTGCATAGCGTAAAAAATCATAAATAGTAGAATCTTACAGCAGAAAAACGAACCATATTAAGCTCTAAAATCTACAAATAATCATAAATGAAATTTAGTATTCCTACATAAAAAAAGAAACAAATTGATACATTGGTAAACATATTTATTCAATCGTGAAATTTCATATGAATTCACTGAATCTCCACAATTTTAATATAGTTACCCACAAAAGATTCACATTATATGTTAATTAATCAACATAATCCATATTTAGCACATAACTCACATGAATATTGATGATTTTTGATAGATGAAGGCGTGTAAGCTATTTATATCAATGATAATTGCACTAAATTACTCACATTATGTGTTATTTATCTACTTACCCACAAAATTTAATTAATTTCTTATGATTTCTTGTAGGTATTTGAATGTATTTAGACAACTCATAACGTCTTTTTATGAAAGTATGTGTGGAAATTGAGATAGGTACCATACTATTTTTGTATATGATTGCATAAAAAAAGACCCTATTATGAATAGAATCGAGTAAAGTTCCTTATTGTGAAGAAGGAGTAAAATTCTTTTAAATAAACGGATCAACACGAATAGCCCTCTATCTTGAATTTTTTCAAAAATAGAGAGCTGATGATGATTAATTCGCTTTCATTGCTGTCAGTACTTGCTCAGCTGTTGTTACTGAGATACCAGCGCGTATTAACTGTTCAAAGGCACGCATAAATGTAATTAAATTAAAGCTATCTGGTACTTCAATAACACGAAGCTTTTCTTTCGGTAATTTGTCTATCTTTTCAATGAACAATTCTCGAACATCACTAGGAATAACGCGATCCTTATGCCCTCTTGCCTTTAAGAGTTCACGTATTTCTATTTCTAAAGCCATATAAGCGTTTAGATTTGTACCTTGTTCATAGGCGTACTTTCTAAACAACGTTTCTTCTTGATACTTTAGATAGTTGCGGTGATACGATTCCTCTGTAACAGGTACAGCAAATTTAGAGTTTAGTAATTCATACGTTTTGCGGAACAACTTTTTGATGTTTCGCAGAGAGTACATAGAGAAATGCAATCCGAAATCAAATACAGCTTGTTCTTTTTGTTCTTTTGGAACATGTTGTGTAATAAGAGGATAGATACCTTCTTTAGCAGCTGTATCAAGAATTTTATATTGTGATGTTTGATTTAATAATTTCTTTAGTGTATATACTAACTTGCTTGGATATTCTTCATTACGATCTATCATGTCACGTAAGCTATGGATTACACTTCGAATTTGTCGATTGCATGTATGTTTTAGCACATGAATAAATTTGTTCATGTCTTGTGTAAATTCTCCAATACTCATCTCTTGTAGTACGGATTCGATAAAACGAGCTTTACGAGCATAAGTAAGCTTTGGTGTGAATGGATCACGATACTGTACTTCTCCGATTTCTTTTGTACATAAGAAATCCGTATGTAAGGATAGATATAGAGTCGTATATCTTTTTTTATTCTTAACCCCTTTTTGTAATTTACAAATTTTGAATAGTGGAGTCCCTGTACATGGTAATACAGTTGTTAACTCTGTTATAACCGCACGTATCTGATGTGGGTATTTTTTATGTAAGAAGCGGTACATCCCACCAAAATGAGTTCTATTCCCTCTTTCATCTTGTTTGTCTAAGGAACGTTTTAGTGTAGTTTCACTGTGCTGTTGCATTGCAATATCTAAGAATAGTTTCTTAGATGCAATTGATAACTCAAAGAAAGCTTTTGTAAATACCACTGGGCTAATATAAACATATGCATTGGCCTTTTCAGTTTCTTCATTCATAAAATGAGTTAATTTAATTGTATATCGGCCATCTAATTCATTTTCAATCGAAATAATGTTATGTATACTTAATTTCTTTAATGCAATATAGAATTGAGAATGCTGTATGTAAGCAAATTCTTCTTTATACAGTTTGTAATCTTCCCACATCATATGTATTGTTACATTTGGAATGACTCCATTTGTGTAACATTTTTTATGTAGATATAAGAAGACTTCCAAATCTGCGTTTGTAATGCCATATAATTTATGCTTTCTTCCCATTGTTTCCGAAATAGCAGATAGTGTACGACGTGAAAAAGATGGTTTAGCCTGTGCAACGAAGCCATCCACATCGGCAATACGCTCTTCGTATGTCATCTGATCAACAATATCCTCAAGGTATGTATCTTTATAGCTGTAGTATTTCTCTTCGAAAGTTTCAACAAATTTTTGCCAAGACTTCATTGTTACTAAAACTGCATTTGTGGATTGTCCATTTAGACTACGTTGATTACGAATAATAAATGATTTTCCCATCTTTTTCACCTCCTACCTATAAATTCAGAAATAAATGCCAAAACACTATAAAATATACCAATTTTGATTATACCAAATCGAAATTTGCTGAAATGCGTCCCTTTAAGAGAAAAAACAAAAAGATGAAACGCCCTTTAATCCCTTGTGTATCAAGGGGTTTCAGGCTTTCTGGAATTTTTTTTATGGACATGATATGGCTATGGATTTTCATATTGGTAGAAAAGAAGGGAAATAGCAAAAAAGCCTTGTAAACATGATTAAATCAACAATTATATCGATTTTCAAAAAAATAAAAGGGACATGATATGGCTATGGATTTTCATGTTTATAATTGTGAATTAAACAGATGACCCCTTTTAAACAGTGATGTTAATGGGGTTTATCTGTAATTTTATAATTACAAAAGGAACATGAAGTGGCTAGGCTAGTTTTCATGTTTGGGTAAAAAAGGGGACATCATACAGCTATGGATTTTCATGTTGCATAAATACATGAAAATAGAGTTAGAAACGTATAAAGCCTTAATATGAAAGGATTTATGGGCTTTTTATCTAAAAAGAAAGGGACATCATATAGCTATAAATTTTCATAACTAATAGTATTACTGTAATAGAAAAGCTTATATATCAAGCTTTAAGCAATTTTAGAAAAAAATTTCGAGTTAGTAAAAAGAGTTACATAATGTCATGTTTGTTTCATGTTTTGATGGAAAGGGGAATGATATGGCTATAAATTTTCATTTTGATGAATTTGGGGTGTTCGAAGTAACATTAATATTTTAATTCTTACATTTTTTTACTTTCACTTCTCTTTTAAATGTAAGAGGTACTTTAGAGAGAGTGTGGATTTGAAATAAAGTCACGATCTTTTTTAAAATACGCTCTTTTCTTTTATTCGTTTATTTAGGTTAATTGCATTATTTCGATTAAACTTTATTTTAAAGCTAAAGTAACTATGTTTTTAAGGTGAAATTAGAGCGAGATGAATAAAATGTCGAAAATATAAGAAATTTTTGTTTTTTTGTTGATTTATATTTTTTTAATGTTAAACTCATAACAACAAAGAAAGAGTAAACGAAAACCCTTAGTGATTAAAATTATCAGAATTTTCATTCTTTTTGGTGGTTTACTCCATGTGATTTACACGTTTGTGTAGTGCTTTTCCACTCTTTCTTTGTTTTTCCCTATAAAAGAAAACAACCTGTGTTTATCCAATTTGTTTTCTCTTGTAAAGATGTAATTTGTTTTTTTATAACAGTTGGAACTACTATTTTAAAAATTATTGTTGTTTAGGGGGGATAGCTAATAGTTTGGACATTTAATGAAAAGTTTTTATTAAAATGGAGTGGATCCAGAAAGAGGTGAAAAATAAGAAATTTGGATGTTAGTTTTTTAATTTTAGAAAAGGAAGAATAAAAATATAGTGGACATACAATTACAATAAAGGAATGCAGTATAGATCAGTATACTTGCATTCCTTTGCTATGAAATTGTATGGTGTTTGTTTAAGAAAGATAAGATATTATAAATTATGCGTTGTATTGGTATTTTAATCGATATATTTATATATTACAAATAATATTACTGGAAATTTAATAGAAAAAGAGCTAATGGATGAAAGATAGGTTATTGTATAAGTACTTATATAATTGCTATTTGGATTTTACAAATCGATTCAGTCTTGTATAATCAGTTACAGAGTGGGCTATAAGTATGCAAAATAGAGCTCTTAACATGTTAACAACGAAACGAAAGGATAGAATATTCTGACTTCATTTCTAGTTTTATAAAAAGGAACATCATATAGCTAATTATTTTCAAGTTCAGATCAATAATAAATGTATATAAGGAGCCGAATTTATATGGAAGACGTTCTACAATTGTTTAGAGATGCACTATCAATAACGGAACAATTGTATAAACAAGATGAGCAATTGTGGCATAAATGGGTTTCCTATTATGTTGAGGTTGAAGCAGATCAAAGTAAAATTGTGACTTCAGAATACCTTTCTCCGTCATTTTCAATGCTTGTACAGTGGCTAGAGCAACAACAAAGAAAAGGTGTTTCTCCTCTAGATATATTTAAAAATATAGATGAATACAGATTAATCATTCATGAAACCATAGGTGTCTTTATTGAACAAGAGTTTCGTAAAAATCAGACAGCTAGTACTATAGTGAATACAGCAACAAGTAAATCAGATGCGAACATATTGAATGAAAACTATTTAGAAGTAAATAACTCTGCGGTCTATTATAAGTTAAGAGATGGAATAGCTAAAAATCAATTTGAAGAAGATGAAAACACACAGTTAAAATCATATCCCATTGAAACAAAGGATAGTAATGGAGTGGCCCAACTTTCCTCTCATAAAGATGAAGATCTAAAGTTAACGAATATTGAAGAGGCAGCAAGATGGAATACATTAGTAGATGGCGTAATGAGTAATATGGATGATTTAACTGCAGATTGCTTAGATTCCATCACAATTCAATGGTTGAATGAAGCAAAATCGCCGGATGAATTTATTGATTTTTCATATGAACAAGTTTTAGAAATGTGCAGTATTTCAAAGGCCAAGGCAAATGGTGTCGAATATTATAGGGTAGAAGATAAAATTAAGGTAGCGAAGCGGATTGCGGCCCTAGCGAGTATTTTTATATATCTAAATGATGACAATGAAGTAGTCGTATTAAATGATCGAGCTGAAACAGGTAAGCATTACGAAGTAAAACGCGAGGTAATTAAAAGACTATTTGTATTAGATTCTGTAGTTCTATGGAGAGATAAAAACACAAACGAATACATGGGGATAGAATCGTGCCGAATCAAACCGGGAAGTTTCTTATCCGGATATCTATATGGATCTAATAGTACTACCGCACTATTATCAAAAAAGGCACTTGAATATAATAGTTATAGACACAAATATCATAAAAGATTAATTCGATATTTGACATGGCAATGGAGAATCCGTCAAATGTTTTCTAGCTTACAAAGACCTTATTCTATAGGTGGAGATAAAGGTTTGTTAGCAGTTATGGGTATAAACCAGAAACAAAAACCTAATCGTATTCGCGAACAATTAGAAAATGTTCTTATTGATTTAGAAAAAGAAGAGGTAATTTCTCATTGGGAATATCATAATGGTTTAGAAGAAGAAAAACTGACAAAGAAGAATTGGTTTAGAAACTATTATTCACAGTTAGGAATAGTAATATTGCCACCTAAAGAACTAATTAGTTCAATGGAAAACTTAGCGAAAAAGAAAACAATTGATACAATACGTGAGGAAAGTCAGCCAATAAAAATTGTAGAAAAACCATTAGATACGAGTGAAAATGAACAAGTAATTAGAGAGAAAATAGAGTTTATGCATATGAAAAAGAATATAACTATGCGAGAACTTTCAATAGAGATAGGTATATCGCAGCCTACTCTTTCTAGATTCTATAATAAAAAAACAAAACGTCTCTCTAGTACGGCGAGAAGCAAATTAAATCAATGGTATAAAAGACAAATGATCATCGATAAAATGTAAGTTAAAGCTAAAAATTAGTATTAAAAAGATTCCTAGAAATAGGATTCTTTTTAATGTAGTTATTGAATTTTTCTGTTTTAAAATACACTAAACAATATAGAAATATCCCTATTGAGAAATAGGGATATTTCTATATTGAAGAGGAGATTATAGTAGTGTTATGTGGTATATACAATAGAATCAGTAATTTATATTATTGCAGTAACTTTTCAAAAGCTCCCTCCTATACCTTCATTTCTGTAACAAAAGCAACGGGTGTGGATCTGAAATAAAGTGGAACTGTTTATAAAAAAGTTTAATCGTTTATAAAAAAGATGAACCGGAATTTCCTATCTCTTTAAAGAAAGGATTTCGGTTTTTCTTGTGGATTAAGAATTTGTTAAGTGATAATAAAGTTATTCCATTAAAGGGCCATATTCTCGAATAACATATTTGAAGGAAATTATTATATATGAAGCTATTGAGAAGGCTTTAACTTAAATTAACTGGTGTTTTATCCCAAGTAAAATGATACAATGTCAAAAAAATACCGAGCAAAGGGGAAAAGAAAAATGAGATTTTGTATGGACTTTGGTGATACGAATTTTATTGGGTAGCGAACACTAATAAATACGAATCATTCGTAGATGAAGATTGGGAGTTAGATAATCTCTTACAACATTTTGGAGACGAGATGAAGCAAGGGCATATTTTAGTTTTTCAAATGACTGAGGAAGGAATTGAATATTCTTGGAGAGTAGAGGTTAGAAAAGGTACAGAAGAAATAACTCATAAATGCTTTAGGAAAGCAGTAGGGTATATAGAAGTAACGGAAAATCAACTATATTTAGTGGATTATGACTGCCTTACAATGGCTGCTCAGTTTCAAAATAACAAAGTACCTGATCGAAATTGTTCCAAATATAAGATTGAAATAGAAAATGGCTTATATAAAGTTGAAGTGGTTCAATATTATAATGTAGATGAAGATGAATATGTAGGAGCAAGCGAAACGGATATTTTGTTAAATTTCATAAAGGTATCGGCCAGTGAACCAATAGCTGAAAAGGTATTTTGGTGTACATATTAAGTTAATAAGAGGGGACTATACCCCTTTTTTGTTGAATTAACGGGATAGCTTTAGCAAAATAACTAAGGTGTAATTTTTGCAATGTTTTTGCATTTCCCATTATTCTGCAATCTGTCACTTTAATGGAACAAGGATCACTGAAATGATTAGACTTTTTTATAAAAGAATGATTCAATTAAATAAATTAAGAGTGTGTTTTGATCAATCTTTTTTCAAAACACGCTCTTTCTTTTTGCTCATTTATCAAGGTTATTAGTATCAATTTGACCAAACATTATTTCAAAGCTACAACAGGATATAGAAATATCTACTTATAGAAATAGGGATATTTCTATATTGAAAAGGAGATTATAGAGTGTTATGTGGTATATACAATAAAATCAGTAATTTATATTATTGCAGTAACTTTTCAAAAGCCCCCTCCTATACCTTCATTTTTGTAACAAAAGCAACAGGATATAGAAATATCTACTTATAGAAATAGGGATATTTCTATATTGAAAAGGAGATTATAGTAGTGTTATGTGGTATATACAATAAAATCAGTAATTTATATTATTGCAGTAACTTTTCAAAAGGCCCCTCCTATACCTTCATTTTTGTAACAAAAGCAACGGGATATAGAAATATCCACTTATAGAAATAGGGATATTTCTATATTGAAAAGGAGATTATAGTAGTGTTATGTGGTATATACAATAGAATCAGTAATTTATATTATTGCAGTAACTTTTCAAAAGCTCTCTCCTATACCTTCATTTCTGTAACAAAAGCAACGGTGTGCAGAGATAATAAAGTTGTTTAATTTACAATAAAGTCATTTGAAAAATAATATAATTGTTTAAAAATCCTTCTTCCACTAACGGAGTAGATTAGCTCAATAAGGAATCAAAATAAGAACTTGTAGCTTCTGAAGAAATGGAAAAAAAGCAAGATTTTAAATACAAAGTAGACTCTGTTATACAGAGGTAGAGAGATATTATAATTCATTTGTGATAAATTAGGAATAGTTTGATTTGTTTAAAACTGAGTAGAGGATTATAAAGTGTGTGCGGTTTTTTGCCAAGTCCTATATGTCTTATTCTATGGAGGAAATATGCTTAAAGATAATTTTAAAATTAGTAATATTCCCACGGTTTTATGGGGAGATAAGAGTGAAAAAATTTTTATTGCAGTACATGGAAATATGTCAAATAAGGAAGATGCAGTTATTCAAATATTAGCTGAAGAAGCCAATCAAAAAGGTTATCAAGTATTAAGCTTTGATTTACCTGAGCATGGAGAAAGAAAAAATGATAATACTCCTTGCAAAGTACAGTTTTGTGTTAGTGAATTATCTATAATTATGAATTACGCAAAAGAACATTGGAAAGAAGTAAGCGTGTTTGCATGTAGTATGGGAGCTTATTTTAGCCTTTTAGCCTATCAAAATGATGTGTTAGAAAAGGCATTATTTTTATCACCAGTAGTTAATATGGAACGAATTATCGAAAATATGATGAAATGGTTTAATGTAACACCAGAGCTTTTGCAAAAAGAAATGACTATAGAGACACCTATTGGTCAAAAGTTATATTGGGATTATTTATGCTATGTAAAAGAACATCCTATTAATACATGGAATACAGATACATATATTATGTATGGAGCCAAGGATGAACTGTGCGAATTTGAAACTATTAACTATTTTACAAAAAAACATCGTTGTGAATTAGAAGTCATGGAAACAGGTGAACATTACTTTCATACTGAAGAACAGTTAAAGATATTTGAACAGTGGTTACACAAACATATCGATTAACAAATTACAATTTATCTTGAACCTGTTAGAGAAGAATGGTGAATATATAAACTGATATTATATTTGAGAGACATTTTGAACTACCCCCACTTTCACTTCGTTTAGAAGAGGGGGATTCCTAAGTAAAGAGTTCTATCGAACTAGGCTATCTCCACAGTCCTTGCGGTTAGAAGCCTTATCGCTTCATTCTTTAGATTGATACTTGCGTTAATATCCCTATCATGGTGTGTAAGGCAAGAAGGGCAGTCCCATTTACGTAGGTTTAGATTTTTAACGTCTTTGTTTTGATATCCACAACAAGAGCATAATTGGCTTGAAGCAAATGTTTTCGATACGACAATGACTTGTTTGCCGTACCATTTTGCCTTATATTCCAACATAGTTCGAAACTGTGACCATGATACCTCACTAATTGCTTTTGCTAACTTATGATTCTTTAACATATTAGATACTTGCAAATCCTCTATACCAATAACATCGTGGTTTTTGATGATTTCAGTTGAGACTTTGTCCAAGTAATTTTTTCTAGCATTCGTCACGTATTCATGAATTCTAGCTACTTTTACTCGTTGTTTATTCCAGCGAGAAGATCCTTTCATTCTTCTAGAAAGAACACGCTGTGCTTTTGCTAACTTCTCTTCTAATGATCGAAAAAACTTCGGATTTTTATAGGTTGTTCCATCTGACAAAATGGCGAAATCTTTTAGTCCTACATCAATTCCAGTGTAAGAATGTGTCTTTGGAAATTCTTGCACTTCTGTTTCTACTAACAATGACACAAAGTATCTATCAGAAGGATTCCGTCTAACCGTAGCGTTTAAAATACGTCCGTTTACTTCACGACTTTTGGCAAATCGAACAAGACCTAGTTTTGGCAATTTAATTTTGTTTCCTACAACGGCAATGTTTTCATTTGTTTGTTTTGTGGTGTAAGATTGTACAATGTTCTTCTTAGATTTGAAACGTGGGGCACTGTTTTGTTTTTTGAAAAAACGTGTATAAGCATCCGCAAGGTTGCGAACAGACGACTGAATAGCAATACTATCCACTTCTTTTAGCCAAACAAATTCTTTCTTCATGGCAGGAAGTTTGGCAGAGCATGTACCATATGTCAAACCTTTTCCTGTTTCTTTGTACGCGTTACCCCATAGAGATAGGAAATGATTGAATACAAAACGAGAACAACCAATCGTTTTATTGATTAGAGTTGCTTGTGCTTTATTTGGATATATACGAAATTTATATGCTTTATTGATAATCATAAGTTTCACCTCCATTTCGATATATGTCTATTATACACCAAACATACATTCGACAGATGGTGAAGTGATCATGACAATTTGTCAATTAACAATTTACTACCTGTCGAACAATTAAGATGGCTTCCTGCCATCCCTTGTCCGAAGCCAATTCATCTCCCACCTACTCACTGGTCCGTGACCCTTCAGGTTCCTTGAGGAAGGAGTCTTCTTGGCTAAAATGATAAAAAAATATAGCAAGGCTCTTATATTTTTTTATCGAAATTAAATAACTTTACTATCAATTTACATAAGGAATATCATGAGGATGTTGCAGTGGAGAGAGAGAAGAAAAGGTTGTGGAGGAAGTTCTGGTGAGGATATTTTTTTTTGAAAAAATATAGAAATATCCCTATTTCTATGTAGGGATATTTCTATATTTCTAAATCTCTGTTAATAATTTAAATTTCCTTTTTTGTTCGGGAGTTAATTGATTTTCTACATAATGATGTATAAGTAAATCTATTATTTCATGAGCATATTTTTTATTAGTGAGTTTCATTAGTGCTCCAAGCTCTTCCTTAGATTGACTAGAAATTTTAATACTGCCTTGTTGGTTTGTAAATTTCTTTTTCTCTGGTGTTTGCTCCTTCTTTTTCTCTTGCTGATTTACTTGTTCTTGTTCATTTTTAGGTGGAAAAGTAGGAGTATCTTCGCCACTTTTTGTTACAATTGAATCCTCGTTTGGGATATAAGGATCTATTGGGTCAAAATTGCTCTTTTTTCTGCCTAATAATCCAGGAGTTCTTGCCATGTTATACACCAACCTTCATACTTTCAAAAACATTGATACGAGATAATAATTCATCACTAATTTTTTCGTATAGTTCTATTACATTTAAATCATGTCTATCATTTTCAGTAATACCGTTAACATCAAACCTTTTAATACGTTCCATCTGTGGAACGATATTTTTAAATAGGTTTTCTTCACCAAAAATTTCACGAGCATTTTCCATAATGTATTCATCCACTTTACCATTATTTTTTAATAGAACTGGAAGAATACCTACAACTTCAATATCAAGATTATATTGCTCTTTTAATTTTATTAGTTGGTTAATGTAGTTTTCTGCACCTGTAAGAGAACGTTCTTGTGTTTGTAGAGTTATAAGAACATAATCAGAAGCCACAACTGCATTTTTTGTAACTTCAATTGACATAGGTGGAACATCGATAAATATGTAATCGTATTTATGTTTTATTTTCTCAAGTAATCCCTTAAAGTAGAAATCTTCCTCTTCTTCCGAAGAACACGATTTATATAGAAATTTTGCGAAATCTTGAAAATCAACATAAGAAGGAATTAAATGTAAATTTTCCATTATTTCAACTTCTAATCCATCTAAATTCCCCTCTTGAATTCCTTTCATCAATGTTTTAGTTAAAGTTACCTTTTCGTCAGGATTAAGGATAGATTTTGTTAACATTAGAGATTTTGTTGCATTACTCTGTGGATCAAGGTCAACGAGTAAAGTTCTTTTCCCCTTTTTTGCGAATTCATAAGAGTTTAATACAGCATTAGTGGTTTTACCAACGCCCCCTTTGTAATTCCCAACAGTAATTGTAATAGCCATTTATACCACTCCATTTATTTTCTAGGATATTTCCCTATATCCCTATTTCTATATTCTGGTGAAAAGATTAGATATATAGGGAAATATCCAATTATAGAAATAGGGATATTTCTATGTTATAAAGAAGATTATAGCAGTGATATGTGGTACATGCAATAGAATCTGTCATTTATACCATCCATTCATTTTTTGAAAAAGTCCTTATATCCCCATATCCCATGCCTATCAAGCTAAGAAAAGCAAATATCCAAAACGAGAGAATTGATATTACCAGCTGAACTGTATAAACTTTTTGTTTTGGGGCTTTTTAAAAAAGAAACACCCATTCCTATAATTGATGTTGCATAAGCGTAACTTATTGGCCATGGCCTACTTCAATATTCTTGATGGCAGAGGTATAGAAATAGGGATATTTCTATGTTATAAAGAAGATTATAGTAGTGATAAGTGGTACATACAATGGAATCAGTAATTTCCAAAGGCTCTCCCATACCTCCATTTCTGATAACAAAAGTAGAGGAATAGGGAAATATCCAATTATAGAAATAGGGATATATCTATATTCTTAGGGGATTATAATAGTGATATGTGGTACAAATAATAGAATCAGAAATTTTTTCAAAGACTCCCCTTATCCCACCATTTCTAATAATAAAAGTAGAGGTGAAGGGAAATATCCAATTATAGAAATAGGGATATATCTATATTAAAGGGAGGTTATAGTAGTGATAAGTGTTACATACAATGGAATCAGTAATTTCCAAAGGCTCCCCTTAAACCCCTATTTTTAATAATAAAAGTAGAGGTGAAGGGAAATATCCAATTATGGAAATAGGGATATATCTATATTGAAAAGAAGATTATAGTAGTGATAAGTGGTACATACAATGGAATCAGTAATTTTCAAAGGCTCCCCCATACCTCCATTTCTGATAACAAAAGAAGAGATATAGGGAAATATCTAATTATAGAAGTAGGGATATATCTATATTGCGAGGAAGATTATAATAGTGATATGTGGTACAAATAATAGAATCAGAAATTTTTTCAAAGACTCCCCCTATGCCACATGCCCATCAACTTAAGAATTTTATAACGCCCCCAAAATAATAAATTGTACATTTTCACCTGCGGGTGCCAATTTTCTTGTTTCGGGGTATTTACTTTTCTTAGCTTGATTGTGGTGTGGCAAGAACCCATTTATAAAAATAGATTCTAATAGAAATTTATATACCTCTTTCAAATAAATACAATCTTTGCACCATAACCATATATACTATATGAACGTATACAATAAACATAATTAAAGGAGAATAGAACTTGATAAAACATATACTCAGTTTCATTTTTGGACTAATTGTTATATTAATTGGTTCCTTTTGGGTTATTCCTTACACCCTCGAAGCAATTGACAGTAACGTAAGCCATATTACTCATGACAAAAAGTATTTTAGTAAGCTATATGACTATGATATTAACCTTTGGATGATTGCAATCCTTATATTTTTCATTTTTTGGGCAATTACTGTTTTTATAGTTAAGTTACCTAATTATAAGAAGAACAGAAGTACTCATATAAAAAAATATAGTTATACAAATCAGCGTAAAAAAGCAAAGAGAAGGCGTCGTAAATAAATGTAACAATATACATATTTTATTTTGGATACCACAAGAAGAAAATTACAATACTCATTATTGGGGTAGCGTCACATCATTATCAAGCTAAAAAAACTAAATTTCTTTAAAATAAAAAAATACGTTATTCTTTCTGTAGAATCGTAGGAAAGGATGGCGTATTTGGCATAAACTTATCGATTTTTGATAAACTAGAATTATTTTCTAAAGAGTTACAACGATATATGTTAGCTGATGTCTTAGAACAATTAGCTAGAGAGATAGGATTTATTCAGCGAAAAAGTAAATATCGTGCATAAGATTTAGTAGCTCTGTGTGTTTGATTAAGCCAAAATATGGCTCATACTTCATTGGCACAATTATGTAGTCGATTAGAAGCTAATACAGGTATTTCTATGAGTCCAGAAGGGCTCAATCAACGATTTAATTCTCAGGCTGCACAGTTTTTACAACAAATACTAGCGTATGTACTTCATCAACAATTGTGTCCCACTAACAAAATTACAACCATGTATACTAACTATTTTCGTCGTATTCGTGTATTGGATTCTACACATTTTCAGATTCCGGATAAATTCGCTTCTACATATATCTATATTGAGAGAGAGATTATAATAGTGATATGTGCTACATACAATAGAAGCAGTAATTGTTCAGAGACGCCCCTTATACAACTCTTTCTAATAATAAAAGTAGAGGAATAGGGAAATATCTAATTATAGAAATAGGGATATATCTATATTAAAAAGAAGATATAGTAGTGATATGTGTTACATACAATAGAAGCAGTAATTGTTCAGAGACGCCCCTTATACCACCCTTTCTAATAATAAAAGTAGAGGAATAGGGAAATATCTAATTATAGAAATAGAGATATTTCTATATTGTGAAGGGGATTATAGCCGTGATATCAGGACTACTTCATTTTGACACTCCCATCCCTAAAGGGGAAAGATGAATTATGTCAGTGGGATCCGTACTATCAAAACCAAGTCTATTTTTAGATGTCAAAAAACCAAAATAAGATTGTGATACCGTACGAATTTCGTATTAACCGTAGGAAATACGGGATTAGCCTAATAGGATAACCGAAGGATACTTTGGTGTTCGCAGGAATCCCCCACTTCAAACAACCCATAAGGGTGTTAAGTGGCAGGTAGTTCAATTCAACAGACTTTATTAGGTCACATAAATATAAGAAGACCTTAGGATTATACCTAAAGGTCTTCTTAACTAGTTAGAAATCAATCTCTTCGTTATCTTCTTCAGAAATACCACCAAGTACTTCCTTAGCGTCAATAATTTTACCTTCTTGGAGGACAGGCTCCTCTGTTTTTAAATCTTCCTGTCTCTGTGCGGGAACAAATCTATTAGTAAGTAGAAGATCCAATTTATTTTCGACTGTATCTAAAAGATTTAATCTCTGTTCTACAGTATCTAATTTCTGCAGTAGTTGCTCATAACGTTTTTCATTTTGTACCAGTTCAACAACAAATGCTGTTAATTGTCTACTATTAGCTTTTTCATTAAGGATCCTATATACATCTTCAGGCATATTATCAGCATGTAATGCCATTTTTCTATTTTTAGCCATTATCAGCACGTCCTTTTATTTTACGCTAACTGACCCTTCATTTCATCAATTACTTTTAATTCTAATGCAGTTAGATTAATTGTACGTGAAGTTGGAGCAAATACTTCTTTTTCGCTATTTTGAATAATATCGTTCAAGAAGAAGTGATTGTTTTTAGCAGCCATTTCAGACATATGATTCAATAAAGCGAGACGGATGTAAGGTTCTAAAACGGGTGCTTCGCCTCCGATATAAATGAATTTCAATACTGTATTCGTACTAGATGGGAAGAATACATCAAGAATTTTAGCTACTAAAATTCTTGCATATTCTTTCAGCGCCTCTACAATTTCATTTGTAAAGTCATATTCTTCACCAGTATTTTCATTCGATAGTACATACTTTTGTAATTTATAATTATTAATTATAAATTTCTCTAATGTTCTTAGATCCTTAAAGTATTGAATCAATTTTTCTTTTCTAAAGCGTTCTAGGTATCCTAAGAATGGCTCAATATCGATAACTTGGAAAGAATCTCTGTGCTTAGGTGTAGTAAGTCCTTTACCTAATCGCACAGCATCTGTAGAACCGCCACCAATGTCAGTTAAAACTACTTCATAGTCATCGAATCTCTCAGATTCATATCGCTTTTCAATACTAATTACATTTGTATTCTGATCTTTTGAAACCATTTTATATTTTAAAGAATGTCTGGCAACTTCTGATTCATTTCTACATTTTGCTGAATTGACTGTAATAGTTAGTTCTTTCTCCATCCCTGGTGTTAACACTTTAACTTTATGTTCACCTATAAATTTTTCTTCCATTTTTTTATGGGCAATGCTAAATTTCTCTTCGCGTTTTAAAAGCCAAATTGGAAGCATCATACTCATGTGTTCAATTTCAACTTCATTATCTTCTTGATCAGCGTTAAGGGCATGATAATATGTAATTGCTCCTAAAAAGCATACGTATGGGATAGGACTATTTATTTTATCGTGCATCTTATTTACATGTGAGTTTGCCAACTGATTATCTTCAGCTAATTGCCCAACTAAATAGAAAGACTCTTCACCTTCGATTTCAGTGGAAATTAGTAATCTATCCAGTAAATCTTCTGGTCTAGAAATACGATCAACAAGTAAATCCTCAGCTTTTTTCTTTGAAATTTTAACTACATTCGTTGCAAGTTCAATATAATAACCATCAACCATGAAATTATTAAAACTATTTCCGAAATCCGCTACTTTTCTTCCAATTTTCATTTATAATTCCCCCTTTATACATTAAGTACGACTTAAGTGCTACTTTTGATTATGCTTTAGCACATCTAATCAAAAATAAGTACACTTTAAATAATAAGTACGACTTGAATCACACTTATTATTTAATTAACCTATACACTTAAAAAATTCAAAATAAACAAGGAAATACCTTCTTTCAAACGAATTAAACACATAACGGTTAGACGGCGACATGTTGAACATAAATGATGATGAATAACAGTAAAACAACAACATGACCGACATGAATGATGGTCAACAACAATGTAATGACAACATGACCAACATGGATGATGGTCAACAACAATGTAATGACAACATGACCAACATGGATGATAGTCAATAACAATGTAATGACAACATGACCGACATGGATGATAGTCAATAACAATACAATGACAACATGACCGACATGAATGATGGTCAATAACAATACAATGACAACATGACCGACATGGATGATAATCAATAACAATGTAATGACAACATGTCGGACATCGATAACAACAAATGACGATGAGGGGAGGACGATGGAATGGATAGGGAAGAACCTTATAAGAAAACATATTCCCTTGCAGATATAGCAAGGATGCTTGGGAAGCCACGGACAACCCTTCAGGCCTGGCGGGATCAATTCAAACCATACTTACCAACCGTCGCTGGGACGAAGGGGCGAACGCTGAGATATGAACAGGAAGCATTAGAGCTTTTTAAATTAATTGCTAATATGAAAGATGCACAAGAGCCACCAGAAATAATAGAACAGATGTTAAAACAAAATGTAGATTATATTGTAGTAGAAGAAAGTGATGAAGATAACGAAATAACGAAACCAATTATTCAGACGATGTATGAGAGTATGAAAGAGGTTTCTATATATTTTCAAGAACAAAAAGCTATGAATATGGAACTATTAAAACGCATAGACAATTTAGAACAAACCAATCAAATGTTACTGAATAAGGTTGATGAACAACAAAAGAATATTGATGGGAAAATAAATAACAGGGATCAACAGCTATTAGAAGTAATTCGTGAAATACAAGAAACTAAGAAGTTAGTTGCATCTACTCAACAAGAAAAATCATGGTTCGCTAAATTATTTAAAAAATAACTTAAATAATACAAAAAAAGTAGGGAAGCTTGTAAAAACATACAAGCTTCCCTACTTTTTGTAAATTTGATATATTTCCTCAAATAATCACAAAAATTAAGAGGGAGTCTTCTGTCAGAAAACGATAAAGAACATACTTATACTGTTTCCCTTTTAGGATAGAGTACTGTATTTATTAAATCTTGTTTAAAAAATAAAATCATTATAAACATTAGAATCTATTTTAGAGGTGCTAGGCTAGATGTATCAAGGGATTCAAGATTTTATCTTAGTAAATTACAAGGTTAATTTGTGAGTAAATGATAGAAAATTCAGTTTCATATGAGTGGAAATTTCATAGCTGATTAGTTTAGAAAAAGAGAAATAATTATAAAATCTGAGAGGTGTTTTGAATTTCTTTTTGGGGAAAAATAGTACGTTGCTCGGGGATTATAAGAATACATGACAAATAGCCTTGCTAATTATATTATTTTTGAGCAAGGCTAAGTTTTAGATGTTTTTTTATTAGGGCCTTAGAACACCCATTTTTTGCAGAATGGAATCTATTTTCTTGTTATTAAGCCAGTCTATAATTGGAAGTATGCTTTCATATTTTTGTGCATGTTCCATATTAGTTAAGGCTTCTTTCGCTTCATAATCGTTACGCTCTTTTCTTTGTTTAGATTTTTCAGCGAACATTTTCATAAAATGAGCGGGACTACTTATTTCAGCTTGATTATATTCAAACCATTCAACGCATTTTTCAAAATCCCATCTTTGATAACGATCAATTTTTTTCGGCATTCTTAAGGCTATAGTATAAGCGTCCTGTTCTGTTAAATATGTTACTGGTTGACTTGTTATATATCGATATGCTTTTTTCGGTTTGGTTATAGATAAAGATCATTTTATTGGTTGCCAAACAAATAAAGGGGTAGCTATCGAAGATTTAAATAATCCGTATTGGAAAAAAGTATTTACTGGTCATGTAAGAAGGTTCTAAAAATCAAAAGAATAGGAGACTGAAAGAATGAAAGATAAACGAAAATTTTTGTTTATTGTGTTTGTAATTTTAGTCGTAGGTGTGACAGCTTTTAATATCTATTTGAGTAAAAAATCAATGAGTGATGGTAAAGAAAAACAGTTAAAGCTTTCAAATGAATTACTAACAAGACAGAATGTAGATTTAAAAAAACGACTGGATAAGGTACTTCCTTCCGCACAAGAACAACAGAGAAGAGCGTATTTATCGACAACCGAAACGTTTATTCAATTATCATTTCATCGAGAAAAAGAAGGATACAATGAGCGAAAAGAAAAAGCAAAAACCATTATGAGTGAAGAACTTTTACAACAATTCTATCCCACTGACAAATACGAGTTGGGAGATACCTATAAAACAAAACCAATAGAAATGAAGTTTTATTTACAAGAAAATGAACCCGACCAAGAGGAAGTAAATGTGTTAGCTGAATTTATAAATGTCACAACCGATTCAACACAAAATCGAGAAGAAAAAGTCAAAAGTGTGTTGCGAATCATCTTAAAAAAGGAAAAGGAAACATGGCGAGTGACAAGTGTAGAAGAACTCAATATGAAAGTTTTATAACAAATAAGGTGAGGTGAGAGTGTGATAGGTGCAATCAGTAAGAAGAGTGAAAGAATTAATTTGAGAAGAAATAAGTCGTGGATCTACCTAGCAATTATCAGCTTTCTATTTATCGGTTTTTTTGCTTTCTTGACATCTAAAATTTACATGCCGAACGATGAAAAACTATTCCATACGGAAACAAATAAAGTAATCAAGTTGTCGGGAATGGGGAAATTGATTATAGAGAAAAGGGAGTATAATCCACATAAAAACTTCATAGAAATTCGATTTCGGATAGAAGGATATGAGGAAACAGGATTTACGTTTAAGGCACAAGAAAAAGGAAAGCCAGGTGTTCAATTACCTGTCAAAGTGTTGTATGAAGAGAACGGAAATTACGTGATAGAAGTCAAAGAATTATCTCCAAATTGGGGCGCTTTAGCTTTAGATATTTACAATAAAAACAGTGAAAAAGAACAAATGGATATTCGGAAGTTTACACAAGATGTTAACGAATACGAAGAAGAAAATACAAGTACAAAGAGTCCAAATAAACTTGTTCAGACGGTTTTTACCGATCAAAGAAAAACAAAAGCAAATGATGAATTGTTAGCTGAAAATAAAAAAACATATGAGTTAGATTTTATAGAAAGAGACAAAAAAGATATTGAAACAAAGATCGAAAATTATGGAAAAGCAATCAAGCTTGAAGAGGAAAATGGGAAGACAGTTTATGAGAAAGTAAAAGAACTAAAAGATGAAATGAAGTACCAAACCGAAGCGGAAAAAATGGAAACCCAATCGAAAATATCATCTTTAGAATCCAAAATAAAATCATCAGAAAAGAACATTGAATTGTTTAAAGGAGAACAAAAAATTGCACGAGATAAGATCAAAAAATTAGAGAAAAAGGCACAAGAAATTAATAAAAGCTGAACAAAGTCATGTCGTCAGTGAGTACTCACCTGTGGAATTTGAGTACTCACTGTGTGCTCATTTGGTGGTTTTTGTATCGTCAGTGGGTACTCACCTGTTTGATTTGTGTCATCAGTGAGTACTCACCTTGAAGGTTTTCTTGTTCCCATCGTTTCGCTAGGCTCCGCCTAGCTTCACACCCTAGGTGGGAACAAAAACCCCTTATGCTCTTCTCACTATTTTTTGATCTCTACCCACAATTGCAGAAAGGAGAGGGAAAAGTGGAAATCAGAATTAGAGAAGTAGATCCAATTGCCGTAAAGAAAATAGATGAAATTGCAAAGAGGAAAGGATTATCCAGGCAGAAATTTTTGAAAGACCAAATTGAAATGCTGGCATTTTTTCAGCAACAAAATAAAAGAGAAATGGAATTAGAAAATCTCATCCAAAAGAACATCCATATGATGAATGATTGTTATGGAGAAATGAAAAAAATGAATGAGTTTATTCAAATGATGATGCAGGATGATGAAAATGAGTAATGGGGTTCCTGTTCAATCTTCCAGTACACCGGGTATTGTTTTAAAAACAAAATTTGTGTTACCAAGTTCGGATGCATTTCAGAACTATATTGAGTATGTAGACCGGGAAGAAGCACAAAGTGAAGTGAAACTGAATCCGAAAATGTTTGAAACGTATCAAGAATATATGGGAAATCCAGAAAAGACATCGGCGCTGTTTACGGAACACGCAAATCGTTTATCAGAAAGTGAGAAAAAAGCCTTAAAGGAAATGTTTAAAACCGCTCACGAAAATGGAAGTATCATGTGGCAAGATGTCATTTCATTTCATAATCCTTGGCTAGAAGAACAAGGCATTTATGATGAGAAAACAAAAACATTAGATGAAAAAAAGTTAATGGATGTGACACGGCTTGCGATGAAGGAAATGCAAAAAAGGGAGGGGTTAGAAAAAAGTTCTACCTGGTCGGCAGCCATTCATTTTAATACGGATAACATTCATATTCATGTGGCAACTGTTGAACCATTTCCAACGAGAGAACGTGGCAAAAGAAAACCAAAAACCTTGGATGCAATGAGGGGAAAAGTCGTAAACAATTTGTTAGATCGTAAGCAGGAACAAAAACAAATTAATGATTTGATTCGAAACAATATGGTAGGAAGTAAAAAAGAAGATTCCGTTTTTGATTGGCGCAATCAACATTTGAAACCATTGTTTTTAAAAATCTATAAACAGTTACCAAGTGATAAAAGACAGTGGCAATATAGCTACAATACAATTCAGCCATTGAAGCCGGAAATTGATGAATTAAGCAGGAGATATATTCAACATAATCATAAAAAAGATTACGATCAGTTTCTTCAAAAATTAGATAAAGAGGTGCAGGTTTTTAAAGAAGCATATGGAGAAGGAAAGTATGATAAGAAGCAATATGAAAATTATAAGACAAATAAAATCAATGACCTGTATAAAAGAATGGGGAACGCTTTTTTACAAGAAATGAAGGCATACGATAAAGAACAAAAGAGAATCCACCACATGAGAAAATCAAAGCCGTTTCAAAAGTTTCAACAGAATGTATCAATTCAGTATTCTATGAGGAAAGTGGAGCGTGCTTTTAAAAGTGAATATGAAAGCTGGAAGAACCAAAAGTATTATGAGCGTATGCAAAAAGAAAGTGCATATCAAAATGAGAGGGGTTATTAAATGAAGGACTTTCGCATGCAAATTACATTGGATGAAGAAACAGATACGTATATTAAAGATTATATGGAAGAACACAATATCAGATATAACGGTGAAGCAATTGTAAGGATTTGTAGAGAACATCAAGCATCAAAAAATACAGAATGGTCTTTGAATTATATTTCAGAAATTGTTTCTAAAAATCTTCATGACATATTAAAAAATGAGCTAACAAAAATTCGTCTTGGTGCAAATAGTGCGGATCGAAATACACAAGTTTTAATTGAATTAATGAATGGATACTTTTTTGCCAATGACTTAGATTTAGAGAGTATTATTACTACGGATAAAATAGAAGTCGGTGGCGTGAAAATGGCAAAGGAAGTCGTAGCGGAACGGATTAGTCATGCTAGACAAAAACGTATAGATCATGAGGCATCAAAGAACAATGTAACATAAGCTACATTGTTCTTTTTTATAAAAAAATAGGAGGTTATTAGGATGTTGTTATTTCATGAAGATATTGCATTAGGAGTTATTAAAGAAATTGGAGAAGGTGAACTCGTTTTACTTGTAAAAGATGAAGAACTAACAATCAAAATTACACGAGAACAAGAGGAAGAACTTGCAGTTCATGTTATGAATCAAGAGAATATGTTAGTTCCGGTTAACGTAAAAACACATGCGATTTTCTTTGATACAACGGAAAGATGGAATGAAGAAGACATGGAGGAATTGCAAAGAGCAAGTGAAAGAGTAGGAGAAGATCATGAGTAAAAATTATAAGAAAAAGTATCAAACGAAATCACCGGAAGAAAAGAAAGAAGCGGTGCAAGCTTTAACAAAAAAGATGGAAAAAAGCATAGAAGGCTATTTTCGTACACCGGGAGATTTGAAAGATTATTTATCGTTTATGGCAAAGTTTTATCACTATTCACCATCTAATATTTCATTAATGCAGAGTCAATTCGAGGGAGCCAAGGCAGTTGGTTCCTTTTCTTTTTGGAAAGAAAAGGGGTTTGCGGTTAAGAAGGGTGAGAAAGGAATCCAGATCCTTGTTCCAAACAGAACTATAGCAAAATTTAAAGATAAAGAAGGGACATGGAAATCCGTTACAAAGGCAAATGAAGAAGAGAAAAAACAAATTGATTCCAAAAGTGTAGAAGTGAAACCAGGTCGCTTATATTTTGCTGTTGGCCATGTGTTTGATGTGTCTCAAACAAGCGCAACAGCAAAAGATCTACCTCGTATTTTTCCGAATCGTTGGCTAGAAGGAGTCGTTACAGATTATAAGAGTCTGTACAAAGGAATGGAAGCCATTGCGGAAAAAAACGGTGTGAAAATCATTGCACCAAAATCAGAACTGGGCGTCGCAAAAGGTGTGAGCTATACCTTAACACAAGAGGTCGCTTTGAATCCACGAAACAGTGAATTACAAAATGTAAAAACTCTTCTTCATGAATTGGCACACGCTAAACTTCATACAGCAGAGACACATATGAATTACACAGCACCAGAAAAAGAGTTTCAAGCAGAAATGACCGCTTATGCCGTTTCTTCTTATTTTGGGATTGATACAAGCGAATATTCCTTAGGGTATTTAGCAAGCTGGACACAAGGAAAAGAAATGAAAGATAAAACGAAGTTGTTGAAAGAAGTACATGAAACTTCCATTGAATTTATTGAAATAATTGAAAATAAATTAGAAAAGGAAAAAGAAAAAACAAAAGAAAAAGAGGTGGAAGGTATGGCAAATAAAAATGAAAAACAGGATGAAAAAAATATTTTATTGGTGGAATACATGAGTTTAAGTAATACGACACAAGAGCTTGTTTCCGTTGCAGAGTTAAGGGAGCAAGTAGATAGAAACCGAGCGTTTGAGCCTGTAGAAGGTGGAGAACAATTGAGTGATAAAGAATTTATAGGGGCATTTAACGTGGCAAATCAAGAAAAATATGCAGCACTAAATCAGAATGACATTACTCGTCCAACTATGTTAATTCAATGGAGTGAAAATGAAAATTTTAAAAGTAATCAACTGATTCCATTTGGAGAAGCAAATGAAAAAATGTCTGAAGTCATTTCAAATATTGAAAAAGCAAAAGAGGAAGCAAGAGAAAGAGATGAATACGTACCATATGATAAAACTCGTTATCATATCGCCATTCCAAAAGAAGTAGATAGGGATTTTGGGAGAATGGAGCTTGTGAGTATGGATCGTTTGGATATGGGGGATGGGGACTACAAGACACCGTATGAACAAGTATTAAACGAGAAAAGGTATCTATCGGATGAAGTGAAACAAGCGTTACGAGATGAAGTAGTGAATTATAGAAATAACAAAGAAATACCAATGGAAAAAGCACAGGAAAATACATTAGAAAAATCGGAAGAGACACCCAACCACTTAGTTACAATTGAAGTATTAGCAAATGGTATGCAAGATGAAGAACTGGCAAGAATCCAAATGATGGATGCTGTTACGAAAGATATAAATTATTTGTCTGTATGGAATCAAGATAAAACAGATCGGGACGATTTATATGTTTCCCTAATGGAAAAGAACGGGAAACGAGAAAATGTCTATCTAGATAACATTTTGAAACCAGATTTATATGAAAAGGTTCAAAGTTCTATCTTTGATGGAAGAGGAAA
>NZ_LXLV01000042.1 GCF_001757995.1 Bacillus mycoides | reverse complement strand
CAGATTGTATAAGAGACAGATGAAAAACAATGAAAATGGTGCTATATTAATAAAAAAGAAATGGAGTGAAAAATATGAATCAAGTTAAGTATTTTATTGGTTTTGAAAAAACAATAAAATTGTTTCAAATTTTATTTAACATTTTTTATTGGATAGTAATTATTGGGATGCTTCTGGTTCTAGGTATGATGATTGGAGGGATATTAGTTCATCCCCATACCTTACTTGACATTTTGACTACAAAAGGAGGTACTTTTTATTTACACTCTTACCATTCTTCTTATGAAATTGATATAAATCATATTCAACATACAAAAATTAGGACATTGATGATAAATGCTTGTATAATAGTTGAAGTAATCCTAATAGTATTATTATTTATCACTTTACAGATAAAAAGAATTTTACAGTTTACAAGAAATAAACAACCCTTTTCTAAAAGTTGTATTAAACACATCCAATACTTGGCGTATGGGGTTATTATTTATAGTTTAATCATCGGATTGCTAGGTAATATTTGGGATTTTTTACTTGTAAGGACACTTCAATTGTCTGAAACCGTAATTTCTCTTAAGTTTAATTTTGAAATGATGATAATGGGGTTTCTTCTTTTATTTTTGTCTCATATTTTTAAATATGGTGCATATTTGCAAGAAGAATACGATTCTACTTTATAAGTTTTACGAGAGGTGCTATTTTATGGCTATTATTACACGATTGGATAGGGTATTAGCAGATAGGAAAATGCAATTGGGGGAATTAGCCGATGCTGTGGGAATATCTGTAGTCAATTTATCCAATTTAAAAACAGGTAAAGTAAAAGCTATTCGCTTTTCTACACTTAATGCAATTTGTAGGGTTTTAAATTGTCAACCTGGAGATATCTTAGAATATGATGATTCTGAAAATGATGAAGATTTATAAAAATTTAAACTATAGCTTTTTCTTTTTCAATATATTTATGGTAAGGCATCTATAATTCCTGTTGAAGAGTAATCTGTAATCCCATTAAAATAAGTGGTAATTTTACGTGGGATTAAGAGTGTAGATTCAAAAAGAGATAAAACACCTTAAACAGTGTTCTTATCTCTTTTTTACTTTATATGGTGGGGCCTAATAAGGATTCTATTATTTGTATCAAAGATCCACAAATAAAAAAAGATAAGATCGGGGAACACGATCTTATCTTCAGCACAAGGAGTAAACATAAGGGATAACCATCATATTTTTAATATACTTTAATTTTTGTCAATTTTGAATATTAAAACCATAATTAACAAGTATATCTATATTGAGAAATTTATTACAAAATTAGCTATAAATGATTCGAAATCCGAATGTAAACTTTTAGCCATTAGTTTACATTAAATTCTAAAAGGGTTATCGTCAGCATTTTGAAAAATGCTGGCGGTACCCCAGATAACAATCTTTAAAAAATGCATGTTATCTGCATGTTATCTGCACTTTATCTTTACATTAAACTTTTATCATATAGTCGTACCCAAAAGGTATGACAGAATTTCAGAAGGTTAACCAAAGAGAATTTTATCAATATACCGCATGCATTTTTATATTTGTAGGGGTTTTATAACACTCACGGTTTAACCAAGTCTATAAATTGTTAACATATTCACTAAAAATAAGTTGACCTAGGAAGGGTTTTTTTTGAAAAAAAATAATTTTATATCTTATCCTGATATTTATAGGTTTTGTATCAGTTTATTTTTTATTAGGTCCAAAATTAAAAGGAAATCTTAATAAAAATTGAAATTCAGAAAAAGTTATAATCATAGATCCAGGACACGGAGGAACGAATGAATTCAAAACAATTCCAAACAGATATAGCCTCTGGAATTGTTAATGGTGTTATAGAATATCTTAAAAAATAGTAGTCTAGTTAAATTAAACTACTAAACCAAAAATAAAGTTCAGTATATAATTAAAAATTTCAATTTTACTGGATAAATTTATTCAGTGGAAAATATATAACTAAAGGTTACTAGAAAGGACATACTAGAATGTTTGCAAAAGGACTAAAAACAACGGTGATTATATCAATAGTTGCTTGTATCACACTAGGAATTTTTATGTTTCAATTCTTCACATCACCTGCCAAAGGGGTAATGAACCAAGAAAATACTGTTCAACTGGCAAGTGAGCAAACAAAAGGAGAAATAAAAAAAACAGCACCCGATAAATATAATGGTCAGGTTCGGAAAGTAGCATATTTAACATTTGATGATGGACCAAGTCAATTTCAAAAAGAAATTTTAGATATTTTGAAGAGCAATAATATAAAAGGAACTTTCTTTATGATTGGTGGAAATATTCCAGCTCATAAAGAAAGCGTAATACGCTTAGTAAATGAAGGGCACTATCCCGGTGTTCATAGTATGACACACAATTTTGGGAAACTGTATACGCAAGGGAAATTTGTTGAGGAAATGCAACAAGCGCAGAATATCATGAAAGAAGTAACTGGAATTCATCCAAATCTTGTTCGTTGTCCATATGGGAGTATGCCCGGACTTAAACAGGAATTACGAGATAAAATGGTAAATGTCGGAATGAAGGAATGGGACTGGACAGTAGATTCATTGGATTATACGTTCCCGGGAAATCCAGATGCTGTGGTTCAAAAAACAATTTCTCAGGTTGGTAAAAATCGCGAAGTAATTTTAATGCATGAAAAATCACAAACAGTTCAGGCATTGCAAAAAATTATTGATAATCTTCGTAGTAAAGGTTATGAATTTGAAGTGTATGATGAAGCCTCTCATTTCCCATTAAATTTTTGGAAAGATGATCGCATCTAAGTAGGAGGAATTGCAGTTGATATATAGAAAACTAGCCCTTATAACAGCCCTATCTGTAACCTTGTTGTCAGGCTGTTTAGGACAAAAACCAGAAGCAAATTTGTATGTAGCATTTGAAAATGCTGCAAAGCAAGAAAAGACAATGTATGAAGATACGAAAAAATTAGCAGAATTAGAAAAGCAAGGACAAGAGTTATATACTCAAATTACACTTGAAGGAAAAGAGAACAATCAAGTAGTGAAAGAAAAGTTAGATCAAGCTGTAACAAACATAAATGATCGTGAAAAAGTATTAGAGAAAGAGAAGGCTACCTTAGAAAATGCACAAAATGAAGTGAAGTCTGTTGATAAATATATAAAAAAATTAGAAGATAAGAAATTACAAGAACAGGCTGAAAAAGTTCAAGATATGTATAAAAATCGTGCTAAATCTTTCAAGAAATTGCATGATGACTATAAAAACTCATTACAATTAGAACAAGAACTGTACAAAATGCTACAAGCAAAAGATGAAAAACTTAAATCAATTGAGGAGAAAGTAAAAACGGTCAATCAGTCTTATGAACAAATTCATTCAGATCAAGATAGTTTTAATACATACACGAAAGAGTATAATCAGAACAAATTAGCCTTTTATAAACAAGCAAATATTAATATTAAAGAAGGAAAAAAATAAATCGATTTTAAAAAATGAAGTGTATTTCTCGGGGTGAGTTTTTTACAGTCCGAATAAGAAAAGCCAAATTGTTCTTGATAATCAAGAACAATTTGGCTTTTCTTATTCAGTAGTCATTTTAATTAAAGTTAGGATATGAAGTAGTAGAAGCAATAGAAGAGAAGGAAGTATTGTTTTTATTTGAAGAAAACGAATTTCATTTAGTTATTTTTGATATCATGTTATCCAGAACAGATGGTTGGTCTGTTTATCGACGAATCCGTAAGATATCAAATGATCCTATCATTACGTTGACGACTCGCTTTGATGAAGCTGATACGTTACTCGGATTTAAGTTAAGGGTCAACAAAACCTTATATCCCCCATTCTTACTAGCAAGAACGAAACAATCATTCGACATTCTGATTGTTTAAAAAGAATTATTCAATTATATATTATCTAATACTGGTATTCATGTACACTTCCTATTACCTATAGCCATAATAGAAGGAAAAGGCATTAACCTGAATCATACAGAATTTGACATATTAATATAGGGCTATGAATTTGTTGGTGATGATCGCATAGTAAATAGTGATATTTGTAAATTGCGAAATAAATGGGGAGATAAATCTAAGAGTGTTATAATCATTGTTCGAGCCGTTTGTATATTGGAGGATAAGGTATGAAAACAGGAATTGTATTAAAATTATTTATGTTAACAACACTGCTATGTATGTTGATCTTGGCAACCATTTTTGCTGGACAAACAATATTCTTTAAACAATTTTATGCGAATAAAAAAGTGGATGACATCAAAACAAACATGAGATCTTTTGAAATAGATTATCTAAATAGTAACGGAAATTCACAAACCATTCAAAAATTAGAACAAGATTTCTATCGAGAGCATAATACATGGATTACAACATTAGATAGTAATGGGAATTTAAAGAATGTAAATGAATTTTATATAGAAGTAACATTAAATCAACCTAAAAATAAAGAAAACCAATTTGCTAATTCTACAATTACCATACCGCTGTATAATTTCAAGGTTGAGGACAATCATGCTAGGGATATTTCAAATGAAAAATTCCCTTTAGGAGAAACAGTTACTTTGCATGGTATAGAAAAAAATGCTGAATTTATTCCATATCTTTTATTCTTCAGAACGAAAACTCCTAATTTGGTAAATGTGTCAATAGATAAAAAAACAAGTGAACTTATGGAAAAACTTAAATATAAATATAAACTTGAAAAAGAGGAATCTGAATATAGAAAAGAATATGAAGAAAAATCACCTAAAAAAATTCTGGAAGGAAAAATTACAAAGGTTCAACTTTTAGATGAGAAGGAACAATCGAATTTTATTTATACAAATACATTGTTTATGGAAAAGATACAAGAGTTTCAGGCAGACTTATTGCTAAATGAAAAGAATACTAACTATGATTCATTACAAGAAATCGATTATGAGCAGAATGATATTAAATATAAGCTCATAATAAAACCGATAAAGGATAAAAGCGGTGCTATAACATACATTTTTTCAATGACTTCGTTGCAGCCAGTTGATGAAGCTGTACAAATGATACAAGAGTATTATGTCTATATTATTATGTTTGTGTTGCTTCTTATTTTTATAGCTTCTTTTTACTATTCAAAAAAGATTGCAAGGCCCTTATTACAAATAAACAAGACAACCCAAAAAATTGCAAACTTAGATTTCTCGGAAAGGGTTCCAGTCATGTCAAAAGATGAAATTGGTGATTTATCTCAAAATATTAATTTACTTTCAAATACATTACATTCACATATTGAGCAGTTACAGCGAGACATAGAGAAAGAAAAACAATTGGAACATACAAGAAAAGAATTTATTTCAGGAGTATCGCATGAGTTAAAGACTCCTCTAAGTATTATGAAAAGTTGTATTTCTATTTTAAAAGATGGTGTTGCAAGTCATAAGAAAGAGTATTACTTTAAGGCAATGGAAAAAGAAGTGGATAAGATGGATATGTTAATTGTAGATATGCTTGAGTTAGCAAAATTTGAATCTGGTACGTATAAAATGCAGATGGATGTTTTTTATATTGACCAAGCCATTCAGCATATTTGTGAACAATTATCTATGGAGATAACAAAAAAGCAATTACATGTTCACACACATCTTTCTGCAATTGAAGTCATTGCAAATTACCATCGTATAGAACAAGTACTCACAAACTTTATCACAAATGCTATTCGTTACACGCCAGAAAAAGAAAATATTATTATTTCTACAATAGATGAGCCAAGTCGCATAAAAGTTTGTATCGAAAATAAAGGTGCCCATATTGAAGAAGATCAATTAGATAAAATTTGGGATCGTTTTTACCGGGTTGATACAGCTCGTCAACGCTCACAAGGTGGAACAGGTCTTGGACTTGCCATTTCAAAAAATATTTTAGAACTTCATGGAGCTGAGTATGGGGTCCATAATACAGTTGATGGCGTGTTGTTTTATTTCTATTTACAGAAAAAAGTGTAGAACGGAGGTTCTACACTTTTTTCATTTATTTTGATGGTATCTTTACCTTTTCCTTAACATAAAAAGAATAGGTTCGTTTGTTTCTAAATGTACAAAATTTCCGAAATAATCTGGTGAGTTCTGGTGCAAAAAGATACTATTTCACTTAATACGTAGTTGTGCTTCAGCATCAAAGAAATGTACATGGTCCATGTTAAATACCAGTTGCGTTTGATAATCATTACGTGTATCTAAACGTACAATGAAGAATTGATGGCTCTGATGCAAAAAAACAAAGCCTCTTGCAAGTAATCTCCTAAACTTGGATATACTGATACTAGTATTTTAAAAAAGAACAGATTGATTTACGGTACCAGTCTGTCCAAAATCAAAAAGGGGTTCGACCGAGATACGTGTAAAAATAGGTCATAGGCTTACTTTTATTTCCAGGTGGAATTTATGGAGCTTATAAATATAGTTTCGTCTATTTTTATTAAGTAATTTGTCTATTATGGGTTAACCCTAATCATCCATTAGTTAGCTACTGAAAACACCTCATCCCGATTGTATGATTAGGATGTATGATAATAAGTTCAAAAATAATAGAGAAAACCCCGATTTTAAGTCTGTTTGGAAATTAAAGTAAGCCTATGACTCAAAATTACATGTATCTCGGCTGTACCCCAAAAAGAATTCACCCATCAATTGTTTGAACTTGTAGCATAAGATACAAGTCCCTTAGGAATATATGCATTTTATTCTTTTTTGCACCAAAACGCTTACTACTTCCACGGTGTTTCTGTTTTATGCTCAATAACTTGTAATACGTTGGGCTCAATATCCTTTAACACTTCTTCCTTTGAACGGTTGCTTTTAGGAGTTTCTCCATTTTGTTCACCTTCAATTTGTACGTCAATCTGTGTGTTTGAAATCACATCAATCACTTGTTGTTTAGAAACATTTTTATCTGCCGCAATCTCTACAACAGTTTTACCTTTAGCTAATTCTTGTTTTAAATCTGTTGCGCTAATTTTTAATAAAGAAAATAGTTTTGCATCGTTTAAATAGAAATCAGCAGTATAATCAGGCTTCCCATTTGTAGAAAATAAACCTTCTACTTTAATACTTGGAGGTGTAGGTTCTCCTTGTAATACTGATTCAATTTCTTCAGAAGTTGGTGCTTTTATTGTTTTTTCTACCGAAACATTTTCAGTTGAGGCTTTTGTTGTTACTGAATCATTTTTTTCTTTTTGAGCTGCATAGGTACTACCAGCTCCTACTAATAATGCTGTTGAAATACCTAGTGTCGTTAATAATTTTGCATTAAATTTTGCCATATTATTTCCTCTTTTCCTTGTTTTAATATGTGTTACAAGTACAAATATAATTGGATCCTGTAAAGATGAGATGCAGATGATATAAAGCTGAAATGGATTTTTCGCCACAAATCTTATATCTAGTAGGGGTAAGGCAACATGCCCATCAACTTAAGAAAAGTAAACACCCCAAAAAGAAAAAATGAGCTGAATTCTCAAAATAGCAAACTGTAGAAAAAGAGAATTTTCATTTAGGGGTTACTTCAAAATCTTAGCTTGGTGGACATGTATTTATCTTTAAAAATACTGTAAGTATAAGATTTTGTAGTCCTTAGCGTACAATTTTCCCAGAATGATATCGTGACCCTTATTATAAGGATTCTTTTTTTGTATCAAAAATCTACAAATAAAAAAGATAAGATCGACGAGCACGATCTTATCTTTAACATAAGGGAAAAACAAGTGACACAAACCATCATAATTTTTATGATATTATATTTTTTGTTAATTTTTTATATAAAACCCATATTTAACATCTATATCAATATTGAGAAATTTATTACAAAATTAGCTATAAATGATTCAAAACTTCAATGTAAACTTTTACCCATTAGTATACATTCAAAATATTGATTTCATTAATCTTATTCGACTTTATCTATTTTTAGCAAAATCAGTAACAAAAGTATACATTCAAAACACTATAAACAAAATGGCCAAGAAGCCTGTAAACAAAAAGACAATTCATTAATATAAAAAAGATGGTTCGAATTAGAATTTTATATCATCTCTTTCCTTTATCTTATATAATTAAAGTAATAATATTCAGATATTTGTATAGTTAAGAAAAAGGAAAAAAAGAGAGGGAATTATAATGGGGATTAATCCAATAACTAATGATAATAGAAAAAAGGTAATTTCATTTTTTAAAGAGCATTGGGGAAGCTCAGAAATGGTGATTTCTTCAGGTATGTTTCAGTGCGATGCATTAGATGGTTTCATCTTTGAAGAATATAATCAGATTAATGGTTTAATTACATATGTGATAAAAGAGAATGAAGTTGAAGTTATTTCGTTGGATAGTATTCAAGAAGGAAAAGGTATTGGTTCGGCATTGATGGAAAAAGTTGAAAACATAGCGAAACAGGAGGGATTCAGGGAAGTAAATTTAGTAATGACAAATGATAATTTAAATGCTTTGAAGTTTTATCAAAAAAGAGGTTATCGAATTATTTCTATTATTCCTAATGCTGTTAATGAAGCACGAAAAATAAAGCCTTCTATTCCATTAATCGGGAATGATGGGATTCCATTAAACGATGAATTAAAGTTAGCTAAAAGAAATCTTTAGAGGGCATATTTATATTATTCGCTTCTCAAATTAAACAACTTTATTATCCTTACACAGGTATTCTTTTTTATATTTTCATCTAAGCAACTAAATAATTAACTGCCATATATATGGCTAGAAATACACCTACTACTAACTCAAGACCAATAATTATATATGAAACATTTAAATACAAATCTCTTATGCTTCTATATATAAACATAATCCCTAATAAGAAGAATGTAACATATAAATATTGACCGTTGCTAAAAGCTAAAGTACCAGATAGTAAAATTAAAGTTAGAAACAGCTTGTCTATTGTTTTATAATTAATTATTTTTCGTCCAACAAGTAGTTGCATAAATTCCCTCCTAATATTCATTTTCCTAATTATGGATATTATTAGGTATATTATATCATGAATTTTCTGTTTTTTTATTGTAAATAAGCTATATATATTCT
>NZ_LXLV01000041.1 GCF_001757995.1 Bacillus mycoides | reverse complement strand
CTACAGCGAAACGGACGAAAATCCCACAGATATGAGAAAAAAACAGTCTTTGATATTTTGGGTGTTGTGTATGAGTATACCACTTCTGCTCATCAAGTAGCATAGCGAAAAATTTGAAACCCGTCAGGGTTTATTTGATGTGCCTACTTTCATGATATCTATAAAAATAATAAAAGACTCGTGAAAAGACAACATTTTGTATGGAAATATACCTTAAGTTGATGGATGTGGGGTACCGCCACATGCCCATCAATCTAATATTTTGAAGTACCCCCAAAACAAAAAATTTATTATTTTACAGTTGTTTATAAGAATTTAGCTTATTTTCTTCGTTTTGGAGAACTACCAATTTCTTAAGTTGATGGATGTGTAAGGCTACCTCACAAAGAACAATGTAAAAGTAACATCCATAATTTTGCACTCACCCTATTTTACGTTTACTCTGATTCTGTCATTTCATCCATATGAATCTGTTTTCCTGTGAATAGTTTGTAAAACAGATGTGTGCGAATATCTAACAATTTATGCAGCGCATGCCATTGGCTCCAATGGTGTGCGTTTTGATTATATATATGTTTGGAGTGCCGGTGGCACTTTTTCTTTATATCCTAATCAAAAAAACGTAGGCTCACGCATACCAATATTCATCTCCTACCTAAAATTGGTATTTCACACCTTCACATTTTTGAGGAATGAGTCTTTTGTCGGAAAACAATAAAATTTTATTAATTTTTATAATTAGTAGAATTTTTATAGAATTAATCTTCTTAATCTATTAAAATTATATCGAATGATGTCAGATTATAATAAGGGGAGAGAAAATTTTATGTTGAAAAAAATCATTCCAGTTGCTTTAGCATTAAGTACAGTTACCTTTTCAAGTGTATTTGCTGCGCCTCCAGCTCAAGCAACTACAGAACCAAACCGCTACATAGATGTACAAATGCTCGGTATTAACGATTTTCATGGGCAACTAGACACTGTAAAGAAAATTAACAATAAAGATGCAGGGGGAATCGAGTACTTAGCGGCTTATTTACGTGATCATGAAAAACAAAATCCGAATACATTAAAGGTTCATGCTGGCGATGTTGTTGGAGCAAGTCCTCCTGTTTCAGCATTATTACAAGATGAACCCACGATTGAATTTCTAAATGATTTAAAATTTGATGTTGGAACCATAGGAAATCATGAATTTGATGAAGGTATTGAAGAAATGCACCGCCTTATTTATGGTGGATACCATGAAAAAACAGGGAATTTTAAAGGAGCAAAATTCCCATATGTTGCCGCAAATTTCTATAATAAATCCACCGGTCGTCTATTTTTACCACCATTTACTATAAAAAAGGTACAAGGAGTTCCTGTTGGCTTTATCGGAGTCGTAACAACAGATGTTCCTAACCTTGTTATGCCTACTATGCTAAAGAATGTAGAAATTACAGATGAAGTTGAAGCCATTAACAAATCCGTAAAGAAATTGAAAGAACTTGGCGTTAAATCTATCGTTGTTCTTGCACATAACGGAGGTACAACAGATGAGAACGGCGTAACAAATGGTGATCTCGTCCGACTAGCAAATGAGACTGATCCAGAAGTCGATGTTATTTTTGGGGGGCATAGCCACACCTATGTAAATGGAACTGTTAATAATAAACTTGTCGTACAAGCAAATTCTTATGGAATGGCTTTTGCTGATGTTGATGTAAAGATTGATCGTAAGACAAAAGATATTGTTGAGAAAAAAGCAGAAATTATTACAACCTACCATGAAGGCATAGAGCCTGATAAAAAAATAAAGAAAAAGATGGAGAAATATCAAGAAAAAATCGCACCTCTTGTCAATGAGGTTGTTGGTAAATCTACAGCTCCACTAGATCGAAAACAAAATACGGCTGGTGAATCTACTCTCGGCAACTTAATCGCTGATACTCAGCGTGCAACAATGCAATCCCAAATTGCTCTTATGAACCCTGGTGGTATTCGTAATGACTTAGATGCTGGTGATATTACATGGGGAGAGGTATATGGCATTCAGCCATTCGGAAATCAATTAATAAAAGTTAATTTAACGGGTCAAGACATTCGTGATATTTTAAATCAACAATGGCAAAAAGACATAACAAGAATGCTTCAAATTTCAGGGATCCAATACACTTGGGATGGGAACAAGCCAAATGGAGAAAAAGTCACAAGTATTCGCTTAACAAATGGAGAAGAAATTATTCCTTCTAAGACTTACAGCGTTGTTGCGAACGCATTTCTAGCTTCAGGTGGAGATGGATTTGTGTCCTTTAAAAATGGGAAAGATGCTGAAACAGGACCAACTGATTTTGAAGCATTAGTAGATTATATAAAACAAGCAAAAGAACCAATTCAGCCTATTATTGATGGAAGAATTCAAAAAACAAATTAGTTTTTCATTAATCTCAAAATACCTAGATTACCTGTTCGCTATACTTTTTAGTGTGCAGGTAATCTAATTTTTCTTGTGTGGGTTTGAAATAAAGTCCTACCGTGGTCAACGGATTTACCATCGATATGCAAAGTACCGAAAAAAAGTAAAGCTAACAAAAAATAACCCCAAAATCAACTTTTATTGTTTATTTTGGGGTTATTTGACGTTTACATTAATTTGAACTGATTTGAATTATCTAGATATATTTTCCACATACAATACTATATAACTCTCACATGTTCAGAAAAATGGCTTTTTCTTTTAAAAACTTTTCTTAGCCTACGAAATTCGCGTTTTGTTGGTGCTCCCCCTACTAAACGAGCAATTATCTGGTGTCAATTTACATTTAAGGTTGCCCCAGCCATATTTGCATAAGATGGGCCTGCTGCTTGCATAACTATTGCGGTCATTACTGGAACCGTGACACCTACTCCTAAATTGATTATTGAGAAAATAATTGCTAATAACAAATATGATGAATATGGATAAATTAACCAAAAATCCCTTTTTTGTTGTATGATTAATTAGGTGGTATTATTTCTAAAATTAATCACGGAATTTCTTTAGCAAATCCTGAACTGTTTAATAGCTTAGTCGAAAACTGGATTGAACATGACGCGCTGCCGAAAGAAGTAAAAGAAGTTAATTAAGTTCTCTTTTAACCCTAGATAATCAGCAATATATGTTCTAATCCCCTTAAATGTTGCAAGGAGGTGGTGAAATTATGAATAAAAAAACTTGGTTTATATTTACTTTTTCAGCTATTTTAGTAGCTGGTTATGCTGTTTTCCAATATTTTATTATGGATGGATTTCAAGCAGGGTTTGTTCAAATGAAGCTTATGTTTCTATCTAAAATGAGTGCGTTTTGGTACATTATGTTATTTCTACATATTGCAACTAGTGTAGTAGCATTAGTAATTGGTCCTTTTACATTATCCACAAAATTTAGAGAAAAGAATATCAGTCGCCATCGAATGATTGGAAAAATCTATATGATTGGTGTATTATTTGGCGGCGTTTCAGGACTTTATTTATCCTTTTACGCTACGGGAGGATTAGTAGGAAAGCTTGGTTTCGGTTTGTTATCCGTATTTTGGCTAACATCGGCATATCAAGCATTAAACAGAGTTAAGAATAAAAAAATTCAAGACCATCGGAATTGGATGATCAGAAATTATTCCTTAACCTTTGCGGCAGTTACATTAAGAATTTGGCTACCTTTATTTGTATTGCTATTTGGACTGAAGCATTTCGAACTTAGTTATGCTGTTATTGCTTGGTTAGCGTGGGTGCCAAATTTAATCATTGCAGAATTATTTATAAGACAAAGTCTTAATAAAGGACAACAACAGAAAAATGCTGATTTACATTTTTGATGTAATTTATACGTAACTCGGCTGAATCCCTTGATGGCAACCCAAAAGGAAGGCCGATGTCTTCCCGCCCTACATAAGAAGATCACCTTAGGGTGTCTTTTTTTTATTTTCAAAAGGACCTGCTCAATTCATGCGTAAAAACATACAGTAAATTGAATCCGTTAAAATACATGAGTGACACCTTGTTTTCTCCTCTTATCTAAAGGAGGAAGAACTATTATGGGCTTTGGTGGTAGTTGTAGTAGTTGTGGCGGTGGCTTTGCTTTATTAGTTGTATTATTTATTTTATTAATCATAGTTGGAGCTAGCTGCTTCTGCTAAACAAACTATTAGAAAAGACACTCATATATGGACAGACAACTGTAAAAAAGACTATGCAGCCATCGAAATTCGATATTCGATCGGAGCTCGATGATTGAGTCGTTTTTGGAATCGTTTGTAGTTATAATGATAGATGTATGTTTCAATTGCTTGAATTAGT
>NZ_LXLV01000040.1 GCF_001757995.1 Bacillus mycoides | reverse complement strand
GAGTATATTTATTTTTATAACTATAAACGGTTCCAAAAACGACTCAACCACCGAGCTCCGATAGAATATCGAATCTCGATGGCTGCTTAGTCTTTTTAATATTGTCTACTTGACAGGGATAAGACCAATTAATAGTCTTTTTTCTTTCCGAATCTGATAATGGATTAGGTACTTGTGTACCGACTAGACCAAGGTTTTTCTGTTTTGTTCCAACAAATACCCCTAACCCAATTGCCATACCAATTGCCGCAACTCCAAAACCAAGGTGGAAATTATATTGCTGACCTAATGTTCCGACAACTAAAGGTGCAAGTAAGGCACCTAAGTTAATACCCATGTAGAATATACTGAACCCTGAGTCACGACGCGCATCTGTTTTACTGTATAAACTTCCTACGATGTTCGATATGTTAGGCTTTAACAACCCTGTTCCTAGAATTAAGAAGACCATAGAGATAAATAACGCACTTTTACTACCCGGTAAAGCTAAAATAAGATGGCCAATCATAATTAAAACGCCACCAAAGAATACGGTTTTACTTGGACCAAATAAACGATCCGATATCCATCCACCGATAATACTAGACATGAACAGTAAGGAACCGTAAATTGCCATTATCGAGGTTGCGGTAGATTGATCAATTCCTAATCCACCTTTTGCGACCGAATAGTACATATAATACAGCAAAATAGCTCTCATTCCGTAATGAGAAAACCTTTCCCAAAACTCAGTGAAGAATAAAGTGAATAATCCTTTTGGATGCCCCAAAAATCCTGTTTGAGGAATACTTTGAACAAGTTCGTTTTTTTCTTTCATAATGTTAATATTACCCCTTATTAATTTTTGATATTATACAAGTATAACTTAAGAGGCTCCCAGTAGTCCATAACTATCTAAGCCCATCGATGAAGAAAAGCAGCCTTCTGGCTGCTTTCTAAATGAATTGAAAAATCGTCATTTGCTCATTATACACACCTTTCACTGAATCTACCTCTAAACAATCCAGAATTGATTGTGAGAGTGCTTTAGCTTACGCCATTACCAACAAGTGTATCTTTGTGTTTCCTAGCAAGGCCGACTACATTTTCCATAACATAATCAGTTGTGAATTCATAAGATAAACAATTATTCTTAGAGCTGGTTTGAATTTTCGAAAGGTTTTATGCCAGTTTGCGGAATTAAAATTAAATAACTGTATTTTAATTGAACAGTAGTTATCTTGGAAACTTTAATTACGCCCAAAAAAGTTTGGGTTTAGATAATGCAACGTAGTAAGTAAACCGAATTGTACAACACCTACTGTAAACAACTGGTATAATAAGTATAGGAATATACATAGAGGTGATTTTTGTGCAGCAATATGAGGAAGTACGTTCAATATTAGAAAAGGCAAAGAAAATTACAGTGTTGACAGGTGCTGGTGCAAGTACGGAAAGTGGAATCCCTGATTTTCGTTCAGCAAATGGATTATATGCTGATACGAATGTAGAGATGTATTTGTCGAGAGGCTATTATAATAGAAATCCGAAAGAGTTTTGGAAGCATTATAAAGAAATCTTTCAAATTAATACGTTTCATCAATATAAACCAAATCGTGGGCATCGCTTTTTAGCAGAGATAGAAGAACAAGGAAAAGACATAACGATTTTAACGCAAAATATTGATGGTTTACATCAAGTAGGTGGTAGTAAACATGTAATTGATTTACATGGAACATTGCAAACAGCGCATTGTCCAAAGTGTAAAACGGGATATGATTTACAATATATGATTGATCATGAAGTGCCGCGTTGTGAGAAGTGTAATTTCATACTAAATCCAGATGTTGTTTTATACGGAGATACGTTACCTCAGTATCAAAATGCGATCAAACGTTTATATGAAACAGATGTACTTCTTGTAATGGGGACGTCACTCAAAGTACAGCCTGTCGCGTCATTCCCAGAAATCGCAAAGAGGGAAGTAGGCGCAACAACAATTTTAGTAAATGAAGAATTAACGGGACAAGAATACAATTTTGATTTTATTTTTCAAAATAAGATTGGTGAATTTGCCAAAGGGTTATCTTCGATTAAATAAGTTTTTGTTTTCGTAAAGAAACTGAGGTGGATGATGTCCACCTCAGTTTTTTTGTATGAATTATATTCATGTTATTGCGTATTAAGGGGAATGGTAATAAATAGGATACGAAATACAAAAACTGAAAATTAAATCTTTTATTTCTTTTGTAATTAATATAAAATTCTATATATATCATAAAATTAAATTTGATACATAATGATGTATTTGATTGTACTGTAGTGAACGTATGTTTTATGTAGAGAAATGTTAATAGAATGAAGCGAGGGAGCAAAATGAGACAGAAAAAGGAGAAGCAGAAACAGTCGAAAAAGAAAAAGACTCATATTCCGTTTCGGTTAAATGTACTATTTTTTATCGTGTTTCTTTTATTTTCAGCTATTATTATTCAATTAGGTAAAGTACAAATCATTGACGGAGAAACGTATCGAAATGAAGTGAATAAAAAGGAAGATGTAACGGTGAGTACTCCAGTTCCGAGAGGGAAGATGTTTGACCGGGAAGGGAAAGTTATTGTAAATAATAAACCGTTACGAACTGTTACATATACGAAGATGAAAGGAGTGGACTCAAAAGAGGTTTTAATAGTGGCAAGAAATTTAGCAAAGCTAATTGAAATGCCACAAGAAGATATGGACAAGTTAACAGAGACAGATAAAAAAGATTTTTGGATGCAGTTAAACGAAAAGCGTGCAGCAACAAAAGTAACGAAAGAAGATGAGAGTAAATTTAGGAAGCAGGAAATAGAAGGGAAAGACTTAGATAAGAAAGTAGAAGAGTTGAGACGAGAAAGAATTACACAAGAAGAATTAAACGAGCTTTCGAAAGAGGATATAGAAGTACTAGCAATTAAAAGTAAAATGAATGCGGGATATAAAATGACGCCACAAATCGTCAAAAAAGATGTAAGTCAAAATGAATACGCAGTAGTGAGTGAAAGATTATCGATCTTGCCAGGCGTAGATACGACTGTGGATTGGGAGCGCGAATATCCAAATGATAAAATACTACGTTCTGTACTTGGTAGTGTTTCTACTGAGAATGAGGGATTACCAAGGGAGCAATTAGACTATTATTTAGTACGAGATTATAACAGAAATGATCGTATTGGTAAGAGTTACATCGAAAAACAATACGAAGATGTGTTACATGGAACGAAAGAACAGTCTAAAAATATTACTGATAAAGCTGGGAATATTATTCGGACTGAAAAAGTGACAAAAGGAAAAAGTGGAAATAATTTAATGTTAACAGTTGATATGGATTTACAGAAAAAGGTGGAGGAAAGTCTTGAAAGAAATTTAAGGGCATTTCATTCTTCTGAACCGATGATGGATCGTGCATTCGTCGTTATGATGAATCCGAAAAATGGTCAAATTCTATCATTAGCAGGAAAGAAAATTGTAAATAAAGACGGCGGGATGCAAATAGAAGACTACGCTTTAGGAACGATGATAAGCTCTTATGAGTTAGGATCAACGGTCAAAGGAGCTACGTTATTAGCTGGATATCAAGCAGGGGTGATTAAGCCATATACGCATTTCTTTGATGCACCAATGTACTTTAAAGGAAGTTCGAAGCCGAAGAAATCTTGGAAAGAATTTGGAGATATTGATGATTTAAGAGCTTTGCAAGTTTCATCGAACGTATATATGTTTAATACAGCTTTAAAAATGGCAGGTATTGATTATGTACCAAACAGTCCGTTAGATATTAAACAAGAAACGTTCAATAAAATGCGTTATTATTTTAGACAATTTGGTTTAGGTGCACCAACCGGTATTGACTTGCCAAATGAATCGATTGGTCAAATGGGTAGAACCGATAATATACCTGGTTTTTTACTTGATTATGCGATTGGGCAATATGATACATATACGCCGCTGCAGCTTGCGCAATATATGTCAACGATTGCAAATGGTGGTTACCGAATGAAACCACAAATTGTACAAGAAATTAGAGAGCAGCCAAATAGACCAGAGGAAGTCGGAAAAGTTATTCACTCAATGGAACCAGTCGTGTTAAACAGAGTGGATATGGATCTGTCATATATAAATCATGTGAAAGAAGGATTTAGAAGAGTTTTCCAGGAGGTTGATGGGACAGGTACTGGAACTTTTAAAGGTTTACCTTATAAACCGGCTGGAAAAACAGGAACAGCAGAAACAGTGTACGGTGGAGAAAGTGATATTGGCAGAGATGAAAACAACTATCGAAAAAAATGTTATAATTTAACTCTCGCCGGGTATGCGCCATATGATGCTGATCCGGAAGTCGCTTTTTCTGTTGTTGTGCCATGGGTGAATAATGATAAATCAGGTATTAATTCTGCAATTGGTAAAGAGATTTTGGATGCATATTTTGATTTGAAAACGCAGCGATCGGGTGTAAGTCTAGTCCCAGTAGCACAACAGCCGAGTACGGCACAGTAAAATAAAATTCAAATTGTAGTATATCACTGCGCAAATGAACAGGTGCAGTGATATATTTTTGAATTGAAAAGTGTTTTGATAAGGTGGGAATAGATATGAAAGAGGAGATTAAGAGAGGTTGGGGAAAATACATACTATTTATATTTGTCCTAGTAGTAACGTACCAGTCTTTCACTTTATGTAAAGTGGAAGGAAAATCAATGCAGCCAACATTACATGAAGAAGACTACGTATTTGTAAATAAAGCCGCTGTACATTTTTCTAGCTTACAGCACGGAGAAATTGTCATTATTAAGGAAGTAGATGGATCGAAATATTATGTAAAACGCGTAATAGGACTTCCTGGTGACATAATTAACATAATGAATGGAACTGTATACGTAAATGACAAAAAGCAAGATGAATCTTATATAAATAAAGATTTATACAACAATACACAAGTGTTTTACAACTTTCAAAAGACAAAGATTCCGCCAAATAAGTTATTTGTAATGGGAGACAATCGTGAGCATAGTAAGGATAGTCGAAATGGTTTAGGTTATATTGAAGAAGATAACGTTATTGGTAAGGTGGAATTTATATATTATCCTTTTTCGAAAATGAAAATACTAGACTAGTTTAGTATTTTTATTTTATTTTCATCAAAAAACAATCAATGAATTAAAGGGACCTTTTAATCCGTAGGTGCTCCTATAAAGAGGATGATAATTAACGCTTTTATAGTAAGTTAACGGCTAGGAAATAGAAAGGATATGACGATATGTATAAGTACACAATATGCTTCATTAGAAAAGGGGATAACATACTCCTTTTAAATAGAAACAAAAAGCCAACAATGGGAATGTGGAATGGCGTTGGAGGGAAAATCGAGGATAATGAAACTCCATACCAAGGAATAATTAGAGAAACGTTTGAGGAAACGGGTATAGAGCTTCATAGTGCAACGTATAAAGGGAATGTTATCTTTAAAGATAAAGACGAACCTCAGGATAGTGAGGGAATGTATGTATTCCTTGCTGATTTACCAGATAGAGTACATATTGATACGCCAGTAAGCACAGATGAAGGTATATTAGAATGGAAGTCAATTGATTGGATATTAGATGGTGATAATAGAGGTGTAGTTAGCAATTTGCAAAGATATTTACCAAGAGTATTAAAAGAAGAAAACAAATTAGAGCATACATTCACGTATGATAACCGGAATATTATTGATTATACAACTACACTTTTGACAGAAGATGATACGAAAAAACGATATGTAAAACATCTCGTTTCTCAATAGGAAAAGATGCGTTAAAATACTAAGAAAAAGCCAAATCCTTTATTGGGATTTGGCTTTTTTGTAGGGAATGCTAATTCAAGGTTTACTCTTCATAATTTGCTTTAATAATAAAGCGGTGTTGCTTCACATCGAAATATCCTTTTTGCAAGATAATTTCATGTATACGATACAATTCCTCGGTATAGCTGTCTACTGTAAAATCAGGAATTTGCCACGGAATTGCTTTTAAGTAATAGACAACAGCACCGACATCATAAAAACGCTGAAGAGGGAACTCTTCCTTCGCTTCCAAAATAGTCAATCCATTATCCTTTAGTTCATTACATGCCATTTTGAGTGACCAACTTGAAAATTCGCTATTAAGTGGTGTGCCAAACTGCTCATTAAGCTCCGCACAATCAAGACCGCCAACTTGTTGAGTAAGGAATATACCATTTGGAGAAAGAATTCTTTTTACTTCGGAAGCAGCATATGATTCATGTTGATTCACAATTAAATCAAATTGACTATCTTGAAATGGTAAAGTATCATCAGTCACTTCTACGAGTGTAACTCCTAAAGGTTCTAATTTCTTTCGTGCAATTGGTACATTAGGAGCGTAGCCTTCAGTCGCATAAATAGTTGGCGGGAACGGTTGTAACATAGATAAAAACTCTCCGCCGCCAGTCCCCATATCTAGCATTGATTTTGCACGCTGCATTAGCTGGAAGGCTGTGCTACCGTATGACCATGATAAAGGCTCGCTATTCATACGGCCAGTTTCTGAAATGAAAGAAAAATCCCAGCCACTAAAATTTGTATTTGCACTTTCTAAAAAAGTTGGAAATAATGGATCACGTTTCATAATTATGTCCTCCTATTTTTTAAAATGAGTGATATGATGAGAAAAAAGGGAGGACCTCTTATTAAGGAGAAGCAGTTTTACGTTTCGTGTTCGAATAGATTCATAGAAATTCGCTCCTTGTGAGAATAGTTATTTATATATTCGGGATAACCAAGAGGAAATCCTTTGAAATTATAAGGGAAGGCAGTTGTTTAATGAAAAATTGGATGAAGTTTACAGACAAAGAGAGCGATCAAATATGGGATAGGGTATATAGTGATTTTGAGTTTTCACCAAGTATTTCTATATTCCCATCATTTAAGGTGCCAAGTCCTTTTGTGACATATGATATTTCTCATTGCTTTGGAGAATCGGTAGATTTAAATGTATATGACGATCTGGAAGAAAAAGCATTACTAGTTTTTAAAGAGAATACGGTATCGAATGAATATATAATGGCACTTGATTGGCAACATGAGTGTTATTGGGTGAATCCACATTTAAAGTTCGATAGAAATGAATTTGATGAGTGGACAATCCCGATTTTTCCAAATGGAGATTATTATTTCTTTATTCAGAAGGACTTTAAGTGGGGCTATTTAGGGCATCCGTGGGAGGAGAGTATAACGATATTTGGAAAAGAATTAATAGAGAGCTTTGAACAATGTAAGCCAGAAATGTTTCAAAATATTTTAAGGCAGGGATAATGTTTTAAAGAGAAAAAACGCTTATACTTCATTTTTGAAGTATAAGCGTTTTTGTTTAAAATACTTAAAAACAAAAATCTTTTGGTAAAGTGCCACTTTTTATCACCGTTCTTAACCCATGTTTCATAATCCAAGGATTAACAGGATGTTTTTTATCTAGCAATCCCTGCAACCATTGAAAAACGAGTTCTTTATCTTCTTTCGTAATATCGTTAATATGATTGGCTACTGATTTTTGAACATATTTAGAAGGGTCATTCATTAATGGCTCTAAAAGCTTTAGATTGTTCTTAAAGTCACCTTTCAAAGCCCCAATTTTTTTAGCCCAAGGAAGTCTTGGTCTAGTACCTTCTGAAACTAATCTCCTGATGTGGCTGTTTTCGTCACGTAACCACTGTTGCAATATGTCCAAAGTTTCTTCATGGTATTTTTCAAGATAAGGACGAATAGCATATTCAGCAGTATTTCTTTTTGTTATTTCATACATTGCATTAAATGAGGATTCAAAATCGTTAAGCCCATATTTTTCAACGTATTTTGCAATAGGCATGTACACGTATCCGTTTGTAAATGTACCTACTTCTGTTGTATTTTCTGGTCCCAATGTTTTCAGTAATATATGTATTGCTTCATTAAAATCTTTTTGTAATGCATTGTGTAATTCATCTGCTATTACTTCTACACGTTGTTTTAACTCTAAATTTTCAACTTTACATGTTACAGAATCTACAAAGCTTTTTTTAGAGAAATTAGGATCATGTTTAGAAATAGAATCAGCCATTTTTTCTGCTAATTCTTTGTTGAATAAAAATTTTAATGGAACGTATTTACTCATTTTTTCACCTCAGCGGTCTGACAAAAACAATTTTATTTTTTAATCGACAATCCATAAACCAAAGTCTCACTCGGAGTCGTAATACTAAAACCAGTCGTCTTATAATCAAGTTTCACCGTATCACCAGTGTAATCTTTTGTAAATGAGTCCATTTGTACAATAAGCATTTCATCCTCATATACAACATCATCTGCATTATATGTATCCCAAATTAAATCAACATCAACAAAAATGCTACAAGAGTTTGTCATTGTCCCTCTAATGCGAATAATCTTTTTGTCTTCACGCTCTAGTCTATGTATAGCTGCTATTGCTTCATCAGTAATACGAATGTTCATGTAATCCCAACCTTTAAGTGTATTTACTTTATTATTGCAAAAACAGTGAAAATAGGGAAGGGAGATGAATTGTAATAAAAAACGAGCAAACAAATTTGTTTGCTCGTTTTGCTATACTATATTCTATTTCAGTTCACATTTATCAAGTGGAATGACTTTCGTTTTCTTAGTAAATTTATAGCCTAACCATAGTACTAAGAAGAGTGGTAAACCGATGTAAGAAACGAGTACACCGTTCCAGTCGATAGATGCTCCCGTAAATGCTCCGTAGTTTTGACCTAAAATAACGATAACACAAAGTGTAAATGCAAAGATTGGACCGAACGGGAACCATTTTGCTCTGTACGGTAAATCTTTTAAATCTTTCCCTTGTGCAACATAAGCTTTTCGGAAACGGTAATGACTAACAGCAATTCCTACCCAAGCAATAAATCCTGACATTCCAGAAGCGTTTAATAACCAAATGTATACAACACCGTCACCGTATAAAGAAGCGATGAAAGCGACGCTACCAACTACTGATGTTGCGATTAATGCGTTAACAGGTACACCGCGGCTATCTAATTTGCCTAAGAACTTTGGTGCTTTCCCTTGGCGAGCTAAATCCCAAAGCATACGAGTTGATGCGTACATACCAGAGTTACCAGCAGATAGAACTGCAGTTAAAATAACAGCGTTCATAACAGAAGCAGCGAAGGCAACGCCCGCTTTTTCAAATACAAGTGTAAATGGACTTACTGTAACATCACTTGCTGCAAGGCTATCAGTCGTATAAGGAATTAATAAACCGATAACGAGAATTGCTAAAATATAGAATAATATAATGCGCCAAAAGATAGAACGAATTGCTTTCGGAATATTGCGTTCTGGATCAGCAGTTTCACCAGCAGCCACTCCTAATAATTCAGTTCCTTGGAATGAGAAACCAGCAGCCATAAATACACCGATAATTGCCATGATGCCACCGTTAAATGGTGCATCTGCAACAGTGAAGTTTTTAAAGCCGACAGCTTCGCCGCCCATAATTCCAAAAATCATCATAAAACCGACAATTAAAAAGATAATAATAGTAACTACTTTAATAAGTGCGAACCAATATTCAGATTCACCAAAACCTTTAACAGATAAATAGTTTAAGAGAAAAATAATAGCTAAACAAAGTCCACTCCAAATAAGAGAAGGGGTATCTGGGAACCAAAATTTCATAATTAATGTTACGGCTGCGAGTTCAGCAGCGATCGTAATCGCCCAGTTATACCAATAGTTCCATCCAAGTGCAAAACCAAGTGATGGATCAACAAATTTTGTTGCATAAGTGCTAAAAGATCCAGTAACAGGCATGTAAGCTGCGAGTTCTGCTAAGCTTGTCATTAAAAAATAAACCATAATTCCAATTGCAGCGTATGCGACTAGTGCACCGCCAGGACCAGCTGAATGGATAACACCACCGCTGGCAAGAAATAGTCCGGTACCGATTGTACCACCGAGAGAAATCATCGTAAGGTGACGAGATTTTAATCCACGTTTTAATTCACCTTGTCCTTGTGTAGTTTGCGTTTTAGAGGTAGTTTGATTCGTTGCGCTATTCATGTTCAACACTCCTTTTCTTGTAAGATAGGAAGGAGCGGGGGAGAAAAATACAAAAAACCACCAAAGGAATTTGGCGGAACGTTTCACAAATAACCACCCCATCATACCCTTCCGTTAAGATAGCACCCCACGTCTACACGGTAATTTTGTAAACGTGACAGTTCTGTTCCTTTCGGAGACAGCCCCAGCTCATATTTCCAGAGAAGAAATATAAACTTCGGCAACTTTTCCTTTCAAACGGAGTCGGGTGACATTCTCTGTGTCTCGTCCGTTTTACTTTTAAAAGTCGCAACCTCTACCTCATCGGATTGATGAGGATTTATATATTGCTAAGATTTTTAATATATGGCAATTGTAATGACTTTCTGAAAATATTGCAAGGAATTTTGTTAGGAAAAGTCAAAAAATATCGGTTATTGTATAGGAAACGCTTGCAAAACTCCACCCGAACCTACTATTATGTAGCAATAAGCAAAGAAAAAATTGTTATACAAATGTTTCGCAAAAAATATTGAAAAACCCTTTAAAATTAAAAGAAAATTCAGAAAATATAATTCGACATAAATATCAAAAGGGGATTAGTTTTATATTTTGTTTCAAAGAATAAACATATGTGCGCGTGAAAAAGAATGAATATTCTATATATTTATAGTAAAATTGTAGTATTGTTTAATTGAAAAGGGGACATCGTTATGAAATTAGAAACGGAAAGATTACATATTATCCCGTGTACGGAAGAATGGGTTCAAATTGCGAATAATCAAGGATACAATAGTGGCCCGCATATTTTAGGGCATATAGAAAATGTGAAACAAGATGCGGCTTTATTACGGTGGGGCGCGTGGTATGTTATTCGGAAAGAGGATGATGTTGTTCTAGGTGATATAGGATTTAAAGGGAAACCGAACGAGCAACATACAGTAGAAATTGGTTACGGATTTATTGAGAAATATTGGAATAAAGGGTATGCAACAGAAGCAGTTAGTGAATTAATGAAATGGGCTTTTCAAACAGGAGAAGTGGAAACGATTATAGCGGAGACACTCCTTGATAACTATAGCTCTATTCGTGTATTAGAGAAATTACATATGAAAAGAGTAAATAGTACTGAAACGATGATAAATTGGAAGATTGAAAAATAAAGAATACCGCTCGAAGTAAATCGGGCGGTATTTTACTTAATTATGGTAGCATTTGTTTTTGATTTGCCGGGTATCCAATTGTTGAATGTTTCGAATGGTTACGGACAGAAATGAAAATAGAGATAATAACGATAAGGCCAACTGCAACATAAGAAAGTGTAATAATAGTTGGATCAACTTTAAATGCTGTAAGTAATGTACGTATATTCGTAAAGATAATAAGTCCGCCAACGAGTACGCCAAGTAAATGCGAAGGAACGATGCGTACTAACCATGCGGCGATTGGTGCGGCAACAATACCACCAAGCATTAGGGCAAATACCCAAACCCAGCTTATTTGTTCCCAACCAAGTGAGATGAAAAAGCCGATTGTTGCAGCGAGTGAAACAGGAAATTCGCTCGTATCTACAGACCCAATAACTTTTCTAGCATCATTTCCTTTTGCAAGAAGAACAGGTGTCGTAATAGGTCCCCAGCCACCACCGCCAGTTGAATCAACAAATCCTGCGAACAAGCCAAGTGGCACAAGTTGTTTAGCAGACATACGCTTATTTGAAGCAACAATTTGTTTTTGAATGATGAATCGTAATAAAATATAAACCCCTAAAGTAAATAAAAATAAGGAAATGTACGGTTTAATAACATCGCCCGGTAAATTACTTAAAAAACATGCTCCGACAAAAGCACCAATCGCTCCTGGCAATGTAAGTCTAGAAACCGTATATTTATCAACGTTTCCGAAGCGTATATGAGATGCGCCGGAAGCAGCAGTTGTGACTACCTCCGCTAAATGAACTGATGCTGAAGCAACAGCTGGTGCAATACCAAACATTAATAATAAAGAGGAAGACGTTACCCCATACGCCATTCCAAGCGCTCCATCAATCAATTGAGCGAAAAATCCGATAATAGCAAAGATAATTAATTTCTGCATAAATAATCCCCCTGTAATAATAAATAAAAAGGCACTTTTCCCGTATGAGAAAAGTGCCTTTGGTTTTTCCAATCAGCAATATTTAAATTTGTTTAATTATAATACATATTAATCGTATAAATCAACTAGGTTTTATTTTTTTTGAATTGAATGAAAGAAAAATAAAATATACAATAAAAGGATGGAGAGAAAGGGGAGAAAGACATGTTAGCATTTGATCATCTCGTTCATGCAGTTCATTGTACGCCTGAGGAGGCGGCAAAACAAATACAGGCACTAGGTTTTCATACTGCGTTAGGCGGTGAGCATACAAACTGGGGTACTTGGAATAGTTTATGTTATTTTGACTTATCATATATAGAATTTTTAGCAGTTCAGCATGAAGAAAAAGCGAAAGAAGCAGAAAATCCATTAGTACAGGAAACGGTCGTGAAATTACAAAATGGAGAAGGAATGCTACAAATCGCAATTCGAACAGATGCAATTGAAGAACTAGTAGTTAAGTTTAGTAAGCATGGATTACATACGATAGGACCATTTGAAGGGAAACGTGTGAGAAAAGATGGTCACCTATTAGAATGGAAAATGTTATTTGTAAAACAGGAAGTGGACGGACCGAAATTACCATTCTTTATACAGTGGAATGAAACGGATGAAGAAAGAAGACACGATTTACGTAAAATAGGGATGATTGCTGAACATCAAAACAAAGTAGAAGAAATTGAAACGATTCATTATGCGGTAAAAAACGTTCGAGAAACAGTTCAGAAATGGAACGAAGTAATGGGGCTTACAGTAAGTGCAGTCATAAGAAATGAAAAGTGGAATGCTGAATGTCAAAGTGTATCGTTTGGAAATATTAGCGTACAATTTTGTGAACCGATTGGGGAAGGGCTAGTAAAAGAACGTTTAATGCAGTACGGGGAATATCCATTTGCGGTGGGGTTTAAAGGGGGAAATAAAAAAGTGCATGAGGTGTTAGGTAGTTTGTACATATATGAATAGAGGTGAACTTTGTGGAGGAAATGTTAAGAGAGATAGAGAGAAAACTAGGGTGGCCTCATATTGTAAAATGTACAGCTATTACAAAAGGTTTTTCACATGAAGAGAAATATAAAGTTGAATTAGAGAATCGAGAAACGTATTTTGTAAAAGTGTGTGATTCTGCTAATTTTGAACGAAAACAAGAAGAATATACGTATATGAAACAGTTGGAGTCATTACATATCCCGACGCCAAAATTAATTCATTTCATAAGACTGGAAGAATTAAATAAATGCGTTCAAATATTTGAATGGATTGACGGAGTAAATGGAGAAGAGAGTTTAGGTAAGTTATCGGTGAAAGAGCAGTATGTTGCGGGGAAAAGAGCTGGAGAAGTTTTAAAGAGAATTCATGCAATAGAAAAAGAGAATGTCATTGATTCGTGGGAAATGTTTCGGTGGAACAAGTACGAGAGATACTTGAAAGCATTAACAGACTTAGAGGTAGACTTTCTAGATATGAAGCCAGTATTAACCTTTGTAGAAAATCATAAGGACTTATTAAAAAATCGTCCAATCACATTTTTACATGATGATTTTCATCCAGCAAATAGTATGATTCATAATAAAGAGTTTATCGTTATCGATTTTGGTGGATATGATTTTGGCGATCCAATACATGATTTTTATAATGTAGCAATTTTTACTACAAGAATAAGCAAACCATTTGCGGTTGGACAAGTTCACGGTTATTGCGGAGGCAATCCGTCACTCCATTTTTGGAAACTGTATTCACTATATGCAGCAATGACATTCCCAGCGGACATCGTATGGACAAACCGAAGTACACCACATTTAGTAGAGGATATGAAAGAGAGATTAAACAGAATTTTAGAAGATCATAATCATTTTTCATCCTATATTCCAAAATGGTATCAATCATATCATGTGGATATAATAAACAATAGATAATGGAGGGTTTCATTTGGATAAAATAGCGGTAATTTCAGATATTCATGGTAATATTCCGGCATTAGAATCCGTACTGAAAGATATTAAATTACGAGGTATTGAGCGTATTATTTGTCTTGGAGATTTAGTAGGAAAAGGCCCTCATTCTAGCGAAGTAATTGAAATTGTTCGTAAAGAATGTGAAGGGGTTGTAATGGGAAACTGGGATGATTTTATTACAAAACCGACTGAATTTGAAGCGTTAAAATGGCATCAAAAACAATTGTCAGAAGAACAAAATGAGTATTTAAGAAGCTTACCATTTTCAATTGAATTTTTTATGAGCGGCAAACTCATTCGTATGTTCCACGCTTCACCGAGAAGTTTGTATGAAAGAATTCAACCACACGCTTCAAGAGAAGAGCGTGTTAGTATGTTCGAAAATAGTGAGTTGACAGAGAATATAGAAGGGGAAAGAAAACCAGATGTTGTTTGCTACGGTGACGTTCATCAAGCATACGTTCAAAATTTTAGGGGGAGAACGTTATGTAATGCTGGTAGCGTAGGAAATCCACTTGAAATTACGCAAGCTTCCTATTTAATTTTTGAAGGAACTTACAATGAAAAAGAAGCAGCGAGCTTTTCCATTCAACTCGTACGTGTACCATATGATATTGAATTAGCCATTCGACTAGCTGAGGAGCTCGATATGCCAGAAATTGAGGAATATAAGCAGGAGTTACGAACTGCTTTGTATCGAGGGTTTAAGGGGAAGTAAGGAATATCATGCATACAAAAACTAGAGGAGAGCCATTCTCTAGTTTTTGTATGCAATCTGCAATTTAACCTCCAATAGTTTCATTATCATATATTCTCTTTGCTTTGTCGGTTGAATTTCTTTTAGAAACAATCACGCCAAAAAATCCACCAATAAGCAATAAACCAGATGAAAAAATAAAAACAAAATTGAGAGGAATAAATCCGGATAGCCAGCCAGATAATAATTGTGAAATAGGTACTGCTCCAAATGATGCTAAAGTAACAAAGCTCATCGTTCTGCCAAGGTTATATGAGGGGACATTGGATTGTATTTTTGAAATCATAATAATGCTAGCGATGCCATTTAAAATGCCGACTATGCCTATAGCAAAAACGACAATAATGAGTGATGGGATAGCTACAAAACAAAGAATAATTCCTTGGAAGATTTCAAGAATATAAAACATCCGAAGTGTTTTATATTCGGTCTTTAACTTTGAAATCATCATCATACCTAGTACAGATCCTATTCCGAAAGCAGCCATAACAATACCCATTTGAGAAGTGCCAATTTTCAAAACTTCTTTCGAATACAAGGGTAATATGATTTGTAATGGACCTACTACAGCTAGCCCACCTAATAAATTAACTATCAAAATAGTTCTTAACCATTTCGCGTTCCAAACTTGTTGGAAACCATCTAAAAAGTCTTTTATAATATGCGATTCTTTCATTTTATTCGTTATAATCTCTTTATTCTTTATTAATATTCCTGTTAAGCAAGCAATTAAATAAGAAAATCCGTTAATGATGAAACCAGTTGTAACGCCAAAATTACTAATTACTAATCCAGCTAAAGGTGGACCTATAAAAATAGCAGTTTGTGAAATGGACTGCACCCAAGCATTCGCTTGTTCTAATTCTGCTACTTCTACAAGTGAAGGGACAATGGAGTTAAATGCAGGATAAAAGAATCCACTAGCCAATCCTGATAAAGAAAGCATTATATAAAGTAAAGGGAAAGTTAAAGAATCGAAAGCTAACAATAATACTAAAATGGATATGATAGCGAAACGGAATAAATCTGTAACCCAAATAATTTGTTTTGCATTCAGACGATCTACAACAACGCCACCCAATAGCAAAATCATAATACGAGGAAGGAACAATGATAATTGGGAAAAGGCCATTTCACTGCCTCTTCCACCCATATCAAATATTAAGTAAATGATGGCGATTTGTTGGAATCCATCACCAATTGTAGATAAGGATTGACCAAAGAAAAACAGAGAAAAATTTCTATTAGCAAAAAGAGAATTGGTCACTATACTTTTCATGAATCACTTTTAAGTCCGTTAGTTGGATTTAAAGGTGTAGGATGAAAGAAATAGCTTAGAGAAAAAGGTGATGAATTTTTGGTAGTCTTTTTCTTTTCTGTTTGTGATCCATTTAATATTTCATGGATTGCAGATAAATGTTTATGAATAGAGCTGATTTCTTCGTTTGTTAACAAAACTTGTTGTTGGAAAATTTGTGAATTGGATAGCGCGCCTTCATAATAATCGATACTTTCTATAAGATTGCGATAAGTTTCATGAAATGTGGATTCGTACAGTTTATGTTCATCTGCTTTAGATAACTCTAGTGATGAAGATAAACGAAAAGAGCGTGCTGAAGCTGCATATTTCTTTTCCACAATTGAACCATGTATTTCTTCTTTTGTTAGTTTAATAATCCCAGCATTAAGCAGTTCCTTAACATGAAAATGTACTTTCGGAGCTGTTTCACCTAACACTTCAGAAATTTGTTTATTCGTTAATTCTTTAGATGATAAGATTGATAGAATACGTTGTCTTAAAGGGTGAGAGAGAGCATGAATTTGTTCACTTGATTCAAGTATCATTTCATATTGCATTAGAAAACCTCCTTGTATGTAATGAATTGAAAATAAAATTTTATCGATAAGTTATTTTTTATCGATTTAAATATAACTTACTAAATGGGAAGAATCAATATTTATTTTGTTTATTCTGAAAATTAAGGTAGGATAAAATAATAGAGTTTAATTGTTTAAAATGGCAGAGGAACTATTTATTGTTAACATAATAAAATTATAGTAGTGATAATTAGTTAGTAAGGAGGAAAAATCATGCATCGCCAAAAGAGAATGAAAGAAATTGCAAATCATATTTTAACGTTAAACTTAATCCATCCAATAAGAGTTGGAGTAAGCGGTATTATAGCTTCAGGAAAGACAACATTTGCAAACGAACTAGCGGAAGAAATAAAAAAACGAGGAGTACCAGTAACACGCGCCAGCATTGACGATTTTCATAATCCAAGAGTGATTCGCTATACACAAGGCAAAGAATCAGCAAGAGGGTATTATGGAGATGCACACGATTATACAGCTTTTAAAGAAAGGCTATTAAAGCCTTTAGGACCTAACGGGAATTTACAGTATGAAACGATTTCTCATAACTTAATAACGGACATGCCTGTACATAATACGCCGCTAGTGGCGCCGCCAAATATGGTGCTAATAGTAGATGGAACATTTTTATTGAAAAAAGAAATTGAGTATCTATTTGACTATAAAATTTTCGTAGATACAGATTTTGAGATTGCGAGAAAACGTGGTGCAGAGCGTGAGACTGAGGCTTTTGGAAGTTATGAAGAAGCAGAGAAAATGTTTATAAACAGATATCATGCGGCTTGTAAGATGTATATAGATGAGCATAATCCGAAAGAATGTGCGAATGTTATATTTCAGAATAGTAATTTTGATGATACGGTAGTTGTATTTAAAGGAATTTAAAATCGTTTATATAACAAAAAGTTCGTGAGAGGGGATGTGTTGGGTGGATAAAAAAGATAATCCGAACGATTGGCCTGTATGGGCGAATGAGTCAGTAGAGATAGTTAATGCAAAACCTGATTGGCAAGATAAAGGCCGATATGAAGAACAGCAACTTTATGAACTGCTTGCTCCTCTCGGTATAAGCAAAGTAATACATATAGGCAGTACATCCATACCTGGTTTACCTGCAAAACCTATCATTGATCTAATGGCTGAAACAGAATCATTTGATAGAGTGCTCGATATTTCAGCAAAATTGGCTATATATGATTGGCATTATGTAGGCCCGGAATTAGATGAAAGACCTTGGAGAAGGTTCTTTGTGAAAGTTAAGAATAATAGGCGTGCAGCTCATCTGCATTTGATGATTAAAGGAACTGAACGATGGGAGCAACAACTTTTATTTCGTAACCGCTTACGAGAAAATCCACAATTGGTTTATGATTATTCAAATCTAAAGCAAGAGTTAGCTAAAAGGTTTAACCAAGATAGAGAAGCATACACAAAAGCTAAAACAGAATTTATTAAACAAGTTCTAAAATGATTCGAATTTTGATTGTAACTACGTTTGAATACAAATGAAAATTTATAACCTAAACTTACATGAAATGCATGTAAACAAAGTGAGAAGCTTTGGTGTTCCAATGTATTTCCTTTTATTTCTCAGGAGAAATTTTATATAATTGAATCAACTTCATAGAAGGATAGATACATAGTGAAAACGATTTTAGAAATCTACTTAATTTTATGAAATGAATTGCTGGGAGATAAGGTAAAAGGGGAAATATAAAAAATCTTTAAAAGGGGATAGAAAATATAATGATGGAAGTACAAGAATTAAAAGCAGAATTACAACAAATTAAAAATAATAACTATGCTGTACCAGAAGATGTGGACGCTTATCCATATGCACAGTGGATGCTAGATTATATCGGATCACCTGATGCTGAATTACGTGATGAATTAATTTATAGTACGCTTCACACATGGATTACAAATGATGTATTTAGACAAAAAGAGTTACGAGGATTAATGTTACAAGCAATTAGTCCTGATTATTTATTTTATAAAATTGGTGAAAAAGGAACAGACTCTGTTTTTAAACGTGCGTTCTCTGTTTTAATCCCGCCACTTATTTTATCTGTTCATGAAAGAGAACCGCTGTTATCTGAAGAACAACTGTACAGTGTGGCAGAACAAATTCTGGAATATGTATATTTAGAAGAAGATGTAAGAGGTTACGTAGAAGGAAAAGGCTGGGCACACTCTACGGCACATGCGGCTGATGCACTAGATGCTTTAGCACGTACGATAAGAAATCGTGAGTTTTCATATGCAATCCTTGCTGCCGTTCGTCAGAAGGTTCGATTGAGTGATTACGTATACATAAACTTTGAGGATGAGAGATTAGTAAAGCCAATTATGTCGTTACGTAACCAAAATCTTTTAACTGAAGAAGAGTGGAGCAATTGGCTACATAGTATAGCAATTGTTGAAGACATCCCACATCCTCAACATGATATTTTAGTACAAAATATTAGAGAGTTCTTAAGAAGTTTATATTTTAGAGCTTTAGAGAATGAAGGGGCTACTGCCTTTACAGATGATATATTGGAGACTTTGAAGAAATTGCGTAGATATTAAAAAAGGCCTTTGAATTGGAAATTTTAAAAGTAGTCCATACTTAGATAAAAAGTGAAAATATTAATTTTCAAAAATTTATTAGAAATTTATTTTTATATTGTACCCTTTCAGTATAAGTTGAAAGGGGTATCATATGAAAAAATTATTGAAGATAGTAAAGATTATATTTTTTGTGTGTATTAGCATTATTTTCTTTGGAACAGGCGCTGTATTTATATATCATAACTATCAATTAAGAATGGAATCGAAATTAATGAACAATGAAGGGGAACTTGTTAATTTCAATAATAAAAAAATGAATGTTTATAATGAGGGGAGCGGGAAGGATACGTTTGTATTTATGGCCGGATCTGGAATTGCCGCTCCTGTTTATGAATTGAAAGGGTTGTATAGTAAATTTTCGAAAGAAAACAAGATTTCTGTAATTGAGAGAGCTGGTTATGGATACAGTGATGTTTTTCAAGATGATAGAGACATTGATACGATATTAGAACAAACGAGAGAAGCGCTTATTAGGAGTGGAAATAAACCTCCCTATATTTTAGTGCCACACTCTCTATCGGGTATAGAGGCTATTTACTGGGCACAAAAATATCCAAGTGAAGTAAAAGCGATTATTGCGTTAGATATTGGTTTACCTAAACAGTATGTAACTCATAAAATAGGCGTAGTTGATTCATTAAGAATAAAAGGGATGAATATTTTAACGAAAATTGGTTTTCAGAGATTAGTTCCTTCTATCACTTATAACCCCGAAGTCATTCGGCAACCCTTTTTAAACGAACAGGAAAAAGATATTTATAGAGCGCTTACATATAAACAAGCTTTTAACGATGATATGAGGCAAGAACTTTTACAAAGCTACAATAACGGTAAAAAATCAAATTCCTTATCAATCCCAAAAGAAACACCTATTTTATTTATAGATGCGATTGCTAGGCAAAATAAAGATTCGAAGTATACAAAGCAAAAGAACAAAAATTATGAGGAGTTTGCTAGCAAGTTATTAATAGCGGATGTGAAAATAATTGAAGGTACACATAGTATTTATTTATACGCTCCTGATGAAATATACAAAATTGCAATGGATTTTATTAATAATAAAGTAGTGAAGAACTAAGCTATTGTTATTTTAGCGATGGAAGGTCTACATAATGAAAGAATATAACATATTAATTGTTGAAGACGATTTGATGATAGGGGATTTATTACAAAAAATTTTGCAGCGCGAGAAGTATAAGGTGTATTGGAAGAAAGAAGGAAAGAATGTTCTTGATGTAATTCATGAAATAGACCTAGTCATAATGGATGTTATGTTACCGGGTGAAGATGGTTATCAAATTACAAAGAAAATAAAAAATCTAGGATTAAATATTCCAATTATATTTCTATCAGCTCGGAATGATATTGATAGTAAATTAAAAGGTTTGACTATTGGAGAAGAATACATGATAAAACCTTTTGATCCTAGAGAGCTGCTGTTGAGGATTCAGAAAATGTTAGATAATCAATATGGTACTTTCACGCAAATTAAACATTTATTTATAGATGCAGAATATAAAAGGGTTCTAATTAACGGTTTGCGTGATGAAGTTGCTTTTACTGCGATTGAGCGTAAAATATTCTTCTATTTATATGAAAATAGAGATAGAATTCTAACAAAAGAACACTTCTTTGATTACTTATGGCAACTCGAAGATAGAAATCAAAATATCATGAACGTACATATAAAAAAAATCAGGACCAAAATTAATGATAAAACAGGTGATATTATTCAGAATATTTATGGAGAAGGGTATAGACTAAATACCTTTATGAAGAAATGAACTTAAAGAAAAAATATCAGTTACTACTATTCTCCGCTATTGTTAGCGTACCATTGTTATTAGTGTCGATTAGTATCTTTGTATCAGTTATTTATAATGCTGCCTTTAAAACTAAAAATAAGAACATTCCTTTTCACGAATCTTTTGCATATCCTACTATGTTAATCATATTTTTATTATCACTATTAGTATTAGCTTTTGTATTTTCAAAATCGATTAACACAGTATTAAATAAAATTAATGTATTAAATCAAACGATTCGAGATTTAGCTAGTGATAAAAAAATTCCTAATATAATAGATGTCAAAAGCGATGATGAGATGGGAGAACTGATTAGGTCAGTAAACTTGCTTATAGAAAGAACGACTTATCGAGAATTAGAACTACAACAACAGGAACAAATAAAAAAAGAGCTATTAAATAAATTACGGCATGATATTAATACACCCTTAACGGCGGTTAGATTACAATTATATTATTTAGAAGGCGAATACGAAGAAAAAGCATCAGTACTTGAATCAATGTATGAGCAGATACAATATATAAGTGATTTAACTAACGAATTTAATATTCAATCTACAGAGACCTTAGAGAATACTTATATTGTGAATGATGAAGTGAATATACATAATTTAATAGAAAATATGATTAAAAAATGGAGCTATTTGTATAGCATTCATAAAATTGAATTAGTATATAATCCACAAGATAAAGAGTTGATATGGAATAGTAATGAGTTATGGATTCAAAGGCTATTTGATAACATTTTTCAAAATGTCCTTAAACATTCAAAAGCTAAAAAACTTGAGATCCTCATAGGCGATGATATTATTTCCTTTAGAGATAACGGGATTGGGTTTGATATAAATAGTAAAGGAACGGGACTCGGTTTAAAAAATATTGAAGATATATCAAAGATGTTCGATATAAAATACACTTTACAATCAAATAGTGAGGGGACTATGTTTTCATTTGAAAACACACAAGTGTAGATCCAAGTACATAAAACCAATACCTCCCAACCATACTAATAAAATGTGTTGGAGGTGAGTTTTATGGATAAAAAAGACTTTGAAAAAGTTTATAATGATTATTTACATCAAGGAGAAGAGCAAGCCCATTTGGAAGTAGCCCAGGAAGTCGATTCAGGAGCAGAACAAATTGTTGCAGTTCGTAAAAATGATGATGGGGATTTAATTGCCTTTAAAACAAGTAGTGGAAGAGAGTTAGATTATATTACTGCTCTTGATGAAGCAAAATCAGGGAAGTTAGCTCATGTGGACGTATTTCATAAGTATGGCAGGGATATTATACGTAGCGAGCCTGATGGTATGAAAGAAAATAACTTAGATAATTTACCTTCATTTTAAACGGGTAAACCTAAAGAAGAGAATGTTCATTTGGATATTCTCTTCTTTTCTTTGCAAAGCTTTCCCTACAAATAGAAGGTTCATTTCTAAAGTGAAATTACACTTTTAAAGAGCTCTCTAAATTTCTCTTTATCTTCTGCTGTAAATGGTTTTGGCCCCTTTGTACGCTTGCCGCTTTTTCGAACCATTGCACTTAAATAACGTGTTTGTAATAGTTGGTCAATGTTTTCATTCGTATACTTATAGCCTTTATGGTGTAGAACGATACAGCCTTTTGCTAAAGCGAGCGAAGCAAGACCGTAATCTTGCGTTACGATTAAATCTTCTTTTTTTGCTAACTGCATAATCCGGTAATCCGCAGCATCTGCTCCAGAATCAACATAAATTGTTTCCACACCTGCTGGCTGTTCTGCATTAGAATAATGAGAAAAGCTAGTAACGAGGGTAACAGGAATTTCTGCATTCGTAGCCTCTAAAATAATTACATCTTTTACAGGACAAGCATCTGCATCAACGTAAATTTTCATTGTATCACTCCTATAAATAGGTTCGTGTTGATAATAATGGTAGATTTTGCTTTTGTCAAACGAAATCTCTTTACTTAATGTTATTTTTCACAAACTAAAATAGCTTCACGCAAACGAGAAATACCTTCTTCAATTTGATCAATATTTACTTTTCCATAAGACAAACGAATGTAACCATCTTTTGCACCGAAAATACTGCCCGGCATAAAGGCGATTTCTTGTTTTAAGCTTTGCATAATGAGTTGTTTTTCGTTTATTGGTTCTTTTAATTTTCCCCATATGTATATACCACCAGTTGGATTTGAAAAAGAGATTTTATCGTGAAGTTTCTCGTTTAGGGCACGGACGATAACGTCTCTTTTTTCTGCTAGTTGTTTTCGTAACGGTACGATATGCGACTGAAATGGTACGGTTTCAAAAAATTGCTGCATAAGCCACTGGGGGAATATACTCATCCCTAATTCCATTTGGTGCCGTGCATCTGACAAGCGCTCTACGACAGACTGCGGGGCGACGAGCCATCCAACTCGTAAACCTGGTGCAATCATTTTTGATAAGGAATGTACATAAATGACAGTTCCATTTTCATCAATAGATTTCAAAGTAGGGCAAGGTTGTTTATTTTCTAACGTAAGTAAACTAGATGGATCATCTTCAACGATTGCAATTCGTAAGTCTGCACAAAGTGATAAAAGTTTTTTGCTACGGTTTGGATGCAGCATCGTTCCCGTAGGGTTTTGGAAATTTGGATTTAAAAAGATCATTTTAATACGATGCTTTCTATATAATTCTTGCACATCGTCTGGATTAATACCTTGTTCATCGACAGGTAATGGGAAAATACGAATACCTGCTGATTGGAATAACGGTAAGGAATAACAGTGCGATGGACTTTCGAAAGCGACGGCATCACCTGGGTTTAATAAACATTGTACGATAAGGTGCAGGGCTTGCTGGGCTCCGGATGTAATCATAATGGATTGTTCAGTCGCTTCAACCTTTAAATATTCCTTCATATATTTTACAACCGCTTGTCTTAGCGGGAGATAGCCTTGCGGATGATCGTAACTTAATGACTGCGTTAACGGTTGTTCTCGTAAAATCGTTTGTAGTTGATCGTGAGGATAGAGATTACAACCGAGCTCTCCATTAGCAAAATCTATAATATTTTCATTTTGTTGTACTTCTGCCCGAATATGACGGAGTAACGGTAAGTTTGGTAAAAAAGTACCACCTTCTATGAAGCCTCTCCAGTTCGGCGTTAATGTTGGAGAAACGCCCCACATATGTGTACTCACACGTGTACCTTTGCCGGTCGTACTTTCTACAATTCCCATTGCGCGAAGTTCATTATAAGCAGTTGTTACCGTACTGCGGTTTACATTTAACTGCGTAGCTAATTTCCGTTCTGAAGGGAGGAAGCTACCTGGAGGAAGTTCTCCGTATGTAATACGTTTTTCAATAAAGTCAACAACTTGCTGATAAATAGGGATTTTACTGTCGTTATCTAGCTTCCATTCCATACAAACACCTCCGCATCTCTTATATACATCAAGTATAACAAATTGGCTGGGTAAAAAAACAGCCAATTGGACGGTGTTATATCCAGCCAATTTTACTATGCTAAATAGGGAAGGGGAGATTCGGATGAAACGATGGCAAATGGAATGGCTCTTAGTATCAGTTGCATTAGTATGGGGAGCAAATTATACAATTGGAAAGTATGGTGTGGCATTTATGTCATCCATTCAATTTAATAGTTTACGATTTTTAGTAGCATCACCGGTATTATTACTTATTACATTTATTATGGAACGCTCACTACGTATTGAAAGAAAAGATTGGTTACGATTATTAGCAGTCGGTATCGTTGGAACGACGATGTATCAAACGATGTTTATGCTATCTGTGAAATATACTTCAGCAACGAACGCCTCATTATTAATTGCGATGTCACCTATATTTACAGGGATATTAGCAGTATTGCACAAACAAGAACGTTTTTCGATGAAAGTACAAATTGGTTCAATAGTAGCATTTATTGGTGCAGCATTCGTTTTATTAACAGGTCATACGGAAGGAGCTACTTACGAGTATGCATGGCTCGGAAATGTAATTGGATTAGTCGCAGCAATTGCGTGGGGCTGGTACCCAATTTTGGCGCAACCCCTTATTACAAAATACTCCGCAATGAGAGTCACATCATGGTCTACTTTAATTGGAATTGTACCACTCGTTGTATATTGTTTATTCAATGTAAATACGTTAACGTGGCCAGTAGACATGCTAAGCTGGGGATCTCTAGCATATTCAATCGTATTTGCGACAATCTTCGGACTTGCAATGTGGTATGTCGGTATTAGTAAAATAGGCTCAACGAAAGTAATGGTTTATATGTATCTTGTACCATTGTTCGCAGTTATCTTTGCGGCAGTAACAATCGGAGAGCAAATCAATATGATGCAACTAGTTGGCGGGTTTATAATCTTTATAGGTTTATATGTTGTAAAAAAAGGCGGAATCAAAAAGCCAGCTTTAAATTTGAAAAAAGTAAGTTAAATATAAAAAGGATCTCTTTCAAATAGAAGGGGATCCTTTTTGTTTTTGCAATAAAAGTGCATGTTCAACAGCCCATTTTTGATGATCATGAATTAAATGCTCCATAGCCAGTAATGGAGGCATCCACTGTAAAACATGATCTTCTTCACAGTTTTCGGTTTGTTTCTTTATCATTTTCGCGATGTAAAAGAATCCATCATTTAAATAATATGTGTCTTCTTTTTCTGCGTAAAAATATCGTGCTGCATTACCGATATATTGATCAATTTCAATTGCCCATCCTAATTCCTCTAGCAGTTCACGATGTAAACATTCTTCTTTCGTTTCCGTACCTTCCATACCGCCACCAGGTAAAAAGTAACGTTCTCTATTTTGAATGACAGCTATGTTTGAAGTAACTGGATTGAAAATAACCGCATAGCAACTCGGCCGTAATACATAATGAACCGTGGGATTTTTAGAACCAAATGTGGGTTTTGAAATCATAAAACACGACCTTTCTCTATAAAATACATAAAAGGGATAATAAGGTAAATGTCGAATTATATTAAGATAATCATAGTTGATTGGAGTGATATCAAAATGATAAATCGAAAATGTTCAAGGTGTAAAGAAATAACAGGTACAATACATGGTGGTAAAAAAATAAATGAAGAATTTTTGTGTGAAGATTGTCTTCAAAAAGGAATTGCGAGCGGGGAAATCGAATTATCACAAGTGGAGAAAGAACAAACTTCGTATCTTTCTATAAAAATATTAAAAATAATGAGTGTTATTTATTTAATAGTATCTATTATAACAGCTTTTTCTGCTGGATCACTTATACAGGATCCAGGGTTTGGTGGAGTATCATTTTCAATATCAGGTGCGATTGGTGTTATGATACTTGGATCGATATTCCAATCTGTTCTTGTATTTTGTGGTATTTGGGTATTCATTCTTTTAGTAGAAACGGTTATTAAAATTTATGAGAAAATGAAGTGAGTGAGAGGGAGAAACACATGCGAGTAAGAAACATCCAAGGGGAAGATTATGAAAAGATTCATTCCGTATTAAATGATTGGTGGGGCGGGAGAGATATGGCTGGCATGTTGCCAAAGTTGTTCTTCGTCCACTTTCAAGAAACGAGTTTTATCATTGAAGAAGAGGGAGAAACGTTAGGTTTCTTATGCGGATTCTTTTCACAAACAAATCAAGATGAAGCGTACGTTCATTTTGTTGGTGTAAATCCGAAGTATAGAAGAAAAGGAATTGCATCGACATTGTATTCTTATTTCTTTGATGTCACTCGTGCAAGCAACCGTAAAGTTGTAAAAGCAATCACGTCACCAGTTAATAAAAATTCGATACAATTTCATCAAGAAATTGGCTTTCGAATTGAAGCTGGGGATGATGAAATAGAAGGTGTATCCGTACATACAAATTATGATGGTAATGGCGGGAGTAGAGTTTTATTTTTTAAAAATGTGTAAAAGTAGGCTAACATGTTGTTAGCCTTTTTGTTGCGAGGAGGTATGAATATGGAGAGTTCTCAAAGTAGAAATGAGTATTTACGACGTATTTATAAAGTTCAAGATTATATAGAATCTCACATAAACGATTCACTTTCAATTGAAGAATTAGCTAATGTGGCAGGCTTTTCAAAATTTCATTTTCATAGAATTTTTAAAGGGATGATGGAAGAGCCGTTATCTCGGTATGTGAATCGTTTGAAATTAGAGAGGGCAACACATCTACTTACTTACCGTCCAGATATGACGATTACAGATATTGCGTATTACTTCGGGTTCACAGATTCAGCAGTTTTCTCCCGGACATTTAAAAGTCAGTACGGAGTAAGTCCGTCTCACTATAGAAATTACAATAGCAAGAATTGCAAAGACGTTAGCGAAGGTTCCCAATACAATGAGTGTAAGAAGGTTCGAGGAGAGGTCGAAATTGTAACAGCGGACAACGTAAACGTCGCATACATAAGACATGTAGGTACATATAAGGAGTTAGCTATAGCTTTTCCAAAAATGATAGAAAAACTATTTCGTTACGCCACAGTGCAAAACTATCATGTATTCGAGGATACGAAGGTATTAACAATTTACCACGATCATCATGAATTTACTGAGGACTATCATTTAAGAACAAGTCTATGTATAACAATTCCGGATGAGTCCGCAGTAGGAACGAGCGACATTGGAATAATGGTAATACCTTCAGGGAAGTACGCGGTAGGTCATTTTGAGATACGCCAAGATGAATATAAAGGAGCATGGGATTTCTTATACGGTGAATGGCTGCCAAATAGCGGATATAAACCGAGAGATTCATATCCTTTTGAAGTGTATAAAAATGATCCAGAGCAGCACCCGGAAAATAAACATATAGTTGATATATATGTACCTATCGAACCTTTTTAATCATAGGTTAAGGGGGAAGAATGATGGAAACTGCTGAAAAATTGGATAATATTATAAAAGAAGACTATAAAAATATTAATGGTATATTAGTAGTGCAGAAAGGTAATATTGTTTTTGAAAACTATTATAATGGTTACGGTCCAGGTGATACATTTCATGTAGCGTCTGTTACAAAAACGATAATCTCTGCATTAATTGGGATATGTGTAGAAAAAGGGTATATAAAAAGTGTTGATCAAAAAGTAATAGAGTTTTTTCCAGAATATAATCTTGAGATATCTGAAGTAACAGTGCGACACCTTCTAACAATGACAGCACCATATCCTTTTGCAGACTGGCAGGAACCGTTAGAAGAATTATGTACGCAACAGGATTGGGTGCAGTATACACTTAATAGAATTGGGAACGGCGGACAAATTGGAACTTTTAAATATTCATCTGCAGGAGCTCATTTACTATCAGCAATTATTACGAGTGCAACAGGAAAAAGTGCGCGTGAATTTGCGAACGAGCATTTATTTCAGCCTATCGGTATGAGAGCAATTCCAAACTACAATATGAAAGCATTTGGATTCGACGACTTATTCGGAAAAGATGTGAAAGGATGGGTTCATGATCCAAATGGTATTTCGACAGGCGGATGGGGACTTACGTTAACAGCTAGAGATATGGCTAAGTTTGGACAATTGTATTTGAATGAAGGTAAGTATGATGGAAAACAAATTCTTTCAAAATCGTGGGTACAAGAATCAACAGCGATGAATTCAAATCAATATGGTTACTTATGGTGGTTACGAGAAGAAGATGGTATCTATTCATACTGTGCAATGGGCGATGGTGGGAATATGGTTTGTTGTATACCGGAGAAGGAATTGGTGGTGGCGATTGCATCTGAAATTGTACCGGAAGTGCGGGATAGATGGAGGTTAATCAAAGAGTGTATATTTCCTAATTTAATAGTTTTATGAAAATGAAAATAAAAGGAATAGTTATGCTTTCCATGATTGAAATAAGTATTGTGAGAACGAAGTCGTTCAACTAAGATTATAAAACTTCAACACCTATACGATTATTGAATAATTGTAAGGTGTTGAAGTACTTAATGAGCTAATTAAGGTACATTAAACTGAAACACTTTTTTTAATTGTTAACTATTTTTTAACTTGTCGATGTATAAGATACATAATGCAGAGCGCAATTGCTAAAAAGATAAATTTAATTAACTCCATTAGGCTGGCATCCCACTTGTTTTGCAATCCATCTGTTAAAAAAAATACATTAAACATACCATGTAAAATTGCGGGTGGTAGTACAGAACGACCGTATTCTCTCGTGTACGTCAAAATTATAGATAATATAAATAATAACGATAGATAACTTAATATTCCTACAAACCATAACTCATAGTTTTTATAAAAGAGTGCTACTGGTAAATGCCATAAAGACCAAAGTGAAGCTGTAATTATTGCGGTTTGTATTAATGAATATTTTTTTCGTAAATAGTAATGAAGATTCCCGCGCCAAATAATTTCCTCTAAAAATGCAGACAAAGCTGCAATTGTAAGACCAATGAGTAGGAGAATTCCCAATTCATTGCAGTGATTAAATAAGAACTTTATATTATAAATATAAAAATAGAAATGGAGACATAGACCTAGAAGTAGTGGGAATAAAATGGAGAAAATTAGTGATTTTAATGTTGGACGTGAAATGCCAAATGTATGAAAAATTTCTTGTTTCTTATATGCTTTTTGATATAAAATAACGGCTAACAACGGAACAACCATCGTAAAACCCAAATAATTACGACCATTTTCTATGTTTAGCAAAAAGATATAAAATAACGATGTGAGAGAATAAATGTAAAATGTTGAATGATAAACTATGTTTTTATTAATATTTATCACCTACCTAAGTACGTATAATTTGTTGATCAAATATTGGATATTTTAATTATATATGAAATGGAAATAGACAGAATGAAAAATTCCATAAAACAACTTTGTTTTAAATTAACCGTCTACTCCCATATTTAAAAATTGAACAAGCTGATCATTTAAATAACTTGTACTATAAGAAAAATCATGTTGATACCACTCAATAATGATGCCAATAATCGCATTTGCTTGGTAGGAACAATAAAGTGAATGGTTCACGCCTTCTTTAAGCAAAGCTTCTTTATCTTGAAGTAACAAATGCTTTATTTCCTCAAAAAATAAATAATAGTACATTAAAGGAACCTTTTTGGAAAAAACAATTCTGTAGAATGATTTGTATTTTTCGATATGATGAAAAATCCGAATTGTAGAAGGATCTAATTTACTAGTTTTCAATACTGATACATAGCGATAAGGTTCTTGATAAGAACGTGTCAAATCTGCTGTAATTTCTTTAAAATACTCCTCAAATAAATCTTCTACTTGTTTATAATGCAAGTAAAATGTACCACGATTTATTTTTGCTTTTCTGCAAACTTCCGAGATGGAGATGACTTCTAAAGTTTTTTCGTTTAATAATTCTAACAATGCGTTATGTAACGCCTCTTTTGTTTTCACAATACGTATATCTGTACGCATTATTTTTTTCACCTCTTATTGAACACATTTCTTACGATTTGTTAATTATTGAACATTTATCGTTTTTTTGCTCATTGTAAGCGCTCTTTTATATTATTATAATTTTTATTGAACAACTGTGCAATAAAAGACAAAGGGGCCGTTTCAGATGAGATTAAAAGGTAAAGTAGCAATTGTCACTGGTGCTGCGTCAGGCATGGGGAAAGCAATTGCAGAAGGTTATGCAAAAGAAGGAGCAAAAGTCGTTGTATCAGACTTAAACTTAGAAGGGGCTCAACATGTAGTACAAGGAATTAAAGCTACAGGTGCAGAGGCCATAGCTGTTCAAACAAACGTTACCTCCGAGGAAGATGTTCAACGTCTTTTCGATGAAACAAAACAAGCTTACGGGAAATTAGATATTCTTGTTAATAATGCAGGTATCATGGATGGAATGGAGCCTGTTGGTGAAATTTCAGACGAACGCTGGGAGAAGGTTTTCTCTGTGAATACAGTATCTGTAATGAAAACAATGCGTATTGCAGTGAATCTATTCTTGGAACAAGGACACGGTACGATCGTCAATAATATTTCTGCAGGTGGATTATACGGTGCACGTGCTGGTGCTGCTTACACAGCATCTAAACATGCAGTCGTTGGCCTAACAAAAAACACTGCCTTTATGTATGCGAACAACAACATCCGTTGTAACGGTATCGCTCCTGGAGCAGTCATAACAAACATTGCTTCTACAATGACAAATATGAGCGAATTTGGTGCGAGCCGCCAAGCATTAGGTATGGCAATTAATCCACGTGCTGGACAACCAGAAGAAGTTGCACAACTGGCTATCTTCTTAGGCTCAGACGAAGCTAGTTTTGTAAACGGACAAGTGATTTCTGTAGACGGCGGCTGGACTTCATATTAATTTTAATTCACACCTATTAGCTATCAAGCTTAAAAAAATAAGTTCGATGCCTTTGCATCGGGCTTATTTTTTCGTTGTTGAGATTGATTTGTTGATGGGGAAGTTGTGCGGAGTTAAAGAATTAATGAACAGAATGAGAGTTAGCAATTTAGTTAAGATACATATAAAATATAATTACTTTTTAATTTAGAAACCATCTTTATTAATTTTTCAAAATGGTTTCTTTTTTGCCTATAGAATTAAAATTGAAGTAAAAAAATAAATACCCGTAACTTTCCACCTCAAAAAATCGTTAAACAAAAGAATAGATTTTTTATCACGAATGGGGGAGAACTATGAAAATTCTAATACTAGGTGGTACACGATTTTTAGGAAGAGCATTTGTAGAAGAGGCTTTAAAAAGAGGGCATGAAGTTACATTATTCAACCGCGGAACAAATAAAGAAATTTTTCCTAAAGTAGAGCAGTTAATCGGTGACAGAAATAACGATGTATCAAGTTTAAAAAATCGAAAATGGGATGTTGTCATAGACACGTGTGGATTTTCTCCACATCATATTAGGAATGTTGGAGAAGTACTTAAAGATAATATTGAACACTATATATTTATCTCAAGCATTTCCGTATATAAAGATTGGATTCCCCATCACATAAAAGAAGACTATATATTACAGCCAGAACCACTGGGTGATAAGGTAAAGGCTGTAGAGAATGGTGAAATATCTCCATATGAGTATTATGGTGCACTTAAAGTATTATGTGAAAAAGAAGCAGAGAAGTATTGGCCAGGTCGTGTTTTACACGTAAGAGCAGGACTTCTTTCAGGAATGTTTGATTATACAGATCGACTTCCGTACTGGATTCAGCGTGTAGCAAAGGGCGGAAGCGTGTTAGTTCCAGGAAGAAAAGATCGTCCAGTGCAATTAGTTGATATAAAAGATGTTGCGAGCTTTGGACTAAACATGGCAGAAAATAATAAAGTAGGTACATTCAATATAACAGGTCCGGATGATGAGTTGACGATGGAAGAGCTATTAAATACGTGTAAAAAGGTTACGAAAAGCGATGCTGAATTCGTTTGGGTCGATGAATCATTTATGAAGGAACATAAAGTGCAGCCTTGGACAGAGATGCCTTTATGGCTTCCGGAAACTTTTCCATTAGAAGGGGAAACGAAGCCGTGGAAAGGTGGATTTTCTATTCGTGTCGAGAATGCTGTTAAAGCAGGGCTTACTTTTAGAAGATTAGAAGATACTGTTACAGACGTGCATGACTGGATGAAGAGTATGGACGAATGGGAATTAAAAGCAGGTATTTCAGTTGAAAGGGAGAAAGAATTGTTAGAAAAGTGGAATGGATAGTTTTTATAGATAATAGGGATGGAGAGAAATATGATAGATCAATTAAAAAAGGTTAGAAAAAGGACGATAATTTTAACGGTTATAATCCTCTTGCTAACAGTCATTCTCGTAAGAAATAGTACGTGGTATATCTCTCGTTCCTTTTCTTCTGAATTTTTCCGATTGCCGATGCCTTTGGATAGTAAGGTAATTAAAGATTATGAAGCGGATGAGAAAAATTGGATTGAAATAGGGAATGGTGGATATTGGGAAGTGGTAGCGAATCGAATTATAGAAACGAAGCAATCGAAGGCAGAAGTAATCTCATTTTATCAAAAAATAGGGAAGTTAAAGTATCCCAATTCTAACGTGACCGGTGTAGAAATTCAGCTCTATTTTAAAGATGATAGTAAGGTAGTAGAAAATGAAAAGGGGAATTATTACCTAGATAAGATGGGAGATATTCGTTATGTAAGTGAATATGCTATTGAAGATATAAAGAAAGAAAAACAACCAAATGATCCAGAGATGATAACATATGTGATACAAGTACATACCCAATTTGATTATTGGTATAAACTTGATTGAACATGAAGAACTATAGGAAGGATAAAAAGTTATGTGGAAAAACACTATTCACAGTATCTCATCAAAATTAAGCTTAAAAAATCCGGCTACGAAGGATGAGCTTACTGATATACAAAAATGTTTACATGTGGAATTACCAAATGATTTATATCAATTATTACAAGAAACAAACGGTATAGCAGGGGAATACGGAGACTTTATTTGGGATGCTTCAAAAATTAAAACTGAAAATATGAATATGAGAAATATAGTTGATTTTAAGGATTTATATATGCCTTTTGACTGTTTATTATTCTTTGCTGATGGTGGAAATGGTGATTTGTTTGGCTATTCCATTTTGAATGGAATGGTACAAAGAGATGATATATACGTATGGAACCATGAAAATGATAGTAGAACGTGGATTGCTCCTTCGTTAGAAACTTTTATGGAGTGGTGGGAGAGTGGGAAGGTAACAATTTAAACATAGTATCAAGAAAAAACGCCTTGTTACTAAAGAAACAAGGCGTTTTTCGTATGTAAATCTACCACTCAATCGGTTCTTCCCCGTACATCTCCCACAGTCTAGGAAACATCTTTTTCAATCCTTCTTCGTCATCTTCATCCCAGTCAAACTCAATATCTATCTCGTCGAATTCTTGATTAGATAAGACATGATAAAGTGTAAAGTAAGTATCATCTTCATCCCCGGTTTTTTCTACATATACAGTGTAACCGAAGTATAAAGAAAGTTCTTCAATATTTGGTACGTCATACTCACTCAAATTTTCTAATACAGGAATTAACCGTTCTGGATCTTCAATACACGCTTCATAAGTTTCTTTCCCTTGATATAATAACCATCCGCGGAAGTAATCAAAACAATCATCCGAACAACCACCCATAATAATATAAGCAGCTGCCCATAAGTGAGACGTATAGGAAGCTTTTAATATACGATGCATATGCGTATCAAAAGCTACAATTTCATGTACTGTACGTTTAGCGAGGTGAGAAGTAAGCCATTCTATTTGTTCTTCTTGGTCTTCGCCTTTCGTTTTTGCACGATTAAGTAGTTCCCAAAATTCTTCTTCTGTTATCGTTTTTTCTTTTATGTAATCTTCCCCTAGACACGGGTCTGTATATCCTTTTTTACGTTTGGAAGCAACTAGTTTGTTAGCTTCTTTTATACATTCTTCTTCTGTTTCAAACTCTTTCGCTTTTACACTACCAGCTGTGCCAATTTTTCCATAAAACACAACATAATCTTTATCTTTCACAACGATTTTCCAAAACTTATTTGATTTTTCGTTTTGCTGGATTAATAACGTTTCCATTCGTACCCCCATAGTGTTTTTCTAGTGTGTATTGTGATTGTAACATATGTATATACACTTGTAATGACAGAAATTTGCGTTTGTTTTTTTGAAAGTTCAAAAATCATTGAATGAAATAGAAATATTTAGTAATCTTATTTGTACAGGATATACATAATCGTTTTGTAATAATTCGGTATTTAAATAACATATAGGGGGATTAAGTATGGATCTAACGTTTAAAGTTGAGGAAACATGTTTTAATTACCGCGTCGGAGCAATTTGTAAACACGATAATAAAATACTCATTCTGCAAGGTGACGGCGAAGATTTTTGGTACGTACCGGGCGGGCGCGTGAAAATGCTAGAAAATAGTGAAGATGCGTTAAAACGGGAGCTTGCAGAAGAAGTAGGTGTTCCTATTGAAGTAAAGAGATTACTATGGTCAGTAGAAAATTTCTTTACACTTTCTGAGCGAAAGTTTCATGAGATTAGTTTTTATTATGAAGTAGAGCTACATGAATTACCCGCGAATGGGGAGGATCAATACATTCTTGAAGAAGAAGGTAGAACATATTTGTTTAAGTGGGTGCCAGTGGAAGAATTAGATGAATATAACTTGCAGCCGGCATTTATAAAAGATAAAGTTAAGGATTTGTCAGTTCATACAGAACATATCGTTTTACAAAAGTAAACGTGTTCGGAGGGGGAAAACGGTGAAGGGGACTAAAAAGGAAATACATATAGACGACAAAGTCATCCGTTACACACATATCGAAAAAGGGTCTAAAACGATTTGCTTTATGTTTTCCGGTTCTGGTTACAATTATGATAAACCATTATTTTATTATGCGACGATGCTTATGCTTGAACATAAAGTAGATGTAGTACATATTCATTATTCCTACGATGGGCAATTAATGGAAAAACCAATGAAAGAAATAACGAAAGTAATGATGGATGATATTAATCCTATAATGAATGAAGTACTTAAAAGTGGGCAATATAGCAATTCGATGTTTTTAGGAAAATCACTCGGAACAATTCCGGTTGCAAATGACTTAATGAAGAGAGAGGAATACTTACAGTCAAAGATGTTATTACTTACACCTTTACTAACTTTTGATTCAATTTTTGATTCTATCTTACATAGTCATCATGAAGGGCTTTTAGTCATTGGAGACAAAGATCACCAATACAATGCAAATCAAATTGAGCAATTAGATCAATCGAATCTAAAGATTGAGATTGTCAAAAACGCAAATCATTCTGTAAATGTTGGGGAATTTGAAACTGAAAATTCGATTGAAGCTATAGCAAAAGTAATAGAACAACTTAAAGAAGTTGTAAGGACAAACTAATTTAAGTTTCAATACATGCAAAAAGAGGTGCAATTTGCACCTCTTTTACTTTAATAAGCCTTCAACACATGAAGTAAATAATCTTTCCGATTTAGCGGATTAAAGTCAACACGTTTTCGAGTAGGAAAGGGAGCCGTAAGTTTTGTGAAACCACCTGGCTTCGTTGTGAAGATACCTTCTCCTTCGGTAAATGAATGTAGCATTCGTTTAAAATTCTCTATTTTCGCAACAGGTAATGAACCAGTTAAGTGGTAAGAATCATTATGCAATATAGGTTCTGCGAAAGTTGCTGGAATAGCAGCTAGTTTATACATTGCGGTACTAATTGCGTGCTCTGGTACAGTTAATTCAAATTCGTTTAATGGCTCATATACATATGTTTCAGCTTGCTTTAAAGCGTCCATTAATACGAGCGGTGTTAAGTTTCTAAAGTCACTCGCTGTTGTAACAGGACTAGCATAACCTGTATGTGTTAACGTGACGATAATGTCCGTAACTTCCCATCCGTATAAACCTTGTTTTAACGTTTGAAATACTGTGTCTTCAATCGCTTTATGAAATGCTAAAGGTAGTGATCCAAGTTCAACACCTAAGTTATAAGTTATGCCAGAGTTAAGCTTACCACGTTCGACTTTGAAGCCGATTGTTGCGTAAAATGGATTCGCTTTTTCACCCATTACTTCAACGCTATTTCCTATGCCAATTGGCTTTTCCATACAAACAACTCGCGTGTTTGAAAAAGTAACTTGTAGCTTGTATTTTTCAAGAAGTGTAGTCTCGATAACTTCTTTTTGCACTTCACCGAAAAGACGGATATATAGTTCATCATGAACATCGTCTTTCCACACTTTAATGAGGGGATCCTCTTCGCATAGTTCCATAAGAGCAGCATATAAATCATGAATTCGTTTTTTTGCTACTACATCAATGGCAGCCTCCATTTGCGGTTCGGCAAAGTGAATATCTTTTATATAATCCGTCCGCTCACCGATAATATCACCAATTTTAATATTACTCAGTCCCCACACTTTGCAAAACTCTCCGCTGTGAACTGCAGAAGCTTGAACTGCAGTTCCATTATGAAACATGCACATTTTTTTAATCTTTTCTTTATGTGATTGAGACTCACCGTGCTGTATCTCAACATATTTTCTAACGTGTAAGCTACCAGAAAAAACTCTAACATAAGCAATTTTTTCCCCAGAAGATTCACGCTCAATTTTAAAAACAACACCAGATAATGTTTCATCTTGTGTCGATGTATTAGCTGGAATTAGGCCCGGAAGTTTTTCAAGTAGTTCAGTTACTCCTATACCTGTCATTGCTGAACCGAAAAAGATTGGATACACATTTGCTTGTTGTATTTGTTTTTCTAGTTCTTTTCTTAATAGCGCATCTGATATTATTTCGTTATTTACATATGATGCAAGCAATGATTCATTATATGGTGCTAATCGTTCAATACAATCGTCATATGATTTATATTCAATAATACGAGCTTCCTTTGTTCCTTCGTTTTGGGCAGAATAGAAGGGGAATGCGTCATTTGAAAGGATCATTTTTATTTGTTTTACAACTTTTTCTGTATTTGCACCACTACGGTCTATTTTATTTACAAATAAAACAGTCGGTATGTTTAGTTTCTGTAGTGTTCGCATTAAAATCTTCGTTTGTGCTTGCACACCTTCAACGGCAGATATAACTAAAATGGCACCGTCTAAAACGCGGAATGATCGTTCCACTTCAGCGATAAAATCAGCGTGTCCAGGTGTATCAATGACATTTACTTTTAAGTCACCAATAAAGAAAGAAACGACAGATGCTTTAATCGTAATTCCTCGCTGTCTTTCTAGTTCCATTGAATCGGTTTGCGTATTGCCACTATCAACTCGGCCAATTTCTTTAATCACATTCGTTTCATAAAGAATACGCTCAGTCAAACTCGTCTTGCCAGCGTCTACGTGCGCGACAATCCCTATATTTATTGTTGTCATAAATTAATATCCTCATTTCGTTTTCCATATTTAATACCTCATTTCTATTTGTGTATTGCCGCATTACAATCACTCTCCAGTCATTTGAATTATTACTATTATAATGTAATTTCCATTTTTTGTAATGCTGCAAAGCGCCTTAATATGGAAAAATAAGAATGAAAACAAAATGCTTGCATTATAAATCGATATAGATTATATTAATTGACATATCAACTATTGATGTATCAAACATTTTTCATTCCGAAAGTAAAGGAGGGATAATTTGACAAGTTCATGCTCAAAAGAAGCAATTATTTTATATAAATTACACTTTCTAAATAAAGAAGTAAGTTCGAAGTTTGAAGGGTGTACGGGTATGAGTCAGTCTAGATTAGAGCTTTTACTTCAGTTATATGAAGTAGATGAAATTAGTCAAAAAGCACTTCAGCAAGAAGTGAATATTGACAATGCAGCGATTACGAGGCATTTAAAACAGCTGGAAGCAAACGGAATGATTACAAGACGTAAAAATCCAGATGATAACAGAATTACGTTAGTTTCTCTTACTGAAGAGGGGCGAAATAAAATTCAAGTGTTTCAAGAGGAAAAAGAACGTTTCGCTACTTCAGCATTTAAAGGATTAAGTGAAGAAGAACGCGACAATCTTTTAACGATGTTAGACCGCATTCAAGAAAACATAAAAGAATTATAAAAAAGGGAGAATACAACTATGACAAACTTACTAAAAACTAATGATTTTAACGAAATTTTAACAGGACGCCGTTCAATTCGTAAATATGATCCAGCTGTAAAAATTAGCAAAGAAGAAATGACTGAAATTCTTACAGAAGCAACACTTGCACCATCTTCAGTAAACATGCAACCATGGAGATTCCTTGTTATTGAAAGTGACGAAGCAAAAGCAACACTTGCGCCACTTGCTAAATTTAATCAATCTCAAGTAGAAACATCTTCAGCAATGATCGCTGTATTCGGAGACTTAAACAACTTTGATAACGCAGAAGAAATTTACGGTACAGCAGTAGAGCGCGGACTTATGCCAGCAGAAGTAAAAGAAGATCAAATGCAAAAACTTTCAGGTTACTTCTCAATGGTTACACCAGAAGTAATGAAAGATACAGTACTAATTGACGGTGGTCTTGTAGCAATGCAATTTATGCTAGCAGCTCGTGCTCACGGCTATGACACTTGCCCAATTGGCGGATTTGAAAAAGACCAAATCGCAGAAGCATTCGGATTAGATAAAGAGCGTCACGTACCAGTAATGTTAATTTCAATCGGAAAAGCAGCTGACAGTGGTTACGAATCAGTACGTCTTCCAATTGAAAAAGTTGCTGAGTGGAAGTAATTTTATAAAAATAGAAATAAGTGAAATATGAGAGGGGAAACACCATGATTATTATTCACGCAATATTTCAAGTAAATCCAGCAAAACAACAATCATTTATAGAAGAAATTCAGCCACTCATTCATGGTTCTAGAGAAGAAAGTGGGAATGTATCTTATGACTTATATAAAGATACAGAAAAAGAAAGTGTTTATACGATGGTAGAAGTATGGAAAGATGAAACAGCAGTTGCGAGTCATAATACGAGTGAACACTTCACATCTTTCGTTAGTAAGGCATCACAGTTTTTAACTGCTCCGCTTGATATAAAGGTTTATAATGGAACGTTAGTAAAATAATATGGTGAAAAAGATGACTTTAGCATTAAAGCTGAGGTCATCTTTTTTTGTATAAGTAGAATCTACTTTCGATACAGTTATGTTGAAATAGAAGATTTGCTCTTATCTTCAATGACAGTGGTGAATTGCATGTTAAATTCGAACATTCGGTTTATTGGAATATTTTTCCGTGGTATAATTTTATTGGAAATAAAAGGTAGGGGGTAAGTGATGGGAGAATTTCAAAGTAATTTGCATACGGCAACGCAACTTGCAACGAAAATGAGAAATGCTTCGGATAGAATGCAAAGTGCTACTAGTCGCTCTATAAATAAGGCAACGCGTACTACGCTATCTGTGAACTTCAAAGCACAAGAAGCAAATCAACAAAATTTACACATCACGAAACAATTTTGCGCTGCTTTTCAACAGACGATTGATAATATCTATTCCGTAGCAAATGAATTTGAGAAAATGGATAACGGACTTCAAAAGACTTTTCAATAATGTAACGGCCTACGTAAAGGGGAAAAGGTAGGGAGAAAAGATGAGTCAAGAAATTGAAACGAGAATCAGTCAATGTAATCAAAAGTTACGAAGTATATTTGAAGAACAAAATGAAAACCGAATTGAGCTGCAAAATCAAGAACAAGCTGAGGCTAGTTTTCATGAATGGAAAAATCGAAGCAATCGTTTATTTAACCGAATACTAGAAACTTGGCATGGTGACAAAGAAGTATTTCACCTTTTTACGAATATGCGGCAAGAGATCGGACAGTATGAAAGAAAACTTACATTCGAATTAGAAAACGAAAAAGAGACGTTGCTTAAAGAAAAACGGCATCTCAGTGAGAAAGAAAACGACCTTTCCTATGAACAGCAGCAACTACAAAGGGAGGTTAATACATGAGTTTAAACATGTATTTGGGAGAAGTACAAAGTCAAACTCAAAGTATGAACGCTATATGTAATGCTACGATTCAAAGTATGGAACAAGCCATTCAATCTATTGATGCCTTTGCGATAGATACAGTTTTACAAGGACAAACATACAGTAGTGCAAAAGCCTACCTTGTCCAAACATTTCGGCCATTAGCGCAAGGAATCATATGCTTATGTGAAGAATTAATTCGCCAAAATGATGCATTCCCAAACGAGTTCCAAGCAAAAGTTGCTTCGACAGATGTGATCGAACAAGAAATAAGAGAACAAATACGGGGAATTAATCAATCGATTACAAGTATAGAAGCAATAGAAGTACTTACACCGATGCCCGGAGTAGGTGCAATGAGAAAAAAACTTGAAGAAAAACTAGAGCATTTATATGAATTCAATCATACGTCCAGCAACAATTACAGCACCGCCCTCCAATTAGCAGCTAGCATCACAGCCGGACTCGCTGAAGTGCAAAGCGGGAAAGGATTTAGTCCTGTAAGTGGGACGTTTAGTACACAAGGGTTGAATATGGATTGGGTGAGTTCTATTCAGGGGATTATAGAAGAAACAGCCCGAAAACACGGTCAGTCAATTAGGGATATAGAAACAAATAACATAATTGAGGAGAAATCTCCGCTTAGAAATGCTTGGGACGATGCGGCAGACAGTATAGTTGGCATGTTTGAAACAGTGAAAAAAATGTGGGAAGCTATTCAAAGAGGCTCTGGGAAAGCTATTGGAGATGAAATCGAGTCCGCAGTAGCTTTAAGTAATATGGACATAGGAACTTTTATTAATGTAACCTATGTACTTTTCCATTTGGATGAAACTGCAAAAAATATGTGGCATGCATTTTCAAATAAAATAAAACGAGATATGATAGAGGGAGATGCAGAGAGTCGTACAGAATTGACTACTTATGGATTAACGCAAATAGCTACCACATTATTGGGCGATAAGGCACTAAATAAAATCGGTCATATCGCAAAAGGAGCAAAAGCATCAAGTGGAATAACTACAATTGCTAATGCAGTAACACTAGCAAAAGAATTGAAGCCTAAGCTTGAAATGTTACAATCCTTTAAGAGAGATGCTTCCTATGCATTCTCTAGTGTTGGTGGAACTATCGTAACCAAAATACCTCAAGGTGAATTAATAGAAGCTTATTATAAGTTTGCGAAGTCTAAAGATGGTGGTAAGGGTACGGGTCAAGCTACACCTAAAAAGAAAAGTGTACCGGATTGGCTTAAAGAGCGATGGGAAGCAGGGAATAATTTTAATAAGGAAAATCGTCCTCGTTACCCTTATAATGAGGTAGAGTTGGAAGCAAAAGAAGTAGGGGGTAAAAAATACGTAGTTGACTCATATGCACACAATAAGGAAATAGTATCGAGAAAATTCACTCAACTTAGTGAAGTGCAAGAAAAGACAGCTAAGAGTTATTTAAATGAAATTACAAAAAAATATCCTTCAGGTTCTAAAATATCAAATGGTCCTTTTAATCCTAACGCTCTCAAAGGGGGGCGACTTAAAGGTGAGTTAATATTAGAAGTACCAGTTCAAAATAAACCAATTCCGCAAACGATTCTTGATGAAGCAACAAAAAATAGGATTATTATTAAGGATATTAAAGGGAAGGTGTATAATTGACTATGAAAATTTATTATTGTGACGAATGGTCGGACATTAAAAAGAAGCCTTGGAATATTCTAGATGACCGTGATGCATACACATACCATCAAAAACATGAACCATATACGGCGGTATTAACTGAAGATGAAAACCTTAAGTATATTGTAAATGTTACAAATGAATGGGTTTCGGTGGGATTTTATGATGACTTGATTCGTAAGTATTTAAATTATGATTTTGAAGTTATGAGTGACAGTAAGATATTTTTAAGAACAGCTACGTATTGGGAATATGATGATGAAACTGATACAGAAGTAAGTAGCTTGATTTTGGGATTCCGAGAAAATGGCTATATAGCAATGGAAAAAAGGGATTTAAAGACTGGCTTATTCGAGGAGCGTGAGATTAGCGATACCCTTGAAAGAAACTGGGATGTATTTCCTGAATTTGGTCATTATATTCATTTGTGTAGAGAGGAAAGATAATGTTTTTAGGAGCACTCTATAGTGCCAAAGCTATCTATAAGAAAGGTGTTATATATCAATAACACATAAGGCAAGCGAACTAAAGATAATTAAAATATTGAATTAGAAAAAAGAAAAATGATATATTTGAAAATAGAGACTCCATGAAGGTAATATCATCATGGAGTACTATGTGCAATGATAGAATAGAAAAAGAAGTACGAGCTTAGGCGAGATGACGTTTTACTGGGCGATGAATATAAACACATGGATTGTATATGAAACTAATGAACTCGTACAAACTCGTAAGTTTTAACGTAGTAGTTTTTATGACATACAAAAGGTGTCATACTTTTACTGCAAGATTTACAAATTTATGCTACTTAAAAACATATGAACTTAAAGCACTTGATTGTCGACTAAAGGCAATGGGTGCTTTTTCTTACGATTAGTCAAATGTTTTTCTTACGATTAGTCAAATGTTTTTTAGAGTTATAATTGATTAAATGCCAGAGATTTTAAGCCAATTAGAATGCAAGCCAAATACCCCTAATATGTGTCCATTTTTTACTAGGGGGAAGATA
>NZ_LXLV01000039.1 GCF_001757995.1 Bacillus mycoides | reverse complement strand
AAGGTCAGTTTTGTATACGGATTCAAGATCCCAAAACACCCACGACCTCCTCTTCACTTCTACTATATAAAAAATAGTAGCGCGAACCAATGCCTTGGTCTGCACTACTAATCTTAGTATGTTTTGTGTTTCTACATGGAAATTTAAAAGAGCACTATAATTTTATAAGTGCGCTAAGTGTTAATTTTTATAGATTGTAGGAGGTAGTTTAATAAGGTTTTACATGGCTTGTTTTTTTATTGTGAGGGTTTAAGATTACAACATAGGGTACAAGGGAGAAGTAAAGAACCTAGATAACGTTTCGCGAATTGATAGAAGCTTTTTATAAGTTTGCGAAGTCTAAAGATGGCGGTAAGGGTAAGACTACAGAACCATACGATGTAGTACCGTATAGGCCAAGCAATTCACCACTAGAAAATCATCATGGCGTTATGGATGTTTGGGCTAAACATAATGTCCCCGATTATGTTAGTAGAGGGGGCGAATACTCCAACTATAGCCTTAACTCAAGAGCAACACAATGCTACTAAAGCTGTTTATAGACAATGGCTCTTTGATAAAACAGGGAAAAAGGTTGGAGGTAAAGTAGATTGGAAATCTGTTTCACCAAAGGAAATACAAGAATTGACGGGAAAAATGTTTGATGTTGCGAATGTACCACGTTTAGCTAGACAAGAGTATTATAGGGCTTTTAATCAATATAATTTTAGGGAGTAATTCAGATGGGAAATATTAATCAGTTGATTAAAAAAGTAAAATCATTACCTAATTGTCGAGTTCAGGAGCCTACAGAATTACCGATAATTGATAAGAATAAGCATATGCTACCAGGTGATTTAAAAGAATTTTATAGTCTTTGTGGTGGTCTAACTTTATTTGAAAATGAGGAATACCCTATTCATATTGTTACCCCAGAGGAGTTTATTTTGGCTAATCCCGTAATTGTAGGAGAGTTATGTGAAGAAGATATTTCATCAACTTGGTATATTATATGCAATGATGGCAAGGATGAATATTTAACAATAGATCTTAGTGAAGAAAGACTAGGTAGATGTTATGATAGTTTCTTTGATCGGCATGGAATAGTTGGGGAGTCGCAAATTATTGCCACTTCATTCACTGACTTACTTGAAAAACTTATTAAGAATAATGGACAATATTGGTATTGGCTAAAGAGTGAATTTGAATCACTTGGAGATGCTTATGATGATCAAGAGTGAAAAGAGAATCTTTAAGTGGGATAGGAAAGTGACAGGGTGTTTGAAAATACGTATTCTATGATGGTTGAACCATTATGGAGTACTATGTGCAATTATAGAATAGAAAAAGAAGTACGAGTTTAGGTGAGATGACATTTTACATGGCGGTGAATATAATCACATTGAACGGGCATGAAACTAACGAACTCGTAAGTTTTAACATAGTAGTTGGCACGATATATAAAAGGTATCATACTGTTACTACAAAACATACAAATTTTAGAGTCGTATGACAAGATTGTTAGTTCTGAAGTTTCGCTGAAAGTGTTAGCTAATTCTATTACTAAGATGATTCCTCATGCTAAGGAATGGTTAAAGATACTTCACAAAAGAATATTAAATCATGAACCATCGAGGAATATTTATAAAAAATCATCCCCACATTAAACAATGATATTCAGAAATATGTTGTTTCTCAATTAACCAGTATCAAAGAAAGAAACCCAAGTCGTTTCGAAGAAAGTGTAAATTCAATATTAGATTTTTTAAAGTAAGTTAAAAACCTTGACTGGCTAAATGCCTTTCAAGGTTTTTAGTAAACTAAAAGGTTTTACTTTTTGAAAATTTCACATGTAAATCAAAAACTTACAGAATAATAGTTATCTATTAAATGAAACCACAATTCATAAGTGTTGATTTCTTTTTCTACCATTTTAAAACAAATATTATATTACTCCTGAGATTAACGCAAATAGCTACCACATTATTGGGCGATAAGGGACTAAATAAAATAGGTCATATCGCAAAAGGAGCAAAAGCATCAAGTGGAATAAGTACAATTGCTAATGCAGTAAAACTAGCAAAAGAATTAAAGCCTACGCTTGAAATGTTACAATCATTTAAGAGGGATGCTTCTTATGCATTCTCTAGTGTTGGTGGAACTATCATAACCAAAATACCACAAGGCGAATTAATAGAAGCTTATTATAAGTTTGCGAAGTCTAAAGATGGTGATAAGGGCACTGGTGAAATAGCTAAGGAATCTGGAAAAGTAGCCCAAACATTAGAAGCAGCTAGAGCACAACAACGTACGTTAATAGAATCAGTAGAAAGTGGCGAAGTAGCCTTAAAAACAACGAAGCGTAAAGGGAATTATGGTGAAATGAAGATGGATGACTTTTTTGAAAGTCAAACCTATACCAGAATTAGTGATGATCGTGTATTAACATTAGATCAAAAAATTGTTAAGGGAATAGATGCTGTATATGAAAATTCAGCTCCGCCACCTAAGTATGTAATAGCGGAGGCTAAGTATAACACATCCAAATTGGGAAAAACAAATGATGGTAAGCAAATGAGTGAAGATTGGATTCTTGGAAGTGAAAGGTTAGATAGTACTTTGTCAAAAGAAAAAGCAGATAAAATTGTGGAGGAGATGTTGCTGAATCCAGAAAATGTTCAAAGAATTGTTATTCAAGTTATGTCTGATGGAACGATTGTGAAGAAAATTCTTGAAGTATAAAAGGTGGAAGAGAAATTATGCTAAGGGATAAAATCAAAAATGATATATATTTTAACGAATTTATCAATTATGAGGAAAAGAGAATAGAAAAGTTTTTATTATTGGTTGAAAAGGTTATTGAGGAAAGAGGCAAAGATGATAAAGGTGTAAAGAATGGATATATAGCGTTACAAGGGTATCATTTTAATAAATTAAGGGCAATGTACTCTGCGGGTCGTTCTATTCAAACTATTCGTGCTTTTTTACCTGAAGTAATAAATATAATGGAAAAAGTGTGGAATAAAGAAAGTGGATATATACGTATGTTATGGATGATATCTATAGCAGTAATGCTAAATGTTGAAGATAAAGAATTTAATAGACTAATAGCAATGGTAAGGAAAGAAGGATTAAATGATTATTTGATTAATTATTTTATTGCTTTTAGAAATAGTGAGCCATCAGATTTTTATGAGCAGAGTGAGTTTTATGTAAAAGATCCATATTTAAAATTAAAAGAAGTAATTGAGAGTAATAAAATTTCACAAGAGAATTCTATAAAAAATTTAGAGAAATATATAAAGGAGTATTGGTATAAGGGACATTCAGAAGAAGCATGGTACGATGCACATGAAAATAAACATGACATTTATAGTGGTTACTGGAGTTTTGAAAGTGGAGCAATCGCTAAAATTTTAAAATTAGATGACTCAACCTTGAAAGATAGTTCATATTACCCTTATGATATGGTGCATTGCCAAAAAAAATAAAGGAGGTAAAAAATAATGGGCTACAAATCTATGAAGGCAAATCAAGAAAATAGTTTTTTTCCAGTAACTGAAAACGAAATAAAAGAGGTTGAGAAGGAACTCGATGTAAAATTTCCTAAGGAGTTAGTTGATTTTTATATAGGGATTGGCTACGGGTTTATTAAAGGTTCAGAGTTTAATATAAATCGTATTATGGATCCTTATTCCGTAAGAGATTTTCGGTTAAGAGTTAATGATTTTGAGTTTTATCCTGACATAGAAATCTATGATGAATTTGAAAATAACAAACTAATATTTTTTGAAGGTAGTGAATCAGCTTTAATGTCAATTGAATTGAATGAAAAGAATAGCAATCCGGTTTACTATTTTGATATTCAAATTGCAACTTCTCTTGAAGAATTTTTAAGGAAAATAGAAGAAAATGATAAATATTACTTGGAGTTACTAGTTGATTAAAAAAACATAATAAAACGCATACCTTGATTGGCTAAATGCCTTTCAAGGTTTTTTAATTTAATTTATATTAAATCAGCTCATATTTGAGTGAGAAAATAAGAGAATGATACGTTTGAGAATCGAGAGCTCATGAGGGTTGTATCATCATTGTGTATCGTTTTAATACTTGGATGAACTGGACAATAACGATATGACATTTTATATGGCAGGAGGACTTTATGATAATGTAAAACCTATAAAATAACGACAATGAAAAAGCTCGTGACTAAAAACAATGAGTAACTTTGAATAAATATCATCTTTATTCAAAGTCTATAGATATGTTATGGTTTTTGTATAATATGGAAAATGGTAAGTGGGAATTTAACTGTATTGTAAGATGCCAAAGCTGAGAGAGTATTATCAAAAGTCGACAGTAGTGGAAAGGTTAAAACATTTAAGATAGATGCAAAGGGTAACATCGTTGGAGAATGGCCATAATTTAGAAGCTAGGAGGAATTGAATGGTATGAGAGATTATTTATGTATAGAAGAAAAATGTAGAGAAGGAATTGAATATAATAAAGAGTTTATAGAGGAAAATAGAGAAGATATTAAAAGTTTAGAAGAAGATACTAAAAATGGAATTCAAAGATATTCTAAAGATAATAAGAGTATTATAGAAGGGACCTATCTAGCCAATTTTAGATATGAGATGGAGGATATTAGGGCAAAGTATTCTTTAGGGGAAGACATTAGTGTAATAGAAGAAGATTTTCATAATGCAATTTATGATTTAGAGAATACAGGGAGTAGGGAAATTGGATATTTAAGTCTAATTTGGATGATTTCCTTAGGAATATTATTAGAAACGGATAAAAAGAATATAGAAAGATTAAAAAAGATAGTTGATAAAAAAAATGTGAATGACGCAGTAATTGATTTCCTCTTATATGCTAGTGATATCGGATATACAAAAATGACGAACAGATATTATAAAGAAAATCCATATGCAAAAACGAGAGAAATTATAGAACTTGCACAAACAGATAAAAAAGAAGCGTCTAAAAGATTGCAAACGTATATGGAGAAAGAATGGTTTAAAGGTCATTATGATTATGAATGGAAAAATGCACATAAAGAACCTGGATATGTAGGATATTGGAGCTTTGAAACGGCAGCGCTTGCGAAAATTTTGGAACTTGATGATACAAGTTTAAAAGATAATAATCACTATCCATATGATTTGGCGCATTACAAGAATACAATGAAATTTAAGCATATAGACCTAAGTGAATATCACTATGAAGATAAGACAGAAGAAATCGAGGACATAGTAGAAGGAATTGAAAATAATCCTGCATTGGAAAACATTATTCCGCCAAAATGGCATTCATTGGTCAATGAATTGATACATGATTATAAGAATATGAATGATAGTAGTTTTTATGAAAAATACAAAAAAACGATAGGAATAGGTCAAGTGTGGTTTTTACCACAAGAGTATGAAGAAGAAAATGAGCAAAAAAATCTATTAGGAAGTTTAATTGTGTTTGCCCTTACGGTAAGAGATTATATATTACAATTGGATTATAAAGAGGATTTAGAGGACTACATTGATAATCTTAAAAATTTCTGGAATGTTTCAGAAACAAAGTTAGTTCAATTTATTTTAGAGAATGATCAAAATTATTATGCATGGGTACCGAAAGAAGCAAATATCCCAAATATGTATGAAGTGAAGATAGAGAGTGTCGATGTAGAGGAAGTTCTATAACGAAAAAATCAAAATATTGTGCATCATGAGTAACGTTGAAAAATAAAACATACAGAATTGAGTGTATTGGTAGGTAATTAATAGTGGTAGTTTGGAGAATCCGACTGCCACTATTTTTTTGTTTGCGAATGGTTTTGTAAGTTAAGTAGAGTATTTTAGAGTTTGTATATTATGTAGGAGAAGTAAAAAAGTTAAAGGCATTAAATAAAATAGGTCATATCGCAAAAGGAGCAAAAGCATCAAGTTGTGTAGAAAAGTAATACGGAGGATAAAGAAATAAGACCGATACTTTTTATTGTATCGGCCGTACAAATAACCTGTGCTGGAGATGTCTACAAATGGCTTAAGATGTTTTCTCTAAACAGTGTAGACAAGAATTTTTACGTTTATACGCACAAACGGCAGATAACTGACTAGGTTAACCGCCGTTTATGCATGACACGGAGGAAAAATCCCCGTTTTGAAAAGAGTGAAGCCGGTGGGAAGTCGGCTCAGAGGTAGTATGTGTAATACAAAAAAGATTATTCGTAAAGGGAAATGGACAAACGCATTGAAATCGTAAATTCACTTCTTAGTTACTTAGCAGATCACGAAAAGGATATCTTTCATTATGAAGATGAAAATAGAACAGCTTATTTTAAACATGATGGTAGAAATCTGTAGCTCGTTAACCACTATTCCAATGCGTATGACAAGAAGCGATATAGTTACTTCTCAAGTGGCGGAACGATGTGGGGGGGAATTAGAGATTTCACGGACTTTATATTCGGTAATGATAATTCAAATTGGCGAAATGGTTATGCCGGATTGTACTGTATTCATTGGGGGCGGCCAGAAGAAGGAATGGAAAAGATGTGTGATTTTGCAAGGGGAATCGGGTATTTAAAAGCTTTATAAAATAGTTATTTGAATAGGAAAAAGGGAAAAGAATTAAGTTCACTCGTCCTTAAGATTTTTCCCTTTGAAAGTTACTTTTTGTTTGTTGTTCTATATACGTCTAAAATTGGTAAGTCTACGTCATGTAAATCTTAAGTAATGTCCTTCTTTTTAACATTGGTGTTGTTCCGAGTATGTGCCTCTTGAGATGTTTCTTGCATTTGTTCTTGGGCCTTACTAGGAGTATTCAGAGCATCTGATGCCACGTCGTCAAGTTGTTGACTTAATAGATTTTTTTTATTCATGTTATGTAGCTCCTTTGTGGATTTTGATATAAAAACAATGTAATTATAAATAGTTACTTAAATATTTTGTATCTTTGAATGGAATCATATGCACAAATTATATTGAGAAATGAACTAATTATAAAAATTATTAGTTCTTAATAAATTTGTAATCTTGTGAGAAAGGGTGAATGATTGGATGTTAGTGATGTAAAAAAAGAACCCTTTATGGATTCTTTTGGCGGTTAATCTAACAATCATAGTCATGGTCGTATTCATGGTAACATTCATCGCAAGGATTGTTCTGATCATTGCAGCAAATACAAAACGTTTTTTGGATAAAGATATCAATAAAATCAAAGGTATCGGAATTATTTGTGAGAGTAAGGATTTGGAAATCTTCTACTTGAAAAATCCTTATTTCATTAGGAACTATTGTAGCAATAATGGGTATGCTAGAACTTCTTGTACGAATAGTTACTTCAATGGGACCGGAATCGTTAGGAACAGATATTTGAAGTAATGTTTTGTTGTGATTACTAGTAAGATCTTCAAAAACCGCTCTTGAAGTGTTAGGGGGTACGATAATATCTAGAGGTACATTACCAGTTGAGGTAGTTCCCGAACCTGCTATGGTATGAGTTTCGATAAAACAGTTACTCTTTTGGTTAAGCGAATGTGATTGTTCTTTATAATAATCATTGCGGTCACTACAGCAGATGCAAAACGTTTTTTGAATAAAAATACCAATATCACTACTGGTAGTAGTATTATTTGTGAGAGTGAGGCTTTCAAAATTTTCTACTTGAAGAATCCTTGTTTCACCAGTAGCTATTGTAGCGGTAATTGGTCTATGGGAATTTCTTATACGAATAGTTACTACAATTGGTGCAGAAGTACCAGAAACATGAAACTGAAGTAATGTTTTATTGTGATTATTAGTAGAATCTTCAAAAACTATTCTTGAAGTGTTAGCTGGTACGATAATATCTAAAGGTATATTTGAACCAGCAATCGTATGTGTTTCAATGAAACAGTTCTCTTTTTGTTGGCGAGAATGCGAATAGTTTTTATAGTACTTTTTACCATGTTTATAAAAATAATCGGCCATACTTTAATCTCCTATCTTTTATTTGTCCATATATATTATTTAATAAAATAAGGAATGTTTGTACAAAATGGTAAAAATACTTTTAATAGAAAGGGAGAAGGAGAGATGCAATTTTGGACGTACTTCCTCTAGTAGTTTAATTTTACATAACGCAGGCGTATCAAAGGAGAGTGGCAGAAAGAAAGAATCCTTGAAAGTATGTAACTGTTACGGAATTTGATGAAGATTGATATAAAAATTTCATTTTGAATAGTTTTCAAAAATAAAGTATTCAATATTCGTTGGAATGTTCTAAGGAAAGGCATCAAATTCTCAAGGTAAGTAACGAGCTCACATAATAGAAAGGAATACTACGATATATGATGCAAACGATTTAATGGTGAAAACAAAAGAGCAGCTAGCAAAAGCTAACCGCTCCATTGCAATTTATTAACAAAAGAAACCAGTCCGCCATTCTTGAAGTGAACAGCTTATAGATATTATGTGGAAGTTTCGGAATTTTATTCAGATAAAGTAAAAGAGCCGCTAGCAAAGGCTAACTGCTTAGCCCCTAGGAAGAGAGAGGGCGCTTTATTAGGTATAAGACTGAAATAAGGGTTTTAGATATTAAGACCTAAATATAGTATGGATTGCACTTGTGAAATCATGTATATAAATTGTGTTCCTACAAAAGAATAATACTATTCGGCTTATAGTAACAGTTATTGGTGTTCATGTGTAAGAACTGAATATATAGTGTACAAATAATTGTTGTTTATTCAAATGTAAATTCACAATTAGAGTAGAATCGCATCAATGCGCTTGCAGTTAACTACAATGATGTTTCCATATTCATCTATAAATGTAGCAAGGCATGATCTATTATGGAATCCTACAAATATAGAAACTGTTAATATTGTACCGTTAACTAAAAGTTGTTTTATTTTTTTTCCTAAATAAAAGGTTTCTAAAAGAGAGCAAATATCTATAGAACTCTCTTTGTTGGCTTGGGTAAAAGAAGCTTGGTTATTTGCCGGATTAGGATGAAATATTTTTGGAGTAATAGCATAGTTTATGAAAATTGACATTTTTCTTGCTCCTCTATTTTGTAATTTATATAGAAAAATATTTATGGAATTATAACATAGGGCTTTTTTAAAGCCCTATGTTTATGCTACTCTGCTTCAATTCTAAGTGCTTGAATATCACGACAATCCAAAATAATTACAGAGCCAGGTTCTGTTGTGTTATCCACAAAGGTTACGCAAAAATTATCTGGATTAAAGTTAGTAAAAATAAGATCCTCTAGTGTTGTTCCTGTAAGAAAAACATCTACTTCTGTACCTAACTGTAATCTATCTAATTGTTCGCAAACACATTTTGTATGCTCAGCTATATTAAAAACCTCCTTTTCTTGAATTACTATTAATATATTTATAAATCAAATAGAATGCTTGGATTAATAACTTAGTCATACTAATTATTTTGCTAGTTTACATTTTTATAAAATAATCCTTTTACGAAAAAAAGGTGCTGTTGTCTCCAAAAGAACCTTTCCTAAATTGGCTTATATGTGAATGAATTAGTTGCTTTATGTGTATGGCTTAGTCAACAGGTCGCAAATATATCACTTACGAAATTATGTAGCTGTCTTGAAATATCTATAGGTGTTCTTATAAGCTCTAAAAGACTAAACGAACGCTTCAATGCTTCTGTAGTAAAGTTTCTTGAACAAGTTCTAGCTAACCTTCTAACCAAAAGAATATATTCAACACAAGAAATAATTGATCAATATACCACGACTTTTAAGTGTATTCGGATTCTAGATTCTACAACATTGCAGCTTCGAGATAAGTTTTCATCATATTATCAAGGTTTAGGTGAAGTAGCCATACGGCAGTAGTTAAAATTCAATTACCGTATACAAGAAAGTTTGCTTTTGATATTGCAGATGAAATTATTGAAAACCTTGAATTTAGAAGGTAGTTCACTGGACTCAACTATAATCCTACATAAGAGTGTGGATTTCCACTAGTACTACACCTCAAATCTGCCGCGCAAGACGTTCTACTACAATCACATAAAATAAATATCATTCCAAATTGAAAAATGTTATAATTTGGAATGATATTTATTTGAATTTTCAGAAATGAAAACAAAGGGAATATAATCTATCTTATGCTGTAAATCGGTGTAGTCTACAGCATGAGGTTTGCTCTACAAGCTATTATAGTCAACAGTCGTGGGTACATAACGGGTACCTTTAGCTAAATACCCGGGACTTTAGTGAAATGAAAAATAGAATAATGGATAGGGGTAGATGTATGGGTACATTTAAAAAAATTATCAACAATATTTCAAAGGTAATTATAGGAAAAGATGAATCGATTGAACTAGCAGCTATAGCTCTTATAGCGAGAGGTCATATTTTATTAGAAGACGTTCCTGGGACTGGAAAAACAACATTAGCAAAAAGCTTAGCGAAAAGCGTGGATGCTAAGTTTCAAAGAATTCAATTCACAGCTGATACTTTGCCTGGAGATGTCATTGGCCTCGAATATTTTGATGTGAAAGAATCGGAATTTAAAACGAGGTTAGGGCCTATTTTTGCAAATATAGTATTAGTTGATGAAATTAATCGAGCTGTACCGAGAACACAATCTTCGTTACTTGAAGTTATGGAAGAACGTACTGTTACAATTGCGAAGCAGACACATTCATTACCAGAACCTTTTTTAGTAATTGCAACGCAAAATCCACTCGAATCAGCGGGCACATTTCCGTTACCAGATGCTCAGTTAGACAGGTTTTTACTCACTATACGCCAAGGTTATCCTACGAGAGAAGCTGAAAAGGAAATGATGAATCGGTTTCAAATGAATGATCCGTTAGAAACGTTACACTCTATTATTTCAAGTGAAGAAATTATTATGATGCAAAAGCGTGCAAGAGAAGTGTTAGTAGGGAATGATGTGCAAGATTATCTCCTTGAAATTATTGAAGCAACTCGTAAGCATGAGCTAATTGAAATTGGTGTAAGCCCGCGGGGGACATTGGCATTTATGAGAGTGATTCAAGCACGTGCGATATTAAATGAAAGAGATTACTGTACGCCAGATGATATAAAGACGCTGGCTGTATCCATATGTGCTCATCGGTTAACGTTAACGATTGAAGGGGAGATGAAAACGACAAAAGAACAAATTATTAAAGAAATTCTTCATACGATCGATGTGCCAGTGGAGAATGTACGATGAATCAACAGCTCGTGTATACACCTTTAGCGGAGCCTTTCGTAATAGGAGTTGTGTCAGTTGTAGCCGTTATTTTATGTATATTTTCAAGTAATCTACTAATTTTATCTCTCGTATTTTTATATTTAATTTTAATAGGAGCAGCGCATGTATACATACGCAAAGTATCTCGCGTTAACTGGGAATACGATCAAGGGAGCTCGAATGTTTTTATAGGTGAAACGAATACGTGCAAGATTACAATTTCAAACAACTCGATATTTCCTATTTTTAATATTGTATTTCGATTTAAATGTGAAAATAAGCTAACTTGGAATCATGATGAACTAAACAAAAATTATAGTACAGGTTCAAATTATTATTTGAATTTAAATATAAAAGGAGGAGAGACAGTTTCATTTGATTTGCAAGCTATAGCATTAAAAAGAGGTATTGCGAAATGGGAAGAGGTTGAAATTGTTATTACGGATCCTTTTGGGTTCATAACGAATCATATAACATATAGTCAAGTTGATACGCCGTCCTATTTAGTTTTACCGGCTGTTCCAAAAATACAAGTACCAGAATTACAAGAATGGTCACGTGGATTTCGAAAAGCAATGTCTTCTCCGCTATATGATGAAACGAAAGTAATGGGAGTGAAATCTTATGAAAATGAAGATTTTCGTTCTATCCATTGGGGTGCAACAGCAAAAACAGGGACGATAACCGCGAAAAAATACGAACGAACACAATCGGATAAATACGCGATTTATCTTAATTTACAAAATAAAAGTGGCGTTTCTTTACGAAATGATATTGAAGAGCTTATTGAATTAACAGCAGGTATATGCAAACAACTCCTCATGCAAGATTGTTCATTTGAATTATGGATTAATAGTGTAAAAGATAACGGGTTGTTACATATAAAGAATGGTGATAATCGGAAACATTTGCAAAATGTATTAAAGGTACTTGCCTCCATATCGGACCAGGATACGCCTGTATCTTCTTCTTATTTTTACACAGCAGGTTTTCGTCGTAAGGAATTGGATGCAGTTCCTTTAATTCTTGGTACCTCACCAAAAAGGATTAGCCGAACAAACAGATGGATTGTAATTAAAGAATAAGAAGGGGCTTATGTCATGTTGAATAAAAAACGGCATACGAAGGTGAAGTTTTGGAGTGTAAGAGCTTTAATCATACTTTTCTTTGCGATTAGTGCGATCACGTTATCACAAGGTGTTGTGCATGTACAAGACATAGTAAAAGAGCGTTTTTTTAGTGAAAAGAAATCTAAAGAAATTTATAAGGAAACAATAAACTCCGGAAATATTGAAGATTATGGAACACCTAAAGAAGATAAAAAAGTGGGAGATAAAGGGATAAGAACAACAACGGGTAAAAAATTAAAAGATTTCGAATGGAAAAGCTCATGGGGAGACGTATTTTCTATGCTCTCAAATTCATGGATTACGATAGCTTTTTATGTGATTATAGCAGTGACAATCATATATTCCTTCTACAAGTATATTAAGAAAAGATTGACGAAAACAGAAATAGAGCAGGAGAAACAATCGGTCACCAAGGAGAATACGGTAAGAACCGTAAAGAATGAAGAAGTCACACATCAGTCAGATCAATCACTACCTACAGATACGATAAGGAGAAGGTTAGTTGAATGGGAAAGAACTTTACCATTTCACGAACAGCGAAGGCCCTATGAAACGATGCAACAGTGGCTGAAAAGAATTTGTAGAAAGAGAGATATTATTTCGATATATGAGTCTGTTCGTTATGGTGAAAAGGCGTATACGGAGTTAGATGTAGAAAAAACTATAAAGTGGATAGAGCGGGATGGGAAAGAGCGACATGAATAGTAGAATGTACTATATCAAAATATAAAAGATGGCTGAGTTAATCTGAATATAAAAATTATATAAGTAAATAAAATTAATTGTAAATTAATTTTATTTACTTATATTTAATTGCATGTTAATGTATACTTAATTTTTTAATATCTCTACCAATGGAAAAAGAAAATACAAGCTATATGTAACTCTTTGTATAGTATTGCTTCTTAAATTGTTCATGAGTGTATCTTTGTTTTATTAATATAAAATGAAAAAAGGATACATTAAAGCTAAACGATTAATGGGTAGCATGTTAATAAAAAATTACATGAGTTTAGTAAAAACTTATAATTTATTTTTAAGGGTGTGAAAATATAATGAAACCGGTATTGAAAAGCATACTTATTTCCTTTGCTTTTTCTGCAGTAGGGATGTGTTGGCTGCTGTTCATGTTATTTAGAGGGGGCGGAGACTGGTTATTGTCTTGGATAGGTGTATTAATGGCATATTTATCTTTATACACTTTAATAGATTTATATTGTAAAAATACATACGAAAAAACATTAAATAAATTGCTTATAAAATCAACAGTTACTACCTTTAGTTTTGGAGTATTAGGAATCACATTTGGTATAATACACGAGCTATTAACACCATGGAGTCTCAGTTTAATGGTTTGGTATTGGTTGCTAATTCTACTTTTATTTTTAACGACCATAATATTATTAGTGATTTTAGTATTTGTAAATCGTAAAGATCATAATTTCTCTGGGGTATATAGAATACTTATACTTCTAAATATACTTCTTACGTTAGGGCCGGTACTGTGGCCACTATTTTTTACTATTCTCGGAAATGGTATGAACGCTAGTGCAGGATGGTAAAAGTGAATAAGGATTAGTTGTTTAAAGAATAGAATGGAATAAAAAGTTGATATAGGGTTTTAAATATTTAAGAGAGCGTGTTTAGATAAAAAATGAAAACACGTTCTTTTTTATTTTTATCTTAATAAGAACTCATTATATTTATAAGATAATCCAATAAGGATAAAATATATGTTATTGGAACAAACATATATGTACCTTTGAAACGAACACAATTAATGAATCATCTTAAAAATAATAAAGACGAGGTGAAATGAAGATAAGGGCAGTTAAGTGGCTGTCCTTATTTTATATGCCCTTATTATTTTCATGCATAGCTCTTTCTCAGTTTATCGTATCAAAATTTGAACGTAAGTATTTCGTAAGGAATGGATAAGAAAAAAGAGAGTTTTATCATATAGGATTAAAGTATAACTTGAATCAATCCGATATTAATAGGGGAGAGGGAGCCTTATGAAAAAATGTAATTCAATTAAGTTAGCAAGTTTGGCAGTTTTATTAGCGGGTACTACTCTATTCACACCAGGGTTTACTGTGAAAGCAGAGTCTGTTCAAAATTTATCTAGTCCGTCACAAGCACATGATCAAAAGAACCGGAATGGTTGGAAACAAGTAATGCAGGAAACAGTACAGCTTGGAACGCCAGGGATATTAGCTAAGACGTCTAACAACGGAAAAACTAGTAGTTATACAGCTGGCGTGGCGGATTTAAGTACAAAGCAACCGATGAAATCGGATTATCGCTTTCGGATTGGTAGTTTGACGAAGACTTTTACTGCCACGACTGTTCTTCAATTAGTAGGAGAAAATCGCATACAACTTGACGATCCAATTGAAAAGTGGCTACCGGGTCTCATTCAAGGAAATGGGTATGATGGCAATCAAATTACGATACGTCAACTTTTGAATCATACGAGTGGTATAGCTGAATATTTAAAGTCAAAAGACGCTGACATAATGAATTCGAAAAAAACGTATACAGCAGAAGAAATAGTGAAAATAGGCCTTTCTCTGCCTCCAGATTTTTCGCCAGGTAAAGGTTGGTCGTATTCAAACACAGGATATGTCATATTGGGAATGCTAATTGAAAAAATAACTGGTAATAGTTATGCGGAAGAAATCGAAAAGCGAATTATTGAACCTTTGGACCTGTCAAATACGTTTTTGCCAGGTAATTCACCCGTCATCCCAGGAAAGAATCATGCTCGTGGGTATGTGAAAATTGAAGGAACAAGCGAGTTGAAAGACATTACGTATTATAATCCGATTTTAGCTAATGCAGCTGGAGATATGATTTCTAATGCGGACGATTTAAATACGTTCTTTTCATCTTTACTCGGTGGTAAGTTACTGAAGGAACGCGAGCTAAAAGAAATGCTTACTACAGTTCCTGTAGAAGGAAAAGAGGTTGGTGATGGATATGGTCTTGGAATCTATGAGACTAAACTTCCAAACGGTGTTTCAGTTTGGGGTCACGGAGGAGGAATTCCTGGATTTACAACTTTTGCGGGGGGAGTAATTGGAGGGAAACATACATTGGCTATCAGTATTAACTCTATAGGTGGGATCGATATTGCTCCGCAGTTTAATAAAATGATGAAAATTGAATTTAAAAAATAGATGAAAAGAAAATGAATGGGATTTTGTTATAGTTGTATATAAAAGAGGTGCTTTTTAAAATTCGCAACTATGGACAGTAGTTGCATTTATGATATGGCATCAAGTGTATTTCAAAGTGAAAATCAATCGTATAGCTTACTATAAAAATAAAAAGAATGTCAGTTACATGACATCCTTTTTATTTTAGAGCAAAGAGGTATACCTTTAATTCTGAAAATTGTTATTTTTGCAACCGTTCCATATAATAAAGGTTATAGGGATTTATACAGGGGAGTTATGAATGGAAAATACTTTAGTTGATTAACTATTTCTCATTTTAACCAATATAACAATTAATAGATTGGGAGTTGAGTACATTGGGACAAAATCACTTTAAATGGAGTAACAAACAATTACGAGAACATGTCGAAGTAGTAGATGGTAAGAGAAGCCCACATATTTTATTAAAGAATGCAACGTATTTAAATTCATACTTGCGTGATTGGACAGTAGCAAATATTTGGGTATATAATGACCGAATTGTATACGTAGGGGAGAAATTTCCAGAGCAATTAACGGATTGTGAAGTTATTGATTGTGATGGAAAGTATGTAGTTCCTAGTTACATAGAACCGCATGCACATCCATATCAATTATACAATCCAGAGACGTTAGCGAATTATGCGATGCAATTTGGGACAACAACTTTCATTAATGATAATTTAACTTTATTTTTTACATTACAACGTGAAGAAGCATTTCGTTTATTAGATGAATTTAAAAAGATTCCAGCAAGTATGTATTGGTGGTGCCGTTTTGATGGACAGACTGAATTGCAAAATGGTGAATCTTTATTTAATAGTGAAGAAATAATAGAGTGGCTGAAACATGAAGCAGTTCTTCAAGGCGGTGAGTTAACAGCATGGCCAAAACTATTACATGGCGATGATGAAATGTTAAATTGGGTGCAGGAAACAAAGCGATTACAGAAAAAAGTAGAAGGACATTTCCCAGGTGCATCCGAAACAACTTTAGCGAAGTTAAAACTGTTAGGTACAGATTGTGATCATGAAGCGATGACAGGACAGGAAGCATTAACTCGTCTTATGCAAGGTTACACTGTTTCTCTTAGAAATTCTTCTATCCGTCCAGATTTAGAAGTATTACTGAAAGAATTACTGGAATTAGGTGTTAAGCAATTTGATAGATTTATTTTTACGACAGACGGTTCACATCCGTCATTTTATGAAAATGGAATGACGAATAGGTTGATAGAAATAGCGTTAAAGCAAGGGGTTCCAGTATTTGATGCTTATAATATGGCAAGCTATAATATTGCTCGTTATTATAATATGGAACATTTACATGGTTCAATTGCGACAGGTAGAATCGCCAATATTAATATTTTAGAAAGTAAAGAAAACCCAACCCCAATTAGTGTAATTGCAAAAGGGAAATGGATGAAGCGAGATGGAATAGACAAAAATAAATCAGTAAGTATAGAGTGGGACAAATTCCAAGTAGCACCTTTACAATTAGACTGGTGTTTGCAGAAAGAAGATATGATTTTCAATGATGCAAATGGTATAAAATTATTAAACGACGTCATAACAAAGCCATATGTTAGTGAAATGGAATTGAACTGTGATGAGCTTTCTCTTGACCATGATGAGTGTTTCCTTATGATGATTGCTCGTGATGGCACATGGCGAGTGAATACAGTTGTGAAAGGTTTTGCGAAAGAAGTAGGTGGTCTCGCTAGCTCTTATTCCGGAACAGGTGACATCATTCTTATTGGAAAAAGTAAAGAAGATATGCTTACAGCTTTTCATAGAGTAAAAGAGCTCGGTGGCGGAATGGTACTAACTAAAAGGAATGAAGTTATACATGAAATTGCATTACCTTTATTAGGTATTATGTCAGACTTAGAAATGAGCGTATTAATACATAAAGAGAAACTGATGGTGAAATTATTGCAAGAGCGAGGTTATTCTTTTAATGATCCAGCATTTACGATTTTATTCTTTTCTGCGACGCACTTGCCATTTATACGAGTAACACCTATAGGATTATATGATGTGAAAAGTAGTAAGGTACTTGCTTCACCGGTGAATTTGATAAAGCAATATTAAAAGGAAAGGACCTATAATGATATTATCCCCTTTAAGTAGACAGTGTAAAAAGACCATGTACATACATGGATGTTACACTATTACTTGGAGGGGATTTTTCATGACTAAAAAAGGTTCAATATTTATTACATATTCAGAAGAATT
>NZ_LXLV01000038.1 GCF_001757995.1 Bacillus mycoides | reverse complement strand
TGTTTTTCTTACGATTAGTCAAATGTTTTTTAGAGTTATAATTGATTAAATGCCAGAGATTTTAAGCCAATTAGAATGCAAGCCAAATACCCCTAATATGTGTCCATTTTTTACTAGGGGGAAGATATGGTACGATGGATGAAACTATGGTTTTAGGCGGCTAACCGATAATCATAGTGCATATTATGTGTAATGAGATAGAAGAGAAGCTTCAATAATTTATTTACACATGCAATGGACGCAACTTTATGACACTTGTTATAAGGTTGCGTTTTTAATTTATCGTAATACTCAACAATATGATTTTGTCCGTAACGTCGTTGTTTAATCATGTTCTGGATGATGAGGAAAAGGAGCTTCCGCAAATGTTTATTTCCACGTTTATTGATTTTATCTTTAAAAAAGGTTTTACCTGATTGAAAACGGCGTATATCAATACCAGCAAATGCATTGAGTTGCTTGTTATTGTTAAAACGAGTAATATCTCCTATTTCAGCCATCAAGCGTACGGCAGTATTCGGTCCAATCCCAGGGAGACTGCGAATGATATCGTATTCTGCGCGTTGCTCAGCTACATACACCATCTTGCTAATACAGCTTTCTTTTTGGTGAAGAAGCTCTTGATAGCGCCTTGCGTATAATTTGAGCTGGTCACACAGAACATCGTTCTGAGAAACAGCAGGATAGCAAATTTTCGCTATTTCAAGTATCTGAATCGCTTTTTTCTCCGCCGTAATATTTGATATTTTTTTATTGGTGTTGGCACGAATACGATTTTTTATAATGGTTTTAGAAAGACCTAAAACACAATCTGGGTGGGGAAATAGTTGAACAAAATTTAAAAACAAATCAGATTTACTAGTAAATATTCTTTCCAATTCTGGAAATGTTAATTGGATTACTTTATGCATACGGCCGCGAATTATTGATAATTCATCATCCAGTTCACTATATAATCTAGAAAGAGATTTTAACTGATAGAATAAATTATCAGTTCCGGTAGATACCCTTCGGGTAACTGTAAAATGAGTGAGAGCTAATCGGTGTGCGTCGCTTCGGTCTGTCTTATGAATCCGCAAGGAATCACATTGTATTTTGGCTTCTAATGGGTTTAATAAACAATATGTATACTGGTTATTTTGCATAAATCGTTCTAGCTGTCTGGAATAGATCCCTGTTGCTTCGAACACAATTTCAGGTGATTCGCCGGTTTCATCTGTAAGCTTATGTATCTTTTCTTGTAGCTTTTTAAAATCAGGCTTAGAATGCTTGATTTCACTTTCGAATACGCATTGTTTTTGTGCATTATAAATTACCATATAACTTTTACCCATACTGACATCAAATGCAATAACGTGTTTCATATAGCGCCTCCTCAGGTGGAATTGAAGTCTTCAACTTACACTTATCGATTCTCATTTCTTATACACGATCTCGAAGACCAACATACTAAAAACTGATTCAAATAAGGTAAGTGAAGAAGGTCAGTTTTGTATACGGATTCAAGATCCCAAAACACCCACGACCTCCTCTTCACTTCTACTATATAAAAAATAGTAGCGCGAACCAATGCCTTGGTCTGCACTACTAATCTTAGTATGTTTTGT
>NZ_LXLV01000037.1 GCF_001757995.1 Bacillus mycoides | reverse complement strand
AGCGGGAGACATATATCGATATAACTCTTCGGCAAATAAAGACAGCTCTTGTTTTTGATGCATATTCATAAAAAGCACGTCACCCTTTCTCATTAACATAAGAGAATAGTAACGTGCTTTTAAGTTTAAAAATAGTCTAAATCCTTAAGTTGATGGATGTGGGGTACCACCACATCCATCAAGCTAAGAAAATAGATAACCCACAAAACGAAAAATTTTTGCCTTTTATAGCAACGAAGTGCATTTTTATCGTTTGAGGTATTAGAGAAGAAAAGTGGATTCGTTCAATATAGAGGCGAATATCCTTTCTTTTTATCATTTTCCGACAGAAAACCCCCACCTCAAGGAATGGGTAGGACATGGTCCAATGAGTAAGTGGGAGATGAATGGCGGTTAGGCAAAAGCCTAAAGGTTCTTCTGGGTGAAGAATCAGTATAAGGTATCGTAATGGTAAGTTCTTTAAAGTCTGTCCCATCGCTGTATTCGTAAAATGATGAATAACATCAAAACCCTCAACTTGATGGATATTAGCGAACCGTTTCACAAATGAAATTAAAGCGATAGGCGGGATCCTAATTAAAGTTTTTTAAATCTAATTGGACTTACCATTAAGAGAGCGAGGATTAATGTAATCCATGCATTACTATATGAAAATAATCCCATACCAGCCAATGGTAATCCAGCAGCTGGAATAGGTAATCCCTTAAAATATCCAATGGTTGGTTTTACACTAAATTTAGCTAATCTTAAAGCACCCATCGTTGGGAAAAGGATAAATGCCAAAGAAGTTAAAATAGATGGTGTTGCTATCGAATGAAATAAAAGTGCAGGAGCAACTCCGAAACTAACAATATCAGCTAAGGAATCCAATTGTACACCAAACTCACTGTTCACTTTTAATTTTCTCGCAATTCTTCCATCAAGGAGATCTAAAACAGCTGAAAAGAAAATAAAAATGGAGGCTACTTCCAAATAGTCACTCATATTCATGGTAATTGAAAAAACACCGCACAATAAATTTCCAATCGTAAATAAATTGGGTACAGCTTTTACTATCTGATTGAACAAGGTTGTCCCCCCTAAGTTGATCAAACTTCACATTTATGTAGCATTTTCTATGTATTCTTCCGTTATTCTTGAAAATATATGACCACTGTATGCTAAGTAAATTTCGACAAGAGAAAAGCCGACTTCTTGTACGTTATGTTAGTTTATAAACATGTTTGATCAAAGGTAAGTCTATTACTGAGTTCTTCCCCATTAATTATTGTATAACGGATAACCGATTCAATTAAAGGGCATTATCAAAAAGGATAGTACTATTAAACAGAACAAGCCAAAGAAATGGATAAGGAGTGAGCAAGCGATGGACAACATGATTAATATGGGCAACTTTGGTTTACAAAGGGGACCTGCTCAAAAAACGGTTGGCCAGTATTTGTTCGATTGCCTGAAACTGGAGGGCATTACCGAAATTTTTGGTGTCGCAGGGGACTATAATTTTACACTTCTTGATACTTTGGAGTGTTATAACGGCATCCGTTTTATAGAAGGACGGAACGAACTAAACTCGGGCTACGCTGCAGATGGCTATGCAAGAATCAAAGGAATATCGGCTCTTATTACGACCTACGGGGTCGGGGAGCTCAGCGCCTGCAATGCGATAGCGGGAGCCAACAGCGAGCATGTACCAATAATACACATTGTGGGTGCGCCTCCTGAGAAGGATCAAAAAGAGCATAAGCTTATGCATCACACCTTAATGGATGGGAATTTTGACGTCTTTCGCAAGGTGTATGAGCAGATTACGGCATATACCGCGGTGCTTACACCGGAAAATGCCAAGATTGAAATTCAGACTGCGATTCGCATTGCTAAGGAAAAGAAAAAGCCGGTATACCTGGTTGTGGCTAATGATTTAGTGACCAAGCCGATTAAAGTATGGGCAGAGCCAGTACCACCACGTCCAACATCCAACCCGAATACCCTTCAGGCTGCAGTGAATCATGTCCGTCCGCTTTTGGAACGTGCCTACCGACCGGTTATCTTGGTGGATGTGAAAACGATGCGTTTCGGCCTTCAGACAGCAACTCGGCAGCTAGCCGATGCAATGAATGTGCCTGTTGTAACGATGATGTACGGGAAGGGGGGATTCGACGAGACCCATCCAAATTATACCGGAATGTATCTAGGCTCTTTCGGGAGGGCTGAAGTCCAAAGTACGGTGGAGAATGCAGATTGTATCATTGTGATTGGCATGGTATGGGCGGACACAAACACCGCAAGTTTTACCGCAAAGCTGGACCCGCTAATAACTGTTAATATTCAACCAGATATGGTTAAAATCGCTGAGGCGGAATATCCGAATGTTCTTGCAGCCGACATGCTACTTGCCGTGCAGAAGGTGGGTTATAAGGGAAAAGGTTTGACAGAAAAAATTTCATTCCCTTACGATCAATTAACAACTAATGTCGACGGACCTCTATTGGCGGTCGACTATTATCCACGTTTTCAGCGCATGCTGAAAGAGGGTGATATTGTAATCGCTGAGACCGGAACGTTCTATAATGGAATGGGAGAGGTAAGACTGCCGGGCAATGTAACATATATTGGGCAAGGTGGATGGCAGTCCATTGGTTATGGGATCCCTTCGGCGTTCGGTGCTATTATGGCCGCGCCGGAACGCCGAGTATTGCTGTTTACAGGTGACGGAGCCCTGCAGCTAACAGCACAGGAAATCAGTTCTATGCTCTATTACGGCTGCAAGCCCATAATCTTTATATTGAACAACGATGGTTATACAATTGAGAAATATTTAAATGTCAAAACAGAGGATCAAAAGTACAACCAAATCCCTCGATGGTCTTACACCAAGCTGGCCGAAGCTTTTGGAGGTAACGCGTTTACCGTTACGGTCCGGACCTATGGAGAGCTTGATCAGGCCATAATCCATGCTGAAAAGGAAAGCGCCGAAAGACTCTGTATAATTGAAATGATCGCAGGGAATCCGATGGACGCACCTGAATATATGCGACGGATGCGTAGTTATCATATTCTTTTAATAAAACGCAATTAAAGGGGTGTAAAGTAAGTTGACAAAAGTTAAGGTTAGTTTACGACCTATTGCAAGTAAGTTCAATTTACCTACTGTTTTGAAAACAACTATACTACCAGGTGACTCAATTGAAAGGTTATTTATTGCAACCCAGGTAGGAGAAATCTTTTACATAGGAGACGGAGTTATAAGGACTTTTTTAGATATTCGCCCGCGAATCATAAAATTAGGCACATCTGAAGAAGGGGTTTCTGGTAATGGATATGATGAACGAGGATTGCTAGGACTAGCGTTTCATCCACAATTTTATCAAAACGGTTTATTTTACCTTCATTATTCAGTAGCTGGCACTCAAGGTCCGGGTGCCCTTTCTGAACCTTTTAAACCTAATCCATGTGATCTGAAAACTTTAAACTTAAAGTGGGTAAATAGAGATACTCAATATGATCATATTGATACGGTTGAGGAATGGATTTTACAATCACATGGTCAACCTCAAAAACGACGGACATTACTTAACATAAGAAGGCCCTTTTTTAATCATAACGGAGTCAATAGTTTAAACTTTTCACCTGAGACTGGAAAACTTGTTTTTACAAATGGAGATGGTGGATCGGGTTATGATCCATTTAATTTAAGCCAGGATGATTTAGAAATAGCGGGTAAAATAATTGAAATTGATGTAAGTAAAAATACATTCATAAATAACCCTCCAGTAGTTACGCGCTTTAATGAGTTTCCTTTATCTATACAAGAAACACTTACAGTAATTGCGAAAGGGGTTCGGAATATAACAGGTATTTCATTTCAAAGGTTTTATAATCAGTATATCAAATATGTTGGAAATGTCGGTCAGGATATTGTAGAGTCTATTTTTTCGTTTGTTCATTATAAACCCATACCGGTTACTGAACTTATTCAAATGTATGTAATGAGATCCACTCCCACTCAAGATGGATTTATTAATTTTGGTTGGCGAGGATGGGAAGGAGAATTTCCTACTTCTTTTATAAGGCACTGTTCTGAGAATCCTACTTTGGATGAGAGAACAATGGCTTATTATAATGAAACAATTCAAACGTCAGCGAGGCGTATTCAGCCCCTAATTAGTTATTTTCATAAAGATTCCAGACCGGATAAGTTTGGAGGAACTTCACTTACAGGAGTTCAGCCCTATATGGGAACTACAATCCCAAATTTATCAGGTAGCGTCGTGTTTACTGATCTTGCCAAGAAAGAAGAATCTCAATCTCCAGTAAAGGGAGTGTTAGCTTATACTAGAGCAAGTATAGACGATAAACGTAATGATTTTCATGTTATTGAAACCAATTATGATTTTGGTGCTCAATCAGCTTATTATGTTAGTTTAGGAACAAACTTAGATCAAACTAGATTATATTTAGGAGTTTACGGTTCTATGAAAGTAACTGATTTTAACAAAGGTACTATTTATGAAATTGTTCCTTGATACGATATAAACTCTAAGTCTAAAAATATAAGGAATTCATTCTTCTTTAAAACGCACGACCTGTTGTCCCCCTTAAAAAACTTCTATGTATAAACGATTAGTAGAAAGTAACTCATAAACCGTAAGTGTATGAATAATTATAGTAAGTGATGAATTAGGTATCTTTAGGAGGTATTTTGATGAATCGCTTTAGATGCTATTGGTATCAATGGATGATAGAGCAGGATGCGAATTTTGTTCATAAAAGAAAGGTGACTCCTGCAAGTAGGTTAGTCATTACAGCTTTACTCGGTTCATTTGCTGCTATTTTTCAATCTGCGGGGAATTTAATCCCTGGAATAGGGTTATTTATTAGTCCTTTCGCGACGCTACCGATTTTTCTAGCTATTTGTTATTCTATTCGTGAGGGAGTACTCTCTTATATTCTTACTATTTTCCTATTATTCATTATTGAGCCAAGTGAACTAATTGTCTTTCCCTTTACTACAGGATTATTAGGTATAGCATTAGGAGTATCCTTTTTACAATTCAAGAGGAGGATTTGGGTAATTTCCTTTTCAGCGATATGTCTACTTATAGGAATTATGATCATTCTCGATATCTTCCGTTTTCCTGTACTTGGTCCTACTATTCATACAACTATGGATATAAAAGTTATTACATTAATATTTATACTGAGTTTTCTATACTGCTGGATCTATGCAGAGCTGTGTAGAATAATAATGAATAGAGTATATAAAGTATGGTCTTAACGATTGTATAAAATCTTTTAAAATGAATACACTTTCTCATATATTTTCAAAGATTGGAGATTTAAATCATGTATAACGTTGAAATTAGAAGACCGAATTCGGATGATAGTGATGAATTAAATTTATTTTTTCGTCTAGTTATTACGAATACTTATAAAAACGAAGGGTTATCACAATTATTAGATGACATAGAAAATGAAATTAACTCGAAAAAGCAATATTTGAAAAACGATTTTGATAGTAATGGAGAAAGTCGTTACTTTTTATTAGCAATAGATACAAGTAACGATAAGATCATTGGAACGATTGAAATTGGTCCAGCAAGTACATTAATTAATAGTTGTACAGGCGGTGTACTTAAGGATTTGTATGAAATAGGAACTGTATTTATACTTCCGGAGTATCAAAGAAAAGGTATAGGGAGTTTACTGCTAAATACAATGTTTCTTACATTACTTAGCAGAGGAATAATCGAATACTGTTTAGATAGTGGATACAAAGAAGCACAAAGTATATGGACGAAAAAGTTTGGAAAACCTAGTTATGTGCTGAAGGATTATTGGGGCGAATCAATTGATCATATGATTTGGAAAAAAAGTTTACATGATATACCTATAATATTTGAATTATAAAATGAAATATGCCTCTGAACATAGCTTTTCTTACATACTTATGCTATTATTTATCTTTATAATAAAAGAGGACGTGAATGAACTTGATTAAAATTAATATTCCTGAAGCTGATGTTTCAATTACTGAACGTAAACAAGTTATTAAAGGAGACGAGCCATTAATTACTCCAATTAACGGTTTTATCGATTTCCACTTGTTCCCTAGAGATAAAGGCGGCATTTTTATGTTTTACAACATTAATGACGAACTTCTTTTCGTAGGTAAAGCTCGTAAAATTAGACAACGTATTAAAAAGCATTTTGAAGATAATGTTTCACCAATCAAAAATAATCGTGATGAAGTATACCGCATCGATGCATGTATCGTAGAAGATCCAACAGAAAGAGAAATTTACGAAACTTATATCATTAATGAATACAAAGCGAAATATAACGTTGATAAAGTGTTTTATAAATAAACAATATTAGCGAAATGAAACAATCCTAGTACATACACTAGGATTGTTTTTATTTATATAGGTTTGTAATTTTTGTCCGTAATGATTTTCCTCGCATTTGTTCCTCCTTATAAGGGAATATATTATTTAATCGGCAGAATTTTTTCTTATTTTAAAGTGATGAGCGGCAATTAAACAAAGTACCCCTATAAATAACATAATAATTCCAAGAGTTTTATGCTTTCCTTCAAAGAAAGGTATGTCTGTAATTACATTTGTCATACATAAGCCTAAGAACACAAGAATTGGTCCAATCCAAAGTAATATGTTTCCTAATTTTGTGTGTTTCTCCATATAAACCCTCCTTTATTTTTACATATATATCCATCGACATTGCAATCCATAACTTCAAAATAAAGGTTAAAGTAAATCCCCAGGAGAAATATATTTTCTTTCATAACAAAAATTAAAGCATCATATATTGGTACAAGCAAATGAGAAAGGAGATCATCATGAATTGGCTAGAAGCTTTTATTTTAGGAATTATTCAAGGACTGACAGAGTTTTTACCTATAAGTAGTACAGGGCATCTATATTTAGGGAGGCATATTTTTCAGTTAGATGAGGCAGGTTTGTTTTTAGATACGATGCTGCATATCGGAACTTTGCTTGCAGTGTTTATTTATTATAGAAAAGAATTTATTTATTTAATAAAAAATCCATTTTCAAAGCTTATGCTATTACTTATCGTTGGGACGGTACCTGCTGTCGTAATTGGCTTACTATTTAAAGACTTTTTTGAAGATATTTCAAAAACAGGTATAACAATAGGTTGGGAGTTTTTAGTGACGGGCTTATTTCTTTATATGGCCGATAAACAAAAGAACGGTCGTAAAAAAATGAATGATATTACATATAAAGATGCATTCATAATTGGTTCATTTCAAGCAGTAGCTATATTTCCAGCAATTTCTCGTTCTGGAATGACAATTGTCGCTGCATTATGGAGAAAGTTAGACCGCGAAACGGCGGCGTATTTTTCATTTTTATTATCAACACCAGCTATTGTCGGAGCTATCATCTTGCAATTTGCAGATGTTTTTCAAGGGAAAGCAGAATCTATTTCTAGTACATCATTAATTGTCGGAACATTATCAGCAGCGTTCTTTGGTTACATAGCAGTTTCATGGATGATTCAATATTTAAAACGTCATTCTTTAAAAGTATTCGCGTATTACGTATGGGGATTAGGTATTTTAATTTTAATGTTGCAATTCACAAAGGTTTTTTAAATATAATTATCAAGGGATTATTAGTTAAGATCCTGTTCCATTCATACACGACTCATACACGACAGGATCTCTTTTCATTAAGGGGGAAAAAATGTTTACTAAGGCTATTGTTATTGGTGGAAGTATCGCAGGAAAACTCGCCGCAAAGGCTTTATCAAATACTTTTGAAGAAGTACTCATTTTAGAAGCAGGAGAAAGATGGGATGGGAAAGGTCCGCGAAAAAGAGTTCCGCAAAGTAATCATCCGCATGTGTTATTAAAAGGCGGCGAAGAAGCACTTGAGGAGTTGTTTCCTAACATTACTAATGAATTAATTGAAGCAGGTAGCATCGTAAATAACTTTACTCGCGATTTAAAATGGCATCAGTTCGGCCTATGGAAGCAGCCTTTCAAAGGCGAAATAAATATGATTCAACAAAGTCGTCTTCTGTTAGAATCGCATATTCAAAAACGAATTGAACAAGTTTCAAATGTTACTACGAAGTATGAAATGTTGGTTGAAGGATTACTAGTAGATAACAAACTTAATAAAGTCTATGGAATAAAAGCTAAATGTTTGAAAACAGGAATGAAAGAAGAATTTCATGCAGATCTTGTTGTTGATGCAAGTGGATTTGGTTCGAAAAGTATAGATTGGTTACAAGAATACAATTTCGAAGTACAAGAAGAGAAAGTAAGAATTGATTTGTTTTACGCAACTAGAATGTTTAGGCTCAAAGAAAAAGAGATATTAGACTGTTGTAATATGCTTATGTCTCCAAGTTTTCCTGAAAATCCTTATGGTGTTCTAATTCAAACGATTGAAGATGATCGTTACTTTGTTACTTTTAGTGGATATGCAAATGAAAAAGCACCGCAAACAGATGATGAATTTTATGATTTTGCTGAAAACCTATCAATCCCTAATGTTACAGAGTTTCTAAACAAAGCTGAGGCGATTACCGATATAAAAACGTACAAAATTCCATATCAAGTACGCAGGCGATTTGATCTAGTTAATAATTTACCTGAAGGATTGTTAGTAGTTGGAGATGCGTATTGTCGTTTTGATCCAGTTTTCGGACAAGGTGTTTCAGTTGCAGCTATGGAAGCTCACCAATTGCAATTAATTCTTCAAGGGAGAAAAAGGCTTGATAAAACATTAACTCGAGAGTTTTATAGGAAGACTGCTATGATTATCAAAACACCTTGGGAAATGACCACAACGGAGATAGCACGTCATCCTAAGTTACAGAAAGAATTAACTACGAAACAAAAATTTCAGCAATGGTATACGAAACAAATATATCAACTTTCTGCAAGTGATTCTGATATTTATATTCGGTTAGTTAGAGTTATGAACTTAATTCGTAGTCCATTTCATCTTTTTCATCCTAGTTTATTACTTACTGTATTACTTAGACGAAAGAAATAGCAGGAAAATTATTGTTTAAAAAAGAATATATAACAGTTAGTAAATCAAGAAGGGGTAAACGGGATGGAAATATACATAGAACAATTAAAGAATCAAGACGCTGAAGATTTATTTAATTTTGAACTCACGAACAAATCATTTTTTGAAACAATGGTACCAAGTCGTGGCTCTAAGTATTACGTGTATGAACACTTTCAAAAGCAACTTGACGAACTATTAAAAGAACAAACTGAGGGGATTTCTTATTTTCATCTCATACGTAATACAGAAAAAGAAATTGTAGGACGTATAAATTTAGTTGATTTAGATAAGGAAAAACGAATTGGGTCGTTAGGCTACCGAGTTGGAGAGAAGTTTACTAAAAAAGGCGTTGCAGCAGCATCTGTAAAATTGATTTTGGCTCAAGCAAGAGTCTATGAAATTAATGAAATACATGCTAAGACAACAACAAATAACATAGCTTCACAAATTGTATTAGAAAAGAGCGGATTTTCTCGTGAAAAGGAAGCGGATACAACTACTGTAGATTTAAACGGGGAAAACGTAAATTTCGTACATTATATTTGGAGGACTACTAAGGGTTAAAAATAATAGGGGGACATGTACATGAAGGATTTACGTTATCCAATAGGCAAATTTACTTATGTAGGCACTATTACAGAAGAAATAATTGATAAATGGATTCAAGAAATTGAGGATTTACCTAATGAATTAGCAAGAGCGATAAAAGATTTAGATCAGAAGCAGTTAGATACACCGTATCGCGTTGGTGGATGGACTGTTCGTCAAGTTGTTCATCATGTTGTTGATAGTCATATGAATAGCTACATACGCTTTAAATTAGCACTGACAGAAAAGAATCCAACTATTAAACCGTACAAAGAAGAAAAATGGGCAGAGCTACCTGACTCAAAATTACCAGTAGATGTTTCACTTGTAATGCTAGATTCATTACATAAAAGATGGGTTAACTTATTATATTCTTTAGAACCAGCAGATTTAGAAAAGACATTTAATCATCCTGAATCAGGAGAAACAAAACTTGCTGCTGCAATTGGACTATATGCATGGCACGGTCGTCATCATACAGCTCATATTACTTCTTTAAGAGAGCGTTTAAATTGGTAACATTAGAGAAGGCTACAGCGATCGATGCAGAAGTTATATTTCAAATGCAAATCGAATCATTTAGCTCATTATTAGAAAAGTATAAGGACTATGAAACAAATCCAGCAAGTGAACCCATTGAAAGAACAGTTTCAAGAATAAATAATCCGGACGGTGGATTTTATAAAATTTCCGTAAATACAAATCTTGTCGGAGCGATATGTATATCCCGTAAAGAAGAGGTATCTAAATTTTGGATCAGCCCGATGTTTATTATTCCAGACTATCAAGGGAACGGAATTGCTCAAAAAGTATTAATTTTAATCGAGGAGATGTTTCCGGAAATAACGACTTGGGAGCTTGCTACAATTTTAGAGGAAGAACGAAATTGTTTTCTATACGAAAAGATGGGATATATAAGAGCGGAATTTAAAAATAAATTAAATGATAAAGCAACTTTAATTTATTATAAAAAAGAAAGGTAAAGCACATTTTAAATGCTTTTCCTTTTTTTATCATTTTAGATTAAATATACAAATTCAATGTATATTCTTCCAAAAAGTTCGGATTAGTAATTTCTAATGCGAATAAATATACAAAAATGAACTATTTTGTCGTATATGTTACTAACGCTTTTTGAATACTTAAAATGCTATCATCGCCTTTAAATTCTTTCGTAATTGGCTCGCTCAAACTAGACACCCATATTTTAAGCTCTGCATCTAAATCAAAATGCCCAGCTGTTTCAATACTAAATTGTGTAATACTTTTATAAGGGATAGAATGGTATTCTGTTTTTTTACCAGTTACTCCTTGTTTGTCTACTAAAATAAGACGGCGATTTGTAAATACGATTAAGTCACGAATTAATTTATAAGCATGCTCAACTTTCTCATCATCTAGCATAATCTTTTCTAAATCACGTTCAACGCTTTCTGTACTCGCACTTGATGCATTTCCTAAAATACCACTAAATAAACCCATATGAAATTCCTCCTTTATAATATGTGGAATGAGTTTCTTATATTGTACCATGCGAATGACTAATAGATTATGACATTGCTTCAATAGTTTTTTGTTATTATTGCAACTATTTTATATAACCTCATCCTAAAATCTTGTGCTAACATGTAATTAAGAAAACAGAAGTAGAGGGATTGAGCATGAAGAATATCGGTTTAGTATTAGAAGGCGGCGGAATGAAAGGGTTATATACTGCAGGAGTACTCGAATATTTTATGGAAAGGAACTTATTCTTTCCGTATGTAGTCGGTGTATCCGCGGGAGCGTGTATGGGAGCAACATATTTGTCACGTCAAAAAGGAAGAAATAAGAAAGTAAATACAGAGCTAGTAGCAGATCACAGGTATATATCTTATCGAAACTTATTTCGAAAACGTGAATTATTTGGAATGGATTTTTTATTTGATGAAGTACCCAACAAAATTGTACCGTTTGATTTTCAAACTTTCCTAAATTCAAATGAACAGTTTGTAATCGGAACGACTGATTGCGAATTAGGACAGGCAGTTTATTATAATAAAACAGAACATGGAAATGATATTTTAAAAATTATTCGTGCATCAAGCTCTGTGCCGTTTATAGCACCTGCTGTAGAATATGATAATCGAAAATTGTTAGATGGAGGGATTATAGATCCTATTCCAGTTTTTAAAGCACAAAATGATGGTTATTTAAAAAACGTTGTTATAATGACAAAGCCAGAAGGATACGAGAAGCAACGGAATAAATTTTCTGGACTGTCTAAAATTTTATATAGAAGATATCCGAAAATCGCAGAACTTTTAGTAGAACATTATCGTTTTTATAATGAAACTGTATCTTATATGAATCACAACGAACAAAAAGATAATTTTTATGTAATTCAGCCAAGCGCACAGCTTCCTATAAGCGGTATAGAGAGAAATAAAGAAAAGCTCGTTAATTTATATAATCTTGGGTATAAGGATGCTCATAATCATTATGAAAATTTATTGAATTGGATGGAGAAATAAAGGGGGGGAACGTTGATATTAGGAAAAAAGATTATTTTTAATGAATTGCTGAAAATGCATAGTCCTCTATATAAACCATTTCCGAATTGTGATACACGAAAATTGCAGCGAGACTTTAAAAATAAATTTACAGAAGATGACTGTATAAATGCCGATTTAAATTATTATTGGATGCATACCGCAGCAACTTTGAGTAGGGTACTTAATAAAAACGAAAAGAAAATTTCATTTCAACAAATACACTGGCTGAGAAAATCGTTTTTTGAATGGTTTCCGCAATATCGTTTTCTAGAAACAGAAATTGTGAAGTATCCAATTTTGTATAGAGATTTTATGAATTATGAGAAGGCCCGGAAACTATTACTTTATTACCTTACTGAATAAAAGTGAAAACGTACAGGTTATACATTACTTGTGCGTTTTTTTGTTCATAAAATATACAATATTAACAACTTGTTTATATAGGAATTCTAATGAGAAGAAAGAAGTACATATAGAATGATGTAAGGAAGGGAGGATAAGCTTAGTAGCCGTTTTCCTTTAAATCATTATTCATCATGTAAATGTTAAGTGACATAAAAGTTTTTTAATTCTTATTGGACTATCAGGCAGTTTAGTTAACTTGTGCTTAACAATTGTGCCGGATTCTTGAGAAATCCTTTCAAATATTGTTAGTTATTTATGTTAAAATATTCCGAGTGAAATCAGGTTCTTATCGATTTCATCAAGTATCAAGCAAAATAATTTAGAAACGAAGAAGGGATAGCACTAACATGGAAAACGTGTCAAATGTAGATAAATTAGAATCAATAAAATCTTTACAATCAACAATCAATAAGCTAGAAAATGCTTTGTCACAGATGATTCAAAAAGGTGCAAATACTACTTTAGTAAAGAAACGACTGAAAGCTGTTTGCATCGGCTTAGCAATGCTAGAAAACGTTTGGAATCAAAGAACCCATAATTATACCCAGCAAGATGTAGCAGAAGCTTGTAATGTTCTTACTGGTTTGCTTCCGTCAATTGAGAGGGCGTATGATAAGTCAAAGGCTGGAAGTCCTCAAAGAACGCTTTTAGAAAGAAGAATAAAAGCGTTGGAACAAGCTATTCAAGCAATTGATAATTTTCCTAATAAATAACTGATCTAAAAGGATGCGTTAATTCAATAAGAATTAAATAACTTTAAAGAGCCTTATTACAAATAAAATGTAGCAAGGCTCTAATATTCTTCATATCAAAATTAAATAACTATGACTTTACAGCGAATTTTAAACATATTCTTTCTATAGTTCAATTTCAAATAATACACGTAAGATTCATCTTTATACACCACATGATTATTCTCGCACTTCACACCTTCAAGAAGTTCTTATTACATCGGCTAACCAGTATACATTTCATCTTCATATTCATACGAAATCAGGAAAACTTGAAAATGAACCTCTTTTAACGGCAAATAGACGTCTCTATAAAGCTTTAAAAGAAAAAAGATACAAAACCATTTGTGAAGAGTTTAAAGATCGTCACGATGGCATTTGGTGGCGTAAAAAGCTACCGGATGGATTGAGAGCATTAAAATATTCGAAAACAACACTATAAAAATAAAATGAAAAGGGGAATGAATCTATGAATCAAGATGAACTAGATAAAAAACTTAAAAAACAAGAAATTTTAGTTAAAGATGAAAAAGTTTGGTCGTTCACTTATGAAGACCATATTAGCTCAATCATAAAGCAAGCAGAAAAGAAAGGCGCTTTTAATGATTTACCTGGTAAAGGGAAACCTCTTAATCTTGATAAAGAACTTTCGTACAATCCTGAAAAGCAACTGTATAGAACTTTGAAGAATAATCATGTTTTACCGAGGTGGATTGAACTTTCAAAAGAAATTGATATTTTAAAAGAAACTCTAAAAGAAACAACAAATACCGCAGAAGCAGCAAATTTAATTCAAATTATTAATAAAAAGGTTTCAGAACATAATTTACTTTGTCCGCCAAGTGCGCAAAAAATGAGGGTGAAAACGGATTTTTAGTTTTTTTTAATGAAACCATCTTTTGCAATATAATTGAGATAGACATTTATTATTTATCTTTAAAGGGAGGCAGGCGAAATGAAGAATACGTATCAGCTTAAAATACCAAAAGAACTAGAGCAATATCGGAGTATTTTAGAAGAAAGTGTAAAACCGTATATAAAAGTGCCTGGAACGCAAGCAGAAACAACTCTTTTTGAAAGTAAGTTTGGCGGGTATCCGTATGTACCTATAAATCAAGAACATCCTAAAGACTCAAATGGACAACCAATGATGCTACTTGCGCAGTTAAACTTTGAAGAAATGCCGTATATTGAGTCCATGCCTCAAAACGGACTGTTACAATTTTTCGTAAGTGCTGATGATGAACTTTTTGGAATAGATTTTGATTATCCAACAAGCCAAAAAGACTTTCGAATTATTTATCATTCTACAATAACGGAAGATTTAACTAAGGTTATTACTGATTTTAGTTATTTAAACACTTTAGATTTAGAGCATTTTATCATACCTGAAGCAGCTAAACTAAAGTTTGAAGTCGATTATCAACCAGTAACATCAAGAGATTATCGATTTGAAAAGATTTTTAATGAAAACATTGATTGGGAAGAAATTGTTGATGAAGAAAATAAAACAGAATTAGGCGAACTGTATGATGATCTATGCGAAGATCAAGGGCATAAAATTGGCGGTTATCCATTTTTCACACAGACAGATCCGAGGGAATGGGAAGAAAAATACCAACAGCATGATATATTATTGCTACAAATCGACACGGATGATGCATTAAATATTATGTGGGGAGATTCTGGTGTTGCTAATTTCTTTATACGTAAGGAAGATTTGTTAAATCTAGATTTTTCCAATGTTATTTACAATTGGGATTGCTATTAAAATAACAATTTAGAGCATTACTTATGTTTAAATAGGGAAAGGACTCAATTTATTGGTCTATATATGTTTAAGTGCTAAAAAATCATCCTAACAGTTAGGGTGATTTTTGTTTTAATAATATTTAATTATGTTAACTAAATTGAAAGATAGCAATCATAATAAAAGTCAAGCGATGATATGAAATAAATAAAAATAATGTAACATGTAGCAAATCATATATGTAGCTAAAAATGATAAATTAATCAGTGGAAAATTCATTAGTAATAAAAACACTTTAATCGATTTTAAATTTTTATTTTAAATGTATCGTTACGTAAAATTTTTTTGTGTTTGTAAATAGAACGATTCATGAATTTTAAGTTCGGATTTGCTATAAACGGATTAAATATAAATTTAGTGATAAAAACGTAAAAAATCATTTAAGTTTGATTTAGTATAAATCTCATTAAAAATCTCCGTTTCGTCTCATTAAGTATAGTTTACTTGGTTTTTGATACAGATGAACACTTACTCTATACAACTTTGTATAATATATATTATGTTAACTAGTAAAAAGTAATAAACTTATTATATGTTAGTTGTAGTTGTTAGACTCCCCTTTTTAATTGGGTTAATAATCTGTTATAGATTGTGTGGTTATTTGTTGTTTTAAGTTGTTCATGTTGTGTTATTGATAAGAATATTTCCGTGTATACTTTATATTTTAGTTAATAAAAAACGCAATTCATTTAAAGTGAACAAATTGCGTTGATATGATTAAGAATAAGTTTTTTTAAAATTAGTTTGCTACAGCGATTGCTTCGATTTCGATTAATAATTTATCGTTAATCAATTTGTTAACTTCTACAGCTGAACTTGCTGGTGGATTGTTTGTGTTGATGTATTGATCTCGAATATCTCTAACAATGGCCATTTGAGAAATGTCCGTCAAGAAAAATGTTAATTTTACTACATCATTAAAATTTAATTCTGAAGCTTCTAATGCTACTTTAATATTTTCAAATACTTGGCGCGTTTGTGTACTTAAATCTCCAATCCCAACTATATGACCATCAGTATTAAGCGCTACTTGTCCAGATATGTAAATTGTCCGTTTAGCGTTACTAACTTCGACTACATGTGAGTAACCAAAAGTTGCTGGCAAAGTTTCCGGATTGATAAATTTCTTTTGCAATGTACTTCTCTCCTTTTTTTATCGTATTTTCTTTATATTTTAATTTTAATTTATTTTTGAACTATTATCTGTTCACAAATGATCTATTTTGTTGTATTCACTTATTTTCCATTGTTCTTGATGGTAATAGATGCTTGTTGTTTACCATTTTTATTTAGCTTAATGTTCTCGCGACCTTGGAGCTTTCCAATAGCATTCCACTCAGTTTCCCCGTGCCTAACTAAGCATATAACAGTCATACACGTATCCTCCTGCTACAATGTGAAGTTAAATTCTATACATACAGTTTAAAGAGTTATATATGTTTGATTCCCTTGAGAGCTGCGTTTAATTACGTCTTGTTTTATTAATTCATCAGTTACTTTTGTATAGAAAAAGTGATACCACCATATAAAAAATTCTTCATAGGTTATTTCCATTGAGTATCTGCTGCTACAAAATTTTTTACTAATTGCTTTTTCGCGTAATTAATATCAGTAATAGCATCGTGAAAATGTTCTTCAAGTATTTCCTTATTCGCAGTTATTAAATTCAAAGTTGTATATCGTGTGTTTCTATAAAGGCCAATTTGAACTTCTCCTAAATATAAATACGTATTACCATACATCCCGAATGCCTCTATGTCTGTTTGTTCCTGTTCTTGGATCGCATAATTATATCTTTTCTCATTTCTCAAAGGTCGTTCCGTTCCTAAATAGTTTTCTTCAATATTAGTTATTTGTCCAAAATCTAGTAACACACCACTATAAAGTAATAGACTATACGATTCTTTAGGTAAATGATTAGATGTTTCAATTCTTTTAGAAATAATATCAATTTGATTAGAATACTTCTCAATCATTTTAAGTGTAGGCTTAATTAGAGGCTTACATAGGTTATACAATTTGTTCCCTTCATAGGCTGTTATAACCATACACGTCGGATAGTAGCCTTCTCCTGTCCTTTTCAATAAGCCTTCTAATTCTAATAAATAAATGTGCTTTTCAAATTCTTCATTAGTCCAATTTAGTACTGTCTTTATAGTATTTGATTCAATTCTAAGATGAAGCATAACAAGTAAATATTGAAGATTTGTTTCACTTATTTTTATAGTTGGAGAATTATCTCCAGATGAAATCATTTTAGTCTCCTAAGCTGTTTGTAGTATTTTCTCTGGAGTATTATTAGCAACCATCATTACATCCCTCCTTTTTAAATAAGTTAATTGTAAAATCTATGTATTTACTATGTTCTATAAATAAAAATAAGTACCCTTTAATACTCTCAAATTAAAAACCTTAGTATGGCTATGTTAATACCTATACTAAGGTTATCTAGAATTTTATTTTTAGTTATTACTTATACTGACACATTGATTTTCTTTTGGTATAACACCGTCTGCTGTTATAAATCCTAAAATATAAGCCATGTTATTTGACCAAGTTTTAAAATAATCTTCTTTTATGGCATACTTTCTCTTCCAACTACCTCTTGCTCGTCTTGGAACGTTATTGTCTGTTAAAAACATGCATATATACCTAGCAGACACATTGGCAAGTACAGCTATTTCTGAGGTGCTCTTCCCTTCTGTATAAAGCTAAATCATTTCAGATTTTGATAGTTTACATTTTGACTTCTTTTTTCTTTCTTCAAGCATTTATAGACTCTCTTTCCTTTGGATAATTAGTTACCTACCTGCTTCTATAACATATAGCGAAACATACGTTCTTTGTTGTTTATGAAAAAGAATTTACTTAAACAAAACAATTTACAAATACATAATATTAGTTTTAGCTGCTGCTAAATGAATTCTATTTTATATATAAATAATAAATTTGAAGAATTTATGAAATGTACTGCATTAAAGATGAAAGGTAAAATAATATAGTTTACACTAATAACAGCTAGAATAACAACATACGTATATTGTTAAACGTAAAAAGGAGAACTAATGAAAAAGAAATATATAAATCAAATTCATACTGATGTAAGTTTTAAACCAAAAGATGTTATCGGTTTAATGACTGATTACTTTAAAATGAAAACAAAACTGCGTCCTATAAAGAATTTACCTATTGCTTTATCGAATAAAGATAATGAGTCTTTAGAGAGTATTACATGGTTTGGTCATTCTGCTTCTCTTTTAAAAATAGAAGGTAAAAAGCTGTTATTAGATCCTATGTTTGGCGACGCCTCTTCCCCGTTTCCTGTTTTTAATAGTAAACGATATAGTGGTGCTTTTTCTTTAGAACGTGAAGATCTTCAAGAAATTGATGCGATTATTATTTCTCATAATCACTATGACCATTTAAATTATAAAAGTATTATGCAGTTAAAAGATCATGCAAAGCATTTTTATGTTCCGACTGGAGTTGCGCGTTATCTTATTAAATGGGGTGTTTCACCTAATAAAATTAGTGAGCATAATTGGTGGGATGAAATTACGTTTGATAATATTAAGTTAGTTTGCGCTCCTGCAAGGCATTTCTCTGGACGAAGTATGACAGATAAAGATCGTTCTTTATGGTGTTCATGGCTTATTCTTGGTCAAGAAACGAAAGTTTTCTTTAGCGGTGATAGTGGCTATGCTCCGCACTTTAAGGAGATTGGTAATAAATATGGTCCATTCGATCTTACTTTAATGGAATGCGGGCAATACGATACGAGATGGTCTGCAATTCATATGTTGCCAGAAGAAACAGTACAAGCTCATATTGACGTTAAAGGAGAATTGCTTGTTCCTATTCATTGGGGTGCTTTTACGTTAGCATTACATGAATGGAGTGATCCAATTGAGCGAGTTACAAAAGAAGCAAATCGTTTAGGGGTTAATATTGCAATGCCACAAATTGGTGAAGCTATTACGTTAAAATCTAGAGAATATCCTACGTCAGCTTGGTGGCGAGAAGTATAATTATAATAAAAAGCGAACCGATTTAATATTGATGGTTCGCTTTTTATTCATTTATGACTCATCTATTAAAATTCTCTGTTTTATCTACTGGAATTGCATTTTACATTTTTTCTTTTGTCCAATATCCTGTAGGGTCTTCCATATTGTTTGAATCTAAAATAGCAGATGGGATATTGGGGGCTTTTTTATAAAACATCACTTACTTATTTGTTACCGAGTTGTTCCGCCAAACCGATTAGAAGTCCTTCGGTTCCACGAATGTAGCAGAGCCGATACGAGTCCTCGTACTGAACCACTTCGCCAACGAGCTGAGCACCATACTTAGTAAGTCTGGATACCATTTCGTCAATGTCTTCAACGGTGAACATGACGCGTAGATAACCGAGGGCGTTTACAGGAGCAGTCCGGTGATCTGCTATAGTAGGTGGGGTGAGAAATCGCGAAAGTTCAATTCGGCTGTGGCCATCTGGGGTAACCATCACAGCAATCTCTACGCACTGAGAACCCAATCCAGTTACGCGACCGGACCATTCACCTTCGACAGTGGTTCGCCCTTCGAGGTTCAAGCCAATTTCCTCGAAGAAAGAGATTGCGTCATCAAGGGATTCTACAACGATGCCGACATTGTCCATTCTTAGTAATTTGTTTTTTGCCATAGTTTTATCTCCTTATGTGTAAAAATTTATTATTTGATCATCTTCATAATTATTCTGTTAGAAATTCCTTTCAAACAAAAAACACCTTGTCACAGTTCATGATAACACAGAAAAGTCACAGTATAGGAAAATGTGAAATCGGATTTTCGGGTATGTCACATATAGCATCTTGTTAACGAACAACACTTCGTAAACCCTCTACTACCCAGAAACCTTTTCTTCAAAAATAGTATCCATTCCGATTTCGTTCAATTGCTGAAATTGCCTTGAAGGATTTTGACCAGAGGATGTTTTGCGACTGGCTCATTCTATAAAAGAAGGAACAGTCTCAGCATCACTTTGTTCTCAATAAGTTCTAACAGGTGATATTAAATATACTGCTGCAGATTGTTCACCTGCTTCAATTAATATCGGTCTCATGGAACCACCAAAACTTAAAGTAACTCTATCTTCTTTTATTGCTTTTAAAGTATCGACCATATATCGTCCATCGAAAGATATATTTAATTGCTTTTCACCGTGAATAGCATCTATTTGTTGTGTCTCGGATATTTCACCAATTTGAGAAGCGTTGGAAGAGATTTGTATTGTGAATTCGTCGATGATTTCTAAGTTAACGTTGTTGTTTGCCCATTCACTAGCTAATAAACTTGAACGATCTACACCTTGTAAAATCTTTTTTCTATCTATATTAATAACTGTTTGGGATTCATTTGGAATTAGGCCGGATATATTAGGATATTTCCCTTCAATAAGCCTTGAATACAACGTGATTGTACCGAATTTAAAAATAATGTGACTCTCTGAAAGATATATGTATACTAAATTTGAAGTCTTGTTCATTAATTTTAGTAGTTCACTAATAGTGGAACTTGGTACAATGCAATTTGCTTTCGCATGAGATGAAATTAATATTTCTTGTAAAGCTAGTCTATGTGAATCAGTCGCAGCGCAAATTAACTTATTATGATCAAAAACGAAATTTACACCAGTAAGAACTGGTCTAGATTCATTTTTAGCAGCTGCAAAGGCAGTTTGTTTAAATACTTCAATCAATCGTTCCGTCTCTACTTGTATTTCTGCATGTTCATCTATAAATGGTACATGAGGAAACTCATTCGCCGAGAATCCATTTAAGTTTAATGTAATTTCATCAGATTGAATTGTAATCAACTGCTCATTCATACTTTTTATTAAAATCTCACTTGGCATTTTCTTAATAATTTCAATGAAATACTTTGCCGGTACAACAATACTCCCTGCTTTTAAAATAGTTGCAATTTGTTCGTTTTCAATTGAACTAGGTATAAATTTTTCAATGAAAATATTCGAATTGCTTGCGATTAAAGTAATTCCAGATTGATCTGCTGTTATTTTTATTCCGGATAATATAGGAATTAAAGTTTTTGTTGAGATAGCTTTACTTACTTCTGAAAGAGCTTGTGTAAATTGTCTGTGATTAACAATAAACTCCATTTTTCCCCCGCCTTAAATGAAATACTATCTTTATGAAGATTGATGAATAATAGTTCCATTAAAAATATAAGGAACTGTTTCTTTCTTTTGTAAAACACCTTTTAAGTGTTCTGGTATACGTAAATAAGGCTCTGCTATATGTAATTCCATCCAGGTAATCTCTTCAATCTCTTTTGGACGCGATATATATATTTCTCCTCCTATTATTTCTCCTGAAAAATTAAAGAAGATTGCATGATGTCCTCTCTCCTCAAAAAAGGCTTCACTAATGGAACAAATTCCTTTTACGGATATATCTAGCCCTGTTTCTTCTTTCACTTCACGAATTGCTGCCTCTTCTAACGTTTCACCGAATTTAACTGCTCCACCTGGTAAAGTGTAATAAGAACCATTTTCCCCTTTGTTTTTAACCATTAATAGCTTTTCATGTGTTTCATCATATAGAAGCGCGTATGTAACATTTACTTTTTTCATATGTAACCCCTTTGAATGATAAGAATTTTCTGTCTTTGTTTTATTCTATCATTAAATTGTATTTTATTCACAAAAGGAAATGAATTTCTATTCATAAACTCACAAAAGAAAAAGAACGTGTTTTGAAAAAATCAATCAAAATACGCCCTCTATATGTTAAAATAATCGATTCGTTTAAAGAATATCAAACAATAGCAACCATTAATTCAATACGCTTTTTACAATCTTTTTTCTAAATAGTAATGATTATGTCCTTTAGGATGATCTTCACTTACGCCTATCACTTTATATCCATGCTTCTTATAAAAATTAGGGGCTTGGAAACTAAAAGTATCTACGTTGATTAGCCTACATTCTTTTTCAATTGCAAATTCTTCAATGAGTTCCATTAATTTGTTACCGTAGCCTTCGTGTCTACATTCTTCAGAAACCCATAGAAAATCGATATGTAAATGATGCCAGAATGTTATTGCCGTTATCCCTCCTACTATTTCTTCTTTTTCATTTTTCACTATAAAACTAATCTTTTCTGAAAGTGTTTTTTCTTCATTTGAAAGTTGTTTTTGGTTATATTCAATTACTTTTTCTCTTATGTAATCACTATCTTCTTGTACCCATTGCTTTACTATTTTCATTTTAACTATCACGCTCCTTTATGTTATTTATTCAATTTAATAATCGGAATTTCCTATCTTCTTTAATGTTAGTTATGTAGTAAGTACAGGGACAAAATTAGATTTTTTGAATGTCATCCATTGTTTATACATTATGTTTAAAGAAAAAGAGCCCTAGCATAAGGACTCTTTCTTAGCATTAAGCTATTTTTCGATTTAACGATTTTAATTCCTTCTCCTTTTCTGCATTTGGAGGGCGGATTACTATAGAGATAACGAAAGATATTACACATAGAACACCGATTGTAATGAAGGTTGGTTGAAATCCGCCAAGTAGTGCTCCAATGAATGATCCTGCAAGTGCACCAAATCCGAAACCTTGGTAAACAATCCCGTAATTTGTACTATGATTTTTTAATCCGAAGAAGTCTCCAACAATTGCTGGGAATATAGTGATGTTGCCACCAAAGCAAAAAGCAACACTTGCTACACAAGCAAAATAAATACCGTAATTTAGTGGAATGAAACTTAAAGTAAAGACGGATAATCCAATAATAATAAACGTTGCAGAAACGATTTTTAATCGGCCTATTTTATCTGATAACGTTCCAAGAATAATTCTACCTATTGTATTAAAGATTGCGATCATTGCGACGGCATTTGCGGCAGTCGCTGCACTAAGACCAACGAGCTGCACCCCAATGTCTTTTACCATACCGATTAAATATAGTCCGCCCATACATGATGTGAATAACATGAAAAATAAGAGATATACTTGTTTCGTTTTCATCATTTCACGCGGCGTATAATCATTGTGTAATGTTTCAGTTACAGTGTTACTTACAATTGCTTCACGTAAGAAGAATGATCCTATCAGCACTAAAAGTAAGACAATAATACCCCAATATAAAAATGCTTGTGATACCCCAAGACTGTTGATAAGATTTCCGTTTATATATCTAAAGATTAAGCTTCCCATTCCATATGCTGAAACAGATATACCAGAAATAAGCCCTTTACGGTTTGGAAACCATTTAATTAAATTAGATAGTGAGGTAATATATGCTGTTCCATCAGCATATCCAACGACAACACCAGCTAATAAATAAAGTAATGGTAATGAGGAAACTTGTGAACTAAGTATTAAACCGAGTCCTAAAACAATTCCTGCAGTAGCGATAAGTTTACGGAGTCCAAATTTTTGTTGTAGCTTTCCTGCAAATAGAGTTGAGAATGATAAAGAAAAACTCGTAATTGAGAAAGTGATCGCGACTGAATTGAGGTTCCATCCAAACTTACTTACAAGGGGTTGATTAAATAAACTCCATGTGTAAATTGTTCCTAGGCCAATTTGAACAATGATTGTACCTAGAACAATTAGCAACGGATTTATAGATGATTGTTTCATACTAACTGTCCCCTTCTTTTATCATGACATGAATTTTCACAATTAGTATATCCATGATAAATTGCACGATACCGTACGGAAAATGGAAATTAAGTTAGTTTACACAAAAAGACACTTCATCAAGAAGTGCCTCTTTGTAGGTTATATACAGATGTATTTAAAGAAAGCTTTGTTAAGATAAGACATTTTCAAATGCTTATGTACATATGTTATCAAATAATTTGCTGAAAGTGATGAGACTTAAGACGTATTTTTCTTTCATAAATAAGTCCGAGAGAAAATTAATATTCAATTTCCTCGAAGTCTTTCGGCTGGGGTACAGTTTGCATATTAGCTGCATCTTTCGGATCGCTATAAATCGCGTTTTGTTCTGTGTTTACATCCTTTATATTTTGCTTTTTATTTTTATTCACTTCATTTTTCATTAAAGTTCACTCCTTTTTATTATAGGAGTAGTTATGCCCTAACCATATTATTTTTACTGCTACTAAATGTATCAGCGACTAAATTGCTAAATTCACGTAAATAATATAAATAATTATCCCCACCATAGTTGTATCTTTTATTGTACATTTTAGCAACGACGACATTATATTCTGGAATGACTAATATCGTAGGTCCTGTAATTCCTAATATTTGATAGGAACCTTTCGGAACTCGCTCACCAAGTTCGCTAAGTAAAGCTGGTTCATTTTGAACGAACCAAAATAACCCGTTTTGAGGTAGTTCTTTATTTTTATACGCTGGATTTTGTAAGCTCGTAGCAAGTTCTATAACTTCTTTTGGCACAATTTGTTTACCATTTAAGAACCCGTTATTTAAATGCAGGTTCCCCCAGTATGCAAATTCTCTCGCAGAGACAAACAAATTTTTCTCGGAGCCGTCATCTACTGTACCAATACTATTTATGGCGCCTTCATTTGGATTTACAACAACTTTAACCAATTTTTCATCATGTTCTATTCTCCATCCAGTTTCATTGAAGTTGGCAGGTAGGAATACACGCTCTTTTAATAATTCAGGAAAACTCTTATTATACAGCTGATAAATAAGCTGCGTCACCATTCTTACATTAATATCTCTGTACGCCCAAGCTTGTCCCGGCTCAAATTCACGAAAAACTGTCCCATCATCGGTTTCATTTAAACCGTGTGAATGAGTTACTAAGTGTCTTATCGTTGTCTTACCGAGTAATGAAGGATCATGTTTTTTAAAATAATTTACTGCCTCATCATCAAGAGATTTTATTTTCCCCTCATAAACTGCATAAGCTACCATTAATCCTAAATAGCTTTTTCTTGCGGAAGCGACATTGAACTGTGAAGATATGGTTACTTTTTTACTAGTAGGAGTATTTGAATGCTTTCCACTATAGTGCTCTAGTACAATCTTATTATCTTTCATAATACAAAGTGCAGCCGCAGAACTTTGATTTGTCTCTTTAATATTTTCTACCCATGAAATTAATTTTTCATATTTGTACAAATAAATATCCCCCTAAAACATATAAAAATGACAGCATGAAAGAAAAGAAAGAAAAGTTTCAATACATTTTAACTTTGCATCTGCACTTTTCTTTCATGTGAAATATTATTGATCTGTAGTACTTAAATAATCCACCAGCTCCAGCAATTAGAACAGCTGAAACAACCAAAACAGCCAACACAACCTACACAACCACCGCAACGTCCGCCGCCACAACCACCACAGCGACCACCACAGCCACCACAACGTCCGCCGCATCCGCCACAACGACGTGCATCGTCTTGGATGTAATAATATGGATATTGATTTTGTTGCTGATCCCAATACACAACATTACCAGGTTGATAATCATTAAGGTTTAATGATTGTAGTTCTTGTTGAAACTCATTCATTATGAAACCCTCCATTCACAAATGTAAATTCCGTCCATATCTTTAAGTTTATTTACTTTTAAAAATAAAGTAGAAATAAGGCTATAGACTAAATGCGTACATCAACAAAATATGACTTTACACTAGGTGATGTACCTTGTTTATGAGCCTATTTTCTTTATATTCTTTTAGTGGACGTAATTAATATAAATAGAGACGATTAAAAGTTACTAATCCAGCAAGTTAATAGTTCATCACTTAATTTTCTTTCTAGTAATTCTTTTACTGAAGGTGTCGGCATTATTGTATAGGAGTATATATTTTCTTTAGTAAAATCAATCCAGTGAAATGCTAAATGGGACTCTTTAGATATTGGAGTGAAATCGGGTTTTAACTCATTTGAATCTATTTCAAAAATGTGGTTAATTTCATGGTGGAGCATTTCTTTGGTTTTCCATTGATTTTCTATGACGCCTAAAAATTGTTTTATACTGCAATTTACCCCAAGTTCTTCTCGCAACTCTCTTATTAGTGCAGTCTCTGCTGATTCCCCAATTTCAACATGGCCACCAGGTAAAAAATAGTGATGTCCTATGTATTCAGCAACTAGTAATTTTTCATCTTTTATCATGATAGCTCGTACAATATGATGGAATTTACTTTTCATTTTGTATTCCTCCTAATCATTCACTTTATACTTGCTCGAAAATTTCCATTTAAAAGCGGGATAATATAAATCATAGGTGTTTCATATGAGTGAATTTCATTAATAACTGCAAGAGAACATTTTTAAAATTAAAACTAATAATTTTGATAAATGATTCTAAAAAAGAGTATGTTTATGAAGAAAATTATCAAAACATACTCTTAATATTTTTAATTGACTCATTCATTTACAAAAAGGTTTGATTATTCCCTTTCTATGTGGCTCCACAATTGAAGCTAATAGCTAAAGAATGAAATTAATACTTTTCCCTAGGTAACTTCATTCTCAAATTCAAATTTACCTGTTTGTACAAATTTTAGACCCTTAGCGAACCACGAAACCCCCTTGCGGCATAGTAGGATTCTGCTCCATTGTGATACACAAAGACATGCCCAAAGCGATAATCGCAAAAAAGGGCACCGCCAAGTTCTCTAATATCAGAAGGTGTTTGCACCCAACTTGACGTCTTCATATCGAAATTTTCAAGATTATGCAACGCACGATATTCTTCTTCCGTTAATAGTTCAATACCCATGGTAGTTGCCATATCAATAGCGTTATTTTCTGGTTTATGTTTCTTTCTTGATTCTAGTGCTTCAAGATCGTAACAAACACTTCTACGACCTTTAGGACTTTCTGCTGAACAATCATAAAAAATGTATTCGCCTTTTTCTTTATCAAAATCAACAACATCAGGTTCGCCACCAGTTCGTTCCATTTCGTTGAGCGACCACAACTTTTCAGTATTAGCATCTAGCTTCTCTTGAACATTAGCCCATTCTAGACCTGTATGGCGGTTCATATTATTCTCAAAACGATCTTTCAATGTTTGTAGTAATTCTTCACATTGCTCTAGTGACAACTCTTTTTTATTGCTCTCTTTCATATTAGTTCCTCCATTGATGTTTTTATTAATGATAGTTTAAGTATATATAAATACTGTTTTATAATAAAATGTTTAAATAATTGTGTGAATTCGCTTTGCAATAATTTATATGATTTAGCAAAATCACTTATCCGCAATAAGGTCCTTTAACGGAACAACTTATTGCGGATAAGCAGTTCCTTACTCGATCTTTCAATTCTAGATGTTCTTTTCCTTTTTACTATAAATACACGATATAACTTTATTCAAAACAGTACATCTTTATTTCAACAACAATAAGCGATATATTTCCTCACCGTCATATACATTTCCTAATGGTTTAAAACCATAACATTCATATAGTTTCTTTGCTGAAATATTATCTTTATGGACAGTTAATCTAATTTCCTCACACTCTTTAAAGTTATTTTTTATTAATTTAATGATTTCCTTTAATGCGGATTTTCCATATCCTTTTCCTTGCTCTTTTTCATCAATGATAAATCCGTTAATCCAATACATATCTGTTGATTCTCGTACAAAAGCGTGCATAATAAAACCAACTATAAGATCGCCATTATATATAGCGAATGGAATATATTCGACATTTGCACCATCTGGTTTTATGTATACTTTAGCAAGTGATACTGCCACTGCCGGAACAAAGTGTATTTGATTTTCTTTAACTTGTAACTTTAATACGTCTTCCCAATTTTCTCTCGTAACAATTTTTAATTGGACGTTCACTATTTTAAGCTCCTTTAAAAAGAGAATTTATCTTTTATATTCAACGGTGTGAAATAATTCCCTTTTTCGACATCAACCTATAACATGATTTCCATAAAATCCTGGATAAATTTTTCCTCATCCAATTGTAACGCTATACGTGCCCCTTCAGATTTAGAGTGTGGGCGAAAATCAGCAAAAGTTTGTCCCTTCGTTTCACCGCATATATCCACGGTCACTTTTCGGGATGTATAATTTAAAAATGTAGGATTCACCAAGCCACTAATAGCAAGTACATCGTGTAATAATGGCCCTTCAATAGATGGATTGAGTTTTTGGTGTGCTGATAAATAATAATCATACAGGGGTTTCATAATCGGCTTAAATGAATTTTTTGTATTAGCTAAAATATAAGTAAATACATTTGGGGTTAAAACTGTTTTATTTGTTACATTTAAAGGGAATAACGTTATATTTTTAGCTTGCTGAAATACAATTTGACTTGCTATAGGATCTCCGTACACGTTCGCCTCTGCTAATGGAGTAACATTCCCTGCTTCTAAAAAGACACCACCCATAAAATAAATTCCTTTTACATTTAACATCAAGTCGCTCCATAAATTAAAAGCAATTGCTAACGAGGTAGATCTTCCTACATCGACAATTGTTAAATCTTCTCCATTCTTTACAAGAATCGCAGCAATACTACCAAAATTGTATATCGGAATAGACAACACACTTTCCGGTACATGTATGGGTCCTAATCCTTCTGGTCCATGAATTTCAGGGTAATACGTTGTAATTTCATTTGTAAGTGGCTTTGTTGCCCCACTAATTACAGGAATATCTTGTCTGTTTGCTAACTGTAAAATATAAGCTGCATTATGAGCGGCATGTATATGTTCAACATTTCCATATCCAGTTACGATACCAACAATTTCAATTTCAGGATGTAGTAATCCGTACATAATTGCAAATGAATCATCAATACCTGGGTCTCCGAAAAATAAAACTTTCTTCAAGAAACGTTCCCCTTTCATATGTAAGATAATTATGTATATGTGGAAAAAATTTAAATCTATACAATTCTAAGCAAGTATTAATGGTGAGTAGCGTGTCGATAAAAAAGAACTAGTATTATACTAGTTCTTACTCTGGTAATCATCTAACAGTATAATTAAATTCCGTACAAATGCTGGACTAGTGCATTTTAATATAGATATTTTCCGTTATATCTATAAAAACCCATATTAGTTCAATATTGTGCAACTACTCGCAGAGGTGTCTTACTATACTTTTTCGCTCCCGATTTGCTTATAATTATCTTTTTTAAATGTTAAATGAGCAATCACAACTCCAAGTATAGTAATTACCCCTCCGATTATCGAAACAAAGGTTGGCACCTCACCTAACCATACCCAAGCAATAAAACACGCAGTTACGGGTGTTAAATATAGAGAGCTAGTTGCCTCAGATGCACCGGCATGGGATGTAATATACGCTAATGCAATGTACGGAAGTACTGTCGGAAACACACCTAAATATATAACGCTCAAAGTAATTTCTATAGGAGCTGCTACAATTTCTTCATAAATCCCAGGTGAAAAAATAAACATACATACAGTACCAGACCAAATTGTATATATTGTAAATGGCAAGAAACCATACTTTTTTAAGTACGACTTTTGGAAAACGAAAAATAGGCTTTCTGAAAATGCCGCAAATAATATAAGAAATACCCCGCTATTCAATTGAATGGAATCTCCTGGACTTAATGATAAAAAAGCAATTCCTGCTAAACTAATTACACCACCGATCCAACCATTTAATTTCATTTTTTCATTCAAAAAAACAGAAGCAAGAATTGCCGTTAATATAGGTGTTACAGATACAATTAAACTAGCAGGTCCAGCATTCACACTCTTCTAACCGTAGTTCAGTGCAATATGATAAATAGTAAATCCTAGAGCGCCAAATATAAAAATTACTGGAATATCTTTTAAGTCAGGTAAACGTAATTTGTATATAAACGAAAACAGTAGAAGAATCAAAGAAGCGATTAATAATCGTAGCAATGTAAGGTGTTCAGGCGTGTAAGCTTCAAGGCCCATACGAATCCCTGGAAAAGCTGTCCCCCATATAAGAATGGTAAAAGCGTGAGCACATACAATACGGAAATCCCATTTTTTATTATGCATATTTTCTCTCCCTCTCCAATAAACCAGCCATTTTCCTATTACCAATTATTTCTTTTCATCATATTTAATAGTTGATACAATGTCTTCAACCAGTTATTCCTCGAAAAAACCAACCACTTTGCATTTTTAAAATGAATGAGGGAGTTTTTTAATATGTCGACCGATAAAAAACCGCCAAAATATCGACAAATAATAGACTATATGAAAGAAAAAATTGAAAACGGAGAATGGACAATTGGAGGTAAGATTCCTAGTCAGCGGCAGTTAGCGAAATTATTTCATGTCAATCGTAGTACTGTAATAACTGCACTAGAAGAACTTATGGCAGATGGTTTAATTCAAGGGAAAATTGGAGCGGGAACAATTGTAATGAATAATACATGGTCATTATTAGCGACTAATCCCCCGCCTGATTGGAGTGAATATGTGAAAGCCGGTATTCATAAACCAAGTAAATTAATGGTTCGAGAAATTAATGAAGCAGAAGCAAACAAAAAATTCATTCATCTTAGTAAAGGAGAACTTGCACCTCATCTTTTCCCGTTAGAAACCATGCAATTCATTATGGGAAACGTATGTGAGGAGCTAGATTATTTCGGATACGAGGAACAAAAAGGATATTTCCCTTTACGTGAAGCGATAAGTAATTATGTAAAATCATTCGGAATAAATACATCTCCAAGTTCTGTATTAATAGTCTCTGGTGCATTGCAGGCATTACAATTAATATCAATCGGTCTATTACATAGAGAGTCAACTGTTTTACTTGAACAACCTTCTTACTTATATTCACTTCATGTATTTCAGTCGTCTAATATTCACCTTTCTGGAATACAGATGGATGATCATGGCATTGTCCCTAATGACTTATTAAGACGCATTAATTATAGTCAAAAGAAAAATATTTTATATTCGATTCCTTGTTTTCAAAATCCAACGGGTGTATTAATGTCCAACGAGCGACGAAAAGAAATACTAAAAATTTGCGAAAAGGAACAATTGCCTATCATTGAAGATGATATTTATCGTGAGCTATGGATTGATGAACTGCCTCCACCTCCGTTAAAATCAATGGATAAACATGGACATGTATTATATATTGGTAGTCTCTCTAAAACGCTTAGCCCAGGACTTAGAATTGGTTGGATTATCGGACCGGAACCCGTTATTGATAGATTGTCAGATATAAAAATGCAAACAGACTATGGATCGAGTTCTTTATCACAAAGAGTTGCTGCTGAATGGATAAATAAAGGTTTTTATGAAGAGCATGTAGCGAACGTAAGAATTAACTTAAAAGAACGAAGAAAAATGATGGTACAAGCTTTACATAAGTATTGTACAGACATTGCTACATGGGATATACCTAGTGGTGGATTTTTTATATGGCTAAAGGTTGTACCTAGCATTCCGATGAAGAAACTATTTTCAGAGGCACTGTCAAAAGGAGTCCTTTTAAACCCAGGACGGATTTATGAAGAAGAATCAGATCAGTGTATACGTTTATCATATGGATATGCTTCTTCAGAACAAATAACTTACGGCATTAAATTGTTGAGTGAATTAATCCGTAAATTAATGACATAACAAAAAATCCTCTTTTATTTATAAGAGGATTTTTTATGTAGCTTATTTACCACAATCTCATTTTCTGCCCTAATAAAATTAGTTTTTCATAAGGATCTCCATCAATCTTTAATACTTGAGCAAAAGCAGGTTCTGTTTTTAACCCTTGTTCTTTTAATCGAATGATTTTTTCTCTTATATGGGGGTGCTGCATTAATAGCATGTGCTCTACAATCATATGTTTATATGCATTTTGACTACGAACTGGCTTAGGTTGACCAAATAATACAAAATCAAAACCTTCAAATTGAAATTTCACCTTTATCGTTTCGGTATTTTTATTATTTTTCTTTTTTATTTCAAATCCTTCATAAGAACCATATAAAGATCTTATTTCCTGTTCAAAAGCATCAAAATTATGTACTTCCATTACAATATCTAAGTCAGAATGAAGTATATCGATTCTAATAGGGATTGTCCCGCATAGCACAGGGCTATATAGTGCTAAGTCCTCGGTTATGTTTAGTTTATTCATAACTTCGTAAACTTTTTGCTGTTTATCATTCCCAGATTGTAAATATGTGATAGATGTAAACATTGAAGTCTCTCCTTCATTTAACGTAATACTCGTCTCACTAAATTCGAGAAAAAATTTAATCATTTCATTTTGTTCTAGGAGTACCCTTATTTCAATATATTAAGCCGAACTAACTATATTTTTCAACTTTTCTCCTATACTGCAATACTATAAAAATAAAAAGGAGGAATTATCATGAGTGTTTTCAATATTCTTTTGACCATTCACATATTATTTGGAACCATATGTTTAATTACGGGAATTGTAGCGATGCTTGCTCAAAAAAAGAAAGGAAAGCATACAGAATGGGGCGAAATATATCATGCATCTTATGTTGTAATAACTCTTACTGCAATTATATTGTCCATTATAAATTGGGATAAAATCGCATATTTATTTTATGTAGCAATTTTCTCTTATTTATTTGCGATTTATGGCTATCTTGCAGGAAAAAAGCGTTGGAAAAATTGGCTCCACCACCATATTAGAGGTATGTTAGGCTCCTATATCGGTGCCGTAACCGCGCTTTTAGTAAACGTCGGCATTCATATTCCAATTATTAATTCACTGCCGCCTATATGGTTTTGGTTTTTACCTACCTTAATTGGCATTCCTCTCGTAGCCAGTGTATCAAAAAAATATAAAAAACAAAGGAAGAATTAATTACATTTTGATTACTTTCTAAGTAAGCTTATGAAAAATTATGCTTAATACTGCAAGTAGTATTATTATTTTGATTCCATGTTTCCGATGATATAATGGGTTATATTATTCCATATAAATTAAATATAGGAGGATTTTAATGATACTATCACAAGATAAAAACATTAAACTAGTGATACATGGACTTACTTTCTTATCTTTCTTGGCCTTTTTCCTCTTTGGTAATACACTTTTCTTTGTACCGCTCATACTTTATTTCGTTTTTAAATCACAAAGTATAAAAGAGATGAATTTAGAATCAGCCCTTTTTCAATTTGGAGTATGGCTCGCTGTATTTCTTTGGAACTTCATAGTAATCCGTACGATCATGATTTCCTTATTACACATTGACTTGAGTAGAAATTCCTTATTTGTTATTTTTGGAACAATTCCACTATATATAATACTTTTAGCTGCTGTAATTTTAGGACCACTTAAAGGGATTTTATATGAATTACAAAATAAAGAATTTCATTATCCTATTGTTTCACGATGGGTGTATAGAACTAAATAAAAAGAATCCAATATTTTTATTGGATTCTTTTTATTTTCTCTTTTGCATAGTTATTTAAACTTCGACTCAATGTATTCAATTATGTTACCATCAGGAAAACAGCTGTAAATCATTTCCTAGCGGGGGATTCTTTTTACTTATGATTTTTTAAATCCAATATTGAATGTAAACGATCTGGATAATTAGTAAACATCCCGTCGACGCCCCAAGAAAGTAACTTTTTCATATCTTTTTCATTATCTACTGTAAATGGATGAACTTCTAATCCATAATTCTTTATTTTTTTTACGTAGGCTGCATCAATATATTTGTAATTCATACCAAGACCTATGCAGTATGTTTTATACTTTTCTATTTCTGATTCTGTTAATTGAACTGCTTTTTTATATGATAATAATTGTACTAGCGGTATATTGGCATTTAAATTATGAATCTTTCGCAGACTTTCTTCACTAAATGATTGAATAATAGCTTTATCATTTATTTGGTAGCGATTTATAATTTCTAATAGTTTTTCTTCCATTCCAGGATATTCATCTGGTGATTTTGTTTCGATATAATAGTTAGCATTATGTCCAAACGTTTCAATAATTTCTTCTAGTGTTGGAACTTTAGCATCTTCAAATTCTTTCTTTGCTAAATTTGGATGCTTTTTATTGAAAAAAGATCCTGCATTTAGTTTCTTTATTTCTTCTAATGTATGTTCTTTAACTAATCCCATACCGTTAGTTGTACGGTTTAATGTTTCATCATGCATAGCTACTAAATGTCCGTCTTTTGTCATTTGAAGATCTATTTCTATGTAATCACCCTTTAATTGTCGCCCTAATTTATAAGCTGCTATTGTATGTTCTGGTGCATATGCAGAAGCACCTCTATGCGCAATATTTTTTATATGATTTGATTGATTAGTAGCTTTTATATAATTATGTTCATTTCCTTGTTGAAAAACAAAAATGCTTATTACTATGAAAAAACAAATGATTGTAATTAGTGATATTTTTTGCATAACGGTATGTTAACTCCTATATTTAAAACAATTTGCCTTGGATGATTTACTCAAATAAATGCCGATTTTCAAAAACAGTCATTTGTCCTACAGCTTGAAAGCCGGATTTTTTATAAATATTTATTCCATCAGGTGAAGCTTGTAATACGCAATACGTATTTTTTAGTTGTTTAGCTTCTTGCAGCAAGAAATTAAACATAGTAGAGCCGAATCCTTGCCCTCTCATTGCTTCTTTAGTCGCTATATCATAAATACCGACACTATCTTTCGTACATACTAAAGAGCCAACAGATACGACCTCACCTTTATAAAGACCTAAGTATAGTTTCATGTTATCGCTATTCCATAAATCTAAAGAAGAAATTTGATTATAGTATGCTTGAACGTGAGTACCTTCTGCTGATGTACCGAATAAAGCCGCTAATGTTTCGCCAAATTGTTGTATTTGTTTTGGTGATGTTGCTTTTTGTATTGTAAAACCTACTGGAATGTCTATTGTTGGATGAATTTTTTTTAAGTCTACAACCATTGCAATATTATTTTCTGCTTCTATTAATCTAAGTTTTAGTAACTCGTTCTTAAGTGTATTCTCTCGCTTTGCATCCCAACACCAAACACTCATGGGGAACCCTTTTTGATTAAAGTGTTCTATCTCCGTACATAATTCCTCGTTTCCTTCAGTTAAGTTGTTGTTTAATAAAGTAATAATATTAAATGTATCTGTAGGTATACCACAGTTAACAGCAATATAATCCTTCGTTTTCTTTACACTCATTCCTTGTACATGACGAGCAACATATGTAGTTTTATATGTAAAATTATCTATAAGTAACTTTTGATAATTCATCAATCGTGCTCCTTTCATAGAAAGTAATAATTTAATAACTCATATATTAAATATAACATATAAGAAATATCACTTAATCAATGATATTCCCCTTTTTAACCCCTTTATATCACACGATGTAGCATAATAAGAATTAAAAATGATATAACATTGTCGGAATGAAAAAAGTGGTATATAATAAATATTAACATTACTAGTAATTATTTTAGGTATTCCTAGAATAAAGGAGCGATACATATGAAAATTACTATTTATTTCGGAAGTCATGAAGATCAAGATGTTCGTACTATGGACTGTCATTTAGATGTAGAAGATACAGAAGAGATTGTTTCTGTATCATAATATAAATAATCGGGATGAACCCTATTCCCTACAGCGTTTAAGACACCTTTTAGAGGTGTCTTTTTTATTGTTTTTTCGTCAAAAACCCTTTACTTTAGAGCGTTTTAATAGTAAAATATAAATATACGAACAAACGTTCTTTTTAATTTATTTGTACATGAAGGGATGATTTTAACAATGACTCAAGCAAAGCGCAGAGGAAGAAAAAAGCAAACACCTATTATTTCAAATACAGGCTTTATTGGCTCTGTCTTTATTGATACATTGGAGTTACAAAAGAAATCCTATTATTTCGCTCGTAAAAAACTTCAAATTGTTCATCACGTACTAGATGGTCTATCTGGAGCAACGAGTGCATTATTTAAAGAACATAATATCTCCGCATACATGTCATGTGTGTATTTACATAAACAAAAGAAAATCGGTTTTGTTCTTTCAACAAAACCTTTTGAACAAAGTGATGGCGTTGCTTACTTTATAAATTATTTAATCGAAAAGAATTTTTACGGTGACGAAGACGTTGAATATCAAGAAGTATTTAATACAGGTTTTATTGGTGTAGTATTCGCTGATTTATCTAGTATAGATCGCTTTAATTTTGAGTTTGAAATGGGTATGTTAACAAAATTAATGAAAGATATGATTATTCCGGTTAAAGAACTCTTTTTACGCCACAATGTACCGGCATACATCTCCACTTCTCATTTAGAGGAGCAAAATAAATTAGGTTTCGTTCTATCTGTAAAACCATATGATGAACGTGCAGAAGCAGATTTATACTTCGAAACATATTTAAAAGAGCGCGGGTTATTTATTGGTGATGAAGAAGATGATATTGATAAGATTGTTATTAGAAAAACAGCTGAATTACGATAGTTTTCCAGTACAACTTACATTTATGAATTGTTCAGTATTTAATTTGAACTTAATACCTTCCTATTGGTAATAGGAAGGTATTAATAATTTATTAGTCCTTATGCTTTTCATACATCTCTATTTTTTTATTTAGTAAATCTTTACCCCAGACTTGCATTGCTTCTAATACAGGTATAAATTTTTTCCCCTGCTCTGTTAAAGAATATTCTACCTTTGGTGGAACAACTTTATAAACTTCTCTGTGTACTAGCTCGTCCTCTTCAAGCTCTCTTAATTGTCTAGTTAAGATTCCTTTTGAAATACCGGGTAACATCCTCAATAATTCATTAAACCTAATAATTTCATTTTTGCTTAAATGCCACAAAATCACGATTTTCCATCTTCCTGCAATTGCATTTTGGGTAACTGTTAATGGACAAATTTCTTGCTGTGTTTCTTCAGAAATCGATTCATCTTGATAACTAAAACGTGCCATAATAAAATCTCCTTTTTCTCTAAGTACTATTTTTATGACTATGTTATTAAATTGTGCCTACTTACATAAATCCTTCTTAAGAAATAGTATATCTAATGTAGACAAAAATCAAAAATAACGCTGTATGTAACGGAGGAGATTGTATGAAAGTTTTAGTAACAGGTGCAAACGGAAATTTAGGTTCTAAAATTGTTGAGTATTTACTTACCAGATTATCAATTGAAGAAATAATTGTTGGTGTACGTGATGACAAGTCTGAAAAAGCACTTAGCTATAAGAAACAAGGCTTAGAAGTACGTGTAACGGATTTTGAAAATCAAGAAACCTTGTTTTCAGCATTCAAAGATGTTGATCGTTTATTCATCATGTCAACATTTGGTGACTTTGATACAGTTATACGTCAGCATACAAATGCAGTAGAAGCTGCCAAAGCAACAAGTGTAAAACAAATTATTTATCCAAGTGTTACAAGAGCAGAAGGAAATGACTTCTTCCTAGCAGGCATGCATAGAGCACGTGAAGTAGCAATTATTGAATCAGGTATTCCTTATGTGATTCTGCGTAACAACTGGTATGTAGAAAATGAACTTGGTACAATTCAAAGCTGTATGGCTGGTGCCCCTTGGGTGACTTCTGCAGGAGAAGGGAAAATCGGTTGGGTATATCGTCCGGATTTAGCTGAAGCAGCAGCGAATGTTTTGGTAGCTGATGGTCACAAAAATAAGATTTATGAACTTTCTGGTGAAAATTTAAAACAACAGCAATTTGTTGATACATTAAGTGAAGTATTAGGTAAAGAAATTCCTTTATTAGAAGTAGATGACTCTTCTTATGAAGAAATGTTAAAAGGTGCTGGAGTACCTGAAGCCTATCTTCCAATGTTAGTAATGACTCAAAAAGGGATTCGTGAAGGAGGATTAGAATCAACACATACCCATTTAAATTTCTTATTAGAACGTCAGGCTACACCATTAAAGCAAGCATTAACACATTTATTAGTAAATACAAAATAGATAAATCAAATTCTACAGCCGAGATCCAAATAATAAATTTTGTATCTTACAAAGTGCCAGTCCACATTAGGAATGGCACTTCTTTATTCCTGCCTTTACTTCGACCATCTATCACTTTAGTTAAAGAAGAATTTTTAAACTACATTATTATTTTTCAAAAAACTTTATTGCAAAATAAACATCTTTTTTGTTACTTAACAAATTCGCTTAGCTACGTAAAACACTATAATCTGTTGAATGAATTTCTAAATTCAACTTATTTGAGTAAGCCTTATTCAAAATAAGAAATACTATCCCTCCTGCAATTGAAAGCATGTAGGCTGGAATGTAATTTAATAATAGACCTGATAATGCCAGTGCTATTGGCTGCATCATTTTACCTATACTTAATCCAATACTGAGCACTCTTCCCCTATATTCATCGGGAATCTCTTTTTGCATGAAATAAGTTAAAGGAATATCAATTAGTGCTATCATTAGCCCTAAAAAGAACATAATAATGCAATACATAGTAACGTATACAAAATTATCTACTTCAATATTTTTGAATAAAACTGGAATCCCTGAAATTATCATAAAAATTGCTAACATAAAACTTGATTTTTTTAAAAGATAGGAATAAGAAAAACGATCAGTTATCTTTTTTACTAAGATTGCACCAACTATCATTCCTACTGGAAAAGTCCCATGAATCATGCCAAATTGCTTCGAACTAAGATTGAGAACTGTGTTTATTATGTATGGTAATGGGACGATTACAGCAAAACCTAGGAAGAAATTAAGTGAAGTTAAAATAATAAACGTATTTTTTAAGCTTTCCCTTTCAATTAAGTAAGAAAATCCCTCTTTTATATCTTTAATAAAATTAATTTCCCTGTTTGAACATTCCTTATTTATGTTGTACTCGAACAAGTTAAAGTGAATAAACAATATTGATATGCCAGAAAGAATAAATGAAATACCATTTATAATTATAAAAGTTTTTATATCTAAGACAGCAAAAACGATGCCCCCTAACATAGGACCGAGAATTAAAGATACAGAATCGATAATTTTACTTATAGAGTTAATACTCATTAACCTCTTTTCAGAGACGATATTTGGTTTTGCGGCTTCTAACCCTATTCCAAAGAATGTTGTAAATACCGACATAAGAAAGGTAGTAGCATAAATGATGAATAAGTTTAATCCATAATTGATGCTTACTATATAAACAGCAATTAATAAGCCTCCATTTAGTAAATCCATACAAATAACCAGCTTCTTTTTATCAACCCTATCTGCGATTACGCCGGCAAATGGATTCATAACAATCATTGGAATCGTTCCTAAAATGAGTGTAATTGCGAAATTTAATGCTGATCCGGTTATTTGTAAAACATATAATCCTAATGCGAAACTATAAATAGAACTGCCAAATATTGATATTGTTTTCCCAATTACATAGAGACAAATATTTTTTAGTTCTTGGCTGTTTTTTTCATTTTGTAACTGTATTCGTAAACTCTCCATAACTTTTCCCTCCCACTTAACTTTGTATTACGTACAGTGTAAGTTCTCGGGTCAACCCAATATCAATATGCTAGTATTAAAAACTTTTAAAAGAAAAATTAAAAAAGATGGGGTTAACCCCATCTTTTTCCGAAAAATGAATATGTATAAATTTCTTCTCCTTTGACAAAGAAATTTTCGTATTTTCCGCCTCGTTCCAAATATTTAGAAGTTCTTTCATCAATAGAATGAAACTGTAGCTTTTGGATTTCTCCCTTAACTGTTGCAGATGTAAAATTCTCTCGGAGTCTAGGTGCAATTTGGCTATTTATGCTGAATTTATTAAATAAAATAAATGAACTTAATAAATAACAATTGGGTTTAAAAAGGGAATTTAATTCGTGCAATAAAAACTCCTCATGTTCAAAACTATAATTACTTGTACCTGATTGATCAATTACAATATCAGCAGAATAACTCTGAATAGGTATGTTTAGAAAGTCGGCACAGATAAATACAATATTTTTTTTCACATTTCTTCTTTCAATTACATCTTTTAAAAGTAAAAGTTTATTCAAATCTCGATCAACAGCAATGTATAAACAATCTTCCGGTAATTCTTCATAAACATTTCGTAAAAAGAACCCCAGACCCGATCCTAAATCAAGTAGTATCTTGTTATTTAAATCTAGCTGTATTAGTTTCTTTTTTGCCCATTCGCCGCCTCTTTGTATATTCTCCAAAAAGGTGGTATCAGTTTCATGGATATAATCTGAAATAGATTCTTCAAGTGATGTCCTTTCATACGCCTCAAATAATTTTCCAGCTGTTAAAATCCCGGAAGTAATCGCGTATTCTTCACCACAATTACAAATTAACTTTCCCTCAACAATTTGGTTCTTATTGATAATACCATCTTCAAGAATTAAATTTCCGTTACACTTAAAACATTTAAATAAATGAAGTACTTTTAAATCTATCCCTAAAATCGAATTCGAAATTTCAGTTGCTATTGATAAATTATTTAACGCTTCCTTTAATTTGTCTTTTCGTTCCTCTAAAGTTTTTATTTCTTGTTCAATTTTTTCATATTTCACTTTAAATAAAGATTGATAAAAAATATCCTTTTCGTAATCTAAGGATTTCCCTAAATTTTTATAAAGAAACAGTTCTTTAATTTCATTCAAGCTAAACCCTAGCCATTTGTACTCTAATATAAGTTCTATATCCTTTTGACAATACTCGTCAAAAAAATAATGACTGCCCTTTTTTTCAGGAATAATGAGCCCGAGGTCTATATAATGTCTTATCGTATCTACACTTACATTATTTATATCTGCAAACTTACTGATTTTCATCCTAATCACTACCATTTATATATTTGTTTATACATACTTCTTTTTTATTTTTAAAAATCCTTTTATCTCCCTATATGAAAAAAATCTTATTATTTTTGTTGAAGGGACCCAAAAATAGCATATAATTCTTTTGTTTTATATATAAAATATTATTAGTTCTAAAATAATTAAAATCCATAAACAATGCAATTTTATCCATTGCATTGTTAAAAATAAGTTATCCTTTCCTATGATTCCGCAGAAAGAATAACTTATTTTTTATTTTTAGACATTTTAGCTATATACAGTCTCTTGTAAAGAATCTATTAAATATTCGCTAAGATTATCATGAGTAATGACATACATTTTTTAGAAAAGTGGCTCCGCAAGAAAATAGGACCCTCGCCATCTTTCATCTAATTTATATCTAAGCTGTTACAGTACCATCAAAGTTATTTAAAACAACAACTTACTGGTAGGTTTGTAATTTTGTGTGGTGAGCAATAGACGAACCCGCGGACAATGTCTACCAGTAGTACATAACTTTCTCCTCATTAATCCTCAATTTCAATTCCAGCCTGTTTAAACGGCTCTAATACTTTTGGATAACACATTGAAATATATTCCACTGTTTTTAAATTTTTTAGACTCTGAAATCCTTCAACAGAAATTACATCAAATAAACTGTCTTCACCATCCCAATCTGGCTTTAGAATATGATAAATTTCATTACCTCCATCAAAGCAAAGGGATTCAATCTTTTCCAAATCACTTATTTCTAAAGTCAACTCTTCTAAATATCCCCTGATTTCAACAATTGATCCAGCTCCAGAATACCATTCAAAATTATCCGTATACTTATCTATTAAGTCTGTTAATTCTTTTAGAAATAGTGGTTCCTTATCTAATAAAGCTTCGATTACCACTAATTTAAAATTAAAATCTTTAAACATCTCACTCTTTCCCATGTTAACTACCTCCAATGTTATCTTTGTCCTAGCCTTTTAATCTACACTGCACTAAAAAGGAGAGTCTTCTGTAAAATATCTAATCTAGCAGTTAATATCATTTCAGTTAAGTATCTTAATATATATTAAAAACAAAAAATCATTTAGAAAGGTATGTTATCCTTCACAAACACTTACAGTTTAACACTAACAAATTATTACAATTATTACGAGTGTTTTTAGCTTGAAAACGCTGTAGTGGCTCCCCATTTTCAATTTGATTAAATAAAAAACCCGTGAATGATTCACGGGTTTTCCTCTAATAACTAATTGCTATTGTTCCCTCACCTGCATGTACAGCAAATGAAATTGGTAATGGATAAAGTTTGAAATCCATTTCAGGGAATGCTTGTTTAATATCTGAAATCCATTCTTCAGCTCCATCTTTATCGTTAGCATAGAACATATGAAGTACTTTTGGTAATTCTTTTTCAAGCTCATTTTTAATGTAGTCTCTACATTTTTGGATTTTACGCACTTTCTTTTCAAGTAAAAGTTCTCCGCCTTTTACTTCTAAAATTAAGTTGACACTTAATAAACTTCCAAGTAAAAATTGAACTCCCTTTACTCGACCACTTGCATATAAACCTTTTAAGCTTTTTGGAAATACATAAAAAGGCCTTCTTTTTTCATCTACTAATGTTTTATGTATATCTTGTAAAGTCATACCATCATTGTATAACGTTTTAGCTTTTCTCATAAGTTCATCCATTGGATAACTTGTCGTTTCACTATCTAATACAGTTAAAGGGAAACCTGCCATATCAGCAGCTAGCTTCATATTTTGATAGGTCCCACTTACTTTTCCGCTAATAGCAACTGCAAAGCCTTCTTCATATTCTTCTTTGCATTTCGTAAATAACTCCACCATTTCCCCTATGTTAGGTTGTGAAGTAGTAACCGTTCTTCCGTCATTTAACGCTTCATAAAGACGTTCATGAACTCCTTCTTCACAATCTTTATACGACACTCCATCGATAATAACTTCAATTGGGATAACAAAGTTATCTCCTTCTGTTGTAAAACTCGCAGTTGTACTATCAGTAATCCAAGCAACACGCTTCATGTTGTTCCTCCCTTATTCAATTCCTCTTTTCTGACTTTTCTATATATTTATCTTATGAAAAGAGAATATCCCCTGTAATAGTAACAGGACTTTAATATTTTGGCTATAGTAGATATATGATAAATGTGAATATTGTTTGTCTATTTCACAAATAAAAAAGAAAATCAGGATATTTCCCCGATTTCCCTCTAATAATACATTATTTAAAAGTTTCATTATCTAAAATTACAACATAATCATTCGTCAATCGGCCAGCTTCCTTCGTATAACTAACAAGTCTTTGTATGTTATCACAGCTAATTTTTGCTCCCCATACAAGTAACGGTACTCCGATAAAGTCAATGTGGAACCTTCTAGAAAACAGACCACCGAAAGTCATTGGTAAAGGCACTGTTGGTGATGTATTAGAAAAAATAATCTTTTCATGACTTTGATAATGTTTTTGCAGAATCTCTCCTAAATGTTTCATCGCAGGTACAACAACTTTGGATGCCCCGCACCCAATTGTATATACAGGATTCCCATATTCATCTTGTCCATGGAAAATAATCTTTCCCATGTCCTCTGTTTTCAATTTATTAAAGTAATCTACATTTAATATTTCTTCTTTTGTTAACTTACGATCCGTTGGCAATTTATTTAAATGATAAGCTGCAGCGAGTGCAGTTGAATGTGTTCCGCCGAAATCTGTGTAAATGAATATCATATTATCATCCCTTGTTGTAAAAGTTCAATGTTATTTAGTATTACCGTTCACAGCATTGTTAAACAAGGGATAAATGTATTTACACTTTTTGTGTTAACTCATTATATTTTTTCCAGATATAATATCGTCTACTTATTACTGTACCTAATGTAATGCATAAAAAGGCACTCGTTACAACCATTAATGTGTAGTGAGTACTGCCAGAAAACATATTTTGCTTAATCGTAACTTTTGCACCTAAAATAACAAGGAGAATAATTGTACTTAACCAATTTCCTTTTCGTAATACATGACCTGTTTCACTATCTAATCGAAATGTTAAAGCTTTTCCCCTAATAACTCCAAGACCCAATCCAATGCCGAGCATTGCAACGAATAGTAGTACTTGCAATATATTTAATTGTCCCATATAAATAATGGACTGGATTGTTACAAGGCACAGCAAAGCCGGAATGAGCCAAATACGATTAATATTCACTTTATATTCCTTACCCTGTATTAATACAATTATAAGAATAACAAGTAGAATAACAAATAGAATATCCATTTAGAGTCCTCCTATATACTTGTTTACTTTTGAAAATTATATTCGCCTCTGTTAATTCCATACTTGAAATACGATAGCTACTTTAAAGTGTATAATGTGGAATGTGATTTCCATCAGTCTTACTCATTAGTTATAAAAATAAAAAGACATACTTTTTACTCGTACGTCTTTATTACCTTTATTATTACATTCATAAACTCTTTTAAACTTTTATTTATCAATACATTCTACATCTTTAGAATTAGTTTTATCTACTACTTGAATGTTAAATGTAGCAGCTAGCTTTAAAGTGATTTTATAAATAGAATATCCAACAATAGAACCTAGAACGTTACAGATTACATCATCAATATCAGTAATACGTCCCCATCCACTAAATAAAGACTCAATTAGTTGTAATAATTCAATACTAACTGATATAGCAAATCCTAATAAAATAGTATTTTTGATCTTTTTATATTTATCCCATATATTTGGTGCTAAAAAACCTAAAGGCATTAATAATAAAATGTTCCCGCCAACATTTCTTACGATTAGACCGATCATAAATAGGACATCACCATCATAAGCAGTCCCTATTTGACCTATATCCTTAAAAATTGATGCAAAAGGAATAATATTAACTGAACGACTAAGATTTTCAGCACTAGAAGGAAAACCAATTGGTAAAGGAAATAAAGTTACGGCAACAACCATACAAATGTATACTGCGAATAGAAAACTAATTAATTCTTTCCACCAATTTACATGCTTTTTATTTTTGACCCCAATTAATATACTTCGGACAAGTAAATAACAGATAACGCCAAAAAAAATAAATAAACTACCGTTAATCATATACAAATCGCTAGCACACCCCTTCATCTTAATTATTCGCTTCTATTCTATAGGAATTTTCGCAGGATGGTTTTGTCATACGGAATAATGTATCTTTATATTATTGTAAATTCATTAAAGAGAAACCTTCATTTTATTTACAAAATGAAGGTTTTCTAGTTAACACGCTAACTTAAGTACTTTTCAAAGCAAACACACTCATGAACCCTTTTAAACTTTTGTGTTATTTCTTTTTTATTTTCACCTGTGTAATGAGCGAATGTTTGAATAGGATATAAATGTCTCATATTACTTTTTATCACATCGTTTATTTCATCTGTATGATCAGAATATACGTGTAAATATGAATCTACGTTTACAAAATTATTATTTTCATACCATTGTCGAACCGATGAATCATCTCTAGTCCAAGCTTCTAATCGATTTAAATGAAACATTTGCGCTATGTTTTCTGCTTCATATAAAAGTTGATTTCCAATTCGCTTTCTACGAAAATCCGGATGAACTGCAATATGCCGAATTATACCACCAAGACCCATTCCCCTTGAACAAACCGTACGTTCTTTTATTTCGTATTCAATATCTATCAATCCTACTACTTGTCCTTCATATATAGCTACTAGTTCAATTGCGGGATTTTCATATTTTTCTTTCTCTCTAAGTACATTGTCATAATATGCTGTATCTAAAAACGATAACGCACGGCAACGTACCCAGCCTATTTCGTCTTCTTTTTTATATGCTCTAATTTTTATATCCATGTAATTAAAAAGCTCCTTCTATTTCTACCATGAATTTTTCAGGTCCTGCCCCTTTATTTGATGGAATAACTAATGAAATTCCTAAGTCTGGGTATACGGCCGAGCGAAAACTAACGCCTGGATCATATCCCATTACATGATATTTAAAAATGGTATTCTGTTTTTTCTCAATCCATATTCCATAACCGTAAGACTGGTTATTATTCACCGAAATATGAGGAGTTAAAAGTAAATTTGTAAATTGGTGGCTTAATATTTCATTGTTAAATAGAGCCTTCCAAAATTTCAACATGTCTGGTGCGGTAACGTAGGCACCGCCATCAGCACCTCCCTTAATAGGTATAGAGTATGCATTTGTTCTCCATTTTTGATTATTTCCATCTTTTATATATCCAAGGGCTGTATCTTTAGGTAAATTATCTAAAGAAAAATAACCCGAATCATTCATGACAGCTGGAACAAATATATTTTTTTCTATATATTCCGTAAATTCAAGTCCTGACTGTTGTTCTATAATTAATCCGAGTATGATAAAACCTGCATTGTTGTAGTGAAACTTACTTCCTGGGGCAAACATCATATTACTGTTTTGGAATAATGGTAAAAAGTCTCTTAAACCTTTTAATAGATACATAGGCGTTTTTTTCCAAAGATCCTCGAAATTATCCATAATACTTTCATCAAAATAATCCGGAATACCAGAGTTATGCGTTAAAAGTTGATGTATTGTAATGTCTTTATCGAAGTTTGGAAATTCAATACTTAAACAATCTGTTAACTTTGTATGAAAAGAAAGTAAACCTTTCTCAACGAGTTGACATATGCCTATTGCAGTAAATATTTTACATCCTGAAGCAATTCCAAATCTTGTTTGTAGTGTATTGGTTATACCTTCACTTCGGTTAGCATATCCAAACGAATTTTCATAGATAATATCATTATCTTTTTTTATTAAGACTACCCCAGAAAAATCTATATTCTGATGTATTTCTTTTACAATTTTCTCTATTTGATCTTTTGTTTTTATCATAATAACCACCCTTGTTTATCAGTATTGTTCTTTCCACTTATTATTTTTCCATATATAGGGGAAAGAAACCTCCTATTCACCACCCCTTAAGTTTCAAATAAAAACCAAGGGAACTATTTCGATTTTATTGATTCAGCGGAATATACCTTAGACTGCGATGGTAATAAAGTAAATACGTACAATATGATAGTAATAAGTAGCATTACCAATACTCCTACAATGACTACAATTTGTATAGAAGTGAATTGAGTTGCAACGCCGAACAGAATCGTTATAAAAATGGTTATTGCCGCAATAACAAGCCCATATATACTTCCGATCCGTCCCATCATATGAACAGGAACATTATTTTGATAAAATGTGTAAAATCCTGTATTTGCAAATGCCATAGAGAAAGATAAAATAAAGAATCCGATAGCAGCTATTAAAAACTCATTTGAAAAAGCATAAATCAAATATCCGATTGCAATGAATAATGATCCTATCCCAATTAGAAATGAAGGTGCTAATTTTTTTGATAAAATTGTATTTGTTATGGCTCCTAAAATAAAACCCGCTCCAGCGGTACTAACTAGGAAACCATATTCACTATCTGTTAACAATAAAACTTCTTTCGCAAACGATAGTTCAAGTGAATCTATAGCGGTAGCTAAGACCATCATTCCTTGGAATAGGAAGTAAACACCTACTATATACACAGATTTTTTGCTGAAATTTAAAACTATGTTCCAATCTTTTTTTAGTACAGTTAGAGATAACTTATCACTTGATGTATTAGAATCGTATTTTTTATCAAGATTAGGTAAAAGTAATGTAATGAACCCTGATAATAGAAATGCTATAGCATTCATATATATAGCAAACTCTGGTGTACCAGTTATTAATAATATCCCCGCCACTGCTGGACCAATTAAAAATGCACCAGATCCTATTAAACTACGTAGTGAGTTGAAACGTTGTCTTTGCTCTACTGGAATTAATTTCGTCATATATGTCATAGCAGTTGGTTCATAAATTGCACTGGCCATGCTTATAAAAAATACTAAGAGATAGACAATCCAAAGGGATGGAACCAAGGGTAAAATGGCGATAAATACTGCTCGGTATATATCGAGGTGAATCATTAACTTTCGTTTATTTAAACGATCTATCATACTTCCTGACCAAGCGTTTGTAAATAAGGTCGCAAATGGTTTAATTACATATAAAGTAGCAACCGCTAAAGCTGAGCCGCCCATATTATAGACAAGTACATTAAGTGCTATTAAGTAAATCCATGCACCTAAATTTGCAATACCAACTCCGGACAGTAGTAATAAAGGATATTTCCAATCTTTAAGTAATTTTTTCACTTTAGGCACCCGCTTTCTAAATTGTTTTAAAACAATAAAAAAATCCCACCCCCAAGACTTTTTAGTCTTAGGGACGAGATTTATCATCGCGGTGCCACCCTAATTTATTAATATGTCACCATATTAACCTTATCAGGTACTGCATTGTTTTCATGCTTATACCTTAGCCCTATAACGGGAGCTCCCGTCACACCATCCCCTCATAAAAGGTTCCGATGTGCTGCTCAGAGGCTTGGTTCAATAAAGAATCTTTACTCCTTTTCAGCTAAATGGAGCTCTCTGTGAAAAATTCATTTTATTTACTCTTCTCTTCACTGCATTTGATTTTTTCCATATTATCACACATTTATTTAACTGTAAATAACAAATAATCAGATATTTAAAGTCATGCTATCCGTTAATAGTCTTATTTATTATTTTTTCTAAAAATTACGGTGCGTGAAATTACTTGAAGCTCTAAAAAAAGCCTATTGTATATAGGCCCTTCAAAATGTTCGATTTAATTCGTATTTGCCTCTGCTAACGGTTGTAGTGGCGGTTCTAATTCTAATTCTAAAGTATCACCTTCTTGTAAATCTTGTCCTTTTTCAATACTTTGATTTGTTACATAACCCGTCCCTGAAGTTTTTAAATCTAATTTCAATAGTTTAGAGAAATACATAACATCACGCATTGACCAACCTTTTAAATTTGGCATTTTTGCGTTAGTCCCCAATAGAAATATACGATCGCCTTCACTCATTACCTCGCCAGACTGCGGATATTGTTTTATTAGCTTTCCTTCTCCCAATATTACTGGCTGAAGTTTTTCTTTTTCTGCACTTTTTTCTACTGTAACCATCGATTGATTTTCATAATTTTGTACTTTTAATTGGGATTGTTTCGTTGCATCTGTCATTTGTTTTTCTGTATATGGTTTCACCTTTAAATATTCAAGACTATTTTTCATAACCGGTTTAAATATTTCAGCAAGAGGCTGAGCTCCATACTCGTCTCCCTTTAACTTTGGCTGCTTAATAGCTAAGTATACGATTAACTCGGGGTCATCAATTGGAGCCATTCCTAAGAAAGAAAAAATATAATTTTCTTTTCCTTCCATATATCGTCCATTTTCAGGATTCGGGATTTGCGCTGTTCCCGTTTTACCACCTATTGGATAACCATCCACTTTATACATTGTACCTGTCCCTTTTGAAGACGTTATAACACGCTCCATTAAGCTTCTTACCTTATCTGCTGTCTCTTTTTTTATCGGATTCCCAATTTCTTTCGGTTGATTTTCCATAATAACTTGTTTGTTTGTTGGATTTACAACTTTATCAACGATATATGGTTGCATCATTTTCCCGTCATTTGCTATTGCTGTAGCAGCTTGTACTAATTGAATAGGGGTTACAGTTGAACCTTGGCCGAAAGAGGTAGTAACTTGTTGAATTTGTGTATTTAATAATAAAGTATTTTTACTTTCTCCAGGTAAATCTATTCCTGTTTTTTGATTGAATCCAAATTTATTCATATATTTCTTAAAGTTGTTTGGTTTCAATAACTGATCTTCTAAAATAGAAAATCCGACATTTGATGATCGTTCAAACCCTTCATCAAATGTAATAGAACCCCATCCGTATCCGCCATTGTGGTCTTTAATTTCTGCTGAACCAACTGCGTATTTTCCTGATTGAAAATATTCTTTCCCGTTATATACACCTTCATTAATTGCAGCAGCTAGTGTGAAAACTTTCATTGTAGATCCTGGCTCGTATGCGTTTGCAATAGGATCGTTTAAAAAATATTCAATATCACCTTTATTTGGGTTATAACTAGGTTTACTAGACATCGCTAAAATCTTGCCTGTTTTAGGATCCGCAATAATACCTATTAACATAGAAGGATCATAGTGTTGCTCCGCTTTATTCATCGCGTCTTCTAAAAAACTATTAATTTGTTTATCAAGCGTAAGATATACGTTATTTCCATTTTTAGCAGGTTCTACTTTTCCTATATCATTTGTAAGCGGGATTCCATTTCGAGAGCCTACATATGCGACATTACCATTTGTAGAGCGCAAATATTTATCAAGACTTTGTTCGAGTCCAAACTTACCTTCTGCATTTCCTTTTTCATCTGGTCTAGCAAAACCTAGGATATATGATGCAAAGTCTTCGTTTGGATATACTCTAGCTTTTTCTGTCGTAAATGACACCCCTGGTATTTTTAATTTTTTTATTTGTTCCTTCAATTCTCTAGATAAATTCCGACCAATTTTACCAATTTCAACTTGTGTACGTCCTTCATGAAAATTTTTCATGATCTCTTCTTTATCAACTTCAAGCGCATCAGCTAAACGTTGTGCAGTATCTTCTTTATCTTTTAATTTATCTTTTCCTTTTAAATTTACAACGATTCGATATGTTGTTGAGTCTTGGACTAATACTTTACCGTTTTGATCATAAATTGTCCCGCGATTTGCCTCTAAAACTCCATTTTTGTTTTGTTGTTCATTCGCAAGATCTTTTACATTAACATTATGCACGACTCCTACTGCTTGAATATAAAATATACGTAAAAGCATAGTAAAAAACAAAACAATAAAAGCAATCATCATATATCGAGCGCCTTTATTCGTTTGAAGTTTATGCATACTTATCTCCTTTCTTTTCCAATGTATTAATGCAAAGCTGTGTTTCTAAATATGTTCTTTATTATATTAGATACTATATTTTTCGAAGTTTTTTTAGTAATTCCTCTATAACAATAAGAAAACTAGCTGTGTTGTTATTTGTTTTTTATTAATTTATATTTTTAACATAAAATACGGTAAGTGAAATTTAAGAATCTTCAAATAAAAAGAACCTACTTTTTGTAGGTTCTTAAAATTAAGCTATATGGTTATATTTCGCTAAAAAAGGAACTCGTTTTGCTACTAGTGCATACATTTTGAAAATAAAACTAGCTAACGGTTCAAGTATACGTGTGCTTTGTATTACTAATCCACTTGTAATAAATGTTAAGAACGCAGCACCAAGTATATCTAGAGGATAATGAACACCTACGTACATGCGTGATACACCGACTAATATTGTCCAGGTAAGCGCGATATATTTAAGTTTTTCTCCTCTTAGAATAAATACGAAAGCAATCGAAAATACAAGTACAGAATGATCACTTACAAATGATGAATCTGCTGCATGTGGTACTAATTGATTGACATGATGTGTTATAAAAGGACGCGGATGATAATATACCGCATGTATAAGAACATTTACTAATAATGCAATACTAACTGAAAGTGTCGTATATAACACTGTATATTGTTTTCTAACTGCATTTTCTTTCTTTCCATTATTAAACCATAGGATAAGCATGAATAGAATGGCTACATATGGAACACTATTTGTAATAGCAATCATTAGCGTATCTAATAGCTTGGATGATCCAGCAAAGTTATTAATCCATTGAAATACTGTGTAATTCATATTACTCTCTCCTTATTATTTCTCATTGTACTTTAAATAAAGATACAAGCGTTCTTGATTTACACAGTATACAACATCAATATGAAAATGGGTTTAAACTTTTCTCATCTAATTCTCATCTTGCTACTATTCATTTGACAATCGTGTAACTATTTACACGAGCTAAATATGTATAAAGGTTGTAAACCATTTTAAATAGTATGGTAAACACTCTATGCATGGATATAATACATAACATATTCATTTAAATATTTTAGTTACGAAATCATATTCTTATTCCATACGAAGTGCTATATTACCGAATTGTTCTCCTTGTTGCACTCGATTTAAAGCTTGGATTGCTTCTTCTAATGGATATACTTTATCAATAATTGGTTTAATATTATGTTTCTCTATAAAATGAATCATCTTATTAAATTCTTCGCGGCTTCCCATTGATGTTCCCATAATATCGATTTGATTATAAAATAATGCTCGTAACGGTAATTCGATTTTATCTCCTGAACTTGCACCAAAATTAACGATTCTTCCATTTGGTTTTAATATATCAAAATATTTTAAGAAAGTCGCTGGACCTATACTATCTATAATTAAATCTACTTTTTCTCCATGTAAGCACTCTTCCCAATTACCAGAACTATTAAAAGAAAAGTCTGCTCCATATTTTTCTGCAGCCTTTCTTTTGCTCTCTATCCTTGAAGTAACACTCACCTTTGCTCCAATTGCTTTAGCAAATAACATAGCATAAGTAGCTACACCACCGCCAATTCCCGGAATTAGGACATGTTCTTCAGGTTTTAATCTACCTTTTGTAAAAAGCGCTCTATATGCAGTTAATGCCGATAAAGATAAAACACCAGATTCTTCCCATGAAAGATATGTTGGCTTTTCCACTACATTTTCAGCTGGCACAATAACATATTCAGCAAATGTTCCATCTGCTGGTCCACCTAGTACTTCAGGTAACGCTGGTATTTCGTGAGTATTATTCCATCCAATACTAGGATTTATAATAACCTCTGTATGTAGTGTGATATTTGAAACACCTTCTCCTAATTCCGTAACAATACCTGCACCATCTGATCCTAAAATTAATGGTAATTCTATTTCTTTTCTATTATTCATTATAAATAAGTCGCGATGATTTAATCCTGCAGATTTTAACTTTACTTTAACTTCTCCAGCATTAGGAGTTATCTCCGGTGATACTTTATATTCTAAACCTTCTAAGCCTTTTTTATGTTGATGTACAATGGTATTCATTATTATTCCCCCTTAATATTTTTAATGTACTAGAAATATCGTAATAAATAAAATATTTGGATTGCTAAGCATAAAAAAAGATGACATACATAATGTATTCCTCCTTATAAAGAACTCTTTCAACAAGAATTTTCTACCTTTACCTATTAATGAGTAGCATAAGGAAATGTAATCGTAACAATTGTTCCTTCATTTTCTTTACTCTCTAATTGAATAGTTCCGTTATATTTTTCTACAAGCCGTTTTGCAATAGATAGGCCTAGCCCATTGCCACCTTGTTTACGACTTCTCGCTTTATCAACCCGATAAAAGCGGTTAAGAACAAAAGTTAAATCTGTTTCAGGTATGCCCGCTCCGTGATCTATTATACTAATTTTAATTTTGCCCGCTTGTATACTTGATTCAATGCAAATATACTTATTAGCTTCTTTCGTATATTTCAACGCATTATCCATTACAATAATAATAATTTGTTCTAAGTAAATGGAAATATTTATTTCTAAGTATTTTCTCCATGTTATTTAATCCCCTTACTTTTAATTACTCTGTGACAAGCAGTGTATCAAATGAAAAAGAAAGGAACATGAGAGAAAGATTAAAATAAAATGAGAATTTGCAAACTACTTATAATTTGTATCGATTCTTTTTAGCTAAAACTATTATTTTTTGAATAAACGGGGCTTTTGCAGTTGTATATGAAACACGATCAAAAGGATATGTAGTAGCAAGTCTTTCTTTTAATTCGCTATATTCTTTTCGTGCCCATTCATGTTTTATGAGAAAATCTCGAAATAATAGGTTGTTCCTCCATTCTTCACTATTATAAATATAAACATGTAAATGGTGGGTACCAGCTCTCCATTTCCCTTTTCTAAAAAAGCGCCAATTTGGTGTTTCTTTTGGAACATATTCATATCCAATTTCTGCAAGGTTTTCAGTCCAATTTTCAGTGATTTGCAAATTTGTTACGCCAATCATCATATCAATAAGGGGTTTAGCTCCTAATCCTTCTATCGCTGTACTTCCTATATGTTCAATAGCAATAATTTCTTCCCGCAACAAAGAAATGAATTTCTCTTTTTCTGTTACATATTCTTCATGCCACTCGTTTTGATATGGTTTAATTAAAATTTGTTGTTCCATTTTATTCTCCTCCTTATAGTATTTATCATTATATTTATAAAATTTCACGTTATTAACATAGGGATTCCACAAAAATGTGTCGAATAATGCAATATACAACTTAATTATAGTAAATACGAGGTGAATAATGAAAGATATTCCAGTTGAAATTCAGTTAAATAATGTAACATTCCAATTAAAAGAACATCATAATTTTGATTGGCTTATGAAATTAGGAACAGTATTTACCGTTTTTGATCAGCAAGATTCAGGGAATATAAGTTTCGGTGTTGAAAAGAATGGGGAAAAGAAATTTATTAAATATGCAGGAGCATCAACTGTTGCATATGAAGGAACTTCAGATGCAGCTATTATTAGGTTGAAAAATTCAGTTACTATATACCATGAATTAAAACACAATTCTCTTATAAATTTAATTGAACACTACCCTGTACAACAAGGATATGTTTTAATTTTTGATTGGTTTGATGGTGAATGTCTTCACCCGCACTGGAGTTTCCCACCTCCAGCGAAATATATTGATCCTAGCTCACCATTTTATAAATTTAAGCATTTATCTATTAAGGAACGCATAGTATCATTGAATTCTATTTTTTCTTTCCACACTTACGTAGAACACAAAAACTATGTAGCTATTGATTTTTATGACGGTAGTATTTTGTACAACTTTAAAACGAATGAAACAAAAATTTGTGATATTGATTTATACAGTAACAAACCGTATGTAAATAAGATGGGGCGACTGTGGGGGTCCTCGCGTTTTATGTCACCTGAAGAGTTTCAACTTAACGCTATAATAGATGAAAAAACGAATGTATTTAATATGGGTGCGATAGCCTTTGCACTTTTAGGCGGAGGACAAGATCGTTCCTTTATAAAATGGGAAGCAAGTAAAAGTTTATATGAGGTAGCATATCGTGCTGTAAATGAAAATCGAAGCGGACGGTATTCGTCAGTTCAAGAATTTTATAATGCATGGTTAGAAGCCTATTCTACTCAAAAACTATAAAAACTTTCTATATTTATTAAGTATATATAGAATTTGTACTTTTATAATGTATAATACATATGAAATTGAAATTCAGAATAATGAGGCATGTATTATGAAG
>NZ_LXLV01000036.1 GCF_001757995.1 Bacillus mycoides | reverse complement strand
TGAAGAGTATATTTATTTTTATAACTATAAACGGTTCCAAAAACGACTCAACCACCGAGCTCCGATAGAATATCGAATCTCGATGGCTGCTTAGTCTTTTTAATATTGTCTACTTGACAGGGATAAGTCCATTTTATAGGTCCTTTCTCATGCTTAGTATAAGAATATCGTGAGCCTCAAATAATATAGTATCTAAATCATTTGAGGTGATACTTAAATATGAAAAAACTATTGTATGTTTTAAGTGTATTTATTTTGTGCCTATCTATACAGCATGTGGTACATTCTCAGTCAAATGCACCAAGCTTGTCTTCGGATTGTCTGGAAGAAAGTAAAATACGTGATGAAAAGTATGTGAAAAACATAATGAATGACATAAAATCAACGTTTAATTTAAATATTGATGAAAATAGTTTTATGGAAGTCAGTAAAAGAGACCTAGAGGCTGCGCATTTGATGTATGGTGGGCGGGGTGATGATTCTTATTATAATTCGCTAACTAAAATTTATGATAGTGGTGGATATAGAGGAGAGCCTAGGTTGTTTGTGAGGGCGCAAGAAGCATTTTTACTTTATAAAGAGATAGACGATACTAATGTAATGAAACACCTAAACCTTGAAAAAGGGGAATGGATCGTTACCGAAACGAAAAAGAAGCAAGGGAAAATCGTTGAATACAGAACGTTACAATGTGAAAAAGATTATCTGAAAAAGAAAAATGAGTACCATAATATAAAATGATGTAACAAAATGCTAATTAATGTTGTCTTTATCAACCGATAGCTTGTTATCTATATAAAATAGGAAAAGGTAAATAAACATATTATCCATTTGTAATATGTTTATTTACCTTTTTGAATGGGTTTAGTTGAAAATTATTTGCTGGCTAATGCAAAAATAATTTTCGACGAATCCTTCATCGTAAAAAGAGGAGTTTGTGTCAAAAGATTTATACATTGCTGAACCATCTATGTATATTTTATTCTACAGTATTAATAAAAGAATGTTGGCTATTCATAAGAAATATCATTGGCACAGTTTTTGCTTGTATTAAATTTAAGGAAGGGGAATTGTATTTAAGGAATCTGTATTCGTAATAGTATAAAACAAGCTACTATTGCATCATTGATCTTACTTGTATTTATAGCGGAACTGTAAATACATACAAATAAGAATGTTCTGCTTTTTAAATTCAGAATTTTCTTTCAAATTATTAGGGGGTAACGGTATGGTTAAATATTCAAAAATTTCTAAGCTGATTCTTGGTGTTGGACTAGTGACAATATCATGTAATGGTTTGCAAATTCAAGCAGAGACAAAAGAGAAAAATGTGAAAAATGTACTACAAATGGAGCCGGTAGGAATACAGAAATCCGTTGATGAGTTGGCGCACTCTTCGAAAGTACAAGAAAATGCATCTTTTACAAAACGATTAAAATTAGCGGATTTATCGCAACGTCCGCTAGCGCCGAATGAAAACGTAAAACAGTTAGCTGAAGAGAAAAAGTATTCGATGGCTGAACTAAATCAATTAAGCAACAAACAATTAACTGATCTTCTTGTGACGATTAAATGGTATCAAATCCCGGAGTTATTTCAGTTTAATAGTGATAGTCTCAAGTTCTATCAAGATGATAGTCGAATGCAAGCAATCATTGATAAACTAGCAGAACAAGGTCAAACTTATACGAAAGATGATTCAAAAGGGATTGAAACATTAGTAGAAGCTCTACGTGCAGCATTTTATTTAGGTTTTTACAATGATGAATTAAGCAAACTAAATGAGCGTAGCTACCATGATAAATGTTTACCGGCTTTAAAAACAATTGCAAAAAATCCGAATTTCAAACTTGGTACATCAGAACAAAATAAAGTTATTTCATCATATGGAAAATTAATTGGAAATGCATCGGCTGATGTTGAAACGGTTTTATATGCAGGTGAAATTTTTAAACAATATAACGATAATCTTGCAACTTTCATTGAAGACTCCACGAAAGGAGACGCTATTTATGAGTTGATGAAGGGAATTGACTTTGATATTCAGGCGGATATGTACACGACTGGAAAAGAGCCAAAAGATACGATGTGGTATCGAAATATTGATAACTTTATTAATGAAGTAAATCGTTTTGCACTAATTGGTACTGTAACAGATAAAAACGGATGGTTAATTAATAATGGACTTTACTACGCTGGCCGATTGGGTAAGCTTCATAGTACACCAACAAAAGGACAGCAAGTTGTTACTGATGCAATGCGAACTTATCCATATTTAGGGGAGCAATATTTTGTTGCAGCAGAACAAATTACTACAAATTACGGAGGAGTAGATGCGAACGGAAAAACAATAAATTTAGATCAAATTCGAGAAGAGGGTAAAAAGAAATATTTACCGAAAACGTATACGTTTGATGATGGAGCTATTGTCTTTAAAGCAGGGGATAAAGTCAGCGAAGAGAAAATTAAACGTCTATACTGGGCGGCAAAAGAAGTGCGTTCTCAATTTTATCGTACAGTTGGTAGTGATAAACCACTTGAAAGTGGACATGCTGATGATGTGTTAACGATGGTCATCTATAATAGTCCTGACGAATATCAATTTAACCGTCAATTGTATGGTTATGAAACGAATAATGGTGGGATTTACATTGAAGGAAGTGGAACGTTCTTTACATATGAACGTACACCAGAGCAAAGTATTTATAGTTTGGAAGAATTGTTCCGCCATGAATTTACACACTATTTACAGGGAAGATACGAGGTTCCGGGATTATGGGGCCAAGGGGAAATGTATCAAAATGAACGTTTAACATGGTTTGAAGAAGGAAATGCGGAGTTCTTTGCAGGTTCAACGCGATTAGACAGTGTAGTACCACGAAAAAGCATAATTGGTGGATTGTCTTATGACCCTGCGAAACGTTATACAGCAGCACAAACATTAAATGCGAAATATGGAACGTGGGATTTTTATAACTATTCGTTTGCATTGCAATCATATATGTATAATAACCGTCCTGAAATGTTCGATAAAGTGCATGATTTAATTCGTGCTAATGATGTTTCAAGTTACGATGCATACCGTTCTACATTAAGCAAAGATAATAAATTAAATGAAGATTACCAATCTTATATGCAAATGCTTATTGATAATCGTGATAAGTATACAATTCCACAAGTATCAGATGAGTATTTAGCACAGCACGCACCAAAGCCGCTTTCAGATGTTGCGTCAGATATCACAAATGAAGCAAAGTTAAAAAATGTGAAGCTAACAAAGAATAAATCACAATTCTTTAATACATTCACACTACAGGGAACATATACAGGAAGTGCAGCAAAAGGAGAAATTGAAGACCGGAAAGTGATGAACCAAGCAACGAATGATATGCTGAAACATCTATCAGAAAAAGAGTGGAGTGGATACAAAACATTGACTGCTTATTTTGTAAATTATCGTGTCAATGACGCTGGACAATTTGAATATGATGTTGTATTTAGCGGAGTGAATACAGAAGAAGGTACTGCTGTAGAAAAAGAACCAAATAATTCATTTGATGCAGCGAATCCATTATCTTTGAACACGTTATTAAGAGGGAACTTAAGTGATCAAGATCAAGTTGACAGATTTGTTATCGATGTAAAGGATCCAAAAGATTTACAAATTATCGTTACGAACGAACAAAACCTTGGACTGAACTGGGTGTTATATTCTGAATCAGATTTAGATAATTATGTAACTTATGTAACAAAACGTGATGGAAACAAATTGCTAGGAAATTATAATGCGAAGCCAGGGAAATATTACTTAAGTGTATATAAATATGGCGGTGGAACAGGGAATTATACAGTGCAAGTAAAATAAATTACTATAGTTTGTTTTGAAAGGCTACTTATTGCATTTTTTAGCTAAGTAAAGTATTTAATGTTAAACATTAAACTATTTCAATATACCCCTGTTCTAATTATAGAACAGGGGTATATTGGCTTTATATTTTTAAATTAAATAACCTCATTGGATTTTGACAAGAAAATAATTAATATAGATTTGAATTCTCATTCGCAAAGCATGTTTTAATCTTCTTAATGCTCTTTCATTTTTGTTTCAATGCTTGTTTTCAAATCAGTTGATACTTGATCGAAATACCCCAAAACTATCTTTCTAATATCATCGGATATAACTTTCAAATCACTAGCTAAGTTTTCGGCAAGATGTTCTTTTTCTATCGGTTTTAACTTCGTATAAAATTCACCAGCCTGCGTAAAGTCATCCTGTTTCGTTATAGAAGTTCTTTCAAGTTTACCTTCAACGTACCTTCCATCACCGCTTGTTATTTGATTAGCGGGTGTCCAATCTTGTTGCTGGTTAATCGTTAATTTGCGAAATTCGGGTCCAATTCTTCTTCTTTGAGAATCGCTATAAATGTTAGCGCGTCCTTGCAACATTTTATCATCTGATAATTCAGCGCCATCTAGTAAATTAGAAGGGGAGAAGGCGACTTTTTCTACTTGTTCCATATAATTTTCAGGATTTTTATTTAATACCATTTTGCCGACTGGTATGAGAGGATACGCGTATTCATCCCATATTTTTGTATCATCTAAAGGGTCATAAGAAAGATGTGCTTCATCTTTCGGATCCATGAGCTGGACATATAAACCATATTCTACTGGCTTACCATTTGCAATTGCATCGTATAAATCTTTCCCGCTATAATCAGGATTTTCGGCAGCTAGTTTATTTGCTTCTTTGCTAGTAATGTATTGTACACCTTCAAATGGATACCAATGATACTTTATATACTTTCGATTACCTTCAGCATTTCTCCAAACGTATGTATTTACGCTATGTCCTGGGATATGGCGAAGACTTTTTGCAGTACCAGCATCAGAGAATAAACGGACAACAAAATGAATGGATTCAGGTGCTCTAGCGACAAAACTCCAAAATCTATTAGGGTCTAATAAGTTATTTTTAGGTGAGGGCAACAATGCTTGAATAGTCTCAGGGAAATGCATCGGATCACGAACAGAAAAGACAGGAATGTGATTGCATAAAAGGTCGAAAATACCTTCTTTTGTATAAAATTTTGTAGCAAAACCGCGTACATTTCTAGAAGTATCAGGTGTTCCTTTCGTACTAACAGCTAATGAAAACCGAACCATAACAGGAACTTTCTCGTTTGAATTTTGTAAAAAGCTCAGTTTTGTATGTTCAGACATCGAATATATCGTTTGAAAATAACCGAATGCACCAAATCCTTTTACATGAACAGGTCTTTCTAAAATTTTTTCATGAATAAATTCTTGTAATGTCTCGTGCAGTACACTATCTTGCTTGAGAACAGGTCCACGTGAACCAACTGTTTGAGAGTGAAATTTAGCTGGCTCATTAAGTTCTCGATTTTTATTAAAATCTTCTCCTAATAAAGGTTGCCTCTGTTTATCATATTTTTCATTCATTGATATTTCCTCCAAATTTTTTTCGTCGATTGTTACTAAATATGATTTTTTAGCCTTGATTATGTATTACATACAAAGTTCAAATTAGTAACATACCGCTAGAAGAAAAAAACGTACATGCAGTGGACCTGTTGAAATAGAAGAAATTATGAAAAAATGAATATCGGGAAGAGAAATAACACGTTTTATTAAAGAGGTGGAAGAAAACCACCACTATTAGAATTAGAATTTCAATCTTAAAAATTAATTTAAAAATGACTTTATAGATAATGAACATTAAAAAACAGGGAAAATAACTAGGAGGAATTGAACATGTCGGATTGGTCTCAATTAGATAAAGAATATATGATGCCTACGTATTGTCGTACAGAGGTTGCGATAGAAAGAGGAGAAGGTTGTAAACTTTATGATGTGGATGGTAAAGAGTATTTAGATTTGTTTTCCGGTGTAGGAGTAAACGTATTAGGATACAATCACCCTAAAATTGTGCAAACGACAATGGAGCAAGTTACGAAATCGTTGCATCTTCCTTTTCATTTTTTAAACCCAGTTGCGATTGAGTATGCAAAGAAATTAGTTGATTACTCTTTAAAAAATGGAAAAGTATTTTTTACAAACTCTGGTACAGAAGCGACAGAAACAACGTTGAAATTAATTGATAAATATAGAGATAATACGCATGAAGAACGTGAAGGAATCGTAGTGCTGAAGAATAGTTTCCACGGGCGGACGTTAGGGGCACTTCATTTCACGAGACAAGAAAGTGTATATCAAAATTTCCCTAAAACATCGATTCCTGTATATGAAGTAGAGCGCGAGAATATAGAGCAATTAGAAGAAACAATTGTTAAAGAAAATCCAATTGCGATTATGCTAGAGCCTGTATTAGGAAGTGGCGGTATCTATCCTTTATCAGGTGAATATTTACATGGTGTTCAAAACTTATGTGAGAAATATAATGTACTACTTATCGTTGATGAAGTTCAAAGTGGTATGGGGAGAACTGGTAAACTATTTGCTTATCAAAATTTCAATATTACACCAGATATTATTCAAATTGGTAAGGGAGCAGGAGGCGGGATACCGCTAGGTGGAATTATTGTAGGTGAAAAGTTATGTGATGTATTTTCACCAGGAGATCACGGCACAACGTTTGCTCATTCATCCATGGGAACGGCTTTAGGTTTAACGGTATTACAAACATTGATTGACGATGGTTTAATGCAAGATGCGTATGAAACGTCGCTATATTTAAATGATAAATTGCAAGAAATTCAGAAAGAAAATTCTTATTATATTCAGGAAGTACGTCATGCTGGCATGATGTTTGGAATTAGTTTGAATGATACGAATGAAAATGTGAAGAAATTACAGGTAGAGCTAATGGAGAAAGGGATGTTAGTTGATGTTACACAAGGGAACATCATCCGTTTACTTCCTCCATATATAATTACAAAAGAAGAAATTGATGCATTTATTTATGAGTTTATCTCCTGTATTCATAGCTTATCAGCTATAGCAAATGTTTAAAAATCTTTATGAAAAAGCACCTTATTTTTAATTCAAATAGGAAGAAAATTGAGGTGAAAAAATAAATTTATATATTAAAATAAAAAAGCTGAAAAAGGTACTCGTATAGCGCCTTTTTCAGCTTTTTAAAATAGTAAATTACTTAACTTAGAGAGCATCTCATTGGACAAATAATTAATTATGTGAAACAATAATAACAGATAAGGAGACGTTGCTTTTCCTTAAGTGCTTCGTATTGAATTTATTCTAGTAAGAGAAGGTGTGCTTAAAGAAGTTAAATTAAATAAGGAGCTGTTTTACTATATGCAACAAAATAATGATTTAAATTTTGAACCTCAAGACGTTAATATTGTCAATCCTAAACAAGCGAGGAAAGCAGTTGTTGCTACTGGCATTGGGAATGCAATGGAGTGGTTTGACTTCGGATTATACGCGTATTTAGCGGTAATTTTAAGTCAATTATTCTTCTCAGGTGTGAATAATAGTGGTTTGCAACTTGTACTAACATTTGGTACATTTGCGGCGGCCTTTCTAGTTCGACCAATTGGAGGTATTTTCTTTGGTAGAATAGGAGACAAGTATGGCCGAAAGATTGTTTTAAGTACAACTATTATTTTAATGGCACTTTCTACATTATTCATCGCATTACTACCAACCTATGAACAAATTGGTGTATGGGCACCAATACTACTTTTAGTTGCTCGAATGATTCAAGGCTTCTCTACAGGCGGCGAATATTCAGGAGCAATGGTTTATATCGCAGAATCTTCTCCAGATAAAAAGCGTGGTATACTCGGTAGTGGTCTTGAAATTGGAACACTCTCAGGTTACATTGCTGCTTCGGTAATTGTTACCATTTTAACGTTATTATTAACAGATGAGCAAATGCTCAGCTGGGGATGGCGTATTCCTTTCTTAATTGCTGCACCAATTGGTTTGGTCGGTTTATACTTACGACGTCATTTAGATGAATCTCCAATTTTTGAAGAGATGGAAAAAGCACAAGAGGAATCTGAAGACAACGAACAATTTTCATTTATGGATATATTAAAATATCACAAAAAAGACTTCTTATTAAGCACAGTAATTGTAGCCTTCTTTAACATTACAAACTATATGATCCTTTCGTATATTCCTTCTTATTTAACGCAAGTACTAAAAGTCAAAGAAACAACTGGCTTATTAATTATTTCAATTACGATGGCACTTATGATTCCACTGGCACTTTATTTCGGTAAATTAAGTGATAAAGTTGGTAATAAGCGCGTAGTACAAATTGGTTTACTTGGTTTAGCATTATGTTCAATTCCAGCATTTTTATTAATTGGTAACGGACATATTGTAGCCATGTTTGCGGGTATTTTCATTTTAGGTTTCTTCCTTAGTGTTTATGAAGGAACATTGCCTTCGTTATTACCAGCACTCTTTTTCACCGATGTACGTTATCGTGCACTTTCTATCTCCTTTAATATTTCTGTATCTATATTTGGCGGGACAACGCCGCTCGTATGTTCATACTTAGTTCATGCGACTGGTAACCCGCTCGCACCAGCATTTTATTTAACAGGTGTGAGTGTAATTGGATTAGTTGTATTTAGTGTACTGTTTGTTACAACATCAGGACGTGCACTAAAAGGATCTTATCCTACCGTAGAATCGAAGAAAGAAGCACATCTAATCGCTAAAGAAGACCCTGAAGAAACACTTTGGTGGCATGAAGAATCTTTAGAAATTGAAGCAGGGAAAAAAGCATAAATTTTGAAAAGCAACGTGGACTTTTACACAAAAAGACTCCTAGTTTAATAGGAGTCTTTTTTGTATACATCATTTTCTCTTCTTCTTCTTCAAACTCTTCTGATAAGCATAAAGCTTATGAACCTCTTCCTTAAATTCATGCAAAAGTACAGCGTTTTCACTATTTGAATAACGTACTGCATTATAAGCATCTATAATAATATGACTCTTAATACCTACATCTTCTTCAAGATTTATTCTTTCTAACCAAGCCTCAACAGTTTCTCCTCGTTCTCGGTTTAAAGGAGGGGATAGTTTACTCTCAAGCTTGAAAATCTCTTTCCGAATTTCGTTATTTGGTGGTTTATTTCGTTTGAACCGTTTTTGGCCGATTCCTTCTTTATCAGTAATGATTGTAGATTCAAAGACAGGCATATTTGGTAAACTTAAATGTTTTCGATTTTTTACTATTTTCCTTACGAAATAAATAGCAATGACTGTACAGACTATTATTGTAGCGCTATTTATGAGTATTGGGTCAAAATCAGGAAGTTTTTTCCCATCTTCAATTCGAGGTTTTAAGAGATGTCCTTTATTTGCCCAAACGCCTTCTGTATCTTTCATTTCAGCAGCTTTAATTAATGGCATTAAAGCATAGCCGACTCCTAATGCGATAAATTCTGTCATAAAACCAAACATAAGTCGAATAAAAGGGAACACTTGAACAATTAACATACTCATTATACCAATTGTAATAATAGAAGAGAAACGTAATAGTTGTTGTTTACGATTTGCCCCGGTTAACCAAAATGTAATCAAAATGTGTAAAGCTAATAGTAACACTTTCCACAATGGTGGAAAGGGGGCGTAAAATATAGCTGAAAAGACAAACCATACAATACCGCCTAACGATTTTTGACCTGGATATCCAGGTCCGACCGCATGTACGATAAAGAAAAATAGCGGTAATATAATTGTGCCAAAAAGAGAAAAAGGTAAAAATAAAGAAAAACCGACTATTTGAAGAACTAACAGCATTACAAACCCTGTTGTTTTTTTCTTCATTAGTTTATGAATAAGAAATACTCCTACATATCCTGTTGCTAAAAATATAGCAATACCAACAATTTCGTTTCTTTCCGTTAATAACGAAAGGAGGAGCAGCAGAATAAAGTCATTAACGTGATAGAGCCAAGTTTTCAACTGGTTCCACCATCCCTTCATTATTAATGAGAAATGTAGGCTGAGATAGAAGAGGGAGCTCATTCTTCTGCAAACCAATGTATATCATTGTAGACGAGCGTTCCCTTTTTCTCGTTACATAGTGAAGAAATCCTTGTTTCGGAAGTAATGTACTATCATCTGAAATACGTGCTAATTCCTCTAAAGCCTTCCCATAATGTGTTTGTCCTTCGTTTAATGGTAAATGCAATGCACCAGCTTCTGCTAAAACACTAATAAATAACTCAAACGGAATTTGATGCTTCGTTGCGAATTGACAAATGTACGTTGTAAATGAAATAAGGTCTTCTACATTTTCTCTCCAACCAAACCCACGATCAGCAGCTAAAGAAAGACAAATCGTCCAACTATAATTTTTTACAGGTTCATATTGCTTCGCTTGTAACGCCTGCATTTTAGCAGATGCTTTCCAATGAATAGAGCGGAAAGATTCACGTTCATATCGTTTAACACCGATAATGGATGTTTCATCATTGTAAAAAGAGAAATTCGTTCGATACGAGCCTGTTAATAGTTGCTGAAGTTCTTGTAAACCGGCTACTTCTTTAGGGCTAGGATATACAATAATTTCAGTCTTTAATTTATCGAAAACAGGTAAATGTACAGTTAATAAATGAAAAGGGTCTTTTAAAACACATTCAAATTGTTCAATTTGAAAGACACCACGCTTCGTTGCGGTTAATGTTAAATCCCATTTTTGTGCTGAATGAGCAGGTTGTGAAAATGGGATAGAAAATAACGTTTTTGATATTTGTTCAACCCCTTGATCCTTATGCGGTATAAGGGAGGAATTTAAATGAAAATAACAAACACCATTAACGAGTGGTATATTTGCCCCATTTTTTAAATGAATAAAAAACTGTCCAGATTCATCAGGGAAAAGCCGAGTTGTTTGTTTCTCATTTATAATTTGAAATTTTTTCTCTATGTAAGCGACATATTTATAAATGAAAATCGCAAATAAATAGTAGAAGAAAAAGAGAAACATAATAATTCGTTGCGGTAGAAAAAACGTAAATAGTAAAGCGATGGGCACAGTTAATTGGATAATGTGGATTTGAAAAAATAAAGGTACAGTTACAACGCGCTGTCCATTCATGCTTGCTCAATCTCCACTGGTACGTCAACTTCCTTTAAAATCCTTTGCATTAATTCATTTTTTGTCGTACGTAAAGCTCCCTCCATTGACAAGACGATACGATGATTCCAAATAGAAGGAACTAAAAATTGAATATCTTCAGGTGTGCAATATTCCTTGCCGCGTAAAAAGGCTAATGCTTGAACGGCACGTACTATAGCTAATGTAGCACGTGGGCTTACACCATTGGCAATGTAATCATGATTTCTTGTAGCGTGAGCAAGTTTAATAATGTAGTGTTCTAACGGTTCTGATACAAAAATTTCTTTCACTTGTTGCTGCGCTTCTAAAATGTCCTCTAAAGAAATGACAGATGTGACGCTTTCTAACGGTGTGTTATTACGAAAACGACGCATCATTTTCAGCTCATCTTCAGGAGACGGATAACCAATTGAAATCGTCATTAAAAAGCGATCAAGCTGTGCATCTGGAAGAGGGAAAGTTCCTTGTGATTCAATCGGATTTTGCGTCGCAATAACGAAAAACGGTTTTGGAAGAGGAGTAGACTGCTTCTCAAGCGTTACTTGCCGTTCTTCCATCGCTTCTAACAAACTAGACTGTGTTCTCGGCATTGCACGGTTAATTTCATCTGCAAGTAGTATATTTGTCATGACTGGTCCAAGTCTTAACTCGAATTCACTAGTTTTTGGATTGAAGTATTCAATACCTGTTACATCACTCGGAAGTACATCAGGGGTAAATTGAACGCGAGAAAAATTACCACCAATACTTTTTGAAATTGTTTTTGCAAGTAACGTTTTTCCAGTACCAGGCACGTCCTCAAGTAGTACATGGCCGTCAGCAAGTAATGAAACGAGTAGTAGATCAATAACATTTTCCTTACCAACAAACACAGACCCTATATTTTCTTTTAATTTATGAATCATATGTATCATTCCTTTCATTATAAAAGAGCTAATATTTCTATATTTTAACAAATTTTTCAGAAAATTAGTATGATTTTTTAATTCAAAGAAATAGATATTTAATTTTAATATTACACTTGCATATTTTGGAATATGATTATACAATATCGTTATACGATGTATCGTAAGTCGATATATCATGAAGCGATGTATCGGAGGTAGTTATAATGAATGGGAAAGCGCAAAAATATATTCCATTAACTGAGGCGACATATTACATATTATTGTCACTAGTGAAGCCAATGCATGGTTATGGAATTATGCAAATGGTAGAAGAGATGACAAATGGGGAAGTCAAGCTCGGTCCTGGTACTTTATACGGAAATACGACGAAGTTATTAAAAGAGAAGTTAATTGTTGAAGTAGCATCTACAGACAGAAAGAAGTGCTACGAGTTAACACCGTTTGGGAGAGAAGTGTTGGAATTAGAGTACAACAGATTACAGCGTTCGGTTAAAAACGGGAATAGTATTTTAGGGGAGTGAATGGAAGATGGAGACAAAGAAGGTATTTAAATTTTTCACGGCATGGAATTTAGAAAAAGAAGAAGTTTTTTTACGAAAGATGCATCAGCAAGGCTGGGCGTTACAAAAATATAATATGATGTATACGTTTAAGAAAACTGAGCCGAAAGATGTAATATATAAAGCGGATTTTAGATTGGTTTATAGAGATTCAAAAGAAAAACAACAAGAGTACTTCGAAATATATGAAATGTCTGGTTGGAAACGCGTAACGAGTTTTACAAGATGGAATTATTTTTGTAAAGAAGTAGAAGAGGAAAATGAGTTACCTGACATATATTCAGAGAAGGACACGAAGGTGCAAAAAATGAAGGAGTTATTACAATTTTTTGCATTTATTTCAATAGCTATATTACCATCAATGTATAACTTTTTTTTAAGTCCGATGGAATCAAGAGTGCCAATTTGGGCGAAAGTTCTGGTGGGGGTTGTTAGTTGTATGTGGATGTATCTCTTTATAAGGCTCTCTTGGAAAATTAAGAAATTGAAAAGCGAAATATTATAATAAAGATTGGATTTTAAAAGAAGATGATTACCGGAATCATCTTCTTTAATTTTTATGTAATTCTATTTTGTTCACTCTTTTTTACACAATAAAAAACTATATATTTAAGGCATAGAACTAACAGTTACAAAGATAATACCAGTGATAATACCTAAAAAAATCATAAATGATGAAGAAACGATTAATAATAATGAACTACCAATTAAGACTATTTTATTAGATTTTTGATGTTTAAAGTGGTAATAAAGTAAAAAGCCGCAAACAGTAGAAACAATCCAGATAGCTAGACCGTAAGGAGTTGCTATCTTCTTCCAATCGAAAATCCAAAAGTAAAAAATGCCTATGTGACAAGTTAATAGTAGAAATGTAGATGGAAGCATTAACTTTTTATTTAAAATCATTTATTTCAACTCTCTTATGTAAATATTACCAAAAGAGTGTGGAGTTTAAAATATAATAAGGAAGAAATATGTTTTTTATTACCGTATTAAACGAAAAAATCCCTTATAGAAAAATCTATTTCTATAAGGGATAGTAACGATTTTATGAGAAAGACTGATTTTGAGCCGGTTTAATAAATTGTTCTGGATTTTCAACGAGTCCGCATACAGCGCATTGGACGCGGTAAGTTGGTCCTTGATAAGCCATATGAAAAGCATTCATCGTTTCATTTGTGTATTCTTCTTCTACTTGACCAGTTTGCGGATTTAATTTTACTGGTTTTACTTGTTGCTCAAGAATATTAAAGCGAGTGCGGTTCGTTTTACAGCTTGGACATAGCATTGGTTCCATATGTATACACCTCCATTTGTAGCATTTCTTGAACGGTATGAATTTATGCAAGTAAAAAAACTTTCTCAACATAAATAGGTATTTATTATATTTAAAATTCAGAAAAAATAAAATATAATAAATGTAAGAACTGGTTATGTCCAAACCAAATCTCCTGTTTTATGCCAATAAGCTGGGGGCCGAGAAATCGGCCTCATTTTTTTGTGCGCATCTCTATAAGGTACAAGGTTTTTAAAAACATTTGTCGAATTTTTAGAGGTGAAGGTTAAGGAGGAATTATTATGAACTTAAAAATGAAATACATTATTTTATATGTAGAAAAGTTTGAGGAATGTTTAAGGTTCTATAAAGATATTTTACAGTTACCTATAAAAGCAGAGCACGGTACATATATTGAATTTAATACTGGAACTACAATTTTAGCGATGAATACGCGAGAGGATGTAAGGGAGTTAACTGGATTACCACTTACAGAAGGTGTATTACAGTCTTCTCATTTTGAATTAGGATTCGTTGTTGAGAATGTGCAAGAAACGATTGAGCAATTCAGAAAACAAGGTATTAAGGTTTTAGTTGAACCGATGACGAAACTGTGGGGACAAACAATTGCTTACATTGCTGACCCAGACGGTAATTATATTGAAATTTGTAGTTCATTAGAATAGAAGGAGAAAAAGAGATGGGATTTCCAAAATTAGAAACAGAACGCTTACTATTAAGAGAACTTACACTATTAGATGCAGAAACAATGTTCCATTATTTTTCAAAAGAATCTGTTATTCGTTATTTTGGAATGGACTCTTTCGAAAATGTTGAGCAAGCGAAAACGACTATTCAAACGTTTAGAAAACGGAATGAAGAAGGAAGTGTGTTTCGCTGGGGTATAGAGAAGAAAGGCACGGATCAATTAATTGGTACGTGTGGATTTCATTTAATTAACAATCATCATAAACGGGCTGAAATTGGTTATGAGCTAGATGATACATATTGGGGGCAAGGATACGCAACCGAAGCACTGCAAGAAATGCTAGCTTACGGGTTTGAAACGTTGCACTTTATAAGAATTGCAGCTGTCGTATATATAGAAAATGAAGCTTCCCGTAATTTATTAACAAAAGCCGGATTTCAAGAAGAAGGATTACTTCGAAAATATATGATTCAAAATGATGTTGCTCATGACACGGTCGTTTATTCATTATTAAAAGAAGATTGGCAAAAGTAATGAGCACAAGTGAAATAATGAAAGTTATTAAGGAGCATAAAGATGAGCGATTTATATTAGGTATAGATGGTCTAAGTCGTTCAGGTAAAACAACATTGGTTAATGAGTTGGAAGAAGATTTGAAGCAAAGTGAAATCCCGTTTCATATTTTTCATATTGACGATCATATTACTGAGCGTAATAAGCGATATAATACTGGATTTGCAGAGTGGTATGAGTACTACAACCTTCAGTGGGATATTGATTGGTTGCTGCGAAACCTTTTTCAAAAGTTACAAGGCGATATTGAATTAGAATTACCTTTCTATCATGATGAAACAGACTCATGTGAAATGAAAGAAATACAGCTTCCTTTAGTAGGTGTAATAATTGTAGAAGGAGTTTTTCTTCAGCGACAAGAATGGAGAGATTTCTTTCATTATATGGTGTATTTGGATTGTTCAAGAGAGACAAGGTTTCTTCGCGAGAGTGAGGAAACACAGAAGAACCTTCCGAAGTTTCAAAGTAGGTATTGGAAAGCTGAGGAGTATTATTTGGAAGTGGAATCGCCGAGGGATTTGGCGGATTTCGTAATACGCAATATGTAACAATGTAAGTAAATACAAAATAGAAGGTGTATAAAATGAATATTTTGTGGGATTTTGATGGGACGTTATTTGATACGTATCCTGCATATACTATGATGCTTTCTGAAATATTAGGCGATGCAGTAGATAAACAAGACATATACAAAAACTTAAAAATATCATATTCCCACGCAATTCAGTATTACAACATTTCAAATGAACAGGAAGAAAAGATTAAGGTTTTGAAGAAAAAGTTTACTCCAAAAGATATGAAACCATTTGAAGATGTCGAAGAGATTTTGAAATTTGCACATAAAAACGTGATTATGACACATAAACATAGGGCAGGAGTTATGGAAATCTTAAAGTATTATGGATGGGACAAATACTTCGTCGATATGGTTACAATTGACGATGGTTTCCCTCGAAAACCAAACTCTTTAGCATATGATCATTTACATAAAAAGCACAATATTGATCTAGCAATTGGAGATAGAGAGTTAGATCTATTGCCTGCAAAGGAATTAGGCATTTCCACGTGTATGTTTCAGGGGAAGTGTGATGTAGCGGATTATTCTTTATCGCGTTACTCTGAGTTTTTTAAGGTAGTTATTGATAGAGATAGGGAGCTCTCTTTATAAATAGTTTGAATAAACCTCTACTGTTTTTTCGAGAAGTAGGGGTTATTTTCCTATGCTTTATAAAAACTAAAGCGGATTAATTCTTTCAATTATATAGAAGGAGATTGTTATAACAATTCTAATTATATAGTCATAGATAAATTTACAGATTAAAAATTGTGTTTTTGCTCTTTTTTATGTAAGTAAAAGATTTCTATAAAGCGAGTGATCATATGAGTATTTTCATTTTAGAAGATGATATCATACAAGCGCAGCAAATGAAGCGGTTAGTTGAAGAGATTTGTGAGAAATATATGTTGCCGTACGATTTTATCGAAGTAACTAGTAAAAGTGAAAGCATTATTAAAAACATTTCACGGGCGACTTATGTACCAATTTATTTTTTAGATATTGAGATAAAAAGAGAAGAACGTAAAGGGTTGCAAGTAGCGCAAGAAATTCGTAAATATGATACGCAAGGGATTATTGTGTTTGTAACGACGCATTCTGAATTTGCACCTATTTCATATCAATATATGGTATCAGCTTTAACTTTTATTGATAAAGGATTGCCATATGAAGAGCGATACAAAGTTTTTGAACAATGTTTGCTTCAATATGAGGCGCGCAATAAGACTGCTATTCCAAATGACGATTTTATCGTTGAAAATAATAATGCGACTGTGCGAGTACCATTTCAAAAAGTCGAATATATTATGACCGATGAACCACATCGTTTAGCTTTAGTAACGTTAGATCGTATCGTTTATTTTTATGGAACATTAAAAGAGATTGAAATAGTAGATGCACGGTTATTTCGGTGTCATCAATCATATGTCGTGAATATTACACAAATGTCTTCTTATGATACAACGCAGAAGATGATGATATTAAAAAGTGGGAAACGAATTCCAGTATCGCGGCGTTTAGTTAGTAAAGTACGTAAAATGTTAAAGGGTGAGATGTAATGTATATTTATGATGTGTTTGCACTTTTGCTCACTAGTATGAGTCATACCTTCTTATACATTCAATTAATTCGCTACAGCAGATTGTCATATGGAATGTTAGCCGCTTTAAGTGCTGTTTTTATTCTTTTACTTGGAATTATTGTAACAGTAACAGGATATCCAGAACTTAATAGTACGATTGTGTTATTTCTTATGAGTTTAGGATTAATGCAAAATGAATTGAAATTTAAGCGGAATTTATATTTTGCGCTTGTTAGCATGGTTATTATTACGCTTGTGAAAATACTGTTTCTTGAAGTGGGTATGAAACTATTTATGTTAACACCATTTGATTTCTATTTATGGACAGCGAGTATAATTCATCTTAGCGTGTCGCTCATAACTTTTATAGGTATTGTATTAGCTCGTAAACGAATTCAAAGCATTGCTCAGTACATAGTAGGAAGTCCACTATATTATGTTACTTATATTTTGTTAATTATCGGGTTTATTATTGAACTAATTTTGACTAGACCATCCACTGATTTTTTAGCAAAGTTAAATCAACAATATGGTGAATTAAGTTACATATCAGCAATTGTATTGTTTTTTATATTACTACTGATTGTATTACTAAGTTCACATTTGGCGAAAGAGAAGTTAGTGGAAGAGCATGAAAAACGTTTAGATAAAGAGTTACTCGATTATGTCGAGAAATTAGAATCGATGCATGATGAATTGGCTAGTTTCCGCCACGATTATATTAATGTGTTACTTGCGTTAGAGGCGGGAATACGTACAAAAAATGTGAATGAAATCGAGCAAGTGTATTATGACGTTATTACCCCAACTTTAAAATTAATAAACGATCATGAACTCGATATTGCGAAATTATCTCGTATACATATACCTGAAGTGAAAAGTGTATTAAGAGCAAAAGTAGGTACCGCCCAGCAACAACAAATAAAAGTAATGCTTGATATTCCGGAAAAAATAGAGACGGTTTCGATGCCTATAGTTCCTTTTATTCGCATCATTTCAGTTTTATTAGATAATGCAATTGAAGAAGCTATACATAGTGAGGAAAAGGTATTGCAAATTGCCTTTTTTGAAATGGATGCAGAGCAATATTTTGTTGTTCGTAATAGCGCCCATTATAAAGAGATTGATTTACAAAAAATTTATGAGAGAAACTATTCGAGTAAAGAAGGGAACAGAGGATATGGGTTATTCTCATTAAAACGTATTATAAATAAAACGAATAATGCAACGCTAGAAACGACTTATATGAGTCCTCATTTCACGCAAACTTTCATACTTAAAAAATAGATAACCATTTATGATGGAAATCAAACCGAATAAGAAATAACTACATACTTTCTTCAATCGTTTTTATACACTTCAAGTAAGAGGTGAAACGAGATGAATGGTCTTATTTTTACAGCGTTTATAAGTATAGGGTTACCGCTTGTTGCACTTTTATATGCTTTTTGGAAGAAACGTTATATCCCGTATATGCTAGGCGTATTGGCATTTGTTGTATCACAAGTTTTAATCCGTATACCAATACTGAATTATTTAAATGGAAATAGCACAGCTTTTTCAATGTTTAGTGTCATGCAGCCTATATTATTTGCGATTATGCTTAGTTTGTCAGCAGGTATTTTTGAAGAGATAGCTCGTTTTATTGCAATGCACTATTTTATGAAACAACGAGATTGGCAGTCTGGATTTTTATTCGGAGTAGGACATGGTGGTATTGAAGCTGTGTTGATAGTCGGTATTCCAGTAGTATCTCTATTATTATTGCAAACAGTTAGCGGAAATACGGATAGTTATTTTGTCGGTGGAGTGGAACGTATCTTTGCGATGTTAGTCCATGTCGGTCTGTCATTCATTGTATTGCAAGCTGTTGTCCAAAAGAAATTTCGTTATGTTGTATATGCAATCCTCATCCATGGGGCTGTAAATGCACTAGCAGGCATCATACCGCTATACGTATCAGCAGATAGGGCTATATTTACTGTAGAAGTTACAATAGCAATTTGTGCTTTACTTGTGTTTAGTTATAGTTTCATCTTAAAAAGAAAGGGTGTATTAAAATGAAAAGAATGTTACTCATTATTATAAGTGCTATTGCGGCGTTCGCACTTGCAGCATGTACTGGTAATAAAGTAGATGAAAGTACTTCAAAAAAGTTTATTCCGAAAGCGGAAGAAAGTGTAACGTTACTAAATGAAGCTAAGTATAAAGAAGTGCATGAAAAATTTGATAGCAAGATGAAAACTGCATTATCAGAGGAGAAAATGAAAGATCTTACGCCTGTAATTGAAAAAGCTGGTACATTCGAAAAGATTGAAAAAAAGTCGATTGAAGAAAAAGATGGTTTATATACAGTTGTTCTTGTAGCGAAATATAGTAAAGAACAACGTACCTTTATCGTAACTTATAATGATAAAGAAGAAATAGCAGGTTTATATATTAAATAAAAAACAGATAAAGTGGACACTTCCACTTTATCTGTTTTTTATTTTAACCAAATTATGGTTATTGATGCTAATATGAACTCATAGCTATATAGAAGGGGTGGGTAATTATGAAAACAGAAATAGTTTCCAAAAAGAAGTACAGCATAATAAGCTATGTATCTTTACTCATCGGAATTATGTGTTTTTTATTCGTTTTTATAACTCCGACAAGAATAGCGAATGCGGGTAATATAGTTGGAGATTATATAACGATTGCTTTGACAGGTGTAGGTATCATACTTTCAATAATCACAATGACGAAAAAAACAGAGAAGAAGGGGATAGCTATTATTTCATTAATACTGTCCTCATCATTTTTTATATTTTGGATAATCGCAATTATTTTAGTATTGACTGGTCAAGTTAGCTTTGCACCGTAATGAGCAATAAAAAGAGTCCTTCATTAATAGAAGGACTCTTTTTATTCGGTATCTTCAGGCTGATATTCTAAAATATCCCCAGGTTGGCATTCTAATGCTTTACAAATAGCATCTAAAGTTGAAATTCTAATTGCTTTTGCTTTTCCATTTTTTAATATAGAAAGGTTAGCCATTGTAATTCCAACCTTCTCCGAAAGCTCTGTTACGCTCATTTTTCTTTTAGCTAACATTACATCAATATTAATTATTATTGCCATATTATTCACCTCAGACCGTTAAATCATTTTCTGATTTTATATCTATCGCATCTTTTAAAAGTCTTTGGAGAACGGCAGCAAAGACTGCGATAACCATTGAAGCAAAGATTAGGAGCATGCCAAGTATAATAATACCTGGTGCATCAGCTCTCTCCGCCACAAGATAGAAGAGTGGCATGCCTGCAACATATAAAATACTAATTGTTACTGCGCAGTTTTTTATCTTTTTTAAAGTTCTAACAGATAATTTCGAGAAAGCGTTACCCTTGTCAATGAAGCTTACAAGTTTAAAAGCTTGATACAGAGCAAAATAAAAAGGTAGCACCGTTGCATACAGATTGATTAAAATAAGATATTTTATATATGCAATATCGGGATACAATTCCGCTGCATAATTCCCTATGTTAGGAACTAAAAATATACATAAAGCCAGAACAGGGATTCCAATCAGAATAATAGCTGTCTTTAAAAAGAGTGTTGATCCTTGTTTCATATAAAGCACCTCATTTATTAATTATCTATTTAACCTAACATGAAATTTATCGTTTAACAATAAATTTTTATTTATTATAATCGTGTTTTTATTGTTAAGCAAATTTAAATTTCAGATGAAAATAAAAAGTATTACTCTTTATAAAAAAGTATGGTGAATATAACAAGGTGATATATATCATTGTTCCTTTGACGAAATATAGTAAAGATAATCGTTCCTTCTTTCTGTAAATGATGTTATGTTAAAAGTAACGTATAATAAGAGTTTTTAGAAAATCAATATTTTTCGTAATTTGAAGAGGTGTTAATGAAATGAAATCGTACACGCAATTTGAACGAAGAAAACACATACTAGATGAGTTAGAAAAGTACAACCGAGTTATGGTGAATGATTTAGCGAAGGTATTAAATGTTACAACAGAAACGATACGAAGAGATTTAGATATGTTGCACAAGGAAGGGCAGCTTACGAAAATACATGGTGGTGCAATTAAGAAAAAAGATCAAACACTAGAATTTCATTTTGATAAGCGCCGATCTGAGAATATTGAAGAAAAACGAAAAATTGCAATGGAAGCAAGTAAACTCGTAGAAGATAATGATATTATCGCAATTGAAATTGGGACAACCACAATGCAAATTTTAGATTACATACACGGTAAAAAGAATTTGACGATTTTAACAAACTCGATACCAGCTGTAAATAAAATTATTGAGCTTAAAGAACAATATGATTCCTTTGATTGCAGGCTAATAGTCATTGGAGGAATATTGAATACAAATTCATTAGCATTGTCTGGAGAAATGACGTTAAACTATCTTGACCATTTCACTGTTAATAAGTTATTTGCTTCGTGTGATGGAATTTCTTTAGAAAAAGAACTAACATGTTCGTATATTGAAGATGCGCAAATATATAAGCAGTTAAAGAATAATGCAAAACAAGTTGTCATGATGGCTGATGAGTCAAAGTTTAATTTAACAAAGTTTTATAAAAGCGGGAATTTTAGTGATATAGATGCATTATATACAAACGCTAAACTCGATGAGGCGTGGCACAATGTGTTAACAAGTAATGGGGTAGAAGTAATAACAGTATAGAATAACAAAAGGAAGACTATTTCTTAGTAAGTTGAGAAATAGTCTTCTTTTTTTGTTTATATGTTGTTTTATTTTGTTTATTTGTTGTTTTTACAATTAGTTAACAAATTAACAACATTGTGTTAATAATATACTCGTACAATATGAATTAGGAGGTGGCAAGAATGCAAATAAAACTATCAAAAGCTGTGTTCTTTTTAATACCAGTTGGAATACCTCTAATATTGTTTTGGATTATTCCGAATTTCATTAGTTTAGGTATTAGTTTTACTGATTGGGATTTTATGACGAATGATTTTAACTTTGTTGGTTTAGAAAACTATTTCAATTTATTTACACAAGATTCTTTTATGCAAGCGTTGCTAAATACGTTTTATTTCGGAATTGGAACAGTCATTCCGACGATTGCATTAGGTTTAGGATTCGCATTATTCTTCCGAAACAAATTCAAAGGTTCTGCATTGTACCAATTAATGATTTTTTCACCTTGGGTAACGCCAACAATAGCTGTATCCATTGTGTGGTCACTCTTATATGAACCTCAATTTGGAGTTATTAATAAAGTTCTAAACTTTTTCGGGATACCAGGTTTGGACTGGCTTCAAAGTAGTCAAACAGCGATGTTGGCAGTCATTATTGTGACAGTTTGGAAATTAGTTGGTTGGACGATGATCTTCTATATTGGCGCATTAGAAAAAGTTCCAGATAGTTTATATGAAGCAGCTAGTATTGATGGAGCAAATTCATGGCAGAAATTTCGATATGTAACACTGCCAATGGTTTCATCAACAACTTTCTTCTTAGTTGTTGTCAATACAATTTCTTCAGTGCAGGCTTACGATCAAATAAAAATTTTAACACAAGGTGGACCTAGTGGTTCGACGCGTACGTTACTTTATTTATTCTTCCAACAAGGGTTTGAACAATTTGATATGGGATCTGCAACAGCAATCGCTTTTATCATACTAATCATTACAATTCTACTATCTGTTATAAACAAAATAATAGGTGACAAGTGGGTGAACTATTAAGGTGAGTAATATAAAAAAAGGTCCATTAATCGTAAAGCATCTCTTTCTAGCGTTATCAAGCATACTATTTGTTTTTCCATTCATATGGATGGTACTTGGTTCGTTTAAAACATCTAGTGAAGTATTACAAGGAGGTTTTTGGCCTAAAGAATTTCACTGGGAAAATTATCAGCAAGTATTAGATATACTTCCATTTAGCACATATTTATTTAATAGTTTCTATACTTCTTTCATCATTACTATATATGTACTTGTTTCGTCAGCACTTTTTGCTTATATGTTGGCATTTTATAAGTTTAAAGGCAAGAATATTACGTTTAGTGTTGTGATGGCAACCTATATGATCCCTGGAGCTGTATCGTATGTTCCTGTATATGTAATGTTAGGGAAGTTTGGTTTGCTTGATTCACATTTTGGATACATGATTTCTATGGCTGTTAGCGTATTCGGTATTTTTTATTTAAAACAAACGTTCCACAAAGTTGGTTTTGAAATAGTAGAAGCAGCTAAAATTGATGGAGCAAGTGATTGGCGTATTCTTTGGAAGATCATTTTTCCGATGACACGATCATCATTTGTAACATTAGGATTGGTCACATTTATTGGTAATTATAATAATTACATCTGGCCAGCTCTTATTTTGAAAGATAATACGCAAAAATTAATTACGAATGGAATTGCTGATTATTTCATTAATAGTTCTTTAGGACGAGATTGGTCACACATTATGGTTGCAAGTACAATCGCAACGGTGCCGCTCTTAATCGTATTTTTAATTCTACAAAAATGGTTCTTATCTGGTGTTACTGATTCAGGAATAAAGGGGTAATTAAATAGTAAAGGAGATATGTGGGATGAAAAAACTATTCATGCTTCTAACAGTTTTAACATTGTTTGTTAGTGCACTTGCGGGTTGTTCAGGTGGTAAAGGAAGTACTGTTAAAGCGAGTAAAGAAGGCGAGAAGGTTGTTGTTCCATTCATTAATGGAGTAGGTGGTTCTCTTGCAGATGGTGTAGACAAGATCGTGGAAGAATACAATAAAAGTCAGGACAAATATGTAGTGAAAACGACGAAAGCGGGTAACTACGATGAGTCTTATCAAAAGCTACAAAGTGGATTTGCAGCGAATAACCAAGAAGCAATCGCCTTACTAGGTTCAGACGTCATTCAAGAATATGTTAAAAAACAGTTAATCGTACCTTTAGATGAATCTGTTAAAAATGATGCTGATTTTAAAAAGGAAGATTACGGAAAAGGCTTCATGGAGCAAGCAACAATTGACGGGAAGTTATATGGAATTCCGTTTTACGGTACAACACAAATCTTTTATTACAATAAAAAAGCATTAGCGGAAAATGGCTTTACAAAAAATGATTTAAAGACGTGGGAAGGTGTAGAAAAGGTAGCAAAAACAGTCGCAAAACGTGGTGAAAATGGAAATGTTTCATATGCTGGCTGGATGCCAATGTGGGGGACGTCAAACTTAATCGATGCAGTCCGTAGTGCTGGTGGTAATGTATTAAGTGAAGATGGTAAAAAAGTATTAATTAACGATGATACTTGGGTTACGGTATGGGAGAAATTCCGTACATGGCTTCATGAAGATAAAATTATGAAAATACATTCTGGTGGTACTGGATGGGAATATTGGGATAAAACAGTAATTGATTTAGTTGAAGGTAGAACGCTAGGATTTACAGGGTCATCTGGTGACCAAGCATTTGTTTTCAAATCATTAGGTAAAGGAATGACTGAAGAAGAACGCTTAAACACATTTGAAGCTTTACCACAACCAGCTTGGGGTAATAATAAACCAGCGCCAAAATTAGAAACATATTTATTCACATTAACGAGAAATATTGACCCAGAAGTAGCAAAAGGTGCATATGACTTTATGAAATTTGCGACAAGTACTGAGAAAACGGCTGAATGGTCAATGGCAACAGGCTATATTCCTGTTCGTAACAATGTAACAGAGTACGGTCCATATGCTGAATTTGTTAAAAAACAACCACAAGCATTAGTTCCGTTAGAACAAGCTAACAATAATGGAGTGGGGCCATTTGTAGATCCAACGGGCGGGAAAATTAATGACGCTTTAAATGTAGCTAAAGATAAAGTAGAGATTGAAGGAGTTCCAGCAAAGAAAGCATTAGATGAAGCAGCTAAAGTTGCGCAAGAAGAATTAGATAAAGTGCTGAAAAAGAAGAAATAAACCTGTTTGCAGTACGAACATGAGGTGCTTTTGAACGAAGGAAGTGCCTCTAAAATTCACTTGAAAAGGTGTGAGAACTATGATCGAAATAACAAGTACGATAACACTTTCTCCATTCGTAAAAAATAAACACTGTTTCCAAATGGATGAAACTGATATTACAAACTTTACATTAACTATTGATCAAGGTGACAGCCGGAAAATTCCTCTTTTACTAATCTTGAGAGACCCTAACGGTTATGTACGTATACAATATCAAACTCCAATTGTAAATGAAAAACTAGTCGTTTCGAAAGATTCAAAGTTTTGTTCCGCTGGTTGTATTGGAGGAGACATACAGTCAGGTAATTGGGAATTAGAAGTCGTATATATCCCTCATTGTGCAAAGAAAGTAGTGAAATTTACTGGGGGAAAAGTTGAATACACAGTAAATATAGAAGTGAATGATCAGTTGGAACGAAAGTATAATAGAGAGCATTTTTGTAAGGGAAATGTTTTTATCGATGAAGACCGTTTTAATAAGGTAGTAAATGAAGAACATCGCTGGTACAAAGGGGATTTTCATGAACATACAGATTTAACAGATGGCGAGATAGATGATGAACTTGGAATGAAAGTATGTGAAAAACAAGAATTAGATTTTTTATATGCGACGGAGCACAATATTGTTATGCCATCTTATGAAAAAGGAAACACATTAATTATACCATCTATGGAACTTACAACTCCTTTCGGTCATTACAACATATTTGGTATAAGAGAATTCGTTGATTTTACAGAGTATGTAGATGAATCATTTAGCATTGAAAAAATGAATGCACTATTTTCACTCATGAAAGAAAAAGGCTATTTATTGAGTGTGAATCATCCATTTATGAAGCCTTGGGCGAACCAAATTAATATTAACTTAGAAAATGTTCATACGATGGAAATTATGTGTGATCCAACTTATAAAAAAAGTAAATCATCTACTTTAGAAGCTTTACGTTGTTTCGATCAAATGTGGTCAAATGGTCTTAAAATCTGGGGGATAGGAGGAAGTGATTCTCATTTACATCCGTCTAAAACATTCCCAGGATCAAAAGATCCATCCATTTACGGTGATCCAGGAACATTTGTATTATGTAACGGTTTATCTATTAAAAACTTAAAATTCGCGATCAAAAACGGAAGAATTTATTTCTCTCGATTTAGAAAACTAGCGATAGATATTCAAAACGAAGGTGAAACGATTTATGTCGGTGATGAGGCTAAAGGAAATATTATTTATAACGTCCAAACAGATAAACCGTGTGAGTGGAGACTACTTATAAATGGACATACGATTGAAAAAGAATACGGAAGCGATGTAACCTTTGCATTTCCTTTAAATGAAGGGGCGTACGCTAGAGTTGAGGGATGGGAAGAGGACGAATTAGTAGCGTTTATTAATCCTATTCATAATAAAGTTCAGTATAAAAATATGAAAACATGGAATGAAGTTATAGGGGGAATAAAAGGTGAATAAAGCGATTATTTTTGATAAAGATGGAACATTAATACAGTTAGATTCAGTTTGGTACAAAATTGTGCATCGTGTGTTAGATGATATATTTCAAACGTATCCAAATGAAAAAAGTAAACGAGATGACTACTTAACGATTATTGGTATGAATGATAACGATTTTGAGAGTACGAGTTTACTAGCTTGTCGCACAAATTACTTTATTGCGGCTGCATGGTATTCGTTATTAGAAAATCAATATGTGGATAAAGAGAATTTTATTCAAAATGTATGTCTTCTATTCAAAAAGTACTCTACAGCAGATGATCTTGTATTTACAGAAGTGGAAGGTGCAAAAGAAACGTTGCGATATTTAAAAGACAATGAATATATTATTGGGGTTGTTACGGCAGACGATGTTGATGCTGCTATTCATTCTCTGAAAATGACTGAGTTATATGATTATGTAGATTTTTTAGGTGCAGATGATGGTGTGAATAGAACAAAACCTGAAAGTGACTTTTATCATATGTTTAAAGAAAAATTTTCACTAACTGAAGAAGAAGTGCTTATGGTAGGTGATACATTAACAGACGTTACATTTGCAAGAAATAGTAACATTAAAGTAGTGGGCGTTTTATCGGGTGCGAGCAGGAAGGAAGATTTAGAAGGAAAAGCGGATTATATTTTAGACAGTATGAAGGATATTTCGAAGATTTTATAATTCATGTCATCATAATTTTTAACAATATCTATAAATATAGCTCGAATTCTAGGAGGATATTATGGCTCAACTATCATTCAAAAACATTTACAAAAAATATGATCATGATGTGACAATCGTAAAAGATTTTAACTTAGAAGTAAATGATGGAGAATTTATCGTTTTGGTTGGCCCTTCAGGGTGTGGGAAATCTACAACATTACGTATGATTGCAGGACTCGAAGAGATTTCAGAGGGCGATTTTTATATTGACGGAAAACGTGTAAATGATATTACACCGAAAGATAGAGATATTGCAATGGTATTTCAAAACTATGCACTTTATCCGCATATGAGTGTGTATGAAAACATGGCATTTGGATTAAAACTAAGAAAGTATAGTAAAGAAGAAATTGACCAACGTGTGCAACATGCAGCAAAAATTCTTGGGCTTGAGCAGTATTTAAGTCGGAAGCCAAAAGCACTTTCAGGTGGGCAGCGCCAGCGTGTTGCCTTAGGCCGAGCGATTGTTCGAAATGCAAAAGTATTTTTAATGGACGAGCCTTTATCAAACTTAGATGCAAAGTTGCGTGTTCAAATGCGTGCTGAGATTACAAAATTACATCAACAGCTGCAAACGACATCTGTATATGTCACGCATGATCAAATTGAAGCTATGACGATGGCGACGCGCTTAGTTGTACTAAAAGATGGGATTATACAACAAGTCGGTACACCGAAAGAAGTGTATGATAATCCAGAGAATGTATTTGTCGGAGGATTCATTGGCTCACCTGGAATGAATTTTTTCAAAGGAGTATTAAAAGAAAATGCAGTTATGATTGATAAGTGGAAAATTGAAGTGCCAGAAGAGAAGATGAAAGGCTTGCGAAATAATGGATATACGAATAAAGAAATCATAATAGGAATACGTCCAGAAGATTTTTATTATGGAAAAGCAATCGAGGCTTTACCATATAACGCAAAAGTAACGGTATGTATTGATGTAGCAGAATTAATGGGAGCAGAAACATATCTATATTCTAACATTAATGGACAATCTTTTGTTGCACGTGTGGACACATCTTTAGATGTGCAAAGTCAATCAAATATAGAGCTCGGTTTAAACATGGACAAAGTTCATTACTTTGATTCAGAAACTGAGAAACGGATTGTTTTATAGATAATAATTAATATGATTATACCTTTAGAATTTCTTCAACTACTACAAATAAATGAATAGTAAAAAGCCGATTATCCTTTAGATTACAGGAAATCGGCTTTTTTATATAAAAGATCGCTTAGCGTACGAAAATCGCTTTTTGTTGGCAGTGTCCTGTCACAATCAAGCTGAGAAAAACAAATAATCCAAAACGAGAAAAATCTTAAGTTGATGGATGTGTGATGCTACTCCTATGTTAAGATTCGAGTCATTTAAAACAGCAACCTCTATATTGAGTGGTGTTGAAGCGACGTATATGATAAAAAAGATGTATCGCTTGTAAAAAAATGCATCACCTTGAATGAGCTAATACGACAAGAATCCGTGTCGGGCCTAATTAGGGAATGCAGTACAGATCAGTATATAGTATACAAGCATTTCCTTTCTATAAATACGGTATGTTTTTAATATAATTAAAAGAAAAGTTTTATGTTCTTTAATATGATGTGACATAATACCAGTTTTTTTCTATTTTTGTGATCTCTTTATATTCATTATTAAAGTCGTATTTGTTTGGTCTAGTATCATTTGGTGTGTAAATAAATCCTGAAAAATTATCTAATATACCACGATAAGTAAAAAAGAAAACAGAAATACCATTTTTATTTTGTTGAATAATTACATCTCCACCGTTTTTGGAAGTGGATGCAAACTGTTTAGGTAAATGAATTTGTCTACTATCATAATGAACATTAGGAGTTAACTCTTTATGTTCTATAAGTGCTATAACTTTTTCACGGTCTTCTTTATAGATAATAAAATCTAAATTTATATAAATCTCATTAAATGGTATAC
>NZ_LXLV01000035.1 GCF_001757995.1 Bacillus mycoides | reverse complement strand
AAATGGTATACATATCCAAGTAATTACTATGATTAGTTGAATAATTAACGGTTTCCAATTTTTGTATTTAACGAGATGTATGATTGTGAAAATTAATATTAAGAAAAACAATCCATGAACTATTATTGAAAGAAATGGCATAACAAATGGGGTAAGGAATTCAACTAAATACCATTTAAAAAAATGATAAAGTATAAGAGCGATACCGCTTATTAATGTAATTTTGGTTAAATTCTTATTCAAATTTTGAATCTCCTTTCTATACTAAAAACTATGTGATTTTAGTGTGAATATAAAATACATTTTTTCGTAAATTTCCCTTGTTTCCAAAATATTAACTTTGTATGATTAATATTTTGAATATATCATAGATTTAAAATTAAATAAACGGACATTAAATTTTTATATTTTATAAAGAATAACAGTTAAATAAAAGTGAAGGAAGTTTTCAAAATAGACTAGTTTTTATTTTAAATGTAATTTGATTTGTTTCATGAAATAGATCCAGTTCCGGTAAAATCAGTTGCAACAAGTGAACATTACGTTCATCGATAGAATAAGGTGAAACTAAGAGGAGCATATCAAAGTCGGTGTCACCAACTTATGGGACAGCTCACTTCTTATTGTAGAAACGGGGCAGTACAGAAGTGGAAAAAACTCTGTGTTTCTTTTTAATTAATATATTTATTCGGAAAAACTTCGAAATTTCCGGCACAAATGCTCCTTCTATCCTATAATAGAAGCTATTCTGGACGTAAGCAATTTGTAAGGAATGAGTAAGAAAAAAGAGATTTTCATAGTATAAAATATTTATTATACCTGCGTATAACACCTACTACTAATAATGTGTTATAATACGAATTAGCAACATAAAGGAAAGGAATTAGAAAAAATGACCTTACAAAATACTAAAAATTTAAAAAAACAAGTTGCTCCTTTTGAAAAATCAACGGCAAAAAAAAGTGTTTGGCAAATCATCAATACGGTAGTGCCATTTATTATCTTATGGTACCTTGCTTATAAAAGTTTGTCCGTTTCTTATTGGTTAGCATTAGTTCCATCTCTGTTAGCCGCTGGATTTATGACACGGATTTTCATTATTTTTCATGATTGTACCCATCATTCTTTTTTTAAAAGTCGTCGTGTAAATAGAATAGTAGGGACATGTATGGGTGTTTTAACTTTATTCCCGTTTGATCAATGGGGGCATGAGCATTCCGTTCATCACGCTACAAGTGGTAATTTGGATAAGCGAGGTACAGGAGATATTTGGACCCTTACAGTGAATGAATATTTAGCAGCGCCATTTAGACTCCGTTTAGCATATCGTTTATATCGCAATCCATTGGTTATGTTTGGGTTAGGTCCGATTTATGTTTTCCTACTTAAAAATAGATTTAACAGAAAAGGTGCTAGAAAGAAGGAACGCATGAATACCTATTTGACGAATGTTTTAATTGTTGCTTTAGTAGGGTTACTTTGCTGGGCAATCGGATGGCAATCGTTTCTTTTAGTACATGGTTCCATATTCTTATTAGCAGGTTCAATAGGTATTTGGCTGTTTTACGTACAGCACACATTCGAGGATTCTTATTTTGAAGAAGATAAAGAGTGGGAATATGTGAAAGCGGCAGTGGAAGGAAGTTCTTTTTATAAACTTCCCAAAATCCTGCAATTTCTAACTGGTAATATTGGGTATCATCATGTTCACCATTTAAGTCCAAGAGTACCTAACTATAAACTAGAAGAGGCACACAATAATACGCTTCCTTTAAAAAATGTACCAACGATTACTCTTGCTACAAGTTTGCGGTCACTCCGTTTCCGTCTTTGGGATGAGCAAAGTAACAATTTTGTTAGCTTTAAAGACGTTAAAAATTTAGTGAAAAACAATGTTTCTATACCAGTAAAATCAGAACTATAACTGCATCAAATATGACTGAATCCCCTTAATCATTTTCAATTTAAGGGGATTTTTTGTTTAACTAGTAGATGCACGATATGGAGAAAACTTAAATGATTTAAATTGTAATTGCGGAGGATTAGGAAATAGTAGGTATTAATATAAGGGACGATAAAATTATTATGTTAACAATTTGAGGCGATTGATATTACTTTTTTCAATAGATATTACGCTTAGTCTCTGAGTATATTTCATCTGGTGTGCATCATGTCTTACAAGAAACATATGATTTAAAGCTTAATACAATCTGCAGCAAATACATATGAAAATGATGTTACCTTAATAAATAAAAGGGTATTACGCTATGAAATAAATGATAATAAGAACAGGTGAATTATTTTAAAATAACAAAATACAAAACGGACAAACTCAATTATCCTTGAATTTGTCCGTTCAGTTACTGGTGAAAAAGGAGGAGTATGTAAGTGAAATATGCATATAGTCTAAAACTATTTAAAGATATGTGTATTCAGCTAAAGTGATCTCTTTTACAGTTTTTACTCTTTAGTTTGCCTAGATAGTTCAACAGACTTTTGTGTACAACGCTGCATAGCTGAAATGATGGCTGTTCGTAAGCCTTTTTCCTCTAATGTTGCTACAGCTTCTATAGTTGTTCCGCCAGGAGAACAAACCATATCTTTCAATTCACCTGGATGTATTCCTGTTTCTAGTACCATTTTTGCAGAGCCTAACACAGCTTGAGCAGCGAATTTATATGCTTGATTTCTTGGCATACCATCTAGTACAGCTGCATCTGCCATCGCTTCTATAATCATATATACGTATGCTGGTGAAGAACCACTTACAGATGTTACAACATCCATTAATTTTTCGCTTACAATCTCTGTTTGACCAAAACTGTTAAAAATGTGTAGAACATCTTCTAAATCTTTTTCTGTCACCATTTCATTAGGACATAATGCAGACATTCCTTCTCCAACAAGAGCGGGTGTATTAGGCATTACTCGTACAACTTTTAACTTTTTATTGAAAGAATCCTCTGTACTTTTGATGCTTTTTCCAGCAGCGATCGTTATGACGATAACATCGTTTTTGATCACTTCTTTTATTTCGTTAATTACGGAGGAGTATAAGTCTGGTTTGATTGATAAAACTAAAATATCAGCATTTTTAGCTACTTCATTGTTGTCAGTAGTTGTAGTTAGCCCGTATTTTTCATTAGCATTTTTTAAATTTGTAGTGTTCAAATCTGAACAAATGATTTTATTTGAAGACACTATATTATTGTTTAGCATCCCGCCAATTATAGCCATCCCCATATTTCCGCATCCGATGAATCCAATTTGTTTGTCCATAATAACTCAATCTTGCTCCTTTTATAATAAATTATATCGGTCTGATATTATTTTCTTAGAATAACAATAACATCTCCATGCAATATAAAGAAACATTCTAAGAGAATATATTTCTTTTTGCAATACAAAAATATAAAATTCAATTATGTTAGACGGTATATAAGTACATGAACTATAATTTAGGATTTTGTGCTATATATCTTAGTATGGAGAATAACAACATATGTTATCAATCATATAAATGACAGGGAGATTTTTTAAAGATTTTATATTAATGAATATGAGTATAGTTATAGCAACTTTTTCTAGAAATAGTGATCATAATTTCATATTTAAAACTTTTTATCCTATACATTTTTCAAAATATCTCTTGACACAAAAACGAACTATATCGCATAATATAAAAAAATTAGATCGAAAATCGTTGAAGGGAATTAGTACATATGTCTTCTTACGAAAGAGAGTGGAATTCACCGGCTGAAAGATTCCTCGTATAGAATATATCGAACCTATCCCTGAGTCTTAAATGAAAGTTTAGGCGTACGCCTGCGTTATAGGCGCCAAGTGGATATCTATGTATATCAATTAAGGTGGTACCGCGGAACAATGACCGTTTCGTCCTTTTTATTTTATTAAGGGCGAAGCGGTCATTTTTATTTTGCTCTTTCATACTACAGGCGCAGCATTGATGAGAATAGATATGCTGCAAACTGAATGAATAGAAGTGTAATTTATAAAAAACTTTGATTTTAGACTTGGGGGTTACAAAAGTGAAAAAACAACGAATTGTTGTAAAGATTGGGAGCAGTTCCTTGGCAGCTAGTCATGGAGGAATTTCTAAAGAACAACTTTCAGATCACGTTGCCGCATTGGCACGACTGAAAGAGGAAGGGCATGAAGTTTTGTTGATTACATCTGGGGCAGTCGCTGCAGGTTTTTCTGCTCTAGGGTATCCTAGTAGACCTGTGACAATTAAAGGGAAACAGGCTGCTGCCGCTGTCGGACAAAGTTTATTAATGCAGGCGTACACGGAGGAATTTCGTAAATATGGTATCGTTACTGCACAACTGTTGCTAACGAGAAGTGATTTTTCTAGAAAAGAACAATACAGTAACGCTTACGCTACTTTAGGCGAGCTATTAAATCGTTCTGCTCTTCCAATAATCAATGAAAATGATTCTATTTCTTTAGAGGAGCTGACGTTCGGTGATAATGATATGCTGTCAGCTTTAGTAAGCGGACTTGTTTCGGCGGATATGCTCATGATTTTTACGGATGTGAACGGTTTATATGACCAAAATCCTCAGAAAAATGCAGACGCGAAAAAATATTATTTCCTCCCTGAGGTAACAGAAGAAATTGCTTCTCTTGCAGGAGATGCTGGCTCAAAACTTGGGACTGGCGGTATGAAATCAAAAATCGATGCTGCAAAGACGGCACTATCTCTTGGAGTGAGTGTATTTATCGGAACAGGACGTGGACAGGAGAAGCTTTTAGATGTTTTGAAGGGGAAAGGTGATGGAACATATATCGGGAATGCTCCTCAAAAAGTGATCAAGATGAACAAGCAATGGATCGCCTTGCATTCGTTTGTTAGCGGACAAATTGAAGTTGATGCCGGGGCAGTTACTGCCATCATTCAGCATGGAAAGAGCCTACTTCCTGCTGGCGTTACAAATGTGTCAGGATTTTTCCAAGTGGGTGAAGTCGTAGAAGTAATCACGCAACAAGGGCGCGTAATAGGAAAAGGACAATGCACATATAGCGCAGAGGAACTAAGGAATTTAAAAGGTATGCAAACCCAAGATATTCAAGCAAGAGGCGAAAGGCATAGCTATGAGGTCATCCATAGGGATCATTGGGTTTCAGTTTAAGAATAGAGAGCGCTCTAATTCTAATAAGCAGGAAAGATTTAGATGATAGTGCATTACTAGAGTTAAACAGCTTTCAAATTTTATACTGATTAACCTTTAAAAAGGAGGAAATAAAAATGAATGAAGTGTTGGCAAAGGGGAAAAAGGCGAAAGAAATTGCTGGAGAACTTGTGCTTAAATCTACAGATCAAAAAAATGAAGCACTTGTCGCAATTGCTGATCAGTTAATATTAGAAACAGCTTATATTTTAGAGGAAAACAAACGGGATATCGAAGAGGGTAAGACAAAAGGATTTTCTGATTCTCTACTTGACCGCCTTATGCTGAATGAACAGCGTATTATTGATATGACAGAGGGGATTAAGCAGCTAATTGATTTACGTGATCCTGTTGGAGAATGTGTAAGTGCATGGGAACGACCAAATGGACTATCTATTCAGGAGATGCGTGTACCACTTGGTGTTGTCGGAATGATTTACGAGGCAAGGCCGAATGTGACAGTGGATGCTGCTACAATTTGTTTGAAAACAGGAAATGCAGTAATATTGCGTGGTAGTTCTTCTGCTGTTCATTCTAACAAAGCCATCGTTGCCGTGATTCACCGAGCGCTCAAACAAACAAGCTTGCCTCCAGAAAGCGTACAGCTCATAGAAGATACAACGCGCGATAGTGCAAAACAGTTGTTTACATTGAATGAGTACTTGGATGTTCTAATCCCAAGAGGTGGCAAGCAGTTAATAGATACTGTAGTGAGAGAAGCATCTGTTCCAGTACTTGAAACAGGTGCCGGAAATTGTCATATTTTTATTGATGAAACAGCGAATAAACAAATGGCATTTAATATTATTATAAACGCAAAAACGCAGCGTCCATCTGTATGTAATGCAATTGAAACGATTATACTTCATGAGAATTGGGCGCAGCAATTTGGTAGCGAGCTGTTTTCTTTATTGAAGGAAAGAGGCGTGGAGCTACGTGGTGATAATAAAGCATTGGCAATTGATTCTTCTATTGCATTAGCTTCAGAAGAAGACTGGGAAACAGAGTTTTTATCTCTCAAACTGGCGGTTAAAGTGGTTTCCTCTGCGGAAGAAGCGATTCATCACATAAATACGTATGGGTCCATGCATTCTGAAGCGATTATTACAGAGAACGAGGAAAATGTCAGTAAGTTTTTCATATCTGTTGATGCCGCAGCACTTTACCATAACGCATCGACTCGTTTTACAGATGGATCTGAATTCGGCTTCGGCGCAGAAATTGGCATAAGTACGCAAAAACTACACGTAAGGGGACCAATGGGGTTACCTGCATTGACTTCCACAAAATATGTGATTCGTGGGAATGGACAGATTCGGGGATGAAAATTATAAAAGAACAAGTGAAATAATAGCAAAAGACACCAAATTTAATTTAGGTGTCTTTTATTATTAAAACGTAGTCAATATTTATTTACCACACAAAAAGCCCCACAAGCATAGCGCTTAATAAGGAAACAGCCATTCCGCTAACAAGAAGCTTCCAAACATTTTTACCAATTATTGATGATTTTTCTCCGCCAAATAATGAATTGTAAGTTCCATAAATCATACCTACTGTACTAAAGTTAGCAAAAGAAGCTAAAAATGTTGTTGCAACTGCAATTGTATGCGGTTGTAAAGACTTTAAGTTTGATTTTAAATCCATCATTGCAACAAATTCATTCGTTGTGATTTTTATCCCCATTAATTCAGCTACATACATAGCATCTTTGCCTGTTAAACCGAGTAAAAAAGCAAAGGGACTAAAGATAATCGAGAAGATTTTTTGAATTGTTAAACCTGTTATAAAAAAGCTTAAAATACCATTTAAACATGCTGTTAAAGCTACATATCCAATTACCATCGCTAAAATAACAATAACCATATTCATCCCAACTAACATACTGTTTGAAATAGTAGAAAAGAAATCTTTTTTTTCATTTTTTGAAGGTGAATAAATAACATCTTCTTCTTTAGTAACTTCTACAGGATTTAAAACATTAGCCAAGATTAATGCGTTAATACAGTTTAAAGGAATAGCGCTGAAAATATATGTTGCTGGAACCATTGATAGATAAGCACCAAGAATGGATCCGCTGACACTACTCATACTCATAATTCCAAAAGTCAGCAAACGATTTTCTTTTAAAACAGATAATTGATCACGAACAACTGCAAGTGCTTCCGTATTTCCTAAAAACATCATTTGAATGGAAAAGAAGCTTTCTAACTTTGGTAAGCGAGAAATCTTTGAAATGATTGCACCAACTTTATCAATAATCCAAGTTAAGATTCCAAAATACGAAAGAATATCAAAAAAAGTGATAACAAAAATGATAGGAAGTAATGCGCTAAAGAAGAAATCAACTGTTTGATTTTCCATAGCTGAAGGAAATGCAAATCGAATACCTTCATTCGCACATGATAGTAGCCAACTGAAAAATGATGCAATTTTATTAATGATAATACTGCCCAATTTGGTTCCTAACATAAACCACGTAATAAAAAGCTCCAATATTATTAGAATAACGATTGGTCTCCATTTTATTTTTATTTTATTAGGCGAACATAGGAAAACGATTAATATTACAACGAAAATCCCTAACATATTTAATATGAAATGCATGTCAACAACTCCTTGAGGCTTATTATTTGTATATAAAAAAGCCCCTATTCTTCCAAATTTGGATTATGATCAGAAGTTATGAAGAATTTAAATTATGTTTGGGATTAATCTATTTCAATTTATGTACTAAAAATTAATGTTTTTTCGCTTTATAAAGGATATTTATTAATAATGTAAAGCAACAAAATAAATATATTGATGGAACGAAGGACAACTAATAACTACATCCATTTTTATATTGTTTAGGTGAAATACCAGTATGTTTTTTAAAGACCTTTGTAAAATGACTTTGGTCGTGAAAATTTAATAATGTAGAAATTTCGGATATAGAATGTCTCGTATAAGTCATTAACTTTTTTGACTCGTCGATTTTAGCACGCTGAATATATTCGCTTAGTGAAATACCAACTTCTTTTTTGAAAAGGGAAGATAGATAACTAGGATTTAATACGACTATTTCTGCTAGATGAGAAAGTGTAATGTCTTCGTAAAGATGAGTGAATATATAATTTTGACATACGTTTATAGGTTTTGAATGTTGTTGCATTGTACCATTTTTGACACGTTCTGCAAACTCAAGTAAAGCATGCTCCAAAAAAGGGGAAATGGCTTCATTTTTATGTATTTCTTCGAGTTTTTGTATAAATAAATCACTAAGAGTATATGCGATTTCAGGGAAAAGGCCTCCTTCTATCGCAGATCTAGTTGCAAGTGTAATAGCTGCAATGGCAGAATTTTTTTGGCTTCGCAGGTGACTTGTCTTTGATAACACCCCAAGCTCTCCTGATTCAGGTAATCTCCTTAGATTTTTAATTAAATCATCCTTTTTCCCTTGCTTAATACACTCAAATATTTTCCTTTCAACTAGTGGATCGATATGGGTTAATGTACTTTGGCGTTGCTCCGATATATGTATATCGGGCTGTTCAATCTCAAAATCCTCCTTTTTTAACAGTATATTTTTTTGCAAAATATCAGCAATGTCTAATTTTTGTTGATACAGCATGTAATAAAGAACCATGCTTATATTTAAAAATTGCAAATTGCTTAAGACGGGGAGAGATTGATAATAGCGAATCATTTCCTCTTTGTCTGTTTTTAATTGAAGATCATTAACGATTCCTTTAATTGAGGTTTCTGATAACCTGGAATAAAGGACTGGTCCAACGATGATTTTCCCACTCAGTTGATCGTCTAAACGTAAGTTAATTGAGAAAAAATTTTCAAGAAAGGCAGTCTCTTCAAGTACCGGAAAAGTATAGGGTGGATTACCCCTAAATAGTTGATTAAATAACGCCTCTTTTGAAGAATACAAAGGGTTATGCTGAAAATTGGGAGAGATTTCAAATGCCAAATCCCCTTTGTTATCAATGAAAAAGATAGGTGTTTTATGTATGTCAAAGACTAGCTTACAAATATAATATAAATCTTCAAGTTTGGAGCAATTCATTATTTTAACCTCTATTCTTTAAAAAGCAGTCAATATGTGTACAAGTTAAAAACAGCAGAAACACCTAGGAAAAACATTTTTCCCTCTGCATAGTAACCATATATATAATTAGCTAAAAATTTTACCAGTATTCTAAAAAATATACCATAATTTCTAAAGGATAATAACTATAATAACGTTAAGAAAGCGTTTACTTAATTATTTTTTAGGAGGGCTATCATGAAAAGGGATATTAAGAAAATCATTTCACAAATGACGTTAGAAGAAAAGGCAAGTCTATGTTCTGGATTAGACTTTTGGAATACAAAAGGGATTGAGCGATTAGGAATTCCTTCAATTATGGTAACTGATGGACCACACGGACTTAGAAAACAGGCAGAGGGAGCAGATCACTTAGGGATTTATAACAGTATTCCAGCGACTTGTTTCCCTTCAGCGGTAGGGTTAGCAAGTACATGGAATAAAGAATTAATAAAACAAGTAGGAGTTGCATTAGGAGAAAAATGTCAGGCTGAAAATGTAGGAGTTCTCCTTGGACCAGGTGCAAACATAAAACGTTCGCCGCTATGCGGAAGAAACTTTGAATATTTTTCAGAGGACCCGTATTTATCATCACAAATGGCTGCAAACCATGTTAAAGGCGTACAAAGTCAAGGGATTGGAACATCATTAAAACATTTCGCTGCCAATAATCAAGAGCATCGCAGAATGTCAGTAGATGCAATTGTTGATGAAAGAACATTGCGTGAAATCTATCTTGCTAGCTTTGAAGATGTCATTAAGGAAGCACAGCCTTGGACAGTAATGAGCGCCTACAACAAGGTAAATGGTGAATACGCTTCGGAAAATAACTATTTGTTAAATGATATTTTAAAAGATGAATGGGGATTTGAAGGTTTTGTCGTTTCTGATTGGGGTGCAGTAAATGAGCGTGTTGCAAGTTTAGCGAACGGTTTGGAGTTAGAAATGCCTTCAAGCTTTGGAATTGGTGAGAAGAAAATTGTTGATGCAGTTAACTGTGGTGAGCTATCCGTAGAAAAGCTTGATCAAGCAGCAGAGCGATTACTTTACATTATTTTTAAAGCTTATGATAACCAATTAGAAAACGCTGTATATAGTAAGGACGCTCATCATCAGCTTGCAAGAGAAGTTGCAAGTGAAAGTATGGTTATGTTACAAAATGAAGATTCCATTCTTCCGCTGAAAAAAGAGGGAACGGTAGCAGTAATTGGAGGCTTTGCAAAGCAACCACGTTTTCAAGGCGGCGGAAGCTCTCATATTAATCCAACAAAGCTTGAAAGTATTCTTGAAGAAATTGAAACTGTATCAGGTGAAAAAACGAACATATTATTTGCCCAAGGCTATGACATTGCCAGTGATGATGTAAATGAAAGCATGGTTAATGAAGCGAAAAAAATAGCAGAGCGAGCAGATACAGTGCTCCTTTTCGTTGGACTTCCAGATCGTTATGAATCTGAAGGCTTTGATCGAAAGCATTTACAGATGCCAGAAAATCACGTGCAATTAATTGAGACTATCGCTGAAGTTCAAAGTAATATCGTTGTAGTTTTAAGTAACGGTGCTCCAATTGAAATGCCATGGATAGGTAAAGTAAAAGGAATACTTGAAGGCTATTTAGGTGGTCAAGCATTAGGAGGAGCAATTGCTGATTTATTATTTGGTGATGCGAATCCAAGCGGGAAATTAGCGGAAACATTCCCGAAAGTGTTAAGCGATAATCCTTCTTACTTAAACTTCCCAGGTGAAGGGGACAAAGTGGAATACAAAGAAGGTGTGTTCGTCGGATACCGTTATTACGATGCGAAAAATATTGAACCGTTGTTCCCATTTGGTTTTGGGTTAAGCTATACAAATTTTGAGTATAGTAATCTTTCAATAAATAAGAAAGAAATAACGGATACGGACACTGTTTCTATCAGTGTTAACGTGAAAAATACTGGTAGTACGGCAGGGAAAGAAATTGTTCAGCTTTATATAAAAGATGTTGAAAGCAGTATGATTCGTCCTGAAAAAGAGCTAAAAGGATTTGTAAAAGTAGAATTGCAGCCGGGAGAAGAAAAAACGGTTAGCTTTACTTTAAATAAAAGATCATTTGCTTATTATAATGTTGAATTAAAAGACTGGCATGTTGAAACAGGTGAATTTGAAATTTTAGTAGGAAAGTCTTCAAAAGAGATCGTTTTACATGATAGCATGTATGTTCAATCAACGACAATAATTCGAAAACCAGTGCATCGCAATACTTTACTTGGGGACATATTTGTGAACCCAATTTTAGCACCAATCGCAAAAGGGCTTATGGAAAAAGCATTAAAAGACAGTCCGTTTGGTAGTATGGCTGAAGGGGATAATGATGCCTCTGAAATGATGGATGCTATGCTGAACTATATGCCATTACGAGCATTAGTGAACTTTAGCGCAGGTGCTTTTACAGAAGAAATGTTAAGTGAAATAATTGGGATATTGAACGATGCGCAGATGAATTAATAAGCGGTGAATGCAAGGAAGTTAGTCGGGAGATAATGGTCCGTAAATGCCCGATTGGTTTGGGCTAATAATCAGTAGGGATGGACAAAATCCGACTGATTAAAGTTTTACTTTATACATTTGAACATTCTTTGGTGAATTTTATTTCATTGTAGGACGTTTCTCCAACATGCAAAAAAGGCAAATGAGAGCTAGAATCTCATTTGCCTTTTTTTGTACTTATTCTGCTAAATGTAGAATCATATACTTGTCTATCGTCGCTTATAAATATGAACGATGAGCTGGCCATGAACCTTGGAGTTTACGAAGTTGTACAATTTGTCCTGTATGATAAGCATCGTGCAAAAGGATATTCAGATATTGTTGCCAAACTGGTAGAGAAGGACTTGGTTGATCCAGTTCTGCTTCTTGAAGGGATGTTAATGAAGATTGTAAGGCATCATGTACTTGAAGCGTTCGCTTCACTGTTTGTTGCCAAGCTTCATCATCATTAGGTCCACCTTGGACAAACGTGTCATCATTATTTTGTGGAGCAACAAATGTGTTATCTTGATGTAAGCGGGAAAGTAAGCGTTCTTTAAAGGTTAGTAAATGGTTTGCATTTTCCCAAATCGTATTACTGGCCTTTCCTTCTGGGTGCCAACATGCTTGTGCAGCGGTAAGATTCTTTAACGCTTCTGATATCGGTGGGTACCATTCTTCTTCGTAAAAAACTTGCTTGACTCCATTTTGCAACATTTCTTTTTTACTCATTCGTATAGCCTCCTTAACTATGAGATAGACCAACAATAAGTGTTAGAGAAATTAGGTAGAAACGTACCTACTTATCATCTGATTAATGTTTGGAAGTTTTTAAAAGAACAATACGGCGTCTTTGTAGTAATTGCAGAAATAAACTTATGCTTTCTAAATCATTTTTCTAAATGTAATAAATTCTCCTTTCTCTTCAATAAACCTGCCTCATAGTTGAACAAGAAAATCAACTGCAGCTTAAATTTAAAAATTTGTAGCAATATAAAGTTTCAGAAGGTTTTAAAATTCTAAAAAATTAGAAGGTATAATTCGATAAAAATAGAATTAAATACATAGCAAATAAGGAGGGGATAAAATGGAAGTCTTTCACGTAACGAGTAGAAAGAGGGAAACATACAACGTTCAAATGAGGTATTCGATACTTTTCGAATGTGCACTTGGCATTGCGGCAATTACTCATAAAAGGTTAATCGATACTCTTGAAAAGACTCAAAGTGAATGGGAAGAAATTAAACAATCATTATCGGTAGAGATGAGAGAGCATTTACAGTTTGTAGAAGAAAATAATACATGGAAAGCATTGCTTCAGTTATTGTATGAGGGAGATTTTCAGGATCTATCACAGTTTATTGCAAATATCGATTCACTTTCAGAAGAAGATTTAAAGTATATATGTTTACCGTTTTTAGGAGAAGTGTATCAAGCGAAAAGACGTTTAGCCGCAAGCGGAGAAGTATCTGTAATACATGAACTAAAGGAACTGACACATGATCATCAGTTTTTTTCTACGTATATAGAGTTTGTATGTCATGTCGATGTGCACGAACTAAAAACGCATTTAATCGCCGTTATGACAGGGTGGTATGACAGTGTTGTTAAAAAAGAGACAGAAGAAATTGTTTCTATACTACAGCGAGATTATGAAGCGAAAAATGAAATGAATAAAAAGATGAAACCGGAAGAGTTTGTCGAGTGGGCGACTGGTGGAGTGAACTATATGCCAGAGCCAAGTGTCCATCACGTACTTCTTATCCCGCAAATGACGTACAGACCGTGGAATATAGAAGCGGATATTGAAGATACGAAAGTGTTTCATTATCCAGTTGCGAACGAGAGCATACATCCTGAAGATCCATATGAACCGAATTATTTTTTAGTTCATAAACATAAGGCGCTCGGGGATGAAGCGAGATTACGAATTGTAAAAATGCTGTTTGAAAAAGAACGTACATTGCAGGAAATTACAGAAAAACTGCAACTGGGTAAATCGACAGTACACCATCATTTGAAACTGTTACGTTCAGCGAAGTTAGTTGATATACATGACGGAAAGTATGTATTGAGGAAGAAAGCAGTGCAGTCGTTAGCGAAAGAATTAGATGCATTTTTAAATAGATAATTTACAACGAGAATGTACATAAAGGGAGGAATTTAATAGAAAAGTTGGTGAGCTATAGTGAAGAGTGTATTGAAAAATCATTCGTTTTTTTATATGTGGATTGGTAGCGCGATTTCAGAATTAGGCGGGGCTTTCGGGACGTTATGTAATTCAATACTTGTATATGAGTTAACAGGATCGAAAACAGCGTTAAGTAGTATGTGGTTACTATATTTTATCCCGTCACTCATACTACAACTAATAAGTGGTCCATTTATTGATAAATGGAGCCGAAAGTGGATTATGATTTTTTCGCAATGGATGCGGGCATCTGTTTTCTTACTACCTTTAGTCATGTTAGTTACTAGTAGTATAGAAGTTTGGCACGTGTATGTCGTTCAAATTATAATAGGGCTCATCACGCCGCTTTATACACCTGCAAGTCAAGCAATTACACCGAGTATTGTAAGTAAAGAGCAGCTTCAAGATGCAAATGGATATATTGATGGGATGACTCGCCTTATGATGTTTCTTGCACCAGTATTAGGTGGTATCGTCATTCATTTTATTGGAATGAAGCTAACACTATTTTTTGTGTGTATTTGTCTATTCATTAGTGGAGGATTGTTGCTTTTCATTAGAGAAAAGAGGATAAAGCAAGAACTTAGAAAAACGTGGCTAGAGCAGTTTCTTCATGGATTTACATATTTTTTCACAAAACCAGTTATCGTTTGGCTTGGTGTATTTCTTACTTTCGTTCAATTTGGAGTAGGAGTAACGATGGTTACGAATCTTCCTTACATTAAAGATGAACTATCGGCAGGGTATGCTGAGTACGGTTATTTTTTGGCAGGTTTTCCACTTGGCTATGTAGTTGGTTCCATGTTAGTTGGAAAAGTGAAGTATAGAAGCCGTCGACTACTTATGCTTGGAGGATTATTCGTAGGGGGCCTCACTTACATTTCACTAGGTTTAAATAACAGTATTTTTATAGCGATTGTAATTGAAGTGATTGCCGGTATATGTATTGCATTTTTTAACGTTCATAACACGACAATATGCCAACAAGCCGTTCCAAATCATCTGATAGGAAAAGTATTTTCAGTGCGGTTATTTTTCATACGATCCGCTATGCCATTAGGTGTGTTATTAGGGGGAATACTGAGTGAAATGTGGGGAGTGAGAGTACTATACTTTATCATCGGTTCGATTATATGTGTCACTTCTTTAATAGGAATATTGCTCCCATATTTCAAATTTTTAGATGAGGTGATTGAGGAGAAATCAGCATAATTCTAAAAATTAGAAACTTTTCAATTGAAAATAATTATCATAATCAATTATAATGGAAGAATACTAGTATTCGTATTACAAAAAGGGAGTGGAATATATGTTTATCGAAACAAAGACATTTACAGTAAAAGAAGGTACATCTAATATAGTTGTAGAACGTTTCACTGGAGAAGGAATTATTGAAAAATTTGAAGGCTTCATCGACTTAAGTGTTCTCGTGAAAAAAGTGAGACGCGGAGATGAAGAAGTAGTAGTTATGATTCGCTGGGAATCTGAAGAAGCATGGAAAAACTGGGAAACTAGTGAAGAACATTTAGCTGGACATAGGGCGGGCCGCGGTAAGCCAAAACCAGATCATATCATTAACGTTGAGCATGGGGTTTATTATGTGAAATCATCGAAATCGGCTTATCAACAGTCGTAAAAATACATTTGCTTAATTATAATCTTTCAAATAAATAACCATCTATCTGTTTACTGATAGATGGTTATTTATATTGAATAAAGAGAACGATTCGCATGTGATGTAAGAAGAATTAACGGACAGGTTAAAACTAGAAATGCTATAATGTAACTCGATCAGTGAGAAAATTAGGAGGGATAATAGTGGTTCAATCGATAGTTCATATTGCATTAGTAGTAAAAGACTATGACGAGGCAATAGAGTTTTATACAAAGAAGCTAAATTTCACATTAGTTGAAGATATTTATCAGCCAGAAGAAAACAAACGGTGGGTAGTGGTATCTCCTCCAGGTTCAGTCGGCACCACAATATTACTAGCCCGGGCATCTAAACCTGAGCAAGAGCCCTTTATTGGTAACCAATCAGGTGGTAGAGTATTTCTTTTCTTAAATACTGACGATTTTTGGAGAGATTATAATGAAATGATTTCAAGAGGAATAGAATTTGTGAGAGAACCGAAAGAGCAATCGTACGGAATTGTTGCAGTATTTAAGGATTTATACGGGAATTTATGGGATCTGTTGGAACTAAAGGATGATCACCCAATTGCACAAAGAATTAAGTAGAATAAGTAGATTACTACGATTGTCAATCTTTATCGGTAAATCGAGATTCCGTGTCGAAGCGTTCATATAATTTCATTTACTGCATTCCAAATTTTGCATTAAAAAAACGTTCTAGACGATAGAAAAAAGTATTAGACTATTAAAAAATGAACACTTGAATACACCCCTTTTAACATTCAAGTGTTATTAATATGGGGCAATATACTTTCGTATAACCTCTGTTTAAAAGGAGATGGGTAAATGAAGTTGAATCATTTAAATCTATGTGTTGATGATTTATCAGAAGCTAGACATTTCTTTGAAACTTTTTTTGATTTTCAATTTTTGGAGCAAAAGGGAAAGGCTCTTGTAGTGATGAGTGACGAGAGTGGATTTATACTCGTATTAAGTGATCCAAAAGCATTTAAGGGGAAAAACGACGTTACATATCCTGAAGCTTTTCATATTGGCTTTTTAGTGGAAACTTCAAGTGAAGTTGATCAAGCATATAATCGTTTAGTAGCTGGGGGCATTGAAATAGACAAGGAACCTTATACGATGAGAGGTAGTAGTTATGGTTTTTATTTTACAATGTTTAATGGATTGTTAATTGAAGTATCGTGCCTTGATTATAGAGATGGTAAGAAAATTTCAAAACTCAATGTCACACATCAAGAGTAATTCTTTGAGGGGTATATAGAGTTACATAGTCTGTCATTTTTATCCCGCTATTTGCCGGGAAGTAAGACTCCAACCTCAAAATTCGGCTGAAGCAAAGAAGTTAGGTGGGAGGCGAGCTGACCGTAAACGCCCGATTGGTGAAGGCTAATAATCAGTGGGGGATGAATAAAACCCCACTGATTAAAGTTCCACTTTATTTTAATTTTTCACATCATTATATAGTTCCAGCGCCTCTTTCACATTCAATCTATTTTTCACAATACCATGAATCGCTTGAATCATCGCAGTTGGATGTTCGGATTGCCATATGTTTCGGCCCATGTCTACTCCGATTGCACCTTCTTGCAGCGCATTGTACGTAATGTTTAATGCGTCTTCGATTGAATCTAGTTTTGGGCCGCCCGCGATTACGACTGGGGCAGGGCATGTGCTCGTAATTTTTTCGAATCCTTCGCAGTAATATGTTTTAATAATGTCAGCTCCCATTTCAACACATACGCGGGAGGCGAGTGCTAGGAAGCGAGCTTCTCGTTTTTGTAGTTCTTTCGCAACGGCGGTAATACCGAGTACTGGCAGGCCGTAATCGTGAGCTTCAGAGACTACGTTTGCGAGATTTGAAATAGTTTGTGTTTCATAGTCTGATCCAACAAAGACAGAAACACCGACGCCAATTGCGTTTTGTTTTACTGCCTCTTTCACAGGTGTAACAATTGTTTCATTCGCTAAATCTTTGCCGACTACAGTTGCCCCGCCTGATACACGCATAACCATCGGTGTGCTGCAGTTTTCAGGTATACATGAGCTGAGTACACCTCGTGTTAAAAAGAGGGAGTCTGTATATGGAAGCAAGTTTTTAACTGTTTCTAACGGTTGTTCTAGTCCGTGAATCGGTCCTAAAAAGTAGCCGTGATCTATCGCTAACATAACTGCTCTGCCGTCAGGTAAAATTGTGTTTAATCGATTTTTAAATCCCCAAGTCATTCGAAATCACTCCTTCGTTAATGTTGGATTTTCAGTTTGCACTGTATCTTTATTTGGTAAATGTGGTGACTTTATAAAAACAGCTTTAAAAGGCTTATCGGAATGGTTAATAAGATAGTGAGATTCGTGAGGGCGAACTTGCAAGACATCTCCTTGTTTTATCGGTACTCTTTCGTTATTTACATAGAAATCTATTTCGCCTTCTAACGCATAAAAGACTTCTTCGCACGTTGTATGATAATGATTTTGAAACTCTTGCCCAGGCTGAATAACGACTAGGCCAAGATCGATATTTGGACCTTGTATTAAATATTTAGGTCCGTTATCACCGAAGCGATAGGTGAAATCATCCTCATTCACTTTAAGCATAGAAATCACTCCTTTATGTAATGTGTTACAGCGCACCTGGGGCAATCCACATATGTGATGTGAAACCTTTATCAGCTAAAGAAAGTTGACTTTCATACACTGTTTTCCATGTGTCATAGTACCCTTTATATCGTTCATGATTTTCAGCGTTTGGCTCAAACGTTTTTTCCCACTGTACAAATTGTTCGGCAGTCTCTTCCATAGATGAATATATTCCAGCACCAACTCCAGCAGCAATTGCCGTACCTAAAGCAGCGGCTTCTTTTACAACTGGTACTTTCACTGGAATTCCGAGTACGTCTGAAAGAATTTGTGGCCAGAGTTTTCCTTTTGCACCGCCGCCAGCAAATATAACTTCGGAAGGAAATGCCCCTGTAAGATTTTCAATTAGTTTTAAGTTTCCAAGTGTAACGAAGGCGGCATTTTCTTCTATTGCACGGAACATTTCTTTCTTACCACATTTTTCAGCATCTAAACTTAAATTTAAAAAGGATGGTGCAGCATGTCGCCAAGAAATATAGTTCATTACATTTGAAAAAGTGGGGATTATGCCATGTGAGCCGACAGGAACTTCTTTCGCTTGTTCTTCTAGTAATTCATAAGCGTCTACACCGAGTTTTTCAGCGAGTCTTTTTTCTTCTTGGCAAAAAGCATCTCGAAACCATCTCATAACAAGGCCAGGGAAAAAGGCGATTGTTTCATATTGCCAAAGGTTAGGGATGACGTGGCAATTTACACGAACAAGTGCATTTGGATCTGTTTCTGGTTTTGTTATATTTACTTCTTGTTGCCAAAAACTGCCCCCGCATATAAATGTTTGTTCTGGCTTCACGACTCCAGTTCCGAGTGAGGCCATTTGTGCATCTCCGCCGCCAGCAACGACTGGTGTTCCTTCATGTAATCCTGTTAATTCAGCGCTTAGTTTTGTGATATTCCCAATAACCTTACCAGCCTCATTTACTTTTGGTGAAAAGGCTAGAGTAAGCCCACATTGCTCAGCAACCCAGTTATCCCACGCTCTATTTTGTAAATCGAATATACCGGACGTACATCCGTTTGAAGGATCAATTTGCAGTACGCCACACAATTTATATAAAATCCAATCGTTTAACATTGTAAAAGAATGAATATGATTGTATACGTCTGGCTCATGTTTTTTAATCCAAAGTAACCGCGGTAAAGCACCTAATGAAAATGTTTGACCTGACTTTCTATATAAATCTTCTTCAATTTCGGAACGAATTTGTTTTAGTTCACTAACTTCCGCTGATGCGCGGCCATCAACATTTGCACAAGCCCATATTTCTTGCCCGTTTTTATCGTATAAAACAAAACCTTCTCGCATACTCGTTGCACTAATACCTTTAATAGAAGAGGGGGGCGTATTACTTTTTTGAATAACATCCTTCGTACATTCTTGAACGAGCTGCCAGTTTTCTGTTACATCAAAATTCATAGAACCAGGGTAACGACTATCTGATTTATGAATCCATTCTTTTTGACTAACAGCAAGTTGATTACCGTTTAAATCAAAAAGAACTGCTCGAATGCTCCCTGTACCAGCGTCGTAAGCTAATAGAGTAGAAATTAAGAGTCACCTTCCTTTCTTAATAAGGAGAGGGCAGTTTCTTCATCGGTAATTAATGTATGAATGAATTTTCCTTTTAAGGCGCCGTAAATTGCATCTATCTTTTCTGTGCCGCCAGCTACACCAATGACATGTTTCATATTTTGAAGAACAGAGAGTGGTGTGCCGATAAGACGGTTATGATGGGGAAGTTCTAATTGTTTTCCGTCAGTATTATAAAATTGCCCTAAAATATCTCCGGCCCCGTTTTGACTACGTATATAAGTCATTTCACGTAGTGTTAATTTTTCTTCTTTCACAATTGTGGCGTCTTGAGATAAACCGGCAATGCCAACTACTGCTGTATGAGCGAGTGAAGCGACATGAAGCATATCTTTCACGCTCGGTTCAGATAGAATAATTTGCGTCATTTCGTTTGTAGATGTTAAAAAAGGGGTAGGAATCATATGAAGATCGCCTTGCATGTAGTTTAAATAGCTTTGATTTCTTGGAATATAGTGATTTACGCCTCCTGTAAGAGTAACGATTGAAAGATTCATAGAACTATCAAAATGAATGTTTTCTAGCATTTTACTTATCGTCTCTCCCCAGCCAATCCCAAGTAAATCTCCTTGTTGCAGATGAGTTTCTAAATATTGTGCGGCAGCTTTTCCGAGTGAAAATGCATAATCCTCAGTTGGCATTGGAATAACGAAAGCATCTTTTAGATGAAATTTTTTCATAAGGTCACGTTCGATGCTTAAACAGTGCAACCCAGTACCTTTTACGTGAAATGTGACGACACCTTCCGTCCGTGCTTTATCTAACAACCGAACGACTTTATTTCTTGAAATGTGAAGAAGTGAAGCAATTTCTTGCTGGGTTAATTGATCTTTATAATAGTACCAAGCTACTTTTGTTAACAAATTGTCTTCAAAGTTGAGCTGTGACATACTCTTCATCCCTTTCAACAATTGACCACTGCTTAAACATATGTGCTCGTTATTTTGTTTATTCCAGTTGAAGCGATAAATAGTCCAGTGAAAAAAGTGTTCTAGATATGAAAAAAGAAATATACAATGCTACAAAACAAGTAGAACAAAAAATCATTTTCTCAAAAAATGTTCTGCATAAAGGCAGGTGACAATATGTGGAGAACGTGCCCTTATTACAAGTTACAAAGATGAGTAAATCATTTGTAGATCAACTCGTATTAAAAGAAGTCAATTTACAATTAGAGCGTGGAGATGTATACGCTTTAGTCGGAGGAAATGGTGCGGGGAAATCAACGTTAATGAAAATATTAACGGGTTTGTATTCATACGATGCTGGAAATATGTATGTGAAAGGGGAAATACAACAGTTCTCAAACACAGCAGAAGCACATCAACATGGCATATATTTAATACCACAAGAGCCGCTCATCTTTCCGCATATGACAATTGAAGAGAACATTTGTATCGGAATGAAGGCGAAAAAGAAAGAACTTCGAAATAAAATTAATAAGTTGCTAGAAGGCTTAGGTTGGAACATTCAACTTCATGAGCTAGGGTTATCGTTATCCATTGCCCAGCAACAATTAGTAGAAATATTGAGGGGATTAATAAGGGAAGCTGAGATTCTTATTTTAGATGAGCCAACATCGACATTAACAACTCACGAAATTAAGAGTCTTTTTGTGCTGATGAAAAGTTTAAAAGAAAAAGGAATTGGCATGATTTACATTACGCATCGTTTTCCAGAAATCTTTGAAATTGCGAATAAAGTAGCGATTTTGCGTGACGGAATGATTGTAAGTCAAGGGGATGTATCAAGCTATACATATGACATGCTAATGGAGGGATTATTACCGAAAGGTTATAAACTTGAGGAGAAAAAAGAGATCATACAAGAGGAAACAGAGCATTCGAAAAAACTATTAGATGTCACGAATGCGTCTAGTTATGCGTTTCAAAATGTATCATTAACTGTACACGCTGGAGAAGTTGTTGGGATTGCAGGTATCGTCGGATCAGGTAGGACTGAATTAGCTGAATCAATATTTGGATTAATTCCTTTGAAATCAGGTTCTGTTTTATTAGAGGGGAAATCCATTACAAAGTATCCGGTACATAAGCGAATAAAGAAAGGAATGGTGTATGTACCAGAGGACCGAGCGGGGAATGGCATATTTTCAATTGCGTCTGTTAAGGAAAATATAACATCTGCATCTTTAAACAGTATGAGTAGCTTCTTTTTAAAAAATAAAAAAGAAAGCGCTTTATCGGAGTTGTATATAAAACAGTTTCGAATTGTTGTCCCTCATATGAATGAGAAAATGACGTCTTTATCAGGTGGGAACCAACAGAAGGTTGTGCTAGCGAAATATCTTGCATGTAATCCGAAAGTGATTATTCTTGATGAACCGACCCGCGGCATTGATGCGAAAGCAAGACTAGAAGTATACGAAACGATACAAAGTTTGAAGAGAGAGGGACTTGCGATCATATTAATCTCTTCAGATGTAGAAGAAATTGTTCAATTAGCGAATCGGGTATATGTGATGAGAAACGGAGAATTCGTCTCTCATTTAGAGAAGAAGGAAATTTGTATTGATGAAGTTACACGCCTTGCGTACGGAGGAAAGGGAGGTGTAACGGAGTGAAACGTGTATTTAAAATGCATGAGACGTCTATTATTATTTTATTACTTCTTTACATAGCCTTCGTTGGAGTAATGAATCCGAGTTTTGTGCAGTTTAGTTCCTTATCTTTAATTATGAAATCAAGCGTGATTTTAGTTGTTTTGGCAATTGGTCAATCTTTCGTATTGTTTACGAAAAATATAGATGTATCAGTAGGATCTATTATGGGATTAAGCGCTGCGGTTTGCGGGATGTTGTTAACAGATGGATACAGTGCCTTTATTTCAATATTTGCGGCAATTATACTTGGTGCTCTTATTGGTATGGTAAACGGAATTGGCGTTACGAAATTTCGAGTGCCAGCTATCATTATGACATTAGGAATGCTCGGTATTAATAGAGGTGCAATGTTAATATTCACGGGCGGAAAGTGGATTGAAGATATTCCGAATGAGTATAAACAAATTTCTTCTATTATGATGTTAGGCATTCCGGTAACGGTATGGACCGTTCTTATCATATTACTACTGCTATATTTCTTTTTAATGAAAGTACAAATTGGAAGATATTTTTATGCGGTAGGTGATAATGAAGATGGTGCAAGGCTTATTGGAATACATGTAGATAAAGTGAAAATATACGCGTTTATCATATCAGGTATAAGCGCTGGGCTCGCTGGATGCATATTCGTAATGAATATTGGGTTCGTTCCAAATCAAACAGGTACAGGGATAGAATTACAAGTTATCGCCGCTGCTGTTTTAGGTGGTATACATTTAAAAGGAGGAACAGGTTCTATATTTGGAGCGGCATTAGGTGCATTTTTTTTAGAAGTGATAAGCAGTTCACTCGTCTTTTTAAAAATACCTGCATTTTGGAATAGTGCTATTTCAGGATTTTTACTTTTACTCATCATCATATTAGATAGTGTCTTAAAAAAATGGAAGAAACTCCGGCAATTAGAAGAAAGGAGGGTGAATCTATGAGGGGAATACGTAGCTTGTATAGGTGGGAAGGGGTTCTTCTCATATTGCTTCTCGTAGAATTCATTCTCTTTAGTTTCATAAATAGTGATTTCTTAAACATTAGTAACCTCCTTTTTAGTATGAACGATTTCCTCATTATTTCAATAGCGGCTATTCCGATGACATTTGTCATTGTAACTGGCGGAATTGATGTTTCAGTAGGATCTATTATGGGGCTTACTTCGATTTTTATCGGAGTACTTTGGATGAATGGCATGCCTATACTGTTGGCCGTTATCATTGCGCTCGTAATAAGTTGCATAGCGGGCGGATTAAACGGACTTATTATAAAAATGACAGATGTAGAACCGCTTGTCGTTACACTTGGAACGATGTTTTTATATGCAGGAATCGCCCTTGTTATTTCAGGTGATTCGGGTGCAGCGGGCTATGAAGGAATAAGCGGTTTACCAGATTCGTATGTGCAACTGGCAAATGGTAGTTTTATCGGTATACCTAATCTATTATGGCTCCTTGTCATTTTAACGATAGTATTTACGATATTGTTTCACCGTACAACATTTGGTCGCTACGCAAAATTAACTGGCGCAAATGAAAGTACGGCGAGATATTCCGGCATTCGAACGAAGAAAGTAGTGATTATTGCATACGTACTTTCTGGGTTAGGAGGTGGATTAGGAGGAGCTTTCTTAACAGCGTATTTCGGTTCTGCTCGTGCTGATATTGGAAGTGAAACGATTTTGCCAGTTATTACGGCAGTTGTTTTAGGCGGAACACTTATTACGGGCGGAAAAGGGAGTATTATTGGGACAGTACTAGCGAGTATTTTTATAGGAATCATGCAGTACGGTTTGCAAATGACTGGCTTAACGAATGAACAATCCAATGTAGTAATTGGTATTATCCTTATTCTTTCAGTTATTATGAGACATTTCAAATTACATCAATTCTTAGCGGGGAAAAGACGGAATTTGCATAAGGGGGAAATGTCATGAAGAGAAAACTGGGGATTGTTATTATTATGTGTATTTGCTTAATCGGTTTAATCGCTTGCTCTAGCCAAACGGCAGATAAGAAAAAAGCAGACGATGTGAAATTTGCGTTCATTCCGAAATTAACGGGAGTTGGCTTCTTCACATCAGGTGGTGAAGGTGCAAAAGAGATGGGAGATAAGTTAGGTGTACAAGTGAAATATGATGGACCTTCTGAAGCGAGCGTATCAGGGCAAGTAAAATATATAAACAATTTTATTAACCAAAACTATGATGCAATTATGGTTTCATCTACGTCAGTTGATGGTCTCTCGCAATCATTACAACGTGCAAAGAAAAAAGGGATGACAGTATTAACGTGGGATTCTGATGTGAATCCGAAAGACCGTTCGTTTTATATTAGCCAAGGTACACCAGACCAACTTGCAAACTTATTAATTGAAATGACTTCGAAGCAAATTGGAGATAAAGGAAAAGTAGCATTCTTTTATTCAAGCCCGACTGTAACAGATCAAAATCAATGGGTAACGAAGGCGAAAGAGATTATTAAAGAGAAATATCCGAATTGGGAAATTGTAACGACGCAATATGGTGAAAATAATGCGCAAAAATCTTTATCAGTAGGGGAGAGTATTTTAAAAACGTATCCGGATATTAACGCAGTAATATGTCCAGATGCAACAGCACTTCCAGCGATGGCGCAAGCTGCTGAGAATTTGAAAATGGATAAAAAAGTAGTCGTAACTGGTTTTTCGACACCGAACGTTATGCGTGATTATGTAAAACGAGGAACGGTACAACAATTTGGTTTATGGGATGTTAAACAACAAGGTGCACTTGCAACTTATGTCGCAAATGAAATTGTTGTAAAAGGGAAAAAGCTAAAAGTAGGGGATAGCTTTGAAGTAAAAGGAATCGGAAAAGTGAAAGTAGAGCCAAACTCAATTCAAGGGTATGATTATGAGGCAGACGGAAACGGTATTATCGTATTACCAGAACGAGTTGTATTTACAAAGGATAATATTGATAAGTATAATTTCTAGTAGAAAATAAAAACGTCCGAATATATCGGACGTTTTTATTATCTCGTTTTTAAAATCTATTCATTAATTGTGAACAGCTTCTTTTTCATTTAACCCAAGTGTGCGTCCTGTGGAAGCGTGAAGCTCTTGGAACAGTCTTGGATTTTCCGTAAGTGACACGCCGTAAGAAGGGACCATTTCTTTTATCTTTGGCTCCCATTCTAGTATACGTTCTGGGAAGCATTTTTCTAATACTTCAAGCATAACGTGAACAGCAGTAGAAGCACCTGGAGAAGCACCAAGTAACGCAGCGATTGATCCGTCATTTGCACTAACAACTTCTGTACCAAATTGAAGTGTGCCTTTACCACCTGCATCAGTATCTTTAATTACTTGCACACGTTGACCAGCAACGACAATATCCCAATCTTCACTTTTAGCGTTCGGAATAAACTCACGTAATTCTTCCATACGCTTTTCGTGTGATAACATAACTTGTTGGATTAAGTATTTTGTTAATCCCATTTCTTTTACACCAGCTGCTAACATCGTTAAGACGTTATTCGGTTTTACAGAACCGATTAAATCAAGATTTGAGCCAGTTTTTAAGAATTTAGGTGAGAAGCCAGCAAATGGTCCAAACAGTAAAGCTTTTTCGTTGTTTATATATCTTGTATCAAGGTGAGGTACAGACATTGGCGGAGCACCAACTTTAGCTTTACCGTATACTTTTGCATGATGCTGCTCTATAACTTTTTGGTTTTTACATACCATAAATAGTCCACTTACTGGGAATCCACCGATATGTTTTGATTCAGGAATACCAGTCTTTTGTAGTAGAGGTAGGCTACCGCCACCGCCGCCAATAAAGACGAATTTTGCAGTATGATGTTCGATTTTACCACTATTCATATCATGTACTTTCACTTCCCACAAACCATTCTTCGTGCGTTTAATATTTTCAACACTATGTTTGTAATTTAGTTCGACATTTTTAGTTTTTAAGTAATCAAACAACATGCGCGTTAACGCACCAAAGTTAACATCTGTTCCAGAGTCAATTTTCGTTGCAGCCATTGGTTCATTAGAGTTACGGCCTTCCATAATGAGTGGAAGCCATTTTTTTAATGTGTCAGGAGCGTCAGAAAATTCCATTCCTTGGAATAGCGGGTTTTTTGAAAGCGCTTCAAAACGATTTTTTAGAAACTCTACATTTTTTTCCCCTTGCACCAAACTCATATGAGGTAGTGGCATAATAAAATCTTGTGGATTACGAATTAAGTTTCTCTTTACAAGATACGCCCAAAATTGTCTTGAAAGTTGAAATTGTTCATTAACTTTTACAGCTTTACCAATATCTATAGACCCGTCAGATTTTTCGGATGTATAGTTAAGCTCACATAGCGCAGAATGTCCTGTACCGGCATTATTCCATTCGTTAGAACTTTCTTCTCCGGCATTTGCGAGTTTTTCAAATACTTTAATTTCCCATTCAGGTGCCAATTCTTTCAGTAATGATCCTAACGTTGCGCTCATAATTCCAGCGCCAATTAAGATAACGTCTGTTTTTTGCTGCATGTTGCTCATGATAATCTCTCCATCCCCTATATTGGCAAAAAAGAGTAGGTGTTTTTATATCTAAGCCGTAAAAAGAAAACACCGCCTAGGCCCCACCTAGGTATTTACCTTTTTTGTCTCAATTATATAACCATCTCATAGTCTATTATAATAATTAATAGACTAAAATATCTAGTGTTATCTGATAATTTTAAACTATTTAACGTTTTATTTCATAGAATTCTTCTGTCATAAGGGTAAAAAGCATAGTAGTAAAGCGGAATTTGGAGAAGAATTCCAGTTTGATGTTATCCCGAAAAAACTTCTATTTTTATGTTTTATCTTTGGAAACTAGTAAAATTCTATTTTTGAAACATTTAATTTGAAAAAATAGAGTAAATAACAAATAAATGATAAGATTATTCTGAAAATAAAACAGGAGGGCTACCAATGCTTACACGAGAACAAATCGCAAACTTATTTCGGAATTTTTCTGTAAATGAATGTAAAGGATCGAGTGTTTTATACGAATACTTATCAATAAAAATTTCTGAAGATGGGGAAGTTCTTACGTTAGCGTCCTACGCGCAACCTGGTCAACCGGTCCCAAACTTATTATTAGGTACGGTCCATTATTTATTGTTAAAAGGAAAAGAGCACAGTTTAAAAAACTATTATCAAAGTTTAGTTGAAAATGCTGATATAAATTTTGAAAATGCCTTTTACCAATTTAAAGATTTTTGCCATGTATATAGAGAAGAAATTATCTCTTTATTACAAACGAAACTTGTTCAAACGAATGAAGTAAGACGATGTACCTATTTATATCCAAGTTTCTGTTACATATTTAATAAAGTGAACAAACCATTAGCGTTAATAGAGATTGGTACAAGTGCGGGATTACAACTATTTTGGGATCAATATCGTTATTCATATGGAACGGAAGAAGTGTATGGAAATAGACAATCAAATGTTCATTTACAATCAGAAATAAAAGGGGAGAAGAAGCCCTCCTTTCTAAAACAAAGTCCACCTGTCGTAGAAAGAATCGGACTAGATTTACATGTGAATGATTTAAATGCCGATGAAGATTATTTATGGTTACGCGCGCTTATTTGGCCAGAACATAAAGAAAGACTTGAACTATTCGATCAAGCAGCAGCGCTTGTAAAAGAAAAATCAGTGAGATTAATAGAAGGTGACGGTGTAGCACTTCTTCCATCAATTGCAGATCAAATAAGGGAAGATGCGGTGATTTGTATTTTCCATACACATGTAGCAAACCAAATACCTGAAAATGTAAAACATACGCTAGAAAAACAAATTAAAGAAATTGGTGCAAAACGTGATGTATTCCACCTATATAACAACATGTGGGACCGGAACCTTCATATTGATTATTATATTAACGGAAACGAATATTGTGAAACTGTTGGGGAAACGGAAGGACATGGGAGATGGTTTAGTTGGGGATTGGAGGATAAGACTTTGTGCTAGAGTAAACCTAATAATTATGGGTTTCATCACCAAAATTCGTAATAAAAATAGCTGATGGAAGACACTCCATCAACTGTTTTTTACTTTTCATAAAACTCATTAGGTATCTAAGGTAAGCGTCAAATATTCCTCACCTACAAGTTGTAAATAGCCCATGAGATTCATCTTCTTACATCCAAAGATTTAAAGAAATTGGATTATTAAAACCTGACAGGTGTCAAAAAAGAACCTACCGGTTAATTAGCTATATTACTGGTTCAAGAAATTATTACTTCAAACGGAAGAGCCGAAGGAAAGTAAATGTTTAAAATGAATATATAATACATGCGAGAAAGAGCACAATTTGATAAGGGGGCTTCCAAATGCATATGGATGAAAGAATGAATTTGCAGTTAACAAGCCAGGCTCTTCAGGTAATGAATAACGGAATTGCTGTCATAAGTCATGATGGAATCATCACATTCAGCAACCAACCATTCTGCAGCATGTTACATAAAAAAGAAAATGAAATAATAGGTAAGCATATATCAACGATTATTCCTGATCGTAAAAAGCTAGTAGTGAATCAAAATGATAGTTTGTACAAGTACGAGTGTAAGGTGGGCAACCAAGTATTGATTATGAATGAATCTCGTGTATATCAGAGCGGGAAAGAAGATGGATCAATTGCCATTTTGGAAAACAAGGAAAAAAGTATACAGTCCTTGGAAAGTATCATCAGTCGGTATGAAAATGCCTTGAATTTACTGTCGGAGTGTATTCTAGGGGTAAATGAACAAGGGATTGTCAATTTTTTAAGTGGTTCTTATGCACGATTTTTAGGGATTGATGATCCAAAGGAAGCGATAGGTAAGCATTGTACGGAGGTTGTTGAGAATACGAGGATGCATATTATCGTGAAGACGGGACAGGTGGAAATTGGGCATATCCAGCGTATAAGTAATCGGAATATTATCGCAACTCGCATACCTATTGTTAAGGACGGTGAGGTTATTGGTGCGATTGGTAAAATTATGTTTCATGATATACAGCAGTTTAAAGCTTTGGGGGATCAGATTAGTGCAATGGAATCAAAGTTATCTTACTATCAAACTGAATTACAGCGGTTACAAGAAGGTAGGTTGTCCTTTCAAAGTATTATAGGAGAGAGTGTGAAAATGAAAGAAGTTAAAACGATGGCCTTGAAGGTTTCTAAAAGTCGGTCTACCGTTTTGATAAGAGGAGAGAGCGGTACAGGGAAGGAGCTCTTTGCGCATGCGGTACATCGTGCAAGTCCGCGTGCTAGGGGTTCATTTATTCGTTTGAATTGTGCTGCGATTCCGAGGGATCTTTTGGAGGCTGAATTATTTGGATACGAAGAGGGGGCTTTTACAGGAGCGAAAAAAGGTGGTAAGCCTGGGAAGATTGAGTTGGCCCATAAGGGAACGTTGTTTTTAGATGAGATCGGTGATATGTCTTTGGACATGCAGGTGAAGTTGCTGCGTGTGTTGCAAGAGAAAGAGATTGAAAGAATTGGTGGTACGAAAATTCAAAAGATTGATGTCCGTTTCATTGCGGCGACACATCGAAATCTTCGTGAAATGGTGCAAAGAGGGGAATTTAGGGAGGATTTATATTATAGGTTGAATGTGTTTGCGATCGATATTCCTCCGTTACGAGAGAGAAAGGAAGATATGATACATATAACGGAATTTTTAATTCAGAAATTGAATGGGGAGCTGGGGAGTAGCGTTCTTTCATTGGATGAGAGAGTAAGGGATATATTCATGGAGCATGATTGGCCAGGGAATATTAGGGAGCTAGAGAATGTGTTAGAACGAGCGATGAATGTTATAGAAGGAATGATCGTTCAAGTTCATCATCTTCCTGTCTATTTGCGGAAAAAGGATTTGGAAGAAGAGTTATATCATGAAATATTTGCGGTGGATCAAGAGAAGAATGAGATGAGTTATTCACTGCAGGAGGAAGTGGAATCTGCTGAAAAACGGGCGATTACGAGAGCTTTGGAAAAGACAGCTGGAAATATAAAAGAGGCAGCCGAGCTTTTAGGGATTCATCGGGCTAGCTTATATCGGAAAATAGAAAGATATGAAATGTCATGAAGGAAAGTAAAGGGCAAACAAGCCCTTTTTTTGTTTGGTTTGCAGTAATACATACTGTCTCTTTTTTGCGACACTTTCTTATAGATGCGACATGATCGCAATCATTTGTAGCGTAAATGCGACATGTGAAGGTGGACAAGTAAGGGAGACTCGGGGTATGTTCCTGAAGGAATAAGGGAATAGAGAATGAGTCGATTTTTGGCATGTTTCTTGCTATATAAATAAAAAGGATTTTAGCAGGAAGGGGATGGAAGTCAATGCTGGAAAATCATAGTTTGCCGCATTTTATTATGCAAAGTATCGAAAAAACACCAAATAAGGTGTATTTACAATTTGAAGAACAAAGGGTTACGTATGAGGAGCTCTATCATCGAATTACTAGAGCCGCAGCGGGATTTTGTGAGCTCGGTATTCAAAAAGGTGACAAGGTTTGTATTATGCTTCATAACACTCCTGAATATCTGGATGTATGGTTTGCTTTATCTTTTATGGGAGCAATTGCGGTGCCTCTGAATGTGCATTTAAAAGGGGAAGGTTTACAGTATATTTTATCTCACTCTGATTGCAAGTTGATTATCATTGATAAGGAATTTGTTCCTCAAATTGCTTCTTGTTTGCCATTTATACAAAGGGACATTCAAATTGTCGTTTACGGAAATGATGAAAGCGCAATCATTACAGGTGATGGTAAAGAACGGCTCGTAATCGAATTGAAAGATGTACTGAATACAAATAATCATCACCTTCCAACTGAATTTGTTTCCTCCTCTTCTATAAACGGTATCCTTTATACCTCTGGAACGACTGGATTACCTAAAGGGGTCATGTTAAGTCATTCGGCCTATGTAAATTCTGCGCAGTCATTTGCCACCTATATGGTTGGCGCAAGTTCGAAAGATATTTTATTTACAGCGCTGCCGTTATTCCATATTAACGCCCAGGCCCATACAGTACTCGGTGCTATTTCTTCCAATGCGACAATTGCTCTTGGCAAGCGGTTTAGTGCTTCTGGATTTTGGGATGAAATTCGCGGTCATGGCGCAACCATTTTTAATTCTTTAGGATCTATGATTCCTATTCTCTGCAAGCAACCAGAAAAGGAAAACGATAATGAAAATTTTGTAAGGGTGACGGCTTGTGCTGCTACGCCTAAGGAATTTTGGAAGCCGTTTGAGGAGCGGTTTGGCGTCAGGATTGTGGAAGGCTACGGATTAACGGAAACGACGGGTTTTTGTGTAACGAATCCATTGAATGCCAATAAGCCGCCTTCTATTGGAAAACCGTATTCTTACGTAGAGACGAAGATTGTTAATGAGGAGGGGAATGAAGCGCGGACTGGTAAAATTGGGGAGATTTTTATCCGTTCCTTACAGGGACAAACATTCATGGAAGGCTACTATAAAATGCGGGATAAAACAGAGGAGGCGATGAATGAGGGGTGGTTCCATACAGGAGATCGCGGTTATCTAGATGAGGAAGGTTACTTATATTTTTGCGATCGAATCAAACAGTGTATCCGGAGGCGTGGAGAAAACATCTCCTCTTGGGAAATCGAAAAAGTCGTGAATAATCACCCGAAAGTACTTGAATCAGCGGCCATCGGTGTTCCATCGGAAGTGGGAGAAGAGGATGTCAAATTATATGTGATTGTGAAGAAAGGAGAAATGATGTCCCATGAAGAGATTATAGATTGGTGTCAAGAACGTATGGCTTACTTCATGGTGCCGCGATATGTCCAGTTCAGTGAAACTTTCCCAAAAACCGCGACGGAACGGATTCAGAAGTTCAAGCTGAAGGAGGAAGGAATCAGTACTGCTTGGGATCGCGAACAGGTCGGCTATGTAATTAAAAGAACGAGTTGATGTGCTGAAGGGGAGTAAAACAGTTTGCTTTTTATCTCATTACATATTGGAAAGAAGGGATTTCATTGGAAAATAAGCGGGTTGTTACATGGTCCAAAGAAAAAGGAATCGCGACGATTATCATTGATAATCCTCCTGTGAATGTACTGAGCTGTGCTGTGATTGAGCAACTGAAGGCGGCGGTCGACGAAATCGAACGGGATGATGAAGTAATTGCTGTACTTTTAACTGGTGCTGGAGAAAAGGCTTTCGTTGCAGGAGGGGACATCAAGTCGTTTCCGGAATGGATTGGGAAAGGGAGTGAATATGCAGAGGGAAAATCATTGTGGCTTCAGAACCCATTAAATAAAATAGAAAGATTGCCGAAGCCTGTAATCGCTGCTATTAACGGATTAGCGCTTGGGGGCGGTTGTGAATTAGCCTTATCATGCGATTTACGGATTATAGAAGAACATGCCCAAATCGGACTTCCGGAGGTGAAGTTAGGATTGTTTCCAGGTGCGGGAGGCACGCAACGTTTGCCTCGATTAATAGGAACTGCAAGTGCGAAAGAAATGATGTTCACTGGTGAACCGTTCACTGCCGAAGTAGCTTGGCGAGTTGGTTTGGTGAATCATGTTGTTCCGCGTGGCGAAGCACTGAATAAGGCGAAGGAACTAGCCGCGAAGATGGCTCGATTTTCCCTTCCTGCTTTATCTTTGATGAAGCAATCTATCAATAAGGGATTATCTTCTTCTCTTGAGGACGGGCTAAAAATAGAAGCTGAGAATTTCGGCCATGTATTTCAAACGAGTGATGTAAGAGAGGGAGTGGAGGCTTTTATAGAAAAGAGGGTACCGCTTTTTCATCATAAATAAAATAACAAGAAGTAATGCCTGCCTCTGGCAGGCGTTGCAACAATAAATAAAAATATAAAAGGGTGTAAAGTAAATTTAAGAGAATCCATTTTATTGAGGGGGATTACGGTTATGGATTTATTGATTGTATTGCTATCGCTTGGCTTGCTTATATTTGTAGCTTACCGAGGATTCTCAGTCATTTTATTCGCTCCGTTATGTGCTTTGTTAGCTGTGTTTTTAACGGAACCGGCGAATGTTTTACCATTCTTTTCTAATGTTTTTATGGCGAAGATGGTCGGATTCATAAAATTATATTTTCCTGTATTTTTGCTTGGAGCGATATTCGGTAAAGTGGTAGAAATCACTGGAATAGCAGAAAAAATCGCGAAAATTATCATACGTTTTATAGGTGTGAAAAGAGCTATTCTTTCCATCGTGTTAATGGGAGCGATTCTTACATACAGTGGTGTCAGTTTATTTGTCGCAGTATTTGCGATATATCCATTTGCGGCGCAATTATTTCGTGAGGCGGATATTCCGAAACGTCTCATTCCAGCGACAATCGCATTCAGTGCATTCACGTTTTCGATGGATTCACTTCCTGGATCACCTCAAATCCAAAATGTTATTCCAACTACGTTCTTTAAAACAGATATTTATGCAGCTCCTACATTAGGGATTATCGGAGCACTGTTTATCTTTATATGTGGCATGCTGTATTTGGAAAGGTGTAGGAAGAAGGCTGCTGCTAAGGGCGAAGGGTACTTCGGAAAAGACGGTGCTACTTCTGAGATGGCTGCCACAACTAGCGCACAATTGGTGCAAAATCCGATTGCTTCCAGCGATGTAATTCCAGCTAGTTACTGGGTAGCTTTTCTCCCACTTGTACTGGTTGGAGTGATGAATAAAGTCTTTACAGAATTCATCCCGGTTTGGTATACAAAGGGATTTAATTTTGCATCCATAGGTTTGAAGGAGTACGGAACAATTGATATGGGACAAGTCGTGGGGATTTGGTCAGTGGAAATGGCACTTCTTATCGGAATATTGTCTGCTATATTATTAAACTTCCAAGCGGTAAAAGAGCATTTTCAATCTATTACAAGCGTGGGTGTAAGTGGTTCAATCTTAGCTGCCATGAACACTGCAGCCGAGTATGGATTTGGTGCTGTTATAGCAGCTTTACCCGGATTTGTCATGATTCAAAATTCTTTGACAGGGACATTTTCAAACCCTTTAATTAGCGGAGCGGTCATGACGAATATTTTGTGCGGTCTGACGGGATCAGGTTCGGGTGGAATGAGTATTACATTAGGTTTAATGGCAGAAAAATATATTGAAGCGGCAGCGAACTTTGATATTCCGTTAGATGTGCTGCATCGTGTAATTGCAATGGCGGCAGGAGGTATGGATACTTTACCTCATAACGGAGCAGTTATAACCTTACTTGCGGTTACAGGATTAACGCACCGGGAAGCTTATAAAGAGATTTTTGGTATTACGATAATTAAGACATTAGCCGTTTTCTTCGTTGTTGGAGTGTATATGATGTTTTCTATTGTATAGTAGGGAGGTTGCTTGGCTGTTATAAATAACGCAGCTATCAAGTTTATATATAATGGTAAGCAGAAACAGCCAACATTCCATGAAATGTTGGCTGTTTGTATATTTTCAATGAATTTCACAAAAAAACTTCAATTGTAGATTGGAATTGAACTATCCTAACCTTCACTTGGTCTAGAGGAGGAGGGCTTCTCGGTTAAAATGATAAAGTCAGTAAATTTACTTGTTACAACAATGCTCTTCTTCCCATCTATTGCGTCATAACCCATTTTTCACCTTTGATAATAGGTGCACCGCCATGTAAAGTAAGTATGTTTATTTGATTCATCCTGATAAAAATACTTGAAATATACCGCCCAAGTAGCAATTTCATTACAAGGTGCAGCAACTACAAACAAATCCTCACATTGAACCCCAGCTGGCCAACATTCATAATAGTCGTGAAAATCATTTACAAACATGATTTGTCCGTTCTCAAATAGGATAACAAATGTGGAGTTTCCGTACCTATTTATAAAAAAGTTAAAAATTAATCATAATATTATTATGTAAACAGAAGTAGTGAATGTACAGCTAGTTAAATAGTTCAATATTTTTGATTTTTCTATGGCTGTATAAGTATGATGTTCGTAGGGGGGCGATCATATGAGCAAACACAAAAAGGTTATAGCGATTTCAGGCAGTATTAGGGAAGGGTCATCTAATACAAATGTATTAAAAACTTTAGCAGCATTTATTCCAGAAGGTATAGATTACACTATTTATAATGGAATAGAGGAACTTCCTCATTTTAATCCGGATGTAGATCGAGTGGGAGCGCCGGCTGTTGTTGAAGAGTTTCGAAAGACATTAAGCGAAGCACATGCACTTATTATTTGTACGCCAGAGTATGCAAAAGGTATTCCAGGAGTTTTAAAAAATGCGTTAGAATGGCTTGTTTCATCAGCGGAACTATATAAAAAACCAGTGGCTATCATAACAGCTTCACCGTCAATTGCGGGAGGGGATAAAGCCCATGAATCTTTATTACTTACGTTAGGTATGCTAGATACAATTGTCGTTCAAAATGGCTCGTTATTAATCCCGTCTGTACGCACTAAATTTAGTGATGATGCAAAAGTTATAGATGAGGATATAAGGCAAGCTCTTGTCTCTCTAGTTCAAACTGTAGTAGACGAGATAAAGAAATAATGATTTAGATCGTATTAAGGTGAAAATGGGACTTTTATAATAAAAAAAAGATAAAAGCAATGCTACTGTTAGTTCAAATGTAGTATTGCTTTTTTATATAGTTAAATATATTTACTCAAAATCTCCCCAGGCAATCCATCAATCTCACAAACTTTTTCAGATGTAAAACCGACGTTTATTAAAATTTTTCGAGAGGGGATATTGTTTGGATCGATAATTGCCTTTAGTACGTTTACATCTGTCTGCTTCGCTATTTCAATTAATTCTCTTGCAATATAACTACCATAGCTTTTTCCCCAGTGCTCCGGCAATAGCATATAACCAAGTTCAGCTTCTTTTATACCATCCTCATTTACTGTTACATGTCCAAGGCCGATAAATTCATTTGTTGCACTGTCATAAACTTTATACGACCCAAACAGTTTATGTTTTTCATTGCGCCTTAACAATTTTTCATAGTCGTTTTGCGCTTCTTCTAACGGAATAGCACGCTCTGTAATTTGTGCCATCACTCTTTCATTTGATACGAGCTGGAAGTATGGATTAAAATCTGTTGCTTCAAATTTTTTGAAATGTAGTTTATGCATCGGATTCCTCCAAACGAATTTTTAATTGTTCTTCAGAAAAGATAATCGACAGTTAAATAGTAATCTCTATTTGATTACCTTCAGGATCACCTACTACACTTTCGTAATAGCCATCTCCAGTGAAACGTGGTCCATTTAATAAAGAATAACCAGCTTCTTTTAACGTTTTTGTTAGTTCATTTACACGTTCTTCACTACCAACAGAAAAAGCCATATGTGCATAGCCAGTTATATTTAGGTTAGGCTCGTTATCTATGCCTTTCTTACGCATAATTTCTAAGCGCGCTCCAGATTCGAACGTAATAAAATAAGATTCAAAGTGTTTCGCTTTATTACAATATAAAGAGTTTGCTTTACCATTGAAATACTTCGTATAAAAAGTACGCATTAATTCTAAGTTATATACCCAAATTGCTATATGTTCGATTTTCATAGGTTTCACCAATTCTATCTGTACTAATTAGGCTTCCACTGTATAAAAGTTGCATGTACATTGCAAGAAATTTGATTTGGTTAAAAAAGGTGATTGTTAATTTTTGCTTGTTTACGTACATACAATTATGTAATTAAGTGAATGACTTACATAGGAATTACAGAAAAGGGGGAATGAGGCTTATGAGTCAATTAGAGCAAATGATGTACGTTGGTGTCATCATGTCTATTGTACTTTCCGTAATGATTTTGGGGTCTTTATATTATAATCCTCGTCTTTCGTTAAATGATTATCCGAAAGATATTCAAAAGGCAGTTTTTCCGAAATCAATTCATGAAAAAAAGCAAACGATGTACTTTAATATTGCATACAATGTGATTCTCTTCGGTACTCCTTTCATTTCAACCTATATACTATATCAACATGAAACATTATTGTATATTGAGGCCTATTTACATACTTTTGGTATTTTAATGATTTTCAATTTAGTAGATTTATTAATAATCGATTGGCTTATTTTTTGCTGGATTACCCCGAGATTTGTTGTTATTCCTTGTACGGATGGGATGAAGGGATATAAAGATTACAAGTTTCATTTAAGAGGGGCTATAGTCGGTACTCAATTTTTAGCAATCGTAAGTTTATTTCTGGCAGGGATTGCGACAACCATTTAGTAAAAAGAAGAAGGATAGGAAACGTTTATATAAGATAAGTAGATTTATAATGTATAGAATTAAAAATGAGAATTTGATACTATTGGAGTAAAGGGTTTTAATAACGGTATATTAAGCGATATCAATGTATCTTTGCAAATGTTTTGATATTCCGTGAAATCACCTAATTTTATGGAAGCATTTGATAAAACCCCAAAAAACGCAATGGAGGCTATTATGAAAAAATTAATTGGCGCAGCAACAGCAACAGTTTTTGGATTGGGGGCTTTTACAACATCTGCTATCGCAGAAACTATCGTAACAGCAGATGTACTCAACGTACGTGAAAAGCCAACAACGGAATCAAAAGTTATCGAAAAAGTAAAAGAAGGACAAAAGTTAAAAGTTATAAATACTGAAGAAGGATGGTCAAAAATTGATTTAAATGGTAAAGAATTGTTTGTAAGTTCGGAATTTACAAAAGATGTTTATCATGTAACAGCAAACCTATTAAATGTACGTTCTGAAGCGAGCACAGAATCAGAAATTCTTGGCAGACTGAAAAAAGATGATGTAATTGAATCAACGCATCAAGTAAAAGATGGATGGCTACAATTTGAGTATAAAGGAAAAACAGCTTATGCAAACGTTTCTTTCCTATCAAGTACAGCACCAATTGAAAAGAAAGTTGAAGAGAAAACGAAGCAAGTAGCGAAAGTACAAAAAGCGGTAAATGCAAAGGAAGAAGCAAAAACGCAGAAAGTAGCAAAAGTAAAGGAAGAAACGAAAACGCAGGAAGTAGCAAAAGTAAAGGAAGAAACGAAAACGCAGGAAGTAGCAAAAGCTAAGGAAGCATCAAAAGCGAAAGAAGAAGAAAAAGAACAAGAAATAGCAAAAGCGAAAGAAGATGCGAAAGAACAGGAAGTAACAAAAGCGAAAGAACAGGAAGTAACAAAAGCGAAAGAACAGGAAATAGCAAAAGCGAAAGAAGATGCGAAAGAACAGGAAATAGCAAAAGCGAAGGAACAAGAAATAGCAAAAGCGAAGGAACAGGAAATAGCAAAAGCGAAGGAACAAGAAATAGCAAAAGCGAAGGAACAGGAAATAGCAAAAGCGAAGGAACAAGAAATAGCAAAAGCGAAGGAACAAGAAATAGCAAAAGCGAAGGAACAGGAAATAGCAAAAGCGAAGGAACAAGAAATAGCAAAAGCAAAAGAATCAACAAAGACACAACAAGTATCTAAAAATAACACACAGTCTGCCAAACGTGAATTAACGGTAGTAGCGACAGCGTATACTGCTGATCCAAGTGAAAATGGTACATATGGTGGACGCGTTTTAACTGCAATGGGGCATGATTCAACGAAAAATCCGAATATGAGAATTATCGCAGTTGATCCGAAAGTAATTCCTTTAGGATCAAAAGTATGGGTAGAAAATTATGGTGAAGCAATCGCTGGTGATACTGGAAGTGCTATTAAAGGTAATCGTATTGATGTTTTAATGGGTTCAAAAAGTAAAGCTATGAATTGGGGAAGGCAAACTGTTAAAGTAAAAGTTCTATAATAATTATAGTTATCCAAATAGAAGTCAGTTCTCTAATATTGAGACTGGCTTTTGTTTTTGAGTTAGTGTAATTGATTGGAAAACTTTGTTGATCTGACATAGGATTTTCAAGGGATGTGTTGCTAAATCTGCACCAAAACTTAAATTAAATATGAAACTTGTATTATGTCTATAAAATACAAATATATTAAGAACGAGCTGAGTTTTAATTTTTATTCAAACGACTTGTAATGTTTATTTTCTTATAATAAAGTGGATCAGATGTAAATAAAGCGAGGATGGAATATGACAACAGAATTATATGGCGCACATTGCAATGAAATGAAAGGATATAGAGTAATGGAAAGGAAAGATTCATATAATCATTACTTTGGCGGTCAAGATTGCAATTTTCCAAAATGTAAGCTATGCGGTGAGAAGATGCATCAAATTCTCTGTTTTGATTTGAAAGATGAGAGGCTTACTGAACTTAGAAGTGGTGAACTAGATATTTTACCATTAGTTTCATGCTTGAACTGTGCGATGGTATGGGAGCCACAATATTTTCAGTTAAGTGACGCGGGTAAAACAGTTCAAATCATACAGCAGCGCAATATGGAAGAATGGGTAATGGAAGAGGAAGATAAGCTGCCGGTTCCATTACCAAAAACAAATGTAAAGATAATAAATATGAATAATGAAGATATACCTACTGATGAAGATAGCTACTGGGAAGCTTTCGATTTGTTTGGTTTGGAATATGTATGTAGATTATTAGGGGCACCGTTATATGAAGATATTCCAGAGGATTTGGCATGCCCAACTTGTTCTAAAGAGATGAAGTATATTGCTGCAATTACACAAGATATTAAGGAAAGGGAGCTTATTTCAGTAGTTGATTTCCAATTCGGGGAAATGAATATATATTATTATTTATGTAAAGATTGTTCAATTATAAAAACTGAAATACAAAGTACATAACGAAAATAAGACTGACATATTTTGTCGGTCTTATTTTCGTATCACAACATCATTAAGAATCGCATCAAATATATCTTTTTGCGTGAAGTTATCTGTAAAAATAGTTTCTCTATTCACTTCAAGTGTATCGTGTGGATTATACCATTTCCATAGGGAGTTCTCACCAAATTCATACCGTTTTTCTCTCGTATTATGCCGTTTAATCGTTTCTTCAAGTGATAAGTCAAAGTAATATGTATAAGCGTTTCCTTCAAAATAATGTATTAATTCTCTTAACATATCACCGTATCTACGACTATTTAAAATACCTTCTAAAATAACAAATTCACATTTTTCTTTTCCATACTTCGTAATTTCAAATAGTAAATCATGAGATAAGTTACCCATTGTGTCGTGCACTTTTAACATATCTCTACGCACAACGTCTTGTGAGACTAGAAGTGTTCCATGACCGAAATGCTCTTGCAGTTCCTTTGCGATTGTTGTCTTGCCACTCGCGGAGTTTCCTCGAAGAATAATTAATGTTGATTTCAAAGTCTCATCTCCAAATTGTATTAGTTTTTTAATCGCTTTATGTGGGAAAGTCTCTTAGTTGGTTAAGTAATAGTTTAGGGGATTTGTTTTAGGATGAACAGTATAAATTATACAAATCGAAGTAGTTTGCAATTGTATTGGTTTGTGTTTCAATTAGGATTTTTTTACAATTATACAAAATAAAGTGTATAATCAATGTGATGAAAAATAAATGGGGGATGAAGCAGGTGGAAGATACATTAAAAAAAGCACAACCTATATGGAAACGGACATGGTTTCGCTATTTAGGGGCATTTTTAATTGTTCAATTACTATTTATTATTTGTGAAGTTACTACATGGGCACCAAACTTTAGACCTGGTGGAGAATTTTTTAATAGAATATTAAACTCTCGATTTTTCACGGAATGGTTCGCGCCATATCAAATCCCGCAATTTAATGTATTTACAGCGTTTTTTGCGATAACATTACTACCAAATGCGTTAATAGGCGCAATTAAAGATTTAAACTTAAGAAAAAATATAAATAATTTATAAGAGGTACTGCATGCTATTTCAAAAAGAAATTTTATCGGTTAAATACGTAACAAAAGACGATGCACCTATCATTTCAAAATGGTTAACAAATCCAGAAGTCCTGCAGTATTACGAAGGAAGAGATAATCCGCAATCTTTAGAAAAGGTACTTGATCATTTTATACATAATCCAAACAGTCTTGAAAAAAGATGTTTAGTAGAGTTCGATGAAATACCTATTGGTTACATACAAATGTACCCGGTGGATTCTGAATGGAAAGCGTTATATGGATATGAAGAAATGCAAAATGTATGGGGGATGGACCAATTTATCGGTGAACCAGCGTATTGGGGAAAAGGGATTGGAACAACCCTTGTTGAAGCAGCAATTACATACATTATAGAGAGCTTAGGAGCAGAAGCGATAGCGATGGATCCTAGAGTAAATAATGAACGTGCGATAAAGTGCTATGAAAAATGCGGATTTAAAAAGGTGAAGGTATTAAAGCAACATGAACTACATGAGGGGAAATTAGAAGATTGTTGGATGGTAGAATATAAACAATTATAATGAAAATGCAAAGGCTTATACAAACAAAGGGAGCTGTGTGAAATGAAAAAAGCATTAATAGTTATTGATGTGTAAGCGGGTATGTATACAGCAGGAATGCCAGTACATAATGGGGAAAAGTTATTAGAAACGTTGCAAGAACTTATTGGGGAATGCCGTTCAAATAGTATTCCGGTTATTTATGTACAACATAACGGGCCAAAAGATCATCCTTTAGAAAAAGGGACAGATGGTTGGAAAGTGCATGCGGCGATCGCTCCGCAAGAGGTTGATAATATCGTTGAAAAGACGACGCCAGATTCATTCCATAAGACAAACTTAAACGAAGTGTTACAAGGAAAAGACATTGAGCACGTTATTATTTCAGGAATGCAAACTGAGTACTGTGTTGATACGACAACGCGCAGAGCGTTTAGTGAAGGGTATAAAGTAACATTGGTGAGTGATGCGCATAGTACGTTTGATACGGATATATTGCGTGCTGAAGATATTGTGAAGCATCATAACGCAGTATTTGGAGCATTTGCGGATGTTATTGCGTCAAAAGATTTAAAAGTAAAAGCGTAATTACAAAAGTTGCTGTCTCTAAATGGGGCAGCTTTTTTATTGGGAAACAGATTGTCGAATGATGTCAGAGTATCGATATATCTAAAAAATTGCTGATAAATATAGATTTGTGGTCGATATATTTTAATAATCGCCAATGTAATTTCATGTACCGAAATGATAGTACAGAAAAAGGAGCACCACATTATTAAAAAGGGAGCTCCTTCATCAAAACGTTACTTTTTCTTATCTTTATCCAACACATTCTGTTCTTCAGCGAACTCCGTACCATATGCAAACCGGCGGTTAATTCGAATGTTATCATTGTTATGCCTTGTGTGGGAATTAGAAAAGCGATGGACGATTACTTCTGATAATGTAAAGACGATGGCAGAAAGGATACTGCCCCATGCAATTTGCATGTAGTTGTCTAATAAAATATTTCCGAAAATCCAAACGCTTAAATACGTAAGTAAGAAATCCGTCATAATGGCAGCGGAATTGCCAATTCGATTTAAAATAATTTTATCAACAAACATATAAGAAACGATTGTGACGAAGAGACAAAAAGAAATGATCTGGACGAGCGTTGCTGGGAAAAATAGAGCTAGTCCGATACTAAAAGCGATGATACACGATATAAATTTGATAAGTACTACAGTAATATCACTCAATATTTACACCTCCCATTTATACATAGTTTTACAATAAATTCAGGAGTTCATACATTGGAACGGTTTAATTTATATAAAACTTTATCACGTCGAAATTTTATCTAAATATTAAAAAAACAACCGAAAAATGTTATAGTGAAATGAGAGCTTATGACATTTTTAGGTAAGGGGGAATCCGGGATGTGGATTACTTCAGAAGTAGAAATTCCAGATGAGTTAATCGATCACCTTGAACAAGGGAAGTTAGTATTATTCGTTGGAGCAGGAGTTTCTATGAAGGGGAAATCAAATTTACCGAATTTCGATGATTTAGTTGATGAAATTGCGAAAGCTTTATATGTCGAAAGGCGTGAGATGACAGAACCCCACGATTATTATCTCGGTAAAATTGCGAAAACGAAAGATGTGCATCAAGTTGCAAGAGACCTCGTTAATATAGAAAAATCAAAACCAAATCCATTACACTATGCGATTCCAAGGCTGTTTCCGTTAGATACGGATGTTCGAATTGTAACGACAAACTTTGATCAACATTTTACGTCTGTAATTACAGAAATAAATAGAGAGCTGAATATTTATTATGCACCTGCTTTACCGACAGGGAGAGCGTTTAAAGGGTTGGCTTACATACATGGGAATATAGAACAAGAGAAAGAAGCTTTAATTTTAACGGATGGTGATTTTGGAAGGGCTTACTTAACAGAAGGGTGGGCGAGACGATTTTTAGTTGATTTATTTTCAAATTACACTGTTTTATTCGTTGGGTATAGTCATAATGATCCTGTAATGAAATATTTAGCAACAGGCTTACCACCGAGTACAAGGCGTTACGCTTTCGTCGCACAAGGTGATAATACATATCATTGGGAGCATTTAGGGATAAGACCGATTGTGTATCCGAATAAAGCAAATAATCATCAGGCACTTGTGAAAGCGGTGAAGCGATGGGCGGAATTAATGGGGGATAATTATATTACGAAAAGAATGCGTATTCGTGATATTGTAACCGTACCTCCATCAGTAGAGCAGGAGCAATTATCCTATATAAAACAGTCAATAAAAAAAATTGAAACCGTTCGGTACTTCGTTGAATTTGCTCGTGATTATGAATGGGTGGAATGGCTTGAAGCAGAAGGGAAACTAAGAAATTTATTTCTGCTTACAGCAAATTATGATGAAGTTGATGAATTACTTGCGGAATGGTTAGTGGAGCAATTCCTTTTTACTCATCAAAAAGAACTATTTCAATTGATTTTTAAAAATCATTCTAAAATATCCCCGTTATTGTGGCGAACAATTTGTACTTATTTGAACGAAACGAAGGAAACGATGAATCCTTTGTTATTTGCAAAATGGACATTGCTTGTATTAGAAACGGCAGAAAAAGATAGTAGCTCTATTGAAATGATTTCATACTTATTGCAAAAATGTTCTTTCCCTGAGCATAAAGAAATTGGCTTGTTGCTATTAACGTTTATTTTAGACGGGAAACTTAAACTGAAGCGTGTAAGAAGATGGGGAAATGATACGCAAGAGTCGATTGAACTCGAGGAATCGAGTCGTATACCGATGCCTATTTTTTCTCATGTGGAGCGAATTTGGAAAGAGAAAATGAGACCACATATCGCTTACTACGCAAATCCAATTATGGTTATGGGATTGGAAAAGATACAACTATTGTCATTAAGACAACATGCACTGAAAAAAAGAGATAGAGAAATTTCAGAGCAGGAGTTACAGCAAAATGACTTCACATTTTTAATTCAAATTGTAAAAGAGTGTCTTACATATTTATGTGAAAACAATGAGAAAAAAGCAAATTATTATATTACAGAAATGATAGAAACAGATAGTGTGCTTCAAAAACGAATTGCGATTGAAGCAATGATTAATAATGTATTCGTTACAGCAGATGACAAACTGAAGTGGTTGTTACATGCTGATGTTCTGTTAGATTTCACATGTAAACATGAAGTGTTTCAACTTTTAAAGAATTATTACGCAGATGCTTTAGAAGAAACTAAAGAAGAAGTAATTCAACATGTATTAGAGTATCTTGCAGAAGAGAGAGCGTTTGATGCTTGTCTTGTATTAGACTTACTATTCACGTGTGATCCGAATAGTAGGTGTACGGCGGCAGGATATGAGCTAATGAAACAGAAACACCCTCATTTTTCTTCAAATCAATACAGTGTTCCAAAGAAAGAGGCAAATGAACAACGTATTACATGCAATGTAACAGCTGATGGATTACTGCAGCTGAAAGACGATGAAATAATGGAGCAAGTTCGGCAGTTTTCAAGAGACGGTGTTTTTGAACAACGCCATTTTTTAGAGATGTTATCAAAAGCGTGTAAATTGAATGTAGAGTGGAGTATTTCGTTTGCTTATCAACTAGTAGGCGTGCACGAAATTAGTAATGAAGTATGGTTTGTTTGTATTAGAGAGTGGCGAAATAACAGAAATTTGACGAATGAACAAATTCAAAAGATTATACCGTTATTACAGAAATTTGTTAGAAATACCGCATTTCATTGGTTAATTAGTAGTTTTCTATATGAAATTAGTAATCGATTAGAAGAGTTAGATGTAACTAGTATACGGGTTATAAAACGCTTTGCCTTTTCCGTATTTCCACAAGTTATGAGAGGGGAAACGGATTTTAAGATTGGAAAAGAAGAGTTTTACAATGAATCTATACAGCATCCTGTTGGAAAGATGACTGCTGTGTTACTAAAACTTTTAGCATACGATCATTTATACGATCGTAATGTGTATGAATATTTATTTTTATTTGAGGAACAGGTCAGGGTTACTTCGGATAGAACGAAATATATGTTTGCTCGATTAACAGCAGATATTACGTTTTTAAATCATATAGAGAAACAATGGTGTCGAAAATATCTTTTACCTTACTTAGATTTAAAGAAAGAAAGTGAGCTTACGAAATATGCGTGGGCAGGATTATGTTATACGCAAATTAATGTACCTTTGTTTACAGAAATAAGGCGATATATTAAGTATGCGGTAGAACATTTAGATGCACTACATCCATATACGAGAGAAGCATTTTTAAAATGGCTTAGCTTTGTATTTATTAAATGCGTATTATATTGGGAGCAAAAAACAGATTGGTTATATCCACTTTTGATGCAAGAAAACGAAGAGAATAAAATTAAATTTATGCAGTATTTATGCTACTACTTAAAAACGTTAAGTGGTAAGGAACAACAAAAATTTTGGACAGCGTGGCTTAGTGTGTTTTTAAGAGAACGTCCGAAAATGGGCGTAATAACAACGAGAGAATATATGATGCTTTTACGCATTATTTTATGTATGGATGAGGTTTTAGAAAAAGGACTAAATATTATTTCGAGTAACTTTCAAGGTGTGGAAGGGCAATGTAATCAAGAAGAAATGAAACAATTATTTATCGAGATACTTGAAAAGAAAGAGAGTATGAAAGCGTATAAAGGATTGTATGCAGATGTGTTTTTCACTTTACTTCAGACGCGCCAAGAAGCAGATTTACTTGAAAATGAAATCATACAAATAAAAGAACTATTAATCGAGTATGGAGTAGAAAGAAACATATTAAAATTAATTGAAAATGAGATGATTCGTATCGGAATTGTAATGGGGAATTTACAAGAATAAATATAGGGCGAAAGTGGAATTTGAAAAAATATATAAAAAGTTGTTGACAGTGTTTTGAAAAGCGTTCTATAATACGAATCATACTTATTCAATTTCAAAAACATTTGAATAAACAAAGTGCAATGAAGAGATCACAGTAGTGGTTAGTCTTACTGTAACAGAGAGCTGGTGGTTGGTGTGAACCAGTACAGGGATAATCATGAATTACAGTCTTGGAGCATCTTTTTCGTAGTAAAGATATATTGTCTTTATGAAGAAAAAGCGGTCAATTGATCGTTAACAGTGAAGAGAGGTAGACGGAAAGTTAGTCTACAACTAGGGTGGTACCGCGATAAATATCGTCCCTACTGATTTATTCAGTAGGGACTTTTTGTATTTTAGTGGTCCAACTTGAAAATAAAATAGTCATGCGTTGAAAGGAAAAGCAGTAGTTATTGTTTCCCTGTAACAGAGAGCTGGTGGTTGGTGCGAACCAGTACAAAAACAAGAGCGAATTACAGTCCTGGAGCATCTTTTTCGTAGTAAAGATAGTATTGTCTTTATGAAGGGAAAGACGGTCAATTGATCGTTAACAATGAAGAGAGGTAGACGAAAGAAGTCTACAACTAGGGTGGTACCGCGATAAATATCGTCCCTACTGATTTATTCAGTAGGGCTTTTTTGTACAAAAAAAGTGGTTTTTTAACTAGTAGATAGTGTCTTTATGGTAATTATTAGTTTAAAATAAGAAGAGGTATCGATTCCACTTGAAAATTTGTATAATTAACCAGTTCAGAAAATAGAGAATTTTTCATTCTCTTACTATACTTTTAAAACATTAGAGGAGGATTTCCAAATGGCAAATCATGAATTAGATCAATTACGTAAACAGGTAGATGAAATTAACTTACAACTATTACACCTATTAAACAAACGCGGTGAAATCGTTCAAAAAATCGGGGAGCAAAAACAAGTACAAGGTACGAAACGCTTTGACCCAGTACGTGAGCGTGAAGTGCTTGATATGATCGCAGAGCATAACGAAGGACCATTCGAAACGTCAACGGTTCAACATATTTTCAAAACGATTTTCAAAGCAAGCTTAGAATTACAAGAAGATGATAACCGTAAAGCATTACTAGTTTCACGTAAAAAGAAAAAAGAAAATACAATCGTTAATGTGAAAGGTGAATTGATTGGAAACGGAACACAAACGTTCATTATGGGACCTTGTGCGGTAGAAAGTTTAGAGCAAGTTCGCCAAGTAGGGCAAGCGATGAAAGATCAAGGACTTAAATTAATGCGCGGTGGTGCTTTCAAACCGAGAACATCTCCATACGATTTCCAAGGTTTAGGAGTAGAAGGTTTACAAATTTTACGCCAAGTAGCAGATGAATTCGACTTAGCAATTATTAGTGAAATTTTAAATCCGAACGATGTAGAAATGGCATTAGAATACGTTGATGTAATTCAAGTTGGCGCACGTAACATGCAAAACTTCGATTTACTAAGAGCTGTAGGTAAAGTTAACAAGCCAGTATTACTAAAACGTGGATTAGCAGCAACAATTGATGAGTTCATTAATGCAGCGGAATACATTATTGCGCAAGGTAACGATCAAATTATTCTTTGTGAGCGTGGTATCCGCACATACGAAAGAGCGACACGTAACACATTAGATATTTCAGCAGTACCGATTTTAAAGAAAGAAACACATTTACCAGTTATCGTTGACGTAACGCATTCAACTGGACGTAGAGATTTATTATTACCAACAGCGAAAGCGGCACTTGCAATTGGCGCAGATGCAGTAATGGCTGAGGTTCATCCAGATCCAGCTGTTGCATTATCAGATTCTGCACAACAAATGGATATTCCAGAATTCCATAGATTCATGGATGAGTTAAAAGGTTTCAAAAATAAATTATCTTAATTCCATATCACATATGCGCTGAAGAGGAAACAGTAGTGCTTATCTCACTGTTAAAGAGAGCTGATGGTCGGTGTGAATCAGTACAAAGATAAGCATGAATTACAGCCTTGGAGCATCTTTCCCGCCAACTTTTGGAGGGAAAGACGGTCAAACGATCGTTAAAGAAGAAGAGAGGTAGACAGAAAGTTAGTCTACAACTAGGGTGGTACCGCGATAAAAATCGTCCCTACTGAGCGCTCAGTAGGGACTTTTTTGTACAAAAAAATAGTAAAGGGGCAAGAGAAATGAGATACATTACAGCTGGAGAATCACATGGTCCGCAGTTAACAGTTATTTTAGAAGGTGTACCAGCAGGTTTAACACTAACAGCGGAACATATTAATAAAGAGTTATTAAGAAGACAAAAAGGCCATGGACGCGGAAGACGCATGCAAATTGAAACCGATACTGTTGAAATTGTAAGTGGTGTTCGTCACGGGATGACACTTGGATCACCGATTACGTTAATCGTAAAAAATGATGATTTCAAACATTGGACGAAAGTAATGGGTGCAGACCCGATTTCAGAGCAAGAAAGTAAAGAAATGAAACGTACAATTACAAAACCACGTCCAGGACATGCGGATTTAAACGGAGCCATTAAATATGGCCATCGTGATATAAGAAATGTATTAGAACGCTCATCTGCAAGAGAAACGACAGTTCGTGTAGCTGCTGGTGCAGTTGCGAAACAAATTTTAAAAGAATTAGGCGTGGAAATTGCAGGGCATGTTCTTGAAATTGGTGGGGTGCAAGCAAAGCGTATTTCAAACTTACCAATTGAAGAAATTCAAACGATAACTGAAAATTCACCAGTTCGTTGTTTAGATAAAGAAGTAGAACAAGAAATGATGGATGCGATTGATGATGCGAAAAGTAGTGGGGATTCAATCGGTGGTATTGTTGAAGTAATTGCAGAAGGTATGCCAATTGGAGTTGGTAGCTACGTTCATTACGACCGTAAATTAGATGCAAAACTTGCCGGTGCTATAATGAGTGTGAATGCATTTAAAGGTGCTGAAATCGGAATTGGTTTTGAAGCGGCAAGACAGCCAGGAAGTAAAGTGCACGATGAAATCCTTTGGGATGAAGAAAAAGGGTACACGAGAAAAACAAATAATGCCGGCGGTTTAGAAGGCGGTATGACAACAGGTATGCCAATTGTAGTAAGAGGTGTGATGAAGCCAATTCCTACATTATATAAACCGTTAGCAAGCGTAGATATTGATACGAAAGAAGCGTTCCAAGCGAGTATTGAGAGATCTGATAGCTGTGCAGTACCGGCAGCAGGTGTCGTGGCAGAAGCTGTTGTAGCGTGGGAACTTGCAGCTGCACTAGTCGAACAATTCGGAAAAGATCGCATGGAATTATTAAAGCAAAACATTTTGCAACATAACAAATACGCAAAAGAATTTTAATGAAAAGGTGGATTTAACATGCGAGTAAAAGATCAACTATCATCATTACAACCGTATAAACCAGGTAAATCACCAGAGCAAATGAAAGAAGTATACGGGGATCATTCATTTGTTAAGTTAGCATCAAATGAAAATCCATTTGGCTGTTCACCTCGTGTTTTAGGAGAATTGCAAAAATCGTGGTTGGAACATGCTTTATATCCTGACGGAGGTGCTACAACGCTCCGTCAAACGATCGCAAAGAAACTACAAGTACAAGTCGAACAAGTGCTTTGTGGTAGTGGACTTGATGAAATTATTCAAATTATAAGCCGTGCCGTGCTCTGCAATGGAGATAATATCGTAACTGCTGGCATGACATTCCCTCAGTATCGTCATCATGCGATTATTGAAGGATGTGAAGTGAAAGAAGTTCCTTTAAATAAAGGTGTATATGACTTAGATGGGATTTCTACAGCGATTGATGAACAAACAAAAATCGTATGGATTTGTAATCCGAACAATCCGACAGGCACATATATTGATGAGCGAAAATTAAATCAATTCATAGCTGGAATTAGTGAAGAAACGTTAATCGTCATCGATGAAGCGTATTATGAATATGTAACTGCGGAAGATTTTCCAGAGACGTTACCACTTTTAGAAAAACATAAAAATCTTCTTGTATTACGAACTTTTTCTAAAGCGTACGGTTTAGCGTCATTCCGCGTTGGGTATGCGATTGGACAAGAAGAATTAATTGAGAAATTAAATGTCGTTCGTTTGCCGTTTAACGTATCTTCATTAGCACAAAAAGCTGCAACAATTGCCTTTAACGATGAAATGTTTATTGAGGAAATAGTACGTGTTAATACAGAAGGATTACAACAATACGAAAGTTTTTGTAAAGAAAATGAAATCCCGTTTTATCCATCACAAACGAACTTTATTTTCTTACCGGTAGATAATGCTGGAGAAATTTATGAAGCTTGTGCGCACGCTGGTTTTATTATTCGTCCGTTTCCAAATGGCGTACGCATTACAATCGGAACTAGGGAACAAAATGAGGGAGTGATTTCAGTGTTAAAACAACACTTTGAAAATAAGAAAAGTAAGTCTCGAGATGAGGCAAATGTGTAAAAAGGTAGTACTAATAGGTACAGGATTAATAGGAGGATCACTTGCATTAGCGATTAAAAAAGAGCACGATGTAACGATTATCGGTTATGACATATTTAAAGAACAAGTAGAGCGTGCGAAAGAATTACATGTAGTTGACGAAGTAGCAGTAGATTTACAGAGTGCATGTGAGGAGGCAAATTTAATTATTTTTGCCTCTCCAGTTGAAGAGACGAAAAAGTTGTTACACAAACTTGCATCATTTCATTTACGAGAAGATGTTATTGTTACCGATGTAGGAAGTACGAAAGGGACAATCATGAATGAAGCGGAAGCTTTATTAACAAAGAAAGTTTCATTTATCGGCGGACATCCGATGGCAGGTTCTCACAAAACAGGAGTTGAAAGTGCGAAGGCGCATTTATTTGAAAATGCATTTTACATTTTAACACCGATGAATCATGTATTAGATGAGCGAGTAGAAGAGTTGAAAGAATGGTTAAAAGGAACAGGTTCTCATTTTCTCGTATTAAATACAAAAGAACATGATTATGTAACAGGAATTGTTAGTCATTTTCCGCATCTTATCGCAGCAGGATTAGTGAAGCAAGTTGAGAAACATGCTGGTGATAATCCGCTTATTCATCAACTAGCGGCAGGCGGATTTAAAGATATAACGCGTATTGCATCGAGTAGTCCGAAAATGTGGAGTGATATCGTAAAGCAAAATCGCGGGCATTTATTGGAACTATTAGAAGAATGGATTTCAGAAATGGAAGAGCTATATAAGACGGTTTCTAAAGGAGATGCAGGAGAAATACAAAGTTATTTTGCAGATGCGAAAGAATATCGTGACTCTTTACCAGTTCGAAAAAGAGGGGCGATTCCTGCCTATCACGACTTATACGTCGACGTTTTAGATAAAGTAGGGGCTTTAGCTCATATTACGAGTATTCTAGCAGCAGAAGAAATTAGTATTACGAACTTGCAAATATTAGAAGCGCGAGAAGGATTGCTCGGAGTTTTACGAATTAGTTTCCAAAGAGAAGAGGATCGAACGCAGGCAAAAATCGCGCTCGGAAAAGAAGAATACCAAACGTATGAAACAATTTAATGAGGAGGGTGACAACGTGAAAGAAAAAACAGTACAAACTGTAAATAACGGATTAAATGGCACAATTACAATCCCTGGAGATAAATCAATTTCCCATCGCGCTGTCATGTTTGGCGCAATCGCGGAAGGTAAAACAACAATTAAAGGATTTCTTCCTGGTGCGGATTGTTTAAGTACCATTTCTTGTTTTAAAGAAATGGGAGTAGAGATAACGCAAAATGGAGACGAAGTTACGGTAATTGGAAATGGATTAGAAGGTTTACAAGAGCCAAAAGCTGTATTAGATGTTGGTAATTCTGGTACAACGATACGATTGATGTCAGGAATATTAGCAAACACGCCATTTTTCTCTTGCGTACAAGGTGATGCGTCAATCGCAAAAAGACCGATGAAACGTGTAACAAATCCATTAAAACAAATGGGCGTAAAAATTGATGGCCGAGAAGAAGGAACGTTTACGCCACTCACAATACGAGGTGGTGATTTAAAAGCGATTCAATATACTTCACCTGTCGCAAGTGCGCAAGTGAAATCAGCTATTTTACTTGCAGGCCTTCGCGCAGAAGGTATAACAGCTGTTACAGAACCTCACATTTCCCGTGACCATACAGAAAGAATGCTTGAAGCGTTCGGTGTAAAGGTAACTCGCGTGGGGAAAACAGTAAAACTAGCTGGTGGACAGAAGTTAACAGCAACAGACGTTCAAGTGCCAGGTGATGTATCATCAGCGGCATTTTTCTTAGTAGCAGGAGCAATTATCCCAAATAGTAAACTGCTACTCCAAAATGTAGGAATGAATCCGACTCGTACAGGTATTATTGATGTTCTTGAGAAAATGGGCGCTACGTTTACTGTTGAGCCAATTAACGAAGGAGCATCAGAACCTGCTGCAAACATTACAATTGAAACATCTGCACTGAAAGGAATCGAAATCGGTGGAGATATTATTCCAAGATTAATCGATGAAATTCCAATTATCGCATTAGCAGCAACACAAGCAGAAGGAATTACAGTCATTAAAGATGCACACGAGCTAAAAGTGAAAGAAACGAATCGTATCGATACAGTCGTTGCTGAATTAACGAAACTAGGAGCTCGCATTGAAGCGACCGACGATGGAATGATTATTTACGGTAAATCGAAGCTAAAAGGAACTACAGTACATAGTCACGGTGATCACCGCATTGGAATGATGCTTGCGATTGCTGGCTGCATTGCTGAAGGAGAAACAACAATTGAAGATGCAGAAGCAGTAGGTGTATCGTATCCTACATTTTTTGAAGAGCTTCAAACGTTAGCTAAATAAATTGATGAGAAGCAGATGCGTAATGTATCTGCTTTTTTATATAAGATAGGTCGATATTCTTTGTCGAAGCGTTGATATAATTTCATTCACCACACTGGAATATTAAGAATTATGATATAATTCAAACAAAGGATGGAGGAGAAATATATGAACGTTATACAACTAAAAGAAGATAAATTCAGAGAAGCGCTAGCTTTATCAGAATATGCTTTTCAATATAAAGTAAATGAGGAACGATTGCAGCAGCAACTTACTCGAATGAAGGAAAGCCATCAAATATACGGCATCATGGAAGGTGACGAGTTAGCGGCAAAACTCCATTTTATTCCGTTTCATATCTACATAGGAAAAGAAAAGTTTAAAATGGGCGGAGTTGCAGGGGTAGCGACGTACCCAGAGTATAGAAGAAGCGGATATGTAAAAGAGTTGCTTCAGCATTCCCTTCAAACGATGAAAAAAGATGGATATAGTGTATCGATGTTACATCCATTTGCAGTTTCATTTTACCGCAAATACGGATGGGAACTTTGTGCGAATCGCCATATATGTCATATGACAAAGAGCGATTTAATAATAAAAAAACAAGTGAATGGTACAGTGAAACGTTTTAATAAAGATAATCATTCAGAAGAAGTAGAGAAGCTATATGAAACATTTGCAGAACGATTTTCAGGCATGCTAGTTCGAGACGGAAAATGGTGGTTGCAAGCTGTTTACCACGACTTAACAATAGCGATTTACTATGATGAAAATAAAAATGCGGCAGGTTACATGTTATATAAAATTGAGAACTCTAAAATGACGGTAGAAGAATTTGTTCCACTGCATAATGAAGCAAGAATTGGTCTTTGGAACTTTATTTGCCAACATGATTCTATGATTAAAGATCTTGAAATGATTATAAGCGAGACAGAACCACTCCTATACACACTACAAGAACCGCGAGTGAAAGCTGAGGTAACGCCATACTTCATGGCTCGAATTGTAGATGTAGAGCAGTTCTTCAAACAATATGAATTAAACTGGAACAACGAGCAGCAAGAAGTGATTTTACATATTGCAGATTCATTTGCTCCGTGGAATAACGTAACTGTGAAACTTGAAAATCATGAAGTAACAATTATAAAAGAAGAGACAGTGAATAAAGGTATTAGATTGGATATCAATGCGCTATCTACAATAATGTTTGGCTACAAACGTCCGTTAGAGCTAAATGAATTAGAATTAATTAGCGGAAGTAAAGAGGAGATACGAATATTTGAGAATTTAGTACCAGTGCGTGAAGCGTTTATTTATGATTTCTTTTAATTAATACACTTGCAATGTGTGATTAGAAAAGTACTATAATGAAAAACAGTTATTATAGTATTTTTCTATTAATAGAGTGAAATCATTATTTTAGGAGGGAAAATAGAATGGTTAGGCAAGCTGTAGGGGCAATCATATTCCAACATAATGAATTTTTATTGGTACATAAGGTGAAAATAAGCGATATAGAAGGAGAACACAATTCGTCGAAAGGGGAATGGAATTTTCCTAAAGGCGGAGTAAAACATACAGATAATAACTTAGAAAGTGCTATGTTGAGAGAGCTTGAAGAAGAAACTGGTTCAAAAAAGTTTAAAATTATGAAACAATTTGAAGATAAGATTTGCTTTGAGTTTCCTGAAGAACTCAAAGTGAAAACTGGATTTAAAAAGCAAGAAACTACTATGTTTTATGTAGAATATATAGGTGATAGAACAGATTTAGATCCAAAAGATAATGAAATAAGTCAGGTTCAATTCTTTAAGATACAAGATGTATTGAGAATTTTAAGTTATGATGATACAAAGAATTTCTTTGAAGAGATAATTCAAAAAATGTATGAATAACCTAAATGAGAGTGTTAGTTAATAAATGCTACATTACTTAGTCACGCACTTGACTTTTAACCGATGTAATTTATAATAAAAAAACGGAATGAATTTTCATTCCTAAAAATTGAGGTGAGAAAAATGGCTAAAAATAAACAAGAAGACATTTTTGAAGCTGCTATACAATTATTCGCAGAGCGTGGTTACGATGGTACGACAATTCCGATGATCGCTGAAAAAGCAAATGTCGGCGCTGGTACTATTTATCGCTATTTTGAAAATAAAGAGGCGCTCGTTAACTCACTATTTTCAAAAAGTATGTTGCAACTATCTGAAATGATAAAAACAGATTTTCCTGTTGAAGCAAATATTCGTGAACAGTTTAGTCATACGTATAACCGTTTATTTGAATTTGCGAGAAACAATGTGGATGCTTTTCTTTTTACAAATTCTCACTGTGATAGTTATTTTCTTGATGAACAGAGTAAGAAAATATTTGACGATTTTATAGGCTTCTTTATGAATATTATAGAAGATGGAATCGCAAAAGGTTTTCTTCGTCCATTACCGCCAGTTGCTTTAATTATTATTGTATATCAACCGCTAGAAAAATTAACTAAAGTAATGGCGACAGGGCAATTAGAATACTCAAAAGAATTAGTAAAAGAATTGGAAGAAAGCTCTTGGAATGCTATTAGAATCATTTGATTCTATAGCTTTATAAGGAAAGGAATGAATATTCATTCCTAAATAGATTTAAAAAATGAACACAGGAGATGATATATTTTTACAACTATAGGAATGAATATTCATTCCTATAAGAGTAGTTTAATAGAGTTTCTAAAATAATTTAATAGAACAATAGGAATGAACGTTCATTCCGAAATGATAACTTTAAAAGAATAGGAATGAATATTCATTCCATAAGTAACATGAAACTCAAATAGAGGGAGATGATTCAAATGAGCAAGCTAAAAAGCTGGAGAAGTTTATCTTTTCTATTATGGATAGTTATTACTATTGCAATGATCGTAACGATGCCTAATATGGATCAGTTAGTGAAGGAAAAAGGGCAAATCACGATTCCAAAAACAGAACAAAGCAGTATTGCTGACAAGATGATAAAAGAAATGGATAAAGAAGGGGCTGAAAAGTATGAAATTATAGCCGTCTTTAATAGTGGAGATAAAAACGCATTAACGAATGAACAGAAAGAGGAAATAACAAAAATAATCAACGCCCTGCAAAATGAAAAAGAGCAATTAGGAATTAAGGAAGTCGTTTCACATTTAGATAATAAAGAACTGGAGAAACAATTAGTTTCTAAAGATAATACGACTATTTTAACGCAAATATCGGTAGATAAAAAACATGGTAAAATATCAAAAGTTGCAAATAATCTTCATAAAAAAGTACAAACGAAAGGGGTAAAAACGTACTTAACAGGAAGTGACTTAATAGCGGGTGATTTTCTTACATCCTCTCAAGAGGGTGTAAAAAAGACAGAAGTTATTTCAATCATTTTCATTCTAGTAGTATTAATCATTGTATTTCGTTCACCAATTGTTCCGATTGTTTCTCTTCTTACAGTTGGGGTATCGTATTTAGTTTCAATGGGGATTATTGCTCATTTAGTCGATCAATTTAATTTCCCATTTTCTAACTTTACGCAAGTGTTTGTAGTTGTCGTACTGTTTGGAGTGGGAACAGACTATAATATTTTATTATATACGAGGTTTAAAGAAGAATTAAGTAAACAAGAAAATGCATTTTTGGCTACGAAAGAAACATTTAAATCGGCAGGTAAAACAGTTTTATATAGCGGGATAGCGGTGCTAATTGGTTTTGCATCACTTGCTTTAGCAAGTTTTAAATTATATCAATCTACTTCAGCGGTAGCAATTGGTGTCGCAGTATTACTACTCGTATTAACCACTTTAAATCCATTTTTCATGGTGCTATTAGGAAAAGGAATGTTTTATCCAGTTAAAACATTTAAAGGACATGAGGATAGTCGTTTATGGGGATTCTTTGCGAAAAATTCAGTAGCAAGACCATTTATCGCTTTAATTATTGTATTCGTGATATCGATTCCATTCGTATTAAAATACTCTAACACGTTGAATTACAATGATTTATTTGAAGTGGATAATAAATATGAATCGAAGATGGGGATTAACGTAATAGAAGATCATTTTCCACCTGGTTTCTCTTCACCAAGTACGTTAGTCATTCAATCGGATAAAAAGTTAGATGAGGCGACTTCTCTACAAACTTTAGATGAACTAACTGATAAAATTTCGAAAGTTAAAGGTGTTTCGGAAGTGTATTCACCGACGCGTCCAACTGGTGATAAGATAAAAGAATTATATTTAAATAAACAAGTGGGAGAACTAAATACTGGTTTAGGCGATGCCGATGGTGGCATAAAGGAAATTAATGATGGCTTAACGGATGCGAAAGATAAAATGGGTAGTAATGACTCAAATAGTCTTGCAAATGTTCAAAAGTTAATTGATGGAACGAACGAGGCGAAAAACGGTGTATCAGCATTAGGAACAGCTTTAAATCAATTATCGAATGGAATAAATGATGGAGCGCAAGGCGCGCAGCAAATTGAGAATGGGTTAGTTTCAGTAAACCAAAATATAAATGTCCTATCTAATGCAACTTCACAGCTGCATGCTGGTTATGAACAGTTAGAAAAAGGTTTAAGTTCTTACGATCAATATTTCGGAAGCATTTCTCAAGCAATTGATGGTGCGAAAAAAGGATACGAACAAATTGAAATGTTAATGACCAATTTCATTCAAACGAAACCAGAAGTAGCAAATGATCAGAACATACAGCAAACGATAGGAATTGCTAAAGAAGCTCAAAAGCAATTAAGTGTACTTTCAAAAGAATTAAATCAATTATCAACGCAGCATAAAGCGGCGATGATTTCATTTAAAGAAGCGAATCAATCGTTACTGAAAGTAGATAACGGTTTAAAAGAAATGAACAATGGAGTTACCAAGTTACAAAAAGGAGCTGTTGAGCTGAACAAAGGATTGAGCGAAGGGGCTACAGGTTCAAAACAAATTGCGAACAAATCAACTGAGTTACAATCCGGATTAACGAAAATAAACGATGGGCAAGGGCAACTTTTAACAGGGCTTAAAGATTTGCAAGAAAAGATGGGGCAATTACAATCAGGCTTATCTAAAAGTACAGAAGGGCTTGGAAAGGTAAGTAACGGCCTAGGGGATGCTCAGAAATATTTAGGCGAGCTTAATGAATCAAAAAGCTCTGAGAAATTTTATATTCCAAAAGAAGTTTTAGCGGGAGAAGATTTCCCAAAAGCATTGAACACGTACATGTCACATGATAGAAAAATTACTAAAATGACAATTATTTTAGACGTAAATCCGTATTCAAAAGAAGCGATGCCAATCATACAAGAGATTAATAAAACGATAGATGGTACGTTAAATGGTACAGAATTAAAATCGGTGAAAAAAGCGATCGGCGGGACAACAGCTAGAAACGTTGATTTAAAAGAAGTAACCGGGCAAGATTTCTTACGTACTGCTACAATAATGTTAATTGGAATTGCGATTGTATTAATCGTTATTACACGTTCATTTTTAAATTCAATCTTTATTATTGGATCATTAATATTAGCTTACTTTGCTTCACTTGGTATAAGTGAACAAATTAGTTCACACTTATTAAACGTAGAGTCATTAAGCTGGAATGTTCCATTCTTTAGCTTTATAATGATTGTCGCTTTAGGTGTGGATTATAGCATTTTCGTAATGATGCGATACAATGAGCTAGAAGGGGATTCAGTAACGAAAATTGTAAATGCATCTCGTCACATAGGGGGAGTCATATTATCAGCGGCACTTATTTTAGGCGGAACATTTGCTGCATTAATCCCTTCAGGAGTATTGACACTTATACAAGTAGCATCCGTTGTTGGCGTTGCTCTTTTACTATTAGCTTTAATTGTAATGCCGATATTGTTACCTGCTTTAATAGGATTGGCGAGTAAATTGAAGAGTTATAAAGAGAAAATAATAAATACGAAATAAGAAAAACCTGTAGGGAATGTTTTCTCTACAGGTTTTTTGTATATAAAATATGAAATAAAAAAATGATCCAATGTATTACAGAATGAGAAGCGAATGGGGATATTAGAAAGAGGTCGATAATATACAAAAAATAGCTAGGGGAATGGATAAAAACTATTCGATTTCATTGTAGAAAGCTAATCAACCGTTGCTATTCATCCAGCTTCTACTATATAATAGCTATAGTCTACAATAATTGAGTCGTAATATGCGATTTTTTAAGACAATCGGTGAGAAAACGCTGAAATAAGCGGTATTAGTAGGAGGACACAAATGATTACAGTAAGTAACGTTAGTTTGCGTTTCGCGGATCGCAAATTATTTGACTCCTCTATAAAACCTATATAAACCCAGTTATAACAACCCCTAGTTTGCGGTTCTGCTTTATTGAATCGTAAACTGGGGGTTTTTTAATGGTTAAAAAAAGTAAAACGAAAAGAAATTTCAGATTGTCTATGGAAGAATTAGATGTTCTCGGAGAATTGGAAGCAGCTGAGGAATATATCGAGAGTTGGGAAGTGGCTTTTGAACTTTTTCACAAAGCGGGCATTTTAAAAGGATTGAGGGAAGCGACTTTATTTCACTATCAAGCCCAATTGAAATCACTTTTAAGGTCATTACCTGTTGGAATTAAGCCATACGAGGTAACGAAAGAACATATAGAGGATGCTATTGTATTCTGTAAAGTAAAAAGAAATTTGCAGCCATCAACAATCAACATTGTAATAAGGGCAAATAAAACATTTTTTAAATTTCTATTTGAGAACAAACACATCCCCATAAATCCAATAAAAGATATTAAAAAATTAAAAACTCGTACAAAAGAGGTTGAAGTTCTTACGCCAAAACAGCTTAAAACTTTACTTTCTAAGGTAGATAAAAAGACCTGGAATGGTATTAGAGATTATGCCATTTTATTAGTTTTAATAGAGACAGGATTAAGGCAAAATGAAATATTGAACCTTAGTGTATTAGATGTAGTATGGGAACAAGATTTACTATTAGTGAAACATACTAAAACTTATCATCAAAGAAAAGTACCAATTACAGATAACACCAAAAACGCACTAAAGCGATGGTTACTGATTAGAGGGGAAGTGTATACAAAAAGATTGTTTTGTGGAATATCTGGAAAGGCTTTAACAAATAGTGGATTAAGACAAATGATTTATAAGTATGCCAAATTAGCAAACATTCAATCTAGGTGTAGTCCTCATATTTTTAGACATACATTTGCATCCATATATTTAAGGAACGGTGGAGATTTATTTTCACTACAACAAATAATGGGTCATAGCGATATTACGATGACAAGGAGATACACGCATTTTATGTTTGACGATATAACAGAGTTACATAAAAAATACAGTCCATTAAGGAAATTAAGCGATTAATTAAACAGAAAAAAGTCCCCAGCGCCAACTGGAGACTCAAAACTATACACATCGAAACTAAATAACGGACAAGCCGTATCAGTCCGACCATCTACTTTGCATTCTATCGAAAAAATTCGAAGATTGCAAGGCGTCTTTAGTAATGTCTTTTTTAGGTACTGATGCGGTAAGTCAACAAGCGGAAGCCGTACCGCTATAAAAACGTAAAAGGGGAGCTAGACCGCCGCAAACACTAGCGCTATACAAACCAACGCATATCATTCCCCGTGCGTCGTATAGGTCTAGCCGATTGCGGGCATTGTACGGCAAGGGTGGAAATACGTTGTTACTACGGTAACAGGGTGTATCGAAAGATTTACGCACTATGGGACGTTTTGTAGTGTAGAAAGTCGATATTACGAGAAATCGTAAAGGACGGGGAATGCGTTACTAAAAACCTCACACAACGAGCCGACGCTAGTTGTTAACGCCTTACCTCTTATTCACATAGAAACTACGAAATTATGACGAAGTTTAAACGCTTCGTTATTTTTTTATCTATGCGAATAGGGGTGAAAACTGCGCCCTGCTTCCTACGACTTCCTCGCCTTTGCTAGTCGATGTGTCACCGCTTGTCAATAGTATAATTTCGGTATTAAACGTCACTAGCGGAAGTTAGCTGAATATCGGAGGGAAATACAGTAGCTATAAGAAGTGGAGGATTTACACATGCAGAAACGACTTAATATAAGACAATACGCAAAAAAAGGCGAAGACATAAACGCAACATTAAACAGAATAGCGATACTAGCTAAGAAAGAAGTGGAAGATTATTACACTGGAATATGCGATAATAAGTATGTAGAAAAAATTGAAGCGCATTACATACAGTTGATTGAAAACTTAGCCAACGATAACTGGCATGATATAAACAACGAAGTACACTTTATAGACGATTGTTTCCGTAGAATAAGATATGCGATCAGAACGTTTGATATAGATCGAGGGAACTTTGACAGTCGAGTAAAATGGTTATTGTATCAGAGTGTACGACAGTATTGCGGAAGTAGAGGAAAGAAGCGAGATGCGTTAACGTTGATCGGAGATACTAGCGTATTGGAAACGTTAGGAGATTGCATAGATAATACAGAAGAAAAAGCAATTTATAATGTAAGTACATACGAGGAGATTTACGCAAAGCTATGCGAGAAAGAAGCAGATATTTTGGTATTGGATGCAATGATCTATGCGGTAGAGAATTACGATAAAGTTTCAGAGAGATCGGTTTCCCGATTGTTATCTGAAAGGACTGGAAGATCGTTTGATTCTGCTAGAGGTGCGGTGAGAGGATTTAAGCAGAGGATACGCAAAAGGAATATTAGAAAGGGGGATATTGCATGAAGATAAAAATTAAAATAAAAAAGGGACGGAAACCTTCCGCAATTCTGTTAATAGTTGCGTTCGTACTTTTGATAGTTACGAAGATAATAGGGAACGTCATTATAGGAGGACTGGCGGTAGTGTTTGCAATGGCGGTAGCTGCATCGATTGTTACTGCTAGAGTTGGCGAGTTTATTAGTAAAAGGAAAGAAGAAGAGGACGTATAAAGGTTCGATTTAAGAAAGAAGGCGGAGGAAGTCTGTTATTCGATGAACGGTGCATACATGAATACATTCAAAATAATCATGCGTGAGAAATTGACGCACTGGACATAGTGAAGGGGATATCAAATAATGAATACATACAAATCAATTAAAAAAGTAATGTTAGTAGGAATCACGGCAACGGCGCTATTAAGTGGGTGCGGTGGTTCCAACGAAGGTAAATCTAACGAAAGTCAGTCTAACGAAGTCAATGCTGAAAAGTCATCGAAAGAAATCGCGCAGGAAATGTACGAAGCCGAAAAGAAATCGAAGGAAGTCGAAAAAGAACTGAATGCATTACGCGAATCTGAGAACAGTGAATTCCTTATTGACTTTAACATCAAAATTGACGGTAAGAAGCCGCAGAAACTAACATTTGACCTGCCGAATGAGGAAGGTAATTTATCTTTGGACGCATTTAAATCGCTAAAAGTCGGCATATCTCCGAAAAAGATCGCCGAAACGTTATCTAAAAATGTTAGTAATGCGTCATTTATGCGTATCAAACAGTACGGCAAGAAGTGGGAGGGTACAATGTACACATATGAGTACGAACATAACGGAATAGTAACTCAGATTGAAGTGTATTTCACTCACGAAGACGACGAATTGAAGTTATACGGCGCACGTCGTACGGAAATAAACCGCGCTAATGAGTCGAAACAAACGACGCTAGACAATAAACGCGGATTCATCGGACAAGGAGCGGACACGGAAAAGGAAAAGGATACACCTAAGAATAATCGCGTAGCAGATACGACTAGCGAAGGTGTTACGAAGTCTACTGACAAGCCCGCACCTAGTAAGGCGGATACACCAGCAAAGAGTGCGAAGTCTGCTATTCCTAACGATTATTGCGGACATGGACACGATGAAACGAAGCAAGAAGCGCACGGCTGCGACAAGATTATTGATGAAGAAGCGCACCAAAGGCATCTGCGACAACAGGAAGAGGAATACCGCAAACAGAAAGAGGCACAACAACGCGAAGAAGAGGCAAACCGCAAGTATGATGAAAACGGCACGGTGCTTTTAGATGATGGTACACCAGCGCTAACAGAGGCGGAAAAGGCAAGAATCCAACGTCAAGAAAAACGATGGAATACGCCTAGCGGTGGTATTGGCGATAAGTGGCAAGATGAAATGAAGGAAATGGAAGAGCAAGAAGCGAAGAAGGGTGCGCAACAATAACACATTACAACAGGCGGTGGGAACTGATTTTTGGTGACTGGTGGAATAGAAGGGGGATGTATGATTGACGAGTGGAACTTTACTGATATATTGAGATGATCAAATTAAATGAAAATTAAGTTTCGAATTTTGAACTGTTGAAACATAAAATTCAAAAATGATTTAAAGCATCTAAAAGACGACAATGTTATTCATAAAGATTGCAAATATAAAAGAAATGGAAGTACAGAAATGGCAAAACTTAAAGATTTAACAGGTGAAAAATTTGGGAAATTAACAGTTATGTATCGAACCGAGGACCATATTTCTAAAAATGGAAACAAACGCGTTGTTTGGCATTGTAAATGTGATTGTGGTAATGAAACAGATGTTATGGCTCTTAATTTAACTAGAAAGCATACTCTCTCTTGTGGTTGTGCTAGAATTGATGGAAGAAAAAAAATCAGTAGAGATATTAGTGGAGAGAGATTCGGTAATCTTGTTGGTATTAAGAAAATAGAAAGTAAAAATAGTGTAACAAGGTGGTTATTTCGCTGTGATTGTGGCAATGAAGTAGAATGTTATTTGTCTAATGTTACAACAGGTAAGACCAAATCTTGCGGGAAAAATTGTTCTCTGAAAGTTCATCTATTGGATAATAGAAAAGTCAAAGGTATAAGAACTGATTTTACAGGACAACAATTTGGCAGATTAGTTGTTATTGAAAAACTAGATGATGAAAACGGATATACACAGTTTAGATGCAAATGTGAGTGTGGTAATGAAAAAATAGCTAGAGGACATTATTTAAAATATGGTACAACAAAATCATGTGGGTGTTTGCACAAAGAAGTAGCAGGGATTACCAGTTTTGAAAATTTAGTAGGGCAGTATTTTGGAAAACTTATAGTAATAAAACAAGCTACGTCTAAATGGAATAAGTTACATTGGATTTGTAAATGTGAGTGTGGAAAAGAAGCTATTGTTAGTACAGGCGGTCTTAAATCAGGACATACAAAATCATGTGGATGCTATCAAGATGAAGTAGCAAGTGATACGCATTATGTTGATTTAACAGGTCGTAAATTTGGCAAATTGACTGTTATTGAGCGTGCTAAAAACTCTAATACAGGCATTGTAAGATTCTTGTGTACATGTGAATGTGGAAATTCAACAACTGTTATGAACAATCATTTGTTAGGCGGAAACATACAATCATGTGGATGTTGGAAATATTCACGACTTGAAGAAGATGTGGTCAGATATTTTGACAAAAAAGAGTATAAAAATAGTGTTGATTATGAATGTCAAAAAAAATTTGCTGATTTAACTGGAATAGGTAATAATCTTTTATCTTATGATTTTATAGTATATAAGAATAATGAGCCATATTATCTGATTGAATGCCAAGGACAACAACATTTTTATGCTGTGGATTACTTTGGTGGTGAAGAACAGTTTAAGAAACAACAAATACATGATAAATTAAAGAAAGAGTATGCAAATAAATTAGGGATTCCATTACTAGAAATTCCATATACAGTCGACACATACGTGAAAATAGCTCGGATTTTAGAAACTGCGGGAATATAAAAAATTGAGAAACGCAGATAGTGAAAACTCAAAACTGATCATCTAAAAATAACTTCTGATAACGATAATTATGTAAATGAGCTGTCCATATGGGCGGCTTATTGTATTTTTTGCTTAGCGTGGGGTTTTTCCGAAATGCTGGCGGTACTCCAGATAGAGTAATTTTAGATATCGCTCTTTATGATTCCGTGGAAAGTAAAAGTGAAATTGCTAGAAAATTAGCGAAGAAAATGGTGAGGACGTTTGACGGTGCCATGACTGCGGTGCGTCCGCTTGTTAGGCGAAATAGGGTGGTATAGGTCGGAAAATGTTAGCGAACGGAACCCGACTGCACCACTAGCCGTATGAGATTGACGAGCGAAGGGGATTGCGTAGATGATACAGAAGAAAAAGCAATCTATAATATAAATACATATGAAGAGATATACGCAAGAGGAAAGAAGAAGAGGGACATTAAGTCCCGTCTTAGTCACTAAGGGCGATTCGAGCTATATCACCAATCCTTATAACTTTATCTCCTGTTTTTCTCCCTGATATTTCATGCTCATATATATCAATTTTTTCTATGTGTGTCTTCGTTTCTGTAGTTCCTGCCATTCCGCCAATTCCAGCTACACTATTAGAAATTGCTTTTTGAAGAGCGGAAGGGTGGTATATTTTTTCGATTACTACCTTTTGACAAACCGCAAATTCTGAATATACCTCAGTAACCTTTAAAGTATCTTTTATGAAGTCAAGCGTCCCAAGTATTTTATTATCGTTAAATGGATCGGATATTTCATCTCCTTCTAAAAATATTTCAATATCATCCCCTATCGAAATATCTTCATTGAGTCCACCATTTATTACGATGCTAAATTCATCAATAATCTTAATTACCCTGAATGTTGTATAACTGCTCATCAAAATCCCTCTTTTCTTTATTTATTACCTCAATTGTTTTACTTTTCACATTCGTTGTAAGCACTCTTAATTCTTGATGTTTCTGTCCTCTGTATGAATCTTTTACATGAACTTCAAATTCAGTGATTAATACACCTAACTCGGGTAAGTCATGATGTATAAATAACTTTCTTTTATGTACAAAATTATCATACTTATCAATTGACTTATCGGAATCCCCTTTTTCGTTTTTTAGTTGAGTGAGTTCAGTATTTAAGGAAGTGAAACTTTTTTGAACTTTAGTTAGCTTTTTGTGTAAATATATTATTATTCCCAGTAAATAAACAGTGGATAATATGAATGTTAAGAGCAACTTCACAGTAATGCTCCATGAAGGATTAATGAAGCCTAGAACTCCAGCAAACGCAGGTAATATAGTTAAAATAAAAGTTAAGAACTGCTTCAATTCATTTCACCTCCTTTAATTATAAGTTTAATAGCTCACTGGCTTTCCCGCTCAAAATTATTATACATTTTTTCTTAGTATTATAATAATTATATATACTTTTTTTGAGTGAAATCGACTGTTTGTAGTCGAATGTAGCGGAGTGAATAGTTATCAATTAATTTAAACGTAATATTAAATATGGAGATGCATCCGTTTATATAAAAGTATAGTTAAGTGTAGCGAAATGAATCGGAATGTAAACTATACGATCAATCAACGCAAAGTGATCGAATCACTTACGCCTCTAAGCATCAGACGCATGTAAATGAACGTAAATAGGGTTGCGAGGGTTTACAATTTAGAGAAAAATTTCCGCATGAATTACGGTAGATTAACGTTGAGTTTTCGCCTTTATACTAGCTGGAAAGGGTCGAAGAAAGACCGCCTTCAAAAACCAGGGGGGCGGAAATCTATCGTTAAAATAAATTATGCAGAAATATAGTCGGCCGTAGAAGTCTAAGGGAGTGCAAAAAAGACAACGATATATTTTCGATGCCCTATCGCTTATAGTACGAATGTATTCAGATCGTTTTCAATTTCTTCGCTAGTAATTCCGATATAAGTCAATGTAACTTGCGGGTGACTATGATTTAATATCGTTTGAAGTTTCGCAACGTCCTTCGTTTGTTTATAGAACCAATAACCGAACGTTTTTCTCATCGTGTGAGTTCCGATGCTTTCCACTTCTGCGAATTCAGCGGCTTTTTGTAACTGTCGATATGCCTGCGTTGTCGTGATCGGCTTATCACCTTTTCTTGACGGAAATAACCATTCACTATCGTTAGTCTTCGCATAGGCTTGTACTTCTTCGTATATGTTTAATAGATTAACTTCACGGACTTTCTTTGTTTTTCCCTCTGAAACTTTTACGATCTTTCTACGAATAACATCCGATGTTTTCAACTTCAAAAGATCTCCGACACGTAATCCCGTATTAATACCGATAAGGAATAATATGTAATCTCTTTCAGAACAATGACGTTTCAAAGCCCACTTCATATCCTCTATTTGTTGTTTACTGCGGATTGGCTGCACGTCCTTAATTTGATTCATGTTTCTTTTCCTCCTATTATAAAGCCTCTATTTATAAGGATCTGAATGTACGTTTTTTTAATATATTTATAGAATATCATAGGAACGCGTACACATCAACAATAACAATAAAATGAATGTACGTTTTTATCTAAATTCATACATTCGACCAGGATGCGCATTGTATTACGAATAGGCCCATATATATCTGCACATTATCAGCGGACCAGGGCACACGCTCATATATAACCAGGCCCGTATATGTATCGACCAACAGGCCAGCACCTATCGACAATAGCCCGACATACATCCCCGTTATATCATGGCCCACCACGTGGGGCCGTACGAGTCTGCACAGTACGTTGTATATGTATATGAATATCTGTATTAGAAATAGAATAGAAAACATTCTCGAAGCAACTGGGAAGCCTGGTGGGTATCTGTCACGCTCTATCATATGCCAGCAACTGGGCTTATGTCTGTATGCTATCATGTCGCAGGCTGCTGCAATGCATCATGTTGTCTATCATCGTGAGTAGCTGCGGATCTTTCTTCGTTCTTCTTTCTTCTTATTAAAATATATTATCGAATCGAATCGATTCGAATTGTAATTGTTCTTTGTTTGTTGAGATCTTCTTTGATCAAGATCGTTCGAAGTTAGTTGCGCTCTTTCTTCTTATTAATATAATAGTTTGATCAATCGTAACTGAATCGAATTGCAATCGAATCGTAATTGATTTCGTTTGTTTAAATCATTCTTATTTTGCGTGAAAGAAATCAGCGAAGAAAAGTCTTTCTTGTTTCGTTGTCGCAGTCGAATCGAATTGAATCAGCAATGAAGCAAGCGGACCAGGCACGGCGATCCCGAATCGGAAAATCAGCCAATCCCCCCCAAAGGCCCAGCGATATCCCCAGCAGCAAGCGGCCAGAAATAGCGAGCACAATTTTTAAAGTCGGGTAGTTAGATCGCGCGCCAACTGTCGCAGCCTCTCACGAAGTAACGTCGAATCTATCGACTATAATTTTGCGCTATCTCCTTCGAAAATCCTTCGCTTATTCTTCGTTAAATATACGTATATCTATTTTAAGGCCTATGACACCTTTCTAACACGTTCCTAGTAATTTTGATTTGTATTAGATCGATAGATAACGTGAAATAGCGTCGAATCTCGTAATCCGTTTTCGCAGTCTATCGAATCTATTTTACCCAGGGCGATCATTTTGCGTTATTTCGTTAACCGTAAAAAAATTTCGCAGCAATTTTTTAAAACAGGCCCGTTTTTAACCCAGGTTCTAAATTTAGAGCGCCTATGTTTTTGTAAGACAAGAAACGCAAAATAAATCGTAAGGCCGAAGCCTAAAATGTATAGGCGATTGCACCTATATTAAAAGGCGGGCCGTCGGCGATTATTTATATAAAAGATCTTCTCTATTAATCTATAACTTTTTATGCGTAGAGTGAGAGTATTCTTTTTATACTCGAAACTCAAATGATTAAGTAAAGATGAATAGATTAAAGCTGAATAAAGTAAAGCTGAATTCCGTATATCATGTTAGCCATCAAAAGGCCAGCATGTTAGCCACAAGAAGGCCAGCATGTTAGCTATCAAAAGGCCAGCATGTTAGCTACGGCACACGAAACCAAAATAAAACAGGAGGAATCGACGTGAAACTAACAATAAAACAGATAGTAGAAAACGGAAAGTTAGCGAGACAGGCGACAGAAAAGCAGCCTCAACAACCACTATATGATAAAAACGATTTCACGGACGGATCTGGATTTATTAGAACGCCGTCCCAACTAAGGTATTACACGGATCTATACCCGTACGGAATTACAACCGATGCAATGTGGATATATCAGTTAATTATCGACTGGTACAACCACGAAGACGGATCGGCATATCCTTCACAATATGTTATTGCTCGCAGACTTCGAAAAAGCGTTGCGACAGTAAAGAAGCACATTTCAGCGCTGCGAAGTGTCGGTCTTATCAGCGTACAATCTCGCGGCATCGGTCGAAGCAATTTGTACTTACCACTAAAGCCGCTAGACAAGCAAACGATGTACGAGCGATTCCCACTGGCAAAGCAATTCGCCGATGAACATGAAGCGCTTATAGATAAATACGAAGGTATCGACAAAGCAACGATCGAGCCGAACAAGAAACGCCAGGATGAGAAAAAAGCCGAAGTGGCTGCGGAAAATAAATAAAACATACGGAGGAATTCAAATGAAAAACACTATCAAAAATCAATCAATCGTAAGAAACACAGAAAAGGGATTCGACATAATCAAAATGGATCGAATCAACATCGGAAAAAGAAAGAACAAGATAGAAAGATATATCGCTACACTATCAGACGGAACCCAGCGAAATTTCAAACGTTGTATAGGCGAATGTGGTGAAATGCTTACATACGAATCATTCCCGAATAATCACGTGACTAGGGACGGACATCTAAATGTATGTAGAAATTGTAGATCGGAATCGAGTCGTAAAAGACAAGCGAAATTAATGGCCCAGGTAAACGAAAACGAAAAACGTACATGCTCAGTATGTAATGAAGATAAGAGAATATCAGAATATAACACCAAGGGATATGGGTACCGAAAAGAATGCAAAAGATGCCAGTACAAAGAAGATAGACTACGAGCACATGCCCGAAAAAGTAGAAAACTAGGGTTACACGTAAAACTAGAAGGTGAAGGAATGGAGGAGTTTCGAAATATAGTAATGAATGCAGCTTGTATATTAACGGGAAGTTTCGAAAATGTATCGAGTGATCATATTATCCCGACGTCGTTAACAGGTGGAAGTCATATAAGTAACCTATTGCCGATCCGACGAGAACTAAACGCATCAAAAGGGGCGCTTCCATTCTTTTTATGGGTTAGAACGAAGAATTTCTGCGAAATCGCGAAAAAATACGATGTTAGGCCCGAACGAGTTGAATTTTTTATTGATCTTGCCGCAAAAAGTAATTGTATGACAAGCGATCAATATGAACGTTATACATTATGGGTTTGGAAGATGCAGCAGGACAAAGACACGAAACATATCACGGCGAATCCTACGTTTTCAGAGGCGAGCGACTACGGAACGGGGGAATTATGTGGATTTTCCCACGACGGGGCCGTGTATTATCGACCAACAGTAACAGACAAGGAAAGAGCTGAAATATATGCGAATTTCGACGCAGAACAAGCGAATTAATAAAAAGTTTCGTAAAAGTTAACCCGAATTCTGAGAAATAGGAGCCTATGTTTTTGTAAGGGAAAGCGAAATTGATCGGAAATATTACAAGCGTGTTACATATCGGAAATGAACGGAATTAGTAACCCCGATAGACGTCCATATGTAATAGAAGATCTTTTCCTTTTTCTGATTTCATAGTTTTGTTGGCTGCTGGTTTTTGGAAAGGCTGGCAGCCGTTTTCTCCTAATACATACGAAGGGGTGAACAACTAAGCTTGCTAAAAGCATATAAGAAACCATAAATTGATTAGCGGGGAAACCCGCAAAATAAAAAATAGAAATCGATGTTACTATATCGAAGTTATAGAGAGACTTCTTTGAACAAAAATTCTTCGAACATTTAAAAGGCGCCTTGTGTTTGTCGCCGCGGCGCCACGCGGTAGACATACGTTACACAGAAAAGCATACGTAAGGGAACGGCGGTGGCGGTTTAGTGGTTTTTCCTTCGCTGCGTCTCCTTTATTTGATCAAACGGGGTGAGATATCCCGACAAGAAAGGAACGAATACACGTGATAACATCTAGCATTCTATCATTGATACTAAAATTTTCAGCATTAACACAATATGAATTTGCTGAAAAAATTGGTATTTCTCAATCGGCGCTATCAAGGTACATCATAGGTGAACGAGAAATCCCGTACGAAGTGGCCGCAAGCATCACGAAAACGATCGGGGAACACAATATATTTTTGCTGCGAACCTTTGACAGCGGTTTAAACACGATCGAGATCGATATTAAAAAGCGAATGAACGAAAACTATAAAAATGAAAAAGGGGAACCAAAACTATGAAAAACACAAATAACACAGTAGAAAACAATAAACTAACGGTAGAGGAAATAAAAGGACGCTTGCAAGATGCGCATGTTCTTCGAAGTTCTCTAACTTCTCATATGGCAAACGAAGTTTTACCACGAACGCGCCAGGCGATTTCGGCTATTAGAAAAGATCAAGAATTAACGTTCAAAGGACAACAGGCGAAAATCGAACGATATAAAAAGCAACAGGAAGTGCGATTGCTTGATGAAATACACACGTTGAAAAAATCACACGGTTTATTGCTAGCCGATGCAAAAGCGTCAGCAGAAGCGATTCTAATTGCCGATGTTGAGCAACCAGACGAAACGGCACAAGCACTATTTAATATGCGAAAACAGAAATTGCAATCAGCGATCATGTATGCACCGACACCGCAAGCGAAACTAAAAGCACTGTCAGACTTTGCCGAACTAGGAAACGAAGGCCAGGCGTTTGCACGTCAGATTCAAGGAGATTTCCAACAGTTATCACTAATGGCGATGAACTCGACAACGAATTCTGGCGAACTGCAATCGATCACGAAGGCATTAGGCACGATCAACGCAAAACTAGAAAATGCAGCTTACACGGAAGAACAACAAGAGGTCGCAGAGTTGCTGCAAAGTATCGATGAGAATCTGAATACGCGTTTTGTAAATACGGCTGTTCTAGGTACATCATTAAGCGAGATCTCACAAACAACACTTGAATACGCGAATAAAACAGATGAATACGAAACAGATTTTGCCGAAGACGTGGCCGAATACGAACAGGCGAAGAACCTGGCATTATTAATAAAATAACGAAATCATAGCAAAGAAAATGGCGGTTAGGTTTGGCGCCTGGCTGCTGCGCTTGATCACAATAAACGAAACTATGCAATATATCGGGGGAAACTGGACATGAAAACAAACTACAATCCAGAAAATAATGAGAGAATCGAAGGAAAGTCGGTACAAAGTGTATTATCAGCGGCGCGCGTGCGTTTTGGCGGGAATTGTCTTGTACTAAACACGCAAACGTACAACAATCCACACTGGATCGCTGAATACAATGGCCCGACAAAAGGAAACGCAGGGATTGACGACGTTACGAGAAGCATTTCGCCAGGAGGCGCGGATCTTATGTAGAAAAATTTCACACACCAGACTATAAAACGAAAAGGAAGCGACACTATGAAAACACTAATCGAAATCTATCAAGAGGAACAAAAGCTATACGAGGAGAAAGAAGTGCGACTAAAAGCGCAGGAGGCGGCCGAAAAGGAATGGCAGGAAGCAATCAGCAGACTACAAGAAGAAAAAGCGAAGGTTTTAGATCATGAGCGAAACAAACGTGAAGGCGTGGCAATGAGTCGCATGATTGTCGGATAATATTGCGAAGAAGGACGATACTTAGGGGCGTTGCCTTACCAAATCATAAGGCACGATAATTCTAACGGAAAGGGGAGGCGATAGTGGTGGTGGCCCAATCGTCAATAGCTTCCATATCGTAAACATGAATGTACGTGACGATAGTGATATCGAAAGAATTGCGCGAGAGTTAAAGACAATGGAACGTACGCAAGATCGGGCGCGTGGTATATAGTAACGAAGATTGGCGGGAGGATTCCCGCCTTTCTTTATTTTATAGACTATATGCGAAAAGTGCGATGCCGAGAATGACGGTACTCTATATATCTTAGGCGACGAAACGGTCAAGGAGGAAGAAGTCGTTAAGGCGTTAGCTAAAACGAAGTAATCGTAAATGATTGGTTAGGGATTCGGCTCATTCACATTCAAAGAAAATAACGTTTCTAGTGCGATTGGGCAGCCGTTATCGGAACTTATCCCCCGACAGTGTGTTACAATTAAACGAAGCGGAAAGCGAGGATCTCCAATTGACTGGACGTGTGATTAGTTGGACAGTTTAAGAAGGTTGTATAAAAAGGGAGATGGCGCAAAGATGGCGAGAGCAAACGAGAATGATATAACGGAGAAATTGGCAGAAGGTCACCGAAAATATGGTGACGGCAACTTTACAATACAGAACATCGGCGATGAAACTAATTCGAATTGGACTGTCGTAAAAAATGTGAGGAAGGGGTCGGCAGGTATTCGCGAAGGCGAAGATATATTTAGCCTGCGATCAAAATATATAAAATAGTGCGGAGATGGGCGGGCATCACTTCGCCTGTCTTTCTTTTTATAGACTATATGCGAAAAGTAAGATGCTGAGATTAAAGAATCTAGGCTATTAACTTTGCTCCATGGATATAGTACCGTTTAACTGCGTACTACTTCGTTTTAAGTAGATTAAGAGACGGGCGAAAGTATGATGAACGGCAGATTTGCTACACCTTTTTTATTTTTTATGTGATATATTTAAAAATAGCATTGTAAAAATCAAATAATACAATATTACGCAAGTTGCGTAATAAAAGGGAGAGGATCCTTTAAAAACGGATATTCGAGAATTTATAGCGGTCGCGGATGATACGAAGCTGGAAACTACAAACACTACCTTTACGCAAAAAGACATAAATACCTTACGAAAAATGTTAGGGGAATGGGGTCCGATTAAAAACGCAGTTAATGAGATCATACAAGAAAAGGATTTGGCGCAGAAAAATACAAGTCCGATTCATTCGTTGCATGAGCGCATTAGAGAAAGTGGGTCGAAAGAAAAGGTTAGCAGGACGGTGAACCTTGACAAGGGGACATGTTCGAAATTAGGTAGAGTCGAAGATAAGCATCGTTTAAATCGTGATGAAATTGTAGAGATTGCGCTCTATGAATTCTTCGAGAAGTATAAGGTGTAATAGCGGTGAGAGGGACGTGGGATTTGTTATCTACATCTTTTTTCGGCTATAATTGCGGAAAGATCCGCTGGGAAATTACGTTGTTAGATACTTTAATGGTAGCAATTCTTGTGATTATAATGCTAAGTGTTTAGCGTCTTAAATTATTAATGGATTTTAGAGGAGATTTTTAAAAAATTCTTAAAAAAAGTAATAAAACTACTTATATCATAATTATAAGTTGTAATGAGTAGCATGTTCTAGTAGAATTGTTTACAGATGAAAATAAAGGAATCGTAAATTATGGATTTCTGTTAAAATTGGAGAAGGGTTGAGAAACCCTAGGTATTAGTAGGAGGACACAAATGATTACAGTAAGTAACGTTAGTTTGCGTTTCGCAGATCGCAAATTATTTGAAGATGTTAACATAAAATTCACGCCAGGTAATTGCTATGGTTTAATTGGAGCAAACGGTGCTGGTAAATCAACATTTCTAAAGATTTTATCTGGAGAAGTTGACCAATCAACAGGTGACATACATATTACGCCAGGTGAGCGTCTAGCAGTATTAAAACAGAATCACTTCGAATATGAAGAGTTCCCTGCACTAGAAACAGTAATGATGGGTCACACACGTCTTTATAAAGTAATGCAAGAGAAAAATGCAATTTACATGAAAGAAGACTTTAGTGATGAAGATGGCATGCGTGCTGCAGAACTTGAAGGTGAGTTCGCTGAGCTAAACGGTTGGGAAGCTGAGTCAGAAGCTGCAATCCTTCTAAAAGGATTAGGTATCGGCGAAGATATTCATGATAAAAAGATGTCTGAATTAACAGGGGCAGAGAAAGTAAAAGTATTACTTGCTCAAGCTTTATTCGGTCAACCTGACATTCTATTACTAGATGAGCCTACCAACCATTTGGACTTAAAAGCGATTCAATGGTTAGAAAACTTCTTAATGAACTTTGATAATACAGTTATCGTTGTATCCCATGACCGTCACTTCTTAAATAAAGTATGTACGCACATGGCTGATCTTGATTTCGGTAAAATTCAATTATACGTTGGTAACTATGACTTCTGGTATGAGTCAAGCCAATTAGCATTAAAACTAACGCAAGATTCTAACAAGAAAAAAGAAGAAAAAGTAAAAGAGTTACAAAACTTTATTGCGCGCTTTAGCTCAAACGCATCTAAAGCGAAGCAAGCAACTTCTCGTAAAAAATTATTAGATAAAATTACATTAGATGATATTAGACCGTCATCACGTCGTTATCCGTTCGTTGGTTTCACACCAGAGCGTGAAGTAGGAAATGACTTATTAACGGTTGAAGGTATTTCTAAAACAATCGACGGAGAAAAAGTATTAGATAATGTGAACTTCACTTTAAATAAAGGTGATAAAGTTGCATTTATCGGCCGTAACGATATTGCAATGACAACATTATTTAAAATTCTTATGGGTGAAATGGAGCCAGATAGCGGTTCATTCAAATGGGGTGTAACAACATCTCAAGCTCATTTCCCAAGAGATAACTCTGAGTACTTCGAGAACAGTGATTACACTTTAATTGATTGGTTACGTCAGTTCTCTCCACAAGATGAATCAGAAAGTTTCTTACGTGGTTTCTTAGGCCGTATGCTATTCTCTGGTGAAGAAGTAAAGAAAAACGTTTCTGTTTTATCTGGAGGAGAAAAAGTTCGTTGTATGTTATCTAAAATGATGTTAAGCGGTGCAAACGTATTAACATTAGATGATCCAACGAACCATTTAGACCTTGAGTCTATTACAGCATTAAACAACGGTTTAATCACATTTAAAGGAACATTACTATTCACTTCTCATGACCATCAGTTCGTACAAACAATTGCAAACCGTATTATCGAAGTAACGCCAAACGGTGTAGTTGATAAGGTAGCAACGTATGATGAGTTCTTAGAAAATGAAGAACTTCAAAAACAAGTTGATGCAATGTACAAAGGTCAATAATAAATAATGAAAACCCTCGCTTTCTTTATGAGAGCGGGGGTTTTGTTGAAAAGAAATACTATTTTTTGATTTAAATATAGGATGGTACTAAAATGAATAATTATTCAAGAATAACATTAATGATGGTGAAGGATTTTGATGTTGCACTTGAAAAAGATTTGAAGCATGGATAAACCCAAAACTGATGAAGAAATGATTTTTTACGTTGGAAGGAACAAATAAAGTAACGAAAAATACTTCTTGTTGATCATCGTGGCGGAAAAGATTATCGAGCAATTGGGGAATATATCGAAATGAATCGTCCTAAAAAAATTAGTATTTACATTAAAAATGCCACAGTTTAGTGAATTATTAGATAAAATCACAGTTGAAATAAAAGAGAAACAACAAGGATCTGAAATGATATTTTCACAAAATATAATCGTTGCTCATGAAGAAGATTGGACAAAATATGATGTTGAAAAAGCTTTAAAGGGGTGTCATGATGGCTCTGAACATGGTTGGAATGTAATATTCATGGGACTTAAAGAATTGTTTAAAAGAAGAGGGAATAGCTACAAAGGATGATAAACGGTAGTCGAAAAAGTGTAGTTTGAGCAAATCGCCCAAACTACACTTTTTATTTTATGAAATTGGGTAGTTTACATGAATGTACCAAAATTGGAGATAGATTAGTTTGCAAATGAGGAAATAAAGGATTATAGTTTGTGGAGTCATAATTAGCGGATGAGACTTGGGAGAAAACAGGAAATGTTACAAATTTATTTTGTTAAATAGAAACCAAGGTCAAAATGTTTAAAAAGAAATAGTTGAATAAATAAAAGCTACAAATTATAATTACTAATATTCTTCATATAGTTAAACAAAAAAAATCTATTTGAAGAAAAAAATTGAATAGAGAGACAGACTTATACAAAATAAGCCTTGGATGATCAAAAGAGGTGGAGAGATGCAACAATTTTTATTAAAGAGTAAACGAGTATTAAGTAATCATTTTGGATTTTTCGTATTTGCCGTTATTTTACTTTGGTTAAAAACATATGCAGCATATGTGACAGAATTTAATTTAGGGATATCGAACACAATCCAAAAGTTTTTACTGTTTTTCAATCCGTTAAGCTCAGCAGTTCTATTTTTAGGGCTCGCATTATTCGCAAAAGGGAAACGAGCTTACATTTGGTTAATTATTATTAATTTGCTAATGTCTATACTTTTATACGCAAACGTAGTATATTATCGCTTTTTCAGCGACTTTATTACGTTCCCGACATTAACACAATCGAATAACTTTGGAGATTTAGGTGGTAGTATTTTTGCATTGCTACACTTATATGATCCACTATATTTCTTAGATACAATCATTTTAATTATTTTAGTCGCAACGAAATTTGTAAATCCTAAACCAATCCGTGTTGCGAAGCATAAATTATCTCTAGTATTTGTAGCAGGTATTTTATTCTTTAGTGTTAACTTAGGTCTGGCAGAATCTGACCGTCCTGAATTGTTAACAAGAACATTTGACCGCAATTATATCGTGAAATATTTAGGGGCGTACAACTTTACGATTTATGATGGTATTCAAAGTGCGAAAGCATCAACAGAACGAGCATTAGCGGATGGAGATAATATGACAGAAGTTAGAAACTATCTTACATCAACTTATGCAAGTCCAAATCCTGAGTATTTCGGTAAAGGAAAAGGAATGAACGTAATTTATATTCATTTAGAGTCATTCCAAAACTTTTTACTAAACTACAAGCTAAATGGTCAAGAGGTTACACCATTCTTAAACTCATTTACAAAAGATGCGAATACGTTATACTTTGATAACTTCTTCCATCAAACAGGACAAGGTAAAACATCTGATGCGGAGTTCATGTTAGAGAACTCAATGTTTGGATTACCACAAGGATCTGTTTTTACAAATAAAGCTCATAACACGTATCAATCAGCACCGGCTATTTTAGGTCAACAAGGATATACATCAGCAGTGTTCCACGGAAACTATAAAACGTTCTGGAACCGTGATGAAATTTATAAATCATTTGGCTTTAATCAATTCTTTGATGCGTCATACTATGATATGAATGAAAAAGATGTAGTAAACTATGGATTAAAAGATAAACCGTTCTTTAATGAATCAATTCCATTATTACAAACGTTAAAACAACCGTTCTATACGAAGTTCATTACGTTATCGAACCATTTCCCTTATCCGATTGATAAAGCGGAAGCAACGATTGAACCAGCGAAAACAGGTGACTCTTCTGTAGATACGTATTTCCAAACAGCACGCTATTTAGATGAGTCTGTAAAAGGATTCATGGATTACTTGAAACAATCTGGTTTATACGATAATTCAATTATAGTTATGTACGGTGACCATTACGGTATTTCAGATAATCATAGCGCAGCAATGTCTCAAATAATGGGTAAAGAAATGAACTCATTTGAAAATGCTCAATTACAACGTGTACCTTTAATCATTCGCGTACCAGGAATGGAAGGCGGCGTACAACATCAATACGGCGGAGAAATTGACGTTCTTCCAACGTTATTACACTTGCTAGGTACAGATACGAAAAATTATGTCCAATTCGGATCAGATTTATTATCACCAGAGCATAAACAAGTCGTTCCGTTCCGTAACGGTAACTACGTAAGCCCAACAGTTACTGCACTTAACGGCAAATACTATGATACGGCTACTGGAAAACCTGTAGAATTTACAGATGAAATAAAACAAAATGAACAAATGGTTCAAAAATCACTAAAATACTCCGACCAAGTTGTTAACGGTGACTTATTACGATTCTACACACCAGAAGGATTTACACCGGTAGATAGTTCTAAGTATAACTATAACCATCGTGATAACAATAAAACGAAGGTGAAGACGACTGAAGACGGGGAAACAAAATAAATAATAAAAAATCCTACTCGTATAGAAAACGAGTAGGATTTTTTGTTTTAAGATTTACTTTCGGATTTTTGGAGTGCTACCTTTTTAGGCATAAAACATGCAAATATCAGTGCTACAAAAGATAAGACTAACATAAATGCGTAGGCATCACTTGAGCTAAAGATAGAAGATAATTTCTTTACTTGCATAACTGAAATATTTCCATTTTCACTAGATAACTGCGAAGCATGTGAAGTTGATTGAATTGTGTATACGGTGATAATAACTGCTGTTCCAATAGCACCTGCTAATTGACGTACGGTATTATTCACTGCGGAACCATGTGAACCCAGTTCTCTTGGTAAAGCGTTTAAACCTGCTGTATTTAAAGGCATCGAAATGAAACTTAGTCCAATGCGTAGAATAATGGTACGAACCATTAAATACATATAAGTGGTGGATTCGGTCAAATCAATTACACCCCACATAGATATAATGATACATATTAAACCTGTAATAAAGAGTGGTTTCGCCCCATATTTATCAAACATTTTACCTGTGATAGGTGATAAGAAGGCATTAATCACAGCTCCAGGTAATAGAAGTAAACCTGATTCAAAAGCAGTAAAACCTCGTCCATTTTGCAAGTAAATCGGTAAAAGAATTAAATCAGCATACATAATCATCGTAATGAGTACGTTAATGACTGATGTAAGAGTGAAAATTTTATATTTAAATACGGATAAATTTAATAGTGGATCGCTAGACTTTATTTGACGTAAACAGAATAGGGTTGTAACAATTATTCCGATGATAATTGTAGTAATAACAACTGGATGATCCCATCCTTTACTTCCCGCACTACTAAACCCGAATATAATACAACCAAAGCCAATCGTTGATAAAATGACACTTACGATATCTAATTTTGCTTTTGTTGTCTCAGCAACATTCATTAAATATTTTAGCGCGAGAATAATAACGATTAATACAAATGGAGCTAATCCAATAAATAACCATCTCCATGATACATATTCAATAATAAATCCAGATAATGTTGGAGCGATGGCTGGCGCGAAAATTATGGCGAAACCGATAGTTCCCATAATACTTCCACGCTTTTCACTAGGGTATAAATATAAAATAACTGTCATCATTAGTGGCATAATAATTCCTGCCCCAACTGCTTGAATCATTCTTCCTGTTAACAAAATGCCAAAATTCATGGCGCATGCACAAAGAACAGTCCCGATAAACAAGGAGAGCATGGAGCTAATAAATAGCTGCCTTGTAGTAAATCGTTTCATTAAAAATGCAGTAATTGGCACTAGAACGCCATTTATGAGCATAAAGCCTGTTGATAGCCATTGTACTGTTGCAGCCGTAACATCAAATAATTCCATCAAATTACTCATAGCCACATTTAATAGCGTCTGATTTAATGTTGATAAAAAACAGCCGGCAATGAGCACAACTAAGATGATTTTTTTATTTCTTGCCGAAATTTCCTTTTGCATTGGTAAACTCCTTCATTGTTTTCTTGATTTATCGACATTGTGTCGATAAAATTAATGGTAACAAAATAAATTTTCTTTGACCATGAACAGTTTTGTTGAAAATGTTCACTACTCGACATAAAAGGTATGCACTGTCGAGTAAGTAAAGAGAAAATCTATAAAGGAGTTTCAAAATGTCTACACCTAAAAAAGAAGATCCTCGTACAGTTCGTTCAAGAGAAATGTTTAAAAATGCAGTTTTTTCTCTCTTATGTGAGAATCCTAGTATTTCAAGCTTAACGGTTCAGAAAGTTTCAACAAAAGCAGGATTAAATCGGACAACCTTTTACTTACATTATCAAGATATTCAAGATTTACTAGACCAAATCACGAATGAGATTTCAAATGAACTTTCAAATAAAATTGCTGATTTAATACATGCAAAAGATTTATCAGAAAAACAAAAGCTAACACAATTACTTGATTATTTATATATCCACCGAAATTATTTATTTATATTATTTAAAATGAATCAATTTGAGGAGCAACTATTTTTATTTTTAAAAGAGTTAATAGAAACGAGAAGAGAGAATACGAAAAAGGATCTGCCTGATGATTATGTTGCGGTTGATATTAAAACAGCTTCATTGGTAGGTATTATCATGTGGTGGATAAGGAATGGACTTCACTTTAGTTCAGATTATATTGCAAATCAAATTTATTTTATGTATAAAGGGTAATAAATTTAAATAATTCATCCGTATTAAAAAACGATTAGAATAACCTAGTATAATTTAAAATATCGGGATTAATAAAAATTTATAAAACAAAAGATCCAGAGATAAAAGGGGGATATTCATGAATTTTAAAAATGAAAAAGTAGCATTACATTTAGAGGTTGTAAATTACCAATATAAAGATGCAATAGACGAGTGTGATAGAAATTGGTTAAGAGTAAAAACGAGACTGTCAGAAGAAAATAAAGTTTTTGAAACGATGGATCCTTTTTTACAAACTTCCGACTTACAGTACATGATAAAATGGTTTGAATCTTTACCAAACCCTACATATAACGAACTAGATTTCATAGAACCAAATTTAGCGTTTGAATTTATGGGGGAAAAATTAGGGGAGTTTAACATTGTTATTCGCTTATCGCTGGAACTTACCCCCGCATGGTGTAAGGAAGAAGAGTACGAATTTTCTATCGGTATAACTCAAGATGATAGGGAGAATATTATTCGTTCTATTGAAGAGCAACAAAGGAAATTCCCAAAACGATAATAAAAAGACTTGATAACCTACTAGAGGAAATCAAGTCTTTTTTATTAAATACGATTATCATGCCAGAAGTTTAATGGGAAGTGTTCGTTCTCATGATAGCTTTCTAATTCATATCCTCGTTCTTTCAGCCCTTTAATAATTCCAGGTACTGCTTTAACTGATTGTGGATGAATATCATGCATAAGAATAACTTCTGTTGGCTTGTTAGCACCAGCTAGAACGTTTTCTACGATTTTAGCAGATGCAGCGTCAACTGGCATTTTGTTGTATTTCCAGTCTAATGAATCAATTGTCCAATCCCATACTTTTAAACCATTCTCAACAACTTTGTTTCGAAGAGCTTCATTTAATCCTGGCATTGAGCCGTAAGATGGACGAGTTAATACTGGTGATTTCCCTAGAACTCCAGCGATTAAGCCTTGGTCTTCCTTCATTTCATCAACGTAATGACCTTCTGTATAAAGTTTCTTGTAGTTATGAGTCATACTGTGCATCCCAACATAGTGGCCTTCAGCATCTTCACGTTTTACAAGATCAGGGAAAGCTTTCACATTTGAACCAATTAGGAAGAATGTTGCTTTTGCATTTTCTCTCTTTAACATATCTAAAAGCTCAGCTGTGTATTTTCCAGGCCCATCGTCAAATGTTAAGTAAGCGACTTTTCTAACTTGCCCGTTATAGTGCTTTGGAGCTTCTTTCGGAGCAAGTGACGTTTGAATTTCACTTACAAGTTGAACAGATTTAGCTTCATCCTTTGTACTTGCTAGAGCGATATGTGTTGATCCGTAAGCAGCTTCGTATGTAAATAATACCCCAGCGCAAATCAACAGAGCCCTTTTCACTAAAGTTGTCATCCGAATTCCATTGTGCATAATTTTCCTACTCTCTATAAAAGTTCTACTCTACTATATTAGCAATTTTAGAGGGGGAAATGCAAAAAAACTTTTTTACAAGCGCAAAAAAGTTTGTCCAAAAGTATGCAAGATTTCATTGTTTTGCAGGTTTAAAAAAATGAAACAAGAATTAAATGAATGGAACTGTATGTAAAATGGTTCATTCATGTTTTTTGTTTTAGAAAGGGAGGATAAGTATGAAAAAAATAGCTTGTTTACATGCTCATCATTCAAATATTGAATACATTGACCGAGCGTTGCAATCTTTTGAAATAGAAATACTCCATTTTATAGATCCCATCTTATCACGCATATTAAAAAAAGATTGCGATTTTGAAAGAGAACAAGCACGAAATAAATTGAATGATCTTTTAAAGTATATTGCCGAAAGTGATGTAGATACACTTTTAATAACTTGTACAGATTATATCACGCTATTAGATGAGAATTTCAAAATAGGCATACCTATATTGAAAATTGATGAGCCATTCTTTGAAATGATTTGTCATGTTGAAGAGCCACAAACAATACTTTTTACAAATAATCGTACTGTTTCAGGAACGATGGAACGTTTAAAACAATACGCTCAGCAGAATAATAAATCCATACATGTAAAAGTAGAAGTGATAGAAGGAATATTTGAGTTAATTATGCAAGGGCGTAAAGAAGAGCATGATGCTAAATTAGAAAAGTATTTATATGAAATTATGAAAGATAGAAACGAAATGCTTTCAGTTGCACAATTATCGATGGTAGACGCAGCTACAAGGGTAGAAAATATAATAGGAAGGAACATAATAAATCCGTTGAATGCGCTAGAGGAGTATTGTATACAGAGCGTGAATGAACAACCGTGTGAAAAATAAGGAAGAGGATGTCTTTTGTTTTAAAATGCATCATTAAAAATTTCACATACCGTATTTAAAAAATAAATATAGGAAAACCAAAAAGTAATGTAGAATATATCGTACATACATATATGAAGTCAACATAAAACATAAAAGAGGTGGGCATATGTTACTTGAAGAAGTAATGCAGCAACTAGAAGAATATGGGACAGAACAAACTCGTAAGACATATAAAAACCATGGGGCGAAAGAACCGTTATTTGGAGTTAGTTTTGCGAATTTAAAATTGTTGAAAAAGAAGATAAAAAAAGATCATGATTTAGCAATTTCACTATGGGAAACGAAAAATATGGATGCAATGACTTTAGCAACGATGATTTTAGATCCGAAGAAACTAACGTCAGAACAACTAAATAGATGGGTTCAGGATGTTGATTATTATTGTTTAATGGACGTTCTTATGACAGCTATATGTACGTCACCAATCGCGATAGAAAGAATGGAAGAATGGACGAAGTCTGATGAAGAATGGATTGGAAGAGCTGGTTGGTCATTATTAGCGAATATCGCAATAAAAAATAAAACGTTAGACGATGACTTCTTCTTACCGTATTTAGAAGAGATTAAAGTTCATATACATAATGAAAAAAATAGAAAAAAAGAAGCAATGAATAGAGCTTTAATTGCGATAGGGGTTCGGAATGAAAATTTGGAACAACAAGCAATTGAAATTTCACGTGAAATTGGAAAAGTAGAAGTTGATCACGGTGAAACGTCATGCAAAACACCAGATGCAGAATCCTATATTAAAAAGACACGAGAAAGAGCTGAAAAGAAGAAAGTAAAATAAGAGAAGGAGAAAGGCTATGAAACCACTTGAAGCGGCACAAAGTATTATTACATCACAATTTTCGAATTGTGATGTTGCTTTACTAGGGGGAAGTGTTGCTAGAGGAGAGGCTACGAAAACATCTGACCTTGATATTGTAATATTCGACCAAAGTTTGTCATCTTGTTATAGAGAATCTTTCTATAGTAACGGATGGCCTGTTGAAGTATTTGTACATAATTTTGAAACGTATAAAACCTTTTTTAAAAGTGATTGTGAGCGCGGACGACCTTCATTACCTCAATTAGTTTCAGAAGGTATTGTGTTAAAAGGAAAAGATGAAATTGTAGAGAGGTTAAAAAGAGAAGTGAATGCTCTGTTAAATAAAGGTCCAGAAAAATGGACAGAAGAAACGATGAAGCAGAAACGCTATTTTATTACGGATACTTTGGATGATTTCATTGGTGCAACAAAGAGAGAAGAAGAATTGTTCATCGCAAATTTATTAGCTGATTTAGTACATGAATATGTTTTAAGGGTAAATGGTCAATGGCTTGGAAATTCAAAATGGTTTATTAGAGTATTAAGAAGGTATGACGAACAATATGCAGACCAATTTGTAGCAGCTTTTGATCACTTTTATAAAACAGGAGATAAAAATGAATTAATTACTTTTGTAGAAAAAACGCTAGATCAATACGGAGGAAGAGTGTTCGAAGGGTTTTCTATTGGGAAATGAGAAGGGGATAGCAAAGTGAATATACCATTTGTTCAATTAAGAGAATTGACACTAGACAATGTAGCAGATCGATATCAATGGTCATTAGATACAGAAGTAACAAAGCATTTAGTTGTACCAGATCAATATCCACCGTTCACTCGTGAAGATACGAGAAGGTGGATTGAAGCATGCATAAGTCGAGAGAATGGTTATGAACAACGAGCTATCGTTACAAAGGAAGGTATACATATTGGATGGGTAGACCTAAAAAACTTTGATAATACAAATAAAAATGCTGAACTAGGGATTGCAATTGGAAATAAAGAATATTGGGGTAAAGGATATGGAATGGTAGCCCTATACAGTATGTTACAAATCGGCTTTTCTGAATTCAAATTAGAAAAAGTTTGGCTACGTGTAGACGAAGATAATTTACAAGCTAGAAAGAGTTATGAAAAAGCTGGATTTGTTTGTGAAGGAATAATGAGAAATGATAGATTACGTCATGGTAAATTCATTCATCGCTATCGTTATAGTATGTTAAAAGAAGAATATCAATCTTTAATTAGTAGTTTATAAAAATATTATGTAAACTTAAAGGGGTAGAGAAACATGATTCGATTACTTACTAAAGAAGATGCGGAGCAATATTGGGATTTACGTTTACAAGCATTACAAGTAAACCCAGGGGCATTTGTAACAACTTATGAAGAAGCAGTGCGGCAAGAAAATCCTATTAAGCGAGTGGAAAGTAATTTAACAGCTACTACTAGTTGTACATTCGGTGCTTTTAGTGAGGATCATCAATTAGTTGGAGTTGTCACTTTACTAACAGAAGAGAAAGAGGCATATAAACATAAAGGTCATATCGTTGCGATGTATGTAGATGCAAGCAATCGAAGAAGTGGTCTTGCACGTGAGTTAATACGTAAGGCGATTGAAAGAGCAAGAGAAATAAACTTGGAGCAATTGACCTTAGGTGTTGTGTCCACAAATGAACCGGCAAAAAAATTGTATGAATCATTGGGTTTTAAAACATACGGAATTGAAAAAAGAGCTATAAAAATGAACGGTGTATATAGTGACGATGAATATATGGTGTTGTTTCTTTAAGGGAAGGAGTTTGTTATGAAAGATTTCTATTTAGAAAAAGATATGAACCCACAAGTTGCGATTTTATATGCAACGGTTACCGATACATTTAAACGATTGCAAAATTTAGTAGAAGGTACAGAAGAGAACGAACTATCCTTTAAAGGATCTGAAAATAATGAAAATAGTATAGGGCAACTACTTCAACATTTAGCAGTTGTCGATTTACATTGGGTGTACCGTTTCAAGGGAAAAGAAGTTCCACCAGCACTTGAAAATAAATATGGGCCTATGTTAAATGATATAGGAGAACTGCCAATTTTGAGAAAACACACGTTGCAAGAATTAATGCAAGATTATGAAGCAGTGCAACATATGATTTATGAGGAATGTATGAAACTAACAGAAAATGAGTTAACACGGGAAGTTTTTTATGAAAAGGGAGAAAATGCGATTATAAGGTGGGGGATATGGCATATAGCTGATCATAATCGGTACCATCAAGCTCATATTAGTCAGTTAAGAAAACTATATAGAGCTAGATTACATGCAAGTTAAAAATTCGGAATTTTAATTATATTTATTTTGTTGTATAGTATAACAAGAAACTAAACAAGGGGTTTTATAATGAAAGCTATTGCAGTAGGGATATTGGCATCGTTTTTCTTTGCCTTTACCTTTGTGTTAAACCGGTCGATGGACTTAGAAGGCGGGAGTTGGATTTGGAGTGCATCACTACGGTATTACTTTATGGTTCCAATGCTACTACTTATTGTCATGTATAGAGGAAACTTAAAACAACTCTTTCAATATATGAAAAACAATCCGAAAGAATGGTTGTTATGGAGTATTATTGGATTTGGTCTCTTTTATGCACCGCTTAGTTTCGCGGGTGCGTTTGGACCGGGGTGGCTTGTCGCTTCAACTTGGCAAATTACGATAGTTGCAGGGATTTTGTTAACACCATTTTTTGCGGTAGACCCATTACATAAAAAACTTCCAATGAAGGAATTAGTAATGTCAGGCATTATTTTATTCGGTGCTGTTCTTATGCAAGTAGAACACGCTTCTTCTTTAGGGATTCGTGAAACTGTTTTATGTGTAGTTCCTGTACTCATTGCAGCGTTTGCGTATCCACTCGGAAATAGAAAAATGATGCAATTATGTAAGGGCGAATTGGATGTATTCCAACGAGTTCTCGGTATGACATTAGCAAGTTTACCATTTTGGTTATTACTTTCTGGTTACGAAGTATCTACAAGCGGATTACCGTCAAGTAACCAAGTTTTTCAATGTTTTATTGTAGCGATTAGTTCAGGTTTAATTGCTACAGTATTATTCTTCTTTGCGACAGATCTTGTAAAAGATGATCCGCAAAAATTAGCAACAGTCGAGGCGACACAGTCTGGTGAAGTATTATTTGCATTAGTAGGAGAGCTGATCTGGTTATCGGCTCCAATTCCGTCTTCTTTATCGTGGATTGGAATGAGTCTTGTAATTGTCGGAATGATACTTCATAGTTATGTAGCTGTAGTTGTGAAAAAAGAAGAAAAAATAACGGCGTAAAAAGATTAGCTCTTTTTCAATAAAGAGCTAGTCTTTTTTCATGAGAAAGGATGAAAAATAGGATGTTACAGCGTGTTGAGCATATAGAAATAGATCCAATTAAGAAAGTATTAAAGTATGCGACCGATCCGAGTGAAGTAAGCTTAATTAAAGCAGTTTCATTGTATAAAAATGATCAGGCAGTGCTATATAAATATGGGAATAAGGGTTGCATAGGTGTAGCGTTAATTCATACAAATAGAGCGAGAATGTGTCACATAGCTGTTGATGAAAAATATCGTAATCAAGGAATTGCACTTCAAATGATTAAAGAAATAATTAGGGAATATGAGTTAACATATATTGAGGCTGAGACAGACAAAGAGGCAGTCGGATTTTATAAGAAATGTAACTTTAAGATTGAAAGTTTGGGAGAAAAATACCCGGGGATAGAAAGGTTTAATTGTTATTTAGAGAATGAATAAAATAAAAAGCGCATCATTTGTGATGGACTCTTTCATATGAGTATAAAGTTTGATTTAAGATTGCTAAAGTGAAAGTTTTTCATTGCTGTGATGTAACGCTTTCATTTTGTTTCATTTCAAAAATTTTCTTACCGTCTTCATCTACAATTTTAATAGAATCTCTAAGTTTAGGCACACCGATATACATAACAGGGTTTTTATCTTTTCCTTTGTTTTTTTCAATACGTAAGACGATAACGGATGTATCTTTTTCGTTTTTTACTTCTTTTACTGTAATTTTATCATCTTCATACTTTTTTCCAAAGGCTAAATATACCATCTTCTTTCCTTCACTAATACTATCATTTGAGTAATGAATCATAGTTGGATCTTCTTGTGCTTTTTCGTATAAGTTTGAAGGACCATATCCACCTTCGTTATATCTATACTTTTCTAACACCCAAAAATCTTCATATTCATTATTAGAAAAAGTACAACCACTTAAGCTAATCATTCCTAATATGAAAAGGGGTAATATAATTTTCTTTATTGTTTTCACCTTCCTTTATTAATTTTAAATAAGCATACCATAATTTAACTGTTTCCGATATGATAAGAACGATAAGAGTATAGTAATCTATATGGATTATGTTAAAAATTAAGAAAAATATGATAATATATGTATGTACTAGTTTAAAGCAAAATGGGGGAACAATCGTGAAAATGAATGAAATAGTGGCGAGTACACAACTTCCAAATACAATCGAAACAATTACAAATGATTTAAAAGGATTAGGGATAGAAAAAGGAATGACAGTTATTGTTCATTCTTCATTAAGTTCGATCGGTTGGATATCTGGTGGGGCAGTTGCCGTAGTAGAAGCGTTAATGAAAGTTGTTACAGAAGAAGGAACGATAATTATGCCAACCCAATCTTCAGATTTATCCGATCCAAAACATTGGTCAAGACCACCTGTACCAGAAGACTGGTGGCAAATTATTCGGGATAACGTCCCAGCATTTGACCCACGTATAACACCAACAAGGGCAATGGGAAAAGTAGTTGAATGTTTTCGTACATATCCCAATGTATTGCGCAGTAATCATCCGCTCAGCAGTTTTGCAGCATGGGGGAAACACGCAGAAGAAATTACAGCGAATCATTCACTTTCCATAAGTTTTGGTGAAGAATCGCCATTGCGAAAAATATACGATTTAGATGGATATATATTATTACTTGGTGTCGGTTATGACTCCAATACGTCCATACATTTATCTGAGGTACGTACAGGTGCACGTGAGTTAATAAAGGTAGGAGCACCTATTATAGAAGAAGGTGTAAGAGTATGGAAAGAGTTCTTTGAAATGGATTACGATTCTGACACGTTTGTAGAAATCGGAGTTGAATATGAGCGGAAAGGAACAGTTACGCGTGGGAAGATAGGGAATGCGACGTGCCGTTTTATGAGGCAACGTGATGCAGTTGACTTTGGATCAGAGTGGTTTCGCGCGAAAAATCAGTAAGGGATGGTTATGATGAAGGGGAAAAAAGTATTAATTACGAGCGGCGGTTGTCTAGAAAAATGGGATCAAGTACGGGGACATACAAATTTAGCAAAAGGTACGATTGGAAGAATTATTGCAGAAGAGCTTATGACAAAAGGAGCAAATGTTATATATTTGCATGGCTATTTTGCTGAGAAGCCAATGGGTGTAAATAACCAATTAGAATTGCACCCATTTGAGGGGATTATTGATTTACAAGATAAGATGAAAAGTATTATTACACATGAAAAAGTAGATGCGGTTATTATGGCTGCTGCTGGCTCAGATTGGGTTGTTGAAAAAATTTGTGATCAAGATGGAACTGTTCTTAATATGAACGGAAAGATTTCAAGTGATATCGCACCAATTATTCATTTTCAAAAAGCACCAAAAGTATTAAAACAAATAAAGAATTGGGATCCAGAAACGATACTCGTTGGCTTTAAACTTGAAAGTGATGTAAATGAAGCAGAACTTATTGAAAGAGCAAGCAAAAGGATGGAAGATGCAAAAGCGAGTGTAATGGTAGCGAACTCACCGCATTCTTTATATTCTCGCGGCGCCGTGCATCACGTCATTGGACAAGATGGTAATGTGAAGTTATGTAATGGGAAAGATGGAACTGCAAAAGAAATTGTCAATATGTTAGAGCATTTATGCAATCGTACTACTGTGATGGAAATTTAAGCTTTTAGAAAGAGCTGTAGTCGCATAGTATATAATGGAGTTAATATTAAATTAGTGGGGGAACGTATCCCTCACTAATTATTAAATTGAATCAATATAATAGGCCATTAGCTGCTCGTAAATGTGTAATACATGATATATGCATAATGAACATTTTGTGAGGAGTGGATTGTATGGAACATTTATTAAAGCAAGCTATTAAACTTAGAAATGAAAAGAAATATGCGCAGTCTAGAGAGATACTTATAGGATTAACAAACTTTACGAGGGATGCAGAAGTACTATATCAATGCGCTTGGATACATGATGTAATGGGTCTTGAAACGGAGGCGGTTCCGTATTATGAACAGGCAATTGCGAACGGACTTGATGGTGAATCACTTCGCGGTGCGTATATCGGTCTTGGCAGTACGTATCGTTGTATAGGGGAATATGATAAAGCGATTACTGTATTAGAAGCAGGGATAAAGAAGTTCCCGGAAAATGATGTGATGAAAGTGTTTTTATCATTAGCAAAATATAACGTAAATGATCATGAATCCGCGATGAAATTATTGCTTGAAACGGTAGTGAAAGTAGATGAGGTAAAAGAATTTGAACGTGCTATCTCATTTTATAAAGATAATTTAAATGAGGTATTAAAATAGAGGAGAGAAGGAATGAATCCATCAATTTCACGAAGGAGAAAAGGCATTTGGATTGGACTCGTATCTTTAATTATGTTGTCAAATTATTTATTGTATGCCCTTCCAATAGTGCCAGCTGCCCCGAAAGAAGTAGTGCTTGGTTCGTTATTAGATTTTATGTTTGTAATTCCAGTCATCACATATTTCTTTATTATACGGAAAAGATATTCGTTAACGTATATGTTTCCTGTAGTTATAGCTGGATACGTATTCGCAAGATTTATTATTCCTAGTGATTATTTACAAGCTTTTTCATTTGTTTCGTATGTAATAGTTGCTGGAGAAATTGTGTTCGTATGTTTTGAACTGTTTCTGATATATAAAATTATAAGAGTACTTCCTAAAATAATAAAACGATATAAAGAATATAGAAGTGAGTATTCTTCATTTTCTTATGCGATTGATGCAGCATTTGATACTAATGTGAAGAGAAGTAAGGCAGTAAATATCATTCTTACAGAGTGTAAATTACTCTACTATGCTTTTTTATCGTGGCGTGTAAAAGTATTAGAAAGTGAATTCACATACTCATATCATAAAAAGACCGGTGCAATAGGTGTTTATATCATGATTATTCATGCAACATTAATTGAAAGTATCGGTTTTCATTATTTACTTCATCAATGGAATCCAGTAATAGCTTGGGTTTTACTCATCTTAAACATATATGCCATGTTTTATTTTTTAGCTGAAATACAAGCGATGCGTAAAAATCCAATTATCGTTGCGGAAGAAAAAGTGATCATTCAAATTGGACTAGGAAAGAAAATCGTTATACCATTTATACAAATTGATAACATTGTGTTTTATAAAGGCGAATCTTTAACGAAAGAAGAAGAGAAAGAGGTTCTTGACGCAACTGTTATGGAATTTATAAAGGAACCTGCAACTTTTGAAATAACGTTAAAAGAGCCAATTAAAGCGCAGCTGTTATACGGTTTTTCAAAAACAGTAAGTCGTGTTCACCTAAATGTAGATGATGAACGGAAATTTTATGATGCGGTTATGGAGAAGTTGAAATAGGAGTAAAATGCTAATGTATCACCGTGCGTTTGGTGTATATGGAGCTTGTATTGAAAAAATAAAAGGCCATATATGAATCGTGGTTAATAAAATAGTAGCGATTCATGAACTCCTTCCATTATAGAAGGAGTTTTTATGATGCGGAATACGGTATACTTTCTTAATCAGGAGCGTAAAGGATATAATTAAAAACGGACGCATTATATGATAGAAGGGGTAACTAAAAAATGAATTGTTTACGTACATCAAGGATTGAAATTATAGAAAGAAAAATACGTTATGATTCTACAACTATAGATCACGTTTGTTTATTAGTAGAAGCACAACCGAAAAAAATCGTGCTATTTCATGAAGTACAATATTCTTTTACAATGACTGCAAAAGAAACAAAATTAACTATTCCTAAAGGTAGTTATACAACCGCATATTATTGGGAAGATCGTCCGTATAACCTATATATATGGAGAGATGATGCAGGGCATTATTTAGGGTCATATTTTAATATCGTAAAAAACACACATGTAGGAAATAAGTTAGTATCCTTTGAAGATTTAATTATTGATATTATGCTTCTTCCTAACGGTGAGTATTTCATATTAGATGAAGACGAATTACCTGAGCCATTAGATCAATTTGAGAGTGGTTATGTGAAAGAAGCGCTTAACGTATTAACAGATACTATCCATGTCTTGTTACCTCGTATGATTTTAGAAACTGAGACCATATGTAAAGAAAAAGGGAGTTTATTTGCATACAAAACCAAATAGTGATAATGTGTTCTTTTTTAAATCCTAGTTGACTTATCGGAAATATATGTATAATATGTAGTTAATTCCATAACGTATAGCTGATTGGAGAAACCAAAGGCATTTCATCGAGTGATGAAATGCCTTTGGTTTTTTTAGTTACATAATGGCTTAATCAATTAATCTATATGATTCATTTTAGGGAGGGTAAAGGAGTGGCTGTTTCAATTAAAGGGGTATCAAAATATTTCGTAAAACAAACAGGGAACGTTCAAGTGTTAGAAAACATTCAATTTCAACTAGAGAAAGGAGATTTTGTAACGGTAATTGGTCCGAGTGGGTGCGGGAAAAGTACGCTACTTAAAATTGTAGCAGGGCTAGATAATGAGTTTGAAGGTGAAGTTATCATTGATGGAGAGCGCATTGAAAAACCAAGTAAGAAACAAGGGTTTATATTTCAAGAACATCGCCTTTTTCCTTGGTTAACAGTTGAAGAAAATATTGCCGCAGATTTGTCGTTAAAAGATAAGTATGTAAAAGATAAGGTAAAAGAATGGATAGAAATCGTTCGGCTAGAAGGTTTTGAAAAATCATATCCAAAAGAAATATCAGGCGGGATGTCACAACGTGTTGCGATAGCGAGGGCATTGTTAAGGGATCCCAATGTATTATTACTTGATGAACCATTTGGAGCACTTGATGCATTTACTCGAAGTCATTTACAAGAAGTGTTACTAAATATTTGGGAACAGAAGAAAACGACAATGATTTTTGTTACACATGATATAGACGAAGCAATCTATCTTTCGAATCGAATTATTATTATGAGTGCAAAGCCGGGAAAAATACATAAAGTCATTGAAAACAATATACCTTATCCGCGAAGTAAAACCTCTTCATCATTTCAGCAATTGCGAACGAAAGTTTTACAACAATTTGAACATGGGGGACTTGTTCAAAAAAGTATATAAGGAGAGGGGGAATATAAATGAATAGAAATATGAGGGGTATCTATTTGGTAATTGCACTTTTCCTATTTTTAATAGGCTGCGAAAACAGTAAAGCTAATGACAAGAAAGAAGATATCACAATTCAAATCGGTATACAGCAAGGATTAAGTCCACTATTATTAGCGCAGAAAAAGGGATGGTTTGAAGAAGAGTTTAAAAAGGAGGGTGTGAAAGTAAAATGGACTGAGTTTCAAAGTGGCCCTCCTTACTTTGAAGCAATTGCATCGAATCGTTTAGACTTTGGTGAAGTCGGAAATTCTCCAGTTATTTCAGCGCAAGCAGCAGGAATAGGATTTACGGAAATTGCAAATACAAGCTATGCGAGAAAAGGAACTGGAATTTTAGTTCAAAAAGATAGCAAGATTACGAGTGTAAAAGATTTGAAAGGTAAAAAAATTGCAGTAGCAAAAGGAAGTAGTGCTTTTAATTTATTATATCGAGCACTAGATAAAGAAGGCATCGATGCGAAGGATGTAAATGTGATTCAGTTACAACCAGATGAAGCACAGCCTGCATTCGAATCAGGATCAGTAGATGCATGGGCAATTTGGGATCCTTTCATATCGTTACATACGGTAAATAAAGGAGCGAAGGTGATCACAGATGGTGAAACATTAAATGTTTCATCTCCAGAGTTTCTTATTACAAGAACAAAGTTTGCGAAAGAGCACCCAGAATTAGTAGAAAAGTTTCTAAAAGTCTATGAAAAAGCGCTTGTTTGGCAAGAATCAAACTTAGATGAAGCGATTAAAATATATACTTCTGCAAAGAAAATTGATGCAGAGATTGTGAAAGAAGTATTCAATCACGACAAACCAATGTTAGTTCCAGTTACGAAAGAAATAATAGCGGAACAGCAAAAAACAGCCGATTTTCAATTTAAGCTTGGTTCCATTAAGAAAGAAATTAAGACGGATAAAGTTGTAGATAATTCGTTTGTAGAAAAAGCGTTAAAGGCGAGGTGAAAGGAGGTTATGTAAAATGGAGAATACGAAAGCCTTTATTAAGCCAACAAGTATAAAAATCGAAAAGAACGGTGCAAAGAAGATTCGGAAAACGAATTTTAAAGTATTAATAAGGGCGATTACTATACCAATAATCGTGTTAATTATTTGGCAGTTATCTGGCATGTTAGGATTCGTTTCTAAAACAGTTTTACCGACGCCCTTTGATATTTTTCTAGCCTTTCAAGAACTAATAAAAACAGGAGAGTTATTTGGTCATTTAGGTATTAGTGTGTTCAGAGCCGCTGCTGGTTTCTTTATCGGAGGTAGTCTAGGAATTATTTTAGGAACGATAGTAGGTTTTTCAACGAGAAGTGAGCAATATTTAGATCCTTCAGTACAAATGTTAAGGACGGTACCGCATTTAGCAGTTGCACCACTTTTTGTATTATGGTTTGGATTTGGGGAAACATCAAAAGTATTACTTATTGCAGACGGGGCATTTTTTCCATTATACGTAAATGCTTTTTTAGGAATTCGTGGTGTTGATTCCAAGTTGTTTGACGTTGCTAGAGTATTAGAATTTAGTAAAAGAAAGTTGATTACAAAATTGATTTTACCAGCAGCATTGCCGAACCTTTTACTTGGGGCAAGATTATCTTTAGGTGTTGCATGGGTAAGTTTAGTAGTAGCAGAACTGATGGGATCTACAGAAGGTATTGGCTATATGATTATGGATGCAAGGCAATTTTCCAATACAGACATCGTATTTGTCGGCATTATTATCTTTGCATTTGTTGGAAAGTTTTCTGATTCACTTGTACGTTTACTAGAAGTGAAGTTTTTGAGATGGCGAGATAATTTTAAGGGTGAGACAGGGAATTAACATATAAATTATTAGTGCTAATTTATATAGAGCGATTTGTTATACGTTTCAAAATAAAAAAGGGGTGTGTAAAGGTATGGAAATATTATGGTTTATTCCGGCTTATGGAGATGGTCGATATTTAGGAACGACAAAACGAGGAAGAGCAGCTGAATATGGTTACTATAAACAAGTTGCCGGGGCAGCTGATTATTTAGGATATACGGGTGTTTTACTTCCAACTGGCCAAGGGTGTGAAGACCCCTGGGTATTAGCTTCAGCTCTTGCTGCTGAAACAGAGAAGTTAAAATTTTTAGTTGCAGTTAGACCAGGACTGATGTCACCGACAGTTGCAGCGAGAATGGCATCAACATTTGATAGAATTTCAGAAGGACGACTTTTAATTAATGTTGTAGCTGGGGGGGATCCAGTTGAGTTACATGGAGATGGGCTTTTCCTTGATCATGATGAAAGATATGAAGCAGCGGATGAATTTTTGGGAATTTGGAAGTCAACTTTACAAGGTGAAACAATCTCTTTAGAAGGAAAACATATTAAAGTTACGGATAGTAAAGTTGTATTTCCACCAGTTCAAACACCTTATCCACCTATATATTTCGGCGGATCATCAGCTGCGGGTAAAGAAGTTGCTGCGGAACATAGTGATGTATATATAACGTGGGGAGAGCCACCAGAGCAAGTGAAAGAAAAAATAGAAGAAGTAAGAAAACTTGCAGAAGCGAAAGGGCGTACTGTGCGATTCGGTATTCGATTACACATTATCGTTCGAGAAACGGAAGAGGAAGCATGGGAAGAGGCAGAACGTTTAATTCAATATGTAGATAATCAAACAATTGAGCTTGCTCAAAAGACATTTGCAAGATATGATTCAGTTGGTCAAAAACGGATGACACATTTAAATAAAGGAACAAGGGAGTCGTTAGAGATAAGTCCTAACTTATGGGCTGGAATCGGACTTGTAAGAGGTGGTGCAGGTACTGCACTTGTAGGAGATCCGCATACAGTAGCGGAAAGAATAAAAGAATATGAATCCCTAGGAATCGATACATTTGTTTTATCAGGATATCCTCATTTAGAAGAAGCGTATGAAGTAGCAGAACTGTTATTTCCTTTGTTGAAAGACGAGAAGAAACAAAGAAATAAAATTGTTGGTGAAATGATAGCTGATGCATATGCATTAGAAAAATAATGAGAAAAAACCCGCAAGTAATTCGCTTGCGGGTTTTCATCGTAAACTATCAGAAAATATGATAAAATTAAGAGGTAACTTATGGTACGGTTGGTTGTTCAATTATCACTTCTCCGAGTAGGAGGGGGGTGATAATAAGTGAGTGAAATTGCGTTGTTACTGCAAGGTGGACTGTTTCTCATTGCATTGTTAACGTTTATTGTCGTCTTAATTGACAAGCTCAAAAAATAACAACCCACCTATGCCTATAGAATGTGGGTTGTTGTGTTTGTACGAAACAAATAGGATAAATGAACAATCCAATCTGCTAAGTTACGTGGACTAGTGTGTAGCCGCACACTAGTCTTTTTTATTTATATACAGTTTTTAATTGTTTTATGTGATTGTATTGTTCTTTTCATACTCATTATAACACAGTGTCTTTTCATGAAGAAAGGAGACCGTATGTTCTTATGTGGATTAAATAGAACGTGTAGTTTCTTTAAATAGCCCATCCATATACTGTTTTAAACTTTCCACAAAAAATCCTTTTTTGTCTACATTATTTACGCCGACAATTGGTGATGGAAGATTGTATCTTTTTTCTGATAAATGAACAACAACATCAAAAATATCAAATAGGCGAATGAAGCAGAACAGACCGTCTTTATCACTAAGTAAAATAAAGTAATGGTTTTCGCTCGTTGTATTTAATGTATTCCATAAAGAGCTTTTGCTTAAGTCACGAACGATACTCTTTTCCTTTAATTCCATGAAATCGGCATTTAATAGAATGGTAGAAATATCAATCGCATCTGGATCGTCAAAGTAGCCATCAATTGTTTGTACAGCAAAAGTATAAGCCATTTTTAATACACTCATTTTATATTTACGGTTATCTAAAAGCAATTCACGTTGAATAGAACTAGCTACTTTTGTTACGCGCTCTTCTTTCCAAATTTCATTATGTAATGAAATATCGTGCTTTTTACATAGTTTCATAATCAATGCATTGGAATAAAGTATCTCATCACTTACTTCGACTACATCTGTCTCAGCGGCTGCTAGCTCCTCACCATGTTCATTCGTATAGAGAGGGGAGTCGATTTGTTTTTTCATTTGCTCAATCTTATATTGACTTAATTTATGTCTAATTAAAGGACGGTCAATATTTGTTGTCATATGTTCATGACAGGAATCACAAATTGAGTTTGTGAAATAATATCCACATAATATCTCTGGAATGACATATTGTTCACTAAGTTCTTTCGTATCTTTTCTGCAAATGATGCATTGTGTCATATTTATCACCTTTACCTGCAAATTTGTCTGTAATCTCATTGTAGTGTATTTAATGGGATTTTGGAATATTGTAAAGGAAAATATTATGTGAAATCTAAGTTTAATTTGGTACAATGAAGAGAAGTGCTAGTTTAAAGGAGGACGTTTTTTTGAAATCGAAAGTGCACTTTTGGACATTAGAAGTGCTGATGGTTGTAGGAATCATATTTATTTGCACAAAAATATCGTTTCTATTTCAACCGATTGGTATCTTCATATCAACATTATTTTTCCCAATTTTAATCGCGCTATTTTTATACTTCATATTTAACCCTGTGTTAGTCTTTTTGGAGAATAAAAAAGTACCTAGAGGTTTAGCGATTTTACTACTGTACCTTTTTATCATTACATTAACTGGAGTTGCAATTGGAGTAGTCGTTCCAACCATCTCACAACAGTTAATGGATTTAGTAAAAAATATGCCGACTTATATAAAAGAGGGAAAAGTATACATACAAGATCTATCCCATCATAGGTTATTTGAATGGTTATCTACACAAAACTACGTTTCCATTGAAACAATTGAGAAAAATGCGATTGAATACTTAAAGGGTATACCAAACACAATTACGTCGAGTGCAACGGCTTTATTTGGTATTATCACGAACGTGGCGTTAGTTATCTTTACAGTACCGTTCATTTTATTTTATATGTTTAAAGATGGACATGCATTTCCAGGAAAAGCTGTTAGTGTATTACCAGAGTCTTACCGTGAAGAAGGACTTCGTATCATAAAGGAAACGAACGAAACATTATCTGCATATATTCAAGGTCAAGCGCTCGTTTGTTTATTTATAGGTGCTTTTACATTTACGGGTTATTTAATTATCGGTTTACCGTATGCTTTCGTTTTAGGAATTATCGCAGCATTTACAAATATAATTCCGAACTTAGGTCCATTTATCGGAGCAGCACCAGCTGTCATTATAGGTCTGTTCGTATCTCCGATGCAAGCTTTGTACGTAATTATTATAGTAACAATCGTACAACAGTTTGAAAGTAACATCATTTCACCGCGTATTATGAGTTCAAAATTAAATATCCATCCGTTAACAATTATCATCCTTATTTTAGGGGTAGGTAATTTCGCGGGAATTATCGGAATGATTTTAGCAGTACCAGCTTATGCGGTAACAAAAACGGTTGTTTCGAACTTAGTGAGATTGTTTAAGACGAAACGAAGTAAACGGAAATAGAATATGTTGAGAAAGATACACCGCTTAATAGTGGTGTATCTTTTGTTTTTTAGAGTGTATGAAATACGTATTATTATATATTTTTTACACATCAAATCAGGCGGCAAATTTGTGTTAAATAAACTTTATCCCGCTATTTGTGGGCAGTAAAACTCCCACCTCAAAATTCAGGTGGAGCAAAGAAGTTAGGTGGGAGCCCTGCTGCCCGATTGGTGAAGGCTAATAATCAGTGGGGGATGAATAAAACCCCCACTGATTAAAGTTTCACTTTATAAACTATGTGGAATCTCTCTGAACTATCCAAATCATTTCTTTACACCGCGTAATTAACATCATAATCGACTCCTTTCATTTCTAATATAAGTTCAAACAATTATAGGTGAGTGTAGTACTTGCTTCTACGATCACGAATTTCATCTATAATCTTTTTATACTGTTTTTCTTGTTTTGCTTCATTTGCAGATATAGTTTCTTTTTGAATCGTAATGGTTAAAAAGAAAAGGTGAAACTTCATACATGAATTCCTCCTTTCGAATAGGAATTACAGGTGACTACAATAATGACTTTGTCGTTCTTTTACGTTGTACATAGCCTGCTCAATTTGTCGGTCATGAAGCATATCAGACTCAGACAGTTTATTTTTTTGAATGGTAATAGTTAAAAATAATACTCTGAATTTCATTGGATTTTTACCCCTTTATAATTTATTTAGTAAAGACGATTGTAATAAGAGGACTGGCGCTCTTTTACTCCGTCCATAATATTTTTAATTTGTTGTTCACGAGAAATTTCATCTTTTGAAAGTTTACGTTTTTGAATGGTAATCGTTAAAAAGAAAGCCTTAAATTTCATTAGGATATTACCCCTTTATAATTTATTTAGTAAAGACGATTGTAATAAGAGGACTGGCGCTCTTTTACTCCGTCCATAATGTTTTTAATTTGTTGTTCACGAGAAATTTCATCTCTTGAAAGTTTACGTTTTTGAATGGTAATCATTAAAAAGAAAGCCTTAAATTTCATTAGGATATTACCCCTTTATAATTTATTTAGTAAAGACGATTGTAATAAGAGGACTGGCGCTCTTTTACTCCGTCCATAATGTTTTTAATTTGTTGTTCGCGAGAAATTTCATCTCTTGAAAGCTTACGTTTTTGAATGGTGATAGTTAAAAAGAAAGCTTTAAATTTCATTAGGATATTACCCCTTTAAAAAATATTTTTAATACATTTGTGTATAATACGAACTTTTAATGTCCGTTATTTTATCCATAGTTTGTTTTAATTGTTGTTTACGAAAGATTTCAGCTTCAGATAACGTTTTTTTCTGAAGTGCTGTCGTAAAAAAGAAAATATGAAAAGTCATAGACGAATTCCTCCTTTCGAAAAGGAATTACAGGTGATCGCAATAAAGCACTTGGCGCTCCTTAACATCATTCATAGCTTTTGTAATTTGCTCATTATGAAGAATTTCAGCTTTGGAAAGTGTATTTCTTTGAATCGTAATACTTAAAAACAATACGCTAATTGTCATCGAATGTTGCTCCTTTCTTTAAAAAATAATGTATGAGACTAAAAAATCGCACAAAAAAGCCACAGGAAGATATCGTTCTCCTACGGCTGGGCGTGAAAAAGCCACAGGAAAGTATACGACCTCCTGTGGCGAATTTATGAATTAAAAGAAATAAAGTACGATTTTAATTCTCCATTATGGTGGTCGAATTCATATTCAATTGTCCGAAAAACAAAGGTGCAGCTAACGCTAACGATAAAGCATCTAATTGTAATTTCATCATTTCATTCGACCTCCTTTTAGAATATTTTTCTTACGTTAGTAATTATATACAATTAATGGATAATTGTAAACATAAAAATTGAAAATTTTTAATTTTGATTAAAATGCGTATATTTTAAAGGTTTTTTAAGGGATACATTGTATAGATTGGATAATAAATAGAACTTGGGGTGTCTAATGAACTATATGAATAGAATAGCAGGTGTTATGCTAACAATTTTTTTATTTGTTACTGCTTGTTCTAATGGGGAACAAATAAAAGAAATATCACATATTGAACCTGGAGCTTTTAAAAAATATACGGGGACATACGTTGGAAATAATTCCGACGTTATTGAGATTGTTACAAACTTACCTGGTGGTGAAACAGTTCAAGGTTTAAATTTAGAAAATGAAAATATTAAAGTGGAATATGGTGCAAAAGAGAATGGAAATCTTACAGAAGAAATGATTGAGACGTATTGGTTTGATGGGAAGGATACGATGAAGAAGAATTTTCTCTTTAATGCTATTTATCTTGCAGTTTTAGTACTGAATGCGAAAGGGTATGAGTTTCAGATTGAAAATCAAAGTTTTGCATTGAAAAGAGAAGAACTTTTACCCATACTGTATAAAGAATTTAATGATTTGCCAAAGGATGATCTTATATGGAATAAGGGAATCGTAATGAATTTCTTTTACGGTAATCAAGAAAAAATAGAAAAGCTAGTTAATAATAAAGATTTTCGAAAGCAATTTTTTAATGAACATCCTGTGCGGGAATCTAAGTGATATGGAGGAAGATGTGGTTATTTAACGATTGAAAATACGGACATTTTTTAAAGGGAGTCATTCAGTATCGAATGATTCTTTTTTTGATGAAAATTATGGAAAAAAATATAACGTTGTGCTATGGTTAATTACATAAGTAATGAACCTATGAACCTAAGGTGGTGAAATCGTGAAACCTACTCTAGAACAAAATAAGTTAATATACATACAAATTGCAGAAACAATTGAATCTGATATTTTAAAAGACATATTACTTGAAGAAGAACAAGTTCCATCGACAAATCAATTTGCGAAGATGTTACAAATTAATCCGGCTACAGCTGCAAAAGGAGTAAATCTACTAGTGGATGAGGGGATTTTATATAAAAAGAGAGGGATCGGGATGTTTGTTGCAAAGGGAGCAAAAGAAGTCGTACTAAAAAAAAGACAAAATACTTTTATGACTGAATATTTGCCTAAAGTGTGGCAAGAAGCAAAAGTACTAGAAATATCAAAAGATGAATTGATGGAAATGATACAAAAAATTACGAAGGAGGGGAAAGAGTAATGTTTGCACTTGAAACGAGAGATTTAACGAAAAAATATAAAAAGAAAGTAGTTGTAAATGAAGTAACCATTTCATTGGAAGAGCATAAAATATATGGTTTGCTTGGAAGGAACGGAGCTGGGAAAACAACATTATTAAACCTTCTTGCAGGACAAATTATTTCAAGTAGTGGAAGTGTATCTATATTTGGCGAAAATGTTTTTGAAAATAGTAAAGCGATGCGAAGCATTTGTTTTGTTAGAGTGAAAGAAGAAGCACATTTAAGTTATAAAGTAAAAGAAATTTTTAAGTTATGTAACATGTTTTATAAAAATTGGAACCAGAAGTACGCTGAAGAACTGGCAGGGAAATTTCAGCTTAATATGAAAGAGAAATATCATAAATTATCACACGGAATGCAAACAGTTGTAGGGATTATTCAAGGTCTAGCAAGTAGGGCACCAATTACAATTTTTGATGAACCAACTACTGGTTTAGACGCAGCACATCGAGAGTTATTTTATAGTTTACTATTAGAAGATTACGGTGAGTACCCTCGAACAATTATATTATCAACACATTTAGTAGAAGAAGTAACCCATGTTATTGAAGATGTAATTATCATAAAAGAAGGAAGACTAGTTGTTCAATCATCGGTGGAAGATTTATTACAACAAGGACATATTATTTCAGGGCAAAAAGACAAAGTGGATGAGTTCTCGAACAATAAAAAAGTTATAAATCGAGAAGTTTATGGAAAGAAAGGTATAGCTGTTATATGGGAAGAGCTTTCTAGTGACGATTATTACTCTCTCGAAAAAGAAGGAATAGCAGTTGATAGAATTACATTACAAAAACTATTTATACACATAACTGGTGGTGAAGTGAAATGACGATGTTAATGAAGCAGTTGAAGTTACATATAAATTTTCATTATAAGGCAATTTTAATATTTTGGATTGTAGCTTTATTAATAAAAGGAGCTTTGAATGCTGCTCGTTTAAATGGATTGAAAATTAGTTATCTACCCGAAATTATCAATAATCCTTCAATAGCAATTATGATGTTTATAGTAGTGAGTACTTTCAATATACAAGATGATTTATTTCGTCTAGCTATTTCATTTGGTGTAACGAGAATACAATATTTCATGGGAGCGATTTGTTATATTGTACTGCAATCTGCGTTATTTTCATTTCTTCAAGTTATGCTTTTACAAGATATAAAATATGATTTAGGGAATGTTAGCATTGGAGAACAATTAACACAACAATTTATTTTACAATTTTTCTTTTATGTTACAATAGCATATTTCTTCCAAGTAGTAGTAGTTTTTAAACAACGATTTCAGTGGATTGGTCTCATGATTGGTGGAACGCTTTTCTTATCAACAAACAGTGTGCTTTATGGAGAAGTAGGGATAAACGGTTTATTATTTACGAGTGATGTATCTTTAATAGATATTCCCTATTTTACTGTGATTTCAATTGGATTAACCATTCTATATATCATAACTAGTAGTATATTTATTCGTAAAGTTTCATTTGAACAAACGGTTTGAAATATTGTTAGATTATTTTAGAGAGAAGGAAAGTATATGGGAGACACATCCTCACTAATTACAGTCTTTTTATGTGTTGCACTACTAATATTTTGGCGCCGTTATCGATCTATGTATAAGCCGATTAAGGGGACGGGAAAACGTATTTTGTGGCCATTACTATTTTTAACACCGGGGATAATATGGTTTTTTGGACCCGTACATCCAGCACCATTACAAGTAGTTATAGCAGCATTAATTGGGGTTCTTTTCGCTATACCACTTATAATTTTAACAAATTATGAGCGAAGAGATAATGGGAATATTTATACGAAAAAAAGTGCAGCTTTTTTAATTACTTTTATTGCACTTGTTGTTTTAAGATACGGTTCAAGGCAATATATTGTTAACTTAGATCAACAAACGATTGGTTTATTATTTTATGTCGTTGCAGTATCGTATATCATTCCTTGGAGAATTGCTTGTTATATAAAATTCAGGAAAGTTTTGAGAGAAAATAATAACCATGCTATATGAAAACTTCTCATTTGAGAAGTTTTTTATTTTTATATGCAAGCAAAATAATTTGTTGAAGTTCACGCTACCATACAATATGATAAATATAAAAAATTGAGGAGAGGGGGGGATATAAAAATGCGTACAATTTTACTTTTTCTAAATAACATGTCTACTGATGAGATAGAAAGTATTCGAGAAATACACGATCCTTTATTTGGTTTAATTCCTCCCCACATAACAATTGTATTTCCTTTTGAAAGTAATATTTCAAATGATGAATTGAAATCACATATTTCGAATCTGTCAAAAGGGATAGGTGCAATTGAAATTGAGTTTGCAAGTGGTGTAACTAGTATAGGAGACTATTTATTTTTAGAAATTGAGCAAGGAAAAGAACAAATAGAAGAGCTACATGATAAATTATATACAGGACCATTACTACCACTTTTGAGAAAAGACATTCCGTACATACCCCATGTAACAGTCGGAAGAAAAGAAAGCTCGCAGTTAGCTACTGAACTAGCAAGGGAGCTTCCTTGTTTTTATAAGAAGCTGCACTGTGTAATCGATAGAATTAGTGTGGAACGTATTGGGGAGGACGGAGAATCAATTATTGAATTTGAAGTACCATTGCAAAAAAACTGACAAAAGTCAGTCAGCTTTTTTATTTCGTACCATGAAGTAAAGTACCAATTGCACCACTATAACCGCCGTCTTGTAAGAAGATTGGTATTTTGTTTTGATATTCTGTATAGCTACTTATAATATTTTGAAGATGTACGTTATTACATAGAGTAGAACCGATGTAAATGATATGGTCAATATTTTTCGCTTCGGCGAATTGAAGACTTAATGCTGTGACGACTTCACCGACAAGCCCTTGAACGGTAGCGAGTATATCTGAACTACTATAATTTGAGTCTGTAATGGTCGCTTTTCCAAAATTGCTAGCAGTTAAGCTATTATCAATAGGGGAGAGAATACCTCCATAAATATCTCCAACCGTAATGTCTAGACTTTTTCTTGAGCCTATATTCGTAAGCGGAAGCATATCTTCAAAATGGTCTATATTTGTTAATAGTTTTGAAAGGCCCATAATTGTACCGCCGCCAACTCCAGTTCCACCAGCGCGAATGTATTGTTTGTCGTGAACGTAGTGAATGGAAGTACCTGTACCGATATTTGTTAGGACAAAGTTCTGTATAGTACGTTTTTCTTCTTTTAGTATGTGTCGTACGCCCCCTAATGTAGCTTCAAACTCGTTTAATTCTACTATTTTATACGAACCTGAAAGTAGTTGTTCTAACTGTTTAGCTTTACCACCTGTAATACATAATTGTATAATTGAATTATTATTATGAAGCCATTCTTTAATTCTTTTTTGTTCATATGAATAAAATTTTTCAAAAACTAATTTGTTCATTTCGTTAAAGTAAGCAATTTTTGTTAATGTTCCCCCAGCATCAATACCAACAACATTCCGCATTTTTCTACTCCTTACTATGTAATCTGTTTAATCAGCTTGATATATTAATAGCTTTTCAATGGTAACGATTGATTGACCGTTTACAGAGGCAATTCCTTTACCAAGAATAAAACCTCGTCTGTTACGTGTTAATTCATAATGTAAGTCAAGTTTATCACCGGGATACGCATTTTCATGAAATTCCACCCCATCTAATGAGGAGAGGAAACCAAGTCCTTCAGATTCACCTGTACTCACAAAGGCACTAAGTTGCGCTAGTGCTTCTACAATTAACATATGAGGCATATAGTTTTGATTGTTATTAATAAACCACTCATTATTTGTAATTAGTTTGTATCCTGTAGCTGATTGAGATTCTGTAACGCTTGTAATTTTATCGATCATTAAAAATGGATAGCGATGGGGAAGAGTATCTTTAATATTCATATCGTACCTCCAGGAATAATAATACCCCTGCTAAAGTTAAGCAGGGGAGTTATTATTAATTTTCAACTAATTCCGCTACTTTTTCAATAGAGAAAATACCGCTGTTTTTAATGTTTTCAACTGCTTCTTGCAATACTACTTTATCTTGAACTAGTGCAATACGTACAAAGCCTTCGCCGTGAGGACCAAATGCATGGCCTGGTGTGACAACGACATTTGCACGATCCATAAGTGCATAAGCGAACTCTAGAGAAGTCCATCCTTTCGGAATTTCAGCCCAAACGAACATACTTCCAGCTGGTTTATCGACATTCCAACCGAATTTGCGGAATCCGTCCACTAAAGTATCTCTACGTTCTTGGTAAATGCTTCGGTTTTTCTCGCAAAATGCAGCGCCGTGTCGTAATGCAGCGGATGCAGCTTTTTGAATTGGTAAAAACACACCGTAATCTGTATTAGACTTAAATTGCGTAAGCGCGCCGACAATTTCTTCGTTACCAATCATATAACCAATACGGCTACCAGCTAAACTATAACTTTTAGATAAAGAATTAATTTCAACGCCAACTTCTTTTGCACCAGGTACAGATAAGAAGCTAATCGGCTTTTGGCCATCAAAATAAAATTCAGCATAAGCAAAATCATGGACAACGATAATATTATGTTTTTTCGCGAATGCGATTACCTCTTTAAAGAAATCTTCATGAGCCATTGCTGGAACTGGATTCCCTGGGAAGTTCAAAATCATCATCTTCGCTTTATCAGCGATTTCTTCAGGGATAACTTGTAAGTTAGGTAAGAAATCATTTTCTTTCTTTAATGGCATGTAGTAAGATGTTGCACCGGCCATTTGAATGCCTGTTTCATAAGCTGTATATCCTGGATCAGGAACTAGTATTATATCTTCCGGATTTGCAAAAACCATAGGTAAATGAACGAGTCCGTCTTGTGAACCCATTAATAATAAAACTTCTTTTTCAGCATTTAATATAACATTATGAGTGTTGTTGTAATATTCAGTTACAGCTTCGTGAAATTCTTGTATGCCTGTTAATGTGTATCCATAGCTTTCTTTTTCACTTGCCGTATGTACCATTGCTTCTCTTACGAAATCAGCAGGAGGCATATCGGGATTTCCAATACTTAAATCAATCATTTTATGACCTGCTGCAATTTTCTCTTTTTTATAGGCCCCTAATTCACTAAATATAGAAGATTGGAATGCTTTCATTCTAGTTGCTAACGTGTAAGTCATCAAAATCCCTCCTAAAAACAGTGTTTTCTTTCTGCGTTTTTAATTATTCTGAAAACACATGTTTACATTTTATCATTTTTTTAAGAAAATTAAAACGATTGACAAATTTAGAGGGAGGATAATAAGGAGCAAAATAAAAATAACGCAGAAAATATTTTCTACGTTATAAATGAAGATTAATTGTTTGTTTTTTTATACGTACATGTTTTTTCAGTTGTAAAAAAGTATACATTTAATTTACTATCGACAACTTTTAAAGATTGATCCGATGTAAACGAGTTACCATAATCAATACGATAAACGTTAGAATTTTTAACAAACGATCCTTTAAATAAATCCTCTTTTTTATTTGTTGTTTGCATTTCCACTAAATTGTGAACAACCTTTTCTTTCTTTTCTTCTTTTACAACTGTTTCAAATTTATAATATACAGGGCATTCACCTTTTTTATTATCAATGACTTCCCAAGAGCCGTATATATCATTATTGCTACATCCACTAAGCAGAACGACTAATATAGGAAAAATAAGTAGAAACCTTTTCATTGTGTACTCCTTTCTTATTAGTATTTATAAACGTGCGAATACGATAGGAATATTGTAATGAATAAAGCTTAAATTTTTATAAAGAATTAATAAATTTTACATGAAAATATTGGCTGTGTTTGAAAAGGAAGGCATAAAAAAAGACATGATCCAGTAGAATGCCAGATGCATGCCTTACAACTATTTAAGTAAATTATGTTTCTAACTTATTTTAAATCAATACTATGTTTTTTTGATAATGAATGTGGAGGAAAGAAGGATTGCTATTCCATTTAAAATGTAAATACCTGCAATAATAAAGGCTAGAGCACCTAGGCTAAAACCACCTTTATTGAATATAGAAGCGAATGCTGTAGTAGTAAGAAAGACAATGGGAGTTAACAGTAAAAATACGAAACCTGCAACAATTCTTCTTTTAAAGCTATGTTGAGATAGGGAAATGGCTAAAAAGTTAATTACGCTAAACATAATTATAACAATAAGAAAAATCATTAATAACTGTACGAAGGCAGTCATTTCCACAACTCCTTTTTTAGATAATCTTTTCAATACTGTATTCGAAAGTAGGAAGGAATACTCCTTTAAATATTTACAGTGAACATAGTAATTAGGTTTTGTTCATATAAAACAAAGAGGCATGGATCAGTATAATACTAAATCCATGCCCAAGATGTTTATGTTATAAGTTCGCAGATTGCGACGTTTGTTTTTCAAATTGTTTCTGCTTAGATAGGGAAATGAAAATAATCAACAATGAAATGACGCCGAAAATTAGAACCATATACTGTAATCCAATCGTATCTAGGAAGAAACCAGTACCGAGTAAAACGATTTGGAACATAACTCTCTCAAACATATTACGGAATGAGAAGAGACGGCCGTGATAGCTTTTTTCCACTTTCGTTTGGAAAATTGTCGACATAATAGGGAAGAAGCAGCCAACACTAAATCCAAACAAACCAAATGAGGTAAGTGCCATCCATTTAATATCGCTAAAGAACAGCGAAAGGTGTGCAAAAGCGGTACAAAATGCGAAGAAGTATAGTAACTTTTCAGGTTTGAAATGATCAGATAAACGTTTAATAACGAATGCACCTAACATAAACGCTACACCTTCAATTGTATATATGAATCCTTTAATTGTCGGGTCATGTTGCATTTCGCTAATGTTAATAACCATTAAATTGAATCCAGCTATAAATAAAAGAGGGATAATACTTAATATAAGTGCTTTAAAAGCAATAGGGATGCCTTTTAAAATACGGAATACTTCCATAAAACTATTATCTTTAGCTGATTGTTTACTTGATGTAGCTGATTTTTCATCTTCAAATTGTAGGAAGAAAGTTGAGAGGAATAATAAAGCGTATGCTGCCATTGAGAAGGCATACATATACTGTAGACTCATTACAACTAAAAGAATTCCACCTAGTGAAGTACCTGCAATACGAGCGATTGTACCGATATTCATATGTACACCGTTCATCTGCAATAGCTCATGTTCCCGAACGATGAGTGGGATTACAGATTGTAATGCAGGGAAATAAAATGCCGCTGAAATTTGAAGTGCAATCATAAAAGCAATCATAAAGGCGATACTTTCATATTGAATAGCGAAAAACATGAAAATAACACTAAGAACACGACCAAATCCAGCGTAAAGAAGAACTTTCTTTTTTTCATACTGGTCAATGACACGACCAGCCATTGGACCAACTAGAACGCCAGCTAACAGTCCGATAAATAATATAACGGATTTCATAAAATCAGAAGGGACGTATTTTTGCATAAATTCAAGGTTGCCAAGAATACCAAGCCATAATCCAAGACCAGCAATAAACTCCCCAATTAATACGATCCAAACATTTTTATTACGCCACATAATTAAAAACCTCGCAGTCATTTATAATTTAAAAATCGTATATAAAACCTCCTAATTTATTCATTATTTTTTAACGTTCTTTTTTTAGAGTCAGAGTCTATATTACGTGTTTCATTAGTGGATTTCAATTTTTTTGATTTGTAAAAAAATCACTTTATTAAGTACTGAAATAAGCAATTCAAAATGTAAAAAAGCTTATGCTTAAATACCAATTGATAGTAAAGATAAACATAGAAAAAATAAAAAAGCAAGAACGTATATACTACGTCTCGCTTTTTTGAAATACAAAATTAAACAATAAATTTACTTAGCAACACTTATGATCTTGTCCAATAGCTAAACCGCTAAAAGATAGTGGACCAACAACATCTGCACTTGCACCACTAGTAAGGTTTTCTACAGTTAATGAATATTCGTGAGTCCCGCAGCAAACATTTTGATCTATAGCTTGAAATGTTTGCGCGTAAAATTGCTCAGAATCTGTAGATTCAATCCCTACTTGAGCGTTGAAGATTTCTGTATTGTCACGGAAAATTCGGAATAAAACTTGTGAAATCTCAGTTATACCTTCAACTCCAACTGTAGCAATTAATTCTACTCGATTATTACGTGAATCTATTCTTGAAATTTTTAATTTAATATTAGCTAGAATTGCTTTGTTTGGGGAATGGGGAATTGTAAAAGTTGTTTCACCAGTTTTATTTATTGGTTGAGTAGCTTGGTAATCAATGATATGAGTTATATTCGTCACCTCCTCATATACTAAAATATGAAGGGAACGATGGATTAGATTGGACATATAATAGAAGATATTAATAGAATTGAGAAATAATATTGAATACTGGAAGTTAATATAAAAGCATCAAAAAGGAATCACAAGTATGTGAGCTGTTTTTTGATGCTTTTCATACTTTAGGCAGAAAACTCTTCTTTACGTACTTCGAAGAATTCATTCCGGCGTAAGTAATTAAAAATTTTCTCTGAAACCTCTTTTTCCTCGGATATTAAGAAACGATGATCAAAAGCATAGAAAGATTGACCTTTAATTAATTTTACGTAGTATATTTTACACGCCTCCTTTAAATTAGGATTCTTAAATACTTTCTATTATGATGACCTATCTGGTTGTTAATAATACTTAAAGTTTCAAAGGGAAGAAGTATAAATTCAAAAAAACATTGAAACAGCTTACAAATCTGTAATGTTTTTGTCACCTTTAACGATAGTTACAATTAACCAATATCTCCTATACTACAAATAAGTTTCATAAAACAAGGGGGGAGAAAGATGGAGGAAGTAATTGGAGAAGTTGTAGCAGGGATTTGTGAATTTGTAGTTGAAGTTACGGTGGAAGTTTTAGGAGATTTAGTTTCCGGAAATGATGAAGAGAAAGAAACATTATAAAATTTGTAAAAAGTTTAAAGATAAACAATGTGTAAAAGTTGATTTCTAAAGGGAAGTCAGCTTTTATATTTTTTACATTATATTAATAATATTTAAATATTCATCTGTTATGATGTTAGTGAAACCAATAAAGGAGCTGATCGATATGAAGATGCCGAATTCTAGATGTGATGTACCTGATTCTAGTACGATTGTGGTGAATATAAATGAAAAGCAATATCACTTTATTGTTCGTATACATCCACTTGCAGGAAAAATTATAGCACTATTTGAAAATGGGAAAGAATATGGTTTGCTTGATAAGCAAATCGCTAGTAGGAATAAATTTATTAGGTCAGAACTTACTAAGTTGGAGCATTTCAACATAGATATTCTTTATGATAGTCCTGGGTGGATATGGATTGGCATAGATCAATATGGATTGCATGCAAGAGAGGCTACTAATAGCGAATTAGAAGTTCTTGTGAAGTTACAGGGGGATTAAGTTATTTAGACGAGTAAGATGATCCTCCAATATAAGAGATATTTTGTGGGGGTGTGGGATAACTTCCCATAACCTTTTTTGTTTTATACTTAAAAATAAAAGAGTTAAATGATTTTGATAGAAGGACTCTAATACAAGAGATAAGCCTAAAAGAGGATTTGAAATTATATAAAGAGAATTTATAAATATAATACTTTATAGAAAGAAGATGATAAAAATGAGTAAAGAAGAACTTGTGAAACAACAATTTGGTAGTAATGCAGAGAAGTATGTGAAAAGTAAAATTCATGCAAAAGGACCGGATTTACAATATGTAGTTCAGCAAGTTGAAACTCGTCATAATACTCGTCTTCTTGACATTGCTACTGGTGGTGGACACGTTGCAAATTTGTTAGCCCCAATGTTTAAAGAGGTAGTCGCTCTTGATTTAACAGAAAAAATGCTAGAAAAAGCAAAAGGTTTTATAGAAGGGAACGGGCATGAAAATGTATCATTTGTAGCAGGAAATGCAGAAAGGTTACCATTTGCTGATGCATCCTTTGATACAATTACATGCCGAATTGCAGCACATCACTTTGTTGATCCTTTGCAATTTATTTTTGAAGTAAATCGAACGTTAGAGGATGAAGGATTATTTATATTAATTGATAATGTTTCACCAGAAAATAATGAGTTTGATACATTTTATAACTTTATTGAAAAGAAGCGAGATCCAAGCCATGAACGAGCTTTGAAAAAAACAGAATGGATTACTTTATTAGAAAAACATGGTTTGCAAATGCAGTCATGTCATACTTTTGATAAGAAGTTTGATTTTGATTGGTGGTGCGATATGATGGATGTACCTATGCAAAAACGTGTAAAGTTAACAGAGTGTATGATGAAAACATCAAATGAAATGCAGGGATTTTTCAACATACACTTTGATAATAATAAAGTAGAATCATTCTATACTGAAATGGCACTATTTGTATGTAAAAAAAGTTCAACATTAAAAAGATAAATTTCTTGCAGTCTTTCTGATGTACGATATACTTAGTACAGAGAAAATGAGAATTGAGGAATAGTAATAATGATTCGTGTACGTATTGAGGGAACCGAGGAAGAGATGCTTGAATTTTTAGAGAAAATGCCGGACATTTCTGGGTTTGAAAAAACACATATGAGAGAACCAAGAAAAGGGAATAATCCGAAATATGATTCAAGCAAAAATGTATTAGCATATTTATCTTATAAGAAGATTGAAGTCGCCAATAAATAGGCGGCTTTTTTAATTATCTCCGTTTCACCACCTTGTCTTTTTCGCATAATAATGATAGTAGATTATGCTGGAGAGGGGTGAGGAAAGTTAATAAAAAAATAATCTTTTTCGGAGATTTTGGAATTGATGATGCAGTAACGTTAATTTATGCGAATAAAACATGCAAATTAGATATTATAGGTATTGTTGCAGAGTATGGAAATGTATCAAGAGAAATTGTTACCGAAAATGTATATTTTTTAGAAAGATACTATGCTACAGAAATAAAGATTATCGAAGGTGCCAGTAGACCAATGACAGCTGAAGATCCTGTGTTCTTCCCTGAAATTCATGGAGATCACGGTTTAGGTCCAATCATTCCACCGAAAATGAGATTTTGTAACAACGAAAATTTTTGCGAATTGATTAAATTAATTGAGCCTTGTCCTGAAAATATTATTATTGTGGCGACGGGACGATTAACGACACTTGCAACATTATTTTTATTGTATCCAAATTTAATGAATCGAGTATATTCTTATTATATAATGGGCGGTGCTTTTCTATTTCCAGGTAATGTCACACCAGTATCTGAAGCTAATTTTACGGTGATCCAATTGCAGCAAATATCGTAATGAGATATGCGAAGAATGCTACTATATATCCGTTAAATGTAACACAAGAAGCTCTTATTACTCCTGAAATGGTCGATGTTATCGATAAAGAAGGAACAGGACAGGCGAAACTTATTAAACCAATGATTGATTTTTATTTTGAAAACTTTTATAAAAAAGAATATCCAGGTATTGCTGGAAGTCCGATCCATGATTTACTGCCGTTCATTTCTTTTATAAATGATGATATTTTTGAATATAAAAAATCAGCAGTTTGGATTAGTACGACAAATGATGTAACGAGAGGTCAAAGTGTTGCGGATTTTAGAAAAATAGCTGAGCCAACGACGTTTGATAATCGTCCTATACAAAGGATTGCCGTTGAATTTAATTATCAAGCGTTTAAAGACGAATTTATGAGTACAACATTGAAGCCGGATTGTCCTTAAAAGGTTGAGCAGATTTGAATGATTTTCATAAGACGAATAACTTACGAAAAATGAAACATAACTAATGGTAAGCAATTGTTTCAGATTATATTTTTATTGGTAAAATATATTAGGAGGTAATGATATGATTTGGTATTTAATCGTCGGTGGTATATTAGGATGGTTTGCAAGCTTGATTACTGGAAAGGATGTACCGGGCGGTGTAATTGGTAATATTATTGCGGGTATTATCGGTTCTTGGCTGGGTACGTTATTACTTGGTAAATTCGGTCCTGTTATTGGCGGATTTGCAATTATTCCCGCTTTAATAGGTGCAGTAATATTAATTTTCATTGTGAGCTTCTTATTACGAGCTATACGGAAATAAATAATAAGGGGCTGTTTACATTTGTGAGCAGTCCCTTTGTATTATGTTGTTTAATCTGTTATGCTACTTTTATACAATCAGGAGGTGTCAGCATTGAAATCATTTACAGTAAATTTTCATCAAGAGGATAATGCAAAGGCAACAACAGTACATAAATTAAGTGAAGAGGACTTCGATAAAGCAACAGAAAAAGGTACTCGTCATCTATTTGATTTAGATACAAACGTTGGTTTTTTCGTATTCTTTGATGCTGAAGATGCAGAAGGAAACGAGCAATACTTAATGTTACAATATGAAGGAGATCATGAAGAACCAAGTGCTTGCTACGGATTTGATTTGAAATTGTTCTATCAATTTTTAGCACTATACTTAAATGATCTTGAATTCCAAGGTGAAACAAATGAAGAAGAGGAAGAAAATGGTCCAATTCATCATTTAGCGCACTTACTTTACCATATCGTTGAAGATGGTAAATCTATCGAAGTATAATATACATATTTGAAGCTGTCCTTTAATAGGACAGCTTTTTTAATTATATAAATAGGCAATCTTAATGGATTTCTGATCATGACAAATGATTTGAATAAGATTCAGAAGGAACAAAACATTAAACCAGCAGGGAATGAGTATTCACTTTCTGCTGGTTTTTTGCATTTAAAGGAGATTTTGTAGCAGTTTATTTCAAGTTACAAAAAAGGATATAGCGAGTATGGAGAGAAGGTGTATACAAGGAGATGAATAAGATGATTAACAATACAATTCCAAGCTTTTTGAAGCTTTTGGAAAGCGATGATATAGGATTACATGACTTGAACAAATATTATGATATGTATCCAGAAGCATTTGGAGAGTATTTTAATTATCATTGTCCTAAGACGGAAGAACGTCTTTCTAGTGCAATTAAAAAGTATCCGGAAAAACTAGAAGACATTCGTATTATTTCGGAAACTTTACCATCTATTATTCAAGAAATTAGTGAGGAGTATCGCATTCAATTTGGTTTTAATATAGATTTGACTTTTCATCTATTTGTAGGTGGATTTGGTTCCAATGCATTTGTAGAAAGAGATATTATGGGGGATATATTTCTTGCGGCAGAAAAATTATCTCCTGAAAGGGAGCATCTTCGTGTTATCGTTGCTCATGAAATCGGACATATATATCATAATTTCGTATTACAAGAGAGCGGAATGGATTGGACTAATGCTGAATGGACTGATGCGTTGGTAAGTTTGTATCGTGAAGGTGTTGCAACTTATCTGTCAAAACAAATTGTTAAAGATTTAAGTGAGTCTGTTTACTATTCATATAATAGTGACGGTGATCCATGGTTCCAATGTTATAGAGAAAATGAGAAGCAGATTAAGAATCGTTTTTTACAAGATTACATTGAAGGATGGACAGCTGAAAAAGAGAAAGAATGGTTCCGTCTATCAGGCGGGAATTATTTCGGATACAATCGACTCGGTTATTTTTTAGGAAAATCATATATAGAGTATATAGTCCATACTTTTGGAGAAAACGAAGCACTTACTTTTTGGAGTGAAAATAATTTGAAGAGTAGTGTAATGGAATGGTTACAAAAGTGAATATGTTGAAGAGGGGGGCTGAAAATGATGAAAGTATATATGAAAGTACTTATATTTTTCCTAATTTTAACGTGTGTAATGGCATTAACCGCTTGTAAGAGTGCAGAAGAAAAGAAACAAACTAATCCAACATCAGAAAATAGTACGGAAGAAAAGAACGATAAGCCGGAAACGAGTAAAAAGAATGAGGAGGCTGCTCCGAAAAAAGAGAAAGAACCTGTGGAAAAACCAAAAGATCAAGACTCATCCAAACCTTCAAAAGACTCTAATTCAAAAAATACAGCAGTTAATCAAAAATCAATTAACCATATTAAAGATTTATTTGAGCTAGCGAAAGAAGGTAAAGTACCTAATGTTCCATATGCAGCACATTCAGGTGATATTGAAGAAATAGAGAAGGCATGGGGGAAAGCAAATAAGACGGAGCAAGCAGGAAGCGGGATGTATGCGACGTTTACAAATAAAAATGTTGTATTTGGCTTTAATAAAGGATCACAAGTCTTTGACGTGCGATCTTACCATTCAGAACTTAAAGTGATTACGTTACAAGAAATCGAAAAGGCTTTAGGAAAACCAGCGTCTGTTAAAGTAAATGGTAATGACAAAATATACGTTTATAAAGTAAATGACCAATTTGAATTGAAATTCGTTATTCCAAAGTCAACTGGTAAAGTACATCATATTTCTGTGTTTTCACCGGAGGATAGTATTAATAAAATGGCGGGTTAAATGAAGAGCTGATCCTATAGGGACAGCTCTTTTGTTTTTGTTCTCTCTAACGACTGAACAAAAACTGCTTGAATGATACCACCAATTATTAATAAGAAGGCACAAATATAAAATAGAGTACTACCGTTTAATTTACTTAATAACAATGCACCTACAAAAGGCCCGCAAGTTCTTGAAATATCCCAATGTATACCGTATATAGAAAAATATAATCCGCGTCTATGACTTGGAGCGATTTGTGAAACAAATCGTAGTAAGTGATTCAAAGCTATACTTTGCCCAATTACTAAAAAGAGCAATGTGAAGAATAATGACCATATTGTTGTGGAATAACCGTAGCCAATCGCAGCTAACGTATAGCAAGTATAGGAAATAACAATGATTTTAGGCATAGAAAATCGTTCAGACCATTTCACAAGGGAAATTTGGAGAATAACTTCCATGACTGCTTTGCAAGTTGAGATAAATACGAGTATGAATAAAAAATTTGGAAATACACTTTCGGCGAATATACGATAATTCGATTCGGTTTGAGCGTAGAAAAAACTAATAGGTAGTGTAGAAACCATAAGTCCAAACACAGCATAATGCTTTGAAATAAATTGTTTTGGCGAATATACTTCTTTAGTTTTATTAACGCTTTGTCTGAGTGGGACCGTTTCAGGAAGCTGCGTCCAAACGAGAATAGCATATAGCGTAAGGGCTACACCTTGCAAAATAAATAAATATTCAGGGTGACTAGTATAGAAAAAAGCACCAATTAATGGTCCGATTACAGAGCCAATCGCTCCCGTAGTATGCAGAACAGCAAATATTTCTGCCTGTTGTTCTTCCCTCGTTAAGTCAGCGATTTGAGCGCGCTGTGCCGGAATATATAAAGAGCGGCCAATACCATTTACTACATACAATAAGGCGAAAAAGGCGACTGTTTCAGCAAAAACGAATCCGCTTACGGCGAAAGCTTGTAAAACTAATCCGAGTAACATGATTTTCTTACGACCGTATTTATCTGTTACACCTCCAGCGATTAATGTAAACACAATATCAGCGAGAGGCTGCAATCCGAAAAGAAGCATTGTAACGATGACATTACCATTTAACGCTTTATTAACATGAACAATAAAAATGATAGCTAACATTGCTTCAGTCGTTCGGACTATCAATTCACCGAACAATCGAATGAGAATGGGCTTATTATAACGTTTTAAAAGATACTTCATTTTTATTTCCTCCTTTCTATATTGAAATGATAAGATGGAAGCTAGAAATGAAAAAGGGTAGAATGAAAGAGGAAGATTTTTCATCTTTTAGGGGGGCGTTTTATGACTATTTTGGAGCAATATATGCACCTATGGCTCCAGTATGGAAAAGGGAGATCAGAGGGGGAACAATTAGAAATAACTATACAAAATATATCTGAAACATTATTTTGTACAGAGCGAAATAGTAAATTAATCATAAAAAAATTAGAAGAATTTAATTGGATTATGTGGTTTCCAGGCCGAGGGAGAGGGAATCGTTCAAAGTTGTTATTTCAAAAACATCCACTTTCTTTAATTTTAGAAAGAGGAAAAGAAATAACGAAACAAGGGGACGTAAAAAGCGGGAGTGCATTTATTGAAAGATATAGCTCGTATTTCCCATCACTTCAAACGCAATTTCAAACGTGGATTGATTCGATATTCGGTTATCAAGTCGAAAGGACATCTAAAGGGAGAAGAGATGTGCTACGTTTGCAAGTGCAAATGAATCTAGATATTGCATTAGACCCTGTATACGCTACGATGCGTTCGGAATGTCATATGGTAAAACATATATACGACACATTAGTGTATGTAGAAGGAAATACAAATAGTGTAGAGCCAAGACTTGCGTTTTATTGGGAATATGATGACCAGAAATATATATGGACTTTTTACTTACGAAAAGGTGTTCAGTTTCATAACAGGAAAGAATTTACCGCTCATGACGTTGTGCATACATTTAAACGATTTATGAAAACAAAAAATAACCCGCATGCTTGGATGTTACAGCACGTTGAAAGTTTACATATTCTTGATGACTACATTGTGCAGATTCGTTTATCTACAGATAATAAGTTGTTTTTACATGCTTTAAGTACAGAACAGTGTTCGATTGTAAATGAAGATGAAGACGGGAAGTTAATTGGTACTGGACCGTTTCGGTTATGTGAAAAGAATGAGGATGTATTCGTATTAGAAGCAAATGATTTATATTTTTGCGAGCGACCATTTCTCGACCGAATTGAATTATGGAATGTAGAGCACAGAGTTAATACGTGCGATATATTAGCGAAAGCACGTTATAATAATATAGAAAAGCACCATAAAGAAGTATCTAGACTTGAGTTGAATGTAACTTACATTACGTTAAATACTGCAAAAGAAGGACCTATGCAAAATGTGATGTTTCGGAGAGCTTTATATAAAATTATTCATGGTAATAATATTGTTGAAGAATTACAGGGAGAGCGCGGAGAAGTAGCGGATGAATTAGTACTCACAAAGAACGGTACAATTCAAATTAACAGGGATATACATACACTTATTAAATGCAGCTCTTATCGTAATGAAACACTGCGACTATATACATTTACAGGAGAAGATCACGTTGAAGATGCGCATTGGATACAAAAAGAATGTGCAAAATACAGAATTAAAATTGATATTGAGTTTCTTGAACAAGAAGAGTTATTACAAATGAGTACGATACAAAAGGCTGATATAATGCACGATAGTGCGACGATTAGCGAACGGATAGAAGATAGTTTACTATATATGTTTCTTACAAAAAACAGCTTTATTCATCAGCATAGTAATATAAACTTTAACGAAGTATTGCAGCTTTATTTTACAGAAAATCAATTAGAGAAACGGGTGACACTGTTACGCGATATTGAGGACACACTGTTACGTGAAATACATATCATTCCTTTATATCGTAATAAACAGCGAGTAAGTTCACACGAAAAAATACAAAATATAATGATTAATTCACAAGGCTGGATTGATTATTATGATATATGGTTTAAATCTTGATATATAAAGGTTCTTATGCATTTTAATAAAATGCGTAAGAATCTTTTTTCTTATAAAAAGGAGGTTTGTTTTACACATTGTTACGCTACTTATTATAAAAGTTCGTTTACAACGTAACAGTGTTATGTTGCATTGTTGTCAGGAAGGAGTGACATACAGTTGAGTACAGATTTAATTTCAAAAAAAGATTTATTAGAACTAACTGGTATTTCATACGGACAGTTATATAGGTGGAAGAGAAAAAATTTAATACCGGAAGATTGGTTTGTACGGAAGTCAACGTTCACAGGTCAGGAAACATTTTTTCCGAAAGAAAAGATATTAGAACGTATTGATAAAATCCAAACGATGAAAGAGGATTTATCACTTGATGAATTAGCAAATATGTTTTCACCGAGCGTGACAGAAATTCATTTAACAAAAGATGATGTTGTGTGTAAGGGTATTGCATCAGAACCAGTTTTACAATTCTTTATAGAACAAACGAATAAAACAGCAGAGTTTCAATTTGTAGATATTCTTTATGTGTATATGTTAGAAGAATTTCTTCAATCGGGAGACGTTAGTTTAGAAGAGGGGAGAATGGTCTTACAAGTACTAAGTGAAAATTACGAAGCGATTAAGCATAAAAATTGTGACGTAATTATCGTTCGAAAGTTAGGGATTTCTACATGTTTCTTAGTTTCAAACGTGGATGATTTAATTTTTGAAAAAGGAACAAAAATTGTTTTACGTGAAGCAATTATGAAATATACCGAAGCATTAAAAACTAAACTGTTGTAGTGGAGGAGAAATAATGCGTACAGAAAATTTAATTATAAATGGTTACGGTTCATCGAATGGCGGTGAATTTCACAAAGTGCAGCTAAACGGAAAAGGAACTGTTAATGGAAACGTTGAATGTGAGAAATTTGAATGTAATGGTTACGGTGCAGTTACTGGTGATTTGAAAAGTAGTAATGCAAGAATTAGCGGATCGGGTAAAGTTGATGGTACAGTTAGCGCAGAAATGATGCGAATCGATGGGAAAGCGACAATTACACAAGATGTAAAGGCGAACAGTTTAAAAATTGCAGGAAAAGGTACGATAGGTGGAAATGTCACCGGTGAAGAATTTAAAATCAATGGTCAAGCGACGATTGATGGTAATTGCGAGGTTGATGTTTTTTCTTCTGAAGGACAATTTACAGTTGGTGGATTATTAAGCGCAGATGAAATTAATATTAATATTCACGGTACATGTAGAGCGAAAGAAATTGGCGGTCAAACAATTAAAGTAAGACATAGATTGAGTACTTTTAGTAAACTTTTTAAAACAGTATTTGGCCTGCAGTTAGAGGCTGAATTGTTAGAAGGTGACAATATCGATATTGATTATGCTCACATTAAAACGGTAAGAGGAAACAATGTTACAGTAGGACCGAACTGTGAGATTGATCTTATTGAATATACAGGTGTACTTAATGTTGATAAAAACGCAAGTGTGAAAGAAATTAAGCAGGTTTAAAGGAAGGGAGCAATCGATATGGAAAATCAACATAGTCTTACTGTAAATGGATCAGGTAGTTCAGCAGGCGGAGATTATAACAAAGTAAAGATACGCGGCGAAGGAACAATCTCTAATCATATGAGTTGTAATGATTTTAAAACGTATGGTACGAGTGAAGTACGTGGCAATATGAAAGCGAAAATTTATGTCGTGTATGGAGATAGTGAAGTACAAGGGAATATGGAGGCGGAATATGTAAAAGTATATGGCAATGCCCAAGTACAAGGCGATGGACAAATTAATAAAACAAAAGTTAGAGGTATGATAGAATTTAAAGGGAAGCTATCCGGTGATTTCGTAGATGTGAAAGGCGCTTTAAATGTGAAGGGAGATATAGAAGTAGAGGAATTATTACTAACTGGTGGTCTTGAAAGTGATGGTTTGCTTAATGCTGAAAATATTGAAATCTCACTTCGTTATGAAGGAAGTAAAGTGAGAGAAATCGGTGGGAAAAAGATTACAGTACGTAAAAAAGCGAGATTTATTCCTTTTACAAGTCACGCAGGAAGCCTTCAAACATCAATTATTGAGGGGGATGATATTTATTTAGAGCATACAATAGCAGACGTAGTAAGAGGGAATCGTGTTATAATTGGCCCTGGCTGTGAAATTAGTATTGTAGAATATCATACTAGTTTTAACCAAAAAGGAAATGCAGTCGTAAAAGAACATAAACAAATATAAGTAGTATGAGGGAGAGCAAGAGATATGGTTGAGAAGAATAATAAACTTGGCTTCGTTGTTGCCGGTTTATTGCTAGGTATCTTAATGGCATCAATGGATAATACCATTGTCGTAACAGCAATGGGAACTATTGTTGGTGACTTAGGAGGTCTTGAAAACTTTGTATGGGTTGTTTCTGCCTATATGGTTGCAGAAATGGCAGGTATGCCGATTTTCGGTAAGCTATCAGATATGTATGGTAGAAAGAGATTCTTTATTTTCGGTTTAATCGTCTTTATGATTGGTTCGGCACTTTGTGGTACTGCTGAAAATATTACACAGTTAGGTATTTATCGTGCCATTCAAGGTATTGGCGGCGGGGCACTAGTGCCAATCGCATTTACTATCGTTTTTGATATTTTCCCTCCAGAAAAGCGTGGGAAAATGGGTGGTTTATTCGGAGCAGTATTTGGTTTATCAAGTATTTTCGGACCATTACTTGGCGCATATATTACGGATTACATTAGCTGGCACTGGGTGTTCTATATTAACTTACCACTTGGAATTTTAGCACTTATTTTTATTACATTATTTTATAAAGAGTCACGAGTTCATAGAGAACAAAAGATTGATTGGTTTGGCGCAATTACTTTAGTTGGTGCAGTAGTTTGTTTAATGTTCGCTTTAGAATTAGGCGGACAAAAGTATGATTGGGATTCTAGCTTTATTTTAAGTTTATTTGCAGGGTTCGCTATTTTAGTAATTGCTTTTATTTTTATTGAACGAAAAGTAGCAGAACCAATCATTTCATTTGAGATGTTTAAACAACGTCTATTCGGAGTGAGTACAATTATTGCTTTATGTTACGGGGCGGCATTTATGTCAGCAACTGTGTACATTCCGTTATTTATTCAAGGTGTATACGGTGGTACGGCAACAAACTCAGGATTATTGTTATTACCAATGATGTTAGGATCAGTAGTTACAGCGCAGTTAGGTGGATTTTTAACATCAAAACTTAGCTACCGAAACATTATGATTATTTCTGCTGTAATTATGCTAATCGGATTATTCTTATTAAGTACATTAACGCCAGAAACAAGTCGTATATTATTAACAATTTATATGGTTATTATCGGTTTTGGAGTTGGTTTCTCATTCTCTGTACTAAGTATGGCTGCTATTCATAACTTCGGTATGGAGCAACGCGGGTCTGCGACTTCAACGAGTAACTTCATTCGTTCATTAGGTATGACACTTGGTATTACAATCTTCGGAATGATTCAAAGGACTGGTTTCCAGGATCAATTAGAAGAAGCGTTTAAAGGTATGAGCGGGGGAATGAATACAAACGCTTTAGGAGATTCAAGAGCTATTCTATCAGAATCGGCAAGATCTCAAATTCCGCCGCAAATATTAGATGAAATTATTGATGCTCTTTCTAGTTCAATCGTTCAGACATTTATGTGGGCGTTAGTTCCAGCAAGTTTAGCGTTCGTATTCATTTTCTTTATGGGAAATGAGCGCATGGTATATAAGAAAGAACAAAACAAGGTGAAAAGTGAAACATCAAAAGCGTAAAGAAAAAGCTCCTTTCAATTTTGAAAGGAGCTTTTTCTTATGTACGGAGTCGAATTAGCCTTCGATAATTTCGTATTCTTCGTCTGCTAATAATAAAATGTGTGTTTTCTTACCTTTGTTTTGAACTTCGATTACATCATATGTACCTAAGTCTCTTAGCTTGCTTTGAGAAGCGTTAACCATAACTTCCATAGAATCAATTAAGATATCTTCTTCAATGTATGATTCAGGCAATGCCATATCTTCAGTATCTAACACACATGCGTATAGATTTTGTAAGTTTTCAGCAGTTGGGTTTTGTTCCTCAACATCAATAATGTTTTTTACTGCTTCCATATTTTCTTCTTTTACTTGATATACTTTAATTTTAGTCATTGTTTTAATCTCCTTTATAACGTAATCGTAGAGGCTGCAATTCATCCCGCAATAACGAGCAGTAGACTCCCACCTCAAGATGAAGAAAGAAATGATGAGGACGGCAGGAGATAACTGCCCGTAAGAGCCCGATTGGTGAGGGCTAACCATTAGTAGGAGATAAAGTTCCCCCCTAATAGAAGTTTCACTTTATTATAACGCTTTTTTGTTGAAAGATGAAATTGTTATATGCATTTATAGTGAAAAATATATTTTATTACTTATTTGAGGAACGATTAGTTTCTTAATTTAACAGGCATATGTCTGTATACTTATCTAGACTAATATTAGAGTTATATTGTCCAAGCTTTTCTTACATGCCTTTCATATTATATTTATTAGGTAAAACATATAGGAAAGGAATGGAGAATCAGTGGATTGTGAGCCGAAACGTGATTGTCAATGTTGTCAAAATAGTATATGTGAATTTTTGAAAAGCTTAGATCCTTATTCTAGGGTTGAGAGTATCGTAATAGACGGAAACGAAATAGTTGTATCCTATTTTATTTCATTTAATGAGATAAAAGGTATAGTGTCGTTTGCACAAGAAGACAGTGAGGTAATATTTGTAGATTGTTCAAGAATTGATGCGATTCGAATAGGGAAAGTTTGTAGTTGTAAAACGAAAGTTAAATTTATTGAAGAGGAATTCAGTTTACTTGGAAATGTTTGTCCACATTGTTTAACTGAGGGAAGTACACTATTCTTCGATTTTAATAATCCTGAATTAAGTTTATCTTTACAGGCAACAACGATTGATCCACCTAGATGTATTGAATTTGTAGATGAGCTTGGGAATGTAATAAAGCAAATTACTATAGTAGGTGAAGCGATTGTTTCTAAAGATTTCGTTCCGGTACCTGAACTGTTAGATTTTCGATTAATCTTATCGGATATAACTGGAAATTCATTAAAATTTGGATTACTGTTTATTAATTTTCCTGATATTACGTTTATCATTCTTTTCGCATCAAGGGGATACCTCAATATAACGAACTGTTTAAAAATAGAGAGTGGAACAGGTAATGTCGAAATAGAAGAGATGAAAAAAGAGATTATTAACGACGATAGTATGATGTACAATTCAATTATTAAGTTAACTAAACTATATATAAATGGTGAGACGGAATCTTATACTTCTAAGAAGGCGGTATAACGTATCTATTTCAATTAATTCTCATACACTATGCTATGTATGAGAGTTGTTACATAAAATATATTAATCGATTAAATGTATCTTGGATCCCATCGCTCTAATTCTTTAAATTTTTACTGAAACTGAGTAAAGTTTGCATAAAGTAGGAATATTAATTCTAAATTAATGAGTAGATAAGTATGTAGCATTTTTTATAGGAAAATCATTTCAATAGAATTAGATGTTATAATAAATTTGCATTTACGTATAATTTATAATTATTTGATATTTGAAGGTTGAGTTTCATAGACATTTACTTAGATAATAAATAAGTGTGTATAAAAATACTAATAAAAGTTAACTCATGAAAATGTTGAGCCTAGTTGATTTTAAAGAAAGCAGGAATGTAAATGATATATGAAGCAAATATACATACAAGAAAAAAGTTAGTTTCTATGTTTGAGGATTTTAATAATGTTGTTCTTCTTTCTTATTTGCAAGGACATATGGGGACTGCTTGGGTGAATGACCTTAAAAATCCGACAGTAGCACAAATTTCGGTAGGAATTTTTACATTTTACGCTGGAGACTCAAATGCGAAAGAAACAGAAGAGTTAATACGTAACATCCCTGAAAGAATTTTAGTAATCGTAAATAGTGATGAGTGGAGAAAGCGTTTAGAAACATTTCATGAAAGAAAAATAGATAAGTTTTTGAGATATAAATTCAAACGAAATCCAAAAGTATTTAATCACTCAAAATTAAAATCTTTTATAACTGCACTTCCAAAAGGCTATGAATTAAGAAAAATAGATAAGCATATTGCGAATAATCCAACCCTGCATAAGGTTTCTAAAGATTTTACAAGTCAATTCCAATCAATAGATGATTATGTAAATCGAGGCATAGGTTATAGTATTTTATATGATGGAGAAGTCGTATGCGGCGCATCATCATATAGTATTTATGATGATGGTATTGAAATTGAACTTGCTACTGATCCGAATCATAGAAGAAAGGGTTTAGCGACTGTAGTTAGTGCGGCCTTAATATTGGATTGTTTAGAAAAGGAGCAATATCCAAACTGGGATGCAGCTAATAGTACTTCTGCTAAATTAGCAGAAAAGTTAGGTTATGTTTTTGATAAAGCGTATGATACTTATTTTGTGAATAATAGGTAAATGAACAAGTATACAACGTCATAAGGCTATCAAATCTAGTGAATTAACGTTAATTAGTTGTATTTTCTATAAAATTGCAAACATAAATTAGCTAAAGGCGTTTAAGGATATGTTAAATAAGGAGGAAACGACAATCAGATTAGTTTCCTTAGAAGTGTTGATAAATTCTATTGTAGAATTTGAGGATAAAACAATGATATCAATGATAAGAATGATGGGATTTCACAAAATTTTGGGTATAAAAACCGACTTTTTTAAGTCGGTTTTTATTTTTTGTCAGTAGAGTGCCACCAATATTGATTTGTTGTTTTATGGAAAGTATTAAATGAAAAAATTAAATGTATCTGTCTCAATAAATTTGATTTTTCTTCCATTACTATTGAATATAATTAACCCATCAGTTCCTACTTCCGCTATGAGGGTTCAGAAATTCTCTTTTTTATAGGTAGATAATTATAAAGGCTCCATATATTTAGTTCTGTGTGTTTAACTAGCAACCCAAAATCGCTACTTTATTTTGTAAATGATGAAAGTAACTATTACAGGAACCCACGCATTAATAGAAGACAAACATATACAGTATAGAGAGTTAAAAAAGCTCTAAATATTTCATATAAAGGAGATTATAAAATATGAGCGAACAATGCCCAATTAATGTACCATGTCAGGTAGAAGGACAAATTCAAACACCATTAAGTGATGAAACTGCAACACCAATTCTTACTCCAGGAACACCGATTATAAAAATACCAGTTGTATTAGCTGAGAGAACAATTCAAATTGTTGTAGAATCCGATATTTCATTAGAGCCTCCAGCAGTTGAAATTAAACGTATTTTTAACACAATGTAAGCTAGTTCCTGTAGCATTCACTCCAGTAGCAGGTACAAATTACCGCCGAGTTACAAGAGCAAAATTATTTGTACAAGGATATATTCGTAAAAATATTGAATATGCAGGCGCAGGATGTAATGCAGTGTTATTTGATCGTATTGCAAATGTTCCATTCTCTGGTTTTGCAGATTTAGCAGATGGTGATTTTCTATCACAAGCTTTAGTAGCTTTTTCCTCAGACACTACATCTCACTTTATTAATCCTAAAAATGGTGATTTACCACGTTTAGACAAATACTTCTTCGAAAATACAGTTTTTTATAATGAACAACCATATTGTGAATTAGTCAGCGCTCAATTTTTCGAATTAGACTTTTCCCCTTGTCCAACAGACTTAAACGAACCATTTGATACTCTTCGTGAAAAAATTGTACTAAATCTTACTTTAAAAGTTTTACAAGTACAACAAGTACAAGTATAAAACTAAAAAAGCATTGTCTTTAATAAAAAGACAATGTCTTTTTTATTATTATAAAACATATATAATGATGAAATGGTCGCGTATAAAAAGCATATTTTTATGAATTTCATCAGATGGGGGGATGGTGATGAATAAGCCATGGGTTGGTAAAGAAATATGGAACAAAGTTTACAAATGGAAAATGCTGAATGTTCAAGATGATTCGCGCGAAATAAGAGAAAAAAAGGAAAGTAAAGAAACTAAATCAAAAAAAGAAGATAAAGTAATTGGATTAGAGAAAGAAAATGAAGAAACTGAATCAACAAAAGAAGATAAAGTAATTGGATTAGAGAAAGAAAATGAAGAAACTGAATCAACAAAAGAAGATAAAGTAATTGGATTAGAGAAAGAAAATGAAGAAACTGAATCAAAAGAAGAAGATAAAGCAATTAAATTAGAGAAAGAAAGTGAAGAAACTGAATCAAAAAAAGAAGATAAAGTAATTGGATTAGAGAAAGAAAATGAAGAAACTGAATCAAAAAAAGAAGATAAAGCAATTAAATTAGAGAAAGAAAGTGAAGAAACTGAATCAATAAAAGAAGATAAAGTAATTGGATTAGAGAAAGAAAGTGAAGAGACTGAACCAGCAAAAAAAAACAAAGTGATTGGATTAGAGAAAGAAGAAGTAGCAAATGAATCAGAGAAAAAAAGTGTAGAAACTGAATCAAAGAAAGAAAGTATAGATTCAGGATCAAAAATAGTGACTTCAGTACGTTCAATAGTACTGAAAACTCCATTTTCTATTATTTCGGATGTGACTAGTTTTCTGAAATTTCCTAATATTAATGTGAAAAATCAAGAAGCATTTGTATTTCAAAATGAAAAAAAAGCAGGGTGTCGAGAACTAGATGCTAAGTTATTAACTACAGTGCAACATTATCATGGAGAAGTTAATTGTAATTTAGTTTCTTCAAACCTTCATGAAAAGAGAGTGCTTTTAGAACTTTCTAATCAAAAAGTAAAAGGGAATATGGAAGAGAATTGGGTAGGCACATCTTCGTGGATTCCTATCCACGGTATAATATTAGAGAAGGAAGATGAAGCAGACGTAAATAATTATATAACTGCGAAATTACCAATAGAAATAGGGAGATATAAAGGTGAAATTAGTTTACAAGAAAAGATGGTATTTAAAGAAAAAGTTATAGGAATAAAAGAGGTATCACAGGAAATTATTTTGACAAAAAAAGAATTCTTATTGCCAAAAATAATAAAGAAAGGACATAATCCATCTATAATTGAAAAAGGGAGCTTACTTGTAGAAGGCTATATATTTCAATGTATTGAATTTATATCAGAACGAAGTACATCTCATGATAAGCTCTATCAGTTAATGCAAAATATTGTATTGGAATTAACTATCCAATTATTGCAAGAACAGGAAGTTCGTGTGCGGATTACATAAATAATCATATCTCCATCGATTAGCTAAAAATTTCTTCAGGAGTATGTAATAGAGAAACTTAAAAATAGTGCTAGCAAGTTTACAAACGAGCTAGCTAATAAGGGGTGGGAAAAGATGTGAACTATAACTGATGGGTCGATTGAAAATACTAGTTATTAAGATAGATGAAACGGATAAATCTTTGTTAAAACATGAGGTGTAATACAATGTGTATCCCCTCTAATTAGAGAAAACTCACAACTTAAATAGTAATACATGTTTATCATACGTTTTTAAACACCAATTATATTTTTTTAGAATAATTGGATGGACAACCTCTTGCGTAGTATCGACTTCAGTAAAACCGTATTTTTTATAAAAGTTTTTTAATTCCTCGAAAGGGAGACAAAATACATTTTGAATATATAATTCCTTCGCTGTTTGTACTAAAAATAAAACGAGTTCTCCCGCTAATTGTAATCCTCTAAATTTAGGAAGTATGAAAATACCACCCATTTCAATAGTATCTTTATCAATTTGAACTAAACGACCTACACCTGCATACTCGCCGTTGTATGTAATAATCGCAACTTTATCCCGCTTTAAATCACTTGGTACAAATCCTATTGATTCGTATTGATTATTAATCCATTCTAAATCTTTAGAAGTAGCTAGTTGTATACTCATAAGTAACCCCCTTTGGAAAAGTATTAATATTCTCATTATATATAGCTCAATAACTAGTGAAAAGAGGATAAATCAAAATCATTTTTCTTAACAGTTCAAGTTTTGAGGAAGAGTGCATACAATATAAAGTACTTTCCCTTTCTTCATTCTTGTTTTACGTATATAATTTAAAAGTAATATTTTTATTTTATTTTTTTATATATTTATAACAGAATAGAGGTTTAAAAATGAGTGTTAAAATCATTACGGATAGTGCGGCGGATTTACCGGTAGAATTGCTGCAAGCATATGATATAGATTTAATTCCACTCCGTGTATATGATGAAGCAGAAACAGAGTATTTAGATGGGGTTACATTAAAATCAGTTACTTTATTACAAAAAATGAGAGAAGGCGCGGTTTATAAAACATCATTGCCTTCACTTGAAACATTCCAAGAAAAATTTGTTTCCTATGCAAAAGAAGGTAACCCTTGTATATATTTAGCTTTTTCATCTGAATTGTCTGGTACATATCAATCGTCAGTTCTCATTAAAGAAGAAGTGAAAGAAACATACACTGATTTAGATTTAGAAATTATTGATACAAAATGTGCCTCACTCGGTCAAGGTATTGTCGTATTAGAAGCTGCAAAAATGGCAAAAGAGGGCGCATCAAAAGAAGAAATCTTAAACCGTGTCGCTTTTCTAATGGAGCATATGGAGCATATCTTCACTGTAGCTGATTTACAGTACCTTGTAAGAGGTGGCCGTTTAAGTAAAGTAGCTGGTTTCATCGGTGGTTTGCTAAACATTAAGCCGATTTTAAATGTGGATGAAGGAAAACTTGTACCACTTGAAAAGGTAAGAGGGAAAAAGAAAGTATTAAGCCGCATTGTTGATATTATGGAAGAGCGTGGCAAAGACCTTAAAGGTCAAACAATCGGTATGACTCACGGTGATGATTTAGAAACTGCCGAAGCATTAAAAGCATTAATTACTGAAAGATTCGGCTGTGAAGTATTTATTGTAAATACAATTGGAGCAGCAATCGGAGCGCATACAGGACCAGGTGCGTTAACATTGTTCTTCTTAAATGAAGTAGAGTAAAGGATTGATCTTTTGATCAATCCTTTTTTTATTCTATTATAATTGTTTTTTGCGAAAGAAAAATATGTAATTTTATATTAGTTAGTAACTTTCTTTTTAGTAGGTAAGAAGGTAGATAGGAAACCGGTGAAGGCTAGCATGAAACCAAATGTTTCAGTATCATCAATTACTAAACCATTGTTCCACTGATAAAGGAAGGATGCTAGCAATAAAAGAGTAGCAGCGCCTCCAACATATCTTACTATTTTTCGTGTTGAATCTTTTTTTGTTTTTACAATCATATTTATCATCCTTTCATATTTACTAAATAATTCGACGAAATAATTTCTAGGATGTGATATGGATAAATTCATCTATGGAGTCTATTTATTAACTTTCTCGTTAATAGGTAAGAAGGTAGATAGGAAAGTGATGATAGCTAGTCCAAAGCCGACTCTTTCAGTATGATCAATTACTAAGTCATTTTTCCATTGATAAAGGAAAGAAGCGATTATTAAAAGTAAAGCAGCGCCTCCAACATATCTTACTATTTTTCGTGCGGATTCATCTTTAAGTCTTACAATCATGATTATCGCCCTTTCATATTTAATAAATAATTCGATAAACTAACTTATAGGATATGACAGTTATAATCAAACTATTAAGATTAATTAATGTGTTTTGAATTTACAATAGATGCCCTCTATGTAATTGGCAAGTTTAATCAACCATACTATCCAAATTAAGAATGATAGTTTACATTTGATTAAAATCCTTTTTATTAAATTTATCGTAATTAAAGTATACAGCGCTGTTTTTGTTAATAACAAGTAGTAAAATTGTATGAAAAAAATAGCCAAAAAAACCGATTTTTTACCATTTAATTTAACAAGAAATATAGAAATAATCAAAGTATGAATGTACAATTTAAATAGTTGATACATTTTTTTACATATGGGAGAATGTCCATTTTATTTAGTATGTAAGTTTAAGAGATACATAATGACTTAATTAGTAAAAAGCTTGAAATGGTTAAACAGGGAGAGTAGAGGGATGGAAATAGGGGAACGTATTCGGCAAGTTCGTATGCATAAAGGATTAACACAGGGGGATCTCGTATCAGGAATATGTTCAATAACATATTTAAGCAGAATAGAAAGTGGGAAAATCAAACCATCATCATCTTTTTTAATAAAAGTTTCAAAGAAGCTGGGTGTTAATTGTGATTTTCTTATAGATGGTAATCATGAGGAGATAAAGCTTACTATTCTTGAAATATGTGATAAATATAAAAAAGATAAAAGTATAACTGAAGCTGAATTATCTTTGTTAGAATTATACGTTCGTGAAGTGGACTCAATTCCTTTATTATTAAAGACGTATGGCGTCATCATATACTATCATGTCCGAAATAAAAACTTATTATATGTGAAGTTATTTGTAGAACAAGCTTCGCAAATGATTCCAAGTCAAGTGGAAATGCAAAATACTGAAGATTATATATATTATTTAAGAGCTCGAGGTCTTTATTTTTCTAATAAAGGGGATTATTTTACAGCATATGAAGTTTACAAAAAGATAGAAAATATGCTGGAACCAGAAGAGACCGAGTTGCACGCAGATACGTATTACAATCTAAGTATAGTAAGTCAGAATCTTAATAAAGATCAAAGTATTAGTCGCATATATGCAAAAAAAGCATATAAATTGTATAAAAAGTTTAATATAGAACAATATAAAATTTATGCGTTAATACTTCTTGCGATGCAATATAACAAAGATAAACAGTATGAACAAGCATATGAAACTTTAAAACAAGTAGAAAATGAATCAAAGGTGGAAAATGAGCCATTAAATTTATGTTTTTTGAAATATAATTATGGGAAAATTTATCAAGCATTAAAAGATTATAAAAATGCAATAAAGTGTTACGAGGAAAACTTGATTCTTTGTGAGTATTTACCAAACAAAGAAGGTAAGGTATATACAATTCAGAATTTAATGGAAATTTATATAGAATTAAAAGATTGGCAAAAAGTAACTAAACTTATAGATGAGGCATTTGAAATTTTATCGATTTGTGATGTACCGTATGCCCATGTTCAACTATATGGATTTAAAGCGGAAAAATCTAAAATATGGGTAGATTATAATGGATATGAGAAGAATATGAAAACAGCAATTGAGATGGGGATAGAAAAACAGCAATATAGCTTAGTTGCCGCATTAGCTTATAAATTGGGGGATTATTATTATGAGAATCGCTCATATAAATTATCTGCTAAGTATTTTAAAATATCAGCTGAAAATAAAATGGATTAAAACAGGGTTTCAGTAATATGTTTTCTTAGTTTATAAATTATTAGAGGTTATCCTAAAGATTACGTGTTTTAACGCTCCTAGGGAGACCCTTTTTTTATCCCGCATTAGCGGTTCTGGATGGGAAGAACCGCTAATGTGAATTGCGTATGTTAAGTAAAATAAAAAAGAAAAAGCCAATTTCCTTATCGTATGGAAATTGGCTTTTGTTTATCTGTATTATAGAAACTGGCCAACTGGAAAATCAAGATTGATAGTGGTATGGCGCAACATTGATTTATGGAAGTTCGCTTTCTTTGAAAACAAACGCATTAAAACAACAACTTCTAAGGATTCACTAGATAAAGCATCTTCATCTTCTCTACCAATAAGCACTATATCCGGTAAAACAGGCCAGGAACCAGCGCGATTATAAAAGGGAGCTAAAGATGGTTTACACGTGAATATACCGAAATCTATATCGCTTTGTTTTTCAATCCAAACAGTAGCTGCAGCAACTGTTTGTAAACCTAAACCTTGCCCATGATAATCTGGATCAGTCGCTACACAACTAAGTCCGGCTATATTAAATGTTTGCCCATTATGATGGATAGTTTTGCGCACTACACCTGCATAGCTGACTAACTTTCCATCTATGTAGGAATAAAATGTGCGTACATTAAATTCTTTAAGGTGAGTTTCTGGTATTTTTTCCTCAGGCAGGGGATCAAAATCTGGCCAAACCCGATGTAGCATTACAGCAATTTCGCGTCGTAATGCATCAGATGCTTGATTATAGTTGGTCGATTGTACAATATGAGTTGTCATAAGTTATTTTCTCACTTTCTTCTATGTTTAAATTATATATATCGGTAAAAGTCAGCATCTTTAGATTGTTAGGTTGATATTTTTTTCGATCTGTTTGAAATATATTTAAAAATCAGTTCCAGTCATTCGAGCTAGCATAAATGTTATTAAAAATATTGAATCGCAAGTAAAAGCTCTGATTTATTTGATGCTTAATAAGCTTAGAATAACATAAAAAGAATAGTCATTATTTTTTAGAGCATCCTAAAGTTTATCATCTAATAAGTTAGGAAGAAATAGAAAATTGAAATATCAAATTACATTCATATAAGTTTGAAGATTTCAAGATATTAAAATTTAGATAGTTAATATATAATAGTGAAGAGAGTGAATTTTTGTAACTATTTGTAAAAAAAGGAGGGTGCAAAATGAATAAAATAATACAAGCCCAATCTCAATCTCAATGGGATTTGGACAGGTTATATCCTCAAGAACAAAACTTCACGTTTTCTATAGAAACGATAGAAAGATTAAAAATTGAATATAAAGCAACGAAAGACTCAGTAATCCTTTCACAACTTATTCAAGCTATCGAAAAGGCGGAATATTATTTGTATTGCCGTTCCACTGAAGAGGATGTACAACCTGAAAATGCTTTACTAAGTGTAAAAATAAACCAATTAAAGAAAGAAGTTCAGCTATTAATAGAATCTAGTAAGCAACAAGATATTAAAACTAATAATTTAAGTATTAAACTAATAGAAAATGAACTAAAAGCTTGGGAAGATATGTACATACAATTACGGAATAAATTAGAAATAACTCACGATAAAGAGACTTTATCTTTTGGACAAGCGAATTATGTTGCGATGAATAGTGATGATCATAATGAAAGGTCAAAAGTATTCGATTCTCTTACAAATACTTTGAATAAGGAAAAAGAAATCTTTGCTACTGTATTGAATCAAATAGGAAGATTACGTAACACAAAGAGTAATGAATTAGAAAGGAGAGCAGTTTTAACTCAATCCCTTCAAATGAATGGCATTTCTGAAGTTGTATTATCACAAATGTGGGATGCAACGGAATCTAAACTTGATAAGCTAGTAAGTGCTTTAAACGCTTTTAAAAAGGAAAAGAATTCGATTACATGGCATGAACTCATGACATTAAAAGAAAGTAATGAGAATGTTTTTCCTTTTTCAGTAGGAGTACAAACCATATATGATGCATTTGAAAATATAGATGAAGAATTGGTAAAGTTCGCGCGGAATGCGATAGCGAATGGCTGGGTCGATGCTGAACCGAGAGATAATAAACCACCGGGTGGATTTTGTGCTCCTTTTTTTAGCGAAAAAGAATCACGTATTTCAATGCGCTATGATGGAACAATTGATAGTGTAAGAGTACTTGCTCATGAATTAGGACATGCTTGGCATTTTTATGTTATGAGTTTGGAACAATCTACTTCATTTTTAGATGATTATCTGCCAATGAGTACAGCTGAATCAGCCTCTATTTTCTTTGAGATGGTACTTGTAGATCACTTAATAAAAACAGCAGAATGTACAGAAATGAAAAAGGCATTGCTTAGCTGGAAAATTAGAAATAGCTTTAATTATGTTATGGCAATTCGTGCATCATTCCAGTTCGAAAAGAGTTTTTATGAAAAAAGTAAAGAAGGTCCTATAAGTGCTGATGAAATTGAGAAATTATCTATAGCAGCGCAAGAAAAGGCATACGGAAATGCACTAACAGAATATCAGCCGTTTGTTTGGATGAAATACGTTCAGTTTTATATAGCAGATGTTCCTTTTTATAATTATCCATACACATTTGGTTATTTAGTAAGTTTTAGTTTACTAGAATTAGCGAAAGAAAATAAAAGTGAATTTCATTTGAGGTATAAAGAATTTTTGCGAGAAACGGGAAAAGCTCCAGTTGAAGAACTGATGAAAATACATTTTGAAATTGATTTAACAGATTATGAATTTTGGAATAAAGCTTTTATACAAATAAATAAAGATATTGATGAATATTTGCAGCTTATGTAGGGGGAGAACAAATTAATAAAGGGGAATACATACATGAACAGAATCGGTATTATCGGAGCAATGCAAATTGAAATAGACTTACTTTTAGAAAAACTACATATAAAAGAGGAACATACAGTCGCCAACATGCCTTTCTATAAGGGAGAGTTCATGGGTACAGAGATCATAATTACTCGCTGTGGTGTAGGGAAAGTAAATGCAGCGGCATGTACACAAATTTTAATTAATAAATTTGATGTGGATTCTATCATAAATACAGGTGTTGCGGGTGGATTACATCCGGATGTGAAAGTCGGCGATCTAGTTATTTCTACAAATGTTACCCATCATGATGTTAATAAAAATCAAATGAAGAATCTATTTCCGTTTCAAGAAGCTTTTCATGCAAGCGAGGAATTAAGAGATTTAGCCCGAAAAGCTGTTAATAGTAGTAGTTTAAATATTACTGTTCATGAAGGAAGAATCGTCAGCGGAGAATGCTTCGTCGAGGATTCAAGATTAAAGGAGCAATTAGTCACTGAATATGCACCTCATTGTACTGAAATGGAAGGGGCAGCAATTGGACATGTTGCTCATATAAATGACATACCGTTTCTAGTTATGAGATGTATTTCTGACAGTGCAGATGATTCAGCGCAAGTTTCATATGATGACTTTGCGAAAACCGCAGCGAATTATTGTTCAGAAATTATTGTTGAGATGATTAAAAATATTTCGAGTAAAACTGTATTGTAGTTCATAAGTAAAGAATGGGAGAGAATGTCATGTTACAAGCACTAATTTTCGATATGGATGGAACTTTATTTCAAACAGACAAAATTTTAGAGTTATCACTAGATGATACATTTGATCATTTACGTTCACTACAATTATGGAATACGGTAACTCCAATTGATAAATACCGTGAAATTATGGGTGTGCCTTTACCTAAAGTTTGGGAAGCTTTGTTACCCAATCATTCTAATGAAGTAAGGGAACAAACAGATGCATATTTTTTAGAAAGGTTAATTGAGAATATAAAGAGCGGAAAAGGTGCTTTATATCCGAATGTAAAAGAAGTTTTCAATTATTTAAAAGAAAATGATTGCTCAATTTACATAGCTAGTAATGGTTTAACAGAATATTTGCAAGCAATCGTATCTCATTATGATTTAGACCAATGGGTTACGGAAACGTTCAGTATTGAGCAAATACAATCGCTTAATAAAAGTGACTTAGTAAAAAATATTTTGATGAAATATGATATAAAAGAGGCAGTGGTAGTTGGTGATCGTTTATCTGATATAAATGCAGCTAAAGATAATGGCTTGATTGCGATTGGATGCAATTTTGACTTTGCAAAAGAAGATGAGCTTGCTCATGCTGATTTAGTAATTGATGATTTAATGGAGTTGAAGGGGATATTACCAGAATTAAAGAATACTTACATAACAAATTAAATAAATTCACATTCAAATAAATGCTCAGGATAATATATTCTTGGGCATTTTTATTTTTTAAAAAGATACATTTGGATAGAGAAAGTGGGGAGTAAGCTGGAAAATATACAAATAAAACGAATTGGAGATTTGCTAAAATATGAGGTCAATCACCTTGTCCAGGAAAGTAAAGAAGAAGGTTTTAACTTGGTATTAAAATTAAAAAATGAATATGAAAGTAAAAGAAATAGGTTTAGTAAAACAGGTGAATGTTTATATGGAATCTTTCGAGAGGATACGTTAATTGGAATTGGAGGATTAAATCAAGATCCGTATACGAAAGATAATAAGATTGGTCGATTAAGGAGATTTTATATTGCAAAAGATTACCGGCGGAAAGGATTAGGAAGCTTACTGTTAGGGAGAATCTTAAGCGATGCAAAAATCTATTTTAGTATTGTTGTCTTACAGACAGATACAGAACAAGGGGACCAGTTTTATACTTCGAGTGGATTTGCGAAAGGGATAATATATGTAAAAACGAGTCATTATCTAAACTTAGATAAAAGGATGCAGTGAATTATTATTTGTCATGAAAGAACGTTTGTTCTTTTTATGTGGATTCATGATATAATTTATCTAAATCTATTATTAGAATGGGGAATTAGATGATGGGGGAAAATAAAATTATTAATGATTTTAAAGAATATTCAATTTGGGTAAGCACATTGAAAGATATGAAAGAAGAATTGTGGACAGCACCAATATCAGAGGGGAAATGGACTGTTGGTGAGATAATATCTCATATTATGAACTGGGATGAATATCTTTTAGGTGAAACGTTATCATCAGTGAGAGAAGGACATGGAATGGAGTTCCCTGATTTTGATACATATAATAAAATAGCATCTAATTATGCAAAATCAGGTATATCTAAGAGAAAACTTATTGAAGAAGCAAAAGCTAAAAGAGAGTTACTTGTAAAAGAGGTTTGTCGACTGTCTGTTGATAAACTAAATGAGCATTTAACTGCCAATGGAGTAGCTTATTGTCCTCATACCGGAATGCCTTATTCTCTTATATATATTATTAAAGAATTTGTAGATCACGATAACCATCATAAAAGGCAGATCATTAATTTTTTGAGTGAAAATGATATTTAAAAATCACCTTGTTAACTAATAAAGAAAGATCCCGCGAATGGTATTCCTGGGATCTTTCTTTACGTAATTATAATTTAACTTTCATTTGTTTCAATAACCCCTGCGGATTCCCTTTTACATAATAAAAATGTGGATTATTCTCATCATCGTAAAGCATAATATAAGGCTTTTCATTAAGTGGAAGAAGGATGAGTACTTCATCAATTGTTGTATGTAACCATTGATTTGTAATAGAAACAGATTTAGATAAAGGGATTTTTATCATATGTCCATCTTTCGGAACGACATTTAAGTTTTTGAATGGACCGGTAATTGATTTTGCAAATTGAACTGCTTCTTTTTGAATGGCCCGATCTAAAGATTGTTTTTGGACTACCATTTCTTTTTTGCAATCAAATACTTCAATTTGTTTATTTGTATTTGCGAACGCATTTGTTGATAATAAAAAGAAAAGCAGAGTAATGACTCCTATTTTTTTGAACATAAAATAACACCTCACACTTACTATACCCTCAAATGTTGTAAATATTTTTCTGTCACATTCATGTAACAAAGAAGTTGTATGATAAAATTGATATTTGTTTATAGGTAATGGAGGAAATGTAATGAAAGTATTAATCGCAGACGATGAACAAGATATGCTGAAAATTTTAAAAGCGTATTTTGAAAAAGAAGGCTTCGAAGTTTTATTAGCGAAAGATGGAGAGGAAGCACTTCAAATATTTTATGATGAGAAAATTGACTTAGCTATTTTAGACTGGATGATGCCGAAAAGTAATGGTATTTCCGTCTGTCAGGAAATAAAAAAGAATTCGAGTGTAAAAGTATTAATGCTTACTGCGAAAAGTGAAAGTGAAGATGAATTAGCAGCTCTTCAAAGCGGGGCAGATGAGTATGTGAAAAAACCATTTCACCCAGGAGTGCTAATCACGCGAGCGAAAAATCTTGTACAGCATGATGATATTATTCAAGTTCAAGATTTGAAAATAGATTTCACCAAAAATAAAGTATATAAAAACGAGAAAGAATTAGATATTACAAAGACAGAATTACAATTAATAAAATGTTTTTTAAATCATAAAGGAACGATTTTAACGCGGAAAAAGTTGTTAGATATCGTTTGGGGATTTGATTATTTTGGGGAAGAGCGAACGGTTGATACGCATGTAAGAAGGTTGCGTAAAAAAATAGGAGAAAATATTATAAAGACACATCGTGGTTTAGGATACAGTTTGGAGGAAGAGTGTGAATAAGCTCGGTAAAAAGTTATTTTTCAGCATCTCTTTAACAGTCATCCTTATTTTTGCCATCTCTTTATTATTAATTAACTATTTTTTACCAAAATATAATGTGCACAAAACACGTGAAAGCTTAGAAGGCATTACAGCGCAAATACAGTCGATACCGCGTGAAGAACTGGATGGTGCTATAAATCGCATTGAAAATGAAGGTAATGTTACGATTGCGTATACATCAATAAATAGTTCAGAAGATGCTATTAATGAAGAATTACGCATGCAACTTACAAAAAAGAGAGTTGCACTAAACAAACTTTGGATTACAAAAGAAGAAATTACGAAAGTGAAGAACGTCGGGCAATCGAATAAAATATATGATCAAGAAAAGATAAAATCTAGTTTTTTTGCGAAATACATTGCGAAAGATGATATGTTAATTTTAGTAGGGGTTTCTATCGCACATTCAAATGAAGTGATAAAAACACTTAATTCATTTTATTTATATATTTTAGGCTTTTCGATCTTTGTTATTATCGTGCTCGTTTGGATTCTTTCAAAAACAATCACTACACCACTGAAAGAACTGAGTGATGTCGCAGAAGATATTTCACGTCTGAAATTTAAACGGACGAAAGTTAAAACGAATGATGAAATAGGTGATTTAGCAAATAGTATTAACATCATGAGTGATAAATTGTATGGAGCGCATCAAGATTTAACAAATCGAAATGAGCATTTAAAACGATTTATGGGCGATGTAACTCATGAATTAAAAACACCAATCGCATTAGTAAAAGCATATTCTATGGGAATAAAAGACGGTTTAGATGATGGCACATATGTTGATACAATCATTAAACAAACAGATCAAATTTCAAATTTAATTGAAGAGTTATTGCGATTTTCTAAACTAGAAAGAGATATTTTACAAAAAGAAGAATTCCCTATTGAACCACTAGTCCAAAGTATAATAGATAAGCATAAAATTGAACTGGAGTCGAAAGAAATCAATTTGCAAGTGAACTATAATGCTGGTGATACGATTGTTTATGCTGATTTAAATAAAATGAGAATGGTCTTTCAAAATTTAATCTCTAATGCGATAAAATATACAACGAATCAAAATATAAAAATCACATTAGAAGAGAAAAATGACAATGTGTATTTTCAAATTCAAAATGGTATTGCTGCTGAGGGAATTAAAGAGATAGATAAAATTTGGGAGCCTTTTTACGTATTAGAATCTTCTCGTAGTAAAGAAAAATCAGGTACTGGATTAGGACTAGCGATTGTAAAAAGTATTTTAGAAAGGCATGGATTTGAATACGGGGTTTCGGTAGTAGATGGGGAAATACAATTTTATATGTATATAGATAGGAACTAATTGTTATTAGTTCCTTTTCTTGTATATAAAAAGATTTGATAGTTCTACAAATTTCTCAACTTTTTTATAAATATAAACTGAATTTTCTGTATTTTTGATGTATAGTAAGAGAGGGAAGAGCTGGGGAGGGAAGTACATGGAGAAAAAGAAATTAGCAATTACATTATCGACTATATTATCTTTAACAATTACTTCAGGAGTTTCTAGTATGACTGCACATGCAGAAAATAAAGAAGGGATCTCCGCAAAGGAGAATAATGTTAAGTTAAATGGTCAAGTTTCAGAATCTTTAATGTCAAACACGAAAATTGATTTAGAAAATGGGATGACGAAACCGATTTACTCGCTTGATGAAGCAATTATTGAAAATTTATTTGTAGAGACAGAAGTTGATAGTGATCGAGATGGTAAAAAAGATCGTGTATCAATAAAGGTTATGCGTCCAAAGACAGAAGGAAATGTAAAAGTACCTGTTATATATGAAATGAGTCCATATCGTTCTGGATTGAAAGATGTGCCTGTTTATAATGTTGATGAAGAATTGTATGCGTATGAAGGAAAACCGTATGGGGCAGTTAATCTTGGGTCGTATGGTAATTATTATGTTCCGAGAGGATATGCAGTTATTTTAGGCGAAAGTATCGGAACTGGAAAATCAGATGGATGTCCGACAACTGGAGATGAACAAGAAATACTAGGGACGAAGTCTGTCATTGATTGGGTGAATGGGCGTGCAAAAGCATATACAGAGGATGGTAAGGAAGTAAATGCAAATTGGTCTACGGGCAATGTAGGGATGACAGGAGTTTCTTATAATGGTACGTTACCAAATGCTGTCGCAACGACTGGAGTTGAGGGGTTAAAAACAATTATCCCAATCGCAGCGATTAGTAGTTGGTATGATTATTATCGTGCAAATGGTGCGGTTATTGCGCCGGGTGGTTATCAAGGAGAAGATACAGATAATATGGCTGAAGCAGTACTAACAAGAAAGAACCCAGAAGTTTGCGGTCAGATCATTAAAGAACTAACAGCTGGACAAGATCGTAAAACAGGCGATTATAACGACTTTTGGGATAAACGTAACTATGTAAAAGATGTTAAGAATGTGAAGGCTAGTGTGTTTGTTGTTCACGGGTTAAATGATTGGAATGTAAAAACGAAGCAGTTTTCTCAGTGGTGGGAAGCTCTTGGTGAAAATAATGTTCCGCGTAAAATGTGGTTGCATCAAGGCGGGCACGGCGGAACATCAAGTAATAACTGGCAACAAACGCAAAATAAATGGTTCGATTATTGGTTATATGGAATTGAAAATGGAATTATGACTGAACCGATGGTAGATGTACAGCGTGAAAATAAATCGTGGCAAAAAATAAAAAATTGGCCAGATCCAGCGGCTGTACCATCAAAAGTCCGTATGTATTTAAGTAATAAAGCAGTCAATCTACCATTAAGTATGGGATCAATAAACAATGTTTTCTCATTAGTAGATGATGCTAAAATAAAGTCAAATCAACTAGTAGAAAACCCTGAGTTAGAAATAGCGAATCGATTAGTATATACAATGCCTGTACTGCAAAAAGATATGCGAATAAGTGGTACGCCTAAGATATCAATAATAGGAAATATTGATCGATCTGTTTCAAATTTAACAGCTTTACTCGTTGATTACGGCGGAGCAAAGCCTGAAATTGTAACGAGAGGTTGGATGGATCCGCAAAACTTAAATAGTATAGAAAATTCAACAGCGATTCAACCTGGTAAAGATTATACATTTACATGGGACATGCAGCCAGATGATTACGTATTTAAAGCAGGGCATCAAATAGGAGTCGTATTAATCGCAAGTGACTACGATTATACAATTAGACCGAAAGCAGGGACAAAGTTAACGGTGAAATTGAGTGAATTGACATTACCGATTGTGAAGTAAATGGTTTATGATGAAGAGCTTACAATAGTAAGCTCTTTTATTTATAGTCAGAATTTTTGATTTTAATATTTCCAATCGGAAGGGAATATTATACAATGTAAATATATTACATGGAAAGTGAGTGATAAATTATGACAGTCAGCTCTTTCGAATTTTCATTAAAATTTGAGGTACGGAAAGATTAAGTAAATTAAAATCTTCCGTACACATAAAACGGAGGAGAAAATAAATGTTTAGTTTTTATAGTACACTTTGTACAGAACTTTATGATTACACAAAACCTGTCGGTTATTCTTTGAATGGTGATATTGAATATTATCAAGATCGTTTAAACAGTTGTAAAGGAAGAATTCTCGAAGCAGCAGTAGGATCAGGGCGTGTCATTATACGACTTCTTGAAGCTGGTTTTAAAGTTGATGGGATAGATTATTCACCTGAAATGCTAGATTCTTGCCGGAAGCGTTGTAAAGAAAGAAGTTTAAATCCTAATTTATATCAAGGAAGCTTACAACAATTTTCACTGCCACATAAATATGAGGCAATTATCATTCCTACTGGATCCTTTTGTTTAATTGAAAATCGTGATGATTCTATAAACGCTTTGAAATGTTTTTATGAACATCTTAATCCAGGCGGGCGTTTAATTGTAGACCTTGGACTTCCGTATGACTGGAAGACGGGTGAGATTCATACATCTACTTTTTCTCTACCAAGCGGGGACGGAATTACATTAGAAAATAAATCAATTGAAATAGATTGGCTTAACCAAGTAACTGTATCATATTTAAAATATGAAAAATGGAGTAAAGGACAGCTAGTACAAACTGAACTACAACGTTTTGCAATGCGGTGGTATGGAATGGAAGAGTTTAGACTCCTTTTAGAAAGTATAGGTTTCTCTAACATTACTTGCTCTGCTGACTATGTTTATGAAAAAGCACCGTCAAATGCAGACCAAATTATTACTTTTGAAGCTGTGCGAAACGAATAATATAGGAACTATTCATGAAAATAAGGCAATCGACACAACATCGACTGCCTTATTTTCAATTTCAGGATGTGTTTTATTTAATTGTTTATAGAGAAAAATCGGAGGAAAACAAATGAAATTCATCTTAATATTTGGCCCACAAGCAGTTGGAAAAATGACAGTTGGACAAGAATTAGCGAAACTAACCGATTTGAAAATTTTTCATAATCACATGACCATTGATTTAGTAAGTCCATTTTTTGATTACAGTACAAAGGAAGCAAAAAGATTAGTAAGTTTGTTTCGTAATGAAATATTTGAAGAAGTGTCTAAAAGTGATTTATATGGAATGATTTTTACATATGTATGGGCATTTGACCTTCAATCGGATTGGGATTACATACACCATGTAGTAAGTATTTTTGAATCAAAAGGTGCAGCAGTATATTTTGTAGAGCTTGAAGCAGAATTAGATGAAAGATTAGATCGGAATAAAAGTCCACATAGATTAGAGCATAAACCGAAAAAAAGAGATATTGAATGGTCCGAAAAAAATTTAAAAGAAACGATGAAAAAACATAGATTAAACTCTCTTCGTGGTGAAATTGAAAAAGAAGAGTATATAAAAATTAATAATACTCATTTGAGTGCTAAAGAAGTAGCAGTAATGATTAAGGAGAAATTTCGATTATAAAATACTTAAATGCTGTTACGTTTTCATTGTCCAAGCACTTTCTTAATAAACACATATACTATTTATATTAAGGACGGTCACTAATTTATTGAGAAACCGTCATTTATATATAAATGACAACTTCAGAAGGAAGGTAAGAAGAATTTGGAAAACGAACAGCCAGGAAGAATTGAAAATCAAGTGTATTCTAATCGAGTATTAAGATCAGAATTTGATGAAAATTGGGCAACTTGTATTTCGAAAAGTGGATATGTAATATATACGGCTACAAGTGACAATGCGGAAGTAGTAGTTTTACTTTCTGATGGTTCAAGAAAATTATTAATCTTTGAAAAAGGCGGTAAAGTAATAGTAGGCGGTGGTGGAACAAGCCATTATAGTAAACCACATATTGCAAGAGATGTTATATAAGCTTAAAAATGTTAATCAAAAAGACACTGGCAGCCCCATAATTTTCAATTCTTATATATATATATATATCATGTAACGGAAAAAAGATAAAAAGATCTTTAATTATTAAAGGTCTTTTTTGTTTTATTCATACATAATTTCCATAGAGGTGAGCTAATTATGAAAAATGTTGGAGCATTCTATGTTCTTTCTGGAGTTCTTCTTTTTGGCCTTACATATATAACCACCGCAATTTACGGGAGTTCATGAGAAATTTGGGATAGACCACACGGAAAATTCTTTACTGCATTTTATGAAATTCATGGAACAACTTTATCGATAATTTCAATTTGTTTTATAATAGTAGGAATGTACTATATACATAAAAAATTGTAATAAAATATAATTATAACTACCTTTTAAGGCATAGATAAATTAGTATTTAAAATCTATACTCTATTAAATTACCTCAATACAAACAGTCAGCCTTGTATGAATTAGACATGAAAGGCTGACTGTTTGTATGTCTTGAAGGGATTTTACAGAAGAGAAGGATTGGGAGTTGCTTAAATATGGTTGTCAATATATTAGGATGGCCAGGCAATTTATGGGGAGAATGGACAGATAATAATACGAAATATAATAAAGGGCTAGAACAATCATATCAATTATATAAAAAAGAGAAGTAGATATATAAAAAGGCATTTTCAATTTGGGGAAATGTCTTTTTTATGTTATAGTATAATAGCGTTTGAATGGTATGTTATTTCGATATATCTTCAAATTTGTTATGTAGTATTTTTATATTAAATAACTACTAATATCATTTTTTTATATAAGGAGTAAGTAGTAGGGAATATGAAAAATATAGATTTTATACTAGAAAGTGATGAAACATTAAAACCGTCAGAACGATTAGTACTATTATTATTAGAGAAGCATAGAATGTTATATACGAACGATCTATTAGCTCTTTCAAATTTATCATATAAAACATTAACAGATTCACTAACAGCACTCGTTTTAAAGTCTTATGTTTTAAAGGATACAGGTAAGGGAAGAAGGCAGAATTGTTATAGATTAGTATGATAAGAGTACCGTAATAGACTCTTGCTACATATGTATTTTTCAAATGTAAGGATAAAACTCATTTTTGTTTTCAAATGATAAAAACTAACCAAGTTAACCGGTTTTTTATATGCACAAAGTTTCCAGCTATTAAGTTTATAATTCTATTTCATTTTTATAATACATAGTCGGTTTTAATAAAGAATGATGAAAATTAGAAATGATTATAAAAATGAAATTTAAAAAACAATCCATTTACTACGCGGATTGTTTTTTATTGGAATAACAAATAGTACAGATAATATTATTATGTAAACTATTTAATTAGGAAAGGAATAAGTAATTGCTAATAGAATTTATAAAGGAAATAAAATGTAATATTTTTATAAATGGAAATTTAATATGAAACAAATCATATAACATCGAGATGCAAAGGGGAAATTACCTGTGTGAAAATGTCTTCTACAATAGAGGAAAAAGAATAACATAAACTACTATTTTATAGCAGCATAAATAAAATTTCTCATTTTAAATACAGAGATGTCGTCGAACGTTATCTCTAATTGGTTAATTTGTGAGATTTTTTTGTGAAGGAGCTTATTTTATAAGAATAGAATTTAAGTTAGTAAGAGATCGTGCCTATGGTAGTGAAAAAATATGGGTTAGGGGGATTTGAAAATGAGGAAACTCAAAAGAGTAAATGTTCCTAATATACCAGAGCAACTATCACAGCCTAACGACAATCGAACTATAAATAAGAAGAAGTTAAGGCGTTTTATTTTCATGTTCATTTTTATCGCTGCGACTACTTTGTACGTTCAATATATTTTAACGAAACAACAAGAAGTAATTAATGGCAAAAAAAATACAATAACAAACCAAAAGAAACACTTAGTTTCTTTAAAGAAAGATCAAGGTTCTTTAAAGACTAACATCGAGAATTTAACGGATAATGAAGAAGAAATTTTAAAGTTTGCGAGAAAAGAGTATCAATTCTCTAAGTCAAACGAAACAATATTCGTACTACCGAAGTAATGTGATGAAACAGTTAGTTAACGCTAACTGTTTTTTGATGTATGAATGTTATGGTACGGGCAGTAATAGCATATTGTAGAAATGAGAAGGTTGAGCCATTTTTAATTGTTTTAAGAGATTTTCATAATTATGGAATATATGTCGAAATAAATATTGCTAAAATTCTGTCAATTGTATATAATACAAGATAAGCGGATACATTTTTTAATCAACGTTGAGTTAACAGCTTATACGTCTGTTAAGAAAACCGTTATCCTCGTATAAGAAAGGAAGATAGCTGTGTACGCTTCAAATACAATTTACATCGTAGGGGATGCGAAAGCACCTCAAAATAATCCCATTACCGAAAAGTACAAAAGTTATTTTGTAGCATTTGTACTTGAGAAGGATACAGGGGAAATTGTAGATGCAGATTGCTCAGCAACAATTGCATTAACATCTCAATTTGTTAAATATTTGTTTCTACATAAAAATATTAATGACCCAGCATTAGTAACAGAAATAAAAAATCGATATTTCGGTTCGTCTCAAAAGGCGCTACTTGTAGCGCTAAAGGATGCACAGAAAAAATATAATCAGATTGCTGCTTTGTCTACACATTCATAGACAAAATCCAGCCGTAAGAATCTTCTTATGGCTGGATTTTTTTGTTTCGCATTAACGGGCAGAATAAAGCCTCCCGTGGATTAAAGTATCACTCTATAAGCAACGAAAGGATGAACAAAATGAAAATTACCGATGTGAAGGTAAACCGCCGACATGTAAAGCTTCATACACCGTTTAAAACAGCGCTTCGTACTGTAACGGAAATCGAAAGTATAGATGTGTTTATTCATACAGATGAAGGAATTGTTGGAAAAGGAGCTGCTGCAGCAACGCCGGTTATTACAGGTGATTTTGCCAACGGGATCGAGGAAGCAATATTAGGACCAATTCGTTCTGTATTAGTTGAAAAAGATGTACTGCAATTTCAAACGTTATTGTTACACATTCAAATGAGTTGCATAGGAAATACAAGTGCGAAAGCGGCGGTAGATATGGCTTTATACGATGTGTATTGTCAATTTCACAACATACCGTTATACGCATTACTAGGTGGAAAGAAAGAGATTTATACTGATATTACAGTAAGTGTGGATGAACCTTTATTAATGGCAAAAGAAGCGAAAAAGCATATTGAAAAGGGATTCCAAACATTAAAAATTAAGGTGGGTAAAGAGGCACATTTAGATTTGGAACGCATAGAGGCAATTCGAAATGTAGTGCCAAAGAATACGACGTTACGTTTAGATGCAAATCAAGGATGGAAACCGAAAGAGGCTGTTTCTATTATTAGAGAAATGGAGAATAGAAATTTAAATATAGAATTTGTAGAACAACCAGTTCATGCGAAAGATTGGGAAGGATTAAAGTACGTGAAGGGCAATGTACAAACGCCTATTATGGCAGATGAAAGTATGTTTTCGGCAAGCGACGCATTAAAGATCGTCCAAGGAGGATATGCAGACCTACTTAATATTAAATTAATGAAATGCGGTGGAATTCGAGAAGCATGGAAAATTGCGGATATTGCGGAAGCAGCAGGTGTGAAATGTATGGTTGGAAGTATGATGGAATCTTCACTTTCAGTTAGCGCTGTTGCACATTTAGCTGCGGCTCATCCGAACATTCATTACTTTGATCTTGATGCACCGTTATGGTTAGTAGAAGAGCCAGAAGGGATGACTTACACTGGCCCAAAGGTAAACCTGCATTCTGCAGTGAATATAAAATCTTAGAAGTTGCGTCTAGTAAACTATTTTTCAAGGGGGATATGTATGAAAAAAATGGGGACTGCATTATTAACAACGTTATTTATTTTTTCATCTTTTACATCGGCAAATGCTGAAGAGAAGAAGGATAGTAAAGCATTTATAGATGTATCTGCTGCAACGCTTTGGACTGCGCCTGATTCATTACGACCAATTGATGCATCGAGCGCAACAAATCCAGTTGATTTATGGAAATGGACGAAATCAATGACGCTTGATGAGAAGTTATGGTTAACGAGTGCGAATAAATTAGAAACGCAAGCGCTACTAGGTCAAGAAGTAACAGTTATTGATAAGAAAGGTGATTGGGTGAAAGTAGTAGTCCACGGACAACCAACACCACGAAATGAAGAAGGTTACCCGGGATGGATGCCTGAAAAACAATTAACGTATAATCAAGAATTTGCAGATAAAACAGACCAACCTTTCGTATTAATAACGAAACCGACAGCTATTTTATATATTAATCCTTCTGAAAAACATAAATCCCTTGAAGTCAGCTATAATACGCGTTTACCGCTATTAAGTGAAGATACGATTTCATACCGCGTGTTGTTGCCAAATGGTCAAAAGGCATGGCTACGGAAAAATGATGGAACTGTTCACCGTTCTCAAAATGACATTCCTGCACCAACAGCTGATGATTTAATAAACACGGGTAAAATGTTTTTAGGATTACCATATATATGGGCTGGTACAAGTGGGTTTGGTTTTGATTGCTCTGGATTTACACATACGATTTATAAATCACATGGCATTACAATTCCTCGAGATTCAGGACCACAATCAAAAGCAGGAGTTGCGGTTGATAAAGAAAATCTTCAAAAAGGAGATTTAATATTCTTTGCATATAATCAAGGAAAAGGTAGTGTTCATCACGTTGGAATGTATATTGGTGATGGAAATATGATTCACTCTCCAAAGGCTGAAAGATCGGTAGAAATTATACCGCTAAATACACCAGGATATATAGAAGAATACGCTGGTGCTCGTCGTTACTTACCTTAAAAAAGATAGGGGGGGTTTATATGAAAAAGGTTGTTCGCTACTCATTAGTTAGTACTCTACTTATATCTTCATTTTTAGTAGGCTGTGCTAAAGAAAAAACAGCTACAAAGCCGAAAGATGAGAAGAAAGTATTACAGCTACTAGAAACGGGTGAAATTCCATCATTAAATTCAGGAAAAGTAACAGATGCGGTATCGTTTAACGTTTTAAATAATGTAATGGAAGGGCTGTTCCGTTTATCGAAAGATGATGAAGTGATTCAAGCGGGAGCACAAAAATATGAAGTGAGTAAAGATGGAAAGACATATACATTCCATTTGCGCGATGCGAAATGGTCTAACGGAGATCCAGTAACAGCACAAGATTACGTATATGCTTGGAAGCAACTGATTAATCCAGATACAGCCTCTCAATATGCATATATTGCGTACGATGTGAAAAATGCGGAAAAAATAAATAAGAAACAATTAGGATTAGAAGAATTAGGTGTGAAAGCAAAAGATGATAAAACGTTCGTTGTGGAATTAGAACATCCAGTACCGTATTTTACAAAACTACTTATTTTACCATCGTTCTATCCAATTAATGAAAAGTTTGCGAAAGAGCAAGGTGATAAATACGGGTTAGAGGCAAATAAAGCGGTGTATAATGGGCCGTTTACGTTGTCGGAGTGGAAGCACGAAGCAAGTTTTACAATGAAGAAAAATGATAAGTATTGGGATAAAAAAGAAGTGAAGTTAGATGAAGTAAACTATCAAATTGTTAAAGAAATTTCAACTGCGGTAAATTTATATGAGACAGATAAAGTTGATAGAGCTGTCATTTCAACAGAATTCGTAGATAAATATAAAAATAATAAAGAGCTGAAACAATATACAGATCCGGTTATGTATTTCTTCCGTTTCAATGAAAATGCGCCGATTCTTAAAAATAAAAATGCACGTCTTGCGCTAAGTACAGTGTTTGATAAAAAGGGCTTGGCGACATCATTTTTAAATGACGGATCAGTTGCTGCGAATTATTACGTACCAAAAGGATTTTTAAAAGGCCCAGATAAGAAAGATTTTAGAAGTACGGCAGGTGAGTTTAATAAGACTGATGTAAAACAAGCGAAAGAATATTGGGAAAAGGCGAAGCAAGAGACAGGCACAAATGAAGTGACGTTAGAACTATTAAACTATGACTTAGAGAACTTTAAAAAAGTAGGCGAATATATTAAAGAACAGCTTGAGAAAAACTTACCAGGGCTGAAAGTAAATGTGAAATTACAACCACATACTCAAAAACTAGCGTTAGAGAAGAAAAAAGAATACGAAATGTCGTTATCACGTTGGTTACCTGATTATCCAGATCCAATGACATACTTAGAGGTTTTCCTTTCGGGAAGTACCGTAAATAATACAGGATATGCAAATCCAGAATATGATGCGTTAATTAAAAAGATTAAAACAGAATTAGGTAATGATGAAAAAGCTCGTTGGAAGGCATTGCAAGATGCGGAAAAAATGCTCCTTGATGATGCAGTAATCGCACCGGTATTCCAGCGTGGATTATCTTACTTACAAAAACCATACGTGAAAGATTTATACGTACATCAATTTGGCCCAGGAACAAGCTTGAAATGGGCAGATGTACAAAAATAAAGTAATGGAGAAACAGACTTCACGCATGTGATAGTCTGTTTTTTCTTATAGCTTCAAATGAATTATAGACATTTCATATATTATTTCACTGTCTAAAAATAAAATTATCACATAAATTCCAGTGTGAAATTCATGTAGAATCTTGTATAATTAACGTGTTTCTTTGGAAACATTTTCTTGCGCTATTTGTATAGGACTTAATAGAACAAGGGAGAAAATACATACATGTATATAATAGAAAAATAGAATGGAACATGTATAGAGAAAAAGGAGAGAAAAGATGACGTGTCAAAAACAAGGGTTACAATTTAATAGTAATGGAAAGAGGAATATTTGATGAAGATGAAGCATGCTTTCGGACCAATTATTTTAGCCTGTATACTTTTTTTCATTGTATTGCTTATTCCATCTAAAAGTTTAGTATCGCTAATTAGTGATAAAAAGATAGAAGATGCGGCAACGTCCTTACAAAAAGAAAAACTACAAAGTGTTTTCTTACAGAAGAAAATGTTAGAGAATTCGCAGTATTTGCCAATGTACGGTTCATCTGAATTTTTACGAATGGATGCATACCATCCATCTAACTATTTCAAAGTAAATCCAGCAGGTTTTACACCATTTTTAATTGGGACTGGCGGTACGCAAAGTTTGGCTCATATTTTAAATATGACGTCTACAATGGATGAATTAGATGGTAAAAAAGTAGTGTTTGTTCTTTCACCACAGTGGTTTACTAAAAGTGGTGTACAGGAAGGGGATTTTACAAATAATTTCTCTAAGCAACAAGCATATCATTTTATCTTTAATGATGAAATAAATCCTGAAATGAAGAAGAAAATTGCGAAACGTTTACTAGATTATAAAGTGGTTCGTAAAGATGCGATATTAAGTAGCTCGTTAGAAAGTATTGTATATGACGATACAAAACATAACATAAAAGCTGGACTAGCTAAACCGCTAGCATATATGTACCGGAATATTTTAGATCATCGAGATTTATTTAATTCTCTATTTAAGATCGAACCGATGAAAGAGAAAACAAATACGGGACTACGTTCACTTACTTGGGAAGATGCACGAAAACACGCGGAACAAGAAGGTAAAGCGGGATCCACAACAAATACATTTGGAATTGAAAATCCATATTACTATAAACATAATTTAAAGAAAAAATTAAAAGGATTAAAAAACTTTAGAGCAAACGAAACGTATGATGATTCACCAGAATACGATGACTTACAAATTGTTTTAGATCTTTTCAAAGAAAAAAATGTAAAACCACTCTTTATTTCTGTACCTGTAAACGGACCGTGGTATGATTACACTGGCTTCCCGAAAGAACGCCGTGATGTGTATTATAATAAGGTTCGTGAGCAAGTCGAGAAAGCGGGATACCCAGTAGTCGATTTTTCTAGCCATGAATATGATAAGTATTTCTTAAAAGATACGATTCATTTGGGCTGGAAAGGCTGGATTTATTTCGATGAAGCAGTGCAGAAGTTTTACTCTGAGAAATAACAACTTAGAAACAGGAATGGCAATTAAGCCGTTCCTGTTTTTTAGTATAAAGGATTTTGGTGTGGGCAATTTGGAAAGGCGTGTATATCTTGAATTTGTCTAAAATCATAATGTTTCATTGCAAATTGAGCTTGGTAAAGGTATTCATAAACAAATAATTGATTATTTTGTACGCCGCATAAAACGCCGGATGTCCCTTGCCCATTAATGAGAGAAACACCCACAGGGCGTCCGATTAAGTATGGTACTTTTTGCTGCCAATGCATAGGGGAATCACTCCTTTTGAGTTACTATACGAATTTACAAATGAATTGTAACTTATCCACGTAAATCTTAAACTGGAGGGTTTTAATGAAATGTCTAGAAATCATTAATAAGAATGAATTATTAGTGTGGAAAAGGAGTGCATTATGGAGAAAGAAAGGATTCTGGAAGAAAAGTTAAATCTAATAGAATGGTGCCAAACATTGAATGGAATATCGGAGGATATATGGTTTCAACAATTTAAAAAAGGTTCATGGGCAATTGCGGATGTAATTTCACATTTTATCGTTTGGGATGAGTTTTTAATGAAGTATAGAATTCCATATTTTATAAGTGGACAATCTGTACCTAAAGTTCCAACAGATGTTGAGGAAATGAATAAGGGTGCAATAAAATATGCAAGGTCTGGTATTTCAAAAGAAGAACTGATAGATCAATTTAGCTTTACTCGTAAACAGTTAGTTGATCAAATCAATCAAATTTCTGCCCAGAATTTTAAAGATGATTACCAATTCGGCACGAAAAGAGTGAGATTAAACAATTATTTTTCATCACTCATTCAACATGATTTAAAACATAAAGAAGAAATAATACAATTTATAATATATAATTAAGCAGATAATAAAAACCGCTATAATTCTTAATGAATTTATAGCGGTTTTATTATAATCTTAAGCAAGATTTTTACGTTTTTTTGTCCACTTTTTTATTACGAAATATAAAATAATAAGAACAACCCCGCCAATAGCGAAAGATTTCACATACGGTCCAGCAATTTCATTAATATTCTCCCAGTTTTCACCTAGCTTTTCACCTAGATATATGAAAATGATAGACCAAGGGATTATCGCAAGTGCTGTTAATGTAGTGAAACGTAGTAATGGCATTTTTGTGATACCAGCAGGAATTGAAATCGCATGACGTACTACCGGAATGAAGCGCGCTGTGAAAATTACGCCAGTTCCGTAACGATTGAACCAATCTTCAGCAGCATCAATTTGTTTTTTATGAATGAAAATATACTTTCCGTAACGTTCTAATACAGGGCGACCACCGTATCGTCCAATCCAATAAACAAAAACTTGGGCAATAACGCCGCCAATTGTACCGAATATAACTGCGCCTACAAATGAGATACTTTCATTTGATACTAAGTATCCTGCATAGGCAAGGACAATCTCACTTGGGATAATCTCAATCATAAGTCCGAGCATTATGCCCCAATAACCTAATCCTTCAAAAAATGTTAATACTGAATGAATAAAACTACTTAACATTGTTGCACCTTCTAGTTCATGAATTTTTGAATATATGCCTCTTTATTTAATAATATAAAAGGTTCACTATATGTAGATTATACCTTATTTATATAGGAGATTGCTATTTCAAGACTTTTATGTCTCGTATATGTTTTATCGTAAAGGATATAAGCCCAGTTTTCATGAAGAGAGAATGAAAGGAGTATTAAAAATTCCTCATTTTGTATGTAGTAAAAATAGTGGGGATTTGTATGTTATACAATAAAGATGGAATGTTTAGAATTCAAGGCTGTAAAAAAGGGTTATATGAAGGAGGAGTTAATCGGATGTTAGGATTACCCCGTGGTGAAGTTTTTTTAGTTCCATGGACTGAGGAATGGGAAGTCGAATTTTTAAAAGAGAAACAGTTAATTGAAAACCAAATCGGAGAATATATTTTGGCAATACATCATATTGGAAGTACTTCTATTCCATACTTGAGTGCAAAACCTATTATTGATATCGCAATTGAATTAAAAAATTTTGAGAATGGTGTGAAATGTATTGCTAGGTTAGAGCATTTAAAATATAGGTATAGAAAAGATGTATTACCTGAAAGATATTATTTTAATAAAGGAGAGCCGAGAACACATCAAATTCATATGTATGAAAAGGGGAATAAATATTTAATTGAACAATTGTGTTTTAGAAACTACTTAATAAATAATAAAACTGCTCGGATTGAGTATGAGCAGTTAAAGATGAAATTGTCACAGGTTAACCCCAATAATAAACATAAATATGCTGATGATAAAACAGGCTTTGTTAAATCTATATTGGATAAAATAAACAATTGAAAAAGGAGGCTATGTGAAACTATTGGCATTTCTAAATTAAATAAATTTATTATATACATAGAAACATCGATATAATCGTATCTTTTATAATGACAAAAAGAGGGGCCATAATCTATGGCTCCTCTTTTACGGCTTCACATCTAAATTTTGTAAAAATAACGTTGCTGTCACATAACGTTTCGCTAGCATTTGTACATATGCGGTATGTACAGAGAGTGTAGCGATAATAATAGCGTTACGAATTGCTTCGCGTTGTTCGTTATTAATTTGATCGAACTTACTTGCGATTTTATCAGCCTTTTCTTTCACGATATTTTCGATCGTATGAATAGTATCTGTTGCATTTAGTTGTATGCAATTCCCTTGATTTAGTTCTTCAAATAAAGAGGAATAAGCTACATATAAATGAACAGGGTTAATTAAATCATCACTTCGATCGGCCGGGTCATTTACGATGAGTCGTAATAGTTTGCGAATAGATTCAAAATCAAGCGCTGTTTTTAAATCTTCGACAATGAATAGTAAGGCTGCCTGTTCGATTGAATATTTCTTCCCTTTTTGAGGGGAGCCAATCATTTCTTTTATATCTCGTTTCACCCAGTTTTGCATAGCAGTTACAGAGAAACTTGTGTTTTCAATCTGATTACCAAGCGCAACTATTTCATTTAAAGAAAAACCGACATCCGTATCATCGATTTTAATTAATTTTTCAAAAATAGGTGAAAGTGCGGTTGTAATAAAAGCTGTAACGCTTTGTCCGCTTTCAATATCTTTTTTATGTGACTTTGCCCAAGCTTCTTGTAAAATGCTAAGAGGCTTTTTCGGATTCCATCCTCTTAATGATAGAAGGAGCGTTGCCATTTCGTTTCGTGTGAGATGAAATGTTTCCATCTTTTCACCTCCAAAATTATAAAAAGTTCTTATGAACTTATAATATGTTTTGTTTCATTTAAAGTCAATTCCGTTTTTCTTAATTTTTCCTTTGTTATGGAATTATTGTCGTTAGTAAATAATACTTGCATATTTCGATAAAAGTTCATATAATGAGTTCATAAGAACCTTTAAAATGGTTTTAAAACAAATCTATCATTCTTGTTTTAAAAGAAAGGTAGATTTCACATATATCTATATAAAAGGAGAATGGATATAATATGTTGAAAAAACTTGTAGCAGTAATGACAGCATTCATGGTTATCTTTGGGGCTAGTAGCTTTATGTTCGTAAATCACGCGGAAGCGAAAAGTTACAAATCTGGTAAAAAATCATATACACCAAGTTCTGGTCAAAATTCAAAAGTTGATTTAAACAAAAAAGATTCTAATGTAAATTCACAAAAAACGACAACAGATTCAAAAACAAAAGCAACAAACACAGCACCAAAAAGTAATAAAGGTGGCTTTATGAAAGGTTTATTACTAGGTGGTCTTGGTGGTTTACTAATGGGTAGCTTATTTGCAAATATGGGAGCTCTTGGTTCTGTATTAGCGTTTATGGTAAATATGTTAGTAATGGCTGGTATCGTAATGTTAGCAGTTCGTGCATTTAAATACTTCAAAGATCAACGTAAGAAAAAGGCAGATGAAGTAGCATGGAAACAATAAAAATTTCTGAACAAGAACTTATAAATGCGCTTTGCGTATATATCGCTGAAAAAAGACAAGTTGGTCCAGAAGAAGTTTCAGTTGAACTAATGTATGATGATGACTACGGTTTCTCTGCAGAAGTAGAGGTAAATGGTCGCCAGCAAATTTTAATTCAAGCAAACTTAATCGAAGCACTACGCTTGTTGCTTGATCGAGAATACAACGTCAATTCATTTGCAGCAAGATTGCAACTTGAATTAGATGATGAAGAAGGCATTTACGCATTAGCGAAATTTAATAATAATGAACAATAAAACTGTTAGAGCTGTATGCTCTAACAGTTTTTTTATTTGGATTAATATTGCTAATATGTTTCTTCTTTTAGAATAAAATCCAGTATTTCATGTGTCTTCAATTTAGTATTTGCATCATTTTATCTATCTAATCCAAAGTTGGCTATCCAAATAAATAATAATTTTGACATAAAACGACTTTTATTTATCTATTCGACGAATTGCGACAAATAAATCACAACTATATTTGATATGATATTTCAGAAATCTAATATTTTATTATTCAAAGCAAGGTAGAAGAATGATGGTGTAATTTTTATTAGGTTAAGTCCTATTGATTTTTAAAATACAGTTGATTAATACATTAGAAAAGAAGGCGTAGTAATGATATTTTTTATGTTAGCTATTAGTGTAGGATTAATATTTTTTGTTCATTATATAACGAAACAGATGTTTAAATACGAAGCAAATCACCTAAGTTCAAAAAAACGCTTTTTAATAAATCTTTTGCAATTTGTTAGATTTGCACCAGTAATTGTATTACTTGTAATATGCATACTGGTATTAACAACTTTGCACACGAAAACAGGTATTCGACTATCTCATGCATGGTATGCTGCGCAATTTTGGGCTTATTATACGTTTTTGTATTGTATTTATATGATAACTAGGAAAAAACTGCTTCTTTTTTCAATGGTTATATCCTTAATTATGGCCATTTATTACACTCCGTTGTTCCACTTTGAAAACCAATTTATAGGATTGTATGTAATTGTCGCTGATATTTGCGGAATTTTAATGTTTATAAATTTATGGATGTCGATATCGAAAGTTTTAGTCGGAATGAAAAATAGGTAATACCTTTGGTTCCTGTAATTGACGTAACAGAAATACTAGATGTAGTACAAAAATTATAAAAAAGGCGGTGGAAATGAATCCACCGCCTTTTTTATATGCTAGTATTTCACGCTTTCATTTGTTGATTTTCTTCAAATGATTGAAAATCACGCCAAATCTCATTCATCTTTTGTCTACCAACACCAACCATCGGATTAAACTGAATCGCAGCTTTCTGACGTACAGTGTGAACATTTTGAATTGCTTGTTGTAAATGTTTTTCAACCGAATTAGATGTTTTATTAGCTTGTTTTACGATTGAATATCCAGCGACAGTACCTTGCGCCATTGCGATTTTCCCGCTTTCAATTCCGGTAATATTTCCAGCAACAAATAAACCTGGAAGAGAGGTTTCCATTTCTTCTGAATGAAGTGGGACATGCCCGCCAAGTTCAGGAATGTAATGGAACGGACAACCAGCTACAGCGGCAAGCTCAGCAAGCGGATATAACCCTCCGGCAATACAAACGAAGTCAGCCTCATATATCTTTTCTGATCCATTAATAACATTTCCTTTAGAATCAATATTAGCAACACGAACACCTTCAACTTGATCCGTTCCGATAATTTCAAGTGCAGCTCTCCGGAGATGAAGTGGTGTCCCGTTTATTTTCATTCCGCTATTTGGATAGAAGGTTAATCCAGCTTTTCGAATCCAATCATATTTCATAAAACGGCTACCTATACGCAGCAAAGCAGAAGGAGCGAGGTGAGCTGCATTTAAAAGAGAGTTCAAAACTTCTTCTGGTTCACCAGCCTTCTGGCTTAACTCACTTTTTTCAGGAAGTACAATATGATCCACTTTAATTCCAGCTAATTGCAGTTCATTTAAAATGGCGAAAGACAAAATGTTAGCGCCAATTATGATTCCTTTTTTTCCAACTTGAACCCGGTGAACATTCGTCATAACTTGAGCTGCTCCAATTGACATAACTCCTGGAAGTGTCCAGCCAGGAAGGGGAATAGAATACTCCGCAGCCCCGGTAGCAATTAGTACGAACGGTGCTTCTAACGTACCGATATTTGTATGTACGAACCAAGACCTCTCATCTTTATCTAAGTTATATACGGAAATACTGCACCGAATATCGACTGAAAGGGATTTTGCTTCTTCATGAAGGCGCTTTGATTCTTCTATTCCGTTCCACCATTCCCCAGTAGGCTCTTGATGTAACTGTCCTAACAATCTCCCGCCCGGCTTCATAAATTCATCAATAACAAGTACGTTAAGTCCAAAATGTGCACAAGAGATGGAGGCTGATAATCCTGCTGGTCCTGCACCAATAATAATTACATCGATCATCGTTTTTTCACCATCTCTCTCACGATATTTGGATGCTGTTTTCCACTTTCAACAACCATATTGTCTTCTACAACAGTTAAGCATGCTCTTACGTTCGTTTGATTATTTACTGTCACGCGGCATTCTGAACAATGCCCGATATTACAATAAATACCTCGTGGTGTCCCGCTATCTTCATGGACCCTTAAAGTTCGTATTCCGTTTGCTAGCAGGGCAGCAGCTATAGTTTCGTGTTCATAAGCTTCGTATTGTTGACCATTAAATTGAAAAGTGATGCGTTCACTATTATTTAAACTACCTAAAATAGGGTGATCTGTAATTCTACTCATTTACTTTCACCTACCGCTCCAAAAGTAACCGCACGTATTGGTGGTTGATATTTTAATGGAATTTCATTTTGGGATATGTTAGGATTCGCACTTTCTACCATTCGTTCTATCGTCATTCTACATGTTCTGCCGCCGCAAAAACCCATACCAGCACGTGTTCTTAGTTTTAACTCACGAGCTGAGCAATTATATTCAGCAATTGTCGATTGAAGTTGTCCGTATGTAACTTCTTCACAACGACAAACAATTAAGTTCTCTTTATTCGTCATATGTATTCCTCCTCTAGTTCGGTTTGCACAAATTATTATGCAATAACTATGCCAACATAGAGGAGGAGATAGGTTATCCCGCTATTTGCTGGGCAGTAAGACCCCACCTCGAAATTTAGTGAAAGCAAAGAAGTTAGGTGGGGGTCGGGCTGCCCGTAAAAGCCCGATTGGTGAGGGCTGATAATCAAGTGGGGATGAACAAAACCCCCACTGATTAAAGTTTCACTTTATTGTAACCCCAGTCTTTTTAAACGGTTATATAGAGTGGCCCTCGTTACGCCAAGTTGTTTCGCACATTCTAATTTATTACCATCTAAAATGCGCAAAGCTCTTTCAATTACCTTTTTCTCGTGCTCATCCATTTCTTCTTGTAAAGAAAGAATCGTATTATTGTTGCTGAGTAATAGGGATTGAGCCGCATGATTGTCTAAAGTTTCATTTGTATGAAATGGTAAATATTCTTGTTTAATAATACCATCTGTCGCAAATACGACGAGTCTTTCAACTACGTTGCGGAGCTCGCGAATATTACCAGGCCAATTGTAATGAAGTAGTTCATGCATAATATTTGAAGGTAAGTCTCGAATTGGTCTGTTATAGTTTATTGAAAAATCGTTTAAGAATGAGTATGTTAATTCGATAATATCCTCTCGTCTTTCGCGTAGTGGCGGAATATGCAAGCTAACTACATTTAAGCGATAGTATAAATCTTCTCGGAAAGTTCCTTTTCTCATTTCTTCTTGTAAATCACGATTTGTAGCAGCGATAATGCGGAAATCAATATTTATTTCTTTTTCTCCACCAACTCGGTAATACTTTCGTTCTTGCAGTACACGCAAAAGTTTCACTTGCATATCGAGAGGCATTTCTCCAATCTCATCAAGGAATAAAGTACCGCCTTGCGCGAGCTCTATTTTTCCTTTCTTACCTTTACTATTTGCACCAGAAAACGCCCCGCGCTCGTAACCAAATAATTCACTTTCAAATAACGCTTCAGGAATTGCACCGCAGTTAATTGAAATGAAAGGGGCATTTGTTGTCTCACTTGCTTCATGAATTGCTTTCGCAAACACTTCTTTTCCAACTCCGCTTTCGCCTAGTATTAAAACCGTAGATTTCACTGAACAAACCTTTCTAGCTAATTGAATCGTTCTTTGTATAACGGGGCTTTTTCCATTCATTGCAAGGAAAGGATCGGATGTATCTTTATATTTTGCTACTTCTTGTTCTAATCGGTGCATTTCATGCGACATATTAAATAGTTTTTCATTCAAAGCGACTTGATTTGTAACATCAGTTTCAGAAACGACTGCTCCTATAATTTCATCGTTACAATATACTGGATTTGAATTAATTAATACGAATAAATCGGGACGAGGCTGATGGAACTGAGCGATTATGCTTTTTCCGTCATGTAATGATTGTAAAATTTCTAAATCTTTATAATCAAAAAACCGTGTAATGGGTTGTCCGATAATTTCATTATGGTTGACTGAAAAAATCTTTTCGGCGCCATCCGTCCAGGTACGAACGCATTCTTTCTCATCAATGACGGTAACAGAAGAATCAGTCGTTTGAATGACAGTGTTATAAAAAGCTAGCAGATCATTGTAAGACTTATAAAGAAATGGAATCATTTGTTGAGCAGTTACACAGCATATAGGATCTAGATTTTCGTTCACAATTACAACTGCCGAATTGTTAGAAAAAGCTTCGATTAACGTAGTGAAAGAGTCCTCTTCATAAATAACTGCGCAACTACATTCTTCAGTAGATGAAGGAAGGTAATAAAAATTTTTACCTTCCTGTTTCATGTGCTGAATGGTGCTTGTACGATCAATTGATAAAATTTTTATAAACTCTTTTATTGTTGGAAATGAAAATGTCATAGTGTCCTCCTGGTATGTATAAAAATTTAGACAGTGATAAAGAAATAATACACCCATTTACGATAAATTTAAAATATTTTTACAAATAAAAATTATTTCATATAAATAGTTCTGTATGTAGAGTTGGCACACCAATTGCATAAATAAAAAGTGAGAGATTTAGGAGAAAGGAGGAGTGATATATATGAGGCACTGTGACGTTTTAATAATAGGTGGTGGAATTATAGGATGTTCTATCGCTTATTACACTTCAAAATACGGAAGAGACGTAACGATCATTGAAAAAGGAGAATTTGTCAGTGGAACGTCTTCACGGTGTGATGGGAACATTTTGGCTATTGATAAAGACCCAGGGTTTGATAGTCAAATGTCGTTAGTAAGTCAAAATTTAGTAACTGAATTAAGTGAAGAATTGGAGCACTCATTTGAATATAGAGCGCCAGGAAGCATTCTCGTTTGTGAATCAGACGAAGAGATGGAGGCAGCACAGCAATGGGTAAATCGTCAAAAAGAAGCTGGATTACCGTTTCGAATGCTTGATAGACAAGATATAAAAGAAGAATCACCATTTTTTGCAGATGATTTATTGGGTGGTTTAGAATGTGCAACGGATTCAACTGTAAATCCATATCTTCTTGCTTTTTCACTTCTTGCAGAATCGAAGAAATTTGGTACGAAAGCTTTTAATCATACAGAAGTAAAAGAAATGAAAAGAGATATAGATGGTTCCTTTATTGTAGAAACAACAAATGGGACGTTTACTGCGAAGCAAGTGGTGAACGCAGCCGGTGTTTGGGCTCCTAAAATCGGACAGATGTTAGATGTAAATATTCCAATCGAACCGAGAAAAGGGCATATTATCGTAGCTTCAAGGCAACAGCACGTAGGTTCTCGTAAAGTAATGGAATTTGGTTATTTGATTTCTAAATTTAGCGGAAAACGACAAGTGGATGCTTTAACTGAAAAATACGGGGTAGCTCTTGTATTTGAGCCAACTGAAAGCCAAAACTTTTTAATTGGTAGTAGTAGAGAATTTGTAGGGTTTCATACGAGAATAAATAATGAAATTATTAAATGTATTGCGAACCGAGCGATTCGTTTTTATCCGAAAATGGCAGATATGATGGTGATTCGTTCTTATGCTGGATTACGTCCGTGGACAGAAGATCATTTACCAATCATTTCAAGAGTGGAACACATTCCGAACTACTTTATCGCAGCAGGACATGAAGGTGATGGAATTAGTCTTGCGGCAGTTACCGGGAAAGTGATTGAAGAGTTATTAAATGAAAAAGAAACAATCATTCCTATTGAACCACTTCGGTTGAGTCGTTTTACAGAAAGGGTGTTAAACGGATGAGGTCACAAAGAGTCTTTACGACAATTGATACACATACGGGCGGGAATCCAACGAGGACATTAATTAGCGGACTTCCTAAGTTAATTGGAGAGACGATGGCAGAGAAGATGTTACATATGAAAAGAGAGTACGACTGGATTCGGAAATTGTTAATGAATGAACCTCGTGGTCATGATGTAATGTCAGGGGCATTATTAACAGATCCGTGTCATCCTGAAGCTGATATAGGTGTTATATACATAGAGACAGGTGGATATTTACCGATGTGTGGCCACGATACAATCGGTGTATGTACAGCTTTAGTTGAATCAGGTTTAATTCCAGTAGTTGAACCGATTACTTCTTTAAAGCTAGATACACCAGCTGGCTTAGTGGAAGTAGATATTTCTGTTCAAGATGGTAAAGCGAAAGAAGTCTCTTTCTGTAACATACCAGCTTTTTTACTGAAAAATATTTCTGTACACGTTGAAGACATTGGAACTGTAGAGGCTGATATTGCATATGGAGGGAATTTTTATGCCATTATCGATGCGAAGGCAGTTGGTCTAGAACTAGTACCAGAAAATGCTTCTACAATCATTGATAAGGCGATTCATATTAGAAATACAATTAATGAGAAGTTTGAAATCATTCATCCAGAGTATTCGTTTATAAGTGGATTAACACATATTGAATTTTACACAGATCCTACTCATGAAAGTGCACATGTGAAAAATACAGTTGTTGTACCACCAGGAGGAATTGATCGATCTCCATGTGGTACAGGAACATCAGCGAAGCTAGCTGTATTATACGCTCATAAAGAAATAGAAATCGATGAAGAGTTCGTTCATGAGAGTATCGTTGGCTCTTTATTTAAAGGGTGTGTCATAAACGCGACAAATATAGAGAATATTGAGGCTGTAATAACGAAAATTACGGGCTCAGCTTGGCTTATGGGTATGCATAGATTTTTTTACAATGAAAAGGATCCACTTAAAGAAGGATTTTTGCTAATTCCGCCGATGGAACATGAAACGGAGGATGTAAAATGAACATTCAAAAAATGTATACAGCAGTAGATGTGCACGTAGCTGGCGAAGCATTTCGTGTAATTAAAGACGTACCATGCAAATACTACTACAGTTTAGAACATTTAAATGAACAATTTACTGGTGAATTAGCAGAAGAAATGAAGCTTTTATTAAATGAACCACGTGGTTTTATCGGTTTAAATGGATGTATTGTCGCTCCTTCTATTCATAAGGAAGTGGATGCAGCTGTATTGTTTTTTAATCATGAAGGATCCATTCCTCTTCATTACGGAGGCATTGTCGCAGTAATAACGATGTTACTAGAAAGCGGGTATTTAAAAAAGAGAGAGTCTAATCAATACAAAATCGAAACGTTATCCGGAATATTTTCAGTCCATGCGTATATAGAGAATGATGAAGTTATATCTGTTTCGTTTGAAAGCAAACTTTGTTATATGGTTGAGAAAGATTTGAAGATTGGTAATATAAGTTACTCTCTCATACAAGCCGATAAAGTATATGCAGTTGTAGAAAAGGATACGTCTTCACCAGATATTCGTATTGAAAATATTTCTGAATTAAAAAAATGGGGAGAAGCTACACTTCAAGCTATACAAAAACAGTCACTTATAAAAAGACTTATTTTAGTTGATTCTACGCAAAAAGAAAAGAACCATATAAAGTCGATTACATTTCATGAAGATAACTTTATTGTGCGTTCACCAGGTTTTGTTTCTACTATTGTGTCCTATGTTCATGCTTTATTTAAAAATGATTATATAACGGATAAACCTTTTAAAAACGAAAGTATATTTAATAGTTTTATAACAGTAGAAAAAGTGAAGAAAGAAGAACTAGGATACATTTTTCGATTTGAAAGTAGAGGGTTTATTACAGGAATGCAGACGTTTCTATTAGACCCTACTGATCCGTTTCCAACAGGTTTCTTATTAAAATAAAATGTTAAAGGGAGAGATAAAGATGCAAAAAATTAAAGGGGCATTTCCAGTATTAATAACACCGATGGATGAATTTCAAGAAATTGATTGGAAAGGTGTAAAACAAAACGTAAACTACTTTATTGAGCAAAAAGTAGCTGGAATTATTATTAATGGAAGTACGGGGGAATTTGTTAGTTTATCAAAAGAAGAGCGATTTAACATGGTAGAAACAGTATTAAAAGAAGTGGATGGCCGTATTCCAGTCATTGTGGGAACTACTGCGGAGACGACGAAAGAAACGATTGAATATACGAAACATGCGGAAGCACACGGAGCGGATTGTGCATTAATTATAAACTCGTATTATTGTAAACCGAAAGAAGAGGAAATCTATTTTCATTTTAAAGAAATCTCAAACGCTGTAAACATACCAATTATGTTATACAATAACCCATTTACTTCTGGTGTTGATATGAGTACAGAGCTAATGCTCCGTATTGGAAAAGAGTTTGAAAATGTTACACATATTAAAGAATCTAGCGGAGATATTCGCAAAGCGAGAGATTTAGTAAGACAAGGGGAAGGTGCTTTCCAAGTCTTCTGCGGATCTGAGGATTTAGTTATGGAATCTTATTTAGTTGGTGCAACAGGATGGGTTTCAGTAGCAGGAAATATCGTTCCAGGACTCGTTACGAAAATGTATGAGCATTTTCAAAATGGTGAATTAGAAAAAGCGTGGGAGATAAACGATGCTATTTTACCTCTTTGTGAGTTTCTTGAAGGCTCAGGGAAATATGTACAAATAGTTAAACGCTCAATGGAATTACATGGGCAGGTCGGAGGACCTTCACGTTATCCGAGATTAGGATTAACTGTAGAAGAAGATCAAAAGCTTCAAACGATTTTATCAGAAATTGCAGCTCATGCAGTTGTTTAAATAAGGAGGAGAGCATATATGTTAACGACAAACATTGAGCTGAAACCAAAAGTGAAAGCGTTTTTAAATGAAGAGATTAAAATGTTTATTAATGGTGAATTTGTTCCTTCAATAAGTGGAAAGACGTTCGAAACATACAATCCAGCAACAGAAGATGTTCTGGCTGTCGTATGTGAAGCACAAGAAGAAGATATCGATGTTGCAGTAAAAGCGGCAAGACTTGCTTTTGAAACCGGTCCTTGGGCGGAAATGCCTACTGCTGAAAGAGCGCATCTTATTTATAAATTAGCAGATTTAATTGAAGAGCATAGAGAAGAATTAGCACAACTAGAAGCTTTAGATAATGGAAAACCATATCAAGTAGCACTTGATGATGATATTGCAGCGACAGTAGAAAATTACCGATATTATGCGGGGTGGGCTACAAAAATTATCGGGCAAACAATTCCGATTTCAAAAGATTATTTAAATTACACACGCCATGAACCGGTTGGTGTTGTAGGTCAAATTATTCCGTGGAATTTTCCGCTCGTTATGTCTTCTTGGAAAATGGGAGCGGCACTTGCAACAGGTTGTACGATTGTATTAAAACCAGCAGAGCAAACACCTTTATCTTTACTATATACAGCGAAGCTTTTTAAAGAAGCTGGTTTTCCAAACGGTGTCGTAAACTTTGTACCAGGTTTTGGCCCTGAAGCAGGATCGGCAATTGTAAACCATCATGATATTGATAAAGTAGCTTTCACAGGTTCAACAGTTACAGGGAAATATATTATGCGTCAGTCTGCAGAAACAATTAAACATGTAACGTTAGAACTTGGTGGTAAGTCACCAAACATCATTTTAGAAGATGCTGACTTAGAAGAAGCGATTAACGGTGCGTTCCAAGGAATTATGTATAATCATGGTCAAAATTGTAGCGCAGGATCTCGAGTTTTCGTTCATCGAAAGCATTATGAAACAGTCGTAAATGAACTTGTGAAAATGGCAAATAAAGTGAAGCTTGGAGCAGGTATGGAGGCGGAAACTGAAATGGGACCGCTCGTATCTAAAAAACAACAAGAGCGTGTGCTAAATTACATTGAACAAGGAAAAGCTGAAGGTGCTACTGTTGCAGCCGGCGGTGAACGCGCATTTGAAAAAGGTTATTTTGTACAGCCAACAGTATTCACAAATGTTACAGACGATATGACAATTGTTAAGGAAGAAATTTTTGGACCAGTTGTCGTTGTACTTCCATTTGATTCGACAGAAGAAGTAATTGAAAGAGCAAATCGCTCTTCATATGGACTTGCTGCGGGTGTATGGACACAAAATATTAAAACAGGGCATCAAGTTGCCAATAAATTAAAGGCAGGAACAGTGTGGATTAATGATTATAACCTAGAAAATGCTGCTGCGCCATTTGGTGGATATAAGCAATCTGGTATCGGACGTGAATTAGGTTCATATGCACTTGATAATTATACAGAAGTGAAAAGTGTTTGGGTAAATATTAAGTGATACTCTATTCAGTCGGGAATTTTTTAATCCCCACTGAATAGTAGTTGAATCAATCAGGCATCTACAGGTAGTGGATTTTTCACCTTATTTCCTTTGTGTTCAACGCATTTAGAGGTGGGAATCATACTATCCACAATTAGTGGGATAAAAGGATGATGAAATATAGTAAGAGAAGCGGACAACTGGTAGGTAGGATAAAGGTTGTCCGTTTTCTTATATATAAAATTACTTTTTCAAAAGAATGATAAGGGGGATTTGGATGGAGAAGTTAGTAGAATGGTTAGTAGGGCAAGTATGGAGTATTGGTTTAGTTGTTTTCGCATTAGGGGCAGGGGTGTATTTCACCATTGCGACTCGTTTTTTACAAATTCGTTATTTTAAAGAGATGATTAAGCTACTTTTTGAAGGGAAAAGTTCAGAGACTGGAATATCATCCTTCCAAGCGTTTTGTTTGGCTCTATCAGGAAGGGTTGGAATAGGTAATATCGCAGGGGTAGCAACAGCAATAGCTTTCGGGGGACCTGGAGCTGTATTTTGGATGTGGATGATGGCTCTATTAGGAGCAGCTAGCGCATTTATTGAATCAACATTAGCTCAAGTTTATAAAAGTAAAGTAGGAAATGAATATCGCGGTGGTACACCCTATTTCATTGAGAAAGGTTTGAAAATGAAATGGTTTGCAGTCATTGTAGCGGTGGTAGTAACACTTTCATATGGGGTTTTATTACCAGGTATTCAATCGAGTAGTATCGCTGTTGGATTTGAAAATTCTAACGGTATTAGTAAATATGTAACGGGTATATTTTTAGTTGTGTTACTAGCGGCGATTATTTTTGGTGGAGTAAAAAGAATTGCTGGTGTGTCACAAATGTTAGTACCTTTTATGGCAATTGGCTATGTAATTGTTACATGCATCATTTTAATTGCAAATATAACAGAAATTCCAAGTATGTTCGCTTTAATTTTCTCAAGTGCATTTGGTGTAAATGAAATGTTTGGCGGTATCGTCGGTGCAGCTATTGCTTGGGGTGTAAAGCGAGCAGTATTTTCTAACGTTGCTGGTGTAGGAGAAGCAACATATAGTTCTGCAGCTGCTGAAGTATCGCATCCTGCAAAACAAGGGTTAGTTCAAGCGTTTTCTGTATATATCGATACAATTGTAGTATGTACAGCGACAGCTCTCATGATTTTAATAACAGGAATGTATAATGTTATACCTGAAGGGAAAAGTGCTATTGTACAAAATATAGGGAATGTGGAAGCAGGTCCCATTTACACACAACAAGCAGTTGAAACTGTTATGACCGGATTTGGTCCAATATTTATTTCAATCGCAATCTTCTTCTTCGCATTTACAACTTTACTAGCTTACTACTATATCGCTGAAACGACGCTTACTTATTTAGATCGTGGGCTCAAATATAGCTGGTTAAAACCAGTATTAAAAATTGGATTTTTAATTATGGTATACATCGGTAGTGTAGAATCAGCTTCGTTTTTATGGAACCTCGGAGATTTAGGAATTGGTAGTATGGCATGGTTAAACCTTATAGCAATCCTATTGTTAAGCAAAACTGCATTAAAAGTGTTAAAAGATTATGAAACGCAGAAAAAAGAAGGAAAAGATCCGATTTTCGATCCTAGAAAAGTAGGGATTGAAGGTTTAACGATTTGGGAAGAGCGGAGTAAAGAGGTTGAAATGAAAAGTTCTAAAGAAAAAGTATCAGCGGATGATAGTGTTAAATTTTAAACATGCAAATTTCTAGTATTGAAAAACTGAAAATTCAATCTTTTATTAGAGTTATATATGGTCCTTGTTTGGTCTTAAACAAAAAGCTGATCTTAGTAAAGTGATTTTAGAAGCTTGTTGTGTTATTGCTGCAATTTCAGGAGAACTGAAATGTGCTAAGCGATGATTTTAGTGTAAGAGTGTATGGTGGAATTGAAAAATCAAAGTCATTAAACGTGAGAAAGCTCTCCTTAAAATAAGCTTGTAAGGAGAGCTTTTTATTTTAGCCTAATTTTTTTGAAAGAGTTTCAATTGTTTCATATAATCGATAGCTTTTGTTTTTCTCTTGCATATTTCCTATCTAATATATATTTCATATAGTTATCCTTTCTCTAAAAAATCATATCTTAAATAATTTCATCTTAGAATTTCATTATTCCTTCTTTAAAAGTTGTTACAATGAAACAAAAGGGGGAAAAGTAATGCAAAATTTAGTAATTGAAGAAATTAAGCAACTAGAAAATGATATTGAAGAGCTTTCTAAACTATTGAAAACTGTAGTAGATGATGGGGCATCAATTGGTTTTTTACCTCCACTTGAACAAAAAGAAGCAACAAATTATTGGCAAACTGTATTAGCACCAGAAGTGATATTGTATGTTGCTAAAATAAACAATGAAGTGGCAGGAAGCATTCAATTACAACTAGTTACAAAGCCTAACGGGATCCATAGAGCCGAAATTTGTAAGTTAATGACTCATCCAGACTTTAGACGTAACGGCATTGGACGTTCGCTTATGCAAAAAGCAGAGGAACGAGCAAAGCAAGAAAATAGGTCTCTTTTAGTATTAGATACTAGAGAAGGAGATCCTTCTAATAGATTGTACAAGGCATTAAATTATCAAGAATCCGGCAAAATACCAGAATATGCGATTTCTCCGAATGGTGAGTTAGATGCAACGGTAATTTATTATAAAACGATTTAGTTTTTTATTTGAAAAGGGAGATAATTTCAAACGACATATTTGTTATTATGTCTGTGTGTTAATTTATAAAAAAGATTGATAATTTAAAACAAAGTTTGATAAAACCCTGTATAATAGGGTTTTTCTTTTGAGCCTTTAACTTCATCTGGAATGTTCAATTAAAGGACCAGTTTGTAGAAGGTTTTAACAGGTTTTTTAGAGTTATTATTTAAATAGGGATTTTGAAGTCTTTTGGTGAATATTAAATGTTAATCTAAAAGATGGAGGTTGCTGTGATGTTGAAACTGTTTCAATATAACTGGCAAGTTCGTGATGATTGGTTTACATTGTGCGAAGACATGCCGGATGAAGAACTATTAAAGAAACGGATCGGTGGGTTCGGCAGTATCCTACATACCCTATTTCACATTGTAGATGTGGAATATATGTGGATCTTAGGTTTACGAGGTGAACCAGTACCTGAGGATCAATTGTTTGAAGATTATGACATCTTACAAAAAGTGAAAAATCTTTCGGATCAATACCGCGAGAAAGTGAAGCCATTTGTGACATCTTGGACAAATGAAATGGATTCTCGGAAACTTTTAGAAACTGATTTCAATGAAGAACCAATTAGCTCTAGAGACGCACCAATCAGGCGTAGAGTCATTGAATGTACACACGGAGAGATAATACGTCATGTCATTGTCCACGAAATCCACCATATCGGCCAGTTATCTATATGGGCACGTGAAATAGGAAAGGAGCCTGTTTCCGCAAATCTGAGAGGAAGAGGGCTATTCGATAATTAGACTGCCTTTGCCAATTTCGCATTTAACAACGTAGTGCAAGTTCCATCTTTATTTTAATGAAAAGATAACCTTTGACCATCTAAATTATTTTAGATGGTCTTTTTTTGTGAAAACGATGAAAAATATAGAAGAAACTGCAATTATTTATAAAAAAATGTGTCTAAAATATTGTCATATTTGCTTCTTTAAGATATCCTTTTCATGAAGAGGTGGAAAACATGGAAAAAGTACTAGTTTTCGGGCATAAAAACCCAGATACAGATGCAATTTGTTCTGCGATTGCTTATGCAGAATTGAAAAAAGAATTAGGAATGAATGCTGAGCCTGTACGTTTAGGCGAAATCAGCGGTGAAACTCAATTTGCGTTAGACTCTTTTAAAGTAGAAGGACCGCGTTTTGTTGAGACAGTAGCAAACGAAGTGGACAACGTTATTTTAGTTGACCATAACGAACGCCAACAAAGTGCTAACGATATCGAATCTGTTCGTGTGTTAGAAGTTATTGACCATCACCGTATTGCTAACTTTGAGACAAGCGATCCTATATACTACCGTTGTGAGCCAGTTGGTTGTACAGCTACAATCTTAAACAAAATGTACAAAGAAAATGGTGTTGCAATTCGTAAAGAAGTTGCAGGTTTAATGTTATCTGCAATTATTTCAGATTCTTTACTATTCAAATCTCCAACTTGCACAGAACAAGACGTAGCAGCAGCACGTGAATTAGCGGAAATCGCTGGTGTAGATGCAGATAGCTACGGCTTAGAAATGTTAAAAGCTGGTGCTGACTTAAGCGGAAAAACAATGGAGCAATTAATCTCCCTTGACGCTAAAGAATTCCAAATGGGTAACGCGAAAGTTGAAATCGCACAAGTAAACGCTGTTGATACAAACGACGTTCTTGTACACCAAGTGGAACTTGAAAAAGTTATCTCTGCAGTAGTAGAAGAAAAAGGTTTAGACCTATTCTTATTCGTTGTAACTGACATCTTAACTAACGATTCTGTTGGTCTTGCGATCGGTAAAGCAGCAGACGTTGTTGAGAAAGCATACAACGTAACATTACAAAACAACACAGCTACTTTAAAGGGTGTTGTATCTCGTAAAAAACAAATCGTTCCTGTATTAACAGAAACATTCCAAGCTTAATATTATTGAGTATGGATAAACAGAAAGGACAAGTAGTCGGATTGGCTGCTTGTCTTTTTTTATTATAAAATTACAGACGAGCCTATTGGATGGAAATAAAAAAGGATAGCAATAGCTATCCTACTTATCGTTTATTCATAAGATCGTTTCTTATTTATATAAAATGTAATAATAGCAGCAATAATGAAAATAGGTATTGCGTACGCTTGCCCAACAAAGAATTTCCAACCTACAGTATTATAGCCCTCAGATGCTGGAATGATAATCGCGATGATACAAACAATAATATAAGCTAATACTGCTGGGAGTATATTTCTCATAGTTGTTCACCTCCTTTTTATACTACATTTATATATTATACTGTTAAATAGATATTGGGAGATTAAGTGTACTTGATTTTACGAAATCTTTACAAATTCACTAAAGGATGTGGTGTCTGCATGCTGTATGAAAGTGACTTTAGTACGATGTGTTTATGTAATATATATGCTTAATAGACTGTTCTAAAAGAAATTAAACCAAATATAGAAGATAATGTAATTTTATCTTTCAAGATTAGTATATAGTATTCTGTAAAAAAATGTACTGGAAAATTGATATTTCATAAGAAATATAGAAGTGAGGTAAGAAATAACGATGAAAAGATTATGCATTATTCCATGTGGAAAAAAGAAAATTTGGGATAAGTACCCAGATTTCGGAGAGGCAGAGGCAAAAGATGTATATATTAGCCCGTTCGGAAAAGCATGTCAGGCGTACGCAGCGGAGTTTTTCGAGAACTGGGTTATATTATCAGCAAAGCATGGATTTTTAAGACCAAATGATATTGTACAGGAAAACTATGATCTTGCATTTGATTCAAAGCGTAATGAGATTATTAGTATAGAACAATTACAAAAACAGATGATTGAAAAAGACTTACTTCAGTTTGATGAAATTGTCTTACTTGCGGGGAAGAAGCATAAAAAAGTAGTGACGAAGCTATATCCAGAAGAAATCATTACATATCCGTTAGAAGGATGTAGAGGGATTGGGTATATGTTGCAGAGGTTGAAGGGTGCTGTGGAAGCGCAGCAGGATATAACGGAGAGTTAAAAAGTAAAGTAGGATTCCTATACGCTCTAACGGGACAAACTGTTGGGGATGGTGGAGAAAACGGCGGTTCTAATGGTGGATATCAATACGTTAAGTCAGGTGGATTCGGTACTAACTCCTTAGATGAAGTTATTCAAACTAAGGCAGAACGAGGAATAAAAGGTAATGTTAATGTTGATCCACTTTCTGGACTATGTTATATCCAAACCGATGTCCTACCTAATGCAGAGTTAGATAAGATTACTTGGTGGATGGATACTAGACCAGGTGGTAAATGGTGGTAAATGGTGGTATGAATATATCTAACTGCTTCCTCTGCTTTCTCTATTGAGTTTGTATTCGATAACCATAACAAACAGCCTTTATCTTGCTAACTCTCATAAGAAATTACACTCTTGCTCTGTCTGTATTTAACTTAGAATACAAGATTCTTTCATTTTTATTCCCGGTTATATTTGGAAAACTGTCTGTTTTTTATCTCAAATCAATTATATCTATAAATTTAAGGAAGATTCTGTTATAAGATGCATCAGTGCAAGTTATTAAATTCTTTATCGGATTTATGTCAGTTACAGTCATATATCTAGTAAGTAAATGACCATCTCTATAATAAGTAATCAATATCTTCTCTTCAGAAAGAAATGAACATAATAACTTGTTTTCAATAATTTCTTGTTCGTCTTGGGTTAATGTAGGACGCTCCACTTTTGTTTGTTTTTTAACAATTTTACCAATACCGTTGAATTTCTTCGGTACCGAAGCGAATGGAGTCCGCTTAACCATACCTATTCTTTTGGGTATACTTGTATAGTTCATGTTGTATATCTCCCTAATTGCTATTAATAACTGTATCATTATATCAATTTTTGGAGGTGTTAGGATTAATTATTTAATTATATAATAAACATTTAGAGGTTTTCGGCTCCTTATAAAATCAAACTAATTCAACTAAACATGATTTATATATATAATAGGAGAAATTACTGTGGAGTCCCTTTTCCAAATTACAATTATGAGATAAAAAGAAAAAATGTAAACACAGAAATTTTAGATTAGTATAGTAATCTTTATATAAAATAAAATCTGCTTAATTGCAAATAAAGCAGATGTATATGTGAAAATAAAATGGAAATAATTATGTCAAATAGCAAATCATTATTTGAATAGCGGTCACATTTTGGTCACAAATCCTATAAATTTATCTGCTTAGTTAAACCGAATCCATCCATAAACCGTGTAATAAAGCCATTTCTCATTACATATCTAGAGGGATTAAGTATATGTTGCAGAGGTTGAAGGGGGCTGTGGAAGCACAGCAGGAAATATAGGCATGAATTAGTACTTGATTCAAATTACATCACATTTATACATTTTAATTAGACTAGTAAACAAGCCATTTCATCCTTTTAAACATAGAATATGAGGAATTCTATTATGTATTAGGGGGGAATCATATTCATGGGAAATAATTGTCGTTGTAGACATTTCCGAGATTGTAATAGATTTTGGGATGATTTAATGTTTGGAAGATGTAGACGTAGAGATTGTGATGATTGCTGTTGTAAACGTAAACGTCATTGTGATTGCGATGAATGCCATTGCAATCGTAAACGTGATGATGATGATGACGATAAATGTCGTAAGTGGTAATTTTTTTGAAAGAGTACTTAGAAGTAAGTACTCTTTTTTTTGTATGAATCTTTTAGATTCCATTTTGAACGGATTTTTTTACAATTTCCCATGTATCTTGCTTTTTAATCTTTATAGTTACATTAGTTCCGTTAGATTCCTTATAAAAGATATAACCATTGTTTGAGTTCACATATGTTATGGGTTCACCTATGCAATCTCGTCAACAAGATTTATTGATGAGCTCAATTAATGATAGTTCGCTCGGATCGGTTTTACTTGCATCTATTACGATATCAAGGCTCGTTTTACGATAACCTTGTAAGTTTACATGAAAAGTGTTTTCAATTTCTCCTGTAATGCTAGTATTCATCACTTCAACTGAATTTTTCTTTTCTTGAAGAAATCCGTTTTCATAAAGTAATTTTGTATATCCAAGCCATGCGATTAAAACTAGCATGAAAAACATACCAGACATTTTTAGTGTTCGAAGCCGTTTACTAACAATTGTTTCTGAGTATTTCATTCAGTCTAATCCTCCAATGTTTTTAATTTAAAGTATGCCTGGGTACATACATTTAGAAGAGGATGAAAGGTAACGAGGTCTTGATTCAAAAAAGAAAACATCAAAAATTAGATGCTTTCTTTTTGAATGATTATTGTTATCTGTTAGTTACTTGTTTCATAAGCGGTCTTATTTCTTTAACAGGTGGTTTTTTATCATAGGCATCAACGTAAGAAAAGTAATAATTTAAGTTTCTAAGAAGTCCTTTTCCTATTTTAGCGCTTAAGAAGGGGAATACTTGTCCGGTATAATCATCGAGAGATTTACAGTAGTATTTTTCATCTAAGTATATGCTGTATTTACATGTTAGTTCTACTAATGAGTTACCTTCATCATCAAATACTTCTTTAGAATCAATAATGTCTATTAATGCGAATTTTTCATTCAGATAAACTTTCTTCTTTTTCTCGTGTTTATTTGTGAGGATAAATACGAGACCAATGGCGTTAATCAAACTATTTCCTCCTATAAAAAACGGATATTAATAAAATATATCGATATAAGCTAAATGTAAAGAGGAGAGGCCTAAAATGTGAACTAGATAGAAACAATAATAAGCCGATTTGAAGACAAATCGGCCCATTATTATTGAAATACTTGCGGAAATTGTTTTACGATTGCGTCTGTTATCATGTCGGCCATTTCTAATGCTTCTTTTTCAATTTTATCGTATAGTTTTACACTGGCATCATAATCTTTATTTAGGAAGGCGAGTGCTTCCGCTTTCGTTAACGCTAAATGCTCATAGAACATTTTTCTAAATTCTTCTTTTTCTATATATGGGTTGATACTGGTTAGAAACTCAACAATTTCATCACCATTAGCGTACCACTTCTTTTCTATAGCGGCTGCTGCATTTTGATCACCAGCTTTCGCGGCTTTAACAAGATCAGCTGCAATTACTAAGTGGTCTTTAATTAATGCACTATATTTTTTTACTGCATCTTCACCGTAGAATGGTTCAAGTGATAGGCCCATGTGTGTTGCATTTTGTAGAAGACGTCCAACAGTAACGTTTACGTCTGGCAAGTTAAAGACGATGCCTATAATGGCTAATCGCGTCCAAGTGACGTGTTGTTCCCATAAAGAACGCATATATCCTTTTAGAAAGTTTTCGTTTTTACTAACTCGGTAATTTCGTACAAATGAATCGAAGTTTCCATTAGTGATATGATAAGGGGAGTAATACGATTGCCAATAAGTATACATAAATAGTTACACTCCTTTGAACATGTATATCTCACAATATGATAAACGTTATTTTTAAGTTACGTGTCCAAGAGTTTTTTTGAGAGTTGGAAAAGGAGAAAGTTAAAGGTTGAAGGGGAATAAAAAACACATTTATGATATATATGAATCAAAAGGATTTTAAAATAATAGAGGTCCTGCAAGGGAAATTGCAGGACCTCAAAAGGGTATTGCCGAGATGTCGGACTCGACTACGTAATATTAGCATAAAATTTTTAAAAAATAACCTGGTAAATGTGTCCAAATAAAAAAGAGACTATTTAATAAAGTTAAAGGGATCTGCTTCCCGTAGCAAATCCCTTTAACTAGATAATGTTGATGAGCAAAAACTCATCTAGAGTACCTTCATAGTAACAAATGAAATTCACTTTGTGTATTGAGAAAAAATGAATTGCTTGTATGAATGTAGCGGATTTATATTTTGCTTTTTGGAATTATAATCATTTGTGGAGAGCGGAATAGGGTTCTAAAATGGAGAAAAGACTTTTCAGCCAGGCTACGATACATTGCAATATGTAAGTATAAAAAAGACCTGCTAATTTAAGCAGGTCAACATAAGGGGTTTATCTAACAGATTATTATATATGGTAACAACTGTATTGTAGTAAGTCTATAAGTTATATGTTGAGAAAATTTGTTTGAATGATATATATTTGGCACATGTATTAACGTTTAAAAAGTTGAGAAAGGAAATTTATAAGCTTTCTATAAGAAAATAAGGGCTGATACCTATAAAATGATTCATATTTCCACGCATCATTATTAGAGAATTGGAGTTGTTTATTTGACTCTTTAGGCTTGATGGAACTATTGTAACTACGTTTCATAATTTAACCTCCTCAAATTCACATGTATACGATTAGTAGTATTCTAGGAAGGCGAATAAAATGAATATTTATATTGAAATTCTATCTTCATGTGTACTAGATTTGTGTTTTAAATGTTGTAAAACGTAGAAAGTAACTAAAACGCCGATACTAATTAATATCCATAACGAAGAGAAACTTAGAATAATGAAAAAGCATGCTATTAGGCTTAAAGAGAGTGCTTTGTTAAAGAATCCAGGTAATAGTTTGTATGCAACGAAAACTTCACAAATCGCATATCACAAAAACAAGTAGATTTCTCCAGCTTTACAAGAATTATTAACAATTGTACGTGGAGCATGTAAAAGGATGACGAGAATCAGTTTGATCATAGGTTATATATAACTCTTTCATTCAGCACTTTCATGACGCATAAGTGATGATATAATAGGAATAGATGAAAGATATAGAAAAGCAGGTGACTCTTTTTTGTTTACAAAAGCACAAGAACTTTTAGCGTCTTATTTCGGTTATTCTTCATTCCGAAGAGGACAAGATGAAACAATTAAAAATGTATTAGATGGGAAAGATACAGTTTGTATTATGCCTACGGGCGGTGGTAAGTCTATTTGTTATCAAATTCCCGCATTAGTATTTGAAGGAACGACGTTAGTAATATCACCGTTGATTTCACTTATGAAAGATCAAGTAGATACATTAGTACAAAACGGTATTTCTGCTACGTATATTAATAGTTCTATTTCAATTACAGAAGCAAATCAAAGAATTCAATTAGCGAAACAAGGACATTACAAGTTGCTTTATGTGGCTCCTGAGCGTCTTGATTCAATGGAGTTTGTTGACCAACTTATCGATATGAAAATTCCAATGATTGCGATTGATGAGGCGCATTGTATTTCGCAGTGGGGACATGATTTCCGTCCGAGTTATTTACATATACATCGCATATTAGACTATCTTCCAGAAAAACCGCTCGTATTAGCGTTAACAGCAACAGCAACGCCGCAAGTACGTGATGATATTTGTAACACGCTTGAAATTAATCAAGAAAATACAATTATGACAACGTTTGAGCGTGAGAACTTATCGTTTTCAGTAATTAAAGGACAGGATCGTAATGCGTATTTAGCGGATTATATTCGTCAAAATCAGAAAGAATCTGGGATTATTTATGCAGCTACTAGAAAAGTAGTCGATCAGTTATATGAAGATTTAGGGAAAGCAGGAGTTTCGGTATCGAAATATCATGCTGGTATGAGTGATCATGATCGAAATGAACAGCAAGAACTCTTTTTACGAGATGAAATCAGTGTTATGGTAGCGACATCAGCGTTTGGAATGGGGATTGATAAATCGAATATTCGTTACGTTATTCATTATCAACTTCCAAAAAATATGGAAAGTTACTATCAAGAGGCAGGACGTGCTGGTCGTGACGGATTAGATAGTGAATGTATTTTGTTATATTCTTCTCAAGATGTGCAAGTACAACGCTTTTTAATCGATCAATCAACTGGAGAATCACGTTTTTCAAACGAACTTGAAAAACTCCAAAATATGACCGATTACTGTCATACAGAACAATGTTTACAATCATTTATTTTGCAATACTTCGGAGAAGAGCCGAAGGAAGATTGTGGCCGCTGCGGTAATTGTACGGACGACCGTGAAAGTATCGATGTGACGAGAGAATCACAAATGGTACTATCTTGTATGATTAGGACGAACCAACGATTCGGAAAGCAAATGATTGCACAAGTATTAACTGGATCGAAAAATAAGAAAGTCATTGAATTCAATTTTCATACTTTACCAACGTACGGACTACTATCAAATCGTAGTGTAAAAGAAGTCAGTGAATTTATTGAGTTTTTAATTTCAGACGAGTTAATTGCAGTTGAACATGGTACATATCCGACATTAAAAGTAACGGGAAAAGGGAAAGAAGCACTACTTGGTAAAGTGAATGTTTTACGCAAAGAACGAGTAGAAACGAGACAAATTGTTCAAGATCATCCTTTATTTGAAGTGCTTCGTGAAGTGCGTAAAGAAATTGCGCAAGGAGAAGGTGTACCACCGTTTGTTATTTTCTCTGACCAAACGTTAAAAGATATGTGTGCAAAAATGCCACAAAGTGACTCCGAACTCCTAACTGTAAAAGGTATTGGAGAACACAAACTTGTGAAGTATGGCTCTCACTTCTTACAAGCAGTTCAGCACTTCATTGAAGATAATCCAAACTATGCTGAATCAATTAAGACTGAAGTTGTTTCAGAGCGTAAAAAATCAGGAAAAGCGTCAGCGAACTCTCATATAGAAACATATGAAATGTATAAACAAGGCATTGATTTAAATGAGATTGCGAAAGATAGAGGTCTATCAAGACAAACGATTGAAAACCACTTAATCCGCTCTTTTGAAGATGGTATGGAAGTAGAGTGGCAAAGCTTTGTTCCAACAGAGTATGAAGCTCTTATTGAAACTGCCGTACAAAATGCAGAAGGTGGTTTGAAATCTATTAAAGAACAGCTTCCAGGTGAAGTGAGTTACTTTATGATTCGTGCATATTTACAAATTAGAAAGTAGAGAGCAATAAAAAGGGGATAGGGACATATGCATCATGTTTTCGTGTATGGCACGTTAAGAAAAGAGCAAACGAATGCTCATTATATGCAAGGTGCAACATGCATCGCAGACGGAGCATGGACGTATGGCAAATTATTTGATACAAACGAAGGGTATCCTGCAATGGTTTGTTCAAACGAGGAAAAAGTATATGGGGAAGTTTATGAAGTAAATAGTGATGTTCTACAAAAATTAGATGAACTTGAAGAATATACAGGTAATGCAGAGACTGATTTATATGACCGGATAACGCAAACAGTATATTTTGCTGATAAAGAAATACATGCATATGTGTATGTTGCTCAGGATATAGAGATGTTAAAGAAAATCATTGATTCTGGGGATTGGCTCGTGTATCAAAAAGTATAATTAAAGCAGCTAGGGATAAAAATTGGAAAGCAGATAATGGAATAATTCATTATCTGCTTTTTATTGTGTTTTCAGTTGAAATTCTCATTTTTTTATATTTCTATAAAAAGAATAGCGTTTTTTTCGTTATATGGATACAAATTTACATTATCTTGATAATAATAATAGGGCGAGAATCTATTATGTTTAATCAATAATATAATGACACAATTGACAAAACATACATCGTTGTTATAATGATAACTTGTTACCAAGGTAACAAGTTATCATTTTTTACGGTAAGGATGTGAAATTATGAAACAAAATAATGAACAAATAAATGAAAAAAATACAAAAATTAAAGTTGAACGTGTGCAAACTGGAATTAGGATGGAAAAAAGAATGGTAAAAGTTTTGAAAGCGATGGCAGAATACCATGATATTTCATTAGGCGTACTTCTTGAAAGAATCGTTCTACATTCTTTTGAAAATAAACCTGTATTTAGCGATGCAAGTCTTGAAAAAGTTAAAGCTATAAAAGAAGTTTACGATATGGATTATGGCCTAGAAATAAGTCGTCAGTGGAATGATTCGGATAACTAGAATGATTATTTTTACATACAGTGCCATCTAGATTTTTTGTAAGCAATCTATGAAGTGAAGAAAATAAAGAGAGAGAAAATTTTATTTTAAGGATACTTCAAAATCTTAGATAAAGAGGAAAGTTTTTTGTATTTTTCTTTATTTCGGAAAATTCTCAATCAAACTATTGACTTTATGAATGGATTTTTAATACAATTATATCTTGACTGAAAAAATTGGAACGGACAGGAGGGAATCATCAAATGAACAACATTTTTGAAGAAGAGTTACAAAAAATGAAAGATACTTTAAGTACGATGGATGATCAATTAGAACAGCTTGAAAAAATTCCGGTTTATTATGGAGAAGATTTTAAAGAGCAAATTCTTGAAAGTATGAGGGAGTCTAATAGACAAAGCTTACGTATTGGTGTACATGAGCCGTATTTTGGAAGATTAGACTTTCAGGAGGATGGCAAGGAAGAAGTTATGCCGATTTACATCGGTAAAGTAGGTGTTTCAGATAAAGATACGATGAAACCAATTGTAATTGATTGGCGTGCACCTGTCGCAAGTATGTTTTATTCATTTACCGGTGGTGATGAATTAGCATTTTATCATTCACCAGACGGATTAGTAGAAGGCGATGTTTATTTAAAGCGAAACATTTCCATTCGAAAGAGAGAACTAGAACGTGTTGTTGATACATATGTGAAAGGAAATGAAGATGTCTCGCACGCTGATGATTTTCTTCTATATCGATTAGGTGAGAATAAAGATAATAAATTAAAAGACATCGTTTCGACTATACAATCGGAGCAAAATGATATTATTCGTGCGGAAAGAAACTTACCATTATTAATTCAAGGGGTTGCAGGGAGCGGAAAAACAACAATCGCTTTACATCGCCTTGCTTTTTTAATTTATGAATATCGTGAACAACTTGAAGCGGAGAGAATGATCGTATTCGCTCCAAACAGTTTGTTTTTAGACTATATTTCGAGTGTACTTCCTGAGTTAGGGGTAGGAAATATTAGTCAAACAACGTTTCCAGATTGGGCATTACGTACGTTAGAGGGTTCGGTGAAACTGAAGCAGACAGAAGAAAAATTGAAAGAAGCTTTTTCAATTAATCGCGATGAAAAAAAGGTTATGCTCGGTAAATTAAAAGGCACGCTGAAATTCAAGTCGGTTATTGAAGAAAGAATGATTCAATTTGAAAAAGAATTAGTACCGACAAAAGATTTTGAGGCATGGGATAAAGCAGTTATTCCAGTGGAAGACGTTAAAAAATGGATGCAGGTTGAATATAAACACTATCCATTAAAGAAAAGAAGAGAACGTTTAATCGGAAGAATGAAGCGCTGGATTGAAATTGAACTGAAAAAATTTGGAGAAACAAACGAGAAAAAGCTACTAAAAAAAGAAGCGACAAAGAGATTGAACACATATATGAATTTTTGGCCGAAAATGAGCCCGCTTTCACTGTATAGTTCAATGATGAAGAGTAAAGAAATACTCGAAGTATTACCTGAAGAGCTTGTTCAAGAAACAGAAAAGAATTGTCGTAAAAAAGAAGTGTATGTAGAAGACTTACCAGCTTTAATTTACATACATCATCGCATAACAGGAATTGAAATCGGACAGAAGTTCCATCACGTCGTTATTGATGAAGCACAAGATTTTTCACCATTCCAAGTTTATGTATTAAAAGAAATTACACTAGGTAATTCTTTCACTATATTAGGTGATTTATCTCAAGCGATTTATGATTATCAAGGAATTGAAGACTGGAATGCTTTTAAGGAAGTATTCCAAGAAACAGGTTATTATGAATTGACGAGAAGCTATCGCTCTACAAAAGAAATTATTGAATTCGCGAATGAAATAATTGAAAATGCAGAGATTCCTGTAGGGCTTGCTACACCAGTTTTCCGTAGTGGTGAAGACGTGAAAGTAATTCGGGCAGAGGACCAATTTACTGAAGTTTTAAAGACATTACAGCATTTGCAAAATGAAGATGTGAAAACAATCGCGGTAATTGGAAGAACAGATGATGAATGCCGTGATATATATGAGAAGTTAACAAATGCAGGGTTGACTGTTAATGTCATTGAAGCAGATCAAAGCAAATATGAAGGTGGTATTTCGGTAGTACCTGTATATTTGGCGAAAGGGTTAGAATTTGATGCCGTACTTCTAATCGACGTTGATGAGGAACATTACAAAAATACAAAACAGGATGCGAAATTATTGTATGTCGGATGTACAAGGTCGCTTCATGATTTATGGATTTTCTATAGCGGGGAAGTATCGCCTTTAATTAAGGGATTAAAATAAATAAAAAAGAGGATTTTCTAGCAGTTCATGAAAATCCTCTTTTTTATACTTGAAAGGTATGTAAATTAACACCCTGAGCTGTTGTTTAAATGATAAAATATCATATTCTCAAATTCTTTAATTTGCTCTTTTTCCCATAGACGAACAGCATCTACCGGATTTTGTGTATTCTTTAACCAATCTAGAATTAAGTCTAGTTGCTCTTGTATTTGCCACATTATTTGTTCTTTTATGTTCTCATCCCGAATTCTCTCAATTAATTGAATCATATAGGGAAGTTTTTCTTTACATTCGTTTAAATCACCGCAATAATCTGATGGAAATTCATGCGTACCAAACTCTAAGCTATTTATATAGTAAGAAACAAGATGTATCATTGCCTCTTGTTCTGTATCGCCACCTACTTTAATGGCTTTTCGGAGAAGTTGTTCCAAATCCTCATCAGTATTTCCGGACACCATATAAAGTCCCATCCATCTAAAAGGTCTTGAATCAGATGGATCCTTTTCTAACCATTGATATAGAATGTCTATTAGAAAACAATTTAACGGGAAAGTTAATACTTCATTTTTTACGTTTGATGTATCTAAAATAGTAAAAAGCGTAATAGCAAACTCTTGTTGATCTTTGTATTCCCATTTCTTTGCATTTGTAATAAATGTATCTAAATGCTTAAAAGCTAATTTTCGTAGTCCTACTTCGAGCTGCTGACAGTATGAAATAAAATCATACCAGTTCTCATTTGTATTCATATGTATAATAATGGCTTGTAGTACAGTGTGATTTTTACTCATTAGTTATGTATCTCCATCCCGATAAATGCTATTTTAATTGAATAACGTAAGCATATAGAAAAATTTCACTGGAGTTATATGCTTTAATATGTGCGTTTAAGTATAAATCTTGGTGATGGAAGTGTTTCTTGTTCTGCTTCAAAATACGCAACTTGATTTGTAATTGAGTATAGAATAGAAGGCATTCCCATTCCAACAGCAGCCTCTAATGCGTCTAGCAAAGGGAGGATTTTCCCATCAATCTTTGTGTCCCATGATATGGCGTAGCAAGAATCATCGGCCCCATGCTTTTTTAACAGACGACCTATATCAATTGGACACGAATTAGGTTTAGGAATTTCAATCATATATTCTTCACGTAGCGTAGTTCTGTAATTATGGCAAAGGCGACCTATGGCATTTTTACGTTTCTTAGTTGAAGAAAGTTCAAACATGATCCTATTTTTAAGTCGCTTAGTAAAAAAGGAGTTTACAATTATCTCTTCTAATTTTTTATCCATTATAAGTCTCCAATCTATTAATCATGTGTTGGAAATTTTAGTATTATTATATCATTACATATATTAAAAAGGGGGAATAGCTATGATTACAAAAGTAATAACAAAAAGAAATTGGGGAATCGCGAAAAACATTGGAGAGATTAATGAAGCCTCACTTAAAGAAGAGGGATTTATTCATTGTTCATTATTAGACCAAGCTTTAAAAGTTGCTCAAAAACATTTCAGCCATGAAGAAGATGTTTTATTACTTACAATTGATCCATCCCTGTTAAAAGCAGAAATAAAATATGAACTTGCTTCTAACAGTCAAAAATATCCGCATGTATACGGAGTAATTAATATTGAGGCAATTGTAGATGTTGTCCCATTTCCTAAAGAAAAAGGAGAGTTTATATTACCAGATGTACATAGTTAAAAGTATTATTGGTATTTAAGTTTGCTAGAAAAGCACAAATCATATCGTTTGTGCTTTTTATTGTATATTTTTTGTGAAAAATTATTGTTTTTGTCACACTAATACTGTACGATACATAGTATAAAACACATACTGTATGACATATAGTAATGGAAATGAGGTGGGTGAATGGATACTTTATTAAATTCATTAATTACTGAGCTAAGGAGAGGGACATTGACATTAGCGGTTTTAAGCCAACTAAGAACGCCGCAGTATGGATATTCGCTTGTCCAATTATTGGAGCAATCAGGAATCATGATAGATCAAAGTACTTTATATCCACTACTTCGCCGATTAGAAAAGCAGGAGCTAGTGACGAGTAGTTGGGATAAAACTGAGAGTAGACCTCGTAAGTATTATGTTTTAAGTGAATATGGATTAAATATATTTTTGCAATTGAAAAAGGAATGGATAAAGGATTCGAAAGAACTTTATAACTTATTAAAGGAGGAGGACGAGAATGAATTTAATTGAGGTTTATATTCAGGAGGTTGCGAAGAGATTACCTGAAAAAAATCGTGAAGATATTACACTAGAACTTCGGTCAACTATAGAGGATATGTTACCTGATGAGTACAATGAGGAAGATGTAAAGAGTGTCCTTGAAAAATTGGGGAGCCCAGTTTCATTGGCTAATGGGTATTTGGATAGACCGATGCATTTAATTGGACCACGATATTTTGATGTATATACGACATTATTAAAAATGATTATACCAATTGCAGCTGTTATCGCACTAATTGCAATGGTTGCAGAAAATTTTATAGGCTATAGTGGTGATCAAGCAGTATTAGATGTTATTTTAAAATTGATAGGTAAAGGCATTGGGGAAATTGTCGAAGTAGGCCTCCATGTATTTTTCTGGTTGACACTTGTATTTGCTATTTTAGAAAGAACAGATAAAGACAAAGGTACCCAACCGTTGACGACAAGTTTAAAAAAATGGACTCCTGATGATTTGAAAAATATCTCGTATGTTCCAAAGAAAAAGTCGATCTCAAAGTTTGAAGTGTTTGGAGGATTGATGTGGACGGCAGTATGGGCAACGCTTTATTTTTATGCCAATCATCTTGTAGGCGTATATGAAGGTACTGAAAATGGACTAAAGTTTGTCGCGCCAACGTTTAATCAAGATGTTTTACTTCAATACTGGCCAATCGTTGTGGTTATGATCGTTTTCGAAGTAGCTATATCTCTTTATAAGTTAGTACAGGGACAATGGACGCAAAGATTGGCAATTGGTAATGCTATTCTTCAAGTAGCCGGAACAATAGTATTCATTGTAATTGTAGTAAATCCGCATTTATTTAACGAGGGATTTATTACGTATATGGCAAATGTGTTTACTATTTCCTCAGAGGGATTTAAAACGTGGTTAGTTGGCGGTGGAATTTTCATTTACACTTTGTCTGCTGCGATAAATATACTTGATGGTTTTCGAAAAGCTAGTATTAGTACGGGGAAATAAATCGGAAATTTCGGTAAAATACAAGTGTTAAAAAGATAGTGAAAGAAGATAAACATTTTGAAAGGAAGAAAACAATGATAAGGGAAGCAACTAAAAGAGATTTAGCATATATTTTAGATATTTATAATGATGCGATACTTTATACAACAGCTGTATATGCGTATAAACCTGTAACCCTTGAAAATAGAATAGATTGGTATGAACAAAAAAAGGCTGATGGCTATCCAATTTTAGTATACGAACTAGATAATAAAGTAGTAGGATTTGCAACATTCGGTCCATTTAGAGCGTGGCCAGCCTATAAATATTCAATTGAACATTCTGTGTATGTTGATAAGGATTATAGAAAAAATGGAATTGGGTCCTCTTTGATGGAAGAATTAATCGCAACTGCAAAAGAAAGAGAATATATGACCTTAATTGCTGGAATCGATGCGGAAAACGAGAAAAGTATTGTCTTGCATCAAAATTATGGATTTGTTCATGCCGGAACAATACAAAAAGCTGGTTATAAGTTTAATAGATGGCTGGATTTAGCTTTTTATCAATTGGAGTTTAACGGGCCTGAAAATCCTATAGAAGAATAGAGATATTTATTACTGTACAAATAAATTTAAAAAGAAATTGTATATATTTCAAAAGATAGTATGAAGAAATTTCATGCTATCTTTTTATATTCACCAACATAATTAAACAAAAAAGGTTTTTTACATTTTATATCGAATTTTCAGAGGTGATAAAACAATATAAAAATAGAGATGAATATATATGACAGGTGGATTGCCCACAGCTACAATAAATATTGGTATAATGGGAATGTTTAATGAACTCCCGTTTCTTTATGTAATTGGAGGAAAAGATTTACCCGAGCGAGTTCATAATATAGAGGTTGATGAAACTATTGCAACAGCTTTGAAATACATATACAAAGCATATAGTGAAAGCATGCTAGGAGTGAGCGATTGAAACGAAACTTAAAGACTTCAACAATTATTATTTTAATTGTAACGATTATTGCTCTTGAAGTTGGAATCGCACTATACGATCACACTTTGTCATTAGATACAATTTACTTTGCAGTGATTCTTATTTGTATTGTATTGCTTTTTGGCACACGTGTTTCTGAAGAGAAAGAACGTACATCGAAACAAAGACGAAGAAAAACGGCTCTTATATTTTGGCCATCTATTTTATTATCAATCGCTAGTTTTGCGGTTATAAGTTATGTAAGAACACGCTATGTCTCTGTACCAGGAATGATTGGTTTTTCATGCTTTGTTACATATGGCGGATTTGTATTCATTAGTCTATTAAAGAGAAGGAATAAAAATTAAATGTAGTTTGCGAACTTGAAAGGACGAAATATAAATGAAACATATAGAAAACGGTACTCGCACTGAAGGAGAATACATTAAAAATAAATTAATTCAATATAACATGTCCATCTTAACGGATGAAGTAAAACAGCTAATGGAACAAGTAAGTTTCGTAGTGAAAGATGAGGAAGGGAAAATCTTTGGCGGGGTAACAGGAACGATGTATTTTTATCATCTACACATCGATTTTTTATGGGTTGATGAATCAGTTCGCCATGATGGTTATGGCAGTCAACTGCTACATAAAATTGAAGAAATTGCGAAGGAAAAAGGATGTAGACTCATTTTACTAGATTCATTTAGTTTCCAAGCGCCAGAATTTTATAAAAAGCACGGATACCGAGAATATGGTGTTGTTGAAGATCATCCTAACGGGCATAGTCAACACTTTTTAGAAAAGAGATTATAATAATATTATGTATACTAGTTGATGGGAGAAAGAAAATGTACACGTATAAATTACAACATGAACAACCTATTTGTGTAGCAAAAATAAAGAAGCTTTACGATTCTGTCGGTTGGTGGCCAGAAAGAAAAGAAGTCGATATTGAAAAAATGTTAAAGAATAGTATAGCAATTGGAGTATGGGAAGAAAGCGAATTAATTGGATTTGCTAGAGTCGTTTCAGATGGTGTTTTTCGGGCGTATATTGAAGATGTTGTCGTACATGAAAGTGTAAGAAATAAAGGCATTGGTGAGAATATGCTTACAATGTTACTGAAAGAGATATCTCATATTGATATTGTTAGTCTATTTTGCGGAGAGAAACTAATAAAGTTTTATGGTGAACAGCAATTTCAAGCGACGAAGCAAATTGTAATGCACCGCAATCAAATAGTGAAAGAATAAGAGGTGCCAATTAGAATGAATGCAACAAGAGAGTATTGTTTATCGAAAAGAAAAGCGACAGAAGATTCTCCAGATGGCTGGAGTGCAACATGTATGAGGCTCAATAATAAAATATTTGCGATAGTGAACCATGAAGAAGGTGAAAAAGCTGCGATTACATTAAAATGTGATCCAGAACTCGCATTAAGAATAAGAGAAGATTACCCAGAAACAATAATTCCTGGATATCATATGAACAAAAAGCATTGGAATACAGTGTACATACATAAAGATGTAGGACAAGAACAAATTAATAAGATGATAGATTGGTCGTATGATTTAGTACTACAATCATTTTCAAAGAAAAAGCAGCAAGAGTTATTGGATTAAATACAAAGTGAAGTCGACTATAAATAGCTAGTAAAATGATTATATTTTACTAGCTATTTGCAGTTTTACATTATATATTAGGGGATTTTGAAATGAATACGAAACGAAATAGATTACTATATGCAGTGTTTACTATAGTTGTTATTATTTTAGGTCTTAGTTCAAGAAAGTTTGCTTTTGCGTTACCAGATTTGTTAAATGAGTACTTAGGTGATGCTTTATGGGCATTAATGATTTTTACTGGATTCGGATTTTTGTTTCCTAAAATAGAAATGAAGAAATTAGCTTTTATTAGTTTGATATTTTGCTACGGGATTGAAATTAGTCAATTGTACCATGCGGAATGGATAGATAGCATTCGAGCAACGACTTTAGGTGGACTCGTATTAGGTTACGGATTTTTATGGAGTGATTTAGTGGCTTACACAATTGGTGTTGGAGTAGGAATGCTTGGTGAGTTTATGCTACGGAAGAAATAAGGGATTTTAAAAAGGGGTCATTTATGAAAAAAATTATATTAATTGGTTCTGGTGGTTCAGGAAAATCTACATTAGCAAGGCAGTTAGGTAATAAACTAAATATTAAGGTGTATCATCTTGATGCTTTATTTTGGAAACCGAATTGGGAAGGTGTTCCGAGGGAGGAACAAAGAACAGTTCAAAATGACTTAATTAAAGAAGAAAAGTGGATTATTGATGGGAATTATGGCGGGACAATGGACATAAGAATTAACGCAGCTGATACAATTATCTTCCTTGATATTCATAGAACAATATGTGTTTATCGTGCTTTTAAAAGAATTGTACAATATCGGAATAAAACAAGACCGGATATGGGCACTGGATGTGAAGAAAGATTTGACTTGCAATTTTTTAAATGGATATGGGAATATCCTAAGACGAAAAAGCCTACCATTTTAAAAAGGCTAAATCAATTGAATATGGATAAAAAGATAAGTATTTTAAAATCTCCAAATGAAGTACATCGATTTTTAAAAGAAGTACGATAAGTATAAAAATCTACATGAAAAGTTAGATTTTAAATGGCTGTAATATGGAGGGATAGTATTGAATAAATTCATTCGCTCGATTGATTCTTATATGGTGGAAATTCCAGCAGGAGAAGTAACATTAAGAGATGATCGAATAAAAAAAAAATGGCAAGTTCAAGTTAAACCATTTCTTCTTGCAAAATATGCTGTAACAATGGAATTATATGATGCTATTACGAATAGTACACCAAATATATTCAAAGATAATAATAAACCAGTTGTAAATATCTCATGGAATGATGCCATTACGTTCTGTAATTTACTTTCAAAAAAAGCGGGATTAAAAGAGTATTATTCTATTAGTGATAACGGTCAAAAGGTTAGTTGTAACTTAGATTCAAGCGGCTACCGATTACCTTCTGAAGCAGAGTGGCAATATGCGTGTAAGGCAGGAACTACTGGATACATATATGGAGGGCTTAAAGAGATTGCTTGGTATAATGAAAACTCAGATGGACATATTCATGAGGTCGGGAGAAAAGAACCAAATGCATGGGGATTATATGATATGTTAGGGAACGTTTGGGAATGGTGTTATGATTTGTATGATGAAAAGGTGTATGGATCGTACCGGATTTTCCGGGGCGGTAGCTGGGCTGAAGAAGCGAGAGGGTGTGGTGCCACTTGTCGCCGTCGTAGTCATCCTACATTTCATATAGATGATCTCGGTTTTAGGCTTGCTAGGTCAATTTAGCAGGAAAATGATACATATAACACCGTAAAGAGTATGGAAAGTATCCATACTCTTTACAACATAGAAATTTTAAAATTTAAGGAGTGTTTTGAATGGCACGTGTTTTATTCATTAACGCTGGATCAGAAGGACATATAAATCCAACATTACAGGTTGTAGAAGAACTGATTTCTCGCGGTGAAGAGGTAGTTTATTTTTCAATAGAGGCTTTCAGGGAGCGTATAGAGAAGACAGGTGCTACTGTACGAACGATTGATGATCAAAAATTTATACAAGCATTTCTTTCCGGTGGTCGAAATTATTTACAGGAAAGAATAAACGGCCTTCTACATACAACGGATGTTGTAATACCTAGTGTTTTAGAACAAATTGAAGGAGAACATTTTGATTACATGATTCATGATTCTATGTTTGGCTGTGGTCATTTAATTGCCCAAATTCTTAATCTTCCGGCCATAAATTCATGCACATCTTTTTCACAAGATGAAAAATCATTTAAACAAATGTTAGACCATCTTTCTAAAAATATCCCACTGGAAGTTCAGGATAGAATACATAATGATTTTGAAAACTTAACTAATGGAATTACAGAAAAATATGGTGTTGATATAAACTCACCGTATGAAGTTTTCTGTAATCCAGCTTCACTTACTATTGTGTATACAATTAAGGAGTTCCAACCTTTTGGGGATACATTTAATGAAACATTCAAATTTGTGGGTCCATCTATCTCTACACAAGTGAAAAATGAAGGTTTTGATTACACTTCAATTGAAGAAAAAAGCCTGATTTACATTTCATTAGGTACTGTTTTTAATGAAGCGCTTGATTTTTATAAACTTTGTATGAAGGCGTTCGAGAATAGTAAGCATACAATTGTTATGTCTATTGGCAACAAAACGGAAATAAGTGATTTAGGTAATATCCCTAAAAACTTCATTGTGAAAAACTATGTACCACAAACTGAACTTCTCAAATATACGAAACTATTTATTACACACGGCGGTATGAACAGTACGCATGAAGGACTATATAACGGTGTTCCGCTCATTGTAATTCCGCAAAGTGCAGATCAGCCAGTAATCGCGAATCAAGTGGAGAATCTCGGGGCAGGAATTAAGTTACATATGAAAGAATTAACTGAGGATCAACTACGTGAAAGTGTAGAGCTATTATTAAATAATCCGTCATTTAAAGAGGCTGCTTTGAATATGAAGGAGTCTTTCCGAAAATCAGGTGGGTATAAGCATGCTGTTGATGAGATTTTTAAGTTTACAGGTAGGTATTAACACAATACATGTGAAAAGTGTCTATATTAAAAGATATAGACACTTTGATGTTATATGAATAGAGGGATTGATTAAATGGAAAGAATGAATTTTGTTTAATATGTATTGTATGCGGTAACTGTATGGTTATGGGCGACAAAATTATTTGGGAAATGAAAGTAAAACATCTAAAGAGGCTGCTTTTTATTTTATCTTGTAATTTTTATTTTTTATATCTAATAAACTTAATACCAAGCCACATAACATTGCTAGTGCGGGAATAAAACTCAGCCAGTTAAATGTATTTTCTGTAATATATATTGAAATACATATTGTAGAAAAATAAATTAATCCTGCAATAAATAAGTATACGTCACGCTTTAAAGATTTTAATGTCCCCATTCTTTTCACCTCTGCTTTGTTTGAGTTATGTTATAAAAAAGAACCTGCACACCTGCAGATTCTCTTTGTGATGATTTCTAATTATGCAACTCATTTCTAATAATAGGATATATTGAGTTGCAAGAAATATCAATTATTAAAATGCGAATGTCTTTTTCCAAGAATCTATTGTTTTAAAAAACACCGCTTGGATCATTCATTTATGAACGGAGCGTATACTTGGACTTATAAATACTTGTGCAGTCTATAATTTGACGAATTACAGTATGGGTGATGGATTTAGAATGTGGAATAACGAAGCCTCTTCTACAAGAGTAAAATCAAATTAAACGTTATACAAATAAAAAACGATGATTCCTGAGTGTGCAAGGATCATCATTTTTTTATTTGTAAGAAGCGTAAATTTAGCGGTATAAGAGTATGTATCGAATACATCTCTATTCATAGTATTGTTGGGATAGCACTAAATTACCATTAAGTTAAATGCTTACAAATCTCTGTCTAGAATATTAATCAAAGAGACTTTGAAACGAATAAGATACAGAAAGGGTATTATATGAATCCATAATGCAGATTCATATAATACCCTATTTATCACGCCAATTCTTTCATCATAAGTATGTGCGGAATTCCATCTTCCATAAATACGTCGGAAGAAGTTTGATAGCCTAATTTTTCATAAAACCCTTCAGCTTGTGTTTGACCGTGTAGTTTAACTTTGTTTGCTTCTTTGTTACGAGCAATTTCTTCTAGTGCTTTGATTATTACTTTGCCTAATCCGTATTTGCGATAGTCTTTTAAAATACAAATTCGTTCTAGTTTACCCATTCCGTCAACGAATCGTATACGACCAGTTCCTACAGGAAGCTTATTATAATAAACTAAAATATGTTTACATTTCTCACCGATTTCATCAAATTTATCGAATTCATCTTCAAGAGGGACACCTTGTTCTTTTACAAATACTTCTTTTCGAATGTAAAAGGCAGTTTCTAGATCAATAAGTTCTGTTATGAGTTTGGATTGCAAATTGTTCAGCCCTTTCTAGTGTGATATGAATGTGTTTTCATAGTATATCATACTGTAATGCTATAAAAGAAAAAACTGATTTGCAAAAGTCAGCCTTTAAAATGCTTAATATTCTTTTATACCGTTTTTTGTTCCGATGATCGCTTTGTTCGTCATATTGATAAATAATCCTGTTTCAACTACACCGGTAATCATCTTTAACTCTGTATGTGTATCATTTGGATTCAGTATTTTATTTGGAAAAATACAATCAATAATTAAATTGCCGTTATCAGTTATAAATGGTCCGCCATCTTTCATACGTAAACGTGTTTCGCATCCTAAGGATTGAATTCTCTTTTCAGTTTGCTTCCAAGAGAAGGGGATGATTTCAATAGAAAGTGGAAAGGTGCCTAAATGTGAAACGAGTTTGGATTCATCTGCAATAATAATAAGTTCTTTAGAGGAGGAGGCAACAATTTTTTCTCGAAGTAACGCACCACCGCCACCTTTTATTAATTGTAAATCATTATTGATTTCATCTGCTCCATCGATTGTGAGATCGAGTATATCGGCTTCACTTAAAGAGATTAACGGAATAGATAGTTGTTTAGCTAATACTTCAGTTTCTTTTGACGTTGGTACAGCTTGAATGGATAAACCTTCTTGCATACATTTCCCTAACTTTTGTATTGTCCAATATACAGTTGAACCCGTACCAAGTCCAACCTTCATTCCATCTTTTACAAAGCCAGCAGCATATTCACCGGCTAGCTGTTTTAAATTCATCATTTTACTCCGCCGGACGTGGTCCAGCATCTAAACCGGAATTTTCAACTGTAAGTATAGGGCGAACAGCAATATCTTTATGTACACGCATTTGGCACGATAATCGTAAGTGGTCTTCAATTCCTTTTTCCGTAATAGCTTGTTTTTCATCATTTGTCGCCTCACAAAAATCACCTGCAATGACTTCAATTCGGCAAGTTGTACATCTGGCTTTGCCACCGCAACGATGAAGAATGTGTACACCGTTATCTTCAAGTGCTAATACTAATTTCGTTCCTTCTTTAATATCAAAAGTTCCGGTACCTTCCACTGTTAATTTTGGCAAATTGATTCCTCCTCATGTAAAATGCTATATAACATATTTATGACCCGTATTCATGAACATAAACATAAAATTTATTATAAGCCCCGTAACTTTTTTATTTGTTCAATCGTTTAATAAGTAAGCGCTGAAAAGGAGTGGTTATTTTGTGCACAAAAGTAACTCAGGTTTTAAAGAATCATATCGATATGAATCATTCAAATATAAATTTTTTAATTGAACATTATGCAGAGGTAAAAAGATACTGTACGTTTTTGACGAAAAACAAATGGGATGGGGAAGACCTTGCCCAAGAAGCAATTTGCAAAGTTCTTCAAAAGTATAGTGAGAAGAAAATTTGTATAACGCTTCTGTATAAAATTGCTCGAAATCAATGGTTAGATCAAATGAAATCAAAATCCGTTCAAGAAAAGTTAGAACAGCAAAATACATTTGAAGAACCACATGGGAAAATTGCAGATTTGTATGAAATGGTAGGGAAAGTATTGTCTTCGTTAAATGTGCAACAATCTGTAATTTTATTATTGAAGGATGTTTTTCAGTATAGTATCGCGGATATTGCTAAAGTATGTTCGGTATCAGAAGGTGCAGTGAAAGCATCGTTATTTAGGAGTAGAAATAGGCTGAAAACTGTAAGTGAAGAAGGCATTGAAATAGTGGAGTACACGGATGATATTGAAATCGTTGTAACTTCTATTCGTGAAGAAAGACCTGAATTGTTGACGAAACTTCTCCCAACAATAGACTTTACTAAGTTACCATCAATACAACCGGTGTTATTATTCAGTATGAAAAAACCTTCTTCTTACAGTTGTATGCTTAGTGCGGCATAAAATAGATGGAGGGATTTAATATGAATGCAATTCCTTACGTAGTAGAACAAACGAAATTAGGAGAACGCTCCTATGATATATATTCAAGATTATTAAAAGACCGAATTATTATGATTGGTTCAGAAATTAACGATCAAGTTGCAAGCTGTGTGGTAGCGCAATTATTATTTTTAGAAGCGGAAGATGCAGAAAAAGATATATTCCTGTATATCAATAGTCCGGGCGGTTCAACGACAGCGGGATTTGCAATATTAGATACGATGAACCTTATTAAACCAGATGTGCAAACACTTTGTATGGGCTTTGCGGCATCATTTGGTGCGCTTTTACTATTAGCTGGCGCAAAGGGAAAAAGATTTGCGCTCCCTAATAGTGAAATCATGATTCATCAGCCACTTGGCGGTGTAAAAGGGCAAGCAACGGAGATTGAAATTACAGCAAAAAGAATATTAAAGTTAAAACATGATATTAACAAAATCATATCTGATCGAACAGGGCAACCAGTAGAAAAGGTAGCTCATGATACAGAAAGAGATTATTTTATGACGGCAGTAGAAGCGAAGGAATATGGAATTGTTGATGCAGTTATTGAAAAAAAATAACATGAAACAGGCTAGAGAATATGATAAATTCCCTAGCCTGTTTTTGTCATTCTTTTATCCATTCATCAACTAAAGCTTGATTCTTTTTAATCCATTTTCGCGCGGCTTCTTCCGGATCTTTCGTTTTATTTAGCATGACCATTAAAGTACCTAGTTGTTCATCGTTCATTTTCCATTGATCAAAGTATTTCACAATATCCGGATGATCTTTTTCAAAACCTTTGCGAACTGAGTAATAAATGTCATCTTTTTCACCATATACTTTCTTAGGGTCTTTTAAATATTTTAAGTCAAATTCTGAAAAGCCCCAATGAGGATTCCAAAGCGTAACAGCGATTGGTTTCTTTTTCGTATATGCCTTCTTTAGTTCGCTCATCATCGCAGCTTCTGAAGATTGGACAAGTTTTAGTTTTATATCATATTCCTTCATTGCTTTATTCGTTAAATTCATAAGGCTACTACCAGGTTCAATCCCAACAATTTTATTATCTAGCTCATCTTTATGTGCATTTAAATCTTCAATACTGTTAACGTTTTTTACATAAGAAGGGACGACTAAACCAAGCCCGGTACCTTCATACCATTTTGATTTTAAGACGATGTCATCTTTGTAACGGGCATTTAATGGTTTATCCGTAACAGGAAGCCATACTTCTAGATTCGCATCAACATCACCACGTGCGACGCCAGTCCATATCGCAGCTTTTTCTAAATACATGAGTTCAACTTTATAGCCTTTTTCTTCTAATAAAACTTTCCACATATTTGCGGTTGCGATGTTTTCTTTCCAACTTGTTACACCAAGTTTAATTTTTCCTTTCGAATTCGCATTTGTTGCATTACAAGAAGTGAAAATCATACTAATAAATAACAAAAGACTTATAAGCCATATTTTTTGTCGCATTCAAAACCTCCTGTGAAGCATTTGCTTTTTATAAATTAATTTATAAGTGAACCTTCTTATTATGAACGGAAACAAGAATTTTTAAAGAAATCTTATATATGTCATTTTTATGTAATATTTCTCTGTAAAATCGCAACACTATGTGAATAGATGGGTAGAAAAGGAGTAGTGACATGGATAATACAAAGGTACGTATTGAAAACGTAACAAAAGTATTTGGGAAACACCCTCAAAGGGCAGTTGCTTTATTAAAGGAAGGAAAAAGTAAATCAGAAATATTAAAAGAAACAGGAATGAACGTTGGGGTAAAAAAAGCGACGTTTGAAGTATACACAGGAGAGATTTTTGTCATTATGGGTTTATCCGGTAGCGGGAAATCTACGTTAGTTCGAATGCTAAATCAATTAATTAAACCGACAGCAGGGCATATATACATAGATGGTGAAGACATCGCAACGATGGGAAAAGAAGAATTGCGAAGAGTAAGAAGGACGAAAATGAGTATGGTTTTTCAGAAGTTTGCTTTATTTCCACATCGTACGGTAATACAAAATGTTGCATACGGTTTAGAAATACAAGGAGTTCCAGTAGAAGAACGAGAAAATAAAGCGTTAGAATCGCTACAGTTAGTAGGACTTGATCACCATAAAGATAATTATCCAAGTCAACTTAGTGGCGGGATGCAACAACGAGTTGGTATTGCAAGAGCGCTTACGAATGACCCGGATGTTTTACTTATGGATGAATCATTTAGTGCATTAGACCCACTTATTCGAAAAGAAATGCAAGATGAATTGTTAGAGCTACAAGACAAAATGGAGAAAACAATTATTTTTATTACACATGATTTAGATGAAGCTCTTCGAATTGGTGATCGTATTGCATTAATGAAAGATGGAGAAATTGTCCAAATTGGAACACCGGAAGAAATTATGATGAGCCCTGCAAATGAATTTGTAGAGAAATTCGTTGCGGATGTGAATTTAGGAAAAGTAATTACGGCAGAATCTATTTTAAAAAGACCAGAAACGTTATTAATCGATCGTGGGCCGCGTGTAGCTCTGCAAATTATGAGAAATGCAGGTGTTTCTACGGTATATGTTGTGAACAAAAAGTATGAGTTTTTAGGTATTTTAACAGCGGATGATGCAAGTAAAGCAATGAAAAAACAATGGCCAATTGCTGATTTATTACTTAACGATATTCCACACGTTTATTTAGATACATTACTGGAAGAAACGTATGCAAAAATGGCGGAGATGAAATATCCATTACCCGTAATTGATGAAAAGAAAAGGTTAAGAGGAATTATTAAACGTGAAAGTGTCATTCAAGCTCTTGCAGGAAACATCGAGGAAGAGGTGAAAGACGATGAATAATATTCCGCGCATTCCGTTAGGCGAATGGGTTGATTCATTTGTTGCAAGTTTATATGAGCACTTTGAAGGCTTGTTCCGAGGATTCTCCTATATTATCGGTGGATTTGTTGATTTACTCACTAATTTTTTAACAATAATACCAGCCATATTGATGATTATTCTCCTATGTTTCCTTATTTGGTACACAACGAGAAAATTATCTTTAGTCATTTTTACGCTCATCGGATTATTATTTATTTTAAATATTAACTACTGGGCACAAACGATGCAAACATTAGCGCTCGTACTTACGTCAGTTATTATTTCAATTATTGTCGGAATTCCAATTGGCATTTTAGCATCTCAAAATGAACGTTTCTCAAAATTTTTAAAACCGACATTAGATTTTATGCAAACAATGCCGGCATTCGTCTATCTCATTCCCGCGATAACATTTTTTGGAGTAGGCGTCGTACCAGGCATTATTGCTTCCGTTATTTTTGCTATGCCACCGACAATCAGATTTACAGACTTAGGAATTAGACAAGTTCCAGAAGATTTAATTGAAGCTGCGAATGCGTTTGGCTCTACCGCATCACAAAAATTATTTAAAGTACAATTACCGCTCGCAACCGGAACGATCATGGCTGGCGTGAATCAAAGTATTATGCTTTCGTTATCAATGGTTGTAACAGCTTCACTTGTAGGAGCGCCAGGACTTGGCGTCGATGTATATCGCTCTGTAACACAAGTAAATATCGGAATGGGATTTGAAGCTGGACTAGCTATCGTCGTGATTGCGATTATATTAGACCGAATTACGCAAGGGTTTTATACAAAAAGAAAATAATTCAAAAAACACACTTTATACTACAAAGTGTGTTTTTTGAATTCGAATTACATCCGAACAATAACAGAACCTCCAGCTGGTGCACAAACTTGGTTTTGCTGTTGTTCCATTGATTTAATTAAATGATTATTTTCTTCGATTAAAGAGATTAATTTAGCTAATTGACTTTCAAGACTTGCGATACACTGCATCATGTATTGCGAATCATAATGCAGTGTATTCCTTGCAGTATGGGGCGAGTAAACATATTGATGATTTAAATTTGGGTTCCAATGAGGATGCATATGAATTGTTCCTCCTTAAATGAATTACTGGTCTTTCTTATAGTAAATGCCTATGTATATTTAATGGTTACTTGAAAATTTTTTCATAATAAGAGGAGTATGTATGGAAAATGGAAAAGTAATATATTTAAAGTTTAAAGTACATTTTTTGGAAATATTCAAGAGGAATAGCGAATATATTAGGATATTAATACATTTGTGTAAAAAGATATCATATAAAGAGAAATGATGAGAGGAGATGCAATTTTGTCTAAAAATAAAAAAAGAAATGATGCTATGACAATTGGTATCGCTATAGGTGTTGTAATCGGAGTAATTCCTGGTGTATTTAATGATAATATAGCAATCGGAATAGCGATTGGGATTGCAGTTGGAATGGGGATTACGCTTTTGAAGAAATAATGAGTTGAAAATTATTTTAATGTAAAAATTCTCGTTTTAAGAGATTGAATTTTCGGAATATAAAACCTATTTTTCCTTTTTTTGTGATATTATATATGAAAAGGATGGTGATGGATATGCCAATAAACAATCAAGCAGAAAAAAACTGTTTCATTTGTGAAAAACATAAAGGAAATATTACAGTTCCAGGTGGTGCTATTTATGAAGACGATCTCATATACGTTGGACATGTCCATTGGGATACAGAAGAAACGTATCTTGGTTACGTAATGATTGATATAAAAAGACATGTACCTGGTCTCGCTGAATTAACTGAAAATGAGGCAAAAGCATTCGGACTTATAACAAGTAGAATAAGTAAAGCGTTAAAAGAAAGCGAAGGTGCAGAACATATTTACAGTTTCGTTTCAGGAAATGGTGTACCGCATATGCATATGCACATTATACCGCGTTATCCAAATACACCAAAAGAGTTTTGGTCACCGACTGAAGTATCAAATTGGACTGGTGCACCACATGGAGATTCAGAGAAAATTAAAAAACTATGCGAAAGAATACGAAAGTATATGGTAAATGAGTATGCATACAACAAATAATACACAATATTCATGGGTTGGAAGTAGAGAAATGTGTTTAGACGAAGTTTCAGTCAAGCAATATGGTGATATCGTAATTGGTAAATACGGCGGAAATATAAGTGCCGGAGCAAAAAAGAATGAAGACGGTGCATTAGTTTGGTCGAATGGTGATTGGGAATTCGCCGTTATATTAGACGGACATAATAGTGCAGAAAGTGTTGATTTAGTAGTAAATACAATCCAAAAAGAATATGAAAATATAAAAGCGATTATGAAAGAATCAATTAAAACAGTATTTCGATCTGTTGAAAATTATATACTTACGATATTTCAATCCCCCTCGTTTAAAGAAAAGTGCGAAAGGGTAAAAGGTGAAACAGCTTGCTTAATATGCGTAAGAAAAGAAAATTACATATGGTGGCTTTCCATAGGTGATTGCTTGATTTATGTATTTCATGAAGAGTTACATAAATTAGGACAATATACATTAAACCAACGTCAATTTTATGAATGGATTGGTAATGTAAATACATTTGATTTACCTATTCCATGCTATTCATCAGGAATTCGTGAACTACGTACTGGAAAGAATCGAATTGTAATGGTGACAGATGGAGTATTAGAATGCGGGGAACGCCGTTATGAAACTCCATTAAATCTTTATAATGATATGAATGGAAATAATGTAGAGCTTAAAGAACATGTTCACAATGTTTTAGAACACGTTCATCATCAATTCGGACGAGATAGTGCGACAATTATTAGTTGGGATTATGAAAATGATGCATATGCTACGTATCCGAGTGATCAGCCGGAGAAAATTAAAGTAAAAAAATAAAAAGGAGGGATTTTCTGTCAATTACAAAAATAGCTTTATTAATTTTATGGGTGCTATCTTTATTGGTTTTTGAAAGAATAGCGAGAAGACAGTTAAATATACCGAAACAAAAAGGATGGAATAACCAATATGTGAATGATACACATAAGTGGGGAAATAGAATTATCATTTTCTCTTATATAGTTGTTATTACTATAAGCACTTTTCTTCTAAATCGTATATTTATGGGCTATGTACCTCTTTTATTTTTTATTACGTTATATGGATTTCAATCATATATGGAGTGGAAATATGATAAGGAATCGCGTGAGTTTTTGATTTCATTATTAGGAGTTGCAGCATTAATAATAACAGGGTTCATAATATATTTCTTCCTTTAATATATTATGAATTTAAAGCAAGAAGGAGAGAAGAAGTGAAAAGACCTTTATTACGTGCAGAAGCGATCATTTTTAATGAAGATCATTCAAGAATACTCGTTCAATAACCGTTAATATAGTCCACTTTATTTTAAACAATTCAATGAAGTAATAGGAGGGATGATATTGAGAACCTATACATTTTGGATTATAATTTTTGTTTTTTGTATAGCGGGCTACTTTTTGGATCGATTTTTAAGAAAAAAATTGAATATGCCAAAGAGCGGGTTTTGGGGATATAATAAATATGTAAATAGCTTGCATAAAAAATTGGAAATAGGACTGCTTTTTGTATATTTAATAATTAGTTTTATTTACATCTTTAAATTCGAAAGCACTAATATTTGGTTTATCATTTTCACTTATTTAGGGGTTACGTGGATCCTAAGGACGTGGATGGAATGGAAGTATGATAGAGAATCGAAAGAATATATTTTTTCGATAATTGGATTATTTGCATTTATTTTTATGACTTCGATGCTATTTTACTTCGTTCCACCTGCTGCATAATAAAAAATATTGATGCGAGAAATATAAGAGGATGGATTATTTTGGATTTAACCGTAATTTTAAAATGGATTCGTGAAAAATATAAAGAGCAATCACTTATAATAATAGGTATTGATGGTACAAATGTTGAGATCATAAAGTAAATAGTAACCATTTATCTGAAAGATGATAAATGGTTACTATTCGTGTTAAAGTTACATTTTCTTAAAACTCCTCAAAACAAGAAACTCCCACAATCTCCAAGGAAGAACCTTCTTCGCAAAGATCATAAATTTTACACCTTTCCCAATTGGGTATCGTAATGTAGTATGTTTTGCTTCAGCAATTTCAACGATTTTATTAGCTACATCCATCGGATTACCAAATGTTTCGCTGCCATTGTTTATGTGCTTTTGTATTTTATCCATATATTCTTTGTAAGGGGAAGTTGTTTCAGATTTGTTTTCAGCTAGTTGTTTACCAACTGCCCATATGTTCGTGTTATAAGAACCCGGTTCAAGTAAGGCAACATCTATTCCGAAAGGTTTTACTTCTAAGCGAAGGGATTCACTCCAGCCTTCTAATGCATATTTTGAAGAAACGTAAGGGGATAAACCAGGGAATCCGACTTGGCCGCTAATGCTGCTTATATTAATGATTTTTCCGCTTTTCTGTTCTCTCATATATGGCAAGACAAGCTGAGTGATTGATATAGCTCCAAAAAGGTTCGTTTCAAATTGTTTACGGTATTCCTCTACTGGAATTTCTTCTACAAAGCCCCCATTTGCATATCCTGCATTATTAATGAGAAGATCTACTCTGTTTATTTCTTTTAAAAATAATTGGAAGCTATGTATAGAACTTTGGTCTGTTACATCTAATTGTTGAACTTTTATATTTTGTTGTAAGTTGAGTTTAGCAGCTTGTGATAGTAAGTTTACTTGCTTTTCAAGGTTTCTCATTGTAGCGATAACTAAATAATCTTTTTTTGCAAGTTCAAGTGTAGTTAATAGTCCGAATCCACTTGATGCACCTGTAATAACCGCAATTTTTTTATTCATTGTCCGCTCGCTTTCTTTTTCTTTTATCATAACGAGTTATAAGGAGAAAATCTATTAATCTTACATATTGTTTTTATACAAGTAATAGCAATTCGAATTATTTCTGTATTCTTCGAGGTGGCTTATAGATTAGGTGCTTTAGGTTTCTTTAGGTGCATATGTATGGGAATGTGGCTAAAAAGAGGGAATTGTACAGACTTAGCGTATATAGAAAAGTGAGTATTGCATTCATGACGATGAAATTAAGTTTTTAAAATGGGGGGAAGCAAAGTGTTCCATGTTAAAGATGTTTTAGCAGATCAGTTATTAGCAAATGCGAATGATCCTAGTTGGTATATTCCGTTTTCAGATGCAGTTAAGGATTTATCTGAGAGAGAAGCTTTCTGGAAACCGAATGAAGAGAGTAATAGTATAGCTGAAATTGTACAACATTTACTGTATTGGAACTCGACGTGGCAAACAAGGTATAAAGAATCAAATGTTAATGCCGTGCCCGCTATTGGTGATAATAACAAAAGTTTTATGCTATCTGATAATCAAACATTTGAAGAGTTAAGAGAAAAACTATTAGAGAAACTGTTACAGTGGCAAAGTCTCATAAATGAAGACAAGGTTGAAAGTGATGTAATTGGATTTCCTGTATCTGCGAAGTGGTGGGAAGTATTAGCTAATGTAACGACTCATAACGCGTATCATATTGGTCAAATTATTTACATTCGGAAGTTACAGAAGAGTTTTGATAATGAATAAGATAATAATTCTCAAATTAGGTGAACAAAAGTGGACAAAACGAGACATATGTCTCGTTTTGTCCACTTTTTTATTATGAAAGAAAAGAGAAAACCTATTAAATCAGGGATTAGAATTTGGCACAGTACTTGCAATATAAAAGATGAACAAGAAAATAGGAGGGCTGGACATGTTAAAAACAACTGAAAGTAAAGGGAATGAAATTACGAAAGAACAAACTCGTTGGATGTACGAAAAAATGTTAGAGATTCGTAAGTTTGAAGATAAGGTGCATGAATTGTTCGCGCAAGGCGTTCTGCCAGGTTTTGTTCATTTATATGCAGGTGAAGAAGCGGTAGCAGTTGGTGTATGTGCCCACTTAACAGATAGTGACAGTATTACAAGTACGCACAGAGGTCACGGCCATTGTATCGCAAAAGGTTGTGATTTAAATGGCATGATGGCCGAACTTTTTGGGAAAGCGACAGGGTTATGTAAAGGTAAAGGTGGTTCAATGCATATTGCCGATTTAGATAAAGGAATGCTTGGTGCAAATGGAATTGTAGGCGGAGGTTTTCCACTTGCTTGCGGTTCAGCATTAACAGCTAAATATAAAGGAACAAAAGATGTAAGTGTTTGCTTCTTCGGGGATGGAGCCAATAATGAAGGAACATTCCATGAAGGGGTTAATTTAGCGGCAATTTGGAAGTTGCCAGTTATTTTTATCGCAGAAAATAACGGTTACGGTGAAGCAACGACATTTGAATATGCTTCAAGCTGTGATTCTATTGCAGATCGAGCGAAAGCTTATAACATTCCGGGTGTTCAAGTAGATGGGAAAGATCTACTAGCTGTGTATAAAGCTGCTGAAGAAGCGGTGGAACGCGCACGTAATGGCGGTGGCCCAACAATTATTGAATGTATGACGTATCGTAACTACGGTCATTTTGAGGGAGAGGCACAAGCGTATAAAACTGCGGAGGAAAAAGAAGAACATTTAAATGAAAAAGATGCAATAGTGAATTTCCGTAAACATTTAATTCATGAAGGTATATTAACTGAATCGGAACTTGTTGATATGGAAAAAGCAGTAGATGAAGCAGTGCAAAAATCAATTGAATTTAGTGAAAATAGTCCATATCCAGATGATGAAGAATTATTAAAAGATGTGTACGTTTCTTACAAATAAGAGGAGGGTGAAAAATAATGACTAGAACAGTAAGTATGTCAACTGCAATCAATGAAGCGATGAAAATATCAATGCGTCGTGATGAAAATGTAATTTTAATAGGCGAAGACGTTGCGGGTGGTGCACAAGTAGATCATTTACAAGATGATGAAGCATGGGGCGGCGTTCTTGGTGTTACGAAAGGGCTTGTACAAGAGTTTGGCCGAAATCGGATTTTAGATACACCAATTTCTGAGGCTGGTTATATGGGTGCGGCGATGGCAGCGGCAGCAACTGGATTACGTCCAATTGCTGAATTAATGTTTAATGACTTTATCGGCAGTTGTCTTGATCAAGTTTTAAATCAAGGCGCGAAATTTCGTTATATGTTTGGCGGAAAAGCGAAAGTACCAGTTACAATTCGTACGATGCACGGTGCTGGGTTTAGTGCAGCGGCACAGCACTCTCAAAGTTTATATGCTTTATTTACAAGTATTCCAGGTATTAAAGTCGTTGTTCCTTCCACTCCTTATGATGCGAAAGGTTTATTATTAGCGGCAATTGAAGATGATGACCCAGTAATCTTCTTTGAAGATAAAACTCTATACAATATGAAAGGCGAAGTTCCTGAAGAATATTACACAATTCCATTAGGAAAAGCGGATATAAAACGAGAAGGATCTGATGTAACGATTGTCGCAATTGGAAAGCAAGTTCACACTGCACTCGCAGCTGCTGAGCAATTAACGAAAAAGGGACTAGAAGTAGAAATAATTGATCCGCGTTCTTTATCACCACTTGATGAAGATACGATTTTAGCATCAGTCGAAAAAACAAATCGCCTTATCATAATTGACGAAGCAAATCCAAGATGTAGTATTGCAACTGATATTGCTGCGATTGTAGCGGATAAAGGTTTTGATCTATTAGATGCACCTATTAAACGAATTACAGCGCCACATACACCAGTTCCGTTCTCACCACCACTTGAAAAGTTATATTTACCAACGCCGGAGAAAGTAATTGAAACTGTATCAGAAATGATCGGAGACCAATCTTTATTGCATGTGTAATGAAACGATGAGAAGGGAGAGAGAAACATGGCTGTAGAAGTTGTAATGCCGAAGTTAGGTATGGCGATGAAAGAAGGAATTATTACGAGCTGGAATATTAAAGCAGGCGATCATGTAGCAAAAGGTGAACTAATTGCTAGTATTAACTCGGAAAAAATCGAAACGGAAATAGAAGCACCAGCTGATGGAACTGTTCTTGATATAGCTGTAAGTGAAGATGAGGGAGTTCCACCTGGTACTATAATTTGCTACATCGGTAAACCGAACGAAAAAGTAGAGGTTCATGAAAATATACATGTTGTAGAAGAAAAAACACCTAATCCAGAACCTAAAAATGTACAACATGCAGAAACATATGCGATAGATGTGACGAAGCAAAGAGTCAAAATATCTCCGGTTGCGAAAAAGATTGCAAAAACTGAAAATCTTGATATTAGATCATTAATTGGTACAGGACCTGGCGGAAGAATTACAAAGGTAGATGTATTAAAGGCGCTTGAAGAAAGAGTAGCAATTCCAGTAGTACTTGAACAAGAAGAAAGTAAAGTCATTCCTGTTACTGGTATGCGAAAAGCAATTGCGAACCGTATGCATGCAAGCTTACAAAATAGTGCGCAATTAACATTAACGATGAAAGTAGATGTTACAGATTTAGTTGCTTTACATAAAGAAATAGCGGAAGTTGTACAAAAACGATACGATAACAAACTAACTATTACTGATTTCGTTTCTCGTGCTGTTGTATTAGCGCTTAGAGAGCATAAAGAAATGAACAGCGCCTATATAGATGATGAAATTCATCAATTTGAACATGTTCATTTAGGTATGGCAGTCGCTCTAGAAAATGGATTAGTCGTTCCAGCTATTCGCTTTGCTAATAATCTATCTATAGTAGAGTTATCTAAAGAGATTAAGAATGTGGCACAAAAGGCACGAGCAGGCAGTTTAAGTAGTGATGATATGCAAGGAACAACATTTACAATTAGTAATTTAGGTAGTTTCGGTATTGAATATTTTACGCCAGTATTAAATACACCTGAAACTGGTATTTTAGGTGTTGGGGCAATTGAACATGTTCCTGTATATAAAGGGAAAAAAATAAGAAAAGGAAGTATGTTACCTTTAAGTTTAACATTCGATCATCGTGTATTAGATGGTGCACCAGCAGCTGCATTTTTACGTACAATTAAACGTTATTTAGAAGAACCTGTAACAATTCTTTTATAAAGAGAAGGTGAGAGAATGAGTAAATTAGTTGTTATTGGAGGCGGTCCTGCTGGCTATGTAGCGGCAATTACCGCGGCTCAAAATGGAAAAGATGTCACTCTTATTGATGAAGCTGATCTTGGCGGGACTTGTTTAAATGTCGGTTGTATGCCTACGAAATCATTGTTAGAAAGTGCAGAAGTGCATGACATTGTGAGAAAAGCGAATAATTATGGAATTACACTTAACAATGGAAGTATATCAATTGATTGGAAGCAAATACAAGCGAGGAAATCACAAATCGTATCGCAGCTCGTCCAAGGAATTCAATATTTAATGAAGAAAAATAAAATAAAAGTTATACAAGGTAAAGCGAAATTTGAAACGGATCACCGTGTGCGAGTTACACACGGTGATAAGGAAGATGTAGTAGATGGAGAACAGTTCATTATAGCGGCAGGTTCAGAACCAACTGAATTACCTTTTGCTCCATTTGATGGGAAGTGGATTTTAAATAGTAGCCATGCGATGTCCCTAGAAAATATACCGAAATCATTATTAATCGTTGGCGGTGGTGTAATAGGTTGCGAGTTTGCAAGCATTTATAGTCGTCTTGGAACAAAAGTTACGATTGTTGAAATGGCACCGCAATTATTACCTGGTGAAGATGAAGATATTGCAAATATATTAAGAGAGAAACTAGAAAATGATGGAGTAGAAATATTTACAGGAGCAGCTTTAAAAGGATTAAATAATTATAAGAAGCAGGCTTCATTTGAATATGAAGGAAGTATCCAAGAAGCCAATCCGGAATTTGTTCTCGTTTCTGTAGGCCGAAAACCACGTGTACAAGAATTAGATTTAGAAAAAGCAGGCATTCAATTTTCAAATAAAGGAATTTCTGTGAATGAACATATGCAAACAAATGTATCTCATATTTACGCAGCGGGTGATGTGATTGGTGGAATCCAGCTTGCTCACGTTGCCTTTCATGAAGGAACGACAGCAGCATTACACGCGAGCGGAGAAGATGTGAAAGTAAACTATCATGCTGTACCTCGCTGTATTTATACAGCACCAGAAATTGCTAGTGTCGGTTTAACAGAAAAATTAGCAAGAGAGCAATATGGTGATATTCTAATCGGAGAATTTCCTTTTACAGCAAACGGAAAAGCGCTTATTATTGGAGAACAAACGGGGAAAGTAAAAGTTATTGTGGAACCTAAATATCAAGAAATTGTAGGGATTTCTATTATCGGTCCTCGTGCAACCGAACTAATCGGACAAGGAACTGTAATGATTCATACGGAAGTTACCGCTGATATTATGAGAGATTATATTGCAGCGCATCCAACTTTATCTGAAGCGATTCACGAAGCGTTATTGCAAGCCGTAGGACATGCTGTACATGCTTAAATAGAAATATAATAACCCACTATTCTCTACATTAATAAGAGAATAGTGGGTTGGATTTTTTCAATTAGTAAATATACAATTATTTTTTAATTTCAATAGCTGAAGTAATATCGTTCCAATCGGCAGCTAAATTAGCAGTTTTACCGTACCAATCAGCGTGTTTAAATACAACACCTTTTCCATAACCTTGTGTTGAAGTGTGCTCCCAAAGTGTTGTTGAATAACTTGCAGAAGGTGATGCTGTACTTACAGAAGAAATTCTGTCGTTCCAGCTAGATGGTAAGTTTTTAAAGCCGCTGCTCCAGTAAATATATTGGCCACCTTTATCTTTATGTTCATAAAAATCAGTACTACCAGCACCACTACCTAAAGGGTTAATTTGATTTTTAAGTGCCTTTTTATCTTTTTCAATAAAAGCATTCAATGCTTCTCTATTAGTAAATCCATAAGCTAACCAATCTCCATTTTCATTTTGCTTAGGTAGTACCATAGTAATTTGGATGTCTTTTTTTGATTGATCGCTTAATTTTGCAAATGAACTAACATTTTTTTCATCAACTTTTAAATAATCAAATGTTTTAATTGTATAATCTTTTTCTGCAGCACTTACTACTCCTAATCCTCCAGTTAATGCCAAACCTGCTACTAATGTCCCTGCTACTAATTTCTTCAACATATAACCATCCCTTTTTGTTTAGATTTTTGTACAGGTAAAACTTGTACATGTAAAATGTATTCCAATTCCGTATTTTTGTAAATATTCTGAAGTTTTAGAAATAATAGGCGGAATATTTACATTTTTACATTTATTCTTTAGAAAAAACGGTTATTGGAATGATATAATAAGTGGATATATTGCTTTTCTTGGATGTTAAAATGTTTTAGGAGAGGTGCGATTGAAGTATTTCACTGGAGATTGGTATAAAGAAATGCAAATTATAGAATTTGTAAGTTTTATAGAGTCTATAAAAGAATGGTCAGAAATGGATATACAAAGTTTAATTGAGGAAATAAAGGAAAGGAAAACAGATTTATTAAAATTCCTTCCTGAATCCATACACCCATTTATTCATAGCACCACAATTAATTCAGAATATCCTTCTAGTGAATTGAAAAAACTTATGAAAGAATGGATAGAGGATTGTGAGAAAAGAAGGGCTCATTTAGATCGATTCTACTTAGAGCACTTCCATTCGATTAAGAAAAAACTCCCAACAAATGTTATGCAGTTACATGATTGCTCACTACATGACAGTGTAGTTAAATCAGTTGAGAGAAGATCAAAAGATACGTTAATTATAACTTTAGATTGCAGTGGTACTTTTAGTGAATTTGATAAACTACAAGTAACTTTTACAGGAGTTTCGAAATGCTCTATTCCGGAAAATTTTGAAGGTGCTTGGTGGTTATGTCATGAAATAGATCTTGCTGAAGATGGTTTTGGACTGGGGATTTTATTTGATTGCCCATTTGAAGAAGTGTCTATTTGTGCAAAAGATGTATTGCTTGAGAAAGGGAACTAGTAAACTTTATAACTTTACAAACAAAAAAACAGTCTTACATGACTGTTTTTTATTTAGATACTAAATTATCAAGCTTCCAATATGTATCTGTTAACGGCGCAGCTTTGCTATCTATGTATAAATACATATTATTTAAATCTTTTGGAGAAGTTTTCATATTAAATACAATGTCGGTAGTTAAAGAAAACTCAGATGGAACCTTTTTAGCATTTTCATTTTGTATAAATTCACCTTCGTATTTTTCACCCGTTTTTTCATCTTTTATGAAATATTTTATTTCTGAAAGATCTATCGTTTGTCCGTCAGCACGAGCATTATTTATAGTAACACGAGCTGTGAGACGCCACTCTTTGTCTATTTTATCGAATTTTGCATTTTCAACAGTTGCTCTATAGTATTCGTTTTTAAATATTTCCCCATAATGCATTGCATTCTTTTCGAGGGCGCTTTTTTCTTGTTTTGGTGTAGTATTCCCACTACATCCTGCCATTATTCCTGTAAATAATAATGCTGTACAAGTTACCTTCATTAAAGATTTCATAGTAATTCCTTTCTGTATTAAAAAATAAAACATAGGAATAATTTTACAACAATGAAGTGGAAAATAGAAGTATTTTAATAGAATATGCAAATATACATTTATTCGGTGTTGAATTTTAGGGGGTAGAAAGAGGGGGGAAACTGTATAAAACGGAATAAATAAGAATTGAAAATATTGTAAAACGGAAGAGGCATGCATATAATTAAAATAAAGATTAAATTTCTGAATCTTCAATAATGGTGGTGAGAACATGTTTACTGAAGAGCGTAGAGAGAAAATTTCAGAGTTACTTAATAAAGCTGGAAGAGTAATCGCAAAGGATCTTGCGGAAAGTTTTGATATGTCTATCGATTCTATAAGAAGAGATTTGTCTATTATGGAGAAGGATGGCTTATTAAAAAGAACGCACGGAGGTGCAGTTGAACTTACGCGAGTGAGAAACTTAGCTGCCGAACCATCGAAACGTTATCGTGATAGTTCAATAGATGAAGATGCGATTGCGAAAGTTGCTGTATCCTATATACAAGAAGGAGATTCCGTTTTTATTGGCGGGACTTCCATTCATTATGCCATGTTAAAATATTTACCTGAAACATCATTTACAGTGATTACGAATTCTATAGAAATTGCTAGTACGTTACGGGGATATAAGAACATTGATACGTACTTAATTGGTGGAAAGGTGAAACCATCAGGAAATATGACAGATACACTTGCCTCTGAAATGATGAGTAGATTATCTATTGATCTTTATTTCTCTACAGGTGGTGGCATTTCATTGAATGGTATAAGTACTGCAACACCAGAAGTTGCTTATTTTGGAAAAACAGTAAGTAAAATTGCTAGAAGAAATATTTGTTTAGCTCCTCATAATAAACTTGGAATAGACTGCTTTATAAAAGGAGAGTCACTGATAGAAATTGACCTTATAATAACAGATGAAGAGACTAGTAAAGAAACGATTCAAGAATTTGAGAAGCAAGGTAAAGAAATTGTAATAGCATCAATAGACTGCATTTAAAAGGAGTTTAAAATGATTATAAAAGAGCAAGAGTTTCATATAAATGGATTAGTTTATACAATTCGTTCTGCAGCTGAAACGGATGCTGAGCAGTTATCGGAAATTAGAGTTCAGATCGATGGAGAAACTGAAAATATGGATAGAGAAGCTGGAGAGGGATTTATAGATAAGATAGGTTTCCAAAAATTAATAAAAACAGATAGTGAAGAGACGAAAAATCTCTTTTTAGTTGCAGAAGTGAACAATCGAATCGTTGGATTTTCAAGATGCGAAGGGTCAAATTTGAAGAGATTATCTCATAAAGTAGAATTTGGCGTTTGTATTTTAAAAGAGTTTTGGGGATATGGAATGGGTAAGAGTCTATTGCAACAATCTATTCATTGGGCTGATGAAAATGAAGTGAAAAAGATATCATTACAAGTGTTAGAGTCAAACGAAAAAGCCATTCAGCTTTATAAAAAAATAGGTTTTGAAGTAGAAGGTATTTTGAAAAATGATAAAAGGATGTCAGATGGGAAGTATTATAATACGGTAGTAATGGGATGCTTTATTTGAGTCTGTACATAAAAGAGGTGAAAATGTATGTTTTATAGAAGGAAGTACTATATAGTAAAGAATGAATTTATAGAAATATTTAATGAGCATTTTAATAATACTAATTTACCTAACCAATTAAAGCATGGTTCTAGGCTAATAGGACGCTGGATGAAAGATAATAATGATGGTACAACTGAAATATTCGCCATATGGGAATATGATAGTTATGAACAGTATAAAGAAATTGAATCGAAAATTAGAAGTGACGAGATGCATGTTAAAAGAATACATGATTGGTATGAAAAACATGGCGGGAAAGAATATGTTTTACAGGAGTACATATTAGAGTTAAAAAATGCAGAGTTAGTATGTACTGTAAAGTGATAGAGGAGTGAGGGATAATGAGAGTTAAAACAAAATTATATTTTAGTTTAGCATCCACTATTTTATTTGCAATAGCGATGATAGTTTTCTTTATAAATGACAATCCGCAAAAGTGGTTTTGGTTATGTATTTTCTTTGCGTCCATTATACAAAATATAGTTCTGCTAAAAAAGAATAAAGAAGCGCATTAAGATATTCAGATTATTAACATATTTGTGTCGTCTTTCTACTTTTATTGAAAACGCTTTTATTCAGTTCTATAATAAAAGTATGTTTTTACAGATCTCCAAAACAATTAATAGGGAGATGATACAATGTTAGCTTCACCGTTTTACTTACATACATGGAAAAAGTTTGTTGATGAAGGAGTCCTTGATTCGAACCGCATAAATGAAAGAATTTCAGAGTCATGGCATCGATGTAAACAAGCAAGTGTGAATCCTCATATGAATAAAGGTCAGAAAATTTTGTCTTCTAATATTTTTCAGGATCAAAAGAAAAAGAGTGAAATCTTCCTTGATATAGCAATACCTCAATTACAAAATATGAGGAAAACCATTGATGAACTGCAAATGATGGCATTATTAATTGATCCAGACGGTTACGTTCTATCGTTAAGTGGAAATCAGCAAACGTTGAAAAGAGCGAAACATATTAACTTCATTGAAGGTGTGAAATGGACGGAAGCAGCTGTTGGTACAAATGCGATAGGAACAGCGTTAGAGATTGAAGAAGCTATTATGATAAGTGGTACAGAGCATTATTCTGTCGCATCTCATAGCTGGAGCTGTGCGGCCGCTCCCATTCATAATGATGATGGGAAATTAATTGGTGTTCTAGATTTCTCCTGTCCAATTGAATTTTCACATCCATATATGCTCGGGGTGGTAACTTCGCTTGCACATGCGATTGAACGTGAATGTAGTATTCGAGTGCATCAAAATGAACTACACTTAATCCATCGTTTTTTAGATGTAATTGACAGTGATGAACAAGTTGTTATTTGTAATCATCGAGATGTTATCGTTTCTGCGAGCAAGAGGGTTCGGGAACGAGTATCTAATTGGTCACGAATGAAACTTGAAGATTTAATGCACAATGGATTGAAACCTAAATTAGAAGTACCAGTATACAGTAATAACAGAATGATTGGGAAATGTATTTATATAAAGGAAAATAAACAAGAGGATTTATTTTCTATTTCCCCATTTATAAACGGGATTACTTTCCCTGGAGTTATTGGGACAAGCAATGCATTTCAACATACTTTAGAAGAAATTAAGCTTGTATCACCAACTGACGCTAGTGTATATGTTTGTGGTGAAACAGGTGTAGGGAAAGAATATGTAGCGAGAGCGATTCATGAAAATAGTCCAAGAAAAAATGGTCCTTTTATAGCTGTTAACTGCGGTTCATTACCGAAAGAATTAATGGAAAGTGAATTATTCGGTTATGCTGAAGGAGCGTTTACAGGTGCGCGGCGCCAAGGATATAAAGGGAAATTCGAACAAGCAGACGGAGGCACAATATTTTTAGATGAAATTGGTGAAGTACCACCAGAGATGCAAGTAGCGCTATTGCGCGTTTTACAAGAGCGAACAGTAACCCCAATTGGCAGTTCAAAAGAGGTACCAGTAAATATTCGTATTATTACTGCGACACATAAAGATTTACTGCGATTAGTAGAAGAAGGGAAATTCCGTCAAGATTTATATTATCGTTTACACGTTTATCCGCTATATGTTCCGTCATTAATAGAAAGAAAAGAGGATATTCCGTACTTCATACAACATTTTTGTGAACGAAAGAATTGGAATATCGTATTTCCAAAGAGTATTTGTAAGCAATTTTTACAGCATACATGGCCCGGAAATATTCGGGAATTATTAAATGTATTAGAACGTATTTACATTTTGTCGCAAGGACGGGAAATATGCGAAAAACAAATCTCTTTTTTATTACAAACAATGATGGGAAATCAACATCAACTTGAATTGCAAGCAGAAAATAAAACAGAGCATACATTCAATTTCCGTGAAAAAATACAGCGTGATAGTATGATTGAAGCGCTAGAAAAGACGAATGGAAATGTTTCTTTAGCTGCAAAACTATTAGATGTGCCTCGTAGTACATTTTATAAGCGAATGCAAAAATTTAGGCTATAAAAGTAGATTTTTGTAATCTACTTTTTCTTTGTGGGCTCACGTTCTGTCGGAATGTGCGCTTACCGGGGAAATAATAGAATAGTTAGAAATTAATTTCCGAAAGGGGGACTTATGTGAAGTATATTGAAATTGGCATCGGAAATAGGTGGTTCGTTCGAACAGAAACTGAAAATAAAGATGGAACTGAATTTGAGGAACGAGGAATTATAAAACCTATTTATTTTGAGTCTTTATATGTACGAATTTGGTTTCGGAAAACATGTTTTATTTTTGATACGAAAGAAGGTTTTAAGAAAGTAAGAAAAAGTAGAGCTGAGTATAAGTTTATTGTTGGAATGGTGAGTAGGTTAAAACAATAGAATCTAAGGTTGCTCTAAGTTAATACGTAAGCATAAATGCCCAGGATCCATATACATATACTGCACAGAAAAACCTAGATTTGATAATAGCCAATGAAATCCAATAGAATGAGTCCAACAAGTACCGCCCATACCTTTAGTTGTAATTCGATTTATGTATGTCTTGATGGTAGGAAAGTAATTACCGGTTTTATTACCTTTTTCCCAGTCAATTATTTTAGTAAGAGTTTCCCACTTTACTTTCTCTTGATGAGCTTTAACAAGTTCATTTAAAAAATTTAAACTTACAGGCTTTTTTGTAACGGATAAAAACGATAGAAACTGATTTGTTAGTTTTTCTTGTGACATTTGATCTTCCTTTCTTTATAGAAGTTGATATTAATAATATTATATAATGATTATTAGAAAATACAGTTATTTATTATGAAGGGAGAAAGTCCAATACCGATGTCATTATATTATAAAAGACTTCGTGAAAAATTAGGATCTGAACTTATTTTTATGCCGAGTATAGCTGCTGTTATTAAAAACGAGCAAGGGGAAATCTTATTTCAATATCCTGGAGGAGAATACTGGAGTTTGCCAGCAGGGGCAATCGAACCAGGAGAAACACCAGAAGAAGCGGTTGTTAGAGAAGTGTGGGAAGAAACAGGATTAAAAATAAAAGTGAAAAAAGAAAAAGGGGTATTTGGAGGGAAAGAGTTTCGTCATACATATTCGAATGGAGATCAAGTAGAGTATATTGTTGTTGTATTTGAGTGCAAAATTATCGGAGGTGGGTTAAAATCAGTTGATGGAGAATCTGTAAAACTAAAATATTTCCCTTTATCTGAAAAGCCACCTTTAGCATTACCGTATCCTGATAAAATATTTTTATAGATGAAAAATAGCACACCTTATGAATAAAGGGTGTGCTATTTATATAGACCTGTCGTATACATCACTGTCAATGTATGCACAACCTCTTCTAAGTCGATCTTTTTATCATTTTGCACAATCGTCCAAAGAAACATCTCATTCATCGCGAACCAACCACGTGCAACAATCTCTCTATTTAATTCAGGCTGCGCCAATCCACTTTCTTGAGAGTAAGTAATATCCTGTGTAATACTTTTTATAAAGCGTTCACGAATCTCATCCCATTTTTGACATATTTCTTTTGAGGTTCTTATTGCTTCTTCCACAACTTGTAATATAGCTCTTTCTTCTTGTGCTAACTGTAAAAAAGCGCGCACTTGATTTTGAATCATATCGCGTGCTTCGGCCTTTGTTTGAGGGGAAAAATAGCGATCTGCAATATCATAAAACCGATTCATCACATCTTCCATCAAAACGACGAGGAGAGCATCTTTGTTTTTAAAATATACATATGCTGTTCCATAACCAGTTTCTGCATGTTTAATAATTTGCGTGATTGTAGTTTTCTGAAATCCGTTTTTTATAAAAATAGTATAACCGGAATGTAATAGTTTCTTTTTTGTTTCTAAGGAGCGGTGTTTTCTTGTTGAAAGAGTAGAATTTTTCAAGGAATCACCTCTTTATACTGAAATATCTGAAAATATAACTGTATTGTAAAAGAAGTTAGTATATAAAGTCAACTGACATAATATCATTGACGTTATATCAATTTAAGTGATATATTTCAATTAGTTAGAATAAAAAGAAAATTAAAAGAAGGTGACACCATGTATAAAGAACCATTTCAACCAACTTATGAGTATGCGCTTGAATGTGATAAACATGATGAACTGAAAGATTTTCAAACCGAATTTTATAAAAAAGAAGGAACAATATATTTAGATGGTAACTCTTTAGGGTTGCTTTCAAAAAGAGCAGAGAAATCGTTACTTACTTTGCTAGATTCATGGAAAGAGTTTGGAATTGATGGATGGACTGAAGGTGAGCATCCGTGGTTTTTCCTTTCGGAGAAATTGGGTGAATTGACAGCACCTCTTATTGGGGCTTTACCGGAAGAAACAATTGTAACCGGTTCCACAACTACGAATATACATCAGGTTATTGCGACGTTTTATGAGCCGAAAGGAATACGAACAAAAATTCTTGCGGATGAATTAACGTTCCCGTCAGATATATATGCGCTTCAAAGTCAAATTCGTTTAAAAGGATTAGATCCAGAGGAACATCTAGTTCAAGTGAAAAGTAGAGATGGTAGAAGACTTTCAGAAGAAGATATTATTTATGCGATGACCGATGATATCGCTTTAATTTTATTGCCTTCTGTACTATATAGAAGTGGACAAATTCTTGATATGAAGCGATTAACAGCTGAAGCTCATAAACGTGGTATTCATATCGGTTTTGACTTATGTCATTCAATCGGTTCTATTCCGCATCATTTTAACGAATGGGATGTAGATTTCGCTGTATGGTGTAATTATAAATATTTAAATGCAGGTCCTGGTGGTGTTGCAGGTTTATATGTGAATAAAAAACATTTCGATAGACTTCCAGGATTATCTGGTTGGTTTAGCTCTAGAAAGGATAAGCAGTTTGATATGGAACATTCATTAACTGCGGCTGATCATGCTGGGGCCTATCAAATAGGGACACCTCACGTATTAAGTATTGCACCATTAATCGGTTCTCTTGAAATTTTTAAAGATGCCCGTATTGAGAAATTACGTGAAAAGTCATTACATATAACAAGATATATGCTCGATTTAATTCAATTAGAGTTAAATGATATGGGATTTACAATCGGAAATCCGCTAGAGGATGAAAAACGAGGCGGGCATATTTATTTAGAACATGCTGAGGCGGCGCGTATATGTAAGGCGTTAAAAGCAAATGGAGTGATTCCAGACTTTAGAGCTCCAAATGGAGTTAGACTTGCGCCTGTTGCTTTATACAATACGTATGAGGAAGTATGGAACTCTGTACAAATCTTAAAGAAAATTATGAAAAATGAAGAATATAAAAACTTTGAAAATAAGCGAGAGGTTGTGGCATAAGCATGAAAACATCGCAGTGGATTGATATTTCACAACCGCTAAATAATGATATCGCGACGTGGCCAGGGGATACACCGTTCTCATATGAAGTTTCATGGTCAAAAGAAGACAGTGGTTCAGTAAATGTCGGAAAGTTAACGATGAGTATCCATACAGGTACTCATATTGATGCGCCATTTCATTTCGATAATGACGGTAAGAAGGTGTTGGATTTAGATATACACGTATATGTAGGCGCAGCACGAGTTATCGATGTTTCAGGGCTGGAGAGTGTCGGTAAAAAGGAATTAGAAAGTTTTAACTTAGAAGGTGTAGAGCGATTATTATTACGTACATCTTCACATGGTAAAGCGCAAGAATTCCCAGAAGAAATCCCGTATTTACGTGCTGATATTGCACATTTCCTATCAAGTAAGGGCATTCGTTTAATTGGGGTAGATGTACCTTCTGTTGATCCTTTAGATGATAAAGAACTAGCAGCACATCATCAATTATTTAAACACGGAATTCACATTTTAGAAAATGTCGTACTCGATCACGTAGCAGACGGCGATTACGAACTTATTGCCTTACCACTTGCATTAACAGATGCAGATGGAAGTCCAGTTCGCGCTGTTATTAGATCAATATAAGTAGAATAGTAAAAAGGGGTGTTTGGCTAACATGAAAGAAAACGAAAAGGTAATTATGGAAAAAGGGATTCACACTGATTTTAAGGAGAATATGACGTACGGAGAGTATTTACAGCTAGATAGTTTATTATCTAGTCAACAAAGATTATCGGATCACCATGATGAAATGTTATTTATCGTTATTCACCAAGCGAGTGAACTTTGGATGAAACTAATTTTACATGAACTGAATGCAGCAATTGAATCTATTAAACAAGATAAATTAGCACCTGCATTTAAAATGTTAGCACGTGTATCAAAAATTCAGTCGCAAATTATTCAATCTTGGGATATTCTTGCGACATTAACGCCATCAGAATATATTGAGTTCCGTGATTCACTTGGTCAGGCTTCAGGTTTTCAATCGTATCAATATCGAATGATTGAGTATGCACTTGGTTATAAAACACCACATGCATTAAAGATTTATGAAAAAGACCCAGAATTACATGCTCGTCTTCATAAAGCACTTCATGCACCAAGTTTGTATGATGTGGCGATACAAGCGCTTGTTAAAGAAGGATTCCAAATTCATAAAGATGTGTTAAATCGTGATATTACGCAGCCTTACGAAGAGGATGCAACAGTAGAAGCAGCTTGGTTAGAAGTATATGCGGACGTGAAAAAATATTGGGATTTATATCAACTTGCAGAAAAGTTAATTGATATTGAAGATTGGTTACAACAATGGCGCTTCCGTCATATGAAAACGGTAGAGAGAATTATTGGTTTTAAGATGGGAACTGGTGGTTCTTCTGGTGTATCCTATTTAAAACGTGTGCTTGATCAGCGTTTCTTCCCTGAACTTTGGAATGTGCGAACTAAGTTATAAAAATAAAACCTGACTGCTATAGCAGTCAGGTTTTATTTTTTAGAGTTAATTTCGTTTATTAGACGTTTTTGAAATTGTTGATAAGATTGGTTTTCAATTCGGCTTAAATGGCGGTAAGGTATGATTGTACAGCATTTATTTGAGTTTGGATAAAGGAATTTAAATGTATATTGCTTATGAAAAATGAAATCTTTTGAAAGGAAATTTAAGTTTTGTAAGATTGAAATCAGGTTTAAAAGTGCTCTTTTTCCGTGTACAACGATTATAGAAGGTTGTATTGTATGTAACATCTCAATAAATGGTTGCTTTACTTCTTCTAAGATATCTTTAGGTAATGCTCGTAATTCTTTTTCTTTTGATGTTGGATAAGAGAAAATATTAGTTTCGAACATTACTTCATTTGTATCTGTAAAAACTTTTGTAACCAAATCATTAATTCTTTTTCGAGTTGGAGATAGTTTTCTTTTACCTTTCTTTATTCGTAGCGCTTCATAATAAGAAATGAATTTTTTATGGGATAAAATTAAGTTTCGATATTCGCTTTGCTTCAAATCGTTTTTATGAATTGGAGTTGCTGGATTATATCCGACCAGAAATATGTTTGGGTTTGTGTCAGGGTTTAAATATAGTCCAGGGCGTAAATACACTCCATTTAAACTAGGATAACTATAATTTACAATAATCCCCTTTAAATTATTTGTCATCGTATAAAAACTCCTTTCTAAATTCAAACATACAATAAAAGGATGTGTTTTAATAGAGAAAGAGAGATAAAATCACATAAACAACAAATACTATATAGTCAAATAACGATTAAAACGGAGGAAGATTTCTTGAATTTTGAGCAACTAGAAAATAAATTTAAAAAGAAAAAAGTTAATACATTTCTTGTTTATCAAAAGGGGGAATTAACGACTGAGTACTATAAAACGATAGACTGTGCAAATGACTTATTTAAAATAAATTCGATTACAAAAAGTATCGTATCTATATTAATTGGTATCGCAATTGATAAAGGATTTATAAATAATATACATACACCAATCACAACATGGATTCCCAATGTACCGGAGGAAAAGAGGGAACTAACGCTGTATCATTTATTAACGATGACAACAGGAGAAGATTGGCAAGAGTTCGGAAATGGGGTTGTTTTCCCAAATGATTTTGTGGAATCAGACAATTGGGTGCAATACATTTTAGAAAAGCCGCTCATTGAAGAAATGGGTACGAAAATGAATTATAATTCAGGTTCTTCTCATTTACTTAGTTCCATCATTCAAGAAGCAACTGGAATGTCGACGGAGCAGTTCGCGAAAAATTATTTATTTGAGCCATTAAACATTACGGAATATGAATGGCAACAAGACCCGCAATGTATATATGTCGGCGGATTCGGTATGAAAATGAAATCTATAGATTTATTAAAATTAGGAAAATTATGTTTGCAGAATGGATATTGGAAGGGGAATGAAATTGTATCATCGAAATGGTTAGAAGAATCAAGTGAGGCTCTATTTGAAACGTATGAACATGTCGGTGCATATGGATATCACTGGTGGGTATTAAATAACGAAAGATTTCACATACCGTATTGTATGTATTTTGCTATGGGATACGGAGGGCAATACATTATTATCATTCCGCAGTTAGAGCTCGTAGCTGTTATTAGTAGTCACATGCCCAAACGTGGCCTCGTACCATTAAAGTTATTTATAGAGCATGTACAAGAGAATTCTAATTCTATATAAGGACAGGAGAAAGATGTGTTATGAGAAGTGCTAAAACGATAGCGATATTAAGATTATTTTTAAGTCTTTTAGCGTTTAGCGCACTTATTACACAATTTGTTACAAGGGCACAAGTGAAACCGTTCAATCCAGTTAACTTTTTTAGTTTCTTCACAATTGAAAGTAATATTTTAGTGGCGGTAATTCTACTATTTAGTAGCTTGGGGACAGCCACATTCGGACGTTCCGAGCAGTTTGGAGTTCTTCGCGGTGCATCTACAGTATACATACTGACAACAGGACTTATTTATTTTTTGTTATTAAGAGGATTAGAAGAGTCACTTCAAACACCGATACCGTGGGTAAATACCGTGCTTCACTACATCATGCCGATAGCAATGATATTAGATTGGGTTATGAATCCGCCTACGAAGAAAATCACATGGAAACAAGCTTCAACTTGGCTTATTTTCCCGCTTCTATATGTTGTATATAGTTTAATACGTGGCCCATTCGTTGATTGGTACCCATATCCGTTTCTAGATCCGAGAATAGGTGGATATAGTAGAGTATTTATATATAGTATCTGGATAGCAGTTGTAATTGGAGGTATTTGTGGATTAGTGAAAATGTTAGGGAATCGATTTTTAAGTTTAAAACAATAACTTTCATTATTAAATGTGTATAAATAAACCCCTCTGTTTTAAGTAAAACAGAGGGGTTTATTTGTTCTATCGATTTGTTTTCTGAAATGACATCTTTAAAAACTTCTCTGTTTTCGTATCGAATTCCACATCAACAAAAACACCATATTCTTTTCCATCCTCACGCAGCCACAATTTAAATTTTTCAACTGTTATTTGAACCGTCTTTGGCTTTCTACCAATATGAAGGTAATCAATAATCTCTGCTTTCGGATATTGTTCTTTCGTTTTTTCAACGGCCAGTTTGCCCCATTTTGCATAGGGCGGCTGCGCGTGAACAATAGATGGACCAGTATATATATTTAAACATGCTGTTAGTAAAAAACTTGCGAATGCTATACGTGTGAAGAAATACTTCATAATAAGCTCCTTTTACTCTTTTTAATATTGTGTGCATATATCTTCAAGCATATAAGCTTGGCTTTTTTTGTCTTCTTTACATAAAAGCTTCACATTTACAAAACATAACCATGAATTCATTACTGTAATTAAGGAGGGAAATATATGCTTCAAAAAGGTTTTTTGAAGATAGCGGTTTTACTTACCTTTATTGGCTTATCTTTAATGGTAAGTAGTATACAAACCAAAAATGTAGAAGCCTTTTCTAATCAGGTAATCCAAAGAGGAGCATCTGGAGAAGATGTCATTGAATTACAATCTCGTTTAAAATATAACGGATTTTATACGGGAAAAGTTGATGGTGTTTTCGGATGGGGTACATATTGGGCGCTTCGAAACTTTCAGCAAAAATTCGGATTGCCAGTTGATGGTTTAGCGGGTGCTAAAACGAAGCAAATGCTTGTAAAGGCAACAAAGTATGATAAGTCGACCGCTAATAAAGGTACAACAACTAATAAAGGGAACAGTGGTGGAGGTACACAAGAAAATAAACCACCGCAAAGTAAAGGGACAAATGTTCCAAATGGTTATTCTCAAAATGACATTCAGCTGATGGCAAATGCGGTATATGGAGAATCACGTGGTGAACCATATTTAGGACAAGTTGCAGTAGCGGCGGTTATTTTAAATCGTGTTACAAGTGCATCCTTCCCAAATACCGTTTCAGGTGTCATCTTTGAACCGAGAGCTTTTACAGCAGTAGCAGACGGACAAATCTATTTAACGCCAAATGAAAATGCGAAAAAAGCCGTATTAGATGCAATCAATGGATGGGATCCAACAGGGAATGCACTATATTATTTCAATCCAGATACTGCGACAAGCAAATGGATTTGGACTCGTCCACAAATTAAAAAAATTGGTAAACATATTTTCTGTAAATAGAGCGGAGGTGGAAACATGTTACGAGGTTTTTTAATCGTATTATTAACAATTGGTGTAGTCGGCACAGGATATTGGGGCTATAAAGAACATCAAGAGAAAAATGCAGTACTAATTCGAGCGGAAAATAGTTATCAACGTGCGTTTCACGATTTAGCTTATGAGGTTGACTTATTACACGATAAAATCGGAACAACACTTGCAATGAATTCACGTGCGTCTTTATCTCCAGCATTAGCGGATGTGTGGCGTTTAACATCAGAGGCTCGTTCTGATGTAGGACAGTTACCTTTAACATTAATGCCATTTAATAAAACAGAAGAATTTCTTGCGAATATCGGTGATTTTAGTTATCGCGCGGCTATCCGTGATTTAGAGAAAGAACCGTTAAATGATCAAGAATATAAAACATTACAAACTTTATATTCAAATGCAGGAAACATACAAGATGAACTGCGAAAAGTACAGCATCTTGTGTTGAAAAATAATTTACGCTGGATGGATGTAGAACTGGCACTTGCGTCTAATCAAGATCCAGCAGATAACACAATTATTGATGGATTAAAAACAGTAGAGAAGAATGTAACGTCATACTCATCTACTAATTTCGATCCTACTTTTACAAGTGCACAAAAAAATAAAAAGGGCGGATTTGAAGCAGAGGGTAAAGCGATTTCTAAAGATGAGGCTGCAAAAATCGCAAAATCATTTTTAAATTTAAAAGGAAATGAAAAAGTAGATGTTGAGAAAAGTGGAAAAGGTGCAAAAGAATCTTTCTACAGTGTGAAAATTAAAGACCCAGCAACAAATAACGAATTTCATATGGATATTACAGGAAAAGGTGGATATCCAATTTGGGTAATGAATAACCGAGAAATTAAAGAGCAAAAAATTAGTTTAAACGAGGCAGGAAGTAAAGGATTGACGTTTTTAAAGGATCACAAGTTTACAAATATGGAGCTGTTTGATAGTTCTCAATATGATAATATCGGTGTGTTTACGTACGTTGTAAATGAAAATGGAGTGCGTATTTATCCAGAAGCAATTCAAATGAAAATTGCTTTAGATGATGGGTCGATTGTTGGTTTTTCCGCAAAGGAATATTTAGCATCGCATCAAAAACGAACAATTCCAAGTGCGAAGCTAACTGCCGCTGAGGCGAGAAAGAAAATTAACCCCGATGTAAAAGTTATGGAAGAACGTAAAGCTGTAGTAGTAAATGACTTGCATAATGAAGTACTTTGTTATGAATTTATTGGTACTTTAGGGAAAGATACGTACCAAATTTTCATTAACGCAAATAGCGGTGCAGAAGAAAAAGTGAAGAAGATGCAAGCTGTTGAGAAAATTTATGATTAAACATCAATGATAAAGTGGTGAAAATAATGAAAATCATTATATATATGCTAATGCTTTGTTTCGTTATTACTGGATGTAGCATTGGAAAAAAGGACAATCCTAATGAAAAGCCAGAACAAAAAAATGTCTCGATGAAAAATGTTAATTATACAAACAAATCAAATAAGCCGAATGAAAAAGCAGCTGATCATTTAGCGTCATTAGCTGCAAGTGTACCTGGTGTAAACGATGCGACAGCAGTAGTAGTCGGAAAATATGCCGTTGTAGGTATTGATGTGAAAGCGAAACTTGATCGAACTCGTGTTGAGTCTATTAAGTATTCTGTAGCAGAAAGTTTAAAGAATGACCCAAATGGAGCTAATGCAGTCGTTGTAGCGGATGTTGATACGTATGAACGATTAAAACAAATCGGTAAGCAAATTAAAAAAGGTAAAACGGGTGAAGGTATACTTGATGAATTAGCAGCAATTGTTGGCCGAGTAATGCCACAAGTTCCAAATGATATGATTGAAAATAGAGAAACGAATCCAATTAAAGATAATGATAAACAATTACCAAAAGATGAAGAACAAGAACTACGAAAAGAACAAGAAGATCAGTCAAATAACCATTTGAAAAAATAGTGAAAATCCCGTACTAAATTGTACGGGATTTTTCTACAAGATTAAATATTCAGTTTATTTTTAAGGGGATATATGGTTTAATAATGAGGGGAGGGACAACCGTTATGATGAAAAAGAGCGCACTTATATTAGGTAGTTTATGCATAGGTTTCAGTATGACAGCGTGTGACCAGAAGAAAGAAGTGAAGAAGAAAACAGCTACGTCTTCTACTATAACGAAAAATAAAAAGCAAGAGTCCATTAATATAAATCATTTCTCAAATATTAATGAAGGAATGACTTATTTAGAAGTGAAAGAATTAATCGGTTTTGAAGGGGATTTACTCATAGAAGAAGGGATAGAACATTCTACACAAATTAAGCAAATTTTTGCTTGGAAAGGCAGCGATCCAAAATCATTTGCTGAGATTACATTTTTGGATGGAAAGGTGCATTCTAAAACACAGCAAGGTTTAAGTTAACAACTCGAAGGAATGGGAGAGTTAAGCATGAACATACATACAGGGGAAATACAATTAGTTCCGTATAAGGAGCAGTATAAAGAGATAATACAATCATTTACTTTACCAAGTGAACAAGTTCAATTCACAGCGAATCCAGGTGAATTACTGGAGAAAGCGAAAAATGATCGAACTAAAAATGTAGTTGTTATTTTGGACTATAGCGGAGTACCTGTCGGTGTTTTCGCATTACAAACAGGTGACAGAGTACAGGAGTTTACAGAAAATAAGGATGCCATACTTTTAACTTCCTTTTCCGTTAATCATAATAAACAAAGAAAAGGATATGCTAAAAAATCATTGGCGTTATTACAAGACTTTGTAAAATATTATTATCCAATAAAAAATGAAGTGATTCTTGCTGTAAATGAAAAAAATATTCCGGCACAAAAGTTATATGAAAAAGTTGGGTTTCAAGATAAAGGGTATAGAAGAATGGGACCAATCGGACAACAATTAATATTACATTTACCGATAACGAGATAATGAGATAGCAAAGCTTACTCTTGAAAAAAATCATGTAGTAAGTTTTTTTATTTGAGATATTTTCCAAACATGATATGTTAGAGGCATTAAAGTAAGTATTCGAGAAGTATGAAGGTGCAAAACAATTCGATTGCTAAGCATTTAAATACGTGAGGGGTAATCATATGACAATTTATATTGCACTACTACGGGGAATTAACGTAGGTGGACATAAAGTAATTAAAATGGTGGATTTGAAAAAAGTCTTTGAATCAATAGGGTTAAAAAAAGTGAAAACATATATTCAAAGTGGAAATGTAGTGTTTGAGTCAGAAGCAGAGATAAGTTTTTTAAAGGAACGAATTGAATGTGAAATTAAGAACGTTTTTGATTTCAATGTTCCAGTCATGTTAAGAACAAAAGATGAATTTATAAATATTATAAAAACGTGTCCTTATGAAGCCGATGTATTGTTAGAAGGAGAAAGCATACATGTTGCCTTCTTAGCCAATGTACTTTCTGAAGAAGACAGTAATCAGTTGCTTACGATTAAAAGCGAAATAGAAGATTGCCATATTGAAGGAGGAGTAGTGTATTTGTTTTTCAAAAAAAGCATTCGGAATTCTAAAGTAATGAACCAGTTTCAAAAATTACATACGCCAGCTACAGTAAGGAACTGGCGGACTGTGAATAAGCTGAAAGCAATAGCAGAAGGTATTTAAACATAAAAAAGTGGTTTTCTGCATATAGAAAACCACTTTTTTTATTTATATTGTTTTGCGGCAATGAGTTCAACGATAGGATAAATAAAGAATGAAGAACAAAGTGCTATGAAAAGGGGAAGGTTTTTTACACCATCCAAATTGGAACCCATAGAAAATCCTTCTGACCAGAATAATATAAGAAACATAACACCTATAAGAACAAAATACGCGATTTTAAAGCTTTTATATGTAATTTGTTGTCCCATCTCATCTTGACTTTCTTTCGATACTCCGTTTGGATCTCCCCATGTAATATGATTAATTAAATTACTAAGTATTAAAGAAGCAGCGAAAATCGTTCCGCCCAAAATTGAACCTTCAGTTGCGTATTTGTATGCGCCATGTCCGAGTATCGCGATTAACGATAAAACAATGATTACAAAAATAATCTTTTTAGTATTCAATATATAATTGCACCTCCAGCATTGTAAAAAACTCTTTACATCCATAGTATAAAATTGGAAAAGGTTCATGTCAAATGTTTTTTACATATGAAGTGAATGTTTATGATATTTTGTTTTTGGGATAAATAAAAAATTACATTACATTTGAATGTAAAAGAATGGGCTCGCATATATTTGGAAGGGATGTCAGATTAATTTAGGGGGTAGTTATGTCTATTCTTTTAAAAGCTGGTGCAGATGCAGGAAATAATGGTTTGAAGTTAATGGTGAAAGGGCAGGAACCTATTTTTATTCCGAGTATATATTCTTTATATATAGGTGAGCCTACGGGGTTGCTAGATGAGGGTGATGTTTCATCGTCAGAATTAGAGAATCACATTGATGTGACCATTAGTTCTCCATCGCTAATGTTAAATAACGTACGATACATCGTTGGAGAAAAAGTGATTCAAGATCAATTAAAAGGTACTGAAGTAGAGAAGAAATCAAATAAATCTACGGATGAATTAATGGTTATTACAATCCTTTCGGGTTTAGCGATAAGTGCTATGCGTCAAAGCCCAACTTCCAGTCATATTAATATTCGTTATGATTTATCAGTGGCTCTTCCAATGCAACTAATTACACAGGAAATTGCTGCTGAAAATTCGAAACGGTACATGGGTAATCACAAAGTCATTTTTCACTATCCGAATGGGCGCGATGTTACGATTAATGTTTCTATTGAGTTTTGTAAATGTCTACCTGAAGGCGCTTCTGGGACGTGGGGGATTGTATATGATGAGGAAGGAAATGTTGTGAAACATAAAATAGAATGTGAACAAAATCAAGTTTCAGAAATTGATTTTGTAGATAAAACTTTATTGTCTTTTGATATTGGCGCGGGGACAACGGAAGAAGTTGTTTCGTTAGGAGTAAATTTCCGTCCACAATTAAGTAAAGGATTATCTTATGGTGTAAAAGAAACGTTACTACAAATTATTACGAGATGGAATCGGAAATATCCTACGAAAACAATTGATAGTATTACAGAATTTAATCAAATTTATTTAAATGAAAAGCACCCAAGAAATGCATTGTTAGTTGAGGAATCGCAACCAGCGTTTTTAGGTTTAGCAGCACGTGTCGCAACGGATATTATTAACAAAATTGATGATATGAAAGACGATCCATATGTATTTATTTATGGTGGAGGTGCAGTTATTATTAAAAATAGCTTGAAAATGATTTTAAAACAAAAAGGACGTTTGAAAAATGTGATTTTTGTAGATAACCCGTTATTTACCAATGCTCGTGGATTATTAGTATATACATGCTCACCAAAATATAGAGAGCATAAGCAAAAAGAGTTAGGGTTTACAAACTTAACGATAAGTTAGTTGGTGGAAGTATGCGATCTAGGCGATATAGACGTGGTGATCGAGTGAAAATTAATATTAATAAATCAGTATCGCCTGAAATGATTGCTTGGCTTAATAAACAGTCCAATCCAACTAATTTCTTTTTCTTTGCAGCCCAGCAATTATTTAAACAAGTAGGAGATATTGATGTATCGAAAACCTTGCCAAGTAGCCATGTTTTTTGTTTATATGTAGAACCATCATCTCTACTAAAAGTTGAAATGAATCCATTTAAAAACGTACCACTAGAAAATAGTAAATCCACCGAAAACGTAAAAAAAAAATCGTGGGAATCTGTTGATCAATTAGATTGTCCATTCTTTTGAACATATAAAATCATATGTAGAGCCCATCACTATACATAAGGATGAAGTGATGGGCTTTTGTTATTGTATCGTAATTTCTATAAAGAGAAGAGTGAAATACAATTTGTGTCCCTCTATTAGTTGCTTAATTTTATATTTCGCAAGTATGTTCTAAAACTGCATTTATAATTTTATCCCAGTCATCGTAATGATTCTCATGCCCTGTACCTTCAAGGGTTAATAGCTTTGAATTCGGAATTTCATCGGTAAGTGCGAGTCCATGTTCAAGTGGTAAAGCTGTATCGTCCGTACCGTGAATTACTAAAGCAGGTAATTGTATCGATTTAAGTATACCTTCATAAGAATCATCACCTGTAAGAAGAGCGTGATTAAACATACTTAGTAGATTGTCAGCTCGCTCTATTTCTTGCCTTACTTGTTTGTAAGCCCTTTCTTCATCGAATATACGCTTTGATCCACAGAGTAGACGTGATCCTGTAACTAAATATTGCGCTACAACATCTTGATTCGTCCAATCTAAATTTGCACCATTAGCATGATGTGTCAAAATTCTTTCATCCATTGGAGGCAAATCACGAGTATTGTTATCAGATCCAATAATGCTTGTTGCTAGTAATGTTAATGTCAATACTCTTTCAGGGTGCTGTACTGCAGCAATTTGAGCAATCATACCTCCTAATGACATGCCAAAAAGGTGTGCCTTGTCAATATGATACGCATCGAGTACCCCGATTGCATCTTCAGCCATGTCTGCTACAGTGTAATTGGAAGTCCCAGGCTCATATGTAACAGAGCGCCCAACATCACGGTTATCATAGCGAATGACAAATCTTCCTGTGCTAGCCAACCTTTCACAAAATTCTTCATCCCAATAAACCATTGAACACGTAGCTCCCATAATTAATAAAATTGCTGGGTTATTAGGGTTGCCAAAGCTTTCTGTACATATATCAATACCGTTTACTTTGAAAATCTTCTCTTTCATAGTTTTCTCTCCATTTCATTTAAAGTTCATTAACAAATAAAGAAAATATAACTTGGGGAGTTTCTTAACCTTAAATTAGAGTGTATTAAAGTAAGGTGAAAGTTTTATATTCATCTTACTTAATTAGTAGAGTAGCATAAATATCACCTCCAAATATAATTATTTTCATTCAAAACAAAATATTTTGAAAAATAATTATAAGTTATTAAAATAAACAACAAGGAGGAGAGGAAATGAAAGCAATTGTTATTAATCAATATGGTAGTGTTGGAGAATTACAAGAAAGACAAGTTCCAAAGCCGGTTGTTAAATGTAATGAAGTATTAATACGCATACATGCAATATCTGTCAATCCTGTTGATTGGAAAATAAGAAAGGGAGACTTACAAGAAAAGCTGCAATTTTCATTTCCAATTATATTAGGTTTAGATGTTGCTGGAGTAATTGAAGAAGTTGGAGAAGGTGTGGATCATTTCAAAATAGGTGATAAAGTATTTACAAAACCCGAAAATATAGGGAAAGGCTCTTATGCTGAATACATTACAGTAAAATCAGATTTAGTAGCACATATGCCAAATAATATTAGTTTTGAAGAAGCAGCATCTATACCTCTTGCAGGACTTACAGCTTGGCAAAGCCTTGTAGATTATGCACAAATAAAAGAAAATGACCGAGTATTCATTCATGCTGGAGCGGGCGGAGTAGGAAGTTTTGCAATTCAAATCGCGAAATCATTTGGGGCTTTTGTCGCAACAACTGCAAGTAGTAAAAATGAAGAGTTTTTAAAGTGTTTAGGGGCTGACCTTGTTATTGATTATAAAAAAGATAAATTTGAAGAGCTACTATCAGATTATGATATTGTGTTAGATACAATCGGCGGAGAAGTACAAGAAAAAAGTTTTCAAATTATTAAATCTGGTGGTGTTCTAGTTTCTATCGTTCATGAACCACTTCATGAAGTAAAGGGCATAAAATCAGGGTTTTTATGGTTGAAACCAAGCGGGAAGCAATTAGACGAATTAACTAGTTTGATCCAAGCTGAAAAAATTAAACCAATCATTAGTAAAATTGTTCCGTTTAATGAAAAAGGAGTTAGAGAAGCTCATATTTTGAGTGAAAGTCAGCATGTTAGAGGGAAAATTGTAATTACGATGGAATAATCTTTACATAAATATACGAGTGGTGACTATAAAAAATAAAAATTGTCACCACTCATATAAACTACAATTTTTGCACGACAAAAGTAATCGCATTCGTATTTAATTGAATGTGTTTACCGTTTCGTACAATATCATACGCTAAATTTTTCATTTCAACTTTTACTTCTTGCCATTCGTTATAAACGCCTTTTAGTGTACGTATCATTTCTTCCGTAGAAAGGTTAATTTCAATTAAAGCATCTAATTCTTCTCCTGTTTCTAAATCTATTTCTTGAATGTTAGAGTTAACTATTAAACAATTGATACCGCCAATTTTTGTCCCATTTTTCATAGAGTGAAGCACTTTTTTTAAATCGTCTATTGATCTGACATGTTCTAAACTTGATACTGCAACGATGTAGTCATAAGTATTAGGAGCAATATAGTAGTTTTCAATTGCTGATTGTTCTGTTTTTATGTATTCAATTACACCATGTTCTTTGCTATAAACTTGTAACTTCGTTAAAGCCGAATCAAGTAGATCAACACAAGTAACAGTACCGCCAGCATTCAGGATTTTTCGTGCAATCGGAATACTGTTTCTACCAACACCAGAGCCAAGGTCGAGTACTTGCAGGTAGTTCTGTCCCTCAAAATAATCCATCAAGTCCATAACTGTTTTAACAGGTTTATAAAGCCATGATCCTGCTTCGAATAATTTGTATTGTTCATAGCATAAATCATGATATTTTTTCTCTTCTTGTCTTATGTAATCGATTCTGGTCATAGTGTTTCAGCTCCAATGTTTTCACAGCGAAATGAATATGTTGGACAACCTTTAACGTTTGTTTGAATTCGAAATATACCACCAGCATGTGGGTACTGTTTTAATTCCTCATCCGTCATTCTTGTTCTGGCTGTTGTGATGTATAAATCGGTCAAATTAGGTCCTCCAAATGTACACGACGTTACATATAAAGCAGGAATCGGAATACTTAAAATTTGTTTTCCAGTAAAGGGATTCCATCTAGTAATCTTCGAGCCTCCCCAATGTGCAATCCATAAACAACCTTCTACATCAATTGTCATGCCATCGGGTATACCTTCATTTTCAGGGAAGATGATAACATCTGTTGGATTGCTAATTACACTAGTATGTATATCATCATGAAAACGGACTACTTTTTTTGTAGGTGTATCAATAAAATAAAGGTATGTATCGTCAGGAGACCATGCTATGCCGTTTGATGTATTTACATGTGATACCTTTTTCTCTACTTGGAGATTATTATTTAAAGAATACAAGGAACCGGCGCCACTTATACCATATAAGTCAGTAGTGCCTGCCCAAAAGCGGCCAGCCGGATCGCATTTCCCGTCATTAAAACGATTTTCTATTAAATGTGGTTCAGGATCAAAAATATGTGTAAGCTCTTCTGTATTTAGATTAAAAGAATAAAACCCTTTTTCTAGAGCTAAAAGTACTACATCATCTAGATATGGAACGACACAACCGATTTGCTGGTCGAGAGTAATCACTCGGTTCATATTACTAGCAGGATTGTAGAGGCATAATTTCTTCTCCATAATATCAACCCAATATAATATTTGTCTTTTCTCATCCCAGCAAGGGCCTTCACCTAAACTTGCCTTTGCATCTACGACTAATTCAATATTTCTAAGCAAAATGTTTCACCTCAATTTATTAAAGATATATATAAAGTTCGATGAAAATGGAGGTAAACCTTTTGCTGGATTGGAATAAAAAAGATGTACTGTGAAAAAACGAAGGACTTCTCATGTAACTATGAGGAGGAAGAAGTATATGATGTTTTATGTGAAAATGTATTGCGAGTATATGAAGGGAGTGAAAATTATAAGTGATTTAAAGAGAAACCGAAAGTGACATTATATTGTGATGGTGTAGTCACAACATTCAACTTGAAGGAATAATATATTTTTTAGATAGGGAAAAAATGTGTTATTAATTTCTGTTCAGAAAAATTTGACAATAAATGCACAATAAATTATCATATGTAAAAATCAATATTTAAAATGGCATTGAAGAGAAGAGTAGTTAAGAAAGAATACGTACAGAGAGCTCTGGTAGCTGAGAAAGAGCGGTATACATCTTAATGAAAAAAGACTTGGAGCTGCGCAAGGAACTAATTTGTTTAGGGATGGTGCGACGGGTTCTCCCGTTATAGAGATAGGGTATAAGCATATTTTGCCGTACCTGAAAAGGTTAATATGGTGACGTATTAACAAACTGAGGTGGTACCGCGAAGCTAATAACTCTCGTCCTCAAGATGAATAATCTTGGGGGTGGGAGTTTTTTTGTTGTATAAAACTGAAAATGTGAAAACAAAATTACAATTGAGGTGAGTGGCATATGCATTGGGCGTATGAAGTAGCACATGAATTAATTAGAAAACATCCAAACAAAGAAACTTTTGTTTGTGCAGCTGGAATTAGTCCATCTGGTTCTGTTCATATTGGGAACTTCCGTGAAATAGTAACGACTTATTTCGTTGTAAAGGCTCTGCAAAATTTAGGGAAAAAGACTCGTTTCATCTTTTCATGGGATGATTATGACAGGTTTAGAAAAGTTCCTAAAAATATTGATCCATCTTTTGGAAGATACATTGGTATGCCGTACTGTAATATCCCTGATCCGCATGGGTGTCATAACTCATATGCGGATCATTTTGAAAAAGAGTTTGAGAAATCGCTCCAAGCATTTGGGATTGAAGTGGAATTCATATATCAACATGCTGAATATAGAAGCGGAAGGTATAACGTAAACATATTAGAGGCTTTGTATAAAAGGAAAGAAATATATGATATTTTAATGGATTTTAAAACAGGGGTACACCGAGAAGAAGATAGAGAAAACTTTTATCCCGTTACGTTATATTGCGAGAGCTGCGGGAAAGATGCAACAACAATTACACATTTTGATGAAGTATTAAAAACAGTTCGGTATGACTGTGAATGTGGAAATCAAAATAAATTATCCGTATTAAATACAAGTCAAATGAAACTGAATTGGAAAATCGATTGGCCGATGAGATGGATGATAGAGGATGTTATTTTCGAACCGGGCGGAAGAGATCATTCATCGGAAACTGGTAGTTATAATGTATCAAAAGAAATTGCACGGAAAATATTCAATTGTGAAGCCCCTCAATACGTTGCGTATGATTTCATTGGAATTAAAGGGCATCATGAAAAAATGTCCAGTTCTTCAGGGAATAGTATTACACCTAGCGACTTATTAAAAGTGTATGTACCAGAAGTAATTCTTTTTATGTTTGCAAAATATAAGCCTGATGCAGCATTTCATATTGGACTTGATGAAGATGTGATTCGCAATTATACAGAGTATGAGAGATTGAAGGATAGTTATGAAAATAAAACACTCAAAAATGAAGATTTATTTGATGCAATTAAACTTTCTAGATTTGATAGCCGATTTAAAGAATATCCAAAGTTTAATCAAGTAGCAGGAACTTTACCGTTATTAAATTTTGATTCATCTATTTTACAAGATATATTAGAGAAAATAGATAGGAGCTATGGATTACCTGAAATGATAGCGATAAGTAATCGTGCTGAGTATTGGATAAGAAACTTTCAATCTAAAAAATTAATTGCCGTAAATAAAGAGAAAAATACGGAGTTTTATAACACATTAGATGAAAGGCAGAAAAAATGGCTAGTAGAAGTTTGTAAAATACTTCGTTCTAATAACGATCATTCTAAACTAATGGAGCAATTGTATACGATTTGTCATCATGAAAATAAAAAAATAATGAAAGAAAATCAAAAACAATTATTTACCATTATATATAGGCTCATTATGAATCAATCAAGTGGTCCACGTATACCGTTATTAATACATGTGGTAGGCGCCAGAAAATTCGTCACATTATTAGATTTCTAAAATATAGTTAAAAGCAACGCAAGTACTCAATAGAATAAGTACTTGCGTTGCTTAATTTTTACTATCTTGAATACATTTTTGGACATTCATCACCACTTGGTTCGTAAAAGCAATGGCTTTTAAATTGCCCGGCAAACGGCTGATTATACCATTCGGGTGGACAAGCTCCAATTGGACGAAAATACCAAAGAGCCCATCGTGCTGGCCAGCGCCATTCACCTTGTAAAACTTTTCTTGCGATTTCTTTTTCTGATTCACGGGCACGTTGATAAAAGTAACCGTATTGAACTGCTTCGAATCCGCCAGGGCTTTGATATACTGCATCACGCACAGATCGAAGCTCTTTAAAATCTAAACAATCACAAAACACACGATTTACGACAACGCAGCCAACAAGTTGTTCACCTTGCCGTCCTTCGCCCTCAGCTTCAGCACGGATTAAACGAGCTAGTAAATCAACGTCACTTTCGTTGTATGGAATAAGGGGCATTGTAATACCACCTTTCTTTACCTGTTATAGTAAAGAGTGTATGTTTCAAAATGAGCTAAGTGCTTTTGTAATTTGAAAATAACTTTTAATTTTAACGCATTATCCGGAAGAAGTCTCCTTCCTCAAGCGTGTGAAGGACGATAGCAAAGCGGTAGGTGGGAGATGAATTGCGGTTTGGCGTAGCCAAAAAATTGGTTTTCCTATTTATTTCGCCTCCGCTATAATCAGTCTTATAAGAGGTAACGTTTGGTATGACAATGAAATGAGATAATCATGTAGTGTTATCACCGCCATAGATAAAGTAGAAATGTTTATGGGAAAGTGAGATGAACGGATATGACAAAGCATAATAAGGCGTACAAATTTCGTCTGTATCCAACAGAAAAACAAGCCTATTTGATACGTAAAACGTTCGGGTGTGTACGCTTTGTGTATAATAAGATGCTGGCTGAGCGGAAAGAAGTATACGAAACGTACAAAGAGAATAAAGAAGAACTAAAGAAACAAAAATTTCCTACTCCTGCGAAATACAAAGCAGAGTATGAATGGTTGAAAGAAGTCGATTCATTGGCATTGGCCAACGCTCAATTAAACTTGCAAACTGCGTATAAGAATTTTTTTAGTGGTCAAAGTGATTTTCCTACATTCAAAAGTAGGAAGAGTAGAAAATCCTATACAACGAATCGAGTAAACGGAAATATTATGTTATTTCATGGTTATATCAAATTACCGAAACTGAAATTAGTGCGATTGAAACAACATAGAGAGATACCGCAAAACCATATCATCAAATCATGCACGATTTCGATGACACCAACTGGCAAGTATTATGTGTCTGTCTTAACTGAATATGAAAAGGAAATTGTTCAGAAAGAAGTAGAAAGTGTAGTTGGATTAGACTTCGCAATGGCTGAATTATACGTGAGTAGTGAAGATGAGAAAGCCAATTATCCTCGCTTTTATCGTCAGATGCTGGACCGATTAGCAAAAGCGCAACGAGTATTAGCAAGACGTGTGAAAGATTCAGCACGCTTTAATAAACAACGGATCCGTGTAGCGAAGTTGCATGAAAAGGTCGCGAATCAACGTAAAAATTTCCTTCATCATAAATCGAAAGGATTGGCTACTCATTTTGACGTTGTAGCAATAGAGGACTTACATATGAAAGGAATGTCACGATCACTTCGCTTTGGTAAGAGTGTAGCGGATAACGGTTGGAGGATGTTCACGACATTTTTAGCATATAAGCTACAAGAGCAAGGAAAACAGCTTGTAAAAATAGATAAATGGTTTCCTTCTACAAAGATGTGTAGTCGTTGTGGAAACAGAAAAGAAATCTCATTATCTGAACGCATGTATGAGTGTTCGTGTGGACTAACACTAAGTCGTGACTATAACGCAGCTATCAATATCAAAAAGGAAGCCATACGATTATTAGCATTGATATAGATTGTAAGAAATAACCTTTGGAACAAGGGAGTTAGCTCGGCTGTCTTAAGACAAATTCGTTAGCTATCAAAAGTAACGATGAACCGAGAAGCCCCCACTTCAAGTAAGCTCGTAAGAGATACTAAGTGGAGGGTAGTTCACAAGTTTGTCAAGTTGTGGATCCACTAAAAACGGCGCGGATGGAACTAGGAAGGGAATATGTGGAGTAGTTAGGATTTTCTCTAAGTGAATTTCATATTAAATAAGAAAAAGTATTCTTTTTCTATTTTACGGATTTTGTGAAAAGAGGTAGTATTTATTTATATAAGTATATTTGAGATTGTGGATCGAAAAGGAGTTAACAAATGGTTAAAATTATGATTGTAGAAGATGATATGAAAATTGCAGAGTTATTATCAACACATGTTGCGAAATACGGTTACGAAGGAATTATTGTATCAGATTTTCAAAATGTGTTAGACATATTTTTAGAAGAACAACCAGAGTTAGTTTTATTAGATATTAATTTACCGAGTTTTGATGGGTACTATTGGTGTCGTCAAATTCGTGCGGTTTCCACATGTCCGATTTTATTTATTTCGGCTCGTGAAGGCACGATGGATCAAGTTATGGCGTTAGAAAATGGTGGCGATGATTTTATTCCGAAGCCTTTCCATTATGAAGTTGTGGTGGCGAAAATTCGTAGCCATTTAAGACGTGCTTACGGAGATTATGCACCGAAACTAGAAGAACGAATGGTTGAGCAACAAAGTCTTTGTTTATATCCTGAAAGACTTGTATTAAAGCTGCGTAATCAAGAGATTGATATAACGAGAAACGAAGCTATTTTATTAGAGACACTAATGAAAAATTATCCACGTGTTGTGAGTAGAGAAGTGCTATTAAATAAATTATGGGATAGTGAATCCTATGTTGATGATAATACATTAAGTGTAAATACAACACGGGTGCGTAAAAAATTAAAAACGTTACATATTGAAGGAGCAATTGAAACAATTCGTAGTGTTGGATATAGATTACATATTACTTGGGATACTGGTATGGAAAAATGATAAGGCTGTTTATACGTGATCATATACCACTTATTTGTTTTACAGCGATCCAACTGCTATCCATATTCCTAGTTTATTGGTTTGATGGGCATAATCATATTTCAACGGCATTATATGCAATGTTTTTAGGTGTTATATTTATGGTAAGTTATTTATTATTTCGTTATTTTACACATCGTTCTTTTTATGAGCGTTTAGCAAACCCAATGCAATCATTGGATGAATCTGTTCAAAAATCTGATTATGCAGTTTTGTCTACTGCTCTCCAAGAGCTGCTCGAGGTGCAATATCGCCATTATCAAAATCAGCTGCAATTACAAGAAAGAAAAAATAATGATCATTTAACCTTTATGAATCAGTGGATTCATCAAATGAAAACACCTTTATCTGTAATAGAATTAATTACACAGGATGAAGTGGATGCACGTTTTGAAAGTATTAATGAGGAAACAGATCGGTTGAAAAAGGGGTTAGAGATGGCTTTGTATGTCGCGCGTTTAGAAGCATTTACACAAGATTTTTATGTAGAAAGAGTACAACTACATAAAATAGTAAATGATTCCGTGCATGAACATAAACGCTTCTTTATTCGGAATTTTGTATATCCAGTGCTTGAAATTGATAAGGGTATTACTGTAGAAAGTGATGCGAAATGGTTACAATTTTTAATTGGACAAATTATATCGAATGCGATTAAATATTCATCAGGTAGTAGAGAAAAGATTAAAGTGAAAGCATGTAAGGAAGGTAATACAGTTGTACTTGAAATTATTGATAGTGGCGTAGGGATACCGAAGCAAGATTTGCCAAGAGTATTTAAACCTTTCTTTACAGGAGAAAACGGTAGAGATTTTAAAGAATCAACTGGAATGGGGCTATATCTTGTATATGAAATTACGAAACAATTAGGACATAGTGTAGAAGTCCATTCAAAAGTTGGTAAAGGTACCGTTGTACGAATTAAATTTTGTAATGTGTAAAAGCGAATAAGGCTAAAAAACTTATATTTAAAGTTTTTTAGCCTTATTTTGTACCATTGATAAATTTCCAGAATGAAAGATTATTTACATAAGAGAAGCAAAGCGATACCGTTAAAGATAAAAGAGAGTCTTTTATTACTTGTTAATGAAAGGAGTGAATTAAAATAGATATTCGAAAAATGAGATATTTCATAACGGTGGCAGAAGAATTAAACTTTAGTCGTGCAGCAGAACGGCTTAGGATGGCGCAACCACCTTTAAGTCAGGAAATTCGTAAACTAGAAGAAGAATTAGGAGTTCAACTTTTTCATCGAACAAAAAGAATGGTTGAACTAACCAGTGCAGGGAAAATATTTTTAGAAGGCGCGCGGCAAACGTTGCTTCAAGTAGATAGAACTATTAAAGAAACACAGCTTGCGGATGAAGGGAAGATAGGACATTTAATAATTGGTTTTGTCGATTCTACAGAAACCGTTATAAATATATTAAAAAAATTTCGAGAACGTTTTCCTAAAATACAGCTCATATTACGCGAGATGACAACAGACCAGCAAATAAAAGCACTCTATGAAAAACAAATTCATATTGGATTTATTCGTTCCAAGCAGAATAATGAAATATTATCTTCCGAAGTTTGTTCTGAGGAGTGTTTAAAATTGGTTTTGCATCAAGATCACCCTTTAGTTTCGTTGCCTAACATTTCAATCGAATTATTAGTTGATGAACCATTTATTTTATTTCCTCGTCATTTCGGTACAAACTTTTACGATTTAATTATTAGTTATTTTTGGGAACATGGAGTAAGTTTAAATATTGTTCAAGAAGCGATTCAAATGCAAACGATTGTGAATTTAGTTGCAGCAGGAATGGGGATTTCTGTCGTTCCATCATCAGTGGAAAGTTATAAAAAATCGGGAGTCATATATAAAGAAATTCAAGAAAATACACCGAAAATAAATTTATATGCTGGATGGAGACTAGATGAAAAATCTGTAGTGTTAGAGAACTTCTTAACAGTTGTTAGAGAGGTTTATACGACTTCTAAAAGCCCATCTTGATGGGATGGGCTTTTAGAAGTTGGAAAGGAAGATTTCTATTTTTATTTTAAAGTCAGAGTTGTGTTTTTTATTTAGCAATTCACTGATGTTTCAACCTGTTTTGCTCGGATCGTACTCAACGAAACCTTTTAGTACATTATCAATCTGATCCATAATTTCTGGTTGCAATTTAACACTAGAAGCAATTACGTTTTCTCTTATTTGCTCCGGATTTGAGGCGCCGATAATAGCAGATGAAACAGCTGGATTTTGTAGCACCCAAGCAACTGCGAGTTGAGATAGGGTAAGATTGGTTTCTTGAGCGATGGGATTAAGTTTCTGAATTGCAGTGAGTACATCATCACTCATCCAACGTTGCACGAGTTTGTGGAAAAATGGTTTACCAGCATCGGAGTTAGCACGTGATTGAGTCGGTATTGGTTTACCAGGTTGATATTTTCCTGTGAGAATACCTTGTGCAAGGGGGGACCATACGATTTGACCAAGCCCCTCACGTTGACATGTTGGTATCACATCGGTTTCAATAACTCGCCACAACATCGAATATTGAGGTTGGCTAGCGATAAGTGGAATTTTCAATTCTCGTGCAAGTGCTGCACCGCGGGTGATTTGTTCTGATGTCCACTCACTTACACCGATATAAAGGACTTTACCTTGTCTTACAAGATCAGCGAAAGCTAACATTGTTTCCTCAAGAGGAGTTGTATTATCAAATCTATGTGCATAATAGACATCGATGTAGTCTGTCTGTAACCTGTGTAAAGATGCATTACAATTTTCTAAAATATGTTTTCTTGATAAGCCACGATCATTTTTTCCAGGTCCAGTCGGATGGCATACTTTTGTACATAGTTCTATACTTTCTCTTCGTACACCTTGCAAAGCCCGGCCAAGCACTTCCTCGGCTAAAGTGTCCGAATAAACATCAGCAGTATCGAACGTTGTAATACCGACATCTAGTGCGGCTTTCACGCAATCATTTGCAGTATCCTCATCTACTTTTCCGCCATGGTTTATCCAGTTCCCATATGCAATTTTGCTTACTGTTAATCCACTGTTTCCTAGTTTGCTAAATTCCATTGTAGAATCCCCCCTTAAAAATGCTATCTTTATTATAAGAACCGAAATGTAATATGTATAATATATAATTGCTCATAAATTTATATAAAAATTATATAAGAGGAAGTGCTTAGAAGTTTACTGGTAGGGGAATCTAAAGCCAGTGTTACACCAAATGTTGTTTGTGCTTAATTGATATGAAGTGCAGAAATGATAAAGGAGGGCATTTACAAGCAACTATCTCCCGCCGAATTTTGAGGTGGGAGTCTTACTGTCCGTAAATAGCGGGATAAATAGACCTAAAAGAAAGCAATCTTTTTAACAGCACATATAATTGCATTTACTCATAAAGTACTATTATGGTACAATATGGTTACTAACGACGGAAAGGAATGATGGGTGGACGATGATTAACTAATCTTATTTTTAAATGTTGAAATTAAATAAATTTCAATTTATAAAAAATAGGATTAGTCTGCCCAATTCCATTCAACGGTATTGCTATTTATTTTGCGTAATAGCTTATTTGGGTACAAATATGTTAACGACTAATCCTGCCAAATTACTTTGGGAGGATTTTTTTGTTCTCCCTTAATAAAGGGGATCGGTAATATGAAAGAACTTTTAAAATTAAATGATGTTTATGTTGAAATAATGGAAAATACTTTGTTAGAGAAAATGAATGTTACAGTAAAACAAGGAGATGTTATCGGATTAATTGGTAAAAATGGTGCCGGTAAATCAACGTTACTTCAATTAATCAATGGGAAGATTGAGCCATCAAAAGGAATTGTTGAATGGCAGCAAATGAATATGACAACCGCATATGTTGAACAAGAAATAGAATCTTTTATTAGTAATGATGTGATTGCAAAAGAAGCAGAACTCCTTGCAAAATGGGGCGTTCCAACGAACGATTTTCTAACCTTAAGTGGTGGTGAAAAGCTGAAAGTTCGATTAGCAAAAGGGTTTGCCGAAAATCCTAATGTCTTAATATTAGACGAACCGACAAATCATTTAGATGAGATGAGTACGGAATTTCTCATTAAACAAATAAAAAATATGAAAGGTACTGTTATAGTTGTATCGCATGATCGATATTTTTTAGATGTTGTCGCAACAAAAATATGGTCAATTGAGGATGGAAAATTAATTGAGCATAGCGGTAATTATACGAGTTATATGAAAGCACGTGAGCAAAAAAGAATGACGCAGCAGCGTGAATATGAAAAACAGCAAAAAAAGATTGAACAAGCAGAAACACATATAAAAGAATTAAGTTCATGGTCAAAAAAGGCACATGCACAGTCTACAAAACAAGAAGGAGTTAAAGAGTTTTATCGTGTAAAAGCGAAGCGAATGGATGCGCAAGTTAAGTCAAAACGAAAACGTCTCGAAAAAGAGCTGGAGAAAACGAAAGTAGAACGTGTGAAAGAAGAGTATTCAGTTGAGTTCTCTATTCAAGCGAGTAAAAAAGTAGGAAAACGCTTTTTAGAAGTGAAACAATTGAGGAAAGAATTTAATGGACGAACATTATTTGAAAACGTTAATTTTACAATTCAGCACGGTGAGAAGGTTGCGATTATTGGACCAAACGGTAGCGGAAAAACAACATTATTGAAGATGATTATGGAAACAGAAACTGCTCAAGGAGAAATATGGATTTCACCATCTGCAAACATCGGTTATTTAACACAAGAAGTATTTGATTTAACACTTGATAAAACACCAGAAGATTTATTTTTTAAAGAGACGTTTGAAGAAAGAGGAAAAGTCCAAAATTTAATGAAACATTTAGGATTCCAAGCTTCTCAATGGAAAGAGCCTATTCAGCATATGAGTATGGGTGAACGAGTAAAATGTAAGTTAATGTCTTATATTTTAGATGAAAAAGATGTGCTCATTTTAGATGAGCCGACGAATCATCTTGATCTGCCTTCACGTGAACAGCTTGAAAATACATTAGCTGAGTATAATGGAACACTAATTATTGTTTCTCACGATCGATATTTTCTGGAGAAAACAACTAACACGAAATTAGTGTTTTCAAATAACACGATACAAAAGCAGCTAGAAGAGTCTACTAAAACAAGAGATGACATTGAAGAGCTACGTTTAACGTTAGAAACAGAGAGACAAGAAGTATTAGGTAAATTAAGCTTTTTAACTTCTAAGGATAAAGGATATAAAGAACTTGACGAACGATTTATAGAACTTACGAAGCAGATTAAGGCGCTTTAATGTAATTATGGGTACCTCTAGCTAGGAGGTATCTATAATTATTTTCAATTTCAAACGTAATTAAGGGGGATTAGCATGGGAGAAGAGAGTTCGACTAAGTTATTTAAACTAGATTGTGGTGATATATACTTACAAGAGTTTTCTACCAAAGATGCGGAGAGTATTTATAAAATATCGAATCAACCGGAAATAGAAAAGTTTTTGCCTGACTGGAAATCAACGAAAGAACAAAGGATGGATTGGGTTACAAATTATGAAATACCAGCAAATAAAGTATTTCTTGATGCTGCTACAAATTCATCAAACATAGATAGTCATTTTTTAAAACTGGGAGTATTTATAAAAGATACCAATGAATTTATTGGATGGTGCTGTACAGGTATTAAAGAAGAACTTCCATCACCGAATAGAGAAATTATGTATGCTATTTCAAGCGAGTATCAAAATAATGGTTACGCCACGAAAGCGACTAAAGGGTTAATTGATTATTTGTTTAAAAATACAAATGTAGATGTCCTTAACGCAATTGCTTTAATTAACAATGTGCCATCAAATAAAGTTATTGAAAAATGCGGGTTTACTTATTTGAGTCAACAGACGATAGAAAATCAACTATATAATCATTATCTATTGAGTAAATCCGAATGGATAAAAAATATTGCTCTGTAAAAGGAATTAAAATGAAATCATTAAAAAAGCTTAGAGCTAAAACTCTGAGCTTTTTTACGTGCTATTTACTTTTTGATTTTACTGGTGAATTATAAGTTGTTATTCATCGTTTTGAAGTTGTATAGTTAATCTTTATAATATATTGCATGTTGCAAATAAAGAATACAAGTTGTCACGGTGACTAGAAATATACAGTAATGTATTTTATACCACTATATAAATATTATAAGATAGATATACATCGATTATAGCTTGAAAATAGGTTTTTTATCAGTTTTTTTAGAAATCTTACAAGCGTGTAAGATAAATGAAAGATGAATCAATATGTGCTATAAGACAATTCATTTACACTTTATAGTGAGCAGTGCAAATGAAGGGAGAATATAAATGGAAATTTTACATGCAAAAAGTATTAGTAAAGTATATAAAGGGAAAGTACCTTTTAAAGCATTGGTAGATATTGATTTATCAATTCAAGAAGGTGAATTTGTAGGGATTATGGGGCCATCAGGAAGTGGGAAAACAACGTTATTAAATATGGTATCTACTATTGATTCTCCAACATCGGGAGAAATATTAATAAATGGTACAAATCCTTTCAGGTTGACATCAGAAGATTTAGCTTTATTCCGTAGAAAAAAATTAGGATTTGTTTTTCAATCATTTAATTTACTTAGCACACTTACAGTAAAAGAAAATATCGTATTGCCGATGACTTTAGATGGTGTTTCTGTTCAAGAAATGAACAAACGAGTGGAGGAAATTGCAGAGAAATTAAACATTACAGATATATTGAGTAAAAGAACGTTTGAAATATCAGGAGGACAAGCTCAAAGAACAGCAATCGCTCGTGCTATCGTTCATAAGCCGCAATTATTACTTGCAGATGAGCCAACAGGGAACTTGGATTCTAAATCTTCAAGTGATGTAATGGAGATGCTAGATGCTCTTAATAAAGAAGAAAAAGCAACGATGATGTTAGTTACACATGATCCGTATGCAGCGAGTTTTTGCAGCAGAGTTATATTTATAAAAGATGGTCAATTATATAACGAAATTTATTGTGGTGAAAGCAGGCAAAATTTTTATCAAAAGATTATGGATGTCCTTTCTTTGTTAGGAGGGAAAAGGCATGACTTTTCGTCAGTTCGCATTTAATAATATTCTTCGAAATAAGCGTACATATGCTGCTCATTTTTTAAGTAGTGCATTTTCTATTATGATTTTCTTTACGTATGCACTTTTATTATTTCATCCTGATTTACAGGGTGAGTTAAAATCGACAAGTGCAACAATAAGTGCATTTGGTACATTGGGATTTACAGTTTCGCAAGGCTTGATTTTTGTATTTTCATTTTTCTTTATTTTATATTCTGTCAGTTCATTTTTAAAAACGCGTAAGAAAGAATTCGGCATATTAATGATGCAAGGTATGTCAATGAGACAACTTAAAAAATTATTGTTAATTGAAAATATGTTGATTGGAGTTGGCTCGATTTGTATAGGTATTCTCATCGGACTCATATTTTCTAAATTAGTTTTATTGATAAGTGCAAGTGTATTAATGATTAGTAATGGCTTACCTTTTTATATACCAGTGCAAGCTGTATTATTAACAGTCATCACATTTCTTTTATTATTTTTAATTGTTTCGCTTGTTACTTTTAAAATGATAAAAGTGACGGAACTTGTGGAACTTATTCATGCAGAGGAAAAGCCAAAGCCTGAACCGAAATCGTCAATTTTATTATCGCTTCTTTCTTTAATTAGTATAGGATATGGGTATATTTCAGTATTTCGTTTTATCCCAAGTACTAATTTTATTACGCTCGGAATGGGTGTACTTCTAGTAATTATAGGAACGTACTTTTTATTTACGCAGTGTAGCGTTTATATATTACATCTTGTTAAAAGGAGTGAATCTTTCTTTTTAAAGAGAACAAATATATTAACATTTTCAGAATTAATTTATCGGATGAAAGATAACGCAGTAATGTTTTTTATAGTATCTATTATTTCAGCAGTTGCATTTACAGCAATTGGTACAACAGCTGCTCTTGGAAATAAGGATTTGGTAAGGATGACAAATCCGTATACATTTTTGTATGAAAGTTTTGAAAAAGACAAAGAGGTAGAGAAAAATCTCTCTATTATAAAAAAACATCTTTCTGATGCTAATATTCCGTATCGAATGGCTTCATCTTCATATATATATACAGAAAGCAATGTATATATAATGAAGCTAAGTGAATATAACGAACTTGCGAGGGCACTTGGGTATAAACAAGAAACGATTGAAAAAGAAGATGAAATTTTATTAATCCCTGGAGTCGTATCGCAAAAACAAGAATTTAAAAATGGTGATTATAAAAAGAATATTGAAGTCATTTATAAAAATTGGACAAAGACATTTCGTGTGAAAAAAGCTGTAGATAATTTAGTTTTACCACATGATACTAAAAGTATTTATATTGCTGTTCAAGATCATGTGTATGATGGAATTCCTTATAGTAGTGACTCAGAGAATATAGGTGCTCCAAATCGAACTTATGGGTTTGTTGTAGACGATTGGATAAAAACGAAAGAGATTTCAAACCAATTAATTAGTATATTCGATAAAGATACTAGAGAAAGGAATTTTGAATTTCGGGCTCTAACAATAGATTTGTTGAGTGCAAAGCAAACAAATGGATTATTGCTTATGGTCAGTATTTTAGTTGGAATTGTTTTCTTTACCTTTGCTGCTAGTTTTATCTATTTCCGATTATATACTGATTTGGATCGCGATCAACAGCAATATAAAATGATTTCGAAAATGGGATTAAGTAAACGAGAATTGAAAAAAGTTGTAACGAGACAGTTATTATTAATGTTCTTCTTACCGATTATCGTTGCAGTGATTCATACTGTAGTCGCCTATATGGCATTACAACAATTAGTCGATTTTTCTATAATAAATAGCTCTATCGTTATTTTAATTTCATTTATATGTATACAAGTTTTATACTTCTTTATCACTCGTTGGCGTTACCTACAAAAGCTTTATAAAACTATGGCACAGTAGAGAATATCAGCAAGTAACATTGCAGAAAAGCATGTAAAAAAACAATGTGAGTTATGAAAGGAACTGTAATGAAAAAAACACTATCTATTTTTATATTAAGTATATTAATTTTAATAAGTTTAAGTGCATGTGCTAAAAATGAAGAATTATTTCCAGCTAACGGTGTATTAATCATTGGAGATGAGAATTATACTTCAACAATTATGAATCGTTATAAGGAAAATACGAAAGAACATGAAATTTTCCCAGTGAAAACAGGTAGATTTGAAAAAGGGAAGGTACTAATATTAAATGAATCTACTGCACAAGCGATGATTAAAGCAAAGGTTTTTCGTAAAAGTGATCATGTATCCTTTTTTAAACCGTTAGATACGTTACCGAATTTTCCAAAAGAAAGCTCACTATTATTTATAAATGAAGAAGAAAAGAATATAAAAAGTATTGAAATAGAAGGAAAAGAGATACCAGTTAAATATGATAGTGACGCTTGGCTTGGTAATAAACGTAACTATGGAGCACTATGGTATATAATTGTGGCGAAAAATAGTGTGTATAAAGAAATAAAAGCAAATGAAACGAATATGCAACTGCTACATCTGAAAAAGTCTTTAGGTGATGAAGAACCTAAAATGTCGACAGATAATACATTGATTAATGAAAATATAAAAGTAAGAAATCTATTGAAAGGTTTGAATGGAAAAGTATCAGTTCAGTTTGTAACTATTGGAGAAAAATCTTAAAAAAGAGTTCAAGATTGATAAAAACTTTATCAATCTTGAACTCTTTTTAGTTATAGGCCATTTAGATTACATTACTTCATTTAATCGAGTTTCGCTCGTTTCTTCAATCGCAATTGGATTTTGAACCGAATTATTTTGAGCTTCTTTTTCTTTACGGGATTTTTGTAGCATTTCAAGTATGATCCATAAAGGAACACCTTTATCTTTCAACATCTTCCATAAATCTAATTCATTAAATTTATGCTCAGGCTGTTTCATATCTTTTTCAGATGAACGAATATCGAACTTGATAGGATCATTTGCTTTCTTACCTTCAAGTTTAGTAGAAGAGATAGTATTATGCTCAAGATTAGATGGAGTTATTTTAGTAGGTTTAGCTAATGTATGAATGTTTGATCCGATTTGCATGCTTTCTTTCCACCTTTTCAAGCAATGAAATTAGTTTTCTTATGATTTTTAAATCCATAAACATGAGGAAACTATGTTTAATTATAAATTTAAATAATCAGATTTACAAGTTGTATTGTAAAAAGAAAATGTTTACTTGAATTAATATTTATCAACATTTGTGTATGTTGTCTATATATACAACGTATATAAAATACTTTACATTATGTTTAAGTTAAAAACTGATTGTGTCAATCTTTTTCACAGAAAAATGAAAGCGTTTAATTAGGGGGAGAAAGTATGGGGAAGTTATTTTTAAAAGTATGTTTTTTCACATTAGTGACTGTTTGTTCATTCGCAGCGAAAACAACTTACGCTGAAGAGAGACAACAAAATAATTATCCTATCATTTTAGTGAATGGATTTGCTGGATGGGGTAGGGAAGAAATGCTAGGGGTAAAATATTGGGGTGGTGTTCATGATATACAGGAAGATTTGAAACGAAATGGTTATACAGTACATACTGCTGCTGTTGGGCCTGTTTCTAGTAACTGGGACCGGGCATGTGAATTGTATGCACAAATTAACGGCGGAACAGTAGACTACGGTGCCGCGCATGCTGAGAAACATGGACATAATCGTTTTGGTAGAACTTATAGTGGCTTTGCGCCGGATTGGAGTGAAATAAATAAAGTTCATTTAGTTGGACATAGCATGGGAGGACAAACGACGAGAACATTAGTACAGCTATTAAAAGAAGGAAGTTTTGAAGAAAAAAATCATGTGAAAAATCATCCGAACGCAAATATATCACCGCTATTTGAGGGTGGAAAATCATATGTTCATAGTGTTACCACTTTAGCAACTCCTCACAACGGTACAACACTTGCGGATGGAAGTCTTCTGTTGCCGTTCGTTAAAGATTTACTCATTACAGCTGCAAGTTTAGGAGGAAACAATAATTTATCTTTATATGACTTTAAATTGGATCAATGGGGTATAAAAAAGAATGCTGGAGAGTCCTTTTTCCAATATAGTGATCGTATTCTAAATAGTTCAATTTGGAGAAATACAAAAGATATTAGTCAATGGGATTTAAGTACTGATGGAGCAAAGGAGTTAAATAATTGGGTAAAGACGCAACCGGATGTGTATTACTTATCGTATAGTGGACATGCATCACAAGCAGCACCTATAACAGGTTTACAACTACCTCATATTACGATGAACAAAGTGTTAATGGGTAATGCATTTTTCTTAGGTTCCTATGTAAGGTATGAAGAGAATCGACCATTAATAGATACTTCTTGGTGGCAAAATGACGGTGTAGTAAATACAAATTCTATGATTGCGCCTTCGTCTAATACTGCTGTTAATAATAATGAGTCTTTACAGATTGGAAAATGGAATCATATTGAAACGAAAGAAAATTGGGACCATCTCGATATGGTAGGACTTAGCGTTTCAGACACGTTAGGTTTTTCTAATATTCAAGAGTTTTATAGAACAATTGCAGAAAAGTTATCACGTTTACCGAAATAGGTAATAATAAAGCGCTCTCGATGGAATTCGGGGGCGCTTTATATTATATTGAAAGAGGGTTTTGGTAGAAAGATATGGGGGGATATTATGAAAATTCAAGTTGTATTATCAGGATATGGGACAGTAGGAAGAGAGTTTATAAAATTATTAAATGAAAAATATTTATATATAAATGAAACATATGGAATAGATTTAGTGGTAAGCGGCGTATTAGGTAGAAATGTTGCAATACATAATGAGGAAGGATTATCTATTCAGCATTTATTAATGTATGGTAGCGGTAGTGCGGCAATTGAAAAATATATAGAACATCATCCGAAGGAACGTGCAACAAATAGCATAAGTGGTAATGTATTGATAGAATCAACAGTTACAAACCTTAAAGATGGAAATCCAGGAAAACAATATATAAAACAAGCGATTGAGAAACAGATGGATATAGTAGCAATTTCAAAAGGTGCCCTTGTTACAAACTGGAGAGAAATAAATGAAGCAGCAAGAATGGCGAATGTACGCATTCGATATAGTGGGGCAACTGCCGCGGCTCTACCGACATTAGATATTGGACAATTTAGCTTAGCTGGCTGCAATATTGAAAAAATAGAAGGAATATTAAATGGAACAACTAATTATATTCTTACAAAAATGTATGAAGCAGATATGGCATTTGAAGAGGCTTTACAAGAAGCGCAAAATAAAGGGATTGCTGAGACGAACTCAACATTAGATATAAGTGGTTCGGATAGTGCGTGTAAATTGTTACTTTTGACAAACAGTTTAATGGGAGTAGAGAATTCGCTTACAGATATACATGTAAAAGGTATAGAGAACGTTACAAAACAACAAATTCGAAATGCTAAGGAAGAAAATAAAGTGATTAAATTAATTGCATCAGCGTATAAAAATGAGGATGGTAATTTGAACCTTAATGTTGAACCGGATGAAATAGATAAAGAACATCCGTTAGCAAAAGTAAATGGGACAGAAAAAGGAATTACATTTTTTACAGATTCAATGGGTCAAGTTACTACAATAGGTGGGGCCTCTAATCCACGCGGAGCTGCTGCTGCAGCTTTAAAAGATGTAATTAACTTATATCGTAAAGATTTGTAAGACCGTACCGCTATTAATAAAAAATACATATGTAGTGGACCTTTTGAGAATGAAATAAATATGCAAAAATAATTGCAGGGGGTAAGGAATTGTTTAAGGATTTTAAAGTTGTAAAAGATCGTCCCGTTTATATTCAACTAAAGGATTATTTGAAAAAGATGATTATGAAAGGGCATTTGTTAGGGAACCAAAAAATCCCATCAACAAGGGAACTGAGTGAATTACTATCTGTGAGCAGAAATACAGTACTCGCTGCTTATGCAGATTTAGAACAAGAAGGATTAATTTATGCAGTTAAAGGAAAAGGAAATTTTGTTGCGAAGGTGGATATAAGTAACACCTCGTCTGTTGAAATAGATTGGAAAAATAAACTTAATACAGTTACCACATTAGCGGATGAATTAGATTTAATGAAACATGGTGTTCGCTGGGAAAAAGGAATGATTGTTTTTAATAGTATAGCCCCGGATGAAAAGCTATTTGATGTTGAAAATTTCAAAAGAGCTTTTCTTACTCGCATGTCCATTGAAGGGGATATCGTATTGAACTACGGATATGCAAAAGGTTATAGACCGTTAATGAATTATTTACTACATTACATGGAAATGAAAGGTGTAGATATTTCGAACAAAGATATTCTAATTACAAATGGATTTACAGAAGGATTAGATATTGTACTATCTTCGTTATCGAAGAAATCAGGGCGTGTTATTTGTGAGAATCCAACTCACCATGCTGCACTGAAGCTTTTTCGCTTACATGGACTTGAAGTTCATGGGATTAATATGAATGATGATGGTATTGATACGAATGAAGTAGAAAAAAGTTTACGTGAAAAAGATTTTGATTTTGCGTATTTGATTCCTTCTTATCATAATCCAACCGGTATTGTTACGAGTTCAGAGAAAAGAACGGAATTGATGAGATTATTTTCAAAATATAAGATTCCTATTATAGAGGACGGATTTAATGAGGAATTACGTTATTCAGGTTCACATTTAGCGCCATTATTAACTTTTGCTGGGGCCGGTAATAATGTGATTTATATTAGTAGCTTTTCAAAGGTACTTTTCCCTGGTTTACGTGTAGGTTGGATCATTGCAGATAAAGAACTGATACATTATTTAGAAAGTGTAAAAAGAGCAAGAACGATTCACACTTCTACGCTAGATCAAGCTGTACTGTTTCAATATTTACATGAAGGATATTTTGAAAAATATTTAAAAAAAGCAAGATCTGTTTATAAGAAAAAATATGAATTAGCTGTCGGGGCATGTAATCAGTACATTCCTTTCAAAAGAATGACTGGAGATGGTGGATTTCATTTATTTATAGAGCTAGAAGAGCATATTAATGCCCGCACACTTTTACAAAAGTGTTATGAGGAAGGAGTTACGTTTTCACCTGGAGATGTTTTTTACTCTGATGGAGAAGGAGCGAACACTTTCCGATTAGGATTTTCACGCTTGAAAGAAGAAGAAATAGTTCGGGGAATTAAAATAATTGGTGATACATTAAAAAATGAAATTTGGAGTTGAGAAAATGAAAATTGGTGTTATTATGGGCGGAGTATCGTCTGAAAAACAAGTTTCAATTATGACGGGGAATGAAATGATTTCCCATTTAGATAAAAATAAGTATGAAATAGTTCCAATTACATTAAATGAAAAAATGGATTTAATTGAAAAAGCGAAAGACATTGACTTTGCGCTGCTCGCATTACATGGAAAATACGGAGAAGATGGGACAGTTCAAGGAACACTGGAGAGTTTAGGGATTCCTTATAGCGGAAGCAATATGTTATCTAGCAGTATATGTATGGACAAAAATATTTCGAAAAAGATTTTACGTTATGAAGGTGTAGAAACACCAGATTGGATTGAACTTACAAAAATGGAGGATCTAAATCTTGAAGAGTTAGATAAGTTAGGATTTCCATTAGTGGTAAAACCAAACTCTGGCGGATCGAGTGTCGGGGTAAAAATCGTCTACAATAAAAATGAATTGATCTCAATGCTAGAAACTGTATTCGAATGGGATTCTGAAGTAGTAATTGAGAAGTATATAAAAGGTGACGAAATTACATGTTCAATTTTTGATGGAAAACAGTTACCTATAGTTTCAATTCGACATGCAGCCGAGTTCTTTGACTACAATGCAAAATATGATGATACTAGTACAGTTGAGGAAGTTATCGAACTACCAGCAGAAATTAAGGAACGTGTAAATAAAGCGTCATTGGCTTGTTATAAAGCATTAAAATGTAGTGTTTATGCAAGGGTTGATATGATGGTGAAGGACGGAATTCCATATGTAATGGAGGTAAATACATTACCTGGAATGACACAATCAAGTTTACTGCCGAAAAGTGCGGATGCGGCTGGAATTAATTATAGTAAACTATTAGATATGATAATTGAAACTTCATTAAAAGTAAGGAAAGAAGAAGGTTTTTAAGATAATTGTACAATTAAAACTTTTGATAGTTCCACGAAGTATGCTATGATGATTACAATACGACAACTAAATATTTATCCACTAGGGGGGCCTATTATAGGCTGAGATCAAATGAATTTTTGAGACTCTTAGTACCTGATCTGGTTAATGCCAGCGTAGGGAAGTGGGAAAGACATTGCTATTTAATGAATATATAAATACTGTCAATTTCACTTTCTTTACGCCTGTAAAGAAAGTTTTTTTGTTTTATAGATTTAATAATTGTGGATGAATACTTATATTTTATACTTTATTGGAGGGATTTAAATGACTTTTTCACAATCATTACGTAAAGAAGTAGATTCAATTTGGGAAGCAAGTTTTAATCATCCTTTTGTAAAAAAACTTGGCGAAGGAACGTTAGATTTAGCTAGTTTCCGTTATTATGTGCTTCAAGATTCGTATTATTTAAGTCATTTTGCTAGAGTACAAACTTTAGGAGCTGCAAAGGCTCTTGAATTAGAAACAACAGCTCGTATGGCACATCATGCTCAAAATACATATGAAGCTGAGTTATCATTACATGAGAATTTTGCCAAGAAACTAGGGATTACAAAAGAAGAAAAAGATCATTTTATCCCTGCTCCAACTGCATATGCGTATACTTCACATATGTATCGAGCTGCGTATGAAGGACATTTAGGGGATATTATTGCAGCTATTTTACCTTGTTATTGGTTATATTATGAAATTGGTGAACGTTTAAAAGAGTGTCAGCCAGAAGAGCCAATTTATCAAGAATGGATTTCTGCATATGGATCTGATTGGTTCCGTACTCTAGTAGAAGAGCAAATCACACGATTAGATACTATTGCTGAAAAAGTAACAGAGACAGACCGTAATCGTATGAGACAACATTTCATTATTAGTAGTCAATATGAATATTCATTTTGGGAAATGGCTTACACTTTAGAAAAATGGCCAGTGAATACAGAAGTAAAAAATGTAATTGGATAAAGAGTATATAAAAGGTATCGCTATATCAAGAGGTGATACCTTTTATAATATTTAGTTTCTGTAATTTTTTTGTAAATCATAGATAAAAAAATAATAATGCATTATAATGATTTTGTAATATAAAGAGTGACATAAGGAGGTAGTTATATGTTAATAGTAACTTGTTATTAGTTATATTTTAACAACATATTATTTGTATATTAAAATTAAATTTAGTTATTTCCTTTAATGCGCTTGGTTTAAATTTGATTCGTTTATGCTTAAAAAATTAGTATCTTTTCTAGTATTATTCATGATCAATATAAATTAAGAGAGGAAGTATTAATAATATGGAAAAATTACGGTTATTAGCATTTAAAAATATAGTAGAACCCCTCTATAATGAGAAAGTATCGTATATTTATTTTCCTATTGAATGGCTTGAGATTGTAGAGATACATTATAGAACATTTTTATTAACGAGCAAATTAAAACTTTTAAATGAAAGATTGTATGAAATGTTTTCTGATATATTATTCATTCAGCATAATCCATATATATTAAAGGAAGATACGCCCTGGATTGTAGCAAAAGAACCAATGAAACAAGAACAGTTAGACTATATTTTCCAAAGCTGGTATGAGGTTATTCATGATTGGAAACCGAATAAATTAATAGATCCACCACATTTAGAATGGCAGCATGATTTAATTAGTAATTTACCAGTATTACATGATAAAAAAACGTTTTCTAAATGGGTACCAGCTCTAATTACTCATATTTTTTGCGAAAAGCCTTTACGTATGGAAAATAAAAATGAGGAAGAAATATATTTTTCGCCACTGCGATCACAATATGTTTCTGAAGCGATGTCTGAGCCAATTAAAGATGAAGAAACACATGATTATTTTGCTTATGTATATCGGTTTGAATGCGTAACTCGTGGAGGTGAGAATATTCCGCTATTAAAAGTATCTGTAGGGATTAGGAGGTTTTATCAACAATATAATCATAAAGATATCTCTATACTTTTAGGGCGAAAGCGGAGCCAAATACTGATTTCAACTCCTGAATTTGAATCAAATAATAAAAAGCAAAGATTTGTAAAGTTAAAAGTGCAACAAGCTGAAAAAGGAATAAAGTGGATTAAACGTTTTAGAAATTTAAAAGATGATTATAGGATAGGGGGAGAGGTTAAATTAGAGCACATTCTCCAATGTCCGAAAGAGTATATTAGAGGAACTAATGTAAGAGGAACTAATGTAAGAGTGCTTCTTCCATATAACGAAAATATATATAAAGTTCAAGGAACAAAAATAAAATTTGGTATAAAAGTAAGAGAAAAAGTGGACCTTTTTAATGAATTCCAACGAAGCTTCCCATATTTCACATTACTTCCAGAATGTGAAAATGTATTAACTAATAATGAGAATGAGTTATTACCTTTATTTGCCCCAAAGGGATTAGACTCAATTACGTTAGAAGTATGGTCAGATGATATAGTAATAGAGATAGAACAAGCGTTATTAGGTAGCAAAATAGTTTTAGCTCAAAATAGGGATTCCTCCTATGTATTAAATGCAGACAATCCGGTGTTGTTAAAAATAGTTAGATATAACATTGGAAACGTGTTACAAAATCCATATAGAATGCAATATAGCCATAAAAACAAAAAGAAACTAGTAGACGATGTCGTAAAAGCTGTACATGCTACGGCAGGTGAGCAATATGAAATGAAATTAGCATTAATTGCAATGAAAAATTGTGATGGTCGCGAAAAAATTAATCCAAAGCAAATTATTCGGGAAGGATTCGCTCGAACGGAACGTATTTCAGCATTTATTAATTTATTTATCGGACAAAGTGTATCTAAAAAAGAAATTATTAATGCCATTCTTAGTTTGTTAGAACAAAAGGGGTTCTTAAAGCGTAGTTGGAATAAGATAAAATTACCGGGGATAATTGTAAATTTATCAATTGAGAAAATGTCTAAATATGATTTCTTACCTATTTTTTCAAAAATAAATGGGAGAGAAATAGTATATAAATTATATGGTCAAGAAGAATGGGGCACAATTGATCATACTTTATTAAATATAGGTAATAATAAAGTGTTTTTACCACAACCATCAAAAAGGAATGATATAGGAGTCAGTTTTAAACAATTTATGTCAGAAACATTAGTTGGAATTTCGCAAGATGCACATAAACAAAATAAAGAAGTTTATTTTATTGCAGATGCAAATATGAGGAAATATTGGATAGAGGAATTACAAAATGAAAGCGTTAATATTGGGGTTTCACCTGAAATAATCTCGAATTTTAAAGAGGATATAAACATAATTAGAATTAATACTAACTCAGATGTACCGAACTATATTGTTAGAGACCAAGAATATGTTATGGATGAAACGAGATTATTTGTAGATCAAATGGGAATTTACTATAGCACGGCTGCATACGAATTAAATTGTAATGAGATAGTACAGCAGTACATACTCGAAGTTATCCCGTTTGGTGTAAAATCTGAAGAAAGAGAAGAAATAGCCAAAATGATACATTACATGTGCTGTAAATCAACCCTGCTCTCGGAACAAAATATTCATAATACGCATGTAATGCATATGGTTAAATTAATTAAAAATTATACTACCGATATTGATTCAAGGGAGTTTAAAGAATTCAATGACGAATTAGATGAAGATGTAATAATTTTAGAAAAAGAAGATGCATTGATATTAATATAAATAATAGTATACAAATCCTGCTAGTAATAATGAGCAGGATTTGTCATTTTTTCATGTAAATAAGGCTATCCTTTGTCATGTATCTTTTCTTTTACGTATTTACTTTATTTACATACAGGATTAAGATGTTTTTTAGAAATACAAAAACTACATCATATGGAAAAGCAATTTTTATTAATTGAAAAGAAAATTTGAAAGGAATGGGGAATTGTGAAGAAATTAGATGTATTATTAATGCTACTGAGCGGCCTCTTTCCAATTGCAGGAATGTTAAAGCAAATCCCTCTTGAACAATCTTTATATATTGGAGGACTTTTATTTTTTACTAGTTTCGGTAGTTACTTTGCGAAAAAGATATATTCACGTATATGTAGCTGGATAGCATATGCACCATTTATAACACTACTGTTAGTTATTTGGAATCAGGATATTTCAACAAGTGCTATAATAGCAAATGCCAAAATTGCCGCTTGTATCGCTTTAATACCTTGTATATTCCGCTTTCGTACATACGGGCTTACTCTAGGTTTATTCTCATTATGGGCCGCTTTATTATGGGATATAAAAGAAGTACAGTCGTTAGTCATACTTGAGCGTATGACGAGTTTAATGACAAGCAATTACGTATATCTTCTACTCTTGGTTGGAGGACTTATATTAGGTGGATTACTTGCGACGTTATTACACCGTAAAGAGAAAGACACTGATAAAGAAAATACTAATTTATTTAAACAAAAAAAGAAACGTAAAAGGCTATCCTTTAAAATTCGCCTTCCAAGATTACCGAAACTTAAAATGAAATTATTTAAGTTTCGTGGAAAAGCATCTAAACATAAAACACCAGAAAGAGTCCATGAGCATAATTACGAAGAACCAGTTGCGAAATATGAAATGACAGAGCAAATAGATCAATACAATGAAGGCACTGTTCAAGGGCAAACAAGGATGGAACGCCGAAGAAGTAGGTATAATGCATAATGAAATTTAGTAACCTCTTAATGATTTATCTTAAAATTGATTAATCATTAAGGGGTTTTTTATGTAATTAAATATAGGTTGCTAGTTGGGGACAAATAGTGTTGTTCCAACTAAATCTGGAGAAAAAGCGTTTACGCCTCGGGGAGGAATGACATTATTCATTGCGTTACTATTAAATATAGCAGCAATAATTTTATTACAACAAGTAAATGTTGTTCATTTTGCAGTTACTCATTTAATTATTCAAACGGGTTCCTGGATTTGTATGATTGTGTTTTTCATAAGAGTAATTGGTGAGTTTTATTATTTTGGTATCTTTAAACGAAAAAAAGATACGCATTTTGCTAGAATGGATACTATTTTATATATTCCTCTTTGTCTTTTTTTAACTCTGACATTCCTAATAGTAATAATAAAGTGAAAATATATGATACACTATAATCTACGTTATTTTAGTAATGAATAGAGGGATTTACATGATAGATAAAATTAAAAATGTTGTCGATGAAATGTATGAGGATGAAGCAAAACATTTACTGCAAAGCATTCTTATACAATTAGATTTATTAGAAGAGAACTATAGTGAAGATACGATTAAACACTTGATGAGTATACCTAAGCAACTGACTAATAATACATCGTATAAAAAAAATGTAAAAGAAAGTACACATATTCATATCACTTTTGATGAATCAACAGGCGGATGTTTAAAACATATGTTAAGTCAAGAAGAACTATTTGAGGAGAGTGTTGTTTCATTCTCTGAATTCTTTTCAATTGGACCGATACATCAATTACATACGAATAAAGGACAAATCGCAAGGCAGCGATGGTTATTAAACAATTTAACCACTTACGATAGGTATTTTGAAGAAGAATATCTACTGAATTTTATGGAAACTTTAGAAGAACTACATTCTATTCCAAATGAAACACCAATTACCATCTGGAAGGCGGATAACGCACATGAATATGTAGGCCTTTGTTTTGTAATGGCTCAATTAAAAGATAAGAAAAATATTCGTATTATTAATACATCCGAAGCGAATAGAGAAATATTAAAACAAGAGTATGATATACGTGGAACTGGTGAATTGTCGCCCGAAAGTTTAGCTACTTTCTTAAGGAATTCTGTAGAGTTATCGTATTTAACTAAAGAGACTAGAGAAAAGTTTGAACATGAATGGGATAGTTTATCGAATAGTACAGATGTTTTAAGAATTTGGAAAGACAATGTAGTACATTCAGTGAAAGAAGACTATTTTGATCCATTCATTATTGAATGCGCGAAAAGACTAGATGCTGATAAAGACTTCCTTAAAGCTCCAAGAGTAATTGGTGAAGTACTTGGGCTTGTGGAGCAATTAGTTGGGGATACGTTTTTAGAATATCGCTTGAAAGTATTAATTAAACAAGGGGTATTTGAATTTGAAGGTTTATTAGAAGAAATGCGTTTTTATAGTGTGAAGTTGAAAAAATAATAATATATTCCGTTTATAAAAAAGCTCGTATTTTTGAAAAAAAGATACGAGCTTTATTTTTTTAGTTTAATTTGGGCTATACATAAGCTTCCTATAGGTGTTATATCACATATGAATGTTAAAGGTAATGAATGAAAAGAAGGTGATTTGTTAATATGTATAACCAACAAAATTATCCATATGATCAAACGATGTATTATAACCCACAAGACTACGGATATGAATCTACAAATGAATTTAGAGATATTGAACAAGAAGATTACAGACCAGATGATGCGGAAGATGCTCCAACGTCACCACCACCGTCACAAGCTCCGTCGTTACCGTCCACATTTGCTTCTCCAGCACAAGCAGGTAATATGAAATCATGGATGTGTAACTGTCTAGGAAGATGGGGCTATTTACGTTTACATCGACCTGGTCCTTTCGGAAGAGATTTATGGTTCTTTCCAACTGAGGTAAGAAGAAACGGGGTTTCAGGTTACACTTGGCAAGGTGGTCGCCGTCGTAAAGTAAGTTACCGATATCAACAAATTAGCAATTTTATGTGCTTCGCGTAATAGGAAGTGAGAGAGTAGAATAATTTTACTCTCTCACTTTTTTATTTTTCAATATACGAAGTAAGATTTTAATTAAAAATTTACAATTTTCTAGTTTTTATTGAAGTATAATTCAAATGTTGGGTTGATTTACACAAATAATTGAGAGTGAGGGAATGCAATGTCAATAAAAAATAAGGTTGGCCGAAAAATAGAGGATGGCATTAATTTAGCTTCAGCTCAGTTTAAAGAAGATGCGTATGAAATTTATAAAGAATCGAGAAAAATGCAGCCTATATTATTTGTAAATCAAGTTGAAATGGGTAAAGAATGGCTCATTACAAGATATGAAGATGCTCTGCCACTTTTAAAAGATAATCGCTTAAAAAAAGATCAGGAAAATGTGTTTCCTCAAGATACAAAGAACATGTATCTTTCCGTTGACAATAGTGATCATTTAACAACGCACATGTTAAATTCGGACCCACCTAACCACAGTCGTTTACGATCTTTAGTTCAAAAAGCTTTTACACCAAAGATGATTTCACAATTAGACGGAAGAATTCAGAGAGTAGCGGATGATTTAATAAGTGAGATAGAGCGAAAAGGTACATTAAATCTTGTGGATGATTATTCATTCCCATTACCGATTATTGTAATAAGTGAGATGCTTGGAATTCCAAAAGAGGATCAAGCGAAATTTAGAATTTGGTCTCATGCTGTCATTGCATCGCCAGAAACATCTGAAGAAATAAAAGAAACCGAAAAACAACTATCTGAGTTTATTACATATCTTCAATATATAGTTGATGTAAAACGACAAGATCCTAAAGAGGATTTGGTCAGTGCGTTAATACTTGCGGAAAGTGAGGGACATAAACTTAGTGCCCCAGAACTATATTCAATGATTATGTTACTTATCGTAGCGGGACACGAGACAACTGTGAATTTAATTACAAATACGGTATTAGCACTTCTCGAAAATCTTGATCAATTACAGTTATTAAAAGAAAATCCAAAACTAATTGATTCAGCTATCGAGGAAGGGTTGCGATATTATTCTCCAGTTGAGATTACAACTGCAAGGTGGGCGGCTGAACCTTTTCAAATTCACGACCAAACAATACAAAAGGGAGACATGGTTATTATTTCATTAGCTTCAGCAAACCGTGATGAAACAGTATTTGAAAACCCAGAAGTATTTGATATTACACGAGAAAATAACCGTCATATTGCCTTTGGGCATGGTAGTCATTTCTGCCTAGGAGCACCACTTGCTAGGTTAGAAGCAAAGATTGCTATTACTACTCTGTTTCAACGGATGCCTAAACTACAAATAAAAGGCGATCGTGAAGACATTAAATGGCAAGGCAATTATTTAATGCGTTCTTTAGAGGAATTACCATTGTCTTTTTAGAATAGTTATATTGAGACATGCATACACGACAAATGATTCACATAGAGTATGTATGTGTTATTTAAATTCGAAACGGAAGGGTGAAAACATCCCAATGATCAACTAATTCTATTTGTAAGAGATCTTCGTTAAAAACGAAATATTCTTTTGAATAGGATTAGTATGTACATTTATAGAAAAGGGATGTGTTTCGCACTGCGAATATATAGTCTTTTCATATGATTTGTGCTGCCTCCTGTTCAGAACACGAAATAGGAGGCTTTTTTATGTCGACGACTGCAGAAACGAAACAAAATCATGGGGTATCACAAGTATTAAAAAATCGATTTGTGCAAGGGATTCTAGCATCAGCATTATTTTTACAAATTGGAATATGGGTTCGAAACTTTGCGGTATTACTGTATGTAATGGAAATGACGAAAGGTGATGCTTTTGCTATTTCGATGATTTCAGTTGCTGAATTTGCCCCGATTTTTATTTTCTCATTTATTGGTGGAACTTTTGCTGATAGGTGGAAGCCAAAGAAGACAATGATATGGTGTGAAACGTTAAGCTCTATTTCAGTATTCGCTGTATTAATTACTCTCATGTTTGGAACGTGGAAAATCGTGTTTTTTGTGACGCTTATTTCTGCAATCCTTTCGCAGTTTTCTCAGCCATCTGGAATGAAGTTGTTTAAACAGCATTTATCAACGGAACAAATTCAATTAGCGATGTCAATATATCAAACGATATTTGCAATATTTATGGTGTTAGGACCAATTCTCGGAACATTTATTTTTCATAGTTTTGGAATTTATATTTCAATCATTATAACAGGTATCTCATTTTTACTTGCGGCAGGTGTATTGTTATTTCTTCCGAAAGATCTTGAAAACGAAGCAGAAAGGAAAAATATCACTTTGTTACAGGAAATGAAGGATGGTATTAAGTACGTCAAAAAGAAAAAAGCATTAACTTTGCTTGGGTTATGTTTTATGGCTGCAGGACTAGGTATAGGATTAATTCAACCACTAGGTATATTTATTATGACTGAGCAATTAGGATTATCAAAAGAAAGCTTGCAATGGTTATTAACAGTAAATGGCGCAGGGATGATTGTCGGCGGCGCTTTAGCGATGATGTTTGCGAAAAACGTTGCCCCGCAAAAGATGTTAATTATCGGTATGCTTGGTCAGGCAATTGGTATTGGTATTATAGGTTACTCCACAAATTTATGGGTGACACTTACAGCACAATTATTTAGTGGTTTAGCTCTACCATGTATCCAAATAGGTATTAATACGCTCATTATTCAAAATAGCGATACTGATTTTATTGGTCGCGTAAACGGCATTTTAAGTCCACTATTTACAGGATCAATGGTAGTAACGATGAGTATAGCTGGTTCATTAAAGGAGATGTTCTCATTAAGCACGATGTATGAGGGAACGGCTCTACTATTTATCATTGGATTAATATTTATTTTACCTATATACAATTTAAAACCAGCAATAGCTGTAGAAAATGAAATGAATGGTAAAGGAAGTGCTGTGCAACATGAATCCTAATCCAAACGTTAAGTACCCAATTGAAGGAAATCAAAATGTTCATTTTATAAAAAATACAATAACGAAATCTAATATACTCGTTGGTGACTATTCTTATTATGATGCGAAACATGGGGAAACATTAGAAGATCGAGTATTGTATCATTATGAATTCATCGGAGATCGTCTCATTATTGGGAGATTTTGTTGTATTGCATCTGGAGTTACCTTTATTATGAACGGAGCGAATCATCGAATGGATGGGTTTTCGGCATATCCTTTTAATATTTTTGGGAATGGCTGGGAGAAATTCACACCGGATTTGTCTGATTTACCGTATAAAGGAGATACAGTTATAGGAAATGACGTTTGGATCGGTATGGATACAACGATTATGCCCGGAATTAAAATAGGAGATGGTGCAATAATTGCAGCTAAATCTGTTGTGACTAAAGACGTCGCACCATATACAATTGTTGGTGGAAACCCTGCAAATAAAATAAAAGAGAGATTTTCAAATGCAATAATAGAAGAATTATTGCAAATACAATGGTGGCATTTTGACATTGAGAAGATAACAGAAAATATCGATGCTATTGTACGAGGAGATATAGAATCATTAAGAAGCTAAAAAGGTAATAAAAAATAGATGACAAAGAGTATCATACCTCCGAATTTTGTTAATGATAATAGAACAAGGAGGTGTGATACTATGGCACAAGACGTTTTATGTGAAGTAAACAACTGTAAATTTTGGGCTAACGGTAATAAATGTAGTGCAGATGCAATTTATGTAGTAAGTCATAAAGGTAAACAAGCATCTACAACGGAAGAAACAGATTGTAAAACTTTCGATCCAGAAGTATAAATTTTTGAAGGGTAGCCAAATCGTGGTTGCCCTTTTATTAATACTAGTATTGATAATAAATCTCATTTTCATTCATTGTTTTTAACTTTTCTTGTTATTTTTTTATATTTTCTTCATGAGTGATGTAATCCAATGTAATTCATGTTCAATACGTGATTTACTAAATGCAATGACTTCATTAATAAAAGGTGAAGAAACATCTAGGGATTGAATAGCAGTAATTTGTTTATGTAGTACGTCTTGGCGTATATTCAAAATTTCTTTTCTAGCATCATAATCCAGTTTTTCAAATAGTGCGATACGCACAAGGAATTCAGCATTGTTTGTCGCAAGTTTTTCGGGAAATTCTCTTAACATTTCAGAAAAAATTTCTTCTCCTGTTTCTGTTATGTCGTACATATTTCGGTTTGGTTTTCCGACTTGTTTATGTACATTTTTCGTTATAGCCCCCATATTTTCAAAACGCCGAAGAGTGGGGTAAAGCATGTTATGATTTAATTCGAAATTCTCGCCTAACCGATTTTGAATATTTTTCTTTATTTCATAGCCATGTTTTGGCCCTGTCGTTAATTCTGCAAGTAATAAAATATCAACGTACATAAAAAGCCTCCCCATATATTTCTCAAGTTCTTATTTGTAAAGTTTCGCTTTATATATGTTAAACTAACATATGTTAAACTAACATATGTTAGTTTATACAACTTTGAACTGCCGACCTATCACTTTTATTGTAAAAGAAAAGGGAGGAAAGAACTATGGCTTCACCTGAAAATGTTATTTTAGTTCATGAAATTTCAAAGCTGAAAACAAAAGAAGAGTTGTGGAATCCGTATGGATGGTATCAATTTATGAGGGATGATCATCCGGTACATTATGATGAAGAGCAAGATGTATGGAATGTTTTTTTATACGATGATGTAAATCGAGTTTTATCAGATTATCGCTTATTTTCAAGTAGAAGGGAGCGGAGACAATTCTCAATCCCTCCTTTAGAAACTAGAATAAATATAAACTCTACAGATCCGCCAGAACACCGTAATTTACGTTCAATTGTTTCTAAAGCATTTACTCCAAGAAGTTTAGAACAGTGGAAACCTCGTATACAAGCTATTGCAGACGAACTTGTAAAAAATATAAAAAAGTATGATGAAGTTAATATTGTTAATCAATTTGCTGCACCTTTACCTGTGACCGTTATATCAGATCTATTGGGAGTACCTACTACAGACCGTAAACAAATTAAAGAATGGTCTGATATTTTATTTATGCCGTATAGTAAAGAAAAGTTTAATGATCTGGATGCCGAGAAAGGGATAGCATTAAATGAATTTAAAGCATATCTTTTACCGATCGTTCAAGAAAAAAGATATCATTTAACCGATGATATTATTTCAGATTTAATACGAGCTGAATATGAAGGCGAAAGATTAACCGATGAAGAAATTGTAACTTTTTCATTAGGTTTATTAGCGGCTGGTAATGAAACTACTACAAATTTAATTATTAATAGTTTTTATTGCTTTTTAGTGGACTCACCTGGAATTTATAAAGAATTAAGAGAAGAACCTAAATTAGTTGCAAAAGCGATTGAGGAAGTATTACGCTATCGCTTTCCTGTTACATTAGCTCGGAGGATTACAGAAGATACAAATATATTTGGACCTTTAATGAAAAAGGATCAGATGATTGTTGCGTGGGTTAGTGCAGCAAATTTAGATGAGAACACATTCTCATATGCTTCTAAGTATAATTTACACCGCATAGGAAATGAAAAACATTTAACCTTTGGTAAAGGTCCATAGGGGCACCGCTTGCACGTTTAGAAGCTGAGATTGCATTAAGTACCTTTATAAATGCTTTCGAAAAAATAGAGTTATCTCCATCTTTTAATTTAGAAACATGTATATTGGAAAATGAGCAAACCTTAAAATACTTACCTATTCGCTTAAAAACTCAATAAAACGTTCAACAAGGTACATTGTATTGTACCTTGTTTTTTATTTCTCAATTGTAAAATTTTAGTGTGTTTTATAGTATGGAGGTGTGTGAAAAAAGAGTAGAGGAGGATGCTTATGTTAACGTGCAATGGGAGTAAAACGTTTCAAACATTTATTAAAGCTGTAACTGATTTAATAGATGGTGATTTATTGGAAGAACAAATCGTGTGTGAAATTGAAACATTACTAGAAGAACTTTTAGAAAAGAAAACATGGCTTCCGTTAGATAAACAGAAGGCGAATTCGGCTCAATATGCACGACACTTACTGTATGAAGATCCGTTAAAACGTTTTGAAGTATTAGCTCTCGTATGGAAAGATGGACAATCTACACCATTACATGATCATGATGGCACATGGGGAGTAGAAGGCGTTTTTTCAGGAAAGATAATGGTGCAGAACTTTGTTCAAACGAAGCAGCTTGGAAATTCACTTTCTTATTTAACACATACAGGAAATCTTTATTTGGGAGAAGGCGAAACAGATAAAGTAATTCCACCAGCTGATTGTCATATTCTAGAAATAGCCAAAAATGAAAGCGTAATCACTATTCATATATACGGAAAACGTTTAGAAAAGTTTAAAGTATATATCCCAACAGAAGAAAAAAACGTATACATGTGTGAGACAAAATATATTAGTTATAATTCATAGCTTAAAATCCAAAGCTTTTCTTTAAAAAGAACAGCTTTGGATTTTATTTTTAATTATTTCTTGACCTGAAACGCTTTTCATAAATTATAAATAAGGAGTACTTCACGAGATTCGTATGAAAACGATACCTTTTATTTAATAAAAACTCGTGTATTTATAGAAAGTGGTGAAGAAATAATGAAATTAATCGCAATTGATTTAGATGGAACTCTCCTTTCAGGGAATAAAATGATTAGTAAAGAAAATGCAGAAGCAATTCGAAAATGTCAGGAAGCTGGCCATGTTGTAGCAATTTGTACAGGACGTTCTATTGTGGATATTGAACGACTATTGTTAGAAGTTGATTTAGAGTGTCCGATTATTGCGGAAAATGGTGCACTTATATATAAAGATAAAAAAATGATGAAGAGATATCCAATTCAAAATATGCAAGCACTTGAGATTGTAGAATATCTTGAAGAGAATGGCTTGTATTATCAGCTTTATACTAATAAAGGTGTGTATGTACCGGATTATGGAGTAGAGAGTGTACGTAATGAAATCGAGTATGTGAAGAATGCAAAAGAAAATTTCGATTTGAAAGAGTTAGAGACGATTGCTGCATTATATCTTGAGCATACAGCATTTCATAGTACAGAAAGTTGTAAACCAATTGTAGAAATGGATATACATGTGCATAAACTTTTACCGTTTTCTTATGACATAGAGAAATTAAAAAAATTAAAAGAAACGTTTCTGCATAATACCGATTTAGCAATTACATCTTCATATTGGCATAATTTAGAGATTAATCATCGAGATGCTCAAAAAGGAAATGGATTATATACTTTAGCAAAACATCTTAATATTCCAGTTGAAAACACTGTAGCAATAGGCGATGGCTTAAACGATGTTTCTATGATGGAGAAAGCAAATATATCAATTGCAATGGGGAATGCAGTTGAAGAAATAAAAGCGATGTGTCAATACGAAACGTTAACAAATGAAGAACATGGTGTCGCACATGCTTTATATAAATATGTGATGTAATAAAAAAAGAAAAAAAGAATCCAAATAGATTCTTTTTTTCTTTTTATTAGGGGTAAGGTATTCTATGAGATTCATAGAAGCCTTATTACACTTCATTATATAGAATATATTGGAATAAATGTTTATATTTTTCAAGTTAGTTGTGAAAATTTTGTGAACTTTATGTTTATTGTGTTTTTATACTGTTACTAGCGGCGCGTAAGACTCCCATATCAAAATTTGGTTAATGTAGGGAGGTTCGCGCGCTGTTTATATAATAACGATTTGTTTGGCTAATAATGTATGAGAGATAAATAATACTTACTGATTAAAGTTTCAGTTCATACGTATATTATTTTCTGCTTTTAATTGAAAAATAGAATTTGTTCGAATAATTATTCTACAGCTATATACCTAGGAGCACTTTCTTCGTATAATGAAGAAGTATGAATTTTGAATTTGTATAAATTTTACATATCGAGGTGAAAAAGGAATGAATGCGCGGCTAATGGAACTTATTGATGTGAGTACAATAGAAACCATGGCAGAACAATTTTATAAATTAACCAACATATCACATCAACTTCTTGATGCTGAAAACGAATGTATATTTTCATTTGGAATTAATGAAATGAAAGTATGTAAACTTCCCAAAATTGAAATCCCCCTTTTCTTATACAATCAATATTTAGGATCTTTTGTTGTATGGTCCAAAAGAAGCGAAATTTTCAATTGCCAAAAATATTTTGAAATGCTTTCTAACCTCATTATAGGTGGGGTGAAAAAAGTAGTTCAAAGTAAAAATACATCGTTACTTTCTCGAAAAGAGGAAGAATTACATACGATCTTACAAAATATGCCTGTTATGGTTGATGCGCTTGACTATAATGGAGATTTTGTTTTGTGGAATCGAGAATGCGAGATTGTAACAGGTTATACTGCTGAAGAAATAATTGGGAACCCAAACGCTCTTCGATTACTGTATCCTGACCATAATTATCGCCATCAAATACAAAATAAATTTTTAACTCGTGGAAAAAATTTTAGAGATTGGGAAATGCGTTTAACATGTAAAAATGGTGAAATTAAAACGATAATGTGGTCCAATATATCAGAGCAGTTTCCTGTAAAAGGATTTAGTTACTGGGCTGTTGGGGTAGATATTACACATTTAAAAGCGATAGAAGAGCAATTAAAACAACAAACCTCTGAATTAGAATTAATTTTTAAAGCTTTACCAGATTTATGTTTTTTAACAGAAGATGATGGGACAATTATAGATTATAAAGCAGGATCCCCTACAAAATTTTACGTACCCGCAGAAGCTTTTATGGGAAAAAAGTTTTACGAAATATTACCGTCTCCAGTAGCACAGCAATTTCAAGAAGCAATTCGCCAATTAAAAGAAGAAGGAAAGAATGTAATTGTAGAATATCCTTTAACACTTAATGGAAGCATCGATTTCTTTGAAGCTAGATGTTTACCATTATTACAAGATAAAATTATGATTATTGTACGTGATATTACAGAGCGGAAAAAAGCAGAAGAATTGCTAAGTAAATCTGATACCCTTGCTGCAATTGGACAATTAGCAGCTGGTGTAGCACACGAAGTGAGGAACCCGTTAACTGTAATAAAAGGATTTATTCAACTATTCCAAATCAACAAAGAAGATCAAGAAAAATACTTTGACCTTATGCTTTCTGAAATTGAGAGAATTGAAGCGATACTTCAAGAGTTTTTATCGATTGCTAAAACAGATGAAATCCCAACTGAAAAGAATAACATTTATCAAGTATTTAAAAATGTTGTGTCTTTAATTAACACAAAAGCAATTATGACGAATATTCAAGTTGAGTTATTTGTAGATTCCAATGAACCTATTATTGAATGCTCTGAAAATCAATTGAAACAAGTATTTATTAATATTTTGCAAAATTCAATCGAGGCAATGCCAGATGGTGGGAAAATTTCTATTCACATGAAAGAAATGAATGAAGATGGAGTAATTATAGATGTAGTCGACGAAGGAATAGGAATACCCAAGGAAAGAATAAAAAGGTTGGGTGAACCTTTTTATAGTACGAAAGAAAAAGGTACTGGAATAGGATTGATGTTAAGTTACAAAATTATCGAAAGTCATCAAGGAACCATTAGTATTAAGAGTGATGTTGGTGTTGGGACAACGGTAACTATTTTTTTACCAAAAATTCAAAGTGAAAAATCTAAATCCAAGAGTAAGGATAGATGTGTAACGCTACGTTCTATTGCTAACTCTTAATAAATTTAATATGCGATAAGAAAGGGCTTAGTTAACTAAGCCCTTTCTTATCGCATATTTTTATATTTAATTTAGTAAACTTTACCTTTTCTTAACTATTTTTTAAATTTCTATTAAGTTTTAAACATTATATTAATATTTATATAATATAATAAAAGTTTAGTTGGAAGGAGATTATTACGAGGTGAAAAAGAAAAAAGAGAAAAGCGGTAGAGCGCTACCTATACGATTAAATATTTTATTCTTTTGTGTGTTTTTATTATTTTCTGGAATTATAATACAGTTAGGTAAAGTGCAAATTTTCGATGGAGAAACATATAAAAACGAAGTAGAAAAAAGAGAGAATGCAACTGTTAGTCTTACAGTACCACGCGGTAAAATTTATGACCGTGAGGGTAATCCAGTTGTTGACAATAAGTCTTTACGTACGATTACATATACAAAGGTGAAAGGTGTAAAAGCGGAAGAAATGTTAAAAACTGCAAGACAACTTGCAGAAAGAATTGAAATGCCGCAAGAAGATATTGATAAGTTAACTGAGACTGATAAAAAAGATTTTTGGATGCAATTAAATCCAAAAATTACTCAAAATTTAGTATCTAAAAAAGAAATAGATAAGTTTAGAGAAAAGGATATTACCGGAAAAGAGCTAGACAAAAAAATAGAAGAGTTAAAAAGAAAGCGTGTTACAGATGAAAATCTTCAAGAATTAACAGCAAAAGATATAGAAGTGTTAGCTATTAAAAGTAAAATGTCTTCAGGTTATCAAATGGCACCTCAAATTATTAAAAAAGATGTTAGTGAAAAAGAATATACTGTGATTAGTGAAAATTTAGCAAATCTCCCAGGTGTAGACGCATCCGTTGATTGGGAAAGGCTCTATGTAAATGATGGCTTATTCCGTTCAGTCCTTGGAAATGTTTCGAATACTGATGAAGGACTACCACGTGAACGATTAGATTATTATTTAGTGCGTGAGTATAGCCGGAATGATCGGGTCGGGAAAAGTTACATCGAGCAGCAATACGAAGATGTGCTTCATGGCACGAAAAAAGAAGTAAGAAGTATTGCTGATAAACAAGGTAATACAATTAGAACAGAAACAGTTTCTGAGGGGAAAAGCGGTAAGAATTTAACTTTAACAATAGATATGGAATTACAGAAAAAAGTAGAAGAGAGCATAGAAAAAATATTAAAGACCTATAAAGGTTCAGAATCGATGTTGGACCGTGCTTTCGTTGTAATGATAAATCCGAAAAATGGTCAAGTATTATCAATGGCAGGGAAAAAGTTAGTAGAAAAAGACGGGAAAACAGAAGTTGAAGATTATGCTTTAGGTACGATGACAAGTTCATATGAGCTTGGATCAACTGTTAAAGGTGCGACAATATTGACTGGTTTCGAAACGAAAGCTATAACACCAGGTACTTACTTTTATGATGCGCCTATGAAATTTAAAGGAACTAAGGAGAAGAAGTCTTGGAAAGATTTCGGGAATATTGATGATCTAAGAGCTTTACAAGTTTCTTCTAACGTTTATATGTTTAATACAGCATTAAAAATTGCAGGTGTGGATTATGTTAGAAATAGTTCACTAGATATTAAACAAGAATATTTTGATAAAATGAGATATTATTTCAGGCAATTTGGTTTAGGTGTTCCAACGGGTATTGATTTACCGAATGAAACAGCTGGACAAATCGGGAGAAAAGATAATCAACCGGGATTTTTATTAGATTTTTCTATTGGCCAGTACGATACGTATACACCACTTCAGCTTGCACAGTACATTTCTACTATTGCAAATGGTGGTTATCGTATGAAACCGCAAATTATTCAAGAGATTAGAGAACAAACTGTGCAAAAAGATGAAATCGGTAAAGTCGTACATTCATTAGAACCAGTTGTTTTAAATAGAGTGGATATGAAAGAAGATTATATAAATCAAGTAAAAGAAGGGTTTAGAAGAGTTTTCCAAGAAGGAGATGGAACGGGAGTAAGGGCGTTCCAAAAAGTACCATATAAACCAGCTGGTAAAACGGGGACAGCACAGACAGTATATGGTGGAGAAAGTGACATAGGTAGAAATGATAAAGGTGAACGTATGAAATGTTATAATTTAACATTAGCAGGATATGCGCCATATGACGATCCAGAAGTAGCATTTTCTGTTGTTGTGCCATGGGTTATAAATGATAAGTCGGGTATTAACTCTGATATTGGGAAAGATGTTTTAGATGCTTATTTTGAATTGAAAAATAAGCGATTAAATGGCGAGGCTACAAAAGTAGATAATCCAAAAGAGGATTAGAAAATATGAAACGTCTCTAGTATTTCAATGGACTAGAGACGTTTTTAAATACCCCCCGTACTTATTGATGAATCAAATCTGATAGGTAAAGTAGAAAAAATTTATTATCCATTTGATCAACTGAAAAGAATAAAGTAATTTAGTTCAAGAGTATTCTATTAAGTATTCACCTTTTATATATAAATGCATATATTGATAGCATAGGACAAGCAAAAAAGCTTGTACCTTACCTCACTGAACACTCCTTATCACAGCTGAGCATCTACTTTTGTAGATGCCTTTTTTATGTTAATGCTTGATAATTATTTATCTCGCTATTTTGGACAATAAAACTCCCAGCTCAAAATTCGGTGAATGTGAGGAAGTTAAGTGGGAAATCAATTGCTTGTAAAGCCCAATGGGTATGGACAAAACCGCCGTTGATTAAAGTTTCACTGTTAAATTGTTATCCGCAAATTGTACAGCTGTATTCGCATGTATATAAGCGGTATCAAAAACAGGAACCGATAGATCACTTTGTGAAATGAGCAAAGGAATTTCTGTACAGCCAAGTAGTATTCCTTCAGCACCATTTTTAATTAATGTATTTGTGATTTGTAATAGCCTTTCTTTTGATGTTTCTGAAATAATTCCTCTACTGAGTTCTTGTAAAATGACATGATGGATGAAAGTTCTATCTTCTTTATTTGGGATAATCGTCTCAATGTTGTAATTTGCTAGTCTTGATTTATAGAAGTCTTGTTCCATCGTTTGTTTTGTTCCTAAAAGTCCGATACGATTAATATTATATTCTATCACTTTTTTAGCACTTACATCTCCAATATGGAGGAGTGGTATTGATATTGCCTTTTCTACTTCCTCAGCAAATAGATGTACAGTATTAGAACACATTAGTAAACATTCAGCTCCAGAGTTTTCTACCTTTTTGGCTACTGTGACTAATTCATTTTTCACTTCTTCATATTGATGATTTTGTAATAATGTAGTTACCTCACCAAAGTCCATGCTATATAAAACAAGCTTCGCATTTTGATCATATTGAGAGAGAGTTAGTGTATTAATATGTTTATAGTATAACGATGTTGATTCCCAACTTAGTCCGCCAATTAAGCCAATTACTTTCATCATGCATTCCTCCCGTAGTAATTTTGAATTCATTATTTCGTAATTCCGATAAGAATACAATGATTTAAACGAGCTATTTATCGAAAAATAAAAATAGTAAGAAAAGTATTGAAATTAATTGTTGTTAATGCCATAATACAGATTACAAATACATACTTATCCAGAGAGGTAGAGGGAACGGCCCTATGAAACCTCAGCAACCCCTATGTAATTTACACATAGGAAGGTGCTAATTCCGCGGAGGACATTTATATGTCTTTTGAAAGATAAGAGGATTCTTGTACGTGAAAGAAAATGGCCTCTTAATTTAAGGGGTCATTTTTTGTTGTATAGAAAGGACGTGTCGATGCATAATTCATTTTCAAAACAAATATAGAGTATTAAAAGCTGAATAATACGAGAGGGGAATTGTAATGAACAAATTAACGACAAAACTAGTAGTAGCAATCGGAATTGGAGCAGCTTTATACGGAGTATTAGGGCTTTGGGGATTTTCTATCGCACCCAATACATTTATTAAACCAGCATTGGTTATATTAACAGTTTTTGGTGCGTTATTCGGTCCAGTAGCAGGACTATTAATAGGACTCATCGGTCATACAGTTACAGATACAATCGCTGGATGGGGTATTTGGTGGGGATGGGTGTTTAGTTCAGGGATTATCGGTTTTGCAATGGGGCTCATACAAAAAAAATCTAGTTTCAGTGTAAAAAATGGAAGGTATAATAACCGTGATATTTCTTATTTTGCAATTGCGGGGTTATTCGGTATTGTAATTGCCATTATATTTGCAGGGGCATTCGATGTTATTGTGATGGGAGAACCGTTCGATAAAATCGTTATACAAGTACTAGGAGCAACCATTGCAGACGTTATCGTATTTTTAGTTCTTGGCTTACCAATCACAATCGGTTTAGCTAAAGCGAATAAGAAACATGCACATTTAAAAATTGAAAAGTAGGGATGTATACATGCAACCAATTATTTCTTTTGAGCAATTTACCTTTCAATATGGGCATGCCACGCAGCCTACTTTAAAAGATATTACATTTCAAATATATCCTGGGGAAAAAGTGCTAATAGCTGGACGAAGTGGTTCAGGGAAGTCAACATTAGCTCATTGTATAAATGGGCCAATCCCATTTTCTTATGAAGGGATAAGTACTGGTAACATTTTAATAGCTGGAAAGGATCCGAGAGAAGGCAGTATTTTTGAACAGAGTAAACATGTAGGAACAATATTACAAGATCAAGATTCGCAATTTATTGGCCTTACCGTAGAAGAAGATGTAGCATTTTTATTAGAAAATGAATGTGTAAATCAAAAAGAAATGAAAAGAATTGTTACTGACTCTTTAAAAAAGGTACATATGCAGGATTTCCATGCACAAAGTCCTCATGAATTGTCAGGAGGTCAAAAACAGACAGTTTCTCTTGCAGGGCTCCTAACGGTAAATGCAGATATATTATTATTTGATGAACCATTAGCTAACTTAGATCCTGCAAGCAGTTTGAATACTATAAATCTTATTAAAGATATACATGAGAAATATAATAAAACAATTATAATTATTGAACATCGAATAGAAGAAATTTTAAATCTTGATGTGGATAAAATTATTTTGATCGATGAGGGAGAAATTATTGCAATTGATTCACCGGATAAAATTTTAGCGTCTAATATATTACCAAATATCGGGCTAAGAGAACCTATTTATATAGAGGCATTAAAGAAATTAAATTTTGACAATGAGAGTGTTGCGATATTCCCAATTGAAAACCTTCATAATAACCGCATTCATAGCCTAATAAAGAACTGGATGCAGAAACAAGTTTCAATTAAAAACACGCATAAAAAAAGAGCAGTATGTCAAATAGAAAACTTATCGTTTTCGTACCATAACAAACATACAGTATTAGAAGATATTAACCTTTCAATAGGCGAAGGTGAAATTGTAGCACTTCTCGGTCATAACGGAGCAGGTAAATCGACATTAGCTCATAGTCTTATAGGTATAAATAAAACAAAGAATGGGAGAATTATGTTCAATGGAGAGAATATAAATTCTTGGTCTATTCGTAAACGCGGGGAAGTTATTTCATATGTTATGCAAAACCCAAATCAAATGATTACACAACGTACTGTTTTAGAAGAGGTATCATTCACATTAAAATTAAAAAAGGTTTCTAAAGAAGAAATTAACAGTAGAGTGGAAGATGTTTTGAAAATTTGTGGATTATACCCATTTCGTAATTGGCCAATTCAGGCTTTAAGTTACGGGCAAAAAAAGAGATTAACTATTGCTTCTGTACTTACAACAAACCCAAAACTTATTATATTAGATGAGCCGACTGCTGGACAAGATTATTATCATTACAAACAATTTATGTCGTTTATAAGAAAACTGGCTGAAAAAGGAATATCCTTTATTTTTATTACACACGATATGAATCTTGCTTTAGAATACGCAAATCGAGCGGTAGTTTTGCATGAAGGGAAAATTATAGCGGACAATACTGTATCCACTGTATTTTGGGATCAAGGAACGTTACAAAGAGCGAATCTACGGGAGATTTCATTAATAAAGCTTGCGAAACTAAGCGGAATTTCATCTCCGGAAATGTTTGTGAAACTTTATATAGAGGTTAATAGGAGGGAGGAGTATGCATAATACGTATTTTCATCGTATGGATGGTGCAATTAAATTATCTTTATTTATATTTTGTATGACCCTTACTTTTTTATTTTTTGATTTTCGTATATTGCTAATTTTATTTATTATTGGATGTATCGGCCTCTTAATTGCAAAAATTCAGTTACGTAAAATTATTGTTGTTTTCAGCGTTATATTTACATTTAGTTTATTAAACTCTGTTATGATTCTTTTTATTACGCCAACACATGGATCAGAATTAACAGGAACATACACATCTTTTTTTCATATAGGTTATGCAACAATTACATACGAAACATTATTTTTTGCCGCTACACTTTCATTAAAATATTTTACGTTATTACCATTTACACTTCTTTTTATTTATACAACTCATCCAAGTGAATTTGTCAGTAGTTTAAATAAATTTGCTATTCATTACAAAATTACATATGCAATAAATATTGCACTGCGTTATATACCAAACATTCAATCTGAATATATAATCATTAAACATGCACAGGAAGCAAGAGGTGCGCCTTTTGAAAAAGGAGAAGCGAGCTTGTGGATTCGTATGAAAAACCGTGTTTTAATTTTTTGGCCACTTATTATTCATTCTTTAGAAAGAATCGATACAGTTTCAAATGCAATGGATTTAAGAGGATTTGGAAAGAAAGACAAACGTACGTGGTACTATGCAAAGGACGCACAAAAAGAGGATTACATCACACTTTTTGTTGGTATTATTATTTTGATTATTGCAGTGTACTTAAAACTGAATGTATTCCAAAGCTTTTGGTACCCATTTTAAAGCACTCTCAATAGAGTGCTTTTACTAATTTTATGCGGACATGCTCAAAAAAAGGGGATGCACATACTGTATAATACGAACCAGTTAAAATGATCAACTACCTATTAGTTTTCAAACCAAAAGGAGGAGAAAATATGAGTTTCGGTGGTTCTTGTGGTTTTGGTGGAGGTTTCGCTTTATTAGTTGTATTATTTATTTTATTAATAATCGTTGGATGCAGCTGTTGGGGCTGAGGATACTAATTTCTAATTAGTCTTTACAAAATGTAAACTTAAAAAACATAGTAGGTACTTTTTGTATCGTAATAAATGAAAAAGGAGCTTAATAGCTCCTTTTTCATTTATTATACGAAATCTCCTCATTACTGCATTTAGGTAATGTGATAGTTAAAGTAGTTCCTTTATTTATAACACTTCGAATTTTCAATGTACCTCGCATCGTTTCGATAATTTTTACAGCAACCATTGTTCCTAAACCAGTACCTTTCGTTTTTGTACTAAAATATGGTTCGCCAAATCGATTAATTTGCTCTTGCGACATTCCAATTCCACTATCTTGAATCCTTATTATGACCTTATTATTACTAACAGTTGTAGAAATAATTAGATTACCGCCACTTGGCATTGCTTCTATACTGTTTTTTATTAAATTTAAAAAACATTGATGGAAGTGCTGTGTATTACCAATAATTATTCCCTCAGAGAACTCTTGTGTAATATTAATATTATTCATATTACATAAAGGCAATATCATATTAATAACTCGATGTAACTCATGCTCCACTGAAATACAATCTAATTTTTCTGAAGCTGGTTTGGCAAAAGTTAAGTAATCATCAATAATTGCCTGTGCACGATTTAATTCTTCAAGTATATGTTCAATATATTCATCTCTGGATTGTTGAGTTATATTGGGCGTTTTTAAAAGTTGTGTAAATCCTTTTACAACAGTCAATGGGTTCCTTACTTCATGTGAAATACTTGCAGCGAGTTGGCTGACAATCTCCATCTTTTCAACTTTTATTAATTTTGATCGCATGAATGTTGCATCTTTTAAAACTTCATTAAAATAGATCATAAATAATATTAAAATAGTTGGTAATAGAATGAAATAAATAATGTACAAATTATTCACTTCAAAATCTGATAGAGTTAAAACAATTACTGTTGTAAATATTGCAAGGAAAAAAGTTAAAAACATAGATGAAGCTACTTTCATTTTCCGATTGTATATTTTAAATTTTGATGTTGCGAATGCTGTTATTATTAACATCGTTCCATAAACAATGATTGTTAACAGGCTAAAACCATAAAACATAAAACGTGTAATTAATAAAATCATGAGTAATGCAATACCGACAGGAAATCCACCATAAAGTGTACCAATTAAAAAGGGGATTTGTCTTAAATCGTGAATACAATTTTCATCCATATAGATGGGGTACCGCATACATAAAATTAGTGGGATGCTCGTACAAAGAATGATAAGTAGTTTCTTATATTTCTTCCTAAAGTATCCACTATCATAAATAAAATAAAAAAC
>NZ_LXLV01000034.1 GCF_001757995.1 Bacillus mycoides | reverse complement strand
CTACAGCGAAACGGACGAAAATCCCACAGATATGAGAAAAAAACAGTCTTTGATATTTTGGGTGTTGTGTATGAGTATACCACTTCTGCTCATCAAGTAGCATAGCGAAAAATTTGAAACCCGTCAGGGTTTATTTGATGTGCCTACTTTCATGATATCTATAAAAAATAATAAAAGACTCGTGAAAAGACAACATTTTGTATGGAAATATACCTTAAGTTGATGGATGTGGGGTGGTACCCCTTGTTTAAAAGAACTCCTACCTCTCAAAATACTTAGTTACGCCCAAATAACATAACAAAAAGATTAGGAAATCACTCCTAATCTTTTTTGTTTGTTACTATTCCATTGCCCCAGCAACATCATAATCATTTAAATCTAATTCAATCGGTTGTCCTAATGCCAGTTTAGCAAGTTGAGATCCTAAGTATGGTCCCGCAGTTAAACCCGAAGCACCTAATCCGTTTGCAACGAGAATACCTTCAAATTTAGGTAGTGGTCCAATAACAGGTAAGAACCCTGGTGTAAACGGTCTAAAGCCAACTCTTGTTTCAACCATTGTACCATCTTCTAAACCAGGCGCTACTGTTAACGCTTTATGGAATACTTCATGTAAACCACCAGCTGTTACACGGTGATCGAAACCAGTATCATTCTCATGCGTTGCACCAATTACCACATGGCCATTGTCAAATGTTAAAATATATTGATCGTTCGGCGGCATAACAACTGGCATATTTTCTGTTGCTGTATTTTCCATTTGTAAATGAACAATTTGTCCTTTTTGGAACGTAACTAAGAAATTAATTCCTAATGGGTTCAAGATTTCGTTTGCCCATGCGCCTGCAGTTACCATTACCTTTTCCGCTACAATTGTTTCGTCGTTTACTTTAACTCCCGTAATATGATTCCCTTCACGGACTAATACTGCATCACCTTTTATGAAAGTGGCACCATGTTTTTTCGCAGCGCTTATTAATGCGTTGCGTAATAATCTTCCATTTACTCGTGCAGCGCCACTAATATGAACAGAACTATATTCTTCCGATAATGCTGGGAATAATTTTTTCGTTTCTTCAGCTGATAAGCGAGTGATTTCACCAATCTCCGGTGCATCTTCACGGCGTTTATACGCTCTCTCTTCCATTTGATCTAACTTTTTTTCGTCAGTATGTAAACTAATTGCACCTACACGGTTGTAACCTGTATCCGTTTCACCGTCTTCTTCTAATTGCTGAATTAACGAAGAATAGTAACGTGCACCGCCTTTAACGATTTTATACCATGCTTTATTACGACGCTGTGAAAGCCACGGACAGACAATACCTGCTGCTGCGTCAGTTGCTTGACCTAACTCTTGACGATCTACAATAGTAACCTTCGCACCAGCCTTAGCAAGATGATAAGCAGTAGATGCTCCTAAAATTCCAGCTCCAACTACAATATACGATTTCATTTCAAACACCTTTTCTCTTTTGCTAATTATTTAAATATAAGAACATACTTTAGTATACTGAAAGGAATCCTTTTTTCAATGTGTTCAACGTAATTAATTGTTGCATCATTGTGACGTTCCTAATCGTTATTTTTTCTTCTTACGGAATAATTCAATTGTTTTATAGCCTTGTGAAAGGATTTCAATCATTTTCTCAAGACGTTTTTCACGTGTTTTTTCTTGTTTAACAGAAAATAAATTACGAGCCCAATCTTTTTGATATCCAGGTGTTAAACTTTGATAAAACTTAAGTTCATTCGGATGATTAGCTAATAATGCTTCAACATCTTGAATTCGATCTGCATAATCAGCAACACATTGACTCGCAGCAGGCGTTTTCTTTGCTTTTTTCTTTTCACGCTTTAAACCAACAACAGTGAAAACGTCATCCATACTTACCATTCGCGCAAATTTAATATCACTATTTCCTACATATCCATCTTCTCCAACATTTAACGCTGGAAACATTTCATCACGATGAATAAAAGTACTGTAACGAGCATTACCTTTTTTCGGATAAGCAAAAAACACATAACCTTTCTCAAGTAACAGCTCTTCATTTTTAATAATGAAATTTGTATGCTCTACCATCTCATCAAGTGTTTCTACAAAAATAAAAACAGCATCATGCTCTTTAGAAAATGTAGTTGGTTTATCTCCAAATACTTCATAATCGTTTGGTTCGTTAATAACCACCATATTCGTATACTTATTAAGTTTTAATTTATCGATAACTGACATGATAATCTTCCTTTACATTCAATATTCATTTTATATATTTTTTATACTGTTCTAGTGTATTATATCTATTAAGAAAATCAAACTTAAAATTGAGAACGGAATCTACTTGGCTCGCAATAACAAAATAGCCGATTCCAAATAGGAGTCGGCTATTCACTTTTTCATAATTCAATATTAAAAAGTGAATGTAATAGTTCTCTATATTGATTTTCTGTAATTCCAAGCTTACTTTTTTCTCCGTAAATGTTTTCAGTCAAACTAGCATTAGTTAAGGAAACATGACCAGAATCCGTCAACTTTACTGCAATCGGCCCTTTATTGAAAATAGACTTCTCATCTTCTATCACCTTTTTTTGAACCTCATTTACAATTGACTCATCAATAACATGATTATAAAAAGCATGGCAGACTTTCCACTCTTCATCAACATCCATTCTTTCTAAAACATGGTTTCCTTTGCTTGTATCTTTCCGTCTCACACGGTACATACCATTACTAGAAGAAACCGGTTGCCCAGAAAACGGAACTGGAACAAGAGGTACCAACGAAGCAATCCCTACATCAATTAAATAAGTTTCATTATCAAAATTTATAATAATAGTAATATGTCCGTCCTCAAGTGCCCATGCATTAATATCATTTTTATAAACTGTTCCTAATGCTAGCTGGGCATTAAAACCATACTCTTTTAAAAAATAGTAGAAAAGAGTATTTAATTCATAACAAAGCCCGCCGCGCGAACTTGCTAATATTTTCTTCTGTAAGTTCTCTTTTGAAATTTCATTTGTATTACCTGATATAACATCTAAATTCTCAAACGGTATTGTATGCGCAAATGCAAAGAGTATTGTACTTAATTCTTCAAATTTTCCTTCAGTACGTTTTTCAAGGTTCAATCTTGTAAGAAGTTGATATTGTAAACTTGTCATATTCAGCACCCCTTAAAAATTATAAGTTAAAATAATATATGCTGATTGTAAATTTTATGAGGTACTGTATCCATGCACATTTACAATCACTGTACCGGTACAAATTCCAAAAAACATCTTTGTATCAGAATACAAATAAGAGGAACTATAACGGATGCCTCTTTCGAAATACACTTTATGTCATTTACTTCAATGAGCTTAACTTTTCAATTGCTTGTTGTTCAGTTGCTAAATAAAAAATATCATTACCTTTATTACATTCAAAAATAAAGTCTTTTAAGCTTTTACTAGTGTACATAGAGAAATCTCCAACGATAGCAATCTTTACTCTGTAATTTATAAACTTTTGAAGAATATCACCCGCAAGACGTGTTTTTAAGTCAAAGAAACTTTCACTTATTAATGATTTATGGACAATAATACGCTTTGAATCTACTTCATATTGAACTGTCGCCAAAAGATCTAATGCAGATTGAACATCAGATATTACTAACGTATCATTTCTTACGACAGCAATATTTATTTCGCCGGTTACTATTTTCTCTAATTCCATAGTCTCACTCCTCTATAATTTACACATCATGTAGTAAACATGCTTTGCAGCTCTTCATATTGATCATGGGTCAAAATTCCCTCTATACCATTTAGCCATCACTTGAGTGATTTGAGTGATACGTATTACATCATGAAAATGGATTCTTTTATCTTAACTACAAATATAAATATAGTTTTATACTTCTCATACGGTCAATGAAATTAAGGGTAATCTATATTTTAAATATTTTTGAAAATTCATCTCTCCAAATTGTTTTTACTTGTTATAAAAATATTGTGGAGTGACATAACTTAACAAACTATCCAAGGTATTAATCTCGGCATATGGTTTTATTTCGCTAGTATTCGTGATCATATGAGGGTTAAACCATATGCCCTTTATATTTACATTTTGACAACCAGCAATATCCTTTTCTAAGTCATCTCCAACAAATAGTACATCTTCTGATTGTACATTTAGCTTATTTAATGCTAATTCAAATATGCGTTTGTCAGGTTTACTAAATCCCGCTTCTTCAGAAATAATGATTGTATCAAAATAACGATTCAAATTCGTGTTAATTATTTTTGCTTTTTGCCTTTGAGTTGAGCCATTTGTTATAATTCCAACTTTAATATGTGACTTTATAGTATTTATGATATTAATAGTATTTTGGTTTATAGAAAAACATTTAGGAAAATTATTATTCCAAAAATCTTGGATGTAATTGCGTGGCAATCTATATTTCGGTGGGAATTCATCAAACAATGATTCCAAAACTATAGTTTTATTACTAATGCCGTATTCCCTTTTATCGTATTCTTTGAATTTCTGTAACATATTGTTTTTAGCTGTATCACTAACATCCTCATAACACTTTTCTAAAATAATTAAAAACAATTTATCTACTGCCTTATCCCTATCAAGTAAGGTATCATCTAAATCAAATAGCATTGCTTTATAACCCCTCAAATAACCTCACAGCCTTTCTCGCATTATATAAATAATCCCTAGTTCGTACCTTTAAACTTTTGGTTTACCAAGAGAGTTGTTATTTAGATGAGAATAACGATCCAACAGAGAAATGGATTAATTTTTACCTTCCCGGAGGATAATTTCTAACCCTGGAATCCAATTGTTTTTCTCTATATCAATTTGATGCTCAACCACTTTGAATGTATTCCAAGTTCCTTCCTCTTCATTACAATGTAGCCATCGCCGGATAAACTAGATAAAAAAACTCCAAAGTTTGTGACGCACGCTCCAGAATTCCGGTAGCTTCTTTTATATTGAAATTCATTTCCTTTTCTCCTTCTAGTAAAAAAGCGAAGGTATATTTTCATATAGTTTAAGAAATCACATCCAATTTACATTATTATACATTAGTTTTTCGTAAATATTAACCGTTCCTTTTTTTATATAATGAGTATTTTTACAAGCATACAATTATTTATCCATATAGAAGTAATGTGGCTATTAATACTTATTAGCTAATAACACATAACCTTGAACGTGTAGCTAACACAATAAATGTCTTGTGAAGTCTCCTAATGAATCTCCACATAAACTACAGATAGTACGGCTATAATGACTACCAGAGGTGATATTATGAAAAACTATCATATTCTCGTGGTAGAAGACGATCAAGAAATTCAGGAATTAATTAAACAATTTTTAATGACACAACAGTATACAGTGGTAGTCGCATCAGATGGATTAGAGGGTATGACACAATTTAATAAGCAATCCTTTGATTTAATTCTTCTAGATGTAATGATGCCCAATCTTAATGGATTTGAAGTATCCAAGATGATTCGAAGTCAGTCAAACGTACCAATTATTATGCTAACTGCATTGGAAGAAGAGGAAGATCAAATGAAAGGGTTTGATCTTGGAATCGATGATTATATAACAAAACCCTTTTCGTTTCATGTTTTGATTAGACGAGTCGAAGCCGTACTGAGAAGAAGTTATGATAAAAATGTAAATAATCATTTGGTTTTTAAAGAAGTGCGTGTCGATGTTGATGCATATAAAGTATATGTAAATGAAGTTGAAATTTTATTAACGACAAAAGAGTTTGAAATTCTACAACTACTATTTCAAAACGAGAGAAAAGTACTCACTAGAGAAAATATCGTAGAAAAAGTTTGGGGATACGATTATTTTGGCGAAACACGAATAATTGATACACACATTAAAAACCTACGTAAAAAATTAGCTATCCCTTACATTAAAACAATAAAGGGTATTGGTTATAAAATTGATGAGTAGCATTGTAAAAATTATGAAGATGAAGCAAATTACTTATAAACTCTTTATGACTACCTCTCTCATTTTGTTATCCTTTGCAGTATTGATTTATTTAACTTTATACTTCTTTCTCCCTACGTTTTATGAGCAATACAAAACAGATCAACTTCAAACAGGGATAAAAGAAATCATTGATAAGTCTAAAGATCTTACGTTTCAAGATGCGATACCACTTTTTGATGAATACGCAAAAAAAAATAATGCGATGCTTTCGCTTCAAAATAAAGAGGGAATAATTATTTACTCTCCTTCATTTTCTTTTATTCAAAGTGGTTCGCAAACAACAGTAGTTACTAGAGCGACACGGTTCGAGAATGCAGGTACCCTTAGCAATTCATATAACGTTACTAAACCAATTCAATTCAAAGATGGTAGTTTAACGCTTGTAGTGTTCGCTACATTTCAACCGATTGATGAAGCTTCACAGGTTTTAGTACGCTTTCTTCCCTATATTAGTATCATTGTACTCGTAATTGGTGTAGGGAGTGCTTATTTCTATTCCAGGTTTATTACAAAGCCACTTATTTATATTAATGAAGGTGCACAAAAGATGGCAAATTTAGATTTCTCCGAAAAAATTGAGGTTCGCTCTACAGATGAGTTAGGAGAATTATCTAATAGTTTGAATGACATGTCTATTAACTTACAACAAGCTATGTTTGATTTGAAAAAAGCAAATCATCAATTAAAAAATGATATTGAAAAAGAAAGAGAAATAGAAACAAAACGCAGAGAGTTTTTTGCGATTGTAGCACATGAATTAAAGACCCCTCTAACTGTAATGAAAGGATACTTAGAAGGGATGATATACAATATTGGCCCTTATCAAAATCGTGATCAATATTTAAAGAAAAATCATCAAATTATTGAAAGTATGGAACAATTAGTTCGTGAAATTTTAAGTATGTCGAAATTAGAACAACACACCTTTAAACTAAAGATAGAAGAAGTTAATCTTTCAAAGTTAATAGGTACAATCACAAAAGATCTCGAATTTTTCGCTTCTCAAAAAAGCATCCAAATAATAAAAGAAATTGATTCTGACCTTTCTGTTTATACAGATCGTGTTCTTTTTGAAAAAGCATGTAAAAATATTATCCATAATGCGGTTATGTATTCACCACATAATGAAAAAGTCTATATAAAGTTAAGTGAGGATTCTAAACAAGGTCAAATCAAAATGCAAATTATAAATACAGGTGTCAATATTAAAGAAGAAGATATACAACAAATTTTCAAACCATTTTATCGAATTGAAAAATCAAGAAATCGAAATACTGGAGGAAGTGGTCTAGGCCTATATATTGTTAAACAAATTCTTGAAACGCTAGGTATAAAATATTCTATAAACAATATGGAACATAGTGTACAATTTTGCATGAACATTCCATTATCTAAACAAAAAACAAACAAACTCCCCTCTTTGTAGGACGAGTTTGTTTGTTTTTGTAGTAAGTATAAACTTATTAAGAATCAATTGGCTGGATTTTCGTTTTATGACGTATGCTATTTTCCAAATGGCGACCGTAATAAGTAGCGATAATAATTAAGGCTCCCCCAATCCACTGTATCCAACTTAAATATTCTCCCCCTACTTAAGTTGACTCGCTTATTTGTTGCGTATGATCTATTAAGTAAGAAAAAGCGCCCTGTACAGGGCGCTTCACTTTTATCTAATGACTAATATTAGCAGTTGGGTATAACGTTGTTCCTCCAATTGAAACCTTTATTTCATTTGTTAATGGAACGTTTTGTTCATTAATAATTGTTCTCCACCATTCCCATGCAAGACCAGTACATTCTCTCGCTACGACTTTTACATTTTTTGAATTCGGTGGAAGCGGTATAACGGTAGAGTAATGAGCCGTTTTGTCTTTGCCGCTTCCATCCCATGTTTTATGTGTTAGTACTTCTTTCCCATTTTCATCATATGAGAATTCATCCCAAGATACATCAAATTGAGCAACATATGCACCGTAATGATCAAGCGTCATTTTAGCACTTGAATATTCTGTAGTTGTAGTCTCAATATAATCTGTATTGTTATGAACAGCAGCCGTTGCATTATCTTTTAAGAAAGTGCTTGTATATGAAATTGGGTATGCTGGATTTTTAAGACTTAATTCTGCATTATCTTTAATGATATTGCGTATTTCATTAAAATCTTTTGTAACAACCTTGTTATGCTCTTTCGCATCTCCGCCTAATACTACAGCGGTAAAGGTACTGTCTTCAAAAATATCTTTGTACTGTCCACTCGTTTCGACGCTGTTATTCTTAAGTAAGGCTTTAAAGGCAGCTTGTACATCTTTGCTCTTAGATGTTGTTTCTAATTTCACATAAATTGTTCTGCCATAAGCTACATTTGACACCATAACAGGCGGAGCCGTATTACTTACCCCTTTACGAGTTAACTCATCAAAAGTAACACTATTATCAAAAAGATCTGATGGATTGTTAGGTAGTTCAGCGCTTACGGTATAAAATATCTGCTTATATGCCGCAATCATCACTTTTTTCTCTCCATTTGCAACCGCATTAAAGTCAATGTTTAGCCCGTTATCAAGATATTTAGCGTTAACATTAAGAGCACTTGCGATTTGTGATTTACTATAAACCATAGATTCTGTATACTGCATCCTTGCAGGTAACGTATGTGTTGTTGAATACTTTTCATTCCAAGTAGATACTAAATCGTCTACTGCTCCAGACACATTACCATATGTCGGATTTTGGACAGTTATTGTATTTTCTTTTTTCATGCCAGGTAAGTCTATACTAATATTCAAAGGTTTTCTCTTAGCCACTAATAAACTAGGTTGATTATCTGCAAAAGCTTTATTTGCAAGTTGTACTGCCCCTGGATAAGTACGATTAGCCACAGAATCAATAATCGAAATATCGACCGGTGAAGTTGTAAGTGATTTTTTCTCACGTTCAACTACTACAAATTTACCATTTGAATTGATACTTTCTTTCGGAACAAAACTCTCTACTTTATCACCATTTATTGCTAAAATATCTCTACTATCATACTTTAAATTTGTTATACCAGTATCAATGCCACTAGCATTTTTTGTTGCATCAGCTGAATTACCTGTTTTTGTTTCTGCGAAGGAAATAGATGAATAATTAATAGTGCATAAACTAACTAATAAACATGCTAGGAATTTTATTCTTTTATTACCTTTCTTAATTTTCAGAAAAATCACTCCATTCCCTTTTATATTAAGATATAATAATGAATGCTAATTAATAAACTTACATAAATGCTTTTAAAAGTTCTTGAACTAATGGAATTACTCCACCTAAAAATTTCAAAACTGCCATTGCGATTTCCATACTACTTCCTCCTCTTTGTTGTATTAAGATGTGTTGAATATTTATGTTTTCATTATAATAAGCTTTTACATTTGCATCAATTCGTTTTCATATGCAATGTTGCATATGAAAATACAGCCAGTTCCCCTAGTTTCTGAATCGTATATATTTTAAATCCCTCCCATTAGGGGATGCCTATCAAGTGGAACTAGAAAACTAGGTTTTGTATAACGAAAAAAAACACGCAGTTCCATTCGGATCAGATTTATTAAATGGAATTAACGAATCGTTAGAAATACCTGCGTGACTAATAAAGATATTTTCATTCTCCCAAAATAAAGGAAACTTCATAAACCACTTAATATCACTCTCAATCTTTCTGTTAATTTGATTATGTTGTAGTAAAGTTTTTGCTCTTACTTGACTAAGCCAATTTTTATTGGGAGGATTTAAAAAGTGATCGATTATTTCATACTCATGATTTCCTTTCAAAAAAGTGGAAAGCGATATGGTTACTGACATACTCGTGACCATAATACGAATGGTACCCCTTTAGTTTTTTAAATTGATCTGACACTTCACATAACATAAAAAAACGAGATGCGATTACATCTCGTTTTTTATGCCCTTTATTTTTACCATCCACCTTATGTTACTTAGATCGTGGACAAACTAAAAGCTACAATCAGATATTTGTGATACTTCATTTTTTAATACCGATATTTTTCGAGATACTTTTTAAGCAATATTGGGATTAGCTTTTTTACCAATCCACATACCTAAGCCCACCATGCCAAGCCAACAGCAAATGGATAACATAAACATCAATCGTTGTACGGATAACCCTTCAATTTGCATTTGGCTCTTCCCAACAATTGTTTGGAAAAGTTGTGACCATTCGACATCATAAAACATCCCTACTCCCACAATCACAATCAAAATAAAAAATTGTAAAAATATATTCCCCATATTTCTCCATGTTGTGTAAATGAGTAAAGAAAGTTCTCTATGTGTAGCATTCACCATATATACTTTCATATTATTTTGAGAAGAAATACTATTAATGGCATAGCTCCCAAATGTAACGCTAAGGACTATAAATAGTGGAGAATAAAACCCGAATATCATAATTAAGGTACTTACTAAAAACAAATGGATTGGATTAACTTTCTTAGCAGCTTTGATATCTAAAAATATGGACATCAAAATCCCTAATAGGTATGGTCCAACTACAATGAAAATACAGGTTAACATGTTATAGAAAGTAAGACTATAAAAAATACCCATCAAAAATAAATATCCATTTCCTAATCCAAGTAAAAATGACTCTGCCTTTAATCGAATTGGTAAAGAAGATGAAAGTTTATGAAAGAACTTTCCTTTCAACAAACTCAAAAACATGAAACAAATAAGCGCTATAGAGAGTAGAAAAAAACAGAAAATATATTGTTCATTATTTATGTTACGACTTGTTCGTATCATAAGAATAAGCATTGAGACAAAAAGAAACTTTCCTACTACCGATACGATGGAGATAGGTAGAAAACCTTTGGCTAATTCCGTTCTCGGCATCTTTTTTATAGCAAAAAGGATACTGATTAAACAAATCCCATATATGCATGTTATCAGCGGCGGCGATAGAAAACTAATCGCTAACAATACGATGATCAGTAAAAGAAAAACGATACCAATAATAATCGCTTGTTGATTTTTATTATAAATCTTTCCCCCGCCTTCAACATGTAGAAACAATAATGTACTCGTCATGGTAGAAATTGTACTAACTGTAAAACCAGAAACTAACGCACTTATTTCTAGCCATTTTGAACTCCATCCAAAGAAAGTAACACTAAGTAATGATACTATCAGTATAAAAACAGCCCAATATAAGGAGCGTTGAATTCCAGCCTTATTCACAATAGGTATCCAGATAAACACACCCGTCATATAGGTTGTATAAAACAAGATTGATGGCCAGTATCCCTCAAAGCCTTTCGAAATCTGTAATCCATAAACAATGTAAATAAGCATGGGCGTAAAGATAGTCGTTATTAGTAGACTAAATGTAGTTATACTTTGCACCACAAGTCTTTTTTGTTTTGTCGTATGTATCATATAACACCTCACTTAAAATGAAATCAGTAGTTGTTATTACCTATTCTATCCGAAACGAGGTTGTTATATATGCGCCATCCAATTGATATTCCCGTTACGAGGGAAACTCAATCTAAATCCACATTAAATTAAGTAGAGTTCAAAAAAGGAGGATTTTGTGATTCTTATAAAATTAATGGATATAATCAAAACCTTAATCATAAATGGAACAAATGTGTTACTTAGATTGTCTATTTCGTATAAAAAAGGTGTTCTTGGTAGTTCTCTCATTTTGTAATGCAAGAAATACAAATACAAGAGGAGTGCTATCCTGTACATTTGTTAATTGTATCGGCATGTAATATACCTATACAAAATCCATAAATTCTTGAAAGAGGTTGAAAATGTATGATAGTTTCAAAGAAGTTTTTTCACATTACACATTATAAAAAGATGCTACCTGTAGTATTACTTTCATGTGTAACGCTTATAGGCTGTTCCAATAGTAATATTCAATCCGAACCACCGAAACAAACCAAACAAGAACATATAAGTAATCAATCTTTTGTTAAACTTGAAAAAGAATATGATGCTAAACTTGGTATTTATGCATTGGACACAGGTACGAATCAAACTGTTACTTATCGTTCAGGTGAACGGTTTGCATACGCATCTACCCATAAAGCACTTGCTGTTGGAGCACTGTTACAAAAGAAATCAATAGAAGATTTAGATCAAAGAATTAAGTATACTAGCAAAGATCTTGTGAATTACAATCCAATTACTGAAAAATATGTAGATACAGGTATGACTCTGAAAGAACTTGCGGATGCTTCCATTCGATATAGCGATAATACTGCACAAAATCTTATTCTTAAGCAATTAGGTGGGCCAAGTGAATTCAAAAAATCACTGAGAAAAATAGGCGATACTGTTACAAATCCTGAACGCTTTGAACCAGAATTAAACGAAGTGCAACCAGGAGAAAATCATGATACTAGTACCCCAAAGGCATTAGCTACTAGTCTTCGAACTTACGCGCTAGGTGATATACTTTCAATTGAGAAACGGAACTTTTTAATAGATTTGATGAAAAGAAATACTACGGGGGACAACTTAATTCGTGCTGGAGTTCCAGGAGAATGGGAAGTAGCCGATAAGACTGGCTCTGGGTCTTATGGAACAAGGAATGACATCGCAATCATTTGGCCACCAAATAAGAAGCCAATTGTTCTTGCGATACTTTCTAATCATGCAAAAGAGGATGCGAAATACGATGATAAACTTATTGCAGACGCAACCAAAATAGTGTTAGATGCTTTAAAAGTAACGAATAAATAATAATAGTCATGAATGTAAGCTGCTCCTACTTTACGGTACATATAGTCTGAAAAACATATACGTATCTAAACGCTAAGAAGTATCGTTGAATTTAAATAAACTATTCAATACCAAATAATAAGCATCTCTTGTTAATAGGTTTACTATGTTTTAAATGAGCAAATACTTTAGTATATATAAATTTTAGTTTTTTTGAAATTTAGTATGCAGCACTGGAAAACAGATTAATTCACTATAATTGTCGAATATTCTGTGCTTAGTTATCTCCAGGCTGATATACTATAAACACAATAGTTCTGGAAAGGTGATGATGTTATGTATGAACAACAAAATAATAGGGATAGAGATCAAAAAATGATGTTTTCTATGCAAGGAGTTCCCACAAATAAAGTTAACATGAATCAATTACCTAAATGGATTAGAATTTTCGGCTATTGTGCGTTTGGTTGGATGATAGTATTTAGTTTAATTATGATTGTAGGTTTAATTCTTCAATAACTATACAGATAAACAGTTAAACGGGACAGTATTTAGATCATACATCTAGGTAATGTCCCGTTTTTCATATATAATTCCTCAATGATATAGTTAACCGATCATAACAAAAAGAACCTGTAGAATATTCTACAAGTTCTTTTTCAAATATTGTTAAAAAAGGAACAACAAACTATCTTAACATTCAATACAGGGAGACCATTTTGATTATGGCTTGGTTTTATTGTATATTAAATATTAATATTTGAAGAAATCAATTTCCGAAAATTATGTGAATTTAAAAGTTAGAGTGTTTATATTAGATTTCGTTTACTACCAACTTCTTCTTACTTAAATAAACTGCACGATCTGATTTTTTAGCAACTTCCTGTGAGTGCGTCACAACAATAATGCATTTATTTTCTTTATGTGCAAGTTCTTGAAACAGTTCTATTATATCCATTGCCGTTTCTTCGTCGAGGTTTCCTGTCGGTTCATCCGCAATCAGTAAATCAACATTACAAGATAACGCTCGAGCAATTGCTACACGCTGTTGTTGCCCCCCACTTAGTTGCAGGACATTTCGTTTCGCTTCTACTTCTGTGAGTCCTACTTTCTCTAATAATTCTAATGCCCTTGCCGTTTTATTTTGCATTTTAACACCTGTAATTTCCATTGCTGTTAGGACATTTTGAAGAGCAGTCATATAGGTAATCAAATTATAAGATTGGAAAATTACAGATACATTTTGATTACGGTATCGATCCAAACCAATTTTTCGAATATCCTTGCCATTATACAGTACATAACCATTTTTAGGTATATCCAGCCCACAACCTAAGCTAAGAGTTGTGGTTTTACCAGATCCAGAGGGCCCTAAAATCGTGTAGAAATGCCCTTTTTGAAAAGAAAAATTAACATTATCTAGTATCGTTACTTTTTTCCCGTTACTTTCATAATAATAATCTAAGTTTTTAAATTGTAAAATCGTCTCCATATCGAGCCTCCTTATTCATCTTTTAAAAGAATTTGTTTTGGATTTAAGCGTAGAATAGATAATGCTGGAAGAAGCGTTGCTAATATAGCAATAGCTAGTCCAATCCCCCCCATTTTCCCTACATCTTCTCCTGTTACACTTACATCAATTTTATCAATTGGATCCTCTTTTTGATTTTGTAGAGTGCCACCAGGTCCAGACATCATTACAGTACCGTTTTGTGAGGTGTCTGTTTCTTCGCTTGCTGTAGCAACTTCACTTGAAAGTAAATTATCCCCTATATATTGAGAAACTTTAGCTCCTGTTGTTATAGATAATCCAAATGCTAAAATAGCGATACATACTACTTCTACTACGAACTGCGCTATCAGCTTCCACTTTTTCTCTCCAATCGACAATAGAATCCCCATTTCCTTACGACGTGTTTTAATCGATAACATAATGATTAACCCTAATATAATCGCACCTGCAATTGATACAATATATATAATCACTTGAGACGTAGAAGAGATATTTTCGATAGGACCAATCATTTGTTTGTACAGTGAATCATGTGCATCTAATTTATAATAATTAAAATCAATATCAGATTTTTTTGCTTCTTTTTTAAATACTTCAATGTTTTGTGGATCTTTCAGGAAATACACGACTTGAATGCTACTTATACCTTGATCTACTTCTAATTTTTTCATAGTTGAATGCGGCATATATAGTTTATTAGCTGGATCCATTATAGGAGGGGCCTGTTGACCCATTGCTTGCTCATTTGTTTCGTAAATACCGATAATTTCAACCTCGAGGGTTTCCTTCTTATCCCCTGATTGCACTTTAACTTTGTCTCCTACTTTCAAATTGTTTAATTCCGCTAATCGTTTTTCCATTAAAGCTACATTCTGATTTTTCATCTGTTCTGTAATTGGTTTCCCGTCAATGATTTTACTTTTTCCATTCTTAAAACTTTCTTGTAATGCAGTCTTGCGAACTCCCTCAATCATAAAAGAAGCATTCATATCTATTTCTGTACCGGAGCTTGAGCCGCCTCGTACAGTCGCCATTCCTGCTTTACCTTTTCCTTCGTCTTCTCCTTCTGAAGCTCCTACCAGTTTAAGTCCATCAGAAATTCCGAAAGTATTGGTTATGTAATTATAGTCTTTTACATACTTTGACTTCGCTAATTGATCTGCCTCTTTCGTGTTGAGCTTCGGTGGATTAGGCATCTCTCCAGTTTCCCGAGCTTGTTGACCTAATTTGTCAAAATCAAGACTTAAAGTAACATCTGCACCTAGTTTTTTTCTTGCTGCATCCGCAGCTTTTTTTGATGCATTTTGGATTGTAAATCCTGCCAACACTAAATTTGTAACAATTAGGAAGACTGCCATCAAAATTAATGATGTTCCTACTCTTTTTTTCATACTGAGAATTGCGCGTTTCATAAAATTCATTTTTTCTTACCTCCTTGATAACTTATATTCTATATAGGTTATCTAGAGTCTATATGGAGCTAATCGGTAGTTTATCTAGAGATATAAGGAGTTTATGTGTAGTTATTCAATGACCTGGTCAAGAAAAAATGGAACACAAATTCAAAAACGCAATCGTTTTTGAATTTTGGTAAGGAGGTAGTCCATTTAAGGAACTTTAGATAGAGGTTAAGCTTCATTGAATGATAGCATATAGATCCATGCTTATTATGTAATTTCTATACAACAAATAAAAAGCACCCTATTTGAATGGTTATATGTGTGTTTGTTAAATATGAAAATTCATTAAAGAATATGGAGTTTTATTGAAGTTGGTCGGATTTTATAATAATATTGTGTAAAAAAACCTAACTTATAATTTTATAAGTTAGGCTTTAATGCTATCTATAAGAAAAAGTTATAGAGACTCATAATATTTTATTATTTAACCTATTGTATTTAAACAAGTAAAATACAAGTAACAAGTGCATACATTAAGGAGGTTTTTTGATAGTGACAGAAACTATAACATTTAGGATTGCAACGGTAGATGATTTAGATGAAATTGTAAAAATGCTTGCTGATGATGTTTTAGGAAATAAAAGAGAACGCTATGAAACACCACTCCCTGATAGTTATATAAGAGCATTCCATGCTATTGATTGTGATCCGAATAACGAGTTAATTGTAGCGTGTGATGAGACGGAGATTGTTGGTATTCAACAAATTACATTTATTTACGCCTTATATTGCACGTCAAGGGGGTTGGAGAGCTACAATTGAGGGTGTACGGACAGCCTCATCAAAACGTGGTAAAGGTATAGGAAGTAAACTTATTAAATGGGCTATTCAACGTGCTAAATTAGGGGGGTGTCATTTAGTACAGTTAACAACAGATAAAGAACGACAAGAAGCTTTGCAATTTTATAAGAAATTAGGGTTTAAAGATTCTCATGAAGGATTAAAACTCTTTCTTTAATTGTGGTGTTCGTATAGTTGCTATCTGATCAGACTATAAAGAGACTGATATAATGCCCTTTTTGTAACGTGTTCAAGGAGTGGCGACCAAATATCTTGATAATTATTTATATTGGTTCAGATACTTAGAATAGCGTAAAAAAATGGCTTACAAAGAACGAGTGGATTAACCTTTATTTAGGCAGATTATGCGACTGTTGAGATGTTTAGAAATGCACAAAAAATGCAACTGATATAGTCAGTTGCATAAAATTTAGTTGTTTCATAGTTTCTTTGTATTATGAAACACACTCACATTTCAAGGTGTTTCGATTTACTATGATATATTCACCTGTTGATTTATTCATTACTTGAGACACTTCCTTGGTATGTGTTACCTCAAACCAATCATTTTGTATATCCACCAATAATTTTATTTCCACATCACTTTCTCTATATTTTAACCCACTATAAGATAATTTCGTCATTGTCATCGTGATCATCCCTTTCTTAATGATTAATATGTGTCAAATAGGATTTTTCAATCTCTTTTTATATTACTTATTTCTATTATACTATACATTATTGAAATGTATAAAAGAGCAACGATCTTTACGAAAACAACCTTTAACTGTCCTAAATACTCTATGTTATTGAACATAGACAAAAACAAGATTATATCAACGTTTTACACTATGGGGTAGCACCCCACATCCATCAACTTAAGGATTTAGACTATTTTTAAACTTAAAAGCACGTTACTATTCTCTTATGTTAATGAGAAAGGGTGACGTGCTTTTTATGAATATGCATCAAAAACAAGAGCTGTCTTTATTTGCCGAAGAGTTATATCGATATATGTCTCCCGCT
>NZ_LXLV01000033.1 GCF_001757995.1 Bacillus mycoides | reverse complement strand
CTACAGCGAAACGGACGAAAATCCCACAGATATGAGAAAAAAACAGTCTTTGATATTTTGGGTGTTGTGTATGAGTATACCACTTCTGCTCATCAAGTAGCATAGCGAAAAATTTGAAACCCGTCAGAGTTTATTTGATGTGCCTACTTTCATGATATCTATAAAAAATAATAAAAGACTCGTGAAAAGACAACATTTTGTATGGAAATATACCTTAAGTTGATGGATGTGGGGTAGCACCACATCGCCATCAAGCTAAGAAATTCATTGTTCCCCAAAACGAAAAAAATAACCTAATTTTTCATAAATAATGGTTGTAGTGATATGAAATTTTTGTTTTAGGGGTACCTCAAAGTGTTAGCTTGATAAGCATAGTCCTTAGCTTCTTTTATAAACAATACAATTAGTATTGATTTAACAGCAGGCCAGACAACTACTTGTGGGAATCCTAGGAAAGACCTACAAGATATATTTATACATGTGGACATGCCGGGATTGTTCTTAAACGTAAAAAAATTGCAACTGATACTATCAATTTTATTCGGAATCGATTGAACTCCCCACACTTACCCAATATCATGCCTTAAAGCGAGAGATTACTAAGTACAGAATCTTATACTTGCAATGTTTCATTTTTTACCAAGCTCGTTTTTAAATCTTCCTATCTTCTGTCATCTCCCTTATCCTTACATGATTGGAAAATGATATATAATTTAGGGAGTAACTATGAAACAAACTCGCCATATGAAAAAGCGCTACTTATCATTTCACCAGTGGCTCTTTTTTATCAAAAGAAATTATTGTTGTTTACCCTTCATATGCAATATTACATATAATATTCTTTATTTGTTCTGTTATAATTTTAAGAGTAAATTATTCATCCATTAATTTACACCATCCATATCTACAGTTATGGAAACCCTAATTACACATAAAAAAGAGAAGAACATTGGTGAGTTCTTCTCTTTTTTTATTTTTTTAAGATTACTATCCAAAGTAATTATTGCAATTACTTTAAGCTGGCTTTTGAATTATAAATTCTGATTTTCATACTTCTTCATGAGTCTATATAAGGAAAAAAGAATCTACTCCTTTTCTAGCCAAATAAAAGGAATTTTTTTAAACAGTTATTTTAATTTGTACTGTTCTCCTATATTAATGCCTGCCCATGAGTATTTCCCTGAATTATATATTAAGGAATGAAAATGTATTAATCCTTTCCGAGTATGAATTCGAACAGGTATCCCTTGCAATATGTCATTAAAATAAAACGGATCACCTCCTGGTTCAATTAGAAAACTAAGTGTAAATAACTACAACGACATGAAAACACTTTACTCCTAAATCAATCACTTGTATTACTGGTTGCATGAAACTCCTTCTTGAGAAAGGTTTTAATTTCCGAATATTCTGTTGACTACTAAGACATATCCAATTTACAATTTAATTGTGATGTTTTTTCACAATTAAACTACTTAGAATACACTTCATTTATTCGAAAACAATTACAAATAGAGGTGCTAAAATGAAAACAAGAGTAAATCCAGAGTTATTACAAGGGTTAGAGATGTTTCCAGATCTCGATTTACGCCCGGAAAACTTGCAAGCAATCAGAGAAGGAATAGCTCAAATGAGACCACCTACAGTTGTTGATGAATCCCTTTCGTTAACAGATGAAATCATTGTTGGACCAGATGCTAATCCGTTACCATTAAGAATTTATCGTCCAAAATCAAATAATGAATCTTTACCTGTCTTATTATGGATACATGGTGGTGGTTATATCTTAGGGTCTATAGATGATAACGATGATACTTGTATGAGGTTTGCAAAAGAAGTTGGCTGTGTGGTCGTGTCTGTAGACTACCGCTTAGCTCCTGAACATCCTTACCCAGCACCAATTGAGGATTGTTATTCAGCTTTAAAATGGATTGCTGATAATGCAAAGTCATTAAACATTGATTCGAATCGAATTGGGGTTGCAGGAGTAAGCGCTGGCGGTGGACTAACAGCAGCATTATCATTATTAGCCCGAGATCGAAAATATCCTTCGATTTGTTTACAAATGCCACTCTATCCAATGCTTGATGACCGAAATAATACACCTTCAACGAATGAAATTAAAGAGGGATTTGTTTGGAATCAAAAGGCAAATGAAGCTGGTTGGAAAATGTATTTAGGAGAAATGTATGGAACGGATCAAATCCCTGCCTATGCAGCGCCTTCTCGAGCTGAGGATTATAGTGATTTGCCATATACTTACACATTTGTTGGTCAATTAGATCCATTCCGCAGTGAAACATTAACCTATGTAAGCAAACTAGCGCAAGCTGGTGTTGATGTCGAATTTCATTTATATCCAAATGCCTATCACTGGTTTGAAGGATTAAATCCAAATGCCGAGGTATCTATTTACGCTGTGAACGAAATGGTACAAGCAGTAAAGACTGGTTTTGAAAAAATCGCTAAGATAGAAGTTTAGTCTTTTCACAAGAGAAACACTCACAAATGTGTACTGTTTGTGAGTGTTTTTGCCTTTCAAACAGAATAGCCGATTCTAAATAAGAATCGGCTATTCATATGTAAAATTCACCTGAAAAATGACTTTAAATTGCTTAAACCCGATATGTTAAGACTGAGAAACAGATATAAGATGTTTAGATGATGTGTTTATTTCCTCTGCCAATGCTTTTATGTTCATCATGATTTGAAGTATTTCTTCTGTTGTTGTCCTCGGGTTGATAGAGCAAAGTCGAATTACTACTTTTTCTTTTAATTTAGTCGTACTTAGCATAGCAAATCCTCTTTGATTAATTTCTTCTACCAGTTTTTTGTTTATTTCATGAATTGTATCTGTAGATGTTAGCTCACAAGGAATATAACGAAAAGTAACAATTCCTAATTGGGCAGGTGTTACCACTTCCCAATCTTTTTCTTTCCTTAAAAACTCTTCAACTTGTTCAGCTAACATAATGCCATGATCAATTGCCTCGCGAAAAGCTGTGACTCCAAATACTTTAAAAGAAAGCCATACTTTTAATGCCCTAAATCTACGAGAAAGTTCAATTCCACGCTCCCCAAAATTCACTTTCTCTTCTATATTAGTTTCCGTATCCTTAATATACTCTGGGATCATACGGAATGTTTCACTTAAATATTGTCTATTTCGAATAAGTACACAACCAACATCATAAGGCTGAAAAAGCCATTTGTGCGGGTCTAACGTCAAAGAATCGGCACGATGTATTCCGCTTAACAACTCCCTTCCTTTTTCACTGAGAATTGCTGCAGCCCCATAAGCCCCATCCGCGTGCAGCCATACATCTTCATCACTACAGAGATCAGCCAATTCATTGAGGGAATCAACCGCTCCGCAATTCGTTGTCCCTGCATTAGCAATAACACAAAATGGTTTTTTCCCTTTTACTCGATCTTCTTTTATTTGCTTTCTTAAAGTACTAACTGAAATTTTTAAATCTTCATCTGTTTCAATTCGGCAAATTTGATGATGTTTAAACCCTAATACTTTAAGTGCTCGATCTACAGAAAAATGAGTTTGGTTAGAGAAATACACAACCGCATTTTCTATGTTATTATTCAGCTTGACCTGTCTCGCTACAGTAAGTGCAGTCAAATTAGCCATGGAACCGCCACTGACAAATAGCCCTTCAGCTGAATCTGGGAATCCTAGCATTGATTTTAACCAGTTGATTGTCGTTAATTCAATTTGTTCAGCACCTGCACCTACTATCCAAGCTGTAGGAAATACATTAAACCCACTTGCTAAAAAATCTGCTACTACACCAACATAATTATTCGGACCTGGCACAAAAGCCATAAAATGAGGATGATCCACATGAGTAATTTGATTAAACACATTGTTATTAAGAAAATGAAGTAACTCTTTTGGATTGGATCCGTTTTCTGGAATCTTTTCAATTAGCTTGTCTCTAAAAATATTACTATCAAGCGTTTCCGAAACTGGTTTACTTTTTAAATGATTCATATGATCAACAATCAAGTCCACCGCTTGATATCCTAACTGACGCATCTCTTCGGCTGATAACTGCAAGTTTTTTGTCATTTGGTTTACCCCTATTCTATTTAAAAAGGCGAGTTCTTGCTCGCCTTTTTATTTTTTTATAATTTGTAATCACCGATTGCCTGTATTGGATTTTGAAGAATCGTGTTGATTAACTGATGGATGTGATTCAATATTTCCTGTATTTTCTCCGCTTCATATACGGTTTGATCATATCCAAACTTTATTGTAAGTTTCTCTTCAGGGAAGCACATAATTCCATACTTTACATGCGGCTCATCAACAACTTCGTGATCTGTGATGGCAAAATTTCTGTTTTCGTTTGAAGAAAAGATAGCTGAGTTAGTTGGATAGTTTTCAAAAACCCAAAGATGGTCAGTCAACTGATTTTTTAATTCACTTTGTTTTTGTATATCAACAAATGAATAGTATGCATACTCATTACATTTCAATGTTTCTAGTTGTACTTTTTGCAGGAAGTCCACAAAAGATTGCGTTTCTGTCCATGCTAGTCGGATAGGCAAAACATTTGTGAACAGACCGAACATATTTTCAATCCCTTCTACTTCGGGAGGTCTGACTGATACTAGATTAGGTAATACTACTTCTCTCATTCCGTTGTATTTGCCAAGCAATATTCCCCATACAGCTAGTAATGCCGAATTCATAGTTATATTGTTTTTAGTCACAAATGTCTGTAACTGATTAGTCAACTCCTTATCTAATGTTAAATCCATAAATGTGAAATTTAACCCTTCACTTTGAGTTGGTCCTTTCTTTTTAGGAATACTAATTTTTCGATTGTATCCTGATAAATAATCCCGCCAAAAATGACGTGCTTTCTCATGATCTTGTGCTAAAGTCCAATCTATGAATGTTTCAAAAGATTTTACCTTAGGTAACACCGCCGTAGTTCCCGCATTTATTGTTTCATAGAGCTGGAATAATTCGTCTATCAAAATGCTGACGCTCCAACCATCACATAATAGATGATGGGAACTCCAAACTACCTTATGCTCATTATTACCTAGTTGGAATATACAGAGGCGGTTCATAAGTTCATCATTTTTGAATCCTTGACTTAAATTTTCATTCATCCATTGGTCTAGGAATTTTTGCTGTTCTTGTTTCGTCATCTCAAGCAAGTTTTTTATCTCTGAAATCATTTGAACATCATGTAGAACAGCTTGCCAAGGTTTTGCTTTTTCATCTTGCACTATTATCGTTCTTAAAGAATCATGGCGATCAACTAATTGTTGGAAACACTGAATAAAGAGATTAATATCCAGCTCCCCCTCAAGTGCCCAAATTATTTGTTCAAAATATGCATTTGTATCAGGTTCAGTCGCAGCATGTTCATAAATAACTTCCTGGAAAGGTGCCAATGGGTAAATACGTTCTATTTTTATATCCGGCATTTTTTCTTGTATTTTGGTAAGTGTATTTTGATTAAGTTGTTTATCTTTAACATTTAGTGATTTAAATTTATTATCGTTCATTTTGTTTACATCACTTGTTTGCGAATTTGAAAAATGGTCTAGCTTTTTAACAAATTGAACCATGTCTCCTAATATAGGAAATGAAAATAGATTTTTTGGCTCTAGCTCAAATCCTTGTCTATACAGTCTGACGGAAACTTGAATCGCTTTTATCGAATCTCCACCTAAGGCAAAGAAATGATCATTTACTCCAACCCGATTTACTTTGAGTACTTCTTGCCAAACACTAGTTAATATTTTTTCCATTTCAGTTTTTGGAGCAATAAATACTTCATTTGTTTGTTTCTCCGGAGTAGGGAGCGCTTTTCTATCTAATTTCCCGTTTGGAGTCAAGGGCAATTGTTCCAAATAAACAAAATAAGAAGGAATCATGTAATCTGGCAAGTGATCTCGCAAATGCTTTCGTAGTTCTGTTGTGCTAATATTTTGCTCAATTACCACATATGCGACTAAAAATTTTATACCATACTCATCTGTCTGATCAATCACTACTGCATGTTCGACTTGTTTGTAAGTTAGAAGACAATGGGCGATTTCTTCTAACTCTACTCGATATCCTTGAATTTTGACTTGATAATCTTGGCGGCCTAAAAATTCAATATATCCCTCAGGATGCATTTTTCCACAGTCTCCTGTCTTGTAAATAAGACCCAAATCAGGATGTGATACAAATGCTTCATTTGTTTTCTGTTCATCATTTAAATATCCTTTAGCAAGGCCCACTCCCCCGATATATAAATCCCCAATTACACCAACAGGGCACATTTTCTTTTCATAGTTCAACACATAATACGTTTGGTTTGCCAAAGGTATCCCGTATGGAATACTATTCCAATGTGATTCCACCTGATTGACCGGATAATAAATTGACCAAATCGATGCTTCTGTTGCTCCTCCTAGTGAAATTACTTCTGCCATCGGAAAATGTCGTTTTATTTTTTCTGGTAAAGAAAGTGGAATCCAATCTCCACTATGTAAAACTAAACGCAAGGAAGAATGTTCAAAATGAGAACCTACTTGCTCTAATGCCAAATCCATGATTGCAGGCACTGTATTCCAAATTGTAATTCCTCTACGTTCGACGGTACGGATTAATTCTTGCATGTCTCTTGGGTCACGAATCATTACCAACATTGCACCTGTGCTTAACGTTCCGAAAATATCGTATACAGATAAGTCAAAACACATGGAAGAAATACCAATAATACGATCATCTTCATTTACCCGATATTTTTGATTAATATCTTGAATGGTATTTGTAACCGCTTGGTGAGTAATAATTACTCCTTTCGGTTTTCCTGTACTTCCTGAAGTGTAGATAATATAGGCAAGATCTTCCGGACCAGCAATAGCAGGCATATCTTCTGTTGTATATAATGACAAATGGTTTTCTTCATAAAGACTAGGTTCTAATAAAAGTTTGCATGAGCTATTTTCTAAAATATATGTTTGGCGATCTAAAGGATGGTCGGGATCAATCGGAACATAAGCGGCACCTGCTTTTAAAATACCTATCATATTAGCAATTGTCTCAACTCGTCTTTGTGCTAAAAGGCCAACTTTGTCACCTAGACCGATTCCTTGTTCTTTTAAGAAGTGTGCAACTTGATTGGAGCGTTTATGAAGCTCCGAGTATGTTAACCAATCTTTTTCAAAAACCACTGCTACTTCATCCGGTGTACGTTTTACTTGGTCTGTAAATAATTGATACAGAGTAGTTGAAAGTATTTTTTCTGTTGTCTCATTGTATTGCTCAATTAAAGTTTGATCCGATTCTTTCATCTGCAAAGATGTTACATCGCTTTGTTTCACCAATTGTTCCAATAAGTCAACAAATTGGGCAAACATTGCTTCTATCACATCAACATCAAACAATTCTTCAACATAGTTCCAGCTAATTAATAACTCTCCATTTTTTTCAATTACCACATTATCCAAATACACTTGTGGAGTCCGAGCATGAATATGGCGAAGTGAACCAAGCTGTTCCCAAGCAAAAGCACCCGCACCTGCTAGCATCGAGGTGAAAACAATTGGCATAACTGCTTTTGGCGTCATTTGATGATATCGAGTAAAATCTCGAATGAAATTAACTCCATCGTAATGGCGATGTTCAAGGCCATCTAATAAAGTAGATTGCGTTTCTTTTACTCTAGTAAAGAAAGATTGATCTGGATTCACATCAACATCCAACAAGATGAGTGAAGTGAAATCTCCCACAATTTGCTCTACTTCTTCATGAACAGGATAACGGTTAAATACAGTCAAATTAATTGCCAATCGACGTTGATTACTCCAATATGCCAACACATCACCATATATTGTACAAAGCAGAGCCGAAGGAGTTACTTCTTTCTCTTGTGCTAACTTTCGTAGCTTTGTCCATTTTTCATTGTCCAGGATCTTAGTAAGTGATTGGAATTTAGGAGTAGCAATCTCTACCGGATCCTTTTTTAACAGCAAAGAAGGCGCAAACGGAAAGTCAGGAAGCTTACTTGTCCAATAATCTTTTGCTGTTTTATATTCTGTGCTTTGTTCCATTTCATCATAGATAAACATGTAATCTTGAAAATCAAAAGATAGAGGTTCTAATCTTTGCTCTAGTTTGTAATAATAATGAAACAAATCATGTCCAACGATGTTCATGCTTGCTCCGTCCATTAATAAAGCATCGTATCGAAAACATAATAAATACGTATCTTCTTTTAAAAGAAAGGCTTTTAATTCAAACAAAGGCCATTGCCCCAAAGGAAACACATGATTAGTCATTCGAGAACGTTCTTCTTGCAAGCGAGCATCTTGTTTCCCATCATCTAAATCTATGAGACTCTCTATTTCAATCTCGTAATCAGGAACGCTTTGTAATATTTGCTGTTTTCCCTCTGGTAAAATTACAGCTTGCAACATTGGATGACGATGAATTACCTTTTGAAAACTTTGTGAAAGACGATTGATATCCAATTTTGTTTCATATTCAAAATATGTTTGAGGTGAAATACCACTTAATTCAAACTGTGAATCCCGTCCTAACATGTACGCTGTCTGAACCTCTGTTAAAGGAAATGGCTTAGACAAATCTTTAACATGAGTTGGTCTATTTCCAAAGTTTTCCGCTTTTTGCTCTAACTTTACACAAGAACTAAGCTGAGCAATCGTAGGATGTTTGAAAAAATCTGTTGTACTTATTTTCAAACAGTCTTTTCTTAATAAATTAATTACCTGTAGTGCTTTAATCGATTCACCTTTTAAAGCAAAAAAATTATCATGAATACCGATTCCCTCAATCTCCATAACTTTTTCCCATGCATGCACCAATTTTTGTTCAATTTCATTGCGCGGGGCAACGTATGGAATTGATACATAATCTGTTTGTGTTATATCTAATAACCTTTTCCTATCTACTTTCCCATTTGGATTCAACGGAATCTCTTCCACCTGAATCATTTTTTTAGGAATCATAAACTCAGGTAATTTATCACTTAAATATTTTCTGATTTCATCAAAAGAAACCTTATTATCCGATACATAGTACGCAGCTAATAATTTCCTATTTCCATATACTTGATCAACAACGATTGCTTGGTTTATTTCTGGATATTCCCTTAACTGGCTTTCGATTTCTCTTAATTCAATCCGATATCCCCGAATTTTTACTTGATGATCCATTCGACCTAGATATTCAAGTTCTCCATTAGGCAACCAACGAACGAGATCACCCGTATGATACATCATTTCTCCTGCCATAAAAGGACTCGGCACAAACTTTTCATCTGTCAGTTTAGATTTCCCAAGATACCCTCGTGCTACCGCCACGCCACCAATGCAGAGTTCACCCGGAATTCCAAATGGTTGTAATTGACCATACTTATTCAATATATAGGAATGATAATTCGGGTTGGGACTTCCAATCGTAACTTCTTTGGCAGAGCTCAAATCCTTTACTGTTGCACAAATGGTTGTTTCTGTGGGACCATAAATATTTAAAATTTTCGCTTCACTGATGCATCGAATTTTTTCAACCAAATCAATGGAAAATGCTTCTCCTGCTAACAAAATAGATTTTAAATCTTTTAGAAAATTTGCCTCTTCTGGATCACTCAAAATCACTTCCATTCGCGATGGCGTTGATTCCCATAAATCCACCTTATGTTCTTTGACCAAATAAGCCAATTCTTTTGTTGCGAACTGATCCTCTGTAGCAATAACTACTTTCGAACCTTGTGTTAAAGGCAGACATATTTCTAACAAGGAGATATCAAAAGATACACTAGCAAGAAACAAGAATGACTGATTATCTATTACTTTTTCTCTCATTACACTTAAAAAATGGACAAGAGATTTCTGTTCTACCATTACCCCTTTTGGATTCCCTGTCGATCCCGATGTGTAAATAACATAAGCTAAATCATTAGGATAACTTTCTCGAACTAAATTACTTTCCTCACCTTGGAAGAGATATTCCTCATCAAGATACAGCACTTCACCCGCAAATTGCGGCAATTCTACTTCTGTTCGCTTGCTCAGTAAACATTTCGCTTGACTATCTTGTAACATATATTCAATTCGTTCATTTGGATAGTTAGGATCGATTGGTAAATACGCTGCTCCTGCTTTTAAAATCCCCACCATGCCAATGATCATTTCCAATGACCGATCTACCATAACTCCAATAATACTTTCTTTCGAAACACCTTTACTTTGAAGAATAGAAGCCAATTGATTTGCTTTCTTATTCAATTCTCTATATGTCAAAGATTGATCATTACAAACAACAGCAATTTGATCTGGGGTTTTTAACACTTGCTCCTCAAACAAATCTTGAAATGATTGAGACAATTCTATGTCCGCCTGACCTTGATTCAATTCTTCTAGCAACTCTTTCTCTTCTTCTGAAATGATACAAATATCTTTCACAGCCAAATTCGAATTTGTTGACACTTGCTTTAAAACATAAAGATATGAATTTGCAAACTGTTGCAAAGAAGAGAATGAATGAGACTTGAAAGAAATTTGAAATTCAAATTCATTATGTATTTCATTCCATTTTCTTCGTATCCATATGGCTAAATTATTCTCTGCATATTCTTCTATCGAATTTTTATTATGTAATCCTTCCATCCCAATAACAATTTGAAAAGGAGTTAAATGGTGTTTCGCTAATAATTCAGAAAGTGGATAATTCTGATTGTCATACCCGAATAAAGTCGTTTGTTCAATCTGATTTACTACTTCTTTAAAGCTGTGATGCGGATGGATTTCACTTCCTAAAGGAATCAATTTATTAAGATTCTCGCTTTGTTCAATATTCTTTTCAATTACAGGAATACCAATAGTAATCCTTTCTTGATCTGTATAGTGTGCCAAACAAATCCTTAACGCGGCCTGTAACCAGCTAAATAATAATAAATCTTGAGACTTACTTACTTTTAGTATACTTTTACTAAACTCTACATTCATTATGACTTGAACGTGCTCGCTAGGAGTTTCTTTATTTAGTTGGTAACCGCTATTAAATACAGAAAAATCGAGAACCTCGGAAGATAATTGCTCCTTCCAAAACGCCTCTACCTCTTTATTCTCATGAATCGAACTTCGATCTTTAATGTGCATTTTTATCTTTATCCCCCTAATATTCATTTCATCTATTCGTTAATTTTCAAGCCAACTTCAAGTCCATGGAGAAATACTTGATGGTTATCCAAACATAAAAATTGCTGAATCTCTTCAAATTTCATATGACCAACTGAACAAACTCCTAAATTTAATGTCTCAGCCACCATATTTAAGGTAGCAGTGATGATGCCTGACTCAATACAAGCAAATAAATAGCCATCTGAACCGTATTTCGGGATGGAAGCGTTCGCATTATAGACTAAATAAACTGAAAAGGCAGACTGAGTAAATAAATCCTGGTTAACTAATTCATGATCACTTTTGATTACTTGATCAATATTGTTAACAACCACAAGATTATTTTTTGATGGGTTATAATAATAAAAACCAGCTTTCATACCTTCTATACGTTTTGGTTTTATATAAACAAAGATATCAATAGGGTAGAGTCCGCCTGCACTTGCGTAATGATAGTATATTTTTTCTTCCCCAACCTGTTTTAGAGTTGATATGAATTGGGAAAATTCTAAAAAACTAATATGTTTTTTCATATCAAATTGGCGACAAGACCTACGTTCCTTGATAATAGTAGGTAACTCATTTGTTGTTTCAAGTTGAATTTCGGTTGACCGCACAGCATGGTGTGTTCGATTCAATTGTTCACTCATATACTTATCTAAATCCTCTTTAGAAAAGCGAATCTGGTTGCTATATGGATTTGGAAAAATTTTTTCTTGTGTGGAAAATACTTCTCTTGGATGTAATATGTTACTTACTAACACACGATTTTTTATCATAAGCTCTATTATTTTTTTTGCTTCTTCTTCATTTCCTAACGAAAAGCGGTCTACTAGCTCATTAATCGTCACACCTTTTTGAGTCAAAAAATAAAACTCAGGAAACCAATCAGACAGAACGCCTGTAAATCTCGTTTCCTCTATCAAAACTTCATTATGCAACTTCTCCCAATGCTTAACGGGAGACCAATAATAAATTTGCTCGCTCATATACCCCTCCATAATTGTTTAACTTATTTTTAAAATAAACTTTTCCAATCTACAAAAAATAATCTTTAGATTCTGCTCCTTGTCTCATAGTAGTTATACATACATGTACTTCAAGGAAGTCTGAGGATAATGAAATAACTTTTTCTTCATTAAAATTTTTTATTAGACATTTCACATCCTTTCCCATAGTAATTCTATAAGGTATAAACCATTTTGAACATTGAGAATATTCATGTATTTTCAATGTGAAATTATTGTAATGGATTGGAAAGCAGATGAATATAGGTATTGAACAAAATAATATTGAGAAAGTTTTAATCATTATATCGATAAAACTTTCTCATAAGATCTATTACATACAAGTGAGTTACTAACATATCGCAATTAAAATAGAGAAAAGACACCATTTTAGGTGTCTTTTCTCTATTTTAATTCCATACATCTTTACGCCTCTGTTATTTTTCAAACGATTTGTAAGAACAAATAAAAACTCGTACATCTAGCCCGTTAGATGTTTGTATGTATAATAAGAATTATATAGATTAAGAATGTGTTTCAGATTATTTTATAAATAAATACTAAGATATCTCCTCTCCCTACTGCTTTAATAACAATAACCTCTTGTCTATTTCTCTTATTAAATTGTAATATAATTACAGTATGTGAAATTATACTACATTAACTTTAAAAGCGAAGTGAAAACAACCCTCACTTCGCTTTTTGCATTTACGATCCGTATTCATTTTGCTCAATTCAGTAAATACTTCCACATTATTTGCTTTTATTTAATCGGTTTCTCTGTTTTTAAAACAAATGAACTTAATGCAGGAACTTTAATTTTATTGTCATGGACAACATAAAGCGTTCTACTACCTGCCTGCTTACCGTCTACTAGTACTTTCCAAGGACCTTTCGATGGAAGAGTTATGTCCATGGCTTCTCTATTTGCATTGTGAGCCACCATAAAGTATTCGCTTTTATTTCCATTGCCTTTTCCATCTATTGCATAAGCTACAACATTTTTTGGAGCATCAATAAAAGATACCTGTTTTTTAATTTGCTCTGCAGATGTCATTCGAAAAGCTGAGTACTTTTTGCGTAAATCTATTAAGCCCTTCATATAATCTACTTCATTATTAAATGCTGCACGGCGTAACCAGTCCATCTGGTTAATTGAATCAGGAGATTTGTAACTGTTATGATCACCATATTTTGTGCGCATAAACTCTTGTCCTGCATGTAAGAATGGAATACCTTGTGATGTTAATAAAATCGAAGAAGACAATTTGTGCATTTGTTTTCGCACTTCTTCGCTTTCACCTGGATTAGTCAACTCAAGTTTATCCCATAATGTATGATTATCATGTGCTTCCACATAAGTTAGCACCTGCTCTGGATCTTGATAAGTAGACGAATTTGTATCATAGTCAATACCTGCCGTAATGCCTTTTTTAATACGGTCTTCCATGTTTTGATTTCCATTTACAAAACCATTATCTTTATCCTCAAATACGCTACCTTTCAATCCATCACGTATATTATCGTTAAAATGAGCAATCCCTTTCATTTTCTCCGCGTTTTTTTGATTTGCTTTTAATTGAGCTGCTAGAGGTGTATTTAAATCCCAGCCTTCTCCATGCAGAATAATAGAAGGATCAATTTGATTAACACCTTTACGTATCTCATTCATCGTTTCATAATCATGAATACCCATTAAGTCAAAACGAAATCCATCTAAATTATATTCTTTTGCCCAGTATGTGACAGAATCAACCATAAATTTCCTCATCATTTTTCGTTCCGAAGCGGTATCATTTCCTACACCAGTTCCATTTGCAAGTGTTCCATCTTCATTGTAACGATAATAATAACCAGGAACTAACTTATGAAAATTAGACTCAGCGGCGTTATACATATGGTTATATACTACATCCATCACAACACGAAGATTATTATCATGCAGTGTTTGAATCATTTGCTTTAATTCAGTTATTCGAACAGTTGGCTCATAAGGATTTGTAGAATAGGAGCCCTCTGGGACATTGAAATTTTTCGGGTCATATCCCCAGTTATATTGTGGTTCATTTAAAGTCTCTTCATTTACTGAAGCATAATCAAATATCGGTAAAAATTGGACGTGAGTAACACCAAGATCTTTCATATGATCAAGTCCTGTTTTTACAACTTCAGGTCCTTTTGTTCCTTTTTCTGTTACCCCTAAATATTTCCCTTTCTGCTTAATACCACTTTCAGGTTGGATGGAAAGATCGCGTACATGCAATTCATAAATAATAGCATCTTCCGGATTTTTAAATTTTGGCTTTTTGTTTGCTTTCCATTTTTTCGGATTTGTTTCTTCTAAATCAACAACTGCACCTTTATCGCCATTTACAGAAGCAGCACGCACATACGGATCAACCGCTTCAGTCCACTTATCGCCAATTTTCACCTTATACGTATAAAAGAGACCTTTTTGGTTCCCCTTTAGTTCTGCTGTCCAAGTTCCCTTTTCACCTTGTTGCATGTTTATTTCAGTACCTACTTTATCGCTCCATTTTTTATATGTAACTAACTTCGCTTCACTCGCAGTAGGGGCCCATACACGGAACTTTGTATGTTGCGGAGTATGTACATTCCCTAAATCATTACCACTATAATAAAATAGATTATCAAATTCTTCGCTACGAATGACTTTACCGATTTCAGTATTCGCATCAGCTAAGTTTGCTATTTTAACTTTGTATGTTTGTTTTAAATCAATTTTCTGTTCCGTAATTATTTTAACCTTATTAGTAATATCTCCACTATTTTTATCATAAGGACTAATTCCCTTAATTTTAACGCCTTCAATTTCAATTTTCTGTTCCTTAATATTAAACGGAATATTAGTATTTATAGTGATTTCATTAAAACTATCAATAGTAGCTTTTTGAATAGAGAGATCAGAAGAAGGCTTAGAATCATATACTTTTTCATCACCCGAAAGGATCCATACTTCAGCACGACCATCCCTTATATTTTCAACCCAGTGATCACCTCCATCTTTTTCCCATTCATTGGTACGAACTATAAATCCTACACGATTATAGTCACCATCTATTTTTATCTTAGCGTATTTTCCAAATTCATCTTCACCAGTAAATTCATAAGATTTACCGTTTGCATTTTCTCCCCACACCCAAAGATTCCAGTCTTTTGTATTTCCAGATTTCTCTTTGTAATGAATGGTAATTTCAGTTGTTTTCGAATTCGAAACTGCCTTCACACTCTGAAAAGAAAAAACAGATGATAACATAATGATTATGGTAAGTAATAAAAACGATTTGTTAATTAATCTTTTTGTAATTCGCACCACATACACCCTTTCTTTAAATAGTACGAACACTTTATTATGCTCATACTACGTAACACGGTTTAATTTAATCTAGAAATCTCTTTTCCTTCACCTCCATATTGGCTATTTTTACGTATGTATTTCAACGATCTTTTAATACGAAAATCAAACATAAGATGGAACCGCTCCTTACGAAAGCGTTTGCATTAAAACTCAAAAAAATAGATTTGTTTATTCCATCTTATATTTGTAAATACTAAAGGATCAGGGAAATCATTTTAAAGAAAACGTTTGTTATCGCTTTCATTCTATAGCACTTTCTATTAAGAGGTCAATATATTATTAATTTTCTGTTTTTATACACTTTAAACCTTATATATTTTTCGCAACTTATTGAAGATAGACAGCGTGATTATTGCTTAGTAAGTTTATTTTCAATAATGCATTGCTGCGTAAAAAAACAGCTAATATCCTTAAAATGACATTAGCTGTTTTTCATAATGTATTAATATATGAATGAAAACTATATTTCTAACTTATTTAATTTTTGCTGCATCAAATGCTTTTGAACTGCTTGTACTTCAGCTGTATTCGCCCCATATTTATTTGTTGCCACTCGAATACATGCTGATTTTAATTCTTTGAAATTAGAAGTCATGTTTAATTCATCTGTATTTGCATAATAGAAAATATCAAACATTTTATCCTCCCCAATTCCTTTGACAGTTACTCCGTTATGTGTTCCACCTTTTGCAATGAGATACGCAACTTTATTAATAATACTAGAATTAAAATGAACGCCGCCTTGATCCCATCCATTAAAATCGTTAAATTCACTGTAATCATCTGGATAAGGTACTCCATGTGAAGATGGAACGGAAGCTGGGTTTTCCATATCACGGAAAACAGATCCAGTTTGTTCTCCCATCGTCCAGTTAAATGTTCCATTATTTACGTATTTCTCAATAGATGTTCCCATAATATCAGATAACGCTTCATTAATTGCACCAGATTCTCCGTAATATTCCAGATTAGATTCGCTAGAAGTAACAGCATGTGTAAATTCATGTCCAGCTACGTCATACGCCTTGACAATAGGATCTCCATATACAAGCATACTTCCATTATTAGCACTTAATGCATTTTGCCAATTTTTCGGATCATTCGTATCTTCAGAATCCCAAGCGTGTACAACTGAAACTACCTTTTGTCCTTTATTATCAAAACTATTACGCTTGTATTTATCTTTATAAAAATCAAATACTTTTGTTGCTAAGTAATGAGCACTTACCGCTTTTGGATCGTTAAATGTTGTCGAAGTACTAGTTGCTATTGTACCAGGATAATAGCTTTCCTCTTTAGTAATATCTCTGTAATTCACATCATATGTTTCAATTCCTTGCCCTCTTGAATAATCAGCAAGTGCATATTTTCCATTACTTTGTTTAGAGATACCAAATGTACGAGATATACCTAAATCATCTTTTCCTGTTCCAGTTAATGATGTAAGACTGCTTTTTTTACTTTCCTTTAAGGCTCCAACTAGTTTTTCACTTGCTTTTAAGTTAGATTCTTGTACCATATTCTTTAACATATCCCCATTTTGTGCATTTACTAAATAGGTTCCAGAAACATAGTTTGGTGTTGCTGCCGCAAATGTAACTTGGTATGCATTGTTAGCTTGTCCATTATTTTCATCAACAAAAATAACTTCCTTTACTTCTGGCTCAGAAATATAATTGATATCGCTCCCATACTTTGTATAAATATATTGTTTCGCTGCTTCTTCTGATAGATTACTAGGTTTTTTTAAATTTTCTTGGTTTAAATTTTGCGCGCTATCTCCTGAAACACTTTTAATAACACCCTTTTTATCTACATGTGCAGTTAGTTGATGCCCATATACTTCTTTCCCCTCATATGTTTGTTGTATACGTACAAGTGTGGTTCCATCATACGAACCACGTTTTTGAAGAACTTTATAATCCACTCCAGTTTCTCCATTTACTTGTTTTGGAGACAAAGCTTGTTCTGTTTTCTCCTTAAGAGCATCTTTTACTACATTCTCTGGTGCCTTTTGTGACGGTTGTGTAAGTTCACCTGTACGGAACGAGTCCTCTTGAATCTGAACTTGTAGTTGATCGGTTTCCTCTGCATGACCTACTCCGTATGGTGCTATAGCTGTTAAAGCTAACCCTGTTGTTAACGCTACAGTAGTTAATGTTTTTTTGTTTTTCATGTTTTTCACCTCGTATTATTTTTTGAAATATTAAGCTTGTACAAAGTATACTTTCTATAATTGTCGAAAAAAAGGGAAAATACGCAATTTATGTAATATTACGCAAAAATACATAATTTAAGGTCGATGATATAAATATAGAACAGCTCCTATAAGTTCATTAAATTCAATAAAATAAGAGCCCCCTAAGGTGCTCATCCAATACGATTATAAATCATAAATGCATTGTGTCAGTTATTAGTATATGCTCGTCTCATTCAATCGTTTACTTGCTTATTATGTGATTTCTCTGCACAATAAACTTTTAAAACTTCTTCATCTAATAAATTAAAATTCTCAGTGATTATTTAACTTCAATTTATTTTATTTACTAGTTAAACTTATAAACTTCATTAGTAAATAAAAGATACAGTTAAAATAATATAAGAAATAAGCATAATTAAAGCAAGGCAACAGATAAAGATAGCACTCGACATGCATTGTTTTATTCTTTTTTTCATTTTAATTTGTTTTATTTTTTAATTTTGCAGGATCAATTTGAATTTGACCTTTCCAAAATCCAGCTACTTTTCCAATTTTATTTATGTTTACATCTAAAGTAAGTGGTTGTTTAAAAGATCCTTTTCCTTCATGACCTTCAACAAATGTAATGACACCTTCTGGTCTGTCTTTATCTCGAATGCTTACATGCTCTAATTTTATTCCTTCTGCCATTAATTCAAATGGTAGACTATCTGTACCTTGGATAAACGCTAACTGCGAGAACATACCATTCTTCGTGTTATATTCAGGATTTTCTTCTTGTTGTCCGTTTATTTTTCCATCACTTTTCATATCTAACCCAGATGAATCATTTTGAATTTCTTGATACTGGATTTCTTTATCAACCCTTGCCTGATGTCTCTTTTCAGAACGTATATAGTTATAGGCTACATAAGTAGATGATTTAATAAGCCATCCACGTAAATTTTCAACTTCTTTCCAATCTGTACGGTACAGTTGTAAAAACACTTCTTGCGCTAATTCCTCAGCGATTGTTTGTTCTTTAATAATCCATAATATTTGTTTAACAACATAAACATAGTTTCGTTTAAACAACTCTTCAAATGTTATATCTGAAACATTCCTCTCTTCACTTTTTATATTTAACATGTAAGTAAAACCTCGCTCTCATTTGATGCCTGCATTATAGAGAAACCAGAAAATCAATTTTTGTGACAATTTTTTTTATTATGTGCTAAAAAATACATTTGTTTTGTCTTTGTATAAATGTCAAAATCAAGGTCAAATATAAATACTAATTTTATCCGTAAAAAAAAGACCTATATATGGTCTTATCCCTGTCAAGTAGACAATATTAAAAAGACTAAGCAGCCATCGAGATTCGATATTCTATCGGAGCTCGGTGGTTGAGTCGTTTTTGGAACCGTTTATAGTTATAAAAATAAATATACT
>NZ_LXLV01000032.1 GCF_001757995.1 Bacillus mycoides | reverse complement strand
GTCATTATGTTAATAAATTGTATATTTTCTATTTATGTGTAGAGAATTGTAAAAATCCATTCCTTTAATTCCAAATATTTTGCTAGAAAAATAAAAAAAGTGAAAGTGGAAATACACTTTATTCTCTGTTAATAATTGTATTAATATGTAGAACAAAGAGAGGGTGGGATATTTGAGTACAAGCATTGTAATGAAAAGCCAGATTATAAGACTATTAAATGATTGGTATCAAGAGATACGGGTGCAACATGTAATTAAAGCTGGTGAGTTAAAAAAAGAAATAGATAGTAAAATTTATAATATAGAAGAAGATCAAGAAATCTTAATTTATTATTCTTTACTTAGCTTTCGATACAAAATGTTGATTGGGGAAGTTGATAGTAGGAAAACTAATATAAATTCGATTTCAGAAAGAACGGATACGTTTTTACAGTATTATTTTTATTTTTTTGAATTTATTTACGCAATGGAGCTAGGGAATTATTGTAACGCAAAAAAGCACTATAAACTCGCAGAGAGTTTGCTGGCTTCAATACCAGATGAAGCGGAGAAAGCGGAATTTAATTATCGAGTATCGTTATTTCATTATTGTATATCACAACCGACTTTAGCGATTTCTTATGCTTTGAAAGCACAAAATTTTTTTGGTAAGAGTTTAGGGTATGAAGTTAAAACTGCGGCTTGTAAAAATACTTTAGGGGTGTGTTGTATAGCACTAGGACAATATGAGCTTGCAGAAGAATATTTAGTGTCGGCGATGAATACATTTACAAATCTAAAAGAAGAACAACTAATAATAAAAGTTAGATGCAATTTATGTTTATTATATGCAGAGCAAAAATTTTCAGAATTAGCTATCCAACAATTAATTAATTCTTTTGAAGAAATTGAGAAAGATTATAAAACAATATTTTTATTAGCGAGTGAATATTCAAAACTAAAAAAATTCAAAGAAGCGAGTCGATATATTGAAAAGGGATTAAAAATATGTAACAGAGAATATGAGTATCATTTCAATATTTTAAAAGCATTAAATGAAGAAATGCCGATTGAAGAGTTAGAAGTGATTATCGAAGAAGCAATTCAATATTTTAAAGAACAAAATTTATGGATAGAAGTAAAAAAATATGCGGAGCGGTTAGCGATTCAATATTTTGATGTTGCAAATGAAAAGAAAGCTATCCAGTATTTTTATTTAAGTTATGAAGCTAGAAAAATTATTCAACAAAAAGAGGGTGTATACGTCTAAATTAAATGTAGGTATTTTAAGTGTTTTTAGGATTAGCAGTATTGTTTCTCGGAGTATATGGATCAGTTTTTTTAACAAGTGTGTAGAGTTAAAAGAAGTTTTAACAAGACGTATTAAAAACGCATTCGTTATTATGGAATTTGTAGAGCGAATTGTTACATTTGAAGAAACAATTGTAAACGTACAAAGAAAGTCAGCCTTATAAATTGACCCCATAAAGTAAGAAGACTTTTAGACATATAAAAGGGAAGGTTTTATTACATTTTTAATGTAATGTTTTTTTGTGTTTGTTTAAATAGCCTGTAGTTTCTAAAAGAGGTTATATATTTTAGTACCCTATTATTAGGGTACTTTTTTGTTTGTATACGGTAATCAAAATTCTGAAGTCCAGCCATGGCGTAACTTTACGCATAACTTTTTATGAAAGAAGATTCAAAAGTACCTGTAAGTCGTACTTATGCAAAACAATACAAAAAGTTGCGACGTATTTAACAAGTAGTTTTTTGTATTTCATCCTTCGTTTTCTGTAACTGATTCCATATTTTTGACGCTCCGTCTTGTAAGTGCTTACATGGACAGGGATATCCTATACAATGAAGTTGTTAAATCGAATGAGGTGGCGAAAATGAAAATAAAAAAAGCATATTTAGCGAATAGCATTGAAATAGAAAGAGGAGGAGAAATGGTATGAAAAAATCATCTGTTAACCCATGGCTTGTTGTCCTCGGCACAGTCATAGTACAAATGGGGCTTGGAACGATATATACATGGAGCTTATTCAATCAGCCTTTAGTGAGTAAATACGGTTGGAGTCTAAACGCTGTTGCTATAACATTCTCCATTACTAGCCTGTCTTTAGCGTTTTCAACTTTGTTTGCGAGTAAATTACAAGAAAAATGGGGACTTCGTAAACTCATTATGGTAGCTGGACTAGCATTAGGAATGGGATTAATACTTAGTTCACAAGCTTCCTCATTACTAATGCTTTATGTACTAGCGGGAGTTGTTGTAGGTTACGCAGATGGAACAGCATATATCACTTCACTATCCAATTTAATAAAGTGGTTTCCAAAGCGTAAAGGTTTAATCGCTGGTATATCTGTCTCTGCATATGGTACGGGTAGCCTCATATTTAAATACATTAACGCAAAGTTAATTGATTCAGTTGGTGTATCGCAAGCGTTTATATACTGGGGCTTAATTGTTACAGCTATGATTGTGATTGGCGCTTGTTTAATCCACCAAGCCGCTGATCAATGTGCAGTTCAGGAAACAAAAACTAAGGAATATACAACAAAAGAAATGCTGGGCACAAAACAAGTATACTTATTATTTATTATGTTATTTACATCATGTATGAGTGGCTTATACTTAATTGGCATGGTAAAAGACATCGGTGTTCAACTTGTAGGGCTTAGCGCAGCAACAGCAGCTAATGCGGTGGCTATGGTTGCAATCTTCAATACATTGGGTCGTATCATTCTGGGACCGTTATCAGATAAAATCGGCCGTTTAAAAATCGTTACTGGTACTTTTGTTGCTATGGCGACTTCAGTCTTGGTTCTAAGTTTCGTAGATTTAAATTATGGTATCTACTTCGTCTGTGTAGCAAGTGTAGCGTTTTGCTTTGGTGGAAATATCACTATTTTCCCAGCTATTGTTGGTGATTTCTTCGGTATGAAAAATCATAGTAAAAACTACGGAATTGTGTATCAAGGATTTGGATTTGGAGCGCTTGCAGGATCCTTTATCGGTGCAATTTTAGGTGGGTTCAAACCAACTTTCATGGTGATCGGCGTATTATGTGTCGTGTCATTTATTATCGCAATTTTAATTCAAGCACCTAATCAGAAAAAAGAAAAAGAAGAAGAGTATCGCAGTGTAGCGTGAGTATTTATATCTTCTATTACACTACTATAACTAAAAAGTACCCTGTTAAACAGGGTGCTTTTTTACGGTTTATTATAAAATTACGAAAGGGAAGTGGATGCCAAACCACTTTCCTGTTTTCTTTATGAACTATATTTTAATTGATTTTCTCTACCCAGTCTTTATTATTTTCGGAATTTCCCTGATGAAAAAAGCGAGTAAAACATCTCGTTGGATTATACTGGAATATTATTAAGTGATGCATAATATATGAAACTCTTACTAAATATTAGATTATATACATGACATTCATTGAGAAATGCAAGATGTAAAATGAGATATTTTCAGAAAAATATTGAGAAAAGAAAAACTGAAGATGAAGAAATCTGCAGTTTTTCTTTTTAAATTTCAAAATGATGAGAAGGAATTATGGATTTAATTTTTAACTTAAGCACTTTTTAATGCTTATATATGCAATTTTATATAGAAACATAAAAATACTTTATCTGAAAAATAAAAAAAGATTGACAAGTATATTGAGAAACATTATCATTTTGGTGTAGATAAAGAAAATGAAAATCATTATCAATTGGTTAATTTGTTTTCTTTTCTATGATTATGTAATAAAAAACATACTTGACCAATTAGTTTAGTAAGTGTATTATTTTTTTACTGAAAATAATCGATAATGAAAATCATTATTAATTATTTTATCAACTCTGTTTAATTTGGTTAACTTTATTTTTGTAAAGAAAGGGTAGAGACAATGGAATACAGGGAATTTGATGGGAAGACCGTTGTAGTAACAGGTGCTGCTCAAGGTATAGGAATGGTTGTAGCTAAAATGTTTATAGAAAGAGGAGCAACAGTTATTGCAGTTGATCAAAATGAAGAAGGACTTAATATGCTTTTACATGATCATGAAATAAATGAACCGTGTATTAAGATATTTCATTTAGATGTGAGTGATAGCGTTGCTGTTGAAGAGCTAGTCAATCATATTGAAAATGACCTAGGTCCTATAGATATATTAATAAATGTTGCAGGGGTATTACGTATGGGACTGATTCACTCTTTAAGTGATGAGGATTGGAATAAAACATTCTCTGTAAATTCTACTGGCGTTTTCTATATGTCCCGAGCAGTAAGTAAACGCATGATGTTAAGAAAGTCTGGGGCAATTGTTACAGTTGGCTCAAATGCGGCAAATACTCCGAGAATGGAGATGGCTGCGTATGCTGCATCAAAAGCTGCAACGACAATGTTTATGAAATGTTTAGGATTAGAACTCGCAGCATACAATATTCGTTGTAACTTAGTTTCTCCAGGTTCTACTGAAACTGAAATGCAAAGATTACTATGGGCTGATGAGAATGGAGCTGAAAATATAATTGCTGGTTCTCAAAATACATATAGACTCGGAATTCCTTTACAAAAAATTGCACAACCTTCAGAAATTGCTGAAGCAGTATTGTTTTTAGCTTCAGATAAAGCGAGTCATATTACAATGCACAATTTATGTGTAGATGGCGGAGCTACATTAGGAGCTTAATAAAAAAATCAGGAGGTTATTATACTATGAATGAACTTACAGCCGTAAAGGAACTGTCAGAAAAACTTTTAGAAGATTATAAGACTGAATCTTCATTCTTTTTCGCTTCGCCAAATAGAACGATATTGGCAGAAGGAGAGTTTACTACAGTAAAACATAGTGAAATTGAAAGCTTTCCAGAGCTTGTAAAGGCGGTATTAAGTACTGCCAAACAGGATGGAAATCCAGATCCTATCGTTGTAGGAGCTTTGCCATTTGATCGTAGAAAAGAAGTTCAACTTATCGTACCAGAATATAGCAGGACTTCTGAGCGTTTACAGTTAGAGTCAACAAATGAGATAAAACGAAATGAGAAACTGACATTTGAAATGACACCGGTTCCAGCTCCTGAAGTTTATATGGATGGTGTGAAGCAAGGGATTGAAAAAATTCAGGACGGAGATTTTAAGAAAATCGTTCTATCTAGATCGTTGGATGTTAAGTCTTCCGAGATAATTGATAAACAAAAACTACTTCGTGAATTAGCAGAGCATAATAAGCACGGTTATACATTTGCTGTTAATTTACCGAAAGATGAAAACGAGAACAGTAAGACGTTAATTGGAGCAAGCCCTGAATTACTTGTTTCACGTCATGGTATGCAAGTAATTTCTAATCCGTTAGCTGGTTCAAGACCACGTAGTGATGATCCAGTAGAAGATAAAAGAAGAGCAGAAGAATTACTTTCTTCTCCAAAAGATTTACATGAACATGCGGTAGTAGTTGAAGCGGTTGCCGCTGCACTTCTTCCGTATTGTCATACATTACATGTTCCGGAAAAACCATCAGTTATTCATAGTGAAGCAATGTGGCATTTGTCTACAGAAGTGAAAGGTGAACTTAAGGATCCAAATACTTCTTCTTTAGAATTAGCAATTGCTCTTCATCCTACGCCAGCAGTTTGCGGAACTCCAACGGAAGAAGCGAGAGAGGCTATTCAACAAATTGAGCCATTTGACCGTGAATTCTTTACAGGAATGTTAGGGTGGAGCGATCTAAATGGAGATGGCGAATGGATTGTTACAATTCGATGTGCTGAAGTGCAAGAGAATACACTTCGATTATTTGCAGGAGCTGGAGTTGTTGCTGAATCAAAACCAGAAGAAGAGTTAGCGGAAACATCAGCTAAATTTCAAACAATGTTAAAAGCTTTAGGGTTAAGTGATAATTCATTGAATGAAAAGTAGGGGGGAAGAAAGAATGTTAGCAGGTTATACGGAATGGCCAAAAGAATTAGTAGACCGTTATCGAGAAGAAGGTTGTTGGCATGGAGAGACATTTGGTGCGATGTTAAGAGAACGCGCTGAAAGGCATGGAGATGAAATTGCGATTGTAAGTAGTAATACACATATAACGTATAGTGAACTTGATAAAAAGGTGGATCGCTTAGCTGCAGGTTTACTGAATTTAGGAATAAAGCAAGAGGATCGAGTTGTAATCCAATTACCTAACATTATAGAGTTTTTCGAAATATGTTTTGCGCTATTTCGAATTGGAGCGCTTCCTGTTTTTGCACTACCTTCACATCGAAGCAGTGAAATTAGTTATTTTTGCGAGTTTGGTGAGGCGAGCGCTTATGTTATTTCAGACAAGGCATTTGGATTTGATTATCGAAAATTAGCAAGAGAAGTGAAAGAGAAAGTTCCAACTTTACAACATGTAATCGTAGTGGGGGAAGAAGAAGAATTTGTGAATATAAATAATCTTTATATGGATCCGGTTCCATTACCAGAAGTTTCTCCAAGTGATGTTGCGTTTCTCCAATTATCAGGAGGGACAACAGGACTTTCTAAATTAATTCCTAGAACACATGATGACTATATTTATAGTTTACGTGTTAGCGCTGAGATTTGTAATTTAAATGCAGAAAGTGTCTATATGGCAGTTCTTCCAGTAGCACACAATTACCCGATGAGTTCTCCAGGGACATTTGGAACTTTTTATGCGGGTGGAAAAGTAGTGTTGGCAACTGGAGGGAGTCCAGATGAGGCATTTGCTCTTATAGAAAAAGAAAAAGTGACGATTACAGCGCTCGTTCCACCATTAGCAATGATTTGGCTTGATGCAGTTGATTCGCGTACCAACGATTTATCGAGCCTACAAGTACTTCAAGTAGGTGGAGCGAAATTTAGCGCTGAAGTTGCAAAACGAATACGTCCTACAATTGGATGTACGTTACAACAAGTATTTGGTATGGCGGAAGGATTAGTAAATTACACAAGACTAGATGATCCAGAAGAAATCATTATTCATACACAAGGTAGACCGATGTCTACATTTGATGAAATTCGAGTTGTTGATGAAAATGATAATGATGTAAAGCCTGGTGAAGTAGGTAGTTTATTAACACGAGGGCCATATACAATTCGTGGCTATTATAAAGCGGAAGAGCATAATGTAAGGTCATTTACAGAAGATGGATTTTATCGTACAGGTGATCTTGTAAAAGTAAATGAACAAGGTTACATCATTGTAGAAGGAAGAGATAAAGATCAAATTAACCGTGGTGGTGAGAAGGTTGCTGCAGAAGAAGTTGAAAATCATCTATTAGCACATGATGCAGTACATGATGTAGCAATTGTATCTATGCCTGACGATTATTTAGGAGAACGTACTTGCGCTTTTGTTATCGCTCGTGGACAAGCCCTAACTGCAAACGAATTAAAAATGTTCTTAAGAGAACGTGGTATAGCAGCCTATAAGATTCCAGACCGAATTGAATTTATTGAATCATTCCCACAAACAGGTGTTGGAAAAGTAAGCAAAAAAGAATTACGTAAAGTCATTGCTGAAAAACTTATTACAGTAAAACAATAATAAAAATCGGAAGGAAGTGATTAGATGGCTATCCCATCTATTTCAGTATATAAAATGCCAGTTGAATCAGAACTACCAAAAAATAAAGTGAATTGGACACCGGATCCGAAACGTGCAGTTCTTCTAATCCACGACATGCAAGAATATTTTCTTGATGCATATAGCGATAAAGAATCGCCAAAAGTAGAACTAATTTCAAATATTAAGGTGATAAGAGAAAGATGCAAGGAACTTGGTATACCAGTTGTTTATACAGCACAACCTGGTGGACAAACGTTAGAACAACGAGGGTTATTACAAGACTTTTGGGGTGACGGTATTCCTGCTGGACCAGATAAAAAGAAAATTGTCGATGAACTTACTCCTGAAGATGATATATTCCTGACAAAATGGAGATATAGTGCATTTAAAAAGACAAATCTATTAGAAATTTTAAATGAACAGGGAAGAGATCAACTTATTATTTGCGGTATTTATGCGCATATTGGCTGCCTTTTAACAGCTTGTGAAGCATTTATGGATGGTATAGAGCCATTTTTTGTAGCAGATGCAGTTGCTGATTTTTCACTAGAGCATCATAAACAAGCATTGCAGTATGCATCTAATAGATGTGCAGTAACGACATCAACCAACTTACTGTTAAAAGATTTACAAAATTTAAAAGGTAATGACGGTGAAGGGATCACTTTACAGGAAGTGCATGAACTAGTTGCACAATTACTCCGTGAGCCAGTAGAGAGTATTGAAGTTGCTGAAGACTTATTAAATAGAGGACTTGATTCGGTCAGAATTATGAGTTTAGTAGAGAAATGGCGTCGCGAAGGGAAAGAAATCACTTTTGCAGATTTAGCAGAACGTCCAACTGTTGATGATTGGTACCGTTTACTATCTTCACAAGCAGCACAAGTGCTGTAACAAATAGACTACATAATAAAGGGGTAGTAAAGAATGCCTAACAGTCAAAAGATTCGTCATTCGTTATCATCTGCGCAGTCTGGTATGTGGTTTGCGCAACAATTAGATCCGCTTAGTCCGATTTATAATACTGGGGAATATGTAGAAATAAACGGAACAATTAATCAAGAAATTTTCGAATTAGCTGTACGTAAAGTGGTAACAGAAGCAGAAGCACTTCATGTTCGTTTCGAAGAGGATGAAATTGGCCCATGGCAAGTTATTGAGGAATCGTCAAAGTTTCATATGCATTTTATTGACGTTCGTAAAGAAAAAAATCCTGAAGAAGCTGCTAAAGTATGGATGAAAAATGATTTATCTATGCCTGTGGATTTAAAAGAGGATAAATTATTTACTGAAGTACTTATTCAAGTTGAACATAATCGTTTCTTTTGGTATCAGCGCATCCATCACATTGTGATGGATGGTTATGGATTTTCACTTCTTAGCCAAAAGGTAGCGAATGAGTATACATCACTTATAGAAGAAACAAACAAGAATGAAAAGCCATTTGGCTCTCTTGCAAAAATTGTACAAGAAGATAATGAGTATCGTGAATCTAAACAATTTCAGGAAGATCGTACTTTTTGGTTAGAGAAGTTTGCAGATGAACCGGAAGTTGTAAGTTTGGCAGAACGAGCGCCGAGAACATCAAATGGATTTTCACGAGAAACTGCTTATTTATCAAATTCTAGTACGAAAACTTTACTAGAAGATATCAATATTTCGTTAACGAGTTGGCCCGAATTTGTTGTAGCTGTAACAAGTATTTATATGCATAAGTTAACAGGTGCAAATGATATTGTTTTAGGTTTGCCAATGATGGGGCGTCTAGGCTCTGTATCCATTCATACACCAAGCATGGTAATGAATTTAGTTCCACTGCGTCTCACTGTAGCTCCAAATATAACTTTTGCAGAATTAATACAGCAAGTTTCTAAAGAAATTCGAGACGTACGTCGTCATCATAAATATCGTCATGAGGAATTAAGAAGAGACTTGAAGTTACTAGGTGAAAATCAAAGATTATTTGGGCCGTTAGTGAATGTTATGCCTTTTGATTATGGGCTTAACTTTGCTGGAAATCGTGGTATTACACATAATTTATCAGCAGGACCTGTCGATGATTTATCGATAAATGTATATAAACGCTTCGATGAAAATGAGTTAATGATTCATTTTGATGCGAATCCGGAAGTATATAATGGTACGGAACTAGCATTGCATAAAGAAAGATTTATGAATCTATTAGAATTAGTGATAAATAATTATTACAAAGACGAGCCGATTGGAAAAATAAACATTACTCTTCCTGAAGAAAATCATAAAGTTTTATTGGAATGGAATGAAACTAAAAAAGCTGAAGAGCTAATTAATCTACCTATATTATTTGAAAAACAAGTACAAAAAAATCCAAATAAAATAGCAGTTACTTGTAACGGGATAAAACTTACGTATAAAGAGCTAAATGAACGAGCGAATGAATTAGCAAACTATTTAGTAGAAGAAGGAGTACAAGCAAATCAGTTTGTAGCCTTAGTATTTCAAAGATCAATAGAAATGGTAGTTAGTATGCTAGCAGTTTTAAAGGCTGGTGCAGCGTATTTACCAATAGATCCAGAATATCCAGCTGAGCGAATAAATTATATAGTAAATGATGCAAAACCAGTTTGTATCATCACACATTCATCTGTTTCATCTACTTTAGTAATAGAAAATGATATGAAAAAAATCGAATTAGATAGTGAAGAAATGAAAATAGCGTTAAAAACATATTCTCCTATGAATATACCATTAAAAAATGATGAGTCACTTTTAAACCCAGCTTATACAATTTATACTTCAGGCTCAACCGGAAATCCAAAAGGTGTAATTGTTCCTATGAAAGCTTTAAGTAACTTTTTATTGGCCATGGACGATATGTTTTCATTACATGAAAACGATCATTTATTAGCAGTTACAACATTTGCGTTTGATATTTCTGCTTTAGAAATTTATTTACCTCTTATTAGTGGTGCAAGTATAACAATTGCTCAAAAAGAGGTAATTCAAGAGCCTTCTGCGTTAACTGCATTGTTACAAGAAGAAAGAGTGACAATTATGCAAGCTACACCGACGTTATGGCAGGCGTTAATAACTGAATATCCAGAGAGGCTACAAGGGCTAAATGTGCTCGTTGGTGGTGAAGCGCTTCCGGCCCATTTAGCAAATGAATTAAAAGAATTAGGTTGCTCTATAACAAACTTATATGGACCAACTGAAACGACAATTTGGTCTACTGTCATGAACATTGATGAAAATGAAATTGGTATACCTCCTATTGGAAAGCCGATTTGGAATACAGAAGTGTATGTATTGGATGCCGGGTTACAACCAGTTCCACCTGGAGTAATTGGTGAATTATATATTGCAGGGGAAGGACTTGCGAATGGATATTTAGGAAAACCAGAGTTAACAGCTGAACGGTTTGTTGCAAATCCTTATGGAAAACCAGGGGAGCGTATGTACCGCACAGGTGATCTTGTGAAATGGCGTAACGATGGTGTTTTAGAGTACGTTAGTCGCGCGGATCATCAAATTAAAATTCGCGGTTTCCGAATTGAATTAGCTGAAATTGAAACGGTATTACAACGACATGAAAATATTCAACAAGCGGTAGTAATGGTACGAGAAGATCGCCCAAATGATAAACGAATCATTGCGTATATCGTTGCCGAAGAGAAGGAACCAATTAATCTTTCGGAAATTCGTTCTTATGTTTCAGAAAGTTTAGCGAATTATATGGTACCATCGGCATTTGTTTTGTTAGAAGAATTACCATTAACGCCAAATGGTAAGGTTGATAGAAAGAAATTACCTGCTCCTGATTTTAATGGAATGGACAATGAGAGAGTTGCTAGAAATCCGAAAGAAGAAATACTATGTGATTTATTTGCAGAAGTACTTGGTGTATCGCGAATTAGCATTGATGATAATTTCTTTGAAATGGGTGGTCATTCGCTTCTTGCATCTCGTCTAATGGTAAGAATTCGTGAAACTTTAAGTGTGGAATTAGGAATAGGGAAGCTATTTGAATCGCCAACTGTTGCTGAATTAGCGAAACAATTGGATCGTGCAAAAAGCGCAAGACCAGCTATTAAGAAAACTGATAGACCAAATGAAGTTCCACTTTCATTTGCACAGCGCAGGTTATGGTTCTTAAATTGTTTAGAGGGTCCAAGTCCTACTTATAATATTCCGTTAGTCATTCGTATGTCAGGAGAATTGAACGAGGAAGCACTGCAAGGTGCCTTTTATGATGTTGTTGAAAAACATGAAACACTTAGAACGATTTTCCCGAATTCACTTGGTAGTTCATATCAAAGAATTCTAGAAATGGATAAATTGAATCTAAAAATGATCATAACAAAAACATGTAAGGATGAATTAGAAAGTGCACTGTCTGAAGCTGTAAGATATAGTTTTAATCTTGATATCGAACCAGCAGTTCGTTTACAACTTTTTAAAGTGAGTGACAACGAACATGTATTACTAATTCTTTTACATCATATTGTAGGAGATGGATGGTCATTACAACCATTAACGAGAGACTTTACAGTAGCTTATAAAGCACGATGTCAAGGTGATAGTGTTCAACTAGAAGCCCTTCCAGTTCAATACGCAGATTATTCACTATGGCAACAGCAACTACTAGGTGATGAAAATACACCAGAAAGTCTTATTTCAACACAATTAGATTTTTGGAAAGAAGAGCTAAAAGGTTTGCCAGATCAAATGGAGTTACCTACAGATTTTCAGCGTCCAATTGAAACGAGTTATCGTGGGGAAACAATTCATTTTCATATAGATGAAGGTATGCATAGTAGGTTAGTAGAGCTCGCTCGTAAAAATGGAGTTAGTTTGTTTATGGTGTTGCAAGCAGGACTAAGCGCTTTATTTACGAGATTAGGTGCTGGTACTGATATACCAATGGGTAGTCCAATTGCCGGAAGAAATGACGATGCGCTATCAAATATAGTTGGTTTATTTGTAAATACATTAGTGTTACGTACAAATACATCAGGAGATCCAAGTTTTAAAGAGCTATTAAATAGAGTGAAACAGGTAAATCTGGCAGCTTATGAAAATCAAGATGTTCCATTTGAACGACTCGTTGAAGTGTTAAACCCAGTACGTACCCGAAATAGTCATCCGCTGTTTCAAGTTATGTTAGCTTTCCAAAATACGCCTGAAGCGACGTTTGATGTCCCGGATTTAGAAGCGAGCCTTGAAATTCAAAGTGTTGGTTCTGCAAAATTTGATTTAACATTTGAAATTAGCGAGAGTAACGGAGTTGATGGTACTTCAAACGGCTTACACGGATTGCTAGAGTTTAGTACCGATTTATATAAACGTGAAACGGTTCAAAAACTAATAGAACGATTCATTCTGTTATTAGATGATGCAGCGAAACATCCTGATCAATCAATTGGTAGATTAGAAATATTAACTTTAGCAGAGCGAAATACAGTTTTAGAAAAGTGGAATGGTGGTTTTCAAATTGTACCTGAAATGACATTGCCACAATTATTTGAAAAGCAGGCTCATGTAAATCCAAATTCTATTGCTGTCGTCTTTGAAGATGAAAAGCTAACTTATGAAGAGCTAAATAGAAAAGCGAATAAAATAGCTCGTTTGTTAATAGCAAAAGGAGTCGGTCCTGATCAACTCGTTGCTTTAGCGATGCCGAGATCTTTAAATATGGTTGTGAGCTTACTAGCTGTTCTGAAAGCTGGTGCGGGATACCTTCCGTTAGATCCGGATTATCCGTCAGATCGTATTTCATTTATGCTACACGATGCGAAACCATCATGTGTTTTAACAAATTCAGATGTGGAAATTGAATGTGATGGAGCACTAAAGATTTTAGTTGATGATGTGAACGTAATAGAAGAAATTGAGAAATATAGTGAAGACAATATTGATGAAATGGAGCGCATTAAGCCGTTATCTCCTTCACATATTGCTTACGTTATTTATACGTCAGGCTCAACAGGTAGACCGAAAGGCGTTATGATACCCCATCAAAATGTAGTAAGACTTTTAGGAGCAACTGATCATTGGTTCCAATTTGACGCAGACGATGTGTGGACGATGTTCCATTCATACGCTTTTGATTTCTCGGTTTGGGAAATTTGGGGACCTTTATTATATGGAGGGCGTCTAGTTGTAGTACCACATACTGTAAGTCGCTCGCCAAAAGAATTTTTACAGCTTCTTGTTAAGGAAAAGGTGACTGTTTTAAACCAAACTCCATCAGCGTTCTATCAATTGATGCAAGCCGATCGTGAAAATGAAGAGATTGGTCAAAAATTATCTTTACGATATGTTGTTTTTGGAGGAGAAGCACTTGAACTAAGTCGATTAGAAGATTGGTATAGTCGTCATCCTCATAACTCACCGAAGCTTATTAATATGTACGGTATAACGGAGACGACGGTACATGTTAGTTATATTGAATTAGATGAGAGCATCGTCTCTTTACGAGCAAATAGTTTAATCGGGTGCAGTATACCGGATCTTAAAGTATACGTATTAGATAACTATTTACAACCGATGCCACCTGGAGTAGTTGGAGAAATGTATGTTGCAGGTGCAGGACTGGCTCGTGGATATTTAGGAAGAGCAGGATTAACTGCTGAACGTTTTATCGCAGATCCATTTGGTAAGCCAGGTACAAGAATGTATCGTACAGGAGATCTAGCGCGCTGGCGTCAAGATGGGACGTTAGATTATATAGGACGTGCAGATCATCAAATTAAAATTCGTGGATTCCGAATTGAATTAGGGGAAATAGAAGCGGTAATAATGAAACATCCTAAAGTTGAACAAGTAGCTGTTATTGTCCGGGAAGATCAACCAGGGGATAAACGATTAGTTTCTTATATCGTCGCATCAAATAATGAAACGATTGATACGAATGAAATGCGTCAGCATGCTGGAGGTAGTTTGCCAGATTATATGGTTCCATACGCTTTTGTAGTAGTAAAGGAGTTACCTTTAACTCCAAACGGTAAATTAGATAGAAAGGCATTGCCAGCTCCAGAATTTATTGCGTCATCTTCTAGCCGCGGACCAAGAACACCGCAAGAAGAAATGTTATGTGACTTGTTTACAGAAGTTTTAAGTGTGTCTCAAATTGGAATTGATGACGGATTCTTTGATCTTGGTGGTCATTCACTTCTTGCAGTGCAACTTATGAGTCGTATAAAAGAGGCACTTGGAGTTGAACTAAATATTGGAACTTTATTTGCAGCACCTACTGTTGCAGGGCTTGCTGAAAGACTTGAAATGGGGAATGGTCAAAGTGCACTTGATGTGTTGCTTCCATTACGAGCAAGCGGAGATCAATTACCACTATTTTGTGTACATCCAGCGGGTGGATTAAGTTGGTGCTATGCAGGACTTATGAAATCTTTAGGAACAGATTATCCAATCTATGGTGTACAAGCACGTGGTATCGCTGAAAACGAAGAACTTCCAAAAAGCTTAGAGGAGATGGCGGCGGATTATTTGAAACACGTTCGTGAAGTACAGCCTCACGGACCGTATCGTTTACTCGGTTGGTCGCTTGGAGGAAATGTTGTTCATGCAATGGCGGCGCAACTTCAAAATGAAGGGGAAGAAGTAGAAATACTCGTTATGCTTGATTCGTATCCTGGTCACTTCTTACCGAATACGGAAGCACCTACTGAAGAAGAAGCGTTAATCGCATTACTTGCTTTAGGTGGATATGATCCAGATAATATGGATGGTAAACCACTAACTATGGAAAGTGCGGTTGCAATACTTCGCAAAGATGGAAGTGCATTAGCAAGTCTTGAAGAAGGGACTATTTTGAACTTGAAAGAAACATATGTAAATTCGGTAGGGTTGTTAGGGAAATACGTACCGAAAGTTTATAACGGGGATATTTTATTCTTTAGATCTACTGTTATACCAGACTGGTTTGATCCTATTTCTCCAAATACGTGGCTAAATTATTTAGACGGGGAAATCGTGCAGCATGATATTGATTGTAGACATAAAGATTTATGTCAGCCAGGGCCGCTAACAGAAATTGGACAAGTGCTAGCGAAATATTTACAGAATAAGAAAGGGGTAAATAGAGTATGACGAATCCATTTGAAAATGATAATTACACATATAAAGTATTAATGAATGAGGAGGGCCAGTATTCTCTCTGGCCTGCCTTTCTCGATGTACCAATTGGATGGAATGTCGTACATGAAGAAGCTAGCAGACAAGTTTGCTTAGAATACGTTGAAGTTAACTGGAATGATTTAGAGCCGAAAAAAAATCAAATTAGCGAAAAAATATTAGTAGGAAAACAATAATGAAAGTAAAAATAAATCCAAAAGTAGTTGTAAGCATCGTTTATATAACAGCGATGTTTATGGCTGCGATGGATGCAACAATTGTGAATGTAGCACTGCAAACGATAAGTAAAGAACTACAAGTGCCCCCATCTGCAATGGGGACAGTGAATGTTGGGTATTTAGTTAGCTTAGCTGTTTTTCTTCCGATTTCTGGTTGGTTAGGCGATCGCTTTGGTACGAAAAAAGTATTTTTAACTGCCCTTTTCGTTTTTACAATTGCATCTGCATTATGTGGAATTGCGAATGATATTACTTCATTAAATATTTTTCGTATCATTCAAGGTGCTGGTGGCGGGCTTTTAACACCAGTCGGGATGGCGATGTTATTCCGAACATTTTCACCAGAGGAAAGACCAAAAATTTCTCGATTTATTGTACTTCCAATTGCTGTTGCACCAGCGATCGGACCAATTATTGGTGGTTTCTTTGTAGATCAAATGTCTTGGCGCTGGGCATTTTATATTAATCTACCGTTTGGTATCATTGCGTTGCTATTTGGACTTCTATTTTTAGCAGAGCATATTGAAAAATCAGCTGGTCGTTTTGATTCTATCGGTTTTGTTCTTTCAGCACCAGGTTTTGCGATGCTCATCTATGCACTTAGCCAAGGACCATCAAAAGGTTGGATTTCTCCAGAAATAATAAGTACTGGGATAGCTGGGATTGTGTTCATTACATTGTTTATTATTGTAGAACTGAAAGTGAAGCAACCGATGTTAGATTTACGCTTATTAAAAGAACCGGTCTTTAGAAAAATGAGTCTTATTTCGTTGTTTTCATCAGCTGGTTTACTAGGAATGTTATTTATTTTTCCACTTATGTATCAAAATGTAATAGGAGTTTCCGCGCTGGAATCAGGTCTTACGACATTCCCAGAGGCGATTGGATTAATGATTTCTTCACAGATTGTACCATGGTCGTATAAGAAATTAGGCGCTCGAAAGGTAATCTCTATTGGATTAATAAGTACAGCGGTAATATTTGTTTTATTAAGTTTTGTAAATCATGATACGAATCCATGGCAAATACGGGCACTATTGTTTGGCATAGGTATTTTCTTAGGTCAATCTGTCGGTGCTGTTCAATTTTCTGCTTTTAACAATATTGCACCACCTTCTATGGGTAGAGCAACTACTATATTCAATGTGCAAAATCGATTAGGATCTGCCATAGGAGTTGCTGTTTTAGCTAGTATACTATCTGGTTTTGGAAGTAATAACGTACAGAATAACGCACAATCAGATTTCTTACCATATCAAGCGGCATTAATTGGATCAGCACTATTTTTACTTATAGCATTACTATTTTCTTTACGTATTTCTGATAAAGAGGTAATGTCAAAGAAGAATAAAAAGCCGTTATCTGTATTACAAAAAGAGAAAGAAGTTGTAAATGAATGAGTTGCACCATGCTAATACTCTTTTGAAATAAAGTGATATTGGCATTTAAAAGGAGAGAGTTTACATGATAGAGAGTAAAGTTGTAGATTCTGTACCAACTTTGAATGAGAATGATTGTCAAATATGGTGGGCAAGAATTTCAGATTTGCAATCATGGCATTACAATTTGCTAAATGATGTAGAGAGAGAGAAAGCAAATTCATATCATCATTCGGTAGATCGTGCACGTTTTATAATAGGTTGCGTAATTAGTAGGTTAGTTCTTGGAAAGATACTTTCTATGTCGCCAGTTCAAGTGCCGATTGATCGAATGTGCCCGGTATGTAAGTTACAACATGGTAGGCCGCAATTACCAGAAGGTATGCCACAATTATCCGTTTCACATTCGGGTGAGTGGGTTGTCGTTGCATTTACAAAATCTGCATCTGTCGGTGTTGATGTTGAACAAATGAATCCAAATGTAGATGTTATGAAAATGGCAGAGGGCGTATTAACAGACATTGAAATAGCACAAGTTATGAAATTACCTGATGAGCAGCGACTAGAAGGATTTTTAACATTTTGGACTCGAAAAGAAGCAGTGCTGAAAGCGACAGGTGAAGGACTATTGATTCCACCAGTAGAAATTACTGTATCAGCTCCAAATGATCCTCCTAAATTGTTGGTTTTTAAGGATAAACAAGAGTTAGCAGAAAATACAATGATGGAAGATGTAAGACCTAGTTTAGATTATATGGCTTCCATTGCAATATTTAGTAAAGAAGTAACTGAAATTACGCAGTTAGACGCGGTATCGCTATTAAATTATAAATCAATTTAATAAAATATTTTATAGAAGAGGTGTTCCTCATGTTAGTGGCGGAAAATAGAAAAAACGAATTAACTTATAATGTACAAGCAATTAAAAATATTTTATTTTCTGGAGATACATCATCTATTCTCGCTTTAGAAAAGCTTTTGAATGATACAGTTCAATTTGATGTTCTAGAACAAGAGGTAATAGATAGACAGCATATTCCGAAAGAAGCAAAGAATTTCTTTGATAAAAACGGAACATTTCTTTATCGCGTATCTAATGTTAGTTATAAAGGTAAGGTGTTATCTGAAAATCTAATTTTTGCAGACACTTCGTTTTTACCGGATACAATAAAGAGTGAATTAGAGAGTGGAAATATTCCTGTTGAAAACCTTATAGAAAAGATGGAAGTAAGAAGAAACGTATTATATGAAGGATATCAGCCATCTGGAAATATTATCGAATTGTTTGATGGATGTTCTGTTACGGCGAATGTTTATCCAACTAGAAAATATCAAATTGTAAGTAACTGCAAATGTGTATTTTATATTTGTGAAGTGTATCATGCAGAGAATATAAAGGAACTGCTTAAATAAGAAATAAACAAGAAACCAGCCTATAAAATGGCTGGTTTCTTGTTTATTTTACAGCTTCTTTTAATTCTTTACCTGCTTTAAATGCTGGAACTTTACCAGCAGCGATTTGAATTTCTTCGCCAGTTTGTGGATTACGTCCTGTACGGGCAGATCTTTCACGCACTTCAAAAGTTCCAAAGCCAATTAATTGCACTTTATCGCCAGATTGTAATGCGTTAGCAATTGTGTCAAATACGGATTGTACAGCTGCAGAAGCATCCTTTTGAGAAATATCAGCTGTTTGTGCCACATTTTTAATTAATTCTGTTTTATTCATGTTTTCACCTCATAAAAAATTTTTTAGAATGAATGTTTTAGTATAATGGTTAGTAAAGATAAAGCTAACTTTGTGATTAGAAAGAATGCTGTATATTTATGTTAATTTCGTTGAAAGAAACTGAATCCCTGCAAATTAAAAGGAATTTATTAAGAATTGATGCATACGACAAGTTATAATATGAAGATGAGGGGGGAGTATACGGATGATTTTTCGTGAAAAGAATGAGAAAGAAAGTATATTAATTCGTCAACATGATCATGGTTTTTTAGCTGATGAGATTGCAAGCCATATAAAAGAAGATGTTTTTGAAGATAAAACATACTAAAAAGAGACAATTGATGCAATATACGAACATGATAGAGGATGGATAGAGCTTGATAAAGTACCAATTTTGAATGATGCTAAAAATATTCCGTATACATTTATGGATTGTCCAAGTTCATTACGATTTGTTTTTTATACGATTGGCTTGAATGAAATTGAAGATTCTAATCCATACGGGGCGCTACTTTGTAGTAAGCACTTTTTATCATTTCCATTAAATGAGGAAAATGAAGAGATGATGTCTTTTTATAAACATGAATTGGAACGACAAAAAAGAATTTTGAAAACGTTAACAAAAGAACAATATGCGATGTTCGATAAATATTATAGATTATTAAAGTTTTGCGATGAACTTTCTTTATATGTATGTATGAATAAACCTGGTGTAAAAAAGAAAGATGAAATTGATTTATTTAAAGAGGGTTTTGAAGGAACAGAAATGTTTAATAGTAAGGGGGAGAAGCCTATTCAAGCTAAATGGGTGGACGAGGAAACAATTCAAATTACACCGTTTCCATTTAAAACGGAATTTCATACGTACGTAAAATATAAAACTATAAATAAACATGAAATGAATGAAAAAGGGATTGTAAAAGCTGATAGAGAATCGGAAATGAAGAAGCAAAACATTCGTTTCATACAATAAGGAGGCGATTTAAATTGAAAGATTATATGTTAAAGCAGTTTGATTACCATGCTTGGGCTAATACACGATTATTCAATCGACTAAAAGAGTTACCAAACTATGAGACAATTTTTAATGAACAGATACAGAGTGTATTTCCATCAATTAAGGATACTTTTGCGCATATTTATATTACAGATCAAGTGTGGTTACACATATTACATGGCAGTAGTATGAGTGAAGCAATACAAAATCGTGAAAAATTTAAAAAACAAATCGATACAAAATCGCTAAATGAATTAGAAAAAATGTTTATAAATATGGCTAATCAGTATAAAGAATTTCTAAGTACACAACAAGATGTAAATGCTGAATTTGTTATCAAGAATCCATATGCAGGGACACTAGATACTTCAATTTTAGAATTAGTGCAACACGTCGTAAATCATGGTACATATCATAGAGGAAATATAACAGCAATGATTCGTCAACTTGGTCATTCGTCGACTATGATGGATTTTGTACTGTATTTACATATGGTTCAGAAGGATGGGGAGTAATATAGTTTGAAAAAAGAATGCTCATTATATTATATATGAGTCATTCCTTTTTTGATAGATTAACTGTGGCTTTAAAATAAAGTTATACCGTTTAAAGAAAGCGTTATTTATGTTAATCATGAAGGAATATTCTTAAACTAACAGTTGTGTTTGTTTAAGTGGACAATAATTAAAACCCACACATTTTTCAAAATGTGTGGGTTTATTCTATATACAATCGATATTTGTAATGAAATTTGAACGGATTTTATTTCAAGCAAACATTAACTTGCCTGTTTTTTATTGCGTTCTTTTAATTTCTCTGCTTGTAAAAACCGATTTGTTTCAGCGACAACTACACCACTTAATCCAATTAGACCAATTAAGTTTGGAATCGCCATAAGTCCATTTGCAATATCAGCAAATGTCCATACAACACCTAACTTTAAATTAGCTCCAATAGCTATCATAACGATAAAGATTGCTTTATAATATCGTACAGCACCTTGTCCAAATAAATAAGCTACACATTTCTCACCGTAATACGACCATCCTAATATAGTAGAGTAGGCGAATAATATAATGGCGATACCGAGAATCATACTACCAGCAGTACCGAATACAGATTGGAATGCTAATGTTGTAGCTTCAACGCCGGTTTTACCAGATTTCCATGCACCTGTTGTAATTAATACAAGACCAGTAATTGTACATACAATAAATGTATCGAGAAAAGTACCAGTCATAGAAACTAAAGCTTGTTTTGCAGGTGAATCTGTTTTGGCAGCAGCCGCAGCAATAGGAGCACTACCTAAACCAGCTTCGTTCGCAAATACACCGCGCGCCATTCCTATTTGAATAGCTGATGCAACTGTTGCTCCAATAAAACCACCAGCAGCTGCAGTACCATTAAATGCACCAGAAAAAATAAGTGAAAATGCTTCTGGAATTTGATCAAAGTGATAGAAAATAATAATAAGACCAGCAATTATATAAAAGAAAGCTTTAATAGGAACGATAAATCCTGTCACTTTCCCGATTTTTTTTACACCACCTAAAATAACGATAGCGATTAAGAATGACATGAATATACCAGTTAATGCAGGAGGGAAAGAGAAGTTGATTCGCATTGCCTCTGCAACTGAATTAGATTGAACCATATTACCGATACCGAAAGAAGCAGCTGTGCCGAATATAGCGAATAAAACAGCCAGCCACTTTTTCCCTAAACCACGTTCTAAATAATACATTGGTCCACCAGAGTATTCACCATTTTCATTACTAACACGGTATTTCACCGCAAGGATTGCTTCGGCATACTTTGTTGCCATTCCGAATAAAGCAGTAATCCACATCCAAAAGATTGCGCCGGGTCCACCAATCGTCACAGCAGTTGCGACACCTGCTATATTTCCCATACCAATCGTTGCAGCCATAGCCGTCATAAGTGCTTGGAAGTGACTAATATCTCCAGAAGATGATGTATCCTCTGATTTTTTAAAAGCTAGTTTGTGAGCGTATATTAGTTTACTAAACTGTAAACCTTTTAAGCGCACTGTGAGAATGATACCAGTTCCAACGAGTAGCAACAAAGTTGGCAACCCCCACACATACTGATTAATTTGTTCTAATACTTTACTTACTGTCTCCATCTTTATTCTCCTTTTTTAGAAAAAATAAAAACCACTTCAAGTAAATGAAATGGTCTCTGGAGAAACAAGGAATAGAAAAATAAACCGATACAAATCGGCATTTTCTTTCGCTTGTCTCTGTCCTTTTTACCTGAGAGATTATCCGCTAAAATAGCGGATTTGCTCCTTCGGCGCTCGTTTTCCTCCGCGCTATTAAAAGCGAGAGGGAGTCTCTCCAGAGATTCGTCCCCATGCAGTTCTACTTGTAACCAAGACCTGAGAGTTTCAAAGTTGGTTTAACAACTTTTTGCCCCGTCGGTAGATCAATAGACCTTCTCCTGAATGGTTCATCCGAATTATAAAATTAATAACTTAAACGCATTGATTATAAATCAATAAAAATATTATAGACAGACAAAATGAGAATTGCAATCATTTTTTATTTTAAAATAGTAAACAGTTTTATTTTTTAGAAAGTCCTAATTTATCTTCAATTTCATTTAAAGTAGATAAAGCGATGACAATATGTTGATCCGCAAGCCCTAAAGCCTGTTTTGTCTCTTCAATTATTTCATTGGCTGGAGTAGAATTATTGTATTTATCAATAATTAAATCTGCTGCATTTTTCATGAAGTTTGATGCAGCTTTAAACTGAGTTGTGAATTGGATTAGTTGTTCTTGTATATGTATATCTGTTATGTTTTCTTCAATTTTTATCGTGTCTATTTCTTTCATAATTGTTTCATATTGCTTGGAAACAGCACTCATTGTAACTAATAGCTTATTTCTATCTACTGCATCTCCATTCGTGTTAATCTCTTCCCAGGCGGGCAACCAATCTTTCTCAATGATGTCATTATAGTTAGTAGTTAATTCATTAATTTTAGGTTGTAATTTAGCTTTAAAAGTTTTTGTATCCACTGTTTCTACAGTTACTTTTTCGTTGTTATTTTTAACATTAGTTACGTAGAAAATCGTACCGAAAATGATGAAAATAAAAATAACAACTGTCCATTTAGTAAAAAATAATTTCTTCAATATGTAACGCCTCCAAAAATAAAAACTTATAATTATAATATATAACAATAATGTTGTTTTAAATAGTGAAAATAGGTTAGAAGAGATTTGAATTACATCTTTTCTATACATAAATAATTAAAATTAGTAAAATGATGAAAGTAATATGTGAGAAAGGGGATTTTTAGTGAAAATGAATAAAAGAAAACTAGTTTCAAATAGTGCAACGGCTATGTTATTGGTTGGTTTATTTGCACTCATATATATGAATAAAGAATCTAAAATTGAAGATTTTCCAGTACCAATGTCAGCAATACATATTAACGATGATAATGAAGAGGATTATAAATATATAAGTGTAATGCCTATTACGAATGCAGGTGGATGGGAGAACTTAGGTGAAAATGGGCATACTGTTAGTTTTAAAAAAGGGGAGCGAAATGTAACTATATTACATTATCCGGGAGAAATTACGTATTATTTATTTGAGCAATAGATATACAAGGGAGATAAGATTTAGATGTAATTCGTATAGGGCTACATCTTTTTTATATTCATAATTATTTGAAATGAACATAGATAGATGGTTTGATAGATATAGTGCTACAAAATGATTGTTTGTGTATTGTACAAAAGTAGAAACTGTAAGTTACTATAGTTTTGTTATGTAAACTAATTGTTGTAAGAGGGAGATTGTATTATAAGGGGGAACTAGAAATGTTACTAAAAACAATATTTTGCAAAGTGGAAGAAGAGAAAAGGGAGATGTTTGCGGCTGCTCAAGAAAAATGGCGTGATTTACAGCATTTAGATGGATTTAATGGACAATTTGGTGGGTGGAGTGAAGAGGAAGCATGTGTATTTACTTTATGGGCAGATAGAAATGCATATCAATCGTTTATGAATGATGCTCATGATACAATTTTTCTAAATAGTAATCAAGAAGGTACATATATTTCCTGTAATATCGAGATGTTTCAAGCGTTGTATGATATAACAGAAACGTCTATGAAAGATGTAATTACACAAGGAGCATTTGTAAGAGTTGCAATTTGTGATGTAAAGGAAGAAAAGGAAAAGCAATTCTTACATAAGCAAGAAACAATTTGGAATAAAGGAATGGAAAATGCAAAAGGGATGTTAGGTGGCGTTATTGGGAAGTCTTTAAAAACTGAAAATCGTTACATAGTGTTAACTTATTGGAAAGATGAAATGGCGCATCAAAATTATGTAGAAGAGATTTTCCCTGAGTTGTATAAACTAGCTAATATTCATGAAGATTTAGAAGATATAAGAAGTAAACAAGCTGTATGTAAGGAAGAGTGGCTTGTATATTAAGTGTACAAAACGTGCATAAATGAATGTATAATAATGATATTTTCTTATAAATGAGTAATTAATAGAAGACGTTATATACCCTTTCATGTTAATATATTTAAGTTATAATAGGAGGCTTACCCTTTTGTATTGTACGGTAGAAGCAGTGTGAGCTTGAAATTTTTTTTAGAAAAGGATGTGCCTAATTTGCGTATCAATAAATTTATTAGTGAAGCTGGAAAAGCGTCTCGACGTGGAGCAGATAAATTAATTAATGAGAGAAGAGTAATTATTAACGGTAAGGTTGCAAAAATTGGTGACCAAGTAAATCCAGGTGATGATGTGCGCGTAAATGGAGAGCAACTTCGTATTGCTCGAGATCACGTATATATCGCTTTAAATAAACCAGTAGGTATTACATGTACAAGTGAAAAAGCAGTAAAAGGTAATATTATCGATTTAGTGAATCATCCTTTACGAATTAGTCATATTGGACGTCTTGATAAAGACTCAGACGGTTTAATTTTGTTAACGAATGATGGCGATATTGTTAATGAGATTTTACGTGCTGAAAATAAACATGAAAAAGAATATATTGTTTCAGTAGATAAACCGATTACATCGGAGTTTTTAGAGAAAATGGCAGCAGGTGTTAAAATTTTAGATACAAAAACTCTTCCTTGTGAGATTACACAGTTATCAAAATATGAGTTCAAAATTATTTTAACACAGGGGCTAAATCGTCAAATTCGCCGTATGTGTGAAGCTTTAGGTTATCAAGTATATACGTTAAAACGTACGAGAATTATGAATATTGAATTGAATAATTTACCGGTTGGACAGTGGAGAGATTTATCGAAAAAAGAGAAAAAACGCCTATTTTCAGACTTAAATTACGAACCACAAGATTGGTAATAAAGAGAAGGGGAAACCAAAAGTGGATTTTTGGTTTCTTTTTTATTAATGAAAAAATATTTTTTAAACACTTGCAAAAATAAATTGAATAAGATATAGTAAATAACAATTAATGGATGTACTTATAAAAGCAAAGAAAAGGACACAAGTTATTTTACCCGGTTATACAGAGAAGGAAGGAAAGCTGAGAACTTCCTAACGCAGAAAAATAACTTACCACCTTAGAGCTGCACTGGGGAAATTAAGTATCTAGTGCCGTGTAAGCGACGTTACCGCAAAAGAAGCCATCGTCTTTTTTCGATGGGAATCTGGGTGGAACCACGGATATAAGCATATTCGTCCCTATATTTAGGGATGAATATGCTTTTTTTGCATTCAATTTTATAATAAGCGAAGAAAAGGACACGAGTTATTTTACCCGGTTATACAGAGAGGGAAGGAAAGCTGAGAACTTCCTAACGCAGAAAAATAACTTACCACCTTAGAGCTGCACTGGGGAAACAAAGTATCTAGTGCCGTGTAAACGACGTTACCGTAAAAGAAGCCATTGCATTTAGTGATGGGAATCTGGGTGGAACCACGGGTAAAAGCACGCTCGTCCCTATATTAGGGATGAGTGTGCTTTTTATTATGAAATGGAGAGATGAAAAATGAAAGAACAGATGATCGAAATTAAATTTCTAGATGGTAGCGTGAAAGAATTTGTGAAAGGAATTACTTTAGAAGAAATTGCTGGATCCATTAGCAGTAGTTTAAAAAAGAAAGCAGTTGCAGGAAAAGTAAACAATCAATTTTTTGATTTACGCCGAAACATTGAAGAAAATGCGGAAGTAGAAATCATTACTATAGATTCAAATGAAGGTGTAGAAATTGCAAGACACTCCGCTGCACATATTTTAGCTCAAGCTGTAAAAAGAATGTATGGTGACATAAACCTGGGTGTAGGGCCTGTTATTGAAAATGGATTTTATTATGATATGGATCTTCCGAGTAGTGTAAACGTAGAAGATTTACCGAAAATCGAAAAAGAAATGAAAAAGATTATAAATGAAAATGTAAAGATAGAACGAGTTGAGGTCTCACGAGAAGAGGCAAAAAAACTGTTTAAAGAAATGAACGATCACTTGAAATTAGAACTTTTAGAAGCAATCCCTAATGGGGAAAGTGTAACACTATATAAACAAGGTGAATTTGTAGATTTATGTAGAGGACCACATTTACCGTCAACAGGCTATTTGAAAGCATTTCAATTAACTAACGTTTCCGGTGCATATTGGCGAGGTGATAGTAATAATCAAGTGCTTCAGCGTATATATGGCGTTGCATTTGCTTCACAAAAAGAATTAGAAAATTATTTGCATTTTGTTGAAGAGGCTGCGAAGAGAAATCATCGAAAATTAGGTAGTGAACTTGAATTGTTTATGTTTTCGGAAGAAGCTCCGGGCATGCCGTTTTACTTGCCGAAAGGACAGATTATCCGCAACGAATTAGAAGCATTTTTAAGAGAAATTCAAAAAGAGTACAATTATCAAGAAGTGCGTACTCCATTTATGATGAATCAAGAATTATGGGAGAAGTCAGGACACTGGGGACATTATAAAGATAATATGTATTTCTCAGAAGTGGATAATAAAAGTTTTGCATTAAAACCGATGAACTGCCCTGGACATATGCTTATGTTTAAAAACAAATTGCACTCTTATCGTGAATTACCGATTCGCATGTGTGAGTTCGGTCAAGTACATCGACATGAATTTAGTGGCGCTTTAAACGGATTATTAAGAGTTCGTACTTTCTGCCAAGATGATGCTCATTTATTTGTAACTCCAGAACAAATTGAAGATGAAATCAAATCAGTAATGGCGCAAATTGATTACGTATATAAAACTTTTGGATTCCAGTATGAAGTAGAGCTTTCTACTCGTCCAGAAGATTCAATGGGTGATGATAAGTTATGGGAGCAAGCAGAAGCAGCATTAGCGAATGTATTACAATCATTAAATTATAAATACAGACTAAATGAAGGTGACGGTGCATTTTACGGACCGAAAATTGATTTCCATATTAAAGATGCTTTAAATAGAAGTCATCAGTGCGGAACAATCCAGCTCGATTTCCAAATGCCAGAGAAATTCGATTTAAATTATATAGATGAGAAGAATGAAAAGAGAAGACCAGTTGTCATCCACCGAGCAGTTTTAGGATCTTTAGATCGCTTCTTAGCAATATTAATTGAGCACTTTGGAGGCGCGTTCCCAGCGTGGGTGGCACCAGTTCAAGTGAAAGTAATTCCAGTTTCAAATGCAGTACATGAACAATACGTAAATGAGGTTGTAGATAAATTAGCACAAGCTGGCATTCGTGTTGAGCAAGATATGCGAGATGAAAAATTAGGATATAAAATAAGAGAAGTGCAAATGCAAAAAGTTCCTTATGTTCTTGTTATTGGGGATAAGGAAATGGAAAGCGAAGCTGTAAATGTACGTAAATATGGTGAAGAGAAGTCAGAAGTTGTTGCGCTAGATGCGTTTGTGGAAAGTATGAAAGAGGAAATGAAAAACAGGAAATAGAGATTGATAATAAAACATACCATTTATATGTAATACTGAATTTAAAGTAATTAAAGATAAATTAAATAACAATAATAAATGCAGAGAAGGGATAGCTTAATCGCTATCCCTTCTCTGCGTTTCACAATTTAATCCCATTGGTTGAAGAAAGTTGTTGTCGGTTTTTATTGAGTGTATTCGTCGCTTTTGTACTCCAAAATATCACCTGGTTGACAATCTAAAGTCTTACATATCGCTTCTAATGTTGAAAAACGAACCGCTTTTGCTTTCCCATTTTTCAGAATGGAAAGATTCGCCATCGTAATCCCGACCCTCTCCGAAAGCTCCGTTACGCTCATTTTTCGTTTTGCTAACATCACATCAATATTAATAATAATTGCCATATCCTCCACCTCAGACCGTTAAATCATTTTCTGATTTTATATTAATAGCTTCTTGTAAAAGTCTTTGGAGAACAGCAGCAAAAACGGCGATTACCATAGAGGCGAAAATGATGGTCAATCCGATTGGTATGAAACTTGGAGGATCAATTTTTTTCGCCATGAGATAGTAGAGTGGCATACCTAGCAAGTACAAGGTACTGATCGTGATGGCACAGTATTTTATATTCTTTAAAGCGTTTACCGATAATTCCGAGAACGCTTGGTTTTTATCAATATAGCTTAAAAGTTTAAAAGCTTGATACAGAGCAAAGTAAAAAGGTATCGCTGCCGCATACATATCGATTAAAATGAGAGATTTCATATAAGCAATATCTGGATACAATTCTCCAGCAAAATTCCCGATCTTAGGCACCAAAAATATGCACAATGCAAGAACTGGGATTCCTATAAAAATAATAGCTAGCTTTAAAAAGAGTGTCGTAACTTGTTTCATAAAAAGCACCTCGATTATTTAATGTCAACATGATTTTATCATATAATTTATCGTTTAACAATAAAATTGTGTTGTTTTTTATTATGTTATTATTGTTATTGAAATATCCTTTTAATTTTAACAAAAATAAAAAGTATTTCTCATTACAAAGAAATGCTTTTATGAAGTTGTGTGTTTTCTTGTTTACCTTACAAAAATGTAAGGTAAATGTAAGGGAAATCGAAGGAACGAGTTTTAGAAAAGTGAGAATATGAAAGAGGAAATAGGTTCATTCTACTTATATATCTATTTTTGTTAGAAAAATTAAAAAATTCTTAAGGATTTACATGAGAAAAAGATAAGAAAAATGTGAGAAATTAATTTTATACAAAAGGGATGGAGTGAAAGAGATGTCAACAAATGTAGTTACTGTGGAAAGTGTAGAAAAAACGTACGGAAAAAGGAATGAAAATCAATCCAAAGCATTAAGGGGTGTTTCATTAAGTATTAAAGAAGGAGAGTTTGTAGGGATTATGGGTCCTTCTGGATCTGGTAAAACGACATTACTAAATGTGATTAGTACACTTGATCAAGCGACAGGTGGTAGTGTAACAATAGCTGGCACAAATATTACTTCTATGAAGGGGAATGCATTATCAGATTTTCGTTCTCAAAAATTAGGATTTATTTTTCAAGATTTTAACTTACTAGAAAATTTATCAATTTATGAAAATATCGCTTTACCACTTTCTTTGCAAGGTGTACCGTCAAGTGAAATTACTGGGAAGGTAAATGGAGTAGCAAAGAAATTAGGGATTACTGAAATTTTAACAAAATATCCGACTGCTGTTTCTGGTGGACAAAAACAAAGAACAGCGGCAGCACGAGCTTTAGTACATAATCCGGCAATCGTATTAGCAGATGAACCGACAGGAGCGCTTGATAGTAAAAATGCAAAAAGTTTATTAGAAGCGATGCAAGATTTACATGAAAATCACAATGTAAGTATTTTGATGGTAACACACGATGCATTTAGTGCGAGTTATTGTGAACGTATTTTATTTATTCAGGATGGACTTCTTTATAAAGAGTTAAATCGTCAAGGAACACGAGAAAATTTCTATCAAGATATTTTAGGTGTGCTTGCCCAAATGGGCTCAGCAACTGAGTCGAAGTAAGGGGGCGAGACTATGTTATTCAAATTATCACGTCATAGTATGAAAAAAATGTTAAAGGATTATATGGTTTTACTTATTGGTCTAGTCATTAGTATTAGTATTTTTTACATGTTCCAAACGATGGCGATGAATAGTGAATTTACAAAAGATAATAGTCTCATTAGTAGTATTAGGCTCGTCTTCTGGGTTGGTGCAATATTGCTTTCTTTCATTACAGTTTTTTACATCATATATGCCAATTCTTTTTTACTTACATTAAGAAGAAAAGAACTCGGTATGTACATGATGCTTGGAGCGAAAAAGAAAAAAGTAGCGCAATTATTATTTATTGAGACTTTTGGTATGGGTATTGTCAGTATTATTATCGGTATTTTAGTAGGAATAATACTTGCTAGTGTAGCAGGAAATTTTTTAATGAATGGAATGGAAATTTCAGCAAAAGGTAATTACGCATCTGTATACACACCAGCTATATTAGTTACATCTATTTTCTTCTTAATATTATTTTTCATTACTGGTGTAATGAATAGTTTCCGATTATTACGTAAAACAGAATTAGAGTTAATACGTGAAGACGAAACGCAAGATGAAGTGAAGAAAAGTAAAACTCGCACAGTTATTATGACAGTACTAGGTGTATTGCTAGTAAGTACAGGATACTATTTTATGGTAAATATAAAAATGTTTGCTGAACTAGGATTTATAATAGCGACAATTGTTACGACAGTAGGAACGTATTTCATTTTTAGCTCGTTACTCCCACTTTTTGTAATGAAAATTAAGGGGAATAAAAAACGAAATGAAACGGGATTAAATAGTTTTACTTATGCACAATTACGTTTTCGAGTAACTAGTTTATCGAGAGTACTAGGCACTGTAGCGATGTTAATTGCATTAGGTGCAGGTGCCATGACAGCAGGTATGGCGTTTCAAAAGAATGTAGGCATTATGACAGACTTCTCACGTGTATATGATGTCGTAATTCATGATCCAAATGAACAAGATAAAGCAGCATTAAAAGAAATGGAAATTGTTGAAGAAAGTAAGTATAAGTATAAAGTAGATGGAGAAGCGGTTTATTACTTACGTAACGATTTAACTGCTAAACCGCCACTTGTTTCTGATCACTTTGATACAAAGACTTTGAAAGAACCTGCTCGTAAACGTGTGACTGAACCTTTAACTGAACCTGTCTATTCTGCTTTGGAAGCTCCTGAGGTAGCGAATAAGCTTCCTCGTATGCCAAAAGATTGGGAAGATGCGGTTGTAAGAGAAATACAAATTACACATAATCAATTTAACGGAAAACCTGTAAGAATTGCAGATGAAGAGCGTTATAAAGGAATTCAAGGAACAGAACATACTGTAACATTAGCAAAAGTAGATGATATGAAAAAATATAAACCATTGTTGCTCGATATAGATAAGAGACAAAAAGAATTAATTGAAAAAACAACAGGCGCAAAAGTAGAACTATATACGAAAATGACAATTTATCAGTTCATGAACAGTTTCATGAGCGGAACAATGTTTATGGGGTTTTTCCTTGGAATTGCGTTTTTAGCAATGATGGCGAGTTCCCTTATGTTCAAAATATTAACAGGCGCTTCTCGTGATGTACGCCGTTATGAAATGCTACGAAAAATCGGTGTGAGACGTAGTATGTTAACAAAAAGTATATATAAAGAAATCTCATATTTATTTATATTCCCAGCAATTATTGGAATTTCCCACGTGTTAGTAGGGCTTAACTTATTCAGCTTTATATTAGTTGACCCGTTTGTAAAAGTGTGGATGCCAATAGGAATATTCATAGTAATTTATTTCATTTATTATTGGATTACTGTCCAACTTTATAAAGGTATGGTAATGCCGAAAGAAGAGATAGCGAAATAGGAAAACAATGGAGTCCTTGTTATGAAAATAAGGGCTTTTTTCTGTGCTTGTGATACATAAATACGTGTATGCGAGATGTTTTCAAGTCTTTCTGTAATGAATATATAGAAAATTAAGGAAATGTTAAGGGTTTATGTAGTGGAAAGTTAAGAAGTGTATGGGAGACTAATAATGTACAAACAAATTTAGATGGAATTGATATTTTTATAAATTTAAAGGAAAGGAAACGTTGTATGAGGAAGATAAAAAAATTAATAAAACTTATCGGAGTCATTACTATACTATTACTAATCATAGCGTTGGTATTTCCTACATGGACCTCACAAATAAAGGTCAAAAACAGTATAAGTACATTAGAACAAGTAGAGATAAATGGAACTGGTCATGAAATTATGATACGAGGCAAAGATAAGAGTAATCCAGTTATTATCTTTGTTCATGGTGGACCAGGTTCTTCGGAAATACCATATGCTCAAAAATACCAAGACTTATTGGAAGAGAAATTCACGGTTGTCAATTACGATCAAAGAGCAAGTGGAAAATCGTATCATTTCTTTGAAGACTATTCTAACCTTTCATCAGATCTACTCGTGGAGGATTTATTAGCTATGACGGATTACGTTTCAAAACGTCTAGGCAAAGAAAAAGTAATTATAATAGGCCATTCTTATGGTACATATATTGGAATACAGGCTGCCAACAAAGCTCCTGAAAAATATGAAGCATATATTGGCATTGGACAGATGAGCGATACAGTAGAAAGTGAGATGGATAGTTTAAACTACGTTATTGAACAGGCACAAAATGCTGGGAATGCGGATGAGGTTTCACATTTAAAAGGGTTAACTGAACAAATTAAAAATGGCGATACATATACCCCGCGAAATTATGTTGCGAAATACGGTGGAACTTCAAGACTTATTGAAAATCCAGATGGTGATAGCATAGGGATGTTATTCAGTAATGAATATAACTTGTTTGACGTAATTCGTTATAACTATGGATTATCCTATTCTCAAACAGTTTTATTAGAAGAAGATTTAAAGAATCCATTACCTACTAAAGTAACTAAGCTGAATCTACCGTTTTATTTTCTTATGGGAAAATACGATTATAATACTTCATTTCTTGCAGCAAGAAAATATTTTGATATGATTGAAGCGGATAAAAAAGAATTTATTACTTTTGAGAAATCAGCTCATTATCCGCAATTTGAAGAGAAGGAAAAGTTTTATGAGTGGATGTGTGATACATTTGTGAAATAAATACAATTGATCCGAACTTTAGGAAATCAAAAAGGTTAGAGAGATTAAGTAGGTATTAGCAATACTTTTAAAGATTTTAGATAAATATCAACAGCAGATTCGTGAAGCGAAGAAAAATGCAAAGACTCTTGTATTAATGAACAAGGGTCTTTTTTATAGGATATTCTTTATGGAAAAGGAAAATATTGGATATTGGTCGAAAAATATAATGTAACTTCCGAGAAATGACTGAAATAATAATATTTTGTCGAGAGAAAGGATATTACGTATGAAAGAAATGCTACAGTTATTTCGAAACAAAGTTTATGCACGCTTTTTTCTAGCGAATATTTTAGAACGCCTTGGTTCTATGATTGCTGTCAGTCAATAGGCTGAACTCTCTGAGAAAGGTGGTGAAAACGATGGCTAAAAAGAAAGCAATGAAAGTATTACGTAAACAAAAGAAAAGAGAAAATATGCAACGATTCACTCAGAAACAGAATATCGGACGAGCTTGCCTTACTGCAAAAGAATTTCGCTTACTGCAACGCATGTCGCATAGTTCAAAAGCGTTGCGAAATGTTGGATTGTACACTATTAAACAAAGTTACTTGAATAATAACAAGATGGCTACTGTAAAAGAAGTGGACACTGCCATGCAAACCGATATGAACTACTGGGGCATTCAATCAAACTCTGTTCAAGCAATTCGTAGAGCCTTATTTACAGAAGTAAAAAGCTTTTTTAAAGCATTGGAGCAGTGGAAGAAAAAAACTGAAACCTTCACAGGTCGTCCTAAGTTTCCGAATTATTCTGGTTCAACTGACAAACGAATCATTGAAATCTATCAAGTTCCAAAAGTGGATGATAACGGGTATTGGATGATTCCGATGAATGTTGCATTCAGGAAAAAATTCGGTTCCATTAAAATACGTATGCCTAAAAACTTAAGAAATAAAAAAATCTCCTACATTGAGATTGTACCCAAGCAAAAAGGTCGGTTCTTTGAGGTGCATTATACATATGAAATGCACGTTTCTCAAATGAAGAAACAATCCACGACTACTAGTAACGCTTTGAGTTGCGATTTAGGTGTAGATAGATTATTAAGTTGCGTAACAAATACAGGTGATGCATTTTTAATTGATGGAAAAAAACTAAAATCCATTAACCAGTACTTCAACAAAATGATACGTAATCTGCAACTGAAAAATATTGAAAATGGACTTTCAAAACGTGTTGTAACGAACCAAATGGCTGCATTTTGGCATAAACGAGAACGACAAATAAATGGTTATATCTCACAAACTGTAGGCCTGTTGTTCAAAAAAGTGAAAGCATGCAACATAGATACGGTTGTCGTAGGGTATAACGCTGGTTGGAAACAAAAATCTGATATGGGAAAAAAGAATAATCAAACATTTGTTCAAATCCCATTTCATAAACTGATTTCAGCAATTGAGAATAAATGTGTAAAAGAAGGTATCCGATTTTTAAAACAAGAAGAAAGCTATACTTCAAAAGCTAGTTTTCTAGATAAAGATACGATTCCAGTTTGGTCTAAGGATGATAGAACTCATTATCGTTTTAGCGGCAAACGGATCACTCGTGGTCTGTACCAAAGTAAAGCAGGGAAATGTATTCATGCTGATATTAATGGTGCATTGAATACATTGAAAAAATCGAGAGTTGTAGAATTGGATGACAATCTCAAAGTGAAAACGCCGATTCTATTAGAAGTGCAAAAACGTAAGGCTGTTGCTTCGTGCATAGCTTAGTGGGTGCGTCAACCATCCATGTGTACTCGACTTGTCGGGGCTTGTAGCACACGCCGGAGTCATCTGAGTGGTGGCTTCTTCCACAAGGAAGAATTGCTCTTTTTCGAAAGGGTGGTGCAAGTGGGAAAACGATAGTTCGTTGCCAGTCCCAACCAAAAACTTACTTGGGGTGTTACCCATAAGGTGGCATGAATTCTAGAGCGTCAAACTGTCTAGCGATAGACGAAAAGACCTAGAGTACTAACTTAAGCCCCCACTGAAACGTTTCATCTCAGTGGGGGAGTTGACGTATGTATCGCTTTTGCGACTTTCTTTTTACCATTTATTAATGTTGCAATATCGGGCTGGATGTATGAAATTGTAGAAGAGTCATTCATGGGACGCGTTCAAAGTTTACTTAGTCCATTAACGACAGGATTCCAACTGTTATCTCTTGGCACCATAGCAATGTTGTTCCCAAAATGGATTAGTGCAGATACATTGTATATTATTTTATTTGGTTTATTATTATTTGTTACGTGTTTATACCAAGCTATTTTACCTAGTGGGAAAAAGCGAGTGCAGAGTATAGCTGAAGAGATGTAATATATCTGAATTTTTATTTCTGAAAGTAAAGGGGTAATAGTTATGTTAATGCGAACTGCTAAGTGGTGTGGGATTACTTGTTTACAGTTATTTGCTGCAATCTTATGTATAATCTGTCTAGGTGCGCTCCCTCGGTTATTTAAGGGATTGCAAATTGATTTAATCGGTTTTTGGAATGCAATCATATATGTAGGAGAGAAATTACTTCATCCAACTGAAATTACATATGGGTTTCAGGTACCGAAAAAATTGTTTCCGCAAATTTGGGTCCATTATATTGAAACGATGATAGTATTTCTTTCAGCTTTTTTATTTTCTTTATGTATAGCATATGTACTTGTTGTTTTTGTGCTGCAGCGTTCTCATATGAAACAAAGAATATGGAATGGGATTTTTCTTACCCTTGAGAGCATACCAGATATTTTACTTATTTTATTATCGCAACTTCTTGTCATACTTATTTTTCAAAAAACAGGTTTTATGCCAATCAAACTTGCTGGATTAGGGGAAGAAAGAGTACGTTTGTTACCGATTATATGTCTTACAATACCAACAACGTTATTGTTTATTAAACTTTTGTTATTAAGGTTCAGAGAAGAATTAGAGAAAGATTATAGTATGTTTGCCAAGAGTAAAGGGTTAAGCTTACGGCATATTTTGACACATCATATTTCAAGAAATGTTTTATTGACGACAATTTATTATGCGAAAACAAATATTTTATTTATGCTATCCAATTTATATATTATTGAATGGATTTTTAACACATATGGAATGTTTGTATTCGTAAAAGAATATTCGAATATAGAAATTTTCACAGTAAGTTTAATTATATTATATGTACCGCTCTTTATCTTATTTCATTTATTACATACGTTCTTACAAAATGTTATAAAGGAGCGTGTGTAATATGTGGCAAGTTGTAAAAAGGGATATAAGATTTTGGTTTGGTGTTACTTTTTTAAGTGTACTTATGATTGTTAGTATTGGGAATACGTTGTTTTTTGATGGGAATATTCGCGAACTAACGATGATGTATAACGAAAAAGGAGAATTGGAGGCTGCTCCGTTTTCACCATCAAGTGAATTTTGGTTTGGAAGTGATGCGAAAGGCCGCGATCTTTTTCAACTAATAATAGAGGGAGCAAAATGGACCGTAGGTGCGAGTATAATTATTGCAGTTTTACGTGTAGTGATTGGGGGAGGCATTGGTTTATTACTTGGTATGTACAGTAAACGCTCATTTCCAATTATCTCATCTTTTTTTGATCCGTTTAGTATTGTACCGATGATTATGATTTCCTATTTTATATTAAAGGGAGTTTTAATGTTCGACAGTGGAGAGGCAGCTGCTCCGTTTCATTTGCGAGTTGCGTTTCAAATTATAGTTCTTGCATTTCTTGCAGTACCGACAGTTATGTTGTATGTAGCGCAAGAAGTCAAGCGTATTAAGAAAGAAGAATTTATGTTGGCGGCAACAGTGCTTGGAGGAAGTAAGTGGCAGAGACTGAAGCGTCATGTATGGCCGCATATGTTACCATCATTTCTTTTATTAGTAGCCCAGCAATTTGTTAGCACTTTATTACTTCTCTTACATCTGGGTTTGTTGCAATTATTTTTTGGTGGAACAATAATCTTTGGCGGTATAGATGCAGATAGTGTAACAAAAGAATGGACAGGGTTAATCGGACAAAACTTCCGTCACTTAACTACTCATACATGGATTGTACTTATTCCGATTGCTTTCTATAGTATGACAATCTTGTCAGGAAATCTTATTAGTAATAGTATGCAGGATGCAATTAAATTAGGAAATGTTAGAAGAGCGAAACGGAAGGATAAAGAGGTGAAAGTAGAGAAACAAATACAGCCTACCGTGAATGATTTTTCATTTCATAGAGAGGTATCAAAATAGGGAAAGGTAGCTGAAGACAAAAAGTTTTCAGCTACCTTTTTTATATTTTAAAGTGGAGGTAGATCAATCTTACCTTCTTCAAATAATTCTTTTATCATATGTTTCGTATAACCAGCTGCTTGACCAAATGTGATTTTTGCTGGCATTGGTGCTTCATTTACATCTACAACTACATCAATAATGCACGGTTTATTTTGTTTTACTGCATTTTCAAAGGCGGGAAGTAAGTCATCTAAATGTTCTACACGGTATCCAATACCACCACACGCCTCAGCATATTTTGCAAAATCAGGATTCGTTAAGTCGGTACCAAATTCAATATTCCCCATAACTTCTTGTTCAAATTTAATCATAGCAATTTTATTATTGTTTAATACAATGACAACGATTGGCAGTTTATATTTAACAGCTGTTACGAAATCGTTCATTGTCATTCCAAACCCGCCGTCACCACAAACTGCAAACACTTGTTTATCCGGGAAAGCAATTTGTCCAGCAAGTGCACCAGGTAAACCGCAGCCAAGTGTTGCAAGCCAACTAGAAATGATAAATTGCTGGTTTGTCATACGGAAGTGTCTTGCAGTCCATACTGTTACATTTCCGACATCGACTGAAAGAATTGCGTCATCTTCTGCTACTTGTTGAAGAGCGTGCATAACTCGCTGTGGTTTAATTGGAGTCGAAGAATCTTCTTCTTGATTGTGTAATTTTTCTTCCCACTTTTTCATCATTTCTTGATGATGCTCTAAGAAGGAATGGTCCTCGTGTTTTTCTACATTTTCAATTAACCATTTTAATGTTTTATCAGCATCACCAGCTAAGCCGATATCTGTCGTATAACGTTTCCCGATTTGTGCGGGGTCTGTATCAATATGAAGTGTTTTTGCTTTTTCGGGTAAGAAACCAGTGAACGGATAAGAAGTACCAACCATAATTAAAGTATCTGCATGTTTCATTGCTTCATAAGAAGGTTTCGTCCCGATTAATCCTAATCCACCGATACAAAGAGGGTGTTCATCAGGAACAATCCCTTTAGCTGGTAATGTAAGTACGATTGGAGCACCGATATGTTCTGCAAATGCAAGTAAAGACTCTCTCGCATGTTTCGCTCCTTTCCCAGCTAAAATAACAGGTTTTTTCGCTTCATTAAGTGCGAGTTTTGCTACAGCTAAATCTTCTTCTTGCGGAAATATTTCTGGTAATGTAAAGGAAGAGTTTGTAATGCGCGCACCATTTTTCACTTCAAATTTCGGAACATCATCTGGAATTGTAAGAACCGATACACCTTTTTTCGTATATGCCATTCGAATCGCTTGATTCACTACAGCAGGTAACTGTTCAGCTGACATAATTCGTTGGTTATAAACCGCAACGTCATCAAACATTCTTTCCAAGTTTACTTCTTGGAAAAAATCCGTTCCGAGTAAATCACTTTCTACTTGTCCTGAAATTGCTAGTACGGGAGCTTGATCGAGTTTGGCATCGTATAAACCATTTAATAAATGAATAGCTCCAGGCCCTGCAATAGCCATACAAACACCAAGTTTTCCTGTTAATTTCGCATAGGCTGCCGCTGCTAACGCGCCAGCTTCTTCATGGCGAACTTGAATAAATTTAATTTTATCTTGTTTTTTTCTTAAAGCTTCAATTATAGAATTGATGGAATCTCCAGGCATACCATATATGTGTTCTACACCCCAGTCAATTAAAAGATCAACTAATGCCTCACCGGCTGTTTTCCCAAACATAATCGTTCCTCCTTATAATAGGTAGATACTATTATGTTTTGGAGAAAAAGGAAAAATATACAAATGGTATGACTTATTTATTTTAATGATGGCCAGTGAAAAGAGTGAAGACTGTTATTAGTAAAAATCCACTAATAGACCACGATAGAAACGGAAGGGAAGGTAGCTGTTTTTTTGCTTTCCAAAGCATTTCGTGAATTGTGACATAGCCAAGAGAACCAATTGCGCTTCCCATAATAAGTCCTTGTAAATGGAGAGCTTTCCCGTCCATCATAATGCCAAAAACAGTACCGGTCCCTAGGATAAGAGAAAGTAATAAAGTTGTTAATAAAAATGAAATGTATTTATGTTTTGTAAAGAGAAATGGAATAATTAAAGCTAACCCTTCTGGAATATGGTGAATGACAATCGCAAGTAAGAAAGGAATGGCAGAGTCATTATGATTTATAAACGCTGTTCCTAACGCAAATCCACTCGGCATATTATGAATGAATATAGCGAAAGAAAGAAAAAGGAAGGTTTGCCATGCTTGTTGATCTTTCTTATGTATAATCGGATGATGGCAATAGTTATCTAATAAGCTCATAACTAAAATACCGATAGCTATACCGAGCATAGGCCCAATTATTTCATAGCTTGAAAATGTTTCAGGAATAATTTCAAGTGATAATAATCCAAGTAAAATCCCACCACATAATGCGTATAAGCGATGCATCTTTTCTTCAATTAGTTGGCGTGTTGCTATTCCAACAGCACCTCCTAATAGTAACCCGCCGAACGAAAAAAACGTAACGATTATTGGAATCCATAAACGTTCCATAGTATCACACTCCGATTCTATACCCTTAATTTCAGCTTACTAATGGGGGAGGGAGATTAGTCCAAATAATTGTGTTCGATTATAGAGAAGAATCTATTAATTCGTCATAATCTGTATATTGTATTTAATAGAAGATGCGAAAGGGGGAATAAGATTGCAAACAAAATGGAGTTTATCTGAATATAAAAATCCAAAACGATATGATATAGAAAATAAAAGTTTGTCAGATTTTCCATTCTTACTATCATGGGCACAAAAACTAAATATACAAAATGAATGGATTCTAGATATTGCTTGTGGAACAGGGAGAGTTACAATACCATTCATAGAAAACGGATATCAAATGATTGGAGTAGATATACATGAAAGAATGCTTGCTGAAGCGAAGAAAAAATCAACAAGTTATCCGAAAGTGAAATGGTTACAGCAAGACTGTTTACAATTGAACATAGAAGAAACTATTCCGTTAGCATTTATGGTAGGGCACGGATTCCAGCATTTTCTTACAAATATACATCAAAATCAGTTATTAACATCTATTCATAATGTGTTAGCTGACTATGGTATATTTATATTCGATACACGTTTTCCTTTAAAAGAAGAATTAATGCAACCATCTACAGAAGAATATTGGACAACTGTTAGTGATGAAAAGGGAAGAAAATGTGATCTATATACTGAAATGACATATGATTCAATTCAGCAAATACAGCATGTATATTACAACGAGACGTTTTTATAAGGGAGATACGCTAGTAGAGGAACTAAAAACTACGATAGATCTTCGATATACGTATCCGCAAGAATTAGAAAGATTACTAGTAGCGAATAGGTTTGAATTGTTACATATATACAATGATTGGGAGGGGAATGAGCTAGGTGAGGATTGTTATTCGATGGTGGTAGTATGTCGGAAGAAAAGATAGTGTTGGTGGATATTAAGGAAAAATGACATTTTGGTCTTGTCAAATTTGCTCATGCTAAGCGCATTCTATCTAGACATACAAAAGGCGGAGCGAACTGGCAGAAACAGCGAATCAAAGTCGCTCGCACTCATGAACAAAAAATAATATAGTTAGTGGAGGCGAAGGGTATGTTATAGTGTTTGATGTACGTATTAAGAGATTTTATGTAACAGGAAAGAGAAGTTTTTTGTTTGAATTTTAGGGTATACAAAATGTAAACGTTGACTGGGATTTATTTCTCATGCTAACATATAGATAATTTAATCAAGGCGGTGGAAATGTATTGGACTCAGATGTTGACTCGGATAGGTGGCTAAATGACCTCGATTTTCTCAGAGTACCCATCATCATTTTGAGAATGTAGATTTTATACAATCTCATGTTAATGTGTATGAAATTGTAGGTATGGAAAGAGAAAATATATCAGGAGGTGAATCCTTTAGTTTCAAGGAAGCTAAAGGAATTAGTTGGACATATTTAATTTAATCATGGTAGCGGTTTTAATCGCATGTACTGCATTTTTCGTGGCAATTGAGTTTGCTATTGTAAAAGTAAGAGGTTCAAAGATTGATCAATTTGTATTAGAAGGAAAGAAGGGTGCGCTGGCAGCTAAGAAAGTGACATCAAACTTGGATGAATATTTGTCAGCTTGTCAATTAGGGATTACAGTTACAGCAATGGGACTTGGAGCACTAGGTGAACCAACGATTGAGAGACTTTTACATCCTTTATTTGATAAGTGGAACATCAATCCTTCCATTGCAGGTGTATTATCTTTAGGAATTGCTTTTACTATAATGACGTACTTACATGTTGTAGTTGGTGAATTAGCACCAAAAACATTGGCGATTCAAAAGGCTGAGAAGGTTACTTTATTACTTTCGGCTCCGCTTATCTGGTTCTACAAAATCATGTATCCGTTTATTCGCTTGTTAAATGGCTCTGCAAGGATGATAACAGGAATGTTCGGCTTAAAACCTGTATCAGAGCATGATGTAGCACATACAGAAGAAGAATTACGATTGATTCTTTCTGAAAGTTATGAACGTGGAGAAATTAATCAAGCTGAATACAAATATGTAAATAATATTTTTGAATTTGATAATCGTATTGCGAAAGAAATCATGGTCCCTCGTACAGAAATTATAGGGCTACATGTAGATAATTCTTTAGCAGATCATTTAAAAATAATTCGGGATGAAAAGTATACACGTTACCCAGTATTTGGGGAAGATAAAGATGAAATCATTGGTATGGTGAATGTGAAAGACTTCTTTATTCGTTATATGAATAAGGAAACAAAAGAATTTAGTTCAATTCACTCGTATACGCGTCCAGTAATCGGAGTAATTGAAACTATACCAATACATGATCTTTTACTACAAATGCAAAAGAAACGTATTCCATTGGCTGTGTTATATGATGAATACGGCGGTACGGCTGGTATTGTAACCATTGAGGATATTCTGGAAGAGATTGTAGGAGAAATCCGTGATGAATACGATGAAGATGAACGTCCGCCCATCCAGCAAATGAATGAAGGTCATGTTGTCGTAGAAGGTAAGGTATTAATTAGTGAATTAAATGATTTACTAGGATTACATATGAATGATAGTGATGTTGACACGATTGGTGGTTGGATTCTGATGCAGAATTATGATATAGAGGAAGGGCAAACAGTAAATAGCGAAGGATATGCATTTAAAATTCTTTCTAAAGACCCTCACCAAATCAAACGTGTTGAAATACAAAAAGAAATGATGGAAGCAGCAACTGTATAGTTGCTGCTTTTATTCAGCTGATAACATGGTAGCCTTCCTCATTAAATTCATTGATTAATCAACTCTTTATCTGTAACATATTACCGAAATAGGAATGATTGTTTCCTTTGTATTCAAGGTTCAACACCTCTTCGATATTGTAAAATGTATCTCATTTATACATATTGTAATATAATTTAAATGTAAATTCGTAGCGTAAAATAGATTAAAAGTAACAAATGTTGAGAAAGGATGCCTTTATCAACATTAGTATTTGTATTTCACTAGATAATAAAAAATGTAGAATGATTTCATTTCTGACATTGTTATTTACTAATAATCAAAATACAAAATAAAGAAATTTCTTGGCTGGGAATTTTTACACAGTCATAAAATGGAGGCAATAGTTATGCAGCAAATTAAAAAAATAGGAAACGCATTTTGGTATATGACACCAGTTTCCGAGACTGATAGACCTATCTTAGGAATGGTAGTTGGAAAAGAAAAGACTTTGATGATAGATGCAGGTAATTCAGAAGCACATACACAATTGTTTTTAGAAATGCTAAAAGAACAGAATGTATCAAATCCTGATTTCGTAGCATTAACGCATTGGCATTGGGATCATATTTTTGGATTGCCTGTATTACAAGATGCAGTATCTATTGCACATATTGAAACGAAAAAAGAGATGAACACACTTGTTTCTTACGAGTGGACGGATGAGGCATTGGACGCACGTGTAAAAGAAGGTACAGAAATTGAATTTTGTGCGGAATGTATCAAAAAAGAGTTCAGTGAAAAAACAAGAAATATTAAAATTATTCCTCCGACCTTAACGTTCCAGGATCAACTTGAATTAGACCTTGGTGATGTGACATGTGTGTTAAAGCATGTGGGCGGAGATCATTCACATGACTCTGTTGTTATGTATATTGAAGAAGAAAAGATATTGTTTTTAGGAGACTGTATATATGCAGATATTTTTTCTTCGAAGTGGAACTATACGACGAAACGAACGTTTACATTAATAGAAGAATTAGAGAAATTTGATGCTGAGACATATATTCTTTCTCATGGGGAAGCAATAGATCGAAATGAGTTTTTGCGAGAGATTTGTTTGCTAAAAACAGTAGGAAGTTATACGGAAACTCATAAAGGCGATGAAGAGAAGATAAAGGCAGCGTATAAGCAAGAGCTAGATAGAGAATTAAATGAAGATGAGCTAGAAACAATAGCGTATTTTGTAAATGGTTATGAAATGGTTAATCTGTAAAACCTAACTCTAATGAAATTAATGCTTATTCTGACCAAATACAATTTAACTGCACAAAAGAGTATTGAAAGTTAATTCAATACTCTTTTTAATAATTAAATAATTAGTTCCAACCAATTTCTAAATCTTTTAGATGGCTCATCATCTGGATTTATACCACGGTTGTGAAAGTTAACATAATAAACTTTTCGTTGCAATTCCTAGCCTTTAAACAAGTGTTAGTTTTCATCCCCTAAGTAGAATACGTTATTATTAGCGGGGGTTTCGAGTAGAAGCTTTCTTAGCTAATTCAGTTATATAGTCGAAAAATGCATTGTGGTTTACATCATATACTACATTTACAGGTCGTCCATCAGCAGTTTTCACTGTACGCCCTTGGCTAGGACCATATGTATGAACAATACTATTAATCATTTGTGTTTTTGCGAGATCACTTTTTCCAACAAATGCAGTAGTTAATACATCCCACAAATAGTAGGTAGAGTTAGTTGAAAAATAAACGAGAGGGGGGACCATTGCATAACATTGACCAAGGAAATCGACACCAATATATTTACGGTCTTTTGCCCAGCGTTCACGTACGTCTAATGTTAGCGGAACCTGGTTTGTGCTTTCTAGCGTCACTAAATCAATTTTTATATTAGTGTCCCATACATGAGCGACTGCTTCGGGATCCCAAAACGAATTCCACTCGGCTGTTCCATCATGCCCAGGTTCATGTACGTTGCCCGCAGTACGAAATGTACCGCCCATCCAAACGAGGCCTTCAATTTTTTCTTTGATTACAGGCGCTTCATATAGTGCACGGGCAAGATCGGTAAGAGGACCTGTAAATAATAAAGTTGTTTTCTCCTCAGTTTGTAGAAGAGTTTCTATTAAATGGTGATGCGCAGGTTTGGCTGCTACGGGTGTTACAACTTTCCCAGACTCATTTAAAATTGGTAAAGCATCTACATAAAATGCATGCATCCGCCAGTCTTTTGGAAATGGATTTTTCCCACGAGAGTTTGACGCTGCTACTTCAATATTACCTTTTCCGAAGCGATCGATAATTTTACGACTTGCAGATATCGCTGGTTCTAAATAGCAATCTGCTGGGATAATAGAAACACCTGTGAGGTCAATATTGTCCATCTGAAGTAATAGGAACAATGAAATTAAATCATCTACACCACCATCATGATTGAAGTACACTTTTTTCATCATTGTAATCTCCATCCTATAATATTTAGTCAGGAATTAAATATGAATTTGGGAAAAATCATCAATAATTTCTACCACTTCAATTCTCCCATTAATTAGTAGCTCAGGAAGTTCATTTCTAACGTTTCCTTTCCAATACTCTCTAGCCTGTTCAATTTTTTGAGCGAAAGGAATACCATCTTCTTTCGGTAAAAGATTTCCGTCACCTTCAAAAGAACTACCGATCACTCGTAATTTAACAATCTGCAAAACTTCTCGATTGTAAGAATCAAATAGCGCTTTCCATTTCAAAGCATCTTCATAGCTTTTGGAAGCATATAAGCAAGACAACCTTGAAGGGTATTCAGGATATTCTTGCAGTCTAACCATTTCTACAATCGTTTCTCTAACCGCTCTTATTGTTTGATCCATATAATTCATAACTACTTGAGCATTTTCATTATTTATATGTAATCCGTCATTTATATAATGCTTGTTTAAAATTTGCATGCAATCTTCACTGTTAGCATTCAATTGTTCTCTTTCAAAAAAGAAGTGAAATAAAGTGTTAGTTTGATTTTTGTCAAAATGAATGATTTGTCCGATATTCATTTTTTTCCTTGTAACGATGTGATATGCGTAAAATTCAGCTTCATTCATGGTTATCCTCCTAGTAGTAATGTAATTCAATGTTAAATTTAGTAATTCAACATTGAAATATATAAAACCTTTATAAGCATATAGTTATAGAATGGGAAGATTTGAGTGAAGAGTGAAAGAAATACACATAACCGCTTTAAAAACGTTCACAAAATGTTCACTTACGAAGGAGTTTCCAATATCGATATAATGGCAAAGACTCAAAGAGAAGGGATGATGAAAATTGCCAACAACAAGAAAGGAAAACCTCCAATTTGGAATGATGATGTGCCTAGGGATGGTTATCGTAATGACGTTTTACAATTTATTAATGAATGGAGCAGGAGGGCCAATTCATTTTAAGGAGGTCGCATTTGAACTAATTATTGGATTTATTATTGCGCTATTAATTGAAATATGTATTGTTGGGCCCTGTGCGAAAAAAATTGTATTCGCGTTACCATTTGATAAATCAAAGAAAATAAATATTATCGTTGCGATGGCGACAGCAATGGTAATTGGGATGGTTTTCTTTATGTCATTTTACGGAATGGCTATGATGTATTTACATGGCGGACTACACGGAGATTCAGTTGTTACCATTTATTTTTCAATCTTTATGAGGAACTTTATTGTAGCGTATCCATTACAATTAATTATTATGGGGCCACTTGTGCGTTTCTTATTTGGAAAGTTTGTTTTGAAAAGTAAAGGTGTTAATGTAGCATAAATAAATATGTATTATTTATTTATAAAAATTAAGTGATGTTATAGATTCAATGTATCGAAAGAGTTTGGGAAGAAAGTCATTTAAGTAATACAGGGAAGGTGAGTAAAGTTATTTTTGAAACGAAATCAATTGTACCGCTTATTGAGCGCATTAATGGTTTAAGATACATGTGTCATTGTTGGAGCGTAGGACTATAATACTGGTGTGGAAATGAGTAAAGGATAACGAATCATATGAAGAATAGTAAACTTGTTATATTTGAAAATAGTGCTCATTTTTCAGATATTGAAGAAACAGATAATGTATGTGAAGCGATTATAGAGTTTTTAGAAATATAGTATAAAAACAAAGAGAGGGTTAATGATTGGAATATTGAATTATATAAGGTGTGAATTGTTTATTTAAAGAACGGGAGGATGCAATATGATTGAATATAGAAAAGCAAGAGTAGAAGATTTACAAGGGATTATTAAAGTGTGTTCAGACGGTTATAGAAATACATATCCAGGTTTGTTGCCTCAGCAATACATAGAAAGTACGATTAAGGAATTTTACAATGATGACAGGGTGAGAAGTGAAATATTAAATATTAACCAAGAGTGGAATGGTTGGTTTGTTGCAAGTGATAATGGAGAAATACTCGGTGCTGGTGGAGGTGGTTTCACTGGTAAAGAAACAGCAGAGTTATTTGTAATATATTTAAATCCAAATAGAAAAAGAGAGGGTATCGGTACAGAATTACTTTCTATTATTACAAATAATCAAATTGAACGTGGTGCAAAGGAACAATGGGTTTCAGTTGCAAAAGATAATTTTATGGGAATTCCGTTTTATGAAGCAGTTGGCTTTATATATCAAGATGAAAGACCTTCATATGGGCTTCCTGTAGACAAAGATTTCACATCTATTCGATACAAACGTGAGTTAGCAAGTAGCCTATTTAAAAAATAGGAACAAAAAGACCTCTTAAAATTGAGGTCTTTTTTGTATAAGCTATAGATTTATCGTTTTTCAAACCGTAGATGAACAAACTTCAACATCTTTATTAAATTTACAATCCGCATCATAATTCGTGTACTTCCATCCCAATCTTTATTTGTAGGTATATGTTTAAAGAAAGGGGAGCAGCTTAATATTTTTATGTTAGAAGACCACTTTTCTATTGTCTTTGGATTATTTACGTAAAAATACATCATAGCGCCGTTATTACCAGATTTTTTTACAGTAGCATTCGAAAGTGTCAGTGCGAACTTTGATTCAGCATCAAAATATAACTCTCCTCCAGGAAAACGTTTTGCCATAGCGACAAATATCTCCTTCAGTTCTTCTTCTTTAAAGTAATAAAACACACCTGCTGATATAAAAAGAATACCGTCTTTTGGATCATATTTTATATCGTTGAACCAAGAAGTGTCAAAAAATGATTTGGCAATGCTTATATTTCGTGGTGTATCTTCAATTAATGTTTTGCGGAAAGCGATCGCATCAGGCAAATCAAGGTTATACCACTGTATAGTACCGTTATCAATTCTTGAAAAAGTAGTGTCTAGTCCAGAACCGATATTTACTATAGTAGCATTCGGATGTTTTCTAATAAATTGTTTAATAGTATCGTCTATTTTTCTTGCACGGGTAATGTAAGTGATACATCCATATTCGCCAAATGTATCTGCTATTTTAGAGAAATCAAAGTCGCATTCTTTAATAATCCGAATAGCTTCCGTATCATCTAAAATATCCTTGTTTTTCTCACTACCATATGCTCGTCCCCATAGTGGAATAAGCATAGTACCTTGAACTGATTGTAAATCTATTTCTTTAACCATGAAACGTCCCCCGTTTAATAATAAAAAATATTATATATATATGATTAGTCGTTATTTAGCATTTTTGATAGCATTTTATTTGTTTTATACAGTCCGTAAGTTAAATCACGTTGATCTTCTTCACTGAGTTTTTCAAGATTACTAGTGAAATTATTATAAATTTGTTTCCATCTTTCATAATGTGCTTTTTCAGCTTTATCTGTTAAGGAAATTAAAACAGCTCGTTTATCCACTGTATCTTGTTTTTTTACAATGTATCCGTTTTGCTCTAAATTACGAACGGTTACACTTAATTGTTGTTTAGGTATGTTTAAATAACTAGCAATCATTTTTAAATTTACAGCGACTTTTTGCTGGGCAATATACTCAACTATGTGTTGCTCTAAATGTGTAAATTCAGTGGATTTCTCTGATAATAATTTGAAAGTACCTGACATATTTAATAATAAATTCATGTATTCGTTTGTTAATTCTTTATTAGTCATTATTTTTCGTGTCCTTTATCAATTTAGTAATTATTTTATTACTATTTTCACTTAAAATCAAATGATTACATTCATATTAGTAATTATTTATTTACTAATATGAGATTATTTAAATCGTGAGAAATACAGTAGAAGAAAAGTGAAAGTTTTTTGTGAGAGGGGAATGTAAAGATTAAAAATATTACTTTATACATAAAAAACTAATGAAGCCAATGTCATTTTCAGTCATTATACTATTAATAATTTTATGGTAAAATCTTTTACATAATTAAATAAAGGGGTAGTATTCTATGGGTTATTTCTCAAATAGTTTATTAGTTTTGTTTGTTCTTATCGTATGTAGCTGTATGATTTTTGGTTGATAATATAATGATAGATTGATATAAAAGAAGGTATCTCACAAAGATGAGATACCTTCTTTTTCTTATAATTGTAAATTAGATACAGTATTTGGTGATGGTTGAAATGTATATATTTTATACTCACCATTAGTTGATATACTAAACAAATATTAAATAGAGAAATATATATGGTACCAATCTTATTAAGTTCCTTATGTTCTTAAAGAGGAGGAGTTTCATTTTTTCTTATTGAAGTATTGTTCTAGTCAGTTTAACGACGGCCAAAAATTTTTTGGAATAAAAATAAAAAGGATAATAGGGAGTATTTACATGAAAACTATTTTAAATTACACAATTGAACCCCCTAAAGATTTCAATGAATTATTAACTATGTATGAATCTTTAGGATGGAATTCTCTTAAATTATCGGTTTACGAGTTAGAACGCATGTGTAAGCAAAGTTGGTATGCAATTTATGTTTTTGATGACCAAAAGTTAGTAGGGATGGGACGGATTATATCAGATGGTGTAATTACGGGCATTATTTGCGGAGTGTGTGTATTACCGGAATATCAGTCCAAAGGCATTGGAAAGGAAATAGTGGAACGATTAATCCGGCACTGCGAACAAAAACGAGTTATTCCACAACTTATGTGCGTTGAAGATTTAAAACCTTACTATGAATCAATTGGATTTGAGGAATTTTCGATTGGTATGACGAAACGTATTAAACGCTAGCAGGGCTTTATTTATTTAGTTTTTTATGTAGTCAAATCTATTTTTAGATTTTAAAAACCTAATAATAAAGGAGACTAAAGTAATGGAGATTGCTAAGGGAGTAGAGATGTTACATATTGAATTTCAAGGGTTTATTATTCATCCAATTCTTTTATGGGATAATGAAATGGCAGTTTTAATAGATACTGGATTTCCTGGACAAATTGAAGATATACGAGTAGAAATGGGTAAGGTTGGAGTATCGTTTGATAAACTAAAAGCCGTGATTTTGACGCATCAAGATATAGATCATATAGGTAGTCTTCCTGAACTATTACAAAACTGTGGAAGTAATATAAAAGTTTATGCTCACGAACTAGATAAGCCATATATCGAGGGGGAGTTACCTTTATTGAAGGATGCACAAGTACAGAATCCTCCGAAAGGAAAAGTGAGTGATACTTTGATTGACGGTCAAGAACTTCCATATTGCGGTGGTATTCTTATTATTCATACCCCAGGGCACACTCCTGGTCATATTAGTTTATATTTGAGACAAAGTAAAACTCTTATCGCTGGGGATTCAATGTATAGCGTAAACGGAATTTTAGGGGGAATTCATGCCCCAACTACTTTGGACGTAAAGGAAGCGCAAAATTCTTTGAAGAAGTATTTAAATTTAGAAATTGATTCGGTAGTTTGTTACCATGGTGGATTAAGTAAGGGGAATATAAATGCACAAATTCAAAAGCTGTAGATAAGAATTTTTTGTTAATCGGTGCTAAAGTATAATCTAATTGCTAGTATATAAATAAAACCCTTAAATTAATAAAGAGCATGTTTGAAGGGATTTCAAACGTGCTCTTTATTAAATATAATCAATTTAATTTTGATGACTTAACCCATTCCAATAAAACGAAACGATTTGTTTTGCTAATTCATCTATATTTGCAAGAGTAGGATTGTGATTCTCATCTTTAAAATTCCCGATTGATAATAAAGCTACGAAAGCATGGGCAGCAAATTTAGGATCTCCTTTAGGTATTTCGCCAAGGGCCGTCGCATTATCGAGTGCTTTTTCCAATACTTCATACATGTTATCCTCGGCATTTTTTAATTCCTTCAATTGCTCTTCAGATAAGGATAGTTTTGCATCTTTCATGAAGTTCTTCATATCAATATCCATCGTTGCGTGTAAGTATACTGTAGCAAAGTCCAATAATCTTTCTTCCAAAGTCTTATTTGTAGAGAGGATTTGATCCATATTTTCTCTTATTCGCACCATCATTTGAATCATAGTAGCGGCAAATAAATCCGCTTTTGTTGAATAGTAATAGTAGACGGTTGCTTTTGTAACACCACATTCTTTCGCGACCTCATCCATCGAAACAACTTGATAATTTTGAGTGAGAAATAACCTAGTTGCAACTTCTAAAATGATTGCTTTTGTAGATTTTGTATTTTTATTTTGACGAGGCCTTCCGAGAGGACGTTGTTTTTGATCCAAATACATTCGCTCCTGACATTTATTATTGAGATAATTATAACATAATTTTTTAATCATTCTTGATTAATTAACCAACCAGTATATATAATTAATATTGGTGGGGAAAAGGAAGGTGGGTTTTTATGAAAAAGCACCCGTTAAATATGTTAGGGAAGCTTGTAGCAGGGAAGAATACGCAATGGATAACTTTATCGGTTTGGATTCTTATTACACTGGTACTTTCATTTACGTTACCACAAGTAAACAGTATGAAAGAACCGAATCCGAAAAATTTACCTGAAACATCTATGTCACAGCAAGCTGAAGCACTTATGAAAAAAGAATTTCCTAATAATGCAGGAAATCCGTTGTTAGTAGTATGGCATCGAGATGGTGGATTACAGTCAAAGGATTATAAACTCATACAAGACGTTTATAAAGAGTTAAAGGCCAGTCCTTTAAAAGAACAATCAACATTACCACCATTTGATACAATTCCAGAGCAAGTATTATCAAAAAGTGCATCAAAAGATGGTACATCATTTGTCACACCAATATTTTTTAATAAATCTGCTGGAACGGATATATTAAAAGGTAATTTAGAAGAGTTACGAAAAATAGTGAGTAGTAAAGTGGATGAAGATCCGTTCAAACAAAAAATTACCGACTCTGGTTTACATGTTCGATTATCTGGACCTGTAGGTATTCAAACGGATGCGGTAAGTTTATTTAGTCAAGCTGATGTGAAATTATTAGTTGCTACTGTATTACTTGTATTAGTTTTATTAATTTTATTGTATCGCTCTCCAATTTTAGCAATTTTACCTTTACTTGTTGTTGGCTTTGCATATGGAATTATCAGTCCGACCCTGGGCTTTTTAGCAGACAATGGATGGATTAAAGTAGATGCACAGGCTATATCGATTATGACTGTCTTACTGTTTGGAGCAGGAACGGATTACTGTCTATTTTTAATTTCAAGATATAGGGAGTATCTGTTAGAAGAAGAAAGTAAATATAAAGCACTGCAACTTGCGATAAAAGCTTCAGGTGGTGCAATTATAATGAGTGCACTAACTGTAGTATTAGGATTAGGAACATTATTACTTGCTCAATATGGTGCCTTTCATCGATTTGCAGTACCATTCAGTGTTGCTGTTTTCATAATGGGAATCGCTGCATTAACAATTCTTCCGGCATTATTATTAATTTTCGGTAGAATTGCATTCTTCCCATTCATACCGAGAACAACTGCAATGAATGAAGAGTTTTCGAAAAAGAAAGTTTTAAAAGTAAAAACTACAGATGGGGCCTTTAGTAAAAAGCTTGGTGATCTTGTTGTACGTAAACCGTGGACAATTATTATGCTAACCGTATTTTTATTAGGAGGATTGGCTTCATTTGTACCGCGTATTCAATACACGTACGATTTATTAGAATCATTCCCGAAAGATATGCCATCACGCGAAGGATTTACATTAATTACGGATCATTTTTCAGCTGGAGAATTAGCACCAGTAAAGATTGTAGTTGATTCAAAAGGAAAAGATTTACCTATTAAACAAGAAATAGAGAAATTATCTTTTGTTAAAAAAGTGAAAGAACCAATGAGGGGAAAAGAAAATAACCAATTACAAATGTATGAAGTTTCTTTAGCAGAAAATCCGTACTCAATTGAAGCATTAGATCAAATTCCTAAATTGAAAAGTAATGTAGAAAAAGTATTAAAAGACGAAGGAATCCGTAATGCTGAGGATCAATTGTGGATTGGGGGAGAAACAGCTTCCTTATATGATACAAAACAAATTACTGAACGTGATGAATCGGTTATTATTCCTGTTATGATTGGTATCATAGCTTTACTTTTACTCGTTTACTTACGTTCTATCGTTGCGATGATTTACTTAATTGTAACTGTCGTTTTATCATTCTTCTCTGCATTAGGAGCGGGGTGGATATTACTTCATTTCGGTATGGGAGCTCCGGCGATACAAGGGGCAATCCCGTTATATGCATTCGTATTTTTAGTTGCTTTAGGTGAAGATTATAATATCTTTATGGTTTCAGAAATATGGAAAAACAGAAAGAAACAAAATCACTTGGATGCAGTAAAAAATGGTGTTATACAAACAGGTAGTGTAATTACATCCGCAGGTTTAATTTTAGCAGGAACATTTGCAGTATTAGGTACATTGCCAATTCAAGTTCTTGTTCAATTCGGTATTGTGACAGCAATCGGTGTATTGCTAGATACATTTATTGTAAGACCGCTGCTTGTGCCTGCGATTACAGTCGTTTTAGGACGCTTCGCTTTTTGGCCAGGAAAGCTTTGGAAAGAAGAAAAGCAATTACAAAAAGAAGATACTTTATAAAAGAAGGTTGCCGATAAAGTCAGTAAAACTGATTTTTAGGCCACCTTCTTTTTTGTTGGTCTGATATAGAATGATCATTTTGAATATACAACGAAAAATATAGATGAAATGTATGATGAAGTTTTAAGTGCATTAAAATTTTTCTTATCAGACATAATAATTCGTAAGAAATTCCAATTGAGTGAGGAATTTCTAAAATTATGTATTGTTATAGGATGATAAAAATGTGGGACACGATTGTTTTGTATGTACCTGAGTGGAAAGTTTTTATACAAGCCTTTATCGTACTTTTCATTCCATATATAATTTCAAGATTTTTTAGTTGGATTCGCACATTAGAAAAAGAATAATATAACGAACTACATTCAAGTGAAAACAAATATTGATATGTAAAGAAGAGTAGTATAGGAAGTTTTTTTGAGAAAGAGTGATGAAGGTGAAAGCGCAGGATTCAATAGTTAATCAAAGCCAAGAACAAGGCAATACATATGAGAATAACGCGATCCAAGTTTCTGAAGACTACTTTACAGGTGATTTCAACTTAGATTTAGAGGTTATAAAAAAAGAAGCTCTTGATAATTCGGATGTTTATTGTCGAGAGTTTAATATCGGCGGGACTAGCATCCGGGCAGTTCTTGTTTTTGTAGAAGGGCTGTCAGATAAAGATCTTATTGATATGCAAATTATGAAATCATTAATGTGTAATTTTCCTGATGAGTATAAAGATGAATCATCTAATATGAAAGATAGTGTTTCAAAAGAGTTTATTAAAAACCGAGTTCTTCCTATTAGTGGAGTGGAGGAAGTACAATCTGTGCAAAAAATGATGTCAAAAGTGTTAATGGGTTCAACGGCATTATTAATTGATGGATTATCAGATGTTTTCATAACTTAATACAAAAAAAGGAAAAACACGTAATGTTGAAGAGCCAGTATCAGAAGGATCGGTCAGAGGTCCACGGGTAGGTTTCACAGAAGTTTTGTCGGACAATACTGCTTTGTTGCGGTTACACGGTGAAAATGAAGGATTATCATTAGTGAAATTTCATGTAGGAGAACGGGCTAAGAAAGAGTTGGTTGTTGCCTTTATGAAAGAGATTGCTGTTCCAGAATTAGTAGAAGAAGTTAAGAAGCGAATTCAGAAAATTAATATTGATAATGTGCCAGAGTCAGGTTATGTAGAACAACTAATTGAAGATAATTATCTTAGTCCCTTCCCGCAAGTACAGAGTACGGAACGTCCTGATAAAGTTATCGCTGCATTAATGGAAGGAAGGGTTGCAATTTTATTGGATGGAACACCTTTTGCATTAATTGTTCCGGTTACATTTAGTATGATGATGCAATCGCCTGAAGACTACTATGAACGTTGGATACCAGGTACATTGATTCGTTTATTGCGCTTTGGAACAGCTATTATTTCTCTATTTGCTCCCGCTCTGTACATTTCATTTATTTCATTCCATTCCATCCTGGATTGATTCCAACTAAGTTAGCCATTTCAATTATAGGAGGGCGGGAAGGCGTTCCCTTTCCTGCAATTATAGAAGGATTATTTATGGAAATTGCGATTGAAATTTTACGAGAAGCAGGGTTACGACTACCTAAACCGATTGGTTCAGCGATGGGAATTGTAGGTGGATTAATCATTGGGCAAGCTGCTGTATCAGCTGGAATCGTGAGTCCAATCATGGTGATTGTTGTGGCGGCCACAGCTATTTCTTCTTTTGCACTTTCTCATTATAGTACAGCAATCCCATTACGTATTCTTCGCTTTGTAGCGATGTTTTTCGCTGCCATATTCGGATTATATGGAGTTATTCTATTTTTCCTATTTATATGCAGTCATATTGCAAGGCTTAAAAGTTTTGGTGTACCGTATGCTAGCCCGGCTGTCTTATATCAATTTACTGATTGGAAGGACTTTATCGTTCGTATGCCAATACAGATGATGAAGCGACGTCCAAAAATGTTGAATTTAAAAGACTATGTACGGAAAGGAAGTGAAGAGGAATGATTACTAACTCAAAGGACAAAATTCCAACTTCCCAAGCAGCGGTTATTCTTATCAATTATATACTTGCTATCGGAATTCTCACTTTACCTAGAACAGCAGCTGAGAAAGTGCATACACCTGATGTTTGGATAACGGTTATTTTAGGAGGATTAATTGCGATAGTTGCAGGCATAATTATCGTGAAGTTAAGTCAACAATTTCCTGAAAAAACATTTTATCAATATAGCCAAGAACTTGTAGGGAAATGGCTTGGGGTGTTAATTAGTTTATTGATTATCGGTTACTTTTTAACACTTTCGTCATTTGAACTTAGATCGTTGGAATGTATAACAAGCTTCTTTCTACTAGAAGGTACACCTGACTGGGCTATTATTATGCCATTTATGTGGATATGTCTATATCTGAATTTAGGTGGAATAAATGCGATAGCACGTTTATTTGAAATTATTTTTCCAATTACAGTTTTTATTTTCTTAGTGACATCTTTTATGAGTATAGGAATATTTGAACTCGATAATCTTCGTCCTGTATTAGGATTAGGGATTGGTCCGGCATTAAAAGGCCTAAAAACAACAACTATGGCATATTCGGGTGCTGAAATTATGTTGTTACTTTTAGCCTTTATGAAGAAGCCATCTCAAGGTGTAAGGGTTGTAATAATTGGCACTATGATTCCTTTACTTTTTTATGTCATTACAGTTGTAATGGTTATTGGTGCGTTTTCTATAGATGGAGTATTGGTAAGAACCTGGCCTACAATAGATCTAATGAGAAGTTTTGAAATTCAAGGTTTAATTTTTGAACGGTTCGAATCTTTGTTATTAGTAATATGGATTATGCAAATTTTTGCAACGTATACAATCTGTTATTATGCAGCTGCTTTAGGGTTAGCGCAGATTTTTAATAAAAATATTCATTCCTTCTTGTATGGATTACTTCCAGTAATATATATCGTTGCTGCAATTCCAAAAAACATAAATGAGTTATTTGAATTTGGAAATATGATTAGTAACGCAGCAATAATTTTATTTGGTATGCTTCCGTTTCTTCTCCTTATGATTTCGAAGGGAAGGAAAAAAAGGCATGAACCAAAATGTTAAAGGTAGAAAAATTATTATAAGAATAACGTCATTAGTTTTTCTCTTATTACTTACAGGATGCTGGAGTAGTCATGAAATTGAGGAGTTAGGTTTCGCCGTAGGTTTAGCAATAGATAAAGAAAAAAAAACAAAGATTGAGAAAGAAATTGAAGAAAAGGGCGGCGGATATAAAAAGAAGAATTTAATAACAACCACTTATCAATTCGTTAAAGTACAATCATCATCAGACGGAGGAAAAGGTGGAGTATCACAACAAAAAGCTTACATGAATGTTGCTGAAACAGGAGATTCTCTTCATCAATCAATACGTGAAGTTGCATTAAGAAGGCAAAGGCCTATCATTTTTCATCATACGAAAGTAATAGTTGTTAGTGAAAGTATTGCCCGAACATATAATTTAACACAGTTATTGGATATCTATGTTCGTGATAATGAGATGAGACCTAGTTGCTTTATTATGGTTAGTAAAGGGCTAGCTAGTGATGCGTTAAAATCAAAAGAATCAGGGGAAATTCCAGCATTTCGCTTGATTGAAATTGAAGATAATCAATATAGATCCTCACGAATTTTACCACCGATGCCACTTGCAAAACTACCAGGAAAGGTGAAATCTGGGGCGAGTTTTCTTTTACCAAATGTGATTTCTATAAATGGAGAAGTGAAATATGTAGGTGCTGCTGTTATGAAAGGAAGTACCAAAAAACTCCGTGGCTTTTTGAACGAGAATGAATTAGAAGGCTTAATGTGGATAACTGCAAAAGGAAAAAGTGGCCTGGTGAAAAGTTATGATAAAAAGACGGGAAAATTAGTTATGTATGAAGTGAAATCTATGAAAAGTAAAATTACGCCCCATGTTAAAGGGGATAAGCTCTCGTTCGATGTCAATGTTCAGTCTGTGGGCCGGTTATCTGAAAATTGGTCTGAGTCAGAGGAAGCTTTTAAAAATGCATTTCTCAAAAGAGTGGAGCAATCTGCCCAACAAGAAGTGAGGCGATTAGTGAAACATACATTGCAAAAAATTCAAAAGGAATATAAAACTGACGTTGCTGGCTTTAATACTAGTTTGAAAATCGAGTATCCAAAAGTATGGAAGAAAGTTGAAAAGGATTGGGATAAAGTGTTTAGTAAGACACCAATCAAATATAATGTAAAGCTAACAATTGAAGATTATGGTACAGAAGGCGCTTAATGAACAACATGAAAGTTACAATAGCTCTGAAGCATGAACATTTTAATAAATATGCTGTACCTAGTCGTAATTTCTCTTTATTTACTTGAAGTCTACGTTTTTTTAATTCTTCAATTGCCTCTAAAGGAATAGGGATTGTACGCTTCGAAGAGTATGTTTTTGTGCTGGTTTTAATTTTATTATCATGACCTAATGTTTGATTAATTGTAACTGTATGATTATCGAAATCAACACCTTGCCAACGTAAACCTAAGACTTCACCTAGCCTCATTCCTGTAGTTATTGCTAGAACAAAGCCAGTATGATATCGTGAGTTTTGTGAATGTAACAAAATTTTTTTTACTTCGTCCTCTGTCCATGTTTGGATAGAGGTTTTTTCTGATTTAGGTATTTCAGCAAGGGCAACAGGATTTTGGTATATGATACGTTGTTTCACTGCTAAATCTAAATGTTATTGTTTAAATTCATATTTTATAATTTCCATTTATAAAAATGAGCCCATAGTAAAAACAACCTAAAAATAGGCATATGAACAAGGTGCATCATCTAGTGATAGGTCATATTTTGTTGGTGTACGTATTGAACTTAGTTTTTAGCGCTATTTACTACTTAGATTTAACGAACAGAAATATAGGAAAGCATCGATGGGGTTTTAGTTTATAAACGGAGGTCATGAAAATGAATAAGTTTCAACAAGAACTACAAGCGTTAAGCCTTAATTGTTATCAGTCTGGAAATGTTGTGTATTGGGACCAGCAAAACCAATATCCATATTACTATATTGAAGGTGATGCTCGTCGCTGTGGCGGTTGTGGTCGTTGTGGCGGTTGTGGTCGTTGTGGTGGTGGTGGATTTCGTTGTGGTGGATTCCGTTGTTTTGGTTGCTTCGGTTGCTTTAGTTGTGGTGGTTGTGGTGGTTGTGGTGGTTGCGGTGGTTGCTCTAATTGTTTTGATGGTTTTAATGGTACTACTGATACTACTGGTACTACTGTAACATTTGGATAAAGTTTAATCAGAAATGTTTTACAACCCCTTATTTGATAAGAGACAAAAGGAATCCATTTTGAAAAAAGATTGATCAAAACGGATTCCTACTGTGTGAAGCAATATACAATTTTTATAAAAAAGTGCTAACAAGTTTGCAAACGAACTTGCTAACACCTATATGAAATAGACATAAAATATCGCTGATATGTTACTTGATAAAATGATAATAATTAAACACTTATAATGAATAATAGGTTAATATAAAAATAAATGCAAAATTCTTTATTTTATAATAATTCACAAGTACTGGTAAATACAATCACTAATAATAGGAGTGGGGAAATGACAATAATACCTATAAGAAAAGATGAAGCCCTAATTATTAATATGGCAAAACTATATTGTAAAGTATTTGATAAAACAAATTTTTCTGACATGGTCGAACGGATTAAAAGACATATCGGATATACGGATTTTAAAGGTATAGTAGCAATAAATGATGAAAATGAAGTTATTGGTTTTACTTATGGTTATCGTTCATTGGAAGGCCAGTACTATAATCAATTAATGAGAGAAGCATTGAACTTGGAACAAATAGACCAGTGGTTAGAAGATTGTTTTGAATTTGTAGAGTTAGCAGTTCACACAGAATATCGAAATGAGGGTCTTGGGAAGAAATTACATAATGGATTATTAGAAGGCATTCCAAATAGAACGAGCGTTTTAACAACACAAATAAACAATGAAAAAGCGCGTTCTTTATATGAAAAATTAGATTGGGTAAATGTATTGGAGCCATTTCATCCAAGTAAAGATGATGTTCCATATGTAATAATGGGAAAATTTATAAAAGCGAAAGTAAACTAGTAACTAATTTGTTCACATAAGTTATTTGTTTATGAAAATTAAGGGGAAAATGAAATGACGATAATATCTATTGAAAAAGCTACAATTTTAGATGCTGAAAAGTTAACAGAAATAATGAGAAGAACATTTGATGAAGAAGCAAAACAATGGTTGTGTGATCAAGATGGTGTAATTGATTATAACATTCAGCCACCAGGATACTCTTCAGTTGAGATGACTATATATTCAATTGAAGAATTGGATTATTTTAAAGTTAGAATGGATGAAGAAATTGTCGGTGGAATTATAGTTACGATTTCTGGTAAGTCTTACGGTAGAATTGATCGTATATTTGTGGATACTATTCATCAGGGGATAGGGATTGGATCACAGGCTATCAAGTTTATAGAAGAAGAGTTTCCAAGCGTAAGGATTTGGGATCTTGAGACGTCTAGTAGACAAGTTAATAATCATCATTTCTATAAAAAAATGGGCTTTGAGACAATTTTTGAAACGGAAGATGAATATTGCTATGTAAAAAGAATAAAGACAGTTTCAAGCGAAGAGAACTTAGTTAAAAATAAAGATATGAAAAGTGGGCAATACGAAAACTGTAATTTGGCAAATACAGAGTATTATCAGGTGAATTTAAAGGGTAGTTCATTTGTTAATAGTAATGTAATGCATATGAACATGAGTAATTGTAATTTAAGTCAATCAAAGTTTAAAAATATTAATCTAAGGAACTCCTCATATGCAGATTTAAATCTTTCAGGCAGTAAATTTAATTTGGTGACTTTAGGTGGAGTTCAATTTAAAGATACAAGCCTTGAAGAAGGTAAGGAGTCTATTTCTTTTGAAAGATGCAATCTTGAAGGTAGTAAAGTAATTAATTGTAATCTTAAAAATGTTGAAATACAAAATAGTGATATAACAGGTATGAAAATAAATAATATTCCTGTAGAGGAACTACTTGAATTGTATAATCGGGTGAATAGTTAAAATAAGGTCGCGTGGATTTTTCTAAGTGGTAGAGTGAAGAGGTTGGGTTTGAAAAATGTTATTATACTGAAATAATTATATAAAAATGACATGATTAATTAAGTTTAGGAAGGATTTTCATATTGCATATTAGAATATCTATATGATTATTTGAATGGAGGAGAGAAAGATGGAGATTAACGTTAGAGCAGTAGAAATACAAGATGCTAGAGCAATTCATCGTATATGCAATGGAGAATAGAATTCGAAATTTAGCACAGAATCAATTTGAATTTGTAGCAGAATATGATGGAGAAGTTGTTGGATTTGTCGGTTTAACCCAAAGCCCAGGACGAAGATCTCACTCGGGTGATTTATTCATCGGAGTAGATAGTGAATATCACAATAAGGGAATTGGAAAAGCACTTCTTACAAAAATGCTGGATTTAGCTGATAATTGGCTAATGTTAGAACGAGTGGAACTTGGTGTATTAGAAACGAATCCTAGAGCCAAAGTATTATATGAAAAATTTGGATTTATCGAAGAGGGTGTAAAGGTTGGGAATTTGAAGGCTCATGGGAAATTTGTTAACGAAATCATGATGAGTCGTTTTAGGCCAAATGGTTTGATTTTACATAATAAATAGAGGTGTAAATTGAACGGAAATATCGATTTGTTTTGAGAAAAGTATGGCAAAAGGACGCCATGCTTTTTTTAGTTTATAAAAAGTCAAGAGGAATTTTTATTTAACGGATGTTTTAGCAGGTGAAGCATTAGGAATCATCTTGACCTGGAAAGCATATGACTTAATAGAATCTATTTCTATGTGCAAGGGGAATGAACAAAACTTATTAAAGGTGTAGATCAACCTGCGCCAGGCAACAAATAAAAAGTATGAGATAGGGAAAAGCATATGTGAAAATTTCAAAAACCTTGAAAAAATGATCATAACAATTTATTTATATTTTATTTATTTTCATACATAGCATAATAGCGTATTCAAGGGATAAGGAGTGATTGTAATGTACCTATTCCTGGACATTTTATTATGGACCCACAGCGGGCTATGCTGTTGCCACCGGAATTGAAAGCAGCTCCACCTGAATCATTAACAGAACAATTATTTATTGAACGATCTATAACTGAAAATAGATTTTGGTTACGGATAATGAAAGAGCATGCTTTGTTTCTTGGTGAGGGGTTTAATCGTAACGATAAAAATTTAATTCAGCAGGTAGAGCAATTTTATAATCAGTTTGATAGGCAGCTGCAAAAAGCATTTACTATTCCACAAACTGTTCAAGCGGTGAGGCAATTAAATGAAGAGAGCATTCAGTTAGTGTATGCTTTTCGTAATTATAAAAGAAATTTACTAATTTTAATCATCAATTGTAAAGTGAAAGGGTTTAATTTCCCACTTTTAGTGGATCATGTTGCACGAGAAGCAGAATATTTTATGCGGACACTTCAAAAGTTTAACGAAGGGAAAATGGATCCTATTCAAGATGCGATTATTAGTGAGAATGTTTTCTGGCTACGTATTATGATGGAACACTCACGTTTTATTGGATCATTACTGGATCAATCGGAAAGAAATCTTGTTCATACAGCGTTGAAATTCGGTGATGATTTCGAAATTTTGCTTAACCAAGCTAGAGATGTTGAATCAATGTTATATCAAAAAGAGCCGACATATCCAATTATAGGAAAAATGAATAAAGATAGTGAAAACGCCACTGTTGAGTTAAGGAATTTCAAAAAAGCAGGATTAGAGTTAATTCAAACATGTCAAATCCGAAATGTCATAAATCCATTGCTTGCTGATCATGTTACAAGAGAGGCAGAGCATTTCCTCTTCATGATTCATGTATTGGAGCAAAGGCTAAAGCAAAAGCAGGTGGAACAATCTCCGCAATAATAAATAAACAAGAAAAGCATGACATTAGTTTGTCATGCTTTTCTTGTTTATCCCGCTATTTGTGGGCAGTAAAACTCCTACCTCAAAATTCGGCTGGAGTAAAGAAGTTAGGTGGGAGATAAACTGCCCGTAAACGCCCGATTGGTGAGGGCTGATAATCAGCGGGGGATGAACAAAACCCCCACTGATTAAAGTTTCACTTTATAAATTGTGATTTAATTGTTTCGGTTGTAATAAAAATAATGCTAATCCAATGAAAATAAGTAGAATTCCTAGTCCTTGCTGTAAAGAAATTGTTTCATCTAAAATGAAGTAGGCTAGAATACAAGTTCCAATTGTTTCTCCTAAAATACTCATCGAGATAACAGTAGCGCTAATCCATTTTAATAACCAATTGAAAATTGTTTGTCCTAAAATCGTTGCAATGAATGCCAGACCTATAAAGGACCACCATGTTTGTGCAGTGTAATTGAAGAAGGATGACTGCTGTGTGTAAGCAAATATACCGAGAAAAAGTGAACTACTGCCATAACTAATTACCGAGTACGGTATTAGGGATAGGTCTTTACGAACATGTTGACTAATGAAAAAGTAAGCTGTTATGACGCCAGCAGCAATAAAAGCTAAAATATCGCCGTATAAAGCCTCGCCACTAATTTGAAAATCTTGCCACCCAATCACGATACTTCCTGAAATTGCAATAAGGCAGCCTATAATTGCACCTTTCGTAAACCGTTCCTTAAATAAAAAATAACCACCGACCATTGAAAATAAAGGTTGCAACGTTACAATAACTGTAGAACTTGCTACAGAAGTATACTGTAATGATTCAAACCATAGTACATAATGAGCTGCTAGAAATAATCCAGATAAGAGTCCAAATCCCCATTGCTTTTTTGATAATGAGCGAAGTTCGCTTCGATTGTTTGTATTAAATATTAGAAACGGTAAAAGAATTACCGTAGCAAACAATAATCGATAAAAAGCAGTGATTGCTACAGGGGCATCTGCTATTTTTACGAAGATTGCTGAAGTTGATAAGGCGAACACGCCGAAAAATAAGATGAAATATGAAAGAATAGGTGATTTCAAAGATTGTCCCTCCGTTTGATTGTTTATTATAATGAACTATATATAATATAATGTACAAAAGTTAGTATATAAGCCTAAGATGAAATAAGGAAGGATTAATTGCCACTGTTTAGTATGTCAGCACAAAAGGGACGAAAGATGTATTATGATGGACGAAAGGAAGTTTTAAAAATGATTCATTATCGACTAGGTCAAACTGTTTTAAGTTATCGTAAGAAAAATAATATGACAATTCGTGAATTTGCTGATTATGCAGGAATCAGTACTTCACTTATTAGTCAAATTGAAAGAGGACATGCCAATCCTTCTTTAAATGTATTGGAATTAATAGCGAAAGCATTAAATGTACCGCTATTTACTCTTTTTATTAATGATATTGATACAGACTCGCTTATTTCTAAGAAGAAAGATCGGAAAAAAGTATATCGAGAAAATAATGATCATATTGTTTACGATGTATTAACACCAGATTTTATGAAAGCTCGTATTGAAATGTTAATGATGGATTTAAATGGATATGCAAATACAACAGAAAGTCACTATTCCCACGAAGATAAGGAAGAAATTGCAGTTGTAATGAAAGGGGAAGTGTATGTGGAATTAGAAGGGCATGAATATTTTTTAGAAGAAGGTGATGTTGTGCGTATTCCACCGAACGTGAAGCATAGATTTTTGAATAAGAGTGATGAAATGAATCACATCTTATTTGTGTTAACACCTTCGTTAAGCTAAATTGCTTTCTGTAAATACATACACATTTGATTTGCACTTTCGTCAATTTGAAAATGAAATAATAAGAATATCCAAATTGGAGAAGATGAGAGATTTCACAAAAGAAAAAAACAAAAATAAGATAGTTCCATGACTATCAAACAAAATAATTCAGATGAACAAAGAGTGAAAATTTTTAAGGCTTTGGCAGAAGTGAAATAAATCGAAATGAATCGTTTCAAGAGTTTTTACCTGGGTTTTTGGCGACTTTGTAGAGGTCGAAAAGCTCTTTTTATTGGGATTTAGAGGAGAGATAGTAATGATGGAAAATATAAGTGTTTTAAAAGATGGACTTTCAATTATCTCTCAATGTAAAAAAGAAACAAATGATATTTGGCATGCGCATTTCGGAGCAGCTGCAATTGCTAGTTATTTTTTTACAAAAGATAATAGTATTGATGAAGAAACAACATGTAACATTTATTCTCAAGCGAAAATGATGCTCCATAGGCAAAGGTTAGGCGAAACAATTGATAATAAACAAGGTATCGATTTTCAAAGCGCTGAAGAAGTGATAATCAAATCTTTGGAACAAACGATTGATGAACTCCGTTGGGTTGGTCATAATGTAATTTACTCTTCATTAAGTTTATTAGCCATTAAGGAGTTAGGCCATTGGGGGGGTGAGCAAGATATTAATAATATAGCAAACCTTATATTATCGTTTCAAAAAACAATTCCCGGTAGGTCTTGGATTGGTTTTACAACTAAAGAAGTAAAGCAATTAAGCATATGTAATGATGAGATTCAAAGTGAAATTAAAAACCCAAAGCAATTATCTAAATTTATTTTAAATGAATTATCTAAATTTAATGTTATATATAAGGCGGAATCCCATCACGATTTAATTGGTCATATGCTTACCTTCTCACATGCGACTAATATATTATATGACTTAGGGCATATAGAATTATTTCAACGAGGAATAAAACCACTATTAAAGCTAGTTTATGTACTTAGAAAAAGTCGCAATTTAATGCCGAATGCCCAAATAATCTTGAATTCTCCTGTAGATCGTTTACCTCTCACAAAAGCAAAACAAGTTGATACACTGCCGCTAGATAATGCATTCTGGCTTAAAGACTACAGCGAATTTAATTGGGATTTTGGGCACATATTTAAATTTTCATATAGTTATTTTGATCACTTAACAAGGGTTCCAGAATATAAAGATAAAACATTTGAGAAATTCTGTTGTATTATTAATGAGTAAAAGTGCCTAACTTTAAATTAATAGTAAATGGCACACATTCATAAACTAACATATTTATAAAAATATGAAAGTTTTTTGTAATAACTTATTATATTTTACGTGAGAGGATGTAGAATATGTTTATTTCTGTTACTAGAATGCGTCTAAAAGGAAAAAGGATGTTACCGTTCTTTTTTATATATACAACGAGAGCTGGACTACAGGCAAATAAAGCGAATGGCTTAATACATTCTTCATTTGCAAAAGAAGGATGGCATACGTTTTGGACGTTAACGGTTTGGGAGAATAAGGAATGTATGAAAAAGTATCGTAGTAATGGAAGCCATTTAAAAGCCATGAAAATAGCAAAAAAGATAGCGAATGAATTAGAATTTACAAATTGGGAAAGTGATACGATTCCAAAGTGGGATGATTGTAAGGACGTGTTACATAATAAATATGGTAGGAAATTATAATGACCTGTAATAATAGGCTTAGTTTAAGTCTCTTTTTTTGTTAGTAGTATATTTTTTTTTTTTTTAATATGTAAGATTTTACATTAGCATGAGACTTTTACTTATTATGTAAGTAGGCTATACTAAAATACATACATTTTGAAATTGGAGCGAATAAAGACGACATGGAGTTAGTAAAGTTAGAAAAAATAATTGAATTGAAAAAAGAAGAATTATTGAATCTAGTCTCAAATTATGGACTTCAACATGAAAAAGTAATAGAACTCAGCCAAGAAATTGACAAATTAATAAACTGGTTTATGTTTTTAAGATAGAATGAACTATGACGTGGTTTGAATATGTTGTAGTTCTTTTTTATTTGGAAATTCAAAAGTATATTCGATATACTATCAATAAACAGAATATTGCATTTTTAAAAGAGGGAGATATATGATATTACATACGTATATTTCAGGTGAAGGGCAACCAATTGTGCTTTTACATTCTGGTGGTATGACAGGTTTAGTAGAGTTTGACGAACAGGTGGAATTTTTTACAGAAAAACAATATTAAGTAATTCGTCCTGATTTGAGGGGACATGGAGAATCAGGAGGTACATTAGATAATTATTTTCTTTGCTCTGCTGATGATTTGAATGATACACTAGAACATTTGCATATTAATAGTTGTCATATAGTGGGTGTTTCACTAGGGGGGATAGCCGCTTTATTATTTGCAAAAAAATATCCAGATAAAGTGAGGACATTAACTTTTTCAAGTATCTTTCCTATTGAGCGAGATAATTGGGAAGAGTCTCAGGAGTATGAAGTAAAGTGTCATCAACAGTTGATGGGAAATGAAGAAGTTGTAACTTATATGAATCAAATTCATGTGAAAAGTGATTGGAAAGGGTTGCTGAAATCGTGGCAAGTTAAGGATTGGTACCCATTTCATGAAACGGGTGATGTAGCTAATCTTCAAGTACCTACACTGTGTATTGTTGGGGGAGATTCAGAAGATGAAGTTACAGCCGCTACAACGTTTAAACAATTAAACAACAATATACATATTGCTGTTATTCCGTTTGCAGGTCATTTAGTACATAATGATCAACCCAAAATATATTCATATATATTGTCTAATTTCTTACAGAATGCGCAAGCTGCTAGTCGAATATGAGGAATTTTGGGTATAATATAATAGGATTTATTAATTGTATCGGTTAGGAGCGCAGCAAATATGAAAACAGTCGTTGTCATCGGTGGAGGTATTACTGGACTTTCTACTATGTTTTACTTAGAAAAATTAAAGAAGGATTATAATATAGATTTAAATTTAATTCTTATTGAGAAAGAAGAGTATTTAGGTGGTAAAATCCACAGTGTGGAAGAAAAGGATTTTATCCTGGAATCAGGAGCAGATTCAATCGTAGCTCGTAATGAACATGTTTTGCCGCTTGTAAAAGATTTAAATTTAGAAAATGAAATGGTATATAACGAGACAGGTATTTCTTACATATACGCTGATAATATATTACATCCAATTCCTGCTGACACTATATTTGGGATTCCTATGAGTGTTGAATCATTATTTAGCAGTACGCTAGTCTCAAAAAAAGGGAAAATCGTTGCTTTAAAAGATTTTATTACGAAAAATAAAGAGTTTACAAAGGATACATCACTTGCTGTATTTTTAGAAAGCTTTTTAGGGAAAGAGTTAGTGGAAAGACAAATTGCGCCTGTACTTTCAGGTGTATATTCTGGTAAATTGAACGAGCTTACTATGGCATCTACATTACCGTATTTACTTGAGTATAAAAATAAATACGGAAGTATTATTAAAGGTTTTGAAGAGAATAAAAAACAATTTCAATCAGCAGGAAATAAAAAGTTTGTATCATTTAAAAGTGGATTATCTACGATTATTAATCGCCTAGAAGAAGTGCTGACTGAGACTGTCATTAAAAAAGGTGTTGTAACGACAGCTGTAAGTAAAAAAGGTGATCGATATGAGATTTCTTTTGCAAATCATGAGACAATACAAGCTGATTCTGTCGTTTTAGCAGCTCCGCATGATATCGCACAAACTTTATTACAGTCTAATGAGTTAAATGAGCATTTTAATACATTTAAAAATTCATCACTTATAAGTATTTACTTAGGTTTTGACATACTAGATGAACAACTACCGGCTGACGGCACAGGTTTTATCGTAACGGAAAACAGTGATTTACATTGTGATGCCTGCACATGGACAAGCAGGAAGTGGAAACATACATCGGGTAAACAAAAGCTATTAGTAAGAATGTTTTATAAGAGCACTAATCCAGTATATGAAACGATCAAAAGTTATAGTGAAGAGGAATTAGTACGAGTAGCTTTATATGATATTGAAAAGAGTCTTGGAATTCAAGGTGAACCAGAAGTAATTGAAGTTACAAATTGGAAAGATTTAATGCCGAAATATCATTTGGAACATAATCAAGCTGTTCAATCATTACAAGAAAAATTGGCCGTTCTGCATCCTAATATATACTTAGCTGGAGCTTCATATTACGGTGTAGGAATTGGTGCTTGTATTGGAAACGGAAAGAATACTGCCAATGAAATAATTGCGACATTGAATGAACAGTCAAAATAATAATATTGAATACATATGTAAATAAAATGTCCCTCCATTATGTTGGAGGGACATTTTATTTGTAATTATTTCACATTAATTGAAAGCTTTTTATGATTGGCTTTATTCTCTTTAATAGTTAATGTTATTTTTCCGGATTCTTCAAAGGAGTATGGTGAGAGTTGATAAAGTTCTTTAATATTATGTTCTTCTTGTAATTTATTTGTAGGTATTATTGTTATATTAGGCTTCCATGTTTCCTGTTTGCCTGAAGGATAGTCTACTATTATTTCTGGATTATTTAATTGTATTGTTTCCCAAGAGACAAAATACAGTTCAACTTCTGCATCTTTTTTTAGTAATTCTTTTGAGAAATAACCAAACTCACCAACATTACCGAAAACAGTAAAATTTTGATTTTGCAATTTAATATCTAAATACCTAGGTTGATATGTTGCTGCGTGATACATTCCGTATGAAAGAGAGAGTGTGGCAGCGATTAATATACTAACTGAAAATGTCTTAAAGCTATTTCCTTTAAAACTAGTCATCATAAATGAGTTTGGCGTGAATTTTTTTGCGAATAAAAAAATGAGTAAAATGAGCAAGAGGGATAAGCCAATGAAAATATACATAAAGTTTAAGCACCTCCAAGAGAAAAGGAATTTTCTATTTCTATATTTTAACATGAATGTATGAATCAGGAGTGTTTTTTAGAGGGGATATTAAAAATACACCGAAATTATATAGAATGATATGTCGAGTGGAGTGATGTAGATGATGAATAAACAATCTATTTTCATAGTGAAGAGTAGAAAGGGATAACTGGATGGATTAGGAGTGTTACGTACCTTTGAGGCGACACAAAAATTATTTGACGATTGGGCGTTAGTTGCATATAAATAGAAAATGAGGAAAAGCGTCGCTAGAAATGTTTGATTTGTGGGACATTGAGGACTTTCCTAATTATAAATACTTTTTCTGCTATAATAAATTAGTAGAGAGAAAGGAGTGATCCTATGGTTATGGCATTTCCTATATTAGAAACGGAACGCTTGCGCTTAGTTGAAATAGAACAATCTTATTGTCAAAAAATATATGAAATATTCTCATTGGATGAGGTAACGTGTTATTACGGTATGAATTCTTTTACTGAGTTTGGACAAGCTTCACGTATGATTGAATCTTTTTCGAAAAATTACTTTGAGAAAAAGGCAATGCGTTGGGGGATTGTATTAAAAGACACAAATACTTTAGTAGGAACAATTGGATTAAATAATTTACAACTTTGGAGTAAACGCTCAGAGATTGGATATGATTTGCATCCTCGTTATTGGGGGAATGGTTATGCTTCTGAAGCTGCTCGAGAAATTATTACTTATGGATTTCGAGATTTAGGTTTATTTAGAATTGGAGCTATTACATATCCTGAAAATATAACTTCGTGTAATATGTTATCTAAATTAGGTTTTCAACAAGAAGGGCTGTTACGTGGATACATTCATCAAGGAAATAAACAACATGATGCATTAATGTATTCTATTGTACGAACAGATGTAGAGGGTATTCATTATTAATAAAAAGCCCCTCTTATTTTAAATAAGAGGGGCTTGTAAAAATCAACCTATTTTAGGTAATAAACGTTCTCCGCTTTTCATACTACTTTTACATAAAGGGCATTTAGGCTCTTCTTCAAATGAAAAGTTCTTTCTCATCCATCCTAAACAATCCTCTGATTCACATTCCCAAACAGGGGTTTGTTCTGGTGGTACTTCTGCTACATCGTTCTTTCGATTGCGATACATGTAACCACTCCTTTTATGTAAAAAATTTTAGTTATATATTAAAAAGGTTGTTAACCGAGCTGGTAACAACCTTTTTATTGTTTGAATTATAGCTTTACAACGTTTTTAGCTTGAGGTCCGCGGTTACCGTCTTCAACTTCGAAGCTAACTTCTTGACCTTCGTCAAGAGATTTGAAGCCGTCGCCAGTGATAGCTGAGAAGTGAACGAATACGTCGCTACCGTCTGCAACTTCGATGAAACCGAAACCTTTTTCGCTGTTAAACCATTTTACTTTACCTGTTAATGTCATGGTAATGCCTCCTAAAATTTAAAAAGATTACAATATGATCGGCCTTATTCGATTGAAAATAAAAGTTCACATATTATCAAAAATCCATAAGGAGTACAAAACATTCCTGATTGATACTTGATAATATGCAAAGAAAATATATTGTTAAATTGACCTTAATTACTATCTTACAACAAATGGTGGGAAATAGCAAGTGCTGGTAATACCAGTGAATGATTTGGGCGATAATGGTAAAAGACACAAAGACATCTCTTTTATTTATATATTATTCCTAATCTGAATTTATTCCAAACAGAAATCATTTATATTAAAAAGTATGTTTAAGGGAAACGGTATATATATTTTAAGAATACAGATGATCACAATAATAAGGAGGATAGAATATTGCTAAATAAACAATTTAAAATAATTGAAGCAGCAAAAGAAGGGAGAAGAAAAGTTCATCCTGTTTTCGCTGTTATACTTGCTATTGTATTTTTGACTTTAGGTGAATTATTTATGTTATTTATGCTGTTTTTACCGAAAACAGAAACAACCTTTATGAAGGCAATTTATAGCAATATTGAGATGATATTAACGTTTGGCGGAGCTATATTTTTTGTTTTTTTATGGATTAGATTTGTAGAGAAAAGATCATTTTCATCAATTGGTTTTTGGAAAGATCAATGGATTAGAAAATATTTGAGAGGTGCTTTAATAGGGTTTGTTTTCATCTCAATACCAGTAATTTTGCTCTTATTAACAGGTAATGTGAAATTACAAATGCAAGAAATTACGGAAACCGCTATATTGGGTATTGTAGGATCTTTAGTTGCATTTTTAATACAAGGTGCAACTGAAGAAATTGTTGTACGAGGTTGGTTATTCCCAGTTCTCTCTGTTAGAAGCCGTATATGGATTGGGATTGTTGTGACGTCTTTTTTATTTGGTTTTCTTCATTTACTTAATCCAGGTATTACAATTCTTTCGATATCGAATATAATATTAGTTGGTGTATTTGCAGCTTTTTACGTATTAAAGGACAGTAGTCTTTGGGGGATTTGCGCATGGCATTCCGTTTGGAATTGGGCACAATATAACGTCTTTGGTTTTGCAGTTAGTGGCATGACGATATATTCTACACCACTTTTTAAACCTGTAACAAATGGCAATGAAGTCCTTCATGGAGGCTCATTTGGGATTGAAGGTAGTATTATTACAACAATAATGCTTTCTATCGCTTCAATTGTTTTATGGAGACAGTTATGGGGGAGAAGAGCGAAACAACGAGATTTTAGTTAATGAAAGTGGGAGAAACTATGGGGATTATAGCGTTTGAGGGAGCGAGTGCTGTTGGTAAGAGTAGCACATGTCGTGAACTAGAAAAAAATTATGGTGCATACATTATACCTGAAGTGAATTTTTTATTTGAAAGACCAAAAAATGAACATAATACATGGTATTTTGAAAAACAAGTAGAGCGCTGGAATATAGCGATGCAGAAATCACAGCAATATAATTTAGTAATACTTGATGGGGACATATATCAGCCACTTAGTTATAATTGGTGCTTTCATTTTGATATATTTAATCAACCGTTATCTTTAATAGAAAACTTTTATAAAGAAAAGATGATAAATAGGGAAATTGGTTTTCCGGATCAATATTTTTATTTGTACACGAATGATGAAGAACTTCGAAAAAGGAAAGAATCTGATGAGACGAAAAGAAGAAGAAACTTTGAAAAGCATTTACATATATCAAAATCGTTTCAGCGTTATTATGAAAATTTAAATACCATAACGGACGGGTACTGTAAATTGATTGAAGCGAAAAGTGTAAAGTCGAATGAATTAGAAATTGTGAAAAGTTTAAACAGCTTGAACGTGTGTGAAGAAAGACGTTTTGAGGTTTCGAGGTTAAATGCCATTACGAAGTGGTTAAAAGAGAACCGTGCATAAAAAACAACGAGTGCCTTATAAGGTACTCGTTGTTTTTTATGCATATTGAATATGTGAGTTTATATATTGATTTTAATATTTGTAAGTTTGATTTTTCATTTTTCTTAATAGCATTTGTATATTTAGGTAGAAAGAGTTGAGAAGGATAAACTGGTAGTTCACCACAAACATCGATACCATAAACAGAATTATTCATAATGAGAGAATGAATACATTTTAAAAGTGTAGATAGTTTCATCAAAGTTTAAAAATGTTAAACCGCCATACAATAAACTCATATTTATTCATCTCCTTTAAATTTTAGGCTAGCATATATTTTTATAAATTTAAAACGAAATGCTTAGAGTGGAATTAGCATTTGAAAAAGACTGTGTTTTTTGACGGAATAATCTTTCAATTTACAAAGAAAAGAAATACAATATAAGGAAATGCATATATGATTCAGGAAATAGAAAATATGCAATAAACGAAAATGAATTCCGCTATTTGCAGGAAATTAGACTCAAAATTCAGCGGAGGTCAACTACCCGTAAAAGCTCGATTGGTTCAACAAATAATCGATGCTTCGAGTTATAACTTGTGAAGGAGGAATAAATATAAGCATGAAAAAGATTATTATTTCAGATCTTGATGGGACTTTATTAAGAAGTGATAAAACAATTTCAGAGAAATCTATTAATATTTTGAGGGAATGTAAAAATAATGGAGACGAATTGATTTTTGCTACGGCAAGGCCTCCAAGAGCTATAAATCAGTATATTCCCAACGTGTTAAAGAATGAGATTATCATTTGTTATAACGGAGCTCTAGTTCTTAAAGGTAATGATATTTTATATGAAATGAAGATTTCTAAAAATGATATTTTAGAAATCATAGAAATAGCAAAAAAGTATAATCTTCATCAGATTTGTCTTGAAATAAATGATAAGCTGTACTCAAATTTTGATGTTACTGATTATTTTGGTAATGTGCCGTGTGAAGTCATGGATATAAGAGAATTAAACTTTGAAAAAGCCTCTAAAGTAATTGTTTGTACTAATGGCTCAATAAATAAGGAGTTCACTAAGGAATTGCCTGATGAGTGCAAGGCAGTCATTACAGATAACGGAACATTGTGTCAAATTATGCATACGAATGTTTCAAAATGGAATAGCATTCAGCATGTTCTACAGCACTTAAATCGAGATGTATCTGAAGTAATTGCGTTTGGAGATGACTACAATGATATGGAAATGATAGAGAAGTGTGGGATTGGCGTAGCGATGAGCAATGCTGTTGAAGAATTAAAATCCGTCGCTAAATTTATTGCCAAAAGTAATGATGAGGATGGAGTTGCTACATTTCTGGAAAGTAATAGTTATATTTATGTTAATTAGTATGAAAAAATGAATTGCAGTAAGTTGCGAAAAAAGAGAAGCTACATCTGTTTTTAATAGATAGAAATTATGAAAAGGGCTATGTGGGAGGAAACAGGCGAGATGAAAACATTATTTAAAATAATAGGAATTATAGCTGGTATGGCGGTAATCGGGGTAGGTGTAACGTATGGTATGCTGTATTATCTGAATAATAGTAAACCAGCTGCGAAAAAGGCATCACCAGCCGCTCCGGCAGTAGAAGTGCTAGCTGATAGTAATGTAAAAGCCGAAGATGCAAAGTTGTTAGAAAATGGAAATCACTCATTGCCGAATAGTGGTTTTAATAAAAATTTCAAATGGACAGATGAGAACATACAGACAGCATTACATGAAATGGCACATCAAAAAACGAAAGCTGATCAAAAATGGGGTTATATTTTTATTACACAAGAACGTATTGAAAGTTTACTTGAAATTATAAATAGTAATGATGTTGCACAAAAAAGTACATATGTGGATATTTTAGAACGATGGAAACAAGGAAAATATGAAAAGGTTGATGTGGACCACAACAAGATTTGGAAATTGCAAAGTGGGAATTTAGGAGAAGGGAAAGGAGTAATGTCAGAAAAGGAGCAAAAAGAATTAATTAATCAAGTTTTTATACAAAAAGGTACATATTCGGGTAGTAAATTAATTGCAGGTGAGGTACAAGCTAATAAATAATATACATATTGATTTTGAAACACCTTTACTGTTATGAACACAAATGTTTTAACAAAAATGAGTAATTGCTTTTTAGAGCAGTTACTCATTTTTGTTATTACTCGCTTACTTTTCTATTTTATTCTCTCTAATAATGTAAGAAACGATTGTAAAACTGGTGATATCCATCTAGATTTATGATAGATTACGTGGCTTTGAATGACGGCTGGAGTTTCGATGGGCTGAAAACAGAGTTGTTCTTTTTGATAACTTTCTTGTACAACGATGTAAGGGAGAATAGAAATTCCTAACTCACACATAACGGATTGTTTAATGACTTCAACATTGGAAGTCTCAAATGTTTTATTAGGATTTCTTCCGCTTTGACGTAAAAAACGATCTACCATTGGTCTATAGCCACAGCTTTGTTCTGTAAATATAAATTGAGTATCTTGTAATAAAAGGAGTGGATCAGTGTTTGAAGGGAAATGAGCAGGGAAAATCCATCCAAATGTTTCATTACATAAATTGCACGTAATAAAATCATTATGCTCTATACTTTCTCCAATTATGAAGATAACATCGGTTTCTCCTTCATGTAGTTTTTTCAATGCTTGCTCATTGGTATTTGTCTCAAGTACGATATTTACTTTCGGATTTTCCTGTTTGTAAGTACGTAATAATTGTGGTAACCGATACACTGCCAATGATTCGTTAGATGTAATAGTCAATGTTCCTTCTAAATGGTCACTATTTTGAGGGATTTCTTGAGCTTTTTCATAAATAGCAAGTAATTCTAATGCGTACGGATGAAATTGATGACCTGCTTTTGTAAGAAGTACTTTTTTGCCTAATCGATCGAAAAGAGGAATGTTTAAATCGTTCTCTAATGCTTTAATATGCCCTGTAACAGTAGATTGCGCATAACCTAACGCATGAGCAGCTTTGGAAAAGCCACCATATTTAACAATGGCGCAAAATGTTTTAACATGTCTCATTTCCATAAATGATACCTCTTTTATTATCATGATTTGTGAACGATTATATCATGTATTTCAATTTTTCAAATCATTAAATTTCTTTTAAAATTAAGTTGTGGAGAAATTCATTCAAGCGATATTGGAGGAGAAAAAATGAGTGAAAAAAGCTATCATGTAGCTGTAGTTGGGGCTACAGGTGCAGTAGGACAAAAAATCATTGCATTGTTAGAGAGAGAAACTAAATTTAATATAGAAGAAATTACATTACTCTCGTCAAAACGATCTGCTGGTAAGATAGTACAATTTAAAGGACGAGAGATTAAAATACAAGAGGCAAAATCAACTAGTTTTGAAGGTGTAGACATTGCCTTTTTTAGTGCTGGAGGAGAAGTTTCTAGACAATATGTAAATCATGCAGTTTCTAGTGGTGCAATCGTAATTGACAACACAAGTGAATACCGAATGGCACACGATGTACCACTCGTCGTTCCAGAAGTAAATGCACATACTTTAAGGGAACATAAAGGGATCATTGCAGTTCCGAATTGCTCAGCACTACAGATGGTAACAGCTCTTCAGCCAATTCGAAAATCATTTGGTTTAGAACGAATTATTGTTTCAACGTATCAAGCCGTATCAGGCTCAGGAATTCATGCGATTCATGAATTAAAAGAACAGGCTAAGTCAATGCTTACAGGTGAAGAAGTGAAGAGTACTATATTACCTGCGAAAAAAGATAAAAAACATTATCCAATTGCATTTAATGTATTGCCGCAAGTGGATATATTTACAGACAATGATTTCACATTCGAAGAAGTAAAGATGATTCAAGAGACGAAGAAAATTTTAGAAGATTCAAATCTGAAAATGGCAGCTACTTGCGTCAGAGTTCCAGTTGTATCGGGGCATTCTGAATCGGTTTATATTGAGCTTGAAAAAGAAGCGACCGTTGCAGAAATTAAAGAAGTACTACTGAATGCACCAGGTGTTATTTTACAAGATAATCCTAGTGAACAAATTTATCCAACGCCATTATATGCAGAGGGTAAAAGAGATACATTTGTAGGTAGAATACGTAAAGATCCTGATACATCAAAAGGATTCCATCTTTGGATCGTTTCTGATAATTTATTAAAAGGTGCTGCTTGGAACTCCGTTCAAATCGCAGAGACATTGGTGGAAAAGGGAATTATTTAGTATAGGTTAAAAAACTGGGGAACCGTTTATGATTTCCCAGTTTTTACTTAATGATTATTTTCTTTATTTATTTCAACCAACTTTAATTTAAATTAGTCTTTATTGAATTTTTATAAATATCCACTTTATGTGCAGTAAAGCGTAAGATTTTGGATTCTTCATTAACTGTAAGGTTAATAATAATTGATAACGGTATTTTGACCTTTTTCACAACATCTTCTATAGCAATATACTCATCTTCTGTTACGTTATAATAAACAACAGAACTAATTAATACCTCGTCAGTTTCAATATCAATTTCACACATCATAGGGAATTTCTCGCCATTATTTAAGAGTAATTCGCCTAGTACTATTGAACCGTGTAACTCTTCTGTAAAATTAGTGATTGTAGTAGGTTTCACCCATGTTTCATCATGCTCTTCGTTTTTTTCTTCATCTATTGCCCATTCCCATATTGGGTTTTGTTTTAGGTCCTCAATAGTTAATTCATCAATTGGTTTGCAATTACTCATAAATATATTCTCCTTTTGTTCTGATAAATAAACTATTTCTCTTTAATGAAACGATGTGACTATTTATCACTTACTTCAAAATAATTTTCTTAATTTCATGAATTAGATAATTGCGTATAAGTAGGTTCAATGTAGTGTTTTGCTCATTTGATATCAAACTAATTTATTATGAAACTCTGTTATTACGGTAATCTTAACAAGACTTTAGTTAGTCAGCAAATCATTATTAGTTGAGATTTTTGAAAAGGGATGACGTGAAGGGAAGATAGTGAAAAACATCAAGAATGAATAAAGTTCATTTGGTATGATATGGATATATTCAGCGTGAGGGGGAATTATAATGTATCAAGTAAAGGGGTATTTTTCATCGTTAAGAGGAAGCCATTATGAAATTGGAAAACAACAAGGGGAATTCGTGAAACAACATCCGTATCTCATCCCACAATTTATACAGGAAGAAAATTTAATATCGGATAACCAATGGACAGAATCTAGAAATGTACTAAATAAATATTGTCCAGGAATAAATGAAGAAATTGAAGGGTTTTGTGAAGTATTAAAAATCCCTTCTAAAAAAATGATGTATTATTATCAAACATTATTAAAAGCAGGTTGTAGTCATTGTGCAGTATTACCTAAAAAGACCGATTCAGAGCATACATATGTATTAAGAAATTATGATTTATCACCAAAAATTGATGATATGCGTTTTTGCTCGACGCATGTTGAAGGTGCGTATGCACATAGCGGTTTTTCTACTCAATATTTTGGCCGAACAGAAGGAGTTAACGAGCATGGATTATCTGTTACATTTTCAGCATGTGGCCAACCAGTAGGAAATATTGCAGGTTTAAGAAAACCAATGGTGAGTGGTTTTCAATGTTTTGCGGTAATTCGAGTAGTGTTGGAGAAATGTAAAAATGTGCAAGAGGCTAAGTCATTAATAGAAGAAATGCCAATTGCAAGTAATATTAATATAATTGTAGCTGATTCTTTAAACGCAACGCATATTGAAATATTTGATGGGCATAAATCAATAACAATAATGGAAGATGACAGTCACGCTTTTATTGTATCAACTAATCATGCGGTTAGTTCATCCATTCAAAAATTAAATAATAGAAGACTAGAACAATCAACTAAGAGATATCACATTTTACATGAGCATTTAAATCGAAATGAAAAGGTGAGTATGGAGTCTTTAAAAGGATTAGTAGAAGAAGAATATCCTGCAGGGCTGACAGTACATAATTATGAAGAATGGTTTGGGACTTTGCATTCTGTATTATTTGATTTACATGATTGTACAATGAATATTTGTTTTGGATCGCCACTTTTAAACGATTGGTATTCATTGAAAGTTGGAGAAAGTCTTCCGTTTTCTGAGATGAATGTGGACTTTAAAAATAAAACTTATACTAACTTTTGGAGAGAAGAGAAAAATGATTTGATTCCTAAAAGGTAAAAAGGTACGTAGGAATAAGATGGTAACATAAAGTGGAGTGGAAATATATTGGAGGGGATGTCATTGTTTGAAGTTATATTACCAATTGTTATTATTCTTGCTCTGGTTATCTCAATTTATGTTACTTATAAAAAGAGAAAAAGAGCAGGGATAAAAGGATTGAAAAGTTCATTAACTTCTATTTGTTGTTTTTTAATTGCAACCTTAAATTTGTTTGCATATTGGCTTCATTTTGGCGGTATTATTACTTGGCTATTTTCAATCGTATTATTGCTAGTTGGGGCATATTTTACAAAATATTTTCCAATATCCAAAAAGGTACACTAAAATTTATACGAGTTTATATGTAATGTTTTATTTCACATACAAATCTTTAATTTCTCTACACATAGCCTTTAAAAAAAGAAACAATCTCTACTATAATTGACATTGTATGAGCTTAAGTTGATAGCGATGTGTTTGTACACCACATCTATCAACTTAAGCATTTTTTCGTTTTGGGACACTTATTTCTCTTATCTTAATAGTGATGTGGTGAGGCCTATTAATTATAATCATCATTTTGATAATTGTTATCTAATCTCAGCACTCTTCCATGTGAACGATATTTTATGTGAAAGGTATTATGTTTTTACTTATACTGAGGCTCTTCCTGTTCAATTTGCTGAAGTCGAGGATTTAAAGATTCAATAATTTCTTGAGTTTGTTGTGCTGCACCTATATATAATTGTTTTGCTTGCTTGTTATCAGTATCAAGAACAAATCCTTCTAGGCATGCTTGAGCACTCTTTAATCCAGCAATAGTTTGTTTAAGTTTAGTGATTACAGTCATGTAATATTCCTCCTTGTAAATGTACTTCAAAACATAGAATTCCTCTTTTGTTATCATAGTACGATTTCCAATTTTAGGGTTATGTGAATGGGAAATTTTACAGTTAATCATTCAAAGAAGGATTTTTTAGCTAATAAATGCATGGAATAGCTTTGTCCCAATAACAAAAGAAAAAGAGTACATATTTAATATGTACTCTTGAAAAAGGAAATCTATAAGCGTGATAGAACATTATATGCTTGTCGCGTTTAAAAGTTCAAGGAAATCAATAAAATCGTTATTTATTAATAAATAGAAGGAACACATGTATTCAGCTCATGTTAATATATGTACTTTCATATGAAGGGTAAGAAGAAAAAATAATTATGAAGCAAATATCATACTCTCTAACTTTATAGATTTAGGGAGTTGGTACAACAGCTATACTAAGGATTTATTTGTAAAATATCAAAAAACTATAAGGATGTATTCATGTAAATATTGGTAATGGAGAGGCTGACCAACAAAATCCTTATTTAATATTGAAATGAAAAAAAATGTACAAAAATTGTACATGTCTATATAAAACCTATGCCTTGTCTCTGTAAATATATGTTTGTTTTATGAAAATGTTGAGTACCTTTGAAAAAATAAAGAGTACTTTAAAAGGTACTCAACAACTAATACTGAGGTGACTATGATTATTATATGTACGTTTCCAATGAATGAGCATTTTATTAAAAATCTCTAATTCATTATATTAAAATACGAAAATGAATATCAATTGAGATCACACCCTATACCTAATCATAGTGAAAGTGACGAGTTCACATTATACAGAAAGGTAATAATTATAGTTTTTCGAAACATGAGATTAGCGAAGGGGTTCAGATAAAATTTAAAAAATATAAAAGAAATCCTAGTGGTCTGAAATCAAAAGCAAAATATTATCTTTAAAGAGAAAGTAACATCTTGATATGAAATTGTTTTTAAAAATCTCGATACAAAAAACATTACAAAAATAGTTATTCAAATAAAAATACATACTGGTCTAGGTTACATATGTAAGTGATGAATCATAGAATGTGAGATGAGACTACTGCAAAATCAAGAAAAACTTATGAAGGAGCTATAAAATGAACAAATACTTTAATAAAAGAAAAATAAGTAGAAGAGATTTAGTGGAATATAAGCTCATTGGAGACGGAAAAGATGGAGAAGTATACCAATTAAGCCATGATAAATGCGTAAAAATATTTTTCCTGGAAGAAACTCAAAAAAAAGAGTTGAGAGCTCTAGTAATTGGGCAATCATCACCTATTATTCCAAGACTTTATGGATATGGAGAAAATTATATTATCATGGAGTATATACAAGGAATTTCACTTGCACGTCACTTGAAAAAAGAAAAACAAATTACAGAAGAACTAACTGAAAGGATATTAATAATGTTGGATGAATTAAAAAAGATTGGATTTACTAGGTGGGACACGGAAGTAAGACATGTGTTAATAAATGAAGAAGGCCAGTTAAAAGTCATTGACCATAAAAGAGCTTTTACTTCAAATAGTGAGGTTCCTACGAAGTTGTTAAAAGGGTTTAAGAAATTTGGACTATCACAAGATTTTCTGAACTATGTGAAAAATATACGTTCTTCTGTTTATAATAGATGGGCGGAACATCGATAAAAAACAGATTATCCTGTGTATAACGTTTTTATATTGAAACTTTCATTTGGCTTCTTAATTATTCCCTTCTAAAATTCATTATAAAAATGAATAAATATACATGTAAATCTTAATACAAGCTTATTTTCTCTCTCTTTTTGCGGGCAGTACCCCTATCGTCATCAAGCTAATAAAGGCAAATACTCCCAAAACAAGGAAAATGGCATATAAGGTTCTATATTTCATGTTGCAAGCAAAGTAAAAGAACCCTACACAAAGCCGGATTCTCTTACAAATGTATTCGTTTACAAAAGGCTTTACTAAAGGAATTGAGTCTGAACCACTCAATTCCTTTTTGTCTTAAACTTAATTACAAATTGAAATTTTGAAGCAGAAGAATAAAAGAACCACTCAAGGTGTTTTCTTAATCTCGCATTGCTCCTGCCTCTCGGGAAGTCATTGCCCCTTGTCCTTCACTTACATCTTTTTGAATTTCTTGTTTTACTTTGTTTGCATCAGTTCCAACAAAATCAGGTTTCAAAATAGAACCCGAATTTTCTTTAGCTTTGTTATGATTCAGCATACAAGTCCTCCTCAATTTCTTGTTTAACAATCTTATTATTTACAAAATTCATTTGGTATATCCCGAGTAGTTGAGCGAATTTTACGTAAAGTGAAAGGGATTTAAATTGTATAAGTGGTTTCTTATTTTAGGAATAGCCATTAGTCGGATTTTATAACTTTTCGCTTACATTTTTGATAACATTTTCAATAGATTGGCACATATAAACTGAAAAGCCCCTCCGGTACTTCTGAAGGGACACATTAATATATTCATTGTTATCAGCTATTTATGGTTCTATTTGGTGAGAGTCTCCCTGAATATACATACATACATATACTCAACAGTGACAACATAATACCCACAACGAAAGTCATAGGATTATCTTCTTTTTCCTTGTCAAAAGTAAAGAAAGTTACTATACAAAAAATAATTGTGAATATGGGGATGATTACAAATGCGTAACCGAATATAAATGAAACTCCACCCATAACCATCCCTATTAGTCCATATGGATTTTGGGTTGGAATTTTTTCTATAAGTTCCCTCTCATAATCAGATATGCCTTCATAATCATCTTCTTTCCATTTGTTCTTTAGTTTATTAAGAAAAATGATTATTTTTTTGAAAAACTTCATGGTTTACACTCCTAGAGATTACATGAACGCTACGGTTTATTAAGTTTTCTCCTCTTTATTTTAACAGTAGGTACATTTGCTTTTTCTAAATAAAAACTATTCATTAGTCTAAACCATTACATAAGTAAAGTAGAAAAATAAGAATAGAAGATTGAAATTTTGTTTAAAACGTGGAAGTCATTTTTTGAAATTGATGAATGTAAAAATATTAAAAGAGAACGCCTAGAGTGGCATTTATATGGACAACTCATCGGCATTTTCCTCTGTTCTTCTACGATGTTTCAAATGCGACAGTTTCTGCTTGAAAAGAAAAAGCAGGAACTGAGTGAATACAAAGCGATTTATATGATTAAAGATTACTTTCCTTTACTGTTTCAAGCGATAGCCGCTGGCACAGAAGAACTTTTAAAAATTCTGCATCGTCTTTATCTGCTGCTCAAAAAGAATGGTCGTAAATGTCATCGGTATAAGAAGATGACCGTCTTTGATATTCTAGGGATTGTGTCCAAAACGACGGTGAAGCATAGACAAGCTGCCTAGCGAAAAAATCACGTTTTAATAGGCTTCTTTAGCATGCCTACTTTTCTATCAATTACTAGTGTTAAAACAAGGATCGTTTCATATCTAGTAATTTACTCGGTTAGCTTGATGGGCATGGGGTAGTACCCCTTATATCATAAAAGTGTTGGGGGAGTAAAGAAGTTAGGGCGGAGATAGACTGGCAAGGGTATGAAAAGATGGCAAACAATGAAGCGGTATATCCGCTAATGCCAGTTTCTTTTTGTCGCACCATTCATACATTAGTTCGTATAGGGAGGGATAAGAGTTATGAGAGAGTGTGTTTTAGTTATTGGTGCTCACCCCGATGATGAGTTATTAGGATCTGGAGGGACTTTAAAAAGATTAGTGGAAAATGGCCATCGAGTTATTTCAATAATTATTGCTTCAGGAAGAAAGGAGGAAGCGGATCGGATACATCAACTAAGCAGGCAAGCAAATAACGAAATTGGTATTGAAGAAGTGATATTCCTCAATCATGCTAATTTAGAATTGGAATTAATTCCGTTGCATCAATTAACGAAAGAATTAGAAAAATTAATACAGAACTATAAACCAAGTAAAATTTTCACCCACCATTATGGAGATGTCAACATTGATCATCTAATTACCTTTCAAGCGGTTTTGACCGCAACGCGACCTCTACCTAAACGAAAACCGATAGAATTAATTACGTTTGAAACGGTTTCCTCTAGTGAGTGGAATGTCTATACAAATGATAAAGTTTTCAAACCTAATTATTTTGTTAATATTACAGATCAAATGGATTCAAAGATTGCGGCGCTCAAACATTATGATGTAGAAATGAGAGATTTTCCTCATCCTCGTTCGTATGAAGGCGTTCAGCATTTAGGAAGGGTTAGGGGCATGACGATTGGCGTACCATACGCTGAAGCGTTCGAAGTGATAAGGAGGATTTGGCAATGAGAAAGGAGAGTATGTTTCCGTATTCCTATTTAATCGAAGCGATAGATAAATATTTTGGAATGCATTCACCTTCATCATCCAAAAACAAAAATGAAACGAGAGAACGATATGTAAGTGCAAAGCCAAAGGTGACTTCAAAGAAAAGAAGACTTTCTATATTAATTGCTACGTTTTGGGATTATCCTCATACGGGGGGGTTATCTAATTATATTACAGCACTTAGTGAAGGTTTAAAAAAATTGGGCCATAAAGTCGATATTATATCTCCTAATCAATTTCTTACGAGCGAAGTAAAAAACATGCGTAAAAAGGTTGTTCCAGAATTGAGAAATTTCTTTTATGCACGTTATGGAAGCTATAATACCACGATTGTGAGAAATTGCAGACATATGTATATCTACGAAATGATGCTGCTTAAAAATATCAAATTAAAAAAATATGATGTTTTTCATGCGCAAGATTTGTTTACAGCCAATATATTGGGAAGAATCAATCGACTTTATAGGAAACCTTTGCTATTTACACCCCATGGGATGTTTACTTTTAACCGGGTGAAATTTGGTATATTTGAAAAAGATTCACTAGAAGAAGCCTATTATAAAACAATAGAAAGTAAAGCTATTGAATGTGCCGATCATCTTATTATTCTCAGTGATTCATTTCGTCAACCGTTAATGCAACTGGGGGCAAAGCAAGAGAAAATGACAACTGTGCTTACGGGTATTGATTATCCTGAGAAGTATGATGTAAAAAATACATTGGCACAGAAAAAAATCGTTATTACATGTGTAGCAAGATTAGGACCAAGAAAAGGTCATAAATTATTATTTGATGCACTTTCACAGATGGAAAGGAAATATACTGAAAACATTAAGGTGCTTATTGCCGGAGATGGCGAGATGAGAGATGCGTTAGAAAAGCAAGTTGCTTCTTTGAATCTTTCCATGGTGGAGTTTTTAGGGGAAAGAGATGATGTACCAAACATTTTAAGTAAAACCGATATTTTTGTACTTCCAACTCTAAATGATAGTCTGCCTATTTCTATTATTGAGGCCATGCATAGTGGAGCTTGTGTCATTTCGACAACATCGGGAGGAATACCTGAATTAGTGCATCACGAGGAAACAGGTATTCTAGTAGATGTAGGAGATGTAAATAAACTAAAACACGCATTAAAGCTTGTTATTGAAAACCAGCAATATCGGGAGCAGTTAGGTGAAAATGCAAGAAACTTCGCTAAAAAATATTTAACTAGAGAGACAATGGTAGCTCATATCGAAAAAATCTACAAAGATATTTAAGTGAGGAAGGATTCTATGTATCATGAACACAGTGCAGTTGTACTGGACTTAAGTGCCAATGGAGTTGGAATTATTAGAAGTTTAGCGAGAAAAGGAATTAAAGTTTATGCGTTTGATGTAGAGGGGCCTTATAAGATAGGGAGATCACGCCTTGCTTCATGCGGAGTATGTCCAAGTCCTTTATCGGAAGAAAAGGAATTATTAACTTTTTTAATCCACTTGGCTAAAGAATTAAAATTGAAACCAGTTTTGTATACAGGTGCGGATGATTATGTGGTATTTATTTCAAAATATCGAGCGGAGCTGTCTAACTACTATTTATTTTTGTTTCCTGAGCATTCATTAATTGAAACAATACTAGATAAACATAAAATGTATGAACTGGCTGTGAAGCATAATATTCCATGCCCGAAAACATATGTGATTGAACATAAAGGACAGTTAGAAGAAGCAATTTTGAACCTCGGTTTTCCATGTATATTAAAGCCGACTTTGGGCCATAAGTTTCGAAAAAAAATAAATAAAAAGGCTATATTTATAAAAAATCCAGATCAACTAAGAAATGAGTATGAATTGTACCGACAGCATGGAAAGCTCATCGCTCAGGAAATCATTCCTGGAGACAATCAGCATTTTTATAAAGTGGCTACTTTTTATGACGACAATATGGAGCTATTAGCATTATTTTCTTTGCAAAAGAACCATCAATTTCCAGCTGACTTTGGAACAGGAGCTCATATTGTTAGTAAACAGATTCCAGAACTAGTGGATGTATGTTTACCTCTTTTTAAAAAAATACAACTTAAAGGTATTGGCATGGCAGAGTTTAAAAAGGACCCGCGAGATAATGTTTATAAGTTTATTGAAATCAACCCCCGTTTTTGGTTAACCCATAGCTTAACAGAATCTGCAGGCATCGATTTTGTTTATATGTATTATTTATATTTAACCAAGCAAAACCCAGCGCCAAGACTTAAACAAAGAGACGGTATCAAATGGATTTATCTTGTGCGGTATTATTTAACGTTCCGTGACAAGAAAAAAAGAGCTGAAATGACATGGCAAGATTTTTATGAAGGCTTGCGAGGAAAAAAAGAGTTCGCTCTTTTTGCGTGGGACGATCCGATGCCATTTATTAGAAGCGCATGGTCTCATTTGAGGAATGCATGGAAACGAAAATGAAAGGAATGAAATCATTGTATGAAGCAAAAGAATTATCCTATTATTTAAAGAAGTCTAGAATTTCAGAGAAAATCTCTTATTCAATGGGTCAAAGGGTATCAATAGATTTTGCTAACATTGAATGCCTGAAATCAACAACAAGAACTAGTATCTACAAATTATTTCTTCAAAGAAAAATGAAAAAATATCCCATTATTTTAAAAGTATATAATTCAACAAGCTACAGAAATGAAGTAGAGATTCAAGTATATCAAAGAGCGTATCCTATATTGAAAGAGTTTCTTCCTCAAATATATTATGTTGAAAAAAAAGGAACTGAGACCTGGATATTCATGGAGTTTGTCCAGCAAGTACGCGGCCAGATTACTTTCTCCCCAAAACATTTAGAACATATTATCCCCACTGTTGCCAAACTTCACGCACACACATTTGAAGACAATTTGAAAAAATATAAAAATATTTGGAATGAATGGCTCCCCATTTATGAATCAAGCAAAATGAGAAGTGGTCGATCTAAATACATTGGAAGAACGATTACTTTCCTCGATGATGCGGTGAAAGACGATAGGTTAAGTGAGACCATTAAACCCTATCATAAATCGCTAATAAAACTGTGTCAGAAGGGACCGGATTTTTTTCCAGAACTATTTGAAAACGGTTCATCTATAACACATGGAGACCTTCATATGCAAAATATATGTAGTAATAATGTGACACTAGATGCTCCATGGAATATTCAGTTTATCGATTGGGAGTCTATTAAATACGGACCCGTCTGGTTTGATATGGTTGTTTTAGTTGAAATATTAATAGGCTTTAGAAAAGATTGGCAGAGCAATGCAGAAGAGATTCGCACACATTGTGTGAATTTATATACAAAGCAAATGCAGAAGTATGGGATTGAATTTAAAACAGCTCCAATTGATCTTTATAAAATGGCGTATTTACAGAGAACATTAGAAAAGGGACTGCATACTCAGTTACGAAGAATATTCAATAACCGTTCTGGTTGCGAATTATTAACATATCATCTAGAAAAAGTTTCAATTTGGGGAGAAGAATTAGGTTTATAGAGGATAAATCTTCCTTGTATCATTAGAAGAGTTAGGATGTGATACTTCTGATTGCAATAAAGGAAGAGTGAAATAAATATATCAAATATAGAACTGCAATTTGGATTTGGCAGGAGGCACATCTATAGATTTGGAAAAAGCTGTTTATAAAAGGACGAATTTGAAATGATAATGGGCTATAGAGCTCTAATCCCTTATAATAAATTAAAAAATTACCGTAGGGAATCTTTTCCGATGGTAATTTTTTTCGATGGCTCATATTGCAAAGGAAAATTTTTTAGGTGCTTTTAATTTATTAATCGATACGTATCCGTAGATAAGAGCAATGATAATAGATTTGTATTTTAATAGAAATAGTAAATATAAAGTGAATGATCCAATTATTTATATCAAACCTCATGTTCGTCCAATTAGTAATAACTAATCATAGACAACTAATTCAATCCCTATTAAATGACTTAGACTCCGATACAGCACATGAGTCAACATTAAAGACTGATATAGGAGTTATCATCATTGATGAGGCCCATGAATTTCAAGAAGCATTTATGAAAATAATCGAAAGAAAGGTTAACATTCCTCAATTAAAATCAATAACTAATACGATTAAAAGAAAAATGAAAAATAGAAAAACTCAGTGCAATAGCTATTAAATTGGATACATACATTAAAAAAGAACACCCAGATATAGATAAAGGTAAACCTTCAAGAGGTCGAGACGAAGGCGATCCTTTAGGATGTGCCCATTATGATTGCGAATGGGATACTGGTGATCTTTTTGGAGAAGTCAAATATGTTTATAATAAAACTGATGAATCATTGGTGTAGGAATAACTGGCGCTATCACATATCATAACTCAAAAAAAGTCTTAAAATTACAGAAGAATTAGGACAAAAAAATCTTAAGTCTTTAGAACAAAAAAGATATATAGATGCGATAAGTGCAGAGATAGACATAAATTATCGCTGATATGTCGCTTGATAAAACGATAATAATTAAGCACTTATATATTATAAAAAAACCACAAAATGTAATGTTTTATTTCATTATGAAAAGAGATTATTCTACTAGGTCGTTGTGATATGACTTCATAGGACAATCTCTTTTGTTCATTTAGTTTTGTAAAGAATGTACTGTTATTTTTAGTTGCTCAATAAATTTCCGGGTAGCAGCGCACATATACTTATCTTTTCTATAAATAAGTCCTATATCTATTGTTGGAGTGGGGTTTTCAATTTTAATAGCTTGTATGTGCTCACTTTGCAAAAATTCTATATACGGTTTTGGTAACACGGTAATCCCCATACCTTGTGCGACCATTTGAATTAAAGATTCCATCGTACTAATTTCTAAAATTGGTTTTGGTGTAAAGTTGAATTTTTGACAATGAGATGTAATTAGTTCGGTTAAAAAGAAATTTTTAGGTGAAAGAATTAAAGGGTAGTTCTGTAATTCAGCAATAGATACATGATCACGTTCAGTTAATCGATGACCGGTTGGCACGACTAATGTAAGTTCACTTTTGTATAGAGGGGTAGAAATAATCTCTTTATCTTGCACCGGGAGAAATGTAATGCCAATATCTAGTTCGTTTTGTAATAATTTTTCAAGAATTTCTCCTGTACGAAGTCCCAACACAGAAAGTTCGATATTTGGATATTGCTTATTGAAATCTAATATAGCTGGTGGTAGTAAATAATTTATTACGGTTAACAAAGATCCTATTGTTAAGGAGCCGTGCTGTAGTCCGTTTAAATCTTGAATGGCAGAACGAGCTTGTTCGACTTCATGAAAAATTGTTTTACCGTGTGATAATAAAATTCTTCCTGCTTTAGTTAAAGATATTTTTTTACCAATTCGATCGAAAAGCGGCATTCCTACTTCATGTTCTAATGCACGTATTTGTTGACTTAGTGAAGGTTGTGAAATGTTTAATTTCTCAGCTGCTTTTGTAAAATGTAACTCTTTCGAAACAGCTAAAAAATATTCTAGTTGTCGTAATTCGATTGGAATCACCTCAAATTCAATCATAGGATATACCTATCATTATTATATAAATAATTGAATTGAACAATGGTTTTATGAGATTTATAATCACTTTATCAGAAATAGATTGATTATAAAAATTAGATGAGGTGAAGCAGAATTGTTGAAATCGAACGTATTAAAAGGAAATTATTCACAAGTACTTCAAAAAAGGTATGAGGCGGTTTACCGATAGGAATATATCATTTAACGCCTTTATATGTAAAATAAGCAAGAGGAGCGATAAGGATGAATAAAGAATATGAGATACTATCTCTAAACATAGGATTGCCAAAAGAGGTTATATATGGAGGAAAGTTAATTCAAACAGGCATAAATAAAGTTGAAACAAAGGAGCCTATATATTTAACGTTTGCAAAATTTAAAGGTGATGGCCAAGCGGATTTAGTTCATCATGGTGGAGTGGATAAAGCAGTTTGTGTGTATTCGGGAGAACATTATGGATATTGGGAGAAAGAATTGAGTCAAGACCTTGTATATGGAGCCTTCGGAGAAAATATAACAGTTAGCGGTATGCACGAAGAGGATGTTTGTATTGGTGATACGTTTCAACTTGGAGAAGCGATAGTACAAGTGACGCAGCCAAGACAGCCTTGTTTTAAACTAGCTAAGAAATACAATATTCCCAAGTTACCACTATATTTTCAAGAAACAGGATATACAGGGTTTTATTTTCGTGTATTAAAAGAAGGGTGGGTATCACCAGTCGATACGTTAAAACGGCTGGAGCCTGATTCGAAAGGTGTTACAGTAGCGTTTGCTAATCGTATCATGCATAAGGAAAAACTAAATATTGAAGGGTTAAAAAGAATTTTAGAAGTAAATGCACTTTCTACTAGTTGGAGAAAGACATTTGGAAAGCGTATGAGCGGAGAAGAAATTAATACGAAGGAGAGGCTTGAAGGAACGAAAGAATAAAATTTTTTTTTATAAATGGTGCATTTCTATTAGTAAAAGCTAATTAGAAAGCACTATTTTTATATAATAAACTTATTAATATTCAGAAATTCTAATATTAGTTTATTTGACTTATTTTCTGAAAGTCAAAACATAAAATAAATTAGACTATTCTTTTAAGTTTTATGATAGTATATTGATTTGTAAGGCCTATTATTTTAAGAGTAGGTCATATAAGTATATCTAATTTAATGGAATTGACGTATGGAGGGACAACATGGGGAATGTTGAAAAAATTGTAAATTTTCTAATAGAAGAACCGAAAAGAGAGCAGTTATTTCCTTTATTTGAAGAAGTGTTTGGGATTACAAGTCAAACATTGAAAGATTTTTCGGAGAAAGGATATTGGGATTATACATATAAAGCTTTATCATTTTTACAAGAAGATAAAGTGATTGCAAATGTTGCAGCATTTTCACTACCATTGCTAATCAATGGTGAAAAAATTAATGCAGTGGGTATTCAATCAGTAATGACACATCCTAATTTTCGTAGACAAGGACTCATGACTCAATTAACGAGTAAAATGATAGAAGAAATCGATAAGCAGTGTGAATGTACGTTATTGTTTACTGAAACTCCTGAACTATATACATCATTTGGATTTAAAATTGTGCAGGAATATTTGATGACTATACCATACGATAAAAATAATAATAAAGATTCTCTACTTAGAAAATTAGATTACTATAATGAAGAAAATAGACAGATAATACATGAAACGATCGATAGTAGCCAAAGGCTATCAAATAAATTTTCAACATTAAACTTCCAGTCTTCATTTTATTTAAATATGTATGACACGGAATGGAATGAGAAACTGTATTATTCAGAGAAACTAGATGCTCTGATCGTTTATGAAGTGGACAATGAAAAGTTGAAAGTATTTGGAGTATTTGCACCGGTACTTCCAGTGTTAGATGAAATATGTGCGGAAATCACGGAAAGCTTTACAGAAATTGAATTTTATTTTTCTCCAGATCAATTAGGGATTGAGGATGTACAGTTTACAGAATTACAGTCTAATAAGTATTTAATGGTTCGAAGTAATAAAGAGATAGATTTTAAAGGTTATAAATTCCCGGTATTAACGGAGTTTTAAATGTTCAAATAGACGCTTTTGATGGAGGATATAGGTAAAAGTCTTATTAAAATAGATTTTTACATGTGAAACCCATCTGGAAATAATGGATTCGAGACTGAATTTTACAACTGAACAAATATAGATGAAAAACCGTATTCTTTCTATTAAGAATGCGGTTTTTGTATTTACGTAAGATAAAGCACATTTATTGACCGGAAAGTCATTAATGCTTATCATTTAATAATGTTAAATATTAATTTACATAATATATTAGAAGTAATGAAGAAATTCTAGACTAAATCGCTTAAGTAAGGAGGGATATGAATTATTCAATGGTAATTTCATAAAAAAAGGAGATTATGTATGAAATCATTTCGCAAGTTGTTACAGTATTTAAAACCATACATGTTCTTCGCTATTATTGGGCCGCTATTTATGGTACTTGAGGTTGCGATGGACTTAATTCAACCGACAATAATGCAACATATTATTGATGTTGGAATTGCAAATCGGGATTTGAATTATGTAATGAAAATGGGGTTTCTTATGATAGGGGCAGCAGCGATCGGTTTAGTTGGAGGACTTGGTTGTATGATGTATTCTACAAAAGCTGCTGTTAATTTCGCTACAGACATACGAAAAGATGTGTTTGCGAAAATAGAAACATTTTCTAGCAAAAATCGTGATTCATTTGGAACAGGTAAATTATTAACAATCGTTACAAATGATATTTCATCTATTCAATCGGCAATGACGATGACGTTACGTGTACTTGTCCGTGGACCGTTATTATTTATTGGAAGTATCATTATAGTCTTTGTAACAGCGAGAGACCTATTTCCAATTTTACTTGTTGTCGTACCCGTTTTATTAGTTGCAATTGTATGGATTGCAGGTCAAGCGAGCGGTTCATTTAAACGAGTACAAGAAGCATTAGATAAAGTAAACACAAAGCTACAAGAAAATTTATCCGGTGTACGTGTTATAAAAGCATATGTAAGACAAAAATATGAAATCGCACAGTTTGAGAAAGTTAATACAAGTTTAACTGAAATAAATATTCGTGCAATACAAATTATTTCATTGATGATGCCAATTATTATGCTAGTTGTAAATGGCGGGATTGTAGCAACTTTATGGATTGGTGGCGAGAAAGTTTTTAACGGTACACTCCAAGTAGGGGCCATTTTAGCTTTTATTAACTATTTAAATATCATTTTAATGTCACTTATGTCTATTAGTATGGTATTTATTCAAATTGCCCGTGCTTTTCCATCAGCTAATCGTGTACAACAAGTCTTACATACTGAAGTTGATATTACAACTAAAGGCGACGTATATGAACCAAAACAAGTTGGTGGTAATGTAGAGTTTAAAAATGTTAGCTATAGTTATACGAAAAATAATGAATATGTTTTAAAAGATATTTCATTTACAGTACGTAAAGGTGAAAAAATAGGAATTATTGGATCTACTGGAAGTGGTAAATCTACATTGGCGAAACTATTGCCACGACTTTACGATGTTGATCAAGGTGAAATATGTATAGATGATGTTAATGTGAAAGCATACGATTTGCAAAAACTTCGTGCCTCAATTGGCTTCGTTCCACAAAAGGCACTTCTCTTTTCAGGCAGTATAGAAGAGAATTTACGTTATGGCAAAGAAGATGCCACTTATGATGAATTGGAATTAGCATCTTCATCTGCTTGTGCGACTGAGTTTATCAATAAGCTGGACGACTCTTATCAATATAACTTAACACAAGGTGCAACGAATCTATCTGGCGGCCAAAAACAACGTATATCTATTGCAAGAGCCCTAGTGAGAAAGCCATCTATTCTTATATTAGACGATTCTACATCGGCAGTTGATGCGAAGTCAGAAGCTGTAATACAAGAAGCGTTAAGGGCGAGATATAGTGGCACAACGACATTTTTAATTGCATCAAAAATATCTTCTATTATAGATGCTGATAAAATCCTCGTTTTGAATAACGGTGAATTAGTTGGAAATGGTACGCATGAGGCTTTATTGGCAACTTGTGAAGTGTATCAGGAAATTTATCTTTCCCAAGGTGGTAGCCTGCAGCAAGAAGGAGGGGAAGAGCGTGCGTAATTTTCAAGGACAATTTGGAAATAAGGGTGGACGTAACGATCCGAAAACGGGAAAAACAAAGAATACTAAAGGAACTATAATGCGAGTATGGAACTACATGGGGTATCAAAAAGCATCTCTTATGTTTGTTATTATTCTTGTATTTATTACGACATTACTAGGTTTACTTGGGCCATATTATATGGGGGTCATCATTGATGAATACATTGTACCGAAGGATTTAAGCGGGACAGCGAGAATGTGCATGCTGCTCATTGCAATATATGGGATAACCGTATTGTTAACATGGTTACAAACATTTGTAATGATTAATGTTGCATTAAAGACTATACAAAAAATAAGACAAGATATTTTTGAGAAAATCCAAACACTTTCTCTAAGATTCTTTGATGTACGTTCTCAAGGTGATTTAATGAGCCGTGTGACAAATGATATTGATAACTTAAATCAAGCTTTGACACAAAGTGTTGTACAAATTATTTCCTCAGCGTTAACATTTATAGGTGTAACAATTGCGATGTTTTCATTAGATTGGATTTTAGCGATTGTAACTTTAATTACAGTACCTATTATGTTTTTCGTTACAAAAAAACTAGTTGCTTATAGTGGTAAAAACTTTGCGAAGCGTCAAAAGGATTTAGGGGAATTAAATGGATTTATCGAGGAAGCTATTACAGGTGCAGACGTAACTACGTTATACGGAAAAGAAAAAGAAACCGTACATAACTTTAATGAAATTAACGAACAGCTAAGAATTTCAGCAACGAAGGCTGAAACGTTTTCAGCATTTATTTTTCCAAGTATGAACTTTATTAATAACTTAGGAATGGGGCTTGTAATTGGAACTGGATCGGTAATGGTATTAAACGGAATGACAACGGTAGGTGTCATTGCAGCTTTTATTAATTATTCTCGACAATTTTCAAGACCACTTAGTCAATTTGCAACTTTAATGAATACGATTCAAGCGGCAGTTGCTGGAGGAGAACGTGTTTTTGAAATTATGGATGAAGTACCAGAAATTCAAAATAAAAAAGATGCAGTACTTGTACAAAATTTACAAGGACATGTTAGGCTTGAGAAAGTTTCATTTGGATACGCACAGGACAACATGATTTTAAAAGATGTGAGTCTCGAGGCAAATCCTGGGGAGACCATCGCTTTAGTCGGTCCAACTGGATCAGGAAAAACAACAATTATTAATTTGTTAACTCGCTTTTATGACATTCAAAAAGGGCAAATTAACATTGATGAAAAAGATATAAAGGATTATGATATTAATTCTTTACGGAGTAAAATAGGGGTTGTTTTACAGGATACGTATTTATTTGCTGGGACGATTATGGATAATATTCGGTATGGGCGTTTGGATGCAAGTGATGAAGAAGTAATGGCCGCTGCTAAAGCTGCATCAGCACATTCTTTTATTAAGCATTTACCGAATCAATATGAAACAGAAATCGCTTCAGAAGGTTCGAATTTAAGTCAGGGACAAAAACAACTTCTTGCGATTGCACGAGCAATTTTAGCAGATGCAGATATATTAATTCTCGATGAAGCTACATCTAATATTGATACGAGAACAGAATTACAAATTCAAGCCGGATTAAACAATTTAATGAGAGGGCGAACGAGCTTTGTAATTGCTCATCGGCTGAAAACGATTGAAAAAGCAGATCAAATACTTGTAATAAAAGATGGAAGTATTTTAGAGAGAGGAAATCATGAAACTCTCATGGAAGATAGAGGGTTTTACTTTGATCTGTATACGAGTCAGTTTAAAATTTAACGGAAATATTGATGTAATACGGTTTCTCGTGGGAAGAGAAACCGTATTTTTTGTATTTGCAAACATTTTGCAAACATTGCTATCTGAATAATCTTTCACTAAATGTTTTAACAGTATCCTCTTGCATTCCCGGTAAAACATGTGAATAGCGATTTAAAGTTATGAAAATGTCCTTATGGCCCAATCGTTCACTTACAATATTTGGATGTACTCCTTGTTTTAAAAGAAGCGTTGCTTGGTACTAACAACTATATCGCAATCTATATATGCTTGACCAAGTCTTAATTTATCAGTGTTTATTTTTACTTTATGTTTTTGTAATGCTTCAATTGTCTTTTCATCAATTGAGATTAATCGTCTAGAGCTAGAAGTTTTTGTATCTAGTATCAATATATTATCCGGGTTTAAAGTTTGACTAATAGACATTGTGAGGTGGCTAAACAGCAAGAAGCTTCGTATGCAGAGCGTTGGGAAGCTTGGTTACAAAGGTTTGCGGAATTGGAAAAGGGGTGTAGTGTGAACAACAATGTTCGAGGTTACCAAAAAGGAAAATATGCAATATAAGTAAAAAAGGACAAGCAGTCGTACCTGCTGTCCTTTATAGGAGGAAAATTATTCTGGATTAGAACTACGAATAGCCAGAAAACGCGCTTATATCCAATGTTGTCAAAGATGTAATAATCCATGCAACAAGGAAGCTTAGTCGGAATTCAAAACACCAAAATGGCTTGCATTGGTAAACAGGCTCAAAAGTAGTATATGTAAAATGAAAATTCTCATACAAAAAGCAGACAATAATTTCGGTTGTCTGCCAGTGAGTCGAATGAGTTAGCTAATTGTGATAAATCGCTGTCCCATTACAAGAAGAGTGAAGCTGCTAGTTCAAACAGCTTGTAGGTAGTGTTTTCGATATCTTAAAAAATATACAGAGAAAGCAGATAGGTGAAGAACCTACCTGCTTATTACTGTAACAAAAGAAAGAAGTACTAGCCGTGGATTAAGCGGCTTGGAAGTAGTATGTATTGATTTTAAAAAATTATTCAAGGGGTGAAGAGGAGAATGGAATCGATAGTGAATAGTGTATGTGAAATAATTCGGTTAATGAGTGAAACGAAAGTAGAACGCATCCAAATCACATACGAAATTGGCGATATCATCGAATAGAAATGCAGACGTTGTTATTACAATCGTTCAGATAATGCTTGTTTTACTATTAGTGTTTGTAAAAACTGCCCGACTGGTCAAGAATTACGCCAGTTGGGTAGATACCTTGATACACAACCCGAAAGGAACGGTGGACCAAGAGTGAAATGACCGATTGAGTTAACACCTGAAACCTTCAGGAATTTGAATCAACAAGGAATTCCAGATAAGGATATCAGTATTATGTATGATCGTAGCTTTACGTATGTCGGGAAGCTCAAGAAGAAGTGGGAAAAAGAAGGGGAATGGACGGGTCCGACTGATATGAGAGAAATCAAAAGGAGTGGGGAGAATGCCTGAGGTTGTTGATGTGAAAGGGATGTCGGATGATGAGTTTGTGAAGAAATACAAAAATCTATTTTATAATTTCGTTTGGGGAAAATACAGTTCAAATGCGGAAGTGATAAAAAGTAACACGGGATTAGAACTAGATGATTTAATTCAATACGGCATGATCGGTTTACTGAAAGCGAGAAAGGGTTTTGATCTTACGTATGGATGTGAATTTTCTACCTATGCTATTTCAAAGATATTCGGCATAATTGCAGTGAACATTAGGGACGCTCAAAAGGTAAAGGTGCCACGTGATGTGTATTACTTAAAAGGGAAAATCATGAGACAGGGACTTACGGAAGAGAAACTAGAAGAAATTAGTAAGAAGCTAGATGTATCCATACAAGCAGTTGAAGAGGCTTTGCAGTATCAACAAATAACAAAATCATTAAATGAGGTGGCTCATTCATCAGGGAATGGCGATGATGATTTAACTATAGAACAAATGCTGGTTGATGAATGTTCAGTGGATAAAACAAAAGAAGTTGAGGATAAAATGTTGGTTAATTCCTTTGTGCAGACGTTACCAGATCGAGAAATGATTGTGTGGGATATGTACTCGCAAAATAAATCACAACAAGAAATAAGTATACGAGTTGGCGTTAGTCAACCGCATATGTTAGGTTTACAATCATACATTTGAGGACTATTCACTCGAACAGCTTCGTACCCGTCACAGTCGGTACCCTATTGTGACGGGTATCTGACTTATATTATTGAGGGAACGGGACGGAAGGATGCCACGGTATTGTTGCAGGAGTCCAGACGGACCTGCGCGCTTGCCCCAGCATTCGCGAGCTGCGTCACTGCATTCAAGATAGCAGATCTTCTGCCAGATTTGACGGCTGCGTTATAGTTCACGACTAGGGGACGAACTGGGTCCTGAGGGGGGAATCGATTGAGAATTGCTTGATGGTAGATTGTTCTTAACGTGACGTTCGCTGTCAACGTGATACCTTCTATAGTAATGCCAGTCAGCGTTGTCCCGTTAAATGAGGTGAGTTTGACTGTAAGCATGTAACGGTTTTGCATATTTATTTCTCCTTTATTATTAGACTCAATTTATTTTATGCTTGTCTAACAATTTAGTGTAGACACTTGCATCATAATAAGTTGAAAGATATATAAGATTATATTTTGATAAGGCGTGGGGATTAAAAGAAGGCAGTTGAACAAAAACGCTATTTGAATAAAAGCTGGTGGACTAGTTTTTAACACTCACTGAAATCAAGAATCATAACATACTTTGTAATAACTTATATGGAAGTGAGTTGAATAATAATGTTTTATTCATATTTTGATACCCGAGATAGAATGCGTCCGTATGGTACGGCGGGTATTACGTATAGCGGAGCACAAAGTACAATTCAAGCTGTTCAACAAGCGTTACAAGCACAGCAGCAAATGCAACAAATGCATCATATTACGCCATACGGAATTTCTTTTTCAACAATCCCATATGGCACTGTATACAATTTATAAAAATATGCGGGGGAATAAATTTGAGTATTTAAATAAGGGCGTAAATATAGAGCGTCCTTATAAGAAATGATTCGTGTCTGACGAATTAATATTCAATTAAATGTGTAATTAAGATTAATATAAAAATTTCATTTTGTATGTATTTGTATGTATTTGAAATACGAAAAGAGCACTTAATAAAGTGCTCTCATGACGAGATCATTCACTCAAAAGAAAGGAATACACCATATCATACGGAATTTTTCAAAATGTGCTTGGGTAAATTAATGAGTATTTGTAAAAAGCAGTTAGCGCAAGCTAACTGCTCATCTCCAAGGGGGATCCGAAGTTTAGTATTTAAAGTATTAACGGAATATTGGGTTTTATTCAAGTGAAGAGGAAAACCCAATAAAATAATCCATTCATAAGTAAGAAGATCGAACGGAGGGGAACCGTATCGTATGAATCAATTGTCATTTTTTGAAGATATCGATGAAAAGGAGATGCGAAGACGTGTGGTGAAGGTGCTTAAAAACTACAAAGCATTGTGCGTCTGGATGAAAAATCAAGAAGAACAGGCTTAAGCGGGGGGGGGCGTCGTTCTTTTTCCTAAAATGAAAGGTGACGATAAAAATCATGAGATACGTTTTAAACAAATTGAACGGAAATTAAAATATGCACTTGATAACGATCAGCGTCGGATATCTTTTTTAGGGATTATATAATATTATTTATAATTCAATATTGAAATATTTTAATATAATAATAATCAATTACAGAGAAGGCTCAAATATGGAAAATATAAAAATAGATTCAACAATTATGATTTTCGTAATAACGATATTAGGTTATGGAATGGCATGCAGGGGCTGTGCTCACACCTGCAAAAGGGTTACCGAGGGCTCATAATAAAATGTTGGAAGAGTGCCAATACATGCTTAGTTACATTGCGCGTGTTGGAGGGGTACTTGGGTTTCGTATTGTCTTCTGTGCGCAGTATCCTACAGGAGATACATTACCAAGGGTAGTAAAACAGATGGCGAATGCCAAACTTGGTTTCCGTTTACCGACTCGTACCGCATCAGAAGTTGTAATTGATCAGTCTGGATTAGAACATCTATCATCTATTTTAGGAAGGGAAATTTTACCGTACTGCAAGTGCCGTATATCAATGACAAGGTCATGTGGGAACATCTAAAAGAATATGAGGTGGAAAAACATGAACATCCAGAGTCACATGAAAATCAACCGTCAGATGGCGATACTTGCGACGATTAGAAAGCTGCAGTTTGCAAACGAACTTGCTAACACCTATACGAAATAGATATAAAATATCGCTGATATATCCTTGTTAAAAACGTGATATCCCAATAAAATAGCACAAAATTAAACTATTTTAAAATGCAAGTCTACAACTTTGACTTGTATACGAGTCAGTTTAAAATTTAACGGAAATATTGATGTGATGCGGTTTCTCGTGGAAAGAGAAACCGCTTTTTTGTATTTGCAAACATTACTATCCGAATTGTCTTTCGCCAAAGAAGCAGCTGCTTCTTTTTTTGAAGAGCTATTAGTATTTGTACGGTTTCTAGTAATAAGTTTTGGATTATACATTCAAAAATAGAAAAAATATATCCAGCCTTATTTAGCAATGAAGCTTAGTAAGAAGCGTGTGGATGTAAAAATCGTTATTGAATAAAAAATCAAAAGAGCACGCCTATAAACGTACTCTTAGAAAGGTAAGAATCTTATAAGTGGAGGGGATCTCCATATAATAACATATGCTTGTCTAGTTTAAATGTGTAAAATTTATAAACAAAAATGTTATTTTATTAAGTAACGAGAAATGATAGATAAGTAAATACATAAATTATCGGATGTTAGTTGTTTTAATGAAACAGTTCTCTTTTGTATTGAGAGAATATGAATAGTTTTTATAATACTTTTTACCATGTTTATAAAAATAATCAGCCATTCTTTAATCTCCTATCTTTTATTTGTCAATATATTGTATTTAATGAAAGTAAGAAATGTTTGTACAAGGTAGAAAAAAGTTCTATTTAGGAGAATAAGAGAAAAAACTTAAGATATACGTACTGTAGCGTTTGATTCAGTTAAACAAAATATAAGAATTGGATAGCTAATCTTATTGCTAGAAGACTCCCACCCAAAAATCCGGCTGAAGCGGAAGAAGTTAGGTGGGAGATGAACTTTCCGTAAAAGCCAATTTGGTGAAATCTAAAATTAAGAATTAGAACTAATTAATAACAATTGAAATAGCGCTAAACACTAATAAGACTGCCATAATAATGTTAAATATTCGGTTGTGTTTTAATAAAAGTTTTTGAAACATCGATCCGAATAGACACCAACTAAACGTACTCATTAAACCGACTATGCCTAAAAACAATGAAAAGAAAAGGTAACTAGAATATGAATGGTAGTAAGGGAGAATAAAAGTTGATACTACAGTCAGTCCGAATAAAATTCCCTTCGGGTTAACAAATTGAAGCATAATTCCTACTAAAAATAAGTTTTTATTACTTTTTTCATTTGTATCTGTATTGCCTTTACTAGTGAGTATTTTAAAAGCTAAATACAGCATATAAGCTACACCTAAAATTTTTAAAGGGAATTCAATTAATGGCAGAATATTTATAAGTACAATATTAAAGAAACTACATAATGAAGTGATAATAAAAAAACCGAAAGCCACACCTAGGCAAAATGTAATGCTTCTTTTTAATCCATATTGCTTGGCGTATGTCATAGCTAAAAAATTGTTAGGGCCTGGTGTGAAGCTACTAACAAAGACAAATAATAAAAAAGAAAATATAGGCATTTCAAAAACCCCCTCTTATTCGTGTGTTATAATGACCGAAAAGAACAATATAACGGGCGCTTTTTATTATACATAATGGTCGTTATATTGTATATGGTATAGGAGTGTTTTTTATGGAGGAAATTCAAATTATCCTTGCAAAAAATTTAAAAGCTATTCGTAAGAAAGAAAAACTGAGTTTGGAAAAGGTTTCACAATTAACAGGTGTGAGTAAAACAATGATTGGACAAATTGAAAGAGGGGAATCTAGTCCTACGATTACAACAATTTGGAAAATCGCTAATGGACTAAAGGTTTCCTTTACTTCTTTAATAAATAATCCACAACCAGATACGACTATAGTTTTACGGAATGATATCCAAATATTGTCTGAGGATAATGGGAGGTATAGAGTATTTCCTTCATTTTCGTTCCAAGAAAATAGACAGTTTGAAATTTATATGATTGAAATTGAAGAAAAGGGAAGTTTGAGCGCGGAAGCTCATAAAGAAGGAACGGAAGAATTTATAACAGTGTTTGATGGAGAATTAACAATTGAAGTAAATGGGTGTAAATATAATTTAAAAAGTGGTGATTCCATTAGATTTAAGGCGGATAGAACACATGTTTATTACAATTTAGGAGAAACATTAACAAGAGTGAGTATGACAATTTATTATCCTGTTTCTTAATATATTATGAAAAAGCTATCTATAATTAGATAGCTTTTTTCGTATAAAAAAGACACACAGTTGAGTGTCAAAGCAGTATTGCATATAGGATTGGAAAATGATTACCTTACGTATTGTGATGGAATAGCTAGGGGGAATTTCCTGCAAATTTAGATTAATGTTGATCCTGTAAGTTATGGAGTTGTTATATTAATTTGATAAGAAATATAATAACGTTCATTAACAGGAATTGTAAATGAAAATGCGTTTTTTAACATTTAAAAGAAATATACATTTAATAATTATTAAGTGAAAGGGGGGGGTAAATTGAAGAAATATAATGAAACATCAATTTTTGAAAATATTGGACCTACATTTCCACCACTTCCAGTTATTCGAATTCCAACAGGAGCAACCGGAGCAACCGGAATAACAGGAACAACCGGTGCAACAGGTGTAACCGGAACAACGGGAGAAACCGGAACAACGGGAGAAACGGGAGCAACAGGTGTAACCGGAGCAACCGGAGCAATCGGAATAACCGGAACAACTGGAACAACGGGAGAAACGGGAGCAACAGGAGCAACCGGAGAAACTGGTCCTATTGGTAATATACAAACATCAAATATACTATATTTTACTTTTTCAGATGGAGAAAAGCTTATTTATACAAATGCTGATGGAGTACCTGAATATGGTACAACACAAATTCTCTCTCCAGATGAGGTTTCATATATTAATTTGTTTATAAATGGGATTCTTCAGCCACAGCCTTTTTATGAGGTTTCTGCTGGTCAGTTGACATTATTAGATTCTGAGCCACCTTTACAAGGATCTTCAATTATTTTGCAGTTTATTACTATTAACTAAAAAAGACAGATTCTCATATTTGAGTAATCTGTCTGACTGAAAAAATAGATATTAAGTGATGATAAATTCAACTGTAATTGGAATTCCAGGATCTAATGCATCTCCACCTGGAATGGTAATTGCACCAGTAGGTCCCGTAGTGACAGTTGAGTTTACACTAGGTTGAAGTACTCCATTGACATAAAGATTGTAGTATGTGTAAGTGGGAAATGCTGTTGCAGTAGTACCAGAGTCGTTTAAGCATGCTGTAGCAGCGATTGAAAAAGCTACGCCAGTACCAGTACCAGCACCTAAAGTGGACGTGAATCTTCTTGATGCCATAAAAGGTTGAATGATGGGCATGTAATATTTCACCTCTATTTTGAATTTATGGGGCTAGTTAAGATGAAGCTTGTCCCATGTTTTATTTTATGATTTTTTTTTATAAGAGACGCGGCTACATACCTATATAACCAATATGATTTTTTGTATTTATTACGCCTCATTTGAATTGATTATTTTTGAGAATAAGATTATGTATTAAAAATAGAAACGTGGAATTTTGAAATGTGTTACTGAGTTTAGGTATATAATCTAAGCATTAAGTTTTTAGGGACATATAATTAATATGAGAGTCGTGAAGATAATTAAAACAGCGTTTTTTATTGTTTAATTATTAGTAGCGCTTTCTTTTCTAAGAGGAAATTATTACTCAAAGCTAATAAAATATAACTATATATTCAATAACTCTTAGAATAGAAAGGTACTCAGAAAATAAATAAGTAAGGAGGAAAAATATGAAACATAATGATTGTTCTGATAATAATCACTGTGATTCAATTATTATTACAGGTGGTTGTTGTGAGCCGAAGGTAGTTTGTCCTAGCAATTCACAATTAAATGAATTGATTAGTTTACTAAATGCTTTAATAATAGCTATACCAACGTTTTTTGCTACTCCAAATGCTGCAAATAAATTGATACTAATCAACTTGTTTAACCAACTCTTAGATTTACTAAATTTATTACTACCTACTACAGAAGGAGATTATTTAAAAAAGTTAGTTCAAAGTATTTTAAATGAATTACAATCTCCTAATCCAGACTTGGGGCAATTGTCTGTACTATTACAACAATTTTACAGCGCTCTTGCAGATTTCTTCTTCTCTATAAAGACTTGTTTTGCTCCATCAACTTTACAACTCTTATTAGACCTATTAACGACACTAATTAGTGTTACTCCAGGAACAGGAGCAACAGGAGCAACAGGAGCAACAGGAGCAACAGGAGCAATAGGAGCAACAGGAGCAACAGGAGCAACAGGAGCGACAGGAGTAGCAACAGGAACGACG
>NZ_LXLV01000031.1 GCF_001757995.1 Bacillus mycoides | reverse complement strand
CCTTTTTTAGTCATGAAAAATCCCCTCCAAGTAATAGTGTAACATCCATGTATGTACATGGTCTTTTTACACTGTCTACTTAAAGGGGATAATATCATATAGAGGTCCTTTTTTGTTTATTTAATGTATGTTATTAAATACAGCAGTTAACTCTATCTTGGTAAGTTTATTTCCTTCCACTCAAAATCATTGCATTTCCAAGTACTTTTTTGTTCAACAAGATCTTTGGCAATTTTATTTCTTCAGCAAGTTCATTACTATTCAGTTCAGATACGCCGAGTTTCTCCAGGTCATTTAAAAGCTCTTTTTCATCCCCAAATATTTTTTCATCCATAAACAAATCTATGAAGACAAATTCACCACCAGGTTTTAACACTCTTAATGACTCTTTAATTACTTCAGATTTATTCTCTCTATCTTTTACTTCATGAAATGTTAGACAACTTACAATCCTATCAAATTCACCATCATTGAAAGGGAGTTCTGCAGCACTTGCTTTCAAAAAAACAATTCTATCAGAGACCCCTTCTATTTCAGCATTCTGTTGGCATTGAGCTTTTGAATATTCCCAATTCCCGCCCCAATAATCAATTCCAGTTAAAAAGGACTTAGGAAAAGTCTTTGCCAGTTTAATAATCAGTGAACCACTGCCGGTTCCTATATCTAGTATTTTTCCTTCTCCATCCGAATTTACCTTAGTAACAATTAAATCATGTATTTTCGACTGATAATTCCCTCCAAATGCTGAGAATTGGTAAACAGAATAAGAAAGTATAAATGCTATATAAATAAACGGCAATGCTATCATCCCTGACAAGGCTCGCACATAAAAATTAATAGGCAATAATGCTATCAAGAGAAGCCCGAGTAAAATTACTAAAAAAATAAATAGTTTGTAAATCCGAATCCAAGTTTGATATTTAGCTTTTGTTTTCAAGTTATCTGCCTTCCTTATAAAATCTATTTTTATCTATTATAAATGAAATTAATGACGTTTACTTATATTTTGCATATTGCATATATTGAAACTCTCACGGTAATGAATTGGTAATCTCAGAAACATGGATTGCTATTTTATTAGACGCTCCTGAAAATATACTTGTCATTTTAGGTGCAATTTCTTTATATCAGTTCACAAAAAAATCAACCGAAAAAAACACATCTATTTAGATGTGTTTTTTGTTGACTTAAAATAAATCTCGATTAATATTTACGACATCTGAAACAACTGTGCAAGCTGTAAATGTAATGATTGCCGTACCAGCTTTTCTGATGAATTATTTTTATTTATGTAATAAGACGGTTTAAATACTGTAAAAAAATTATTCTTTTCATGCATATGTATGTACATTTTTTTATTTATTAGTTATATTATGGGTATTGAATGATTACGAAGATAATCTATCGCTTATATAAACACTTGTATATTTATATCCGTGAAAACTACAAAATGTATAAAATTCCATTTGTCAAATGAATTTAATGCGGAAGGAGGTTTGTGGTTACTTCATCGGGATATAATAATCGGTTTTATTGAACTGATAAAAATACAGGAGGCGACATGATGTTTCGTACGATTTCAAACTTTATGAGAGTAGCTGAAATAAGAAACAAAATTCTTTTTACACTAGCGATGTTAATTGTTTTTCGAATTGGCACGTTTATTCCAGTTCCTCACACTAACGCAGAGGTATTAAAAGTACAAGATCAGGCCAACGTTTTAGGCATGCTGAACGTATTTGGCGGAGGAGCACTGCAACACTTCTCAATCTTTGCTGTAGGTATCACACCATATATTACAGCTTCTATCATTGTACAATTACTACAAATGGACGTTGTACCTAAATTTACAGAATGGGCAAAGCAAGGAGAAATGGGCCGCAAGAAATCAGCTCAATTTACTCGATACTTTACAATCATTCTCGCATTCATACAAGCCATTGGGATGTCTTATGGCTTTAATAATATAGCAGGTGGACAATTAATAACGGATCCAAGTTGGACTACATACTTATTTATTGCGACAGTATTAACTGCTGGTACTGCATTTTTACTTTGGTTAGGTGAACAAATCACCGCTAATGGCGTTGGTAATGGAATCTCAATGATTATCTTCGCAGGACTTGTTGCAGCTATCCCAAATGTTGCAAATCAAATTTATTTACAACAATTCCAAAACGCAGGCGATCAGTTATTTATGCACATTATAAAAATGGTCTTAATTGGACTTGTTATTTTAGCGATTGTTGTTGGTGTTATTTACATCCAACAAGCAGTTCGAAAAATACCGATTCAATATGCAAAAGCTGTTTCAGGAAACAATCAATATCAAGGAGCAAAAAATACTCATTTACCTCTTAAAGTAAATAGTGCAGGTGTAATTCCTGTTATCTTTGCTTCTGCCTTTTTAATGACGCCGCGTACAATTGCGCAGCTCTTCCCTGATTCAAGCGTATCTAAATGGATAATTGCGAATCTTGATTTTGCACATCCATTTGGAATGACACTTTATGTGGGTCTTATCGTTGCTTTCACATATTTCTATGCATTCATTCAAGTGAACCCTGAACAAATGGCTGAGAATTTGAAAAAGCAAAATGGATACGTACCTGGTATTCGTCCAGGTAAATCTACAGAACAGTATGTAACAAAAATTTTATATCGCTTAACATTTATTGGTGCCATTTTCTTAGGCGCAATTTCAATATTACCGCTCGTATTCACGAAAATCGCAACATTACCACCTTCTGCCCAAATCGGTGGCACAAGCTTACTTATCATCGTAGGTGTAGCATTAGAAACGATGAAGACGCTCGAAAGTCAGCTTGTGAAACAGCATTATAAAGGATTTATTAAAAAAGTAAATTAATTATGAAAACACACTAGAAGTCCCAATAGCGACCTAGTGTGTTTTTATTATAAAAACTTATTATTATGGAGGTTTTGTCTTATGAGTCAAAGAATTGCCTACTATGATATTTCGCCTGATAGTATGAAAATTATGATGGATATGGAGAAATACACGAAGAAATCCTCAATTAATCGTGCTGTTAGAGAGCTTATAAAAATTAGAGTCTCTCAAATTAATGGTTGTGCTTATTGTATCGATATGCATACTTCTGACGCCCGAAAATTAGGTGAAACCGAGCAAAGAATTTATTGCTTAAATGCTTGGGATGATTGTGATTTTTATACTCCTGAAGAAAAAGTTGCTCTGGAACTATCGGAGCATATTACTCTCATTCCTACTAAAAGAGTTCCTGAAAACCTATACAACCGAGTACGTGAATACTTTGACGAAAAACAATATGTTGATCTTGTGTTAATCATTAATCAAATAAACAGTTGGAATCGAATTTCTATTGCGATGGGCAATACCGTAATAAAAAAATAACATTCATCCACCAAACAATATGCGATCGATTTAATTAAGTGTAAAATTAAATATAGACTATATAAAAACACAGTTGGTTATTTCCCCCACTGTGTTTTTGATTTTACTATCTCTAATCTGTATTCTAATGTGCTAATCATTTTCTTCTAAAGTTTGAATACGTTTTCCCTGTTTTCCACATCATTAATCTTTAACTACATCTCTTTTTTTAACAACCTTCCTTGCTTGAAATAAACTCCAAGTGTAGTACGATTTGCTAAAAACACACCAATCAAGATTAAACAAGCACCAATTCCCATTGTAGGATTTAATGGTTCTCCTAATACAAAATAACCTACAATAACAGCGATTAACGGCGATACATATAACCACGTTGATGGAAATACAGGATTTGTTTTTGATAAAAGCCAGTAATATAAACCGTGTCCACCGATAGAACCTACAAATATGAGATATAAAATTGGCCATTGTACATTCCAAGATGTTAAAATCCTTAGATTAGGCTGTTCCATTACGATAGATACAATTAACAACAAAACTCCTCCATAAAACATTTGAATGCCGTTAATGAGAAATGGTGATATGTCAGGTAAATCTGAAAGTATTTCTTTTGAACGAATAGAACCTATTCCATAAAACAACTCCCCTACTAATATAACAAGGCAAGCGATACTCCATATGAATGTAAGTTTTTGATGCATTCCAGGTAAAGAAATGCAAAAAACACCTAGGAGTGCTATAACTAAAGCGACAAGTTGTTCTTTTTGCAATTTTGTTTTATTTCTCTTTGATTGCAATAGCAAGATCATCATTGGACCCGTAGCAGATAAAACTGCAGCTAATCCAGAAGAAATATATTGTTCAGCCCAGTAAAGGGTCGCAAATGTCATAAATGTTAAACAAAAACCAGCATATATAATACGTTTCGATAATAAGTAAGGCATAATATCCTTTCGCTTTAATTTAAAAATAATAATGAGAATAAGGCCCGCCAAAAAGAAACGAATTCCAGCTGAAAATAATGGTGGTGCGCCCGCTTCTATTCCAATTTTTATCGTTAAAAATGTCGTTCCAAAAATAATACATACTAAAATATAATTTAAAATGACCATTTTTCTTCCTCCTTTTTACTCTTGAAACGAGTATAGAGGATATGGTGTATAACAGTGTATCAACGCATATAACAGTTGAATAAAAATATAGTTGATTGCCAGAATGTTTTTCGCTTTAATTAAATTAAAAAGAAAAACAGGTGATTCTATGAAGATAGTACTGCGTAAAGAATCCAACATACCATATTACCAACAAATATATATGCAAATTGTTGAGAGAATTCAAAGCGGGATGCTTTCACATGGCGATTACCTCCCTTCTTTACGTTCTATGGCCGATGATTTGCAAATTAGTTTATTAACTGTTCGTAAAGCTTATAAACAGTTAGAAACAAAAGGTTATATACGAATTGAACAAGGAAAAGGTGCCTATATACATAAACGTGTGAATAAAGATTTCAAACCAATTCCGTATCAATGGCAACAAACGAAATCCATTAATGTTATGCGTTCTCAATATGTAATGAACCAACACCGTAAATATTTCGATTTTTCACAGGCGGTTCTTTATCCACGTTTATTACCAAATCCGTTTCTTTCAGATGAAATGCAGAAATTACTTAATAAGGATCAAATGATATTAGCAACTTACGGACCTGTTCAAGGTGATAAAGAACTTAGAGTAGAAATAACAAACTACTTAAAAGAACACCAACAATTAGATACAGATCCATCTCAATTATTAATTACAAGTGGTGCCCAACAAGGAATTGATTTAATCGCTCAAACATTATTAAAGCCCGGAGACTTAGTGTTAGTAGAAAGTCCATGTTATGGAGCGGCGCTTGATGTATTTGTTAATAAAGGCGTTCAAATTATCCCTGTTAGTCTCGACAATAATGGAATTCGCTCAGATTTAATCGATGATATTTGTCAAAGAAAACATCCTGTTTTGTTATATGTGAATCCTACTTTTCAGAATCCAACGGGCACAGTAATGAGTAAAGAAAGAAGAATGGAGCTTGTAGAACTAGCAGAGTTATATCAGTTTTTTATAATTGAAGATGATTCTTTCGGAGAAATATATTTTGAGAATGCTATAGTACCTCCCACCATAAAAAGCTTTGATACAAATGGTCACGTTATATATTTAAAAGGATTTAGTAAAACGTTAGCGCCAGGTCTTCGCATTGCAGCGCTAGCAGCTGAAGGTCATATCTTTGAATGGTTATATGCAGTGAAAGCCTCGATGGATATTGGTAGCCCTTTATTAACGCAGAAAGCACTACTTCCTTTTTTACGAGCGGAACGAATGAAAAATCATTTAGAAAAATTACGTACAGCTTTACAAATTAGACGCGATTTAACAATTGATATATTATCTCCATTAAAAGAATTAGAATTTGAAATACCTAATGGAGGATTTAACTTATGGATTACACTCCCTCAGTTAATCGATCCTTTTACATTATTACAAAAAGCGAATGAAGTAGATGTTTCTTTTTTACCCGGCACAGCTTGTCTGTTAAACCATGAAACTCAATATAATCATTTACGAATTAGTTATTCAATGTTAAATGAAAAAGATATGTTGATTGGATTAGAAAGATTACATGATACAATTGCCAAGTTTAAATCAATGATTTAAACTCCAAAACAACAACTAACCTCTTATTCACACAATAAAAAACCAACACTTTAAAATTTTATTAAAAGTCAAGATATAAGCTGAACCTATTATTAATAGTGAATTCTTATCTAATGTCATACATTATATGTATAAAAATTAAAAGGATAGAAGAGCTTGAATAAATTCGCCCTTTCTATCCTCTTTTTAACCACAAATGACTAATCATAGCGGACTTCGCTGTCAACAGAACCCGTATTGCTCTATTGCTATGCTCAAACTTCTTTTTATTACTACTTGTTCAATAAGAGGTGTTTTCTTCCTGTATAAAATTTATTTTATAGGGAATTCATTATACTTATTAAAACAACAACCTGATATAGACAAAGCCAAAGAATAAACATAATGGACTATAGAACCAAGTGTCGTATCTAGCAAACTGAGAGTGTTTAATTTTTTTGAAAAATCCAACAAACTTAAAATCACCAATTGCCCTAATAATGAAAACTAAAGCACAAACAATACTTCCGATTTTAGATAAACTATTTGCTTGGAACCCCTGCAAATAACCTACTTGAACAACAATAATGACACTAGCTAGTAGAATAAGAATGGCAATGAATAATGTTCCCCATATTCTCGGAGTAAAAGCGGGCTTATGTTCTCCCTCTTTTACTGGGATAACAGCGGCAGAACCCCATCGACCTCCAAAAGCCCAATAAATATGCATACAACTGATAAAACACAGAAGCACTACAGCTACTAATGTTAATAGTATTTTCATTTATTCGCCCCCAATGTCGTAACTTCAAAAATAACATACACTACCGTATGTTACAGTAAAAATTTTGTCCCTTCAGGTTTTATAACCATATTAGGGACATTTATTATCGAATAATCAATTATGCCTCAGCATAATTGCGTCCGGAAGCTTTACTTCTTTCAGTCGATGTTTGGACACCCGCTGAAAGAAGTTAAAAGCCCAACCATTTTATCAATATCAAAATTAGGATTTGCTTCAAACCTTGTCATCCATCCTACATACGTTAAATAGGCAAGTCTCGCTCGATCAATTGATTCAGTTTCGTCTATGCCCATTTTTTGATACAATTTTGCAACACAAGAAATTCTTTGTTCTTCTATATCTACTAAGCGTGTTGCCACAACAGGATCATATTTAGCCCAAGCATAAATACCATTCTCAATTTTTTTATCTCGATTAAAACTAATCTGTAATAGCTGTTCTAAAGAGGAATCCTGTTGCTCCATACTTTGAACAATCAGCTTTGTTGCATGTACTTCCCAAAAGTCGAGCATAGAATCTAAAAGCTCTTGATGGTCACGAAAATAGTGATAGAAGCTTCCTTTGCTTATTTTTAGCAATCGAGCAAGTGCTTCAATGCGAACTTTATGTATCCCTTCATTAGCTAATTGTTGTAATCCTACTTTTATCCAGTCTTCCCTCGTTAATTGCATATCATCTCTCCAATAAAATACGGTAGCGTATGTTTTACGTTAGGTTACTACTATTCTCATTTTTTGTCAATTATTCATTCTGTATATTTTTTGAACTTTAATGTTGTTAATCATAATATTGATCGTTATCACCCTTGGTAAAATACAAGCACATACTAAATCAAATAGATTTTCTGTTTTGTTCAGTAAAATACCTTCCTCTGTAAATTCCAAGAAAATTCGGATGGTCCACAGCCTAAAACCCCTGAAGAAGCAGTTAGACCACTAAATTTTTCTGTATATTATTTTAAGTCATATTAGCTTCACATGTATAAGGGATATATCAATGATTTTGTTGGTCAAGTATACAAACAATATAACATTCATGTAATAGAATATACTATATTACACGAAAGGAGATAGCGATATTTGGAATTAAAAAAATTTATTGATCCCCTTCCGATTCCCTCTGCAATAAAACCTAAAGGAACATATAAAGGTAAGCCGTTTTATGATGTACGTATGATTGAAACGCTACACAAGTTTCATAGTGATTTACCAAAGACGAAAGTATGGGGTTATAATGGAATGGTACCTGGTCCAACGTTTGAGGTAAAAAAAAATCATCCTGTATATGTGAGATGGTCAAACGATTTACCTGAAAAACACTTCTTACCTGTTGATACAACCGTTCACGGGGCGCATGATAACCCAGAAGTACGGACTGTTGTACATTTACATGGAAGCCCAAGTGAACCAGATAGCGATGGTCATCCTGAAGCATGGTTTACAAAAAACTTTCAACAAACAGGACCTAGTTTCGTAAAAGAGATTTATCATTATACGAATCGAGAACGAGCAACTGCCCTTTGGTATCATGATCATGCACTTGGGATTACTCGTTTAAATGTATATGCGGGTCTTGCAGGACTTTACTTGATTCGTGATAAAGAAGAAAAATCACTACCTCTTCCTAAGGGAAAATACGAAATACCGCTTATCGTTCAAGATAAATCTTTTAATCCGGACGGTTCCCTATTTTATCCTGCTCAACCAGAAGACCCATCACCAGGTTTACCATACCCTTCTATTGTTCCTCTATTTTTAGGAAATACAATTGCAGTTAACGGGAAAGTATGGCCATTTTTAAAAGTGGAGCCCCGCAAATATAGATTTCGTTTATTAAACGCTTCTAATACTCGCACATACAAGTTCCAATTAAGTGACCTTAGCTCATTCTTTTTAATAGGAACTGATGGAGGCCTTCTTAAACGGCCGATTAAAGTACAAAGTTTAGATGTTTCACCAGCAGAGCGTATTGACATTATTATTGATTTTTCAAGGTTTGAAGGAAAAAAAGTAGTTTTACAAAATGGAATTGATTTAGATAATCCAACTGGTGAGATAATGGAGTTCCAAGTAACGAAACGATTATCCTGCCCAGATAAAAGTAAAATCCCATGCAAATTAAGTAACATTGACTTTACTCCATTAGAAAAAGTAAACGTAAAAAAAGTAAGACGATTAACATTAAATGACTCAGAGGATGAATTTGGGCGGCTTATGCTTTTATTAGATGATAAAGAATGGACCGATCCCGTGACAGAAACACCTTTACTTAATTCTGTTGAAATATGGGAGTTAGTAAATTTGACCGTTGGGATTCATCCTATTCATATGCATCTAGTTAATTTTCGAGTTCTTGATCGTCATGACTTGAATGGAAACTTATTAGCCCCTCTCCCAGCTGATTTCGGTTTAAAAGATACCGTGCTAGTAGCAGGTGAACAAACTGTCCGAATCATAATGAAGTTTGAGCCCTATTCTGGAGATTATGTATGGCATTGTCATCGTTTAGAGCATGAAGACCATGACATGATGAGACCGTTAAAAATCATACCTTCCAATCTTAATAGACACAAATTAAATTGATAGATACATTAGATAACACGAAAGTCCCTTCAGGATTACTGAAGAGACTTTTACATGTTTGAGAAAAGTACAGGAAGTGCTTTTCAGTCTACAACTATTTTTTAAGATTGTATTGCTCTAGAAGCTTTTCTAACATTTCCAAAGTAACTGGTTGTGCCTTAGTAGTTAGTTGGTATCCAATCCGTCCGTTCGTTTCTACGGTTGCTTGTTGTAAATTCTTAATTTCATGTATACCTTTTTCTCTCAGATGCATAAATAATTGTTGTTCTGACATTTTTGCACGTAATAAATTCTTTTTTAAAACTTCTCCGTTTTCTATAACAATAATGCTAGTTCCATTTAGAAACTTTTCTACTTTTCGTGATTTCAATTCAAAAAAATGAATGATAAGTAAAACACTCGCAAAAATAAACGCAGCAAAAATAGATGGGACTACTTTCCTACTTAATATAGGTTCTACAATAATACGACCTATAGAAACAACAATAATAATTTCAGCTCTAGTCATTTGGCTAACAGATTTACTACCTGTCAATTTTAAAACAATAATTCCAGTGAGGATTAAAATAATGCTTTCAAAAAGTATATTCATTACAGCCCAACCCTTTAATACTGAATGTTACTAGTATTCCCATTAAAGGATTTTTATGATATTTCACACACTCTTCAAATCTTTAAACTCTTCAGACCAAGTTGTTACTTTACTACCAACTTGAATAACTTCACCATAACTTTCATATCCAGTTTCTCTCGGATATAAAGGATTAACATCTGAGAAATGGTTTAATGTAACTTACGATTCAGACAAGAATTTAATAAAATAAGTAATTGCCCAAATGGAAGTCGCGAATTGAGTGACAAAATACATTGTCCATTCGAAAAAAGTCAGTTTTCTCTCTCGTTTAATCTTCTTTAAGTATCTGTAAAATATTAATGTACTCAAAAACATAAGTAACAAAGATAATTGTTGTAAATCATCGACTATACGTACCGCCATAGACTCCATCACCCTCCTATTCAAAATAAAAACTATACTTTAAGGATATCATTGATTTGGTAATAATTTCCTATTTTTTAAATAGAATTTAAATAATATTTCATGCGATATATGTGTAGAGATAATAAAGTTGTTTAATTTTGCTCTTAGAATTACTTCAGTTGTAAAATGACAGTACAGTTATTTAATTTTAGAACCTAAAATAAGCATAACCCCGTTCTGATTTTAAGAAGGGGTTAAAAATAATATTAATTAAATTTGATTAGTGTTGCACCCTATGCCTCGTTGTTCAGCAGCAAGGTTCACGCTTTTTCATTCGAAATCAGCACATCTAAATAGTGCTGATTGTACATAATGCCTACTATGTTTCCGAAGGGATCGACTACGGAAGCGGTGATGAATCCCACACCACGCTCTGTAGGTGTCTCATACTCTTTTGCTCCCATAGACAGCAGCTTATTGAAAGTTGCTGTTACATCATCAACATGCCAGTACACTATAGCGCCAGTTGAGCCGGTCACTGAACCAGCTGGCGCATAACGGCTATCGATTAAACCTAGCTCGTGTTGGTAGTCGCCAATGCGAAATTCGGCATATCCTGGACGTTCAAAGTATGGTTCGCTTCCTAATAGGTCAGCATACCATTTCTTCGCAGCTGCTAGATCATCTGTCCAAAAACTAACTGTGGTTAGCCCTCTTAATGTCTGTGTATCGCTCATAATCGATCTCCTCCATAATGTTGAGTAATACTTCCACATACTAAACGAAATAACACCTTCTTAATTACCTTTAATTCACATATAAATAACCCATTCTCTTATTCATATTCAAGAAAATGCCCTTTTAATGGCATATCATGAACGTAACAATTTTTTTGTAATTAAACAATAATATTGTGAATCAACAAGAGCAATACATACAAACAAGGCTATTCTATTCAAAACAAGCCCTCTCATAATTATTATTCTTTTTTAAACTGAAAATCCACACGGTTCATTCGTTTTATTTCCCCAATTACTTTGCCAATCCCTTCTTCAATCTTTTCTTCTTTTACATTAGATACATTTAACTTTAACAATCTCTCTTTATGAAAGTTACTTAAATAATTTTTATTAATAGAATCTATGCTTATTTGACTCTTGCTTAAATTTTTAATAAATGTGTCCGTGACTATATTTCTTTTCAACTGTAAACAAGTGTGTATCCCAATTGGATCTACTGTTCTATAAGTAAACAAATGTGGGTTTTCATTTTGAACACCTTCTACTACTTCCGCTAGTTTTTTTGACCTATTGTAATAAGATGCTTTTATTTTATGTTTATGCCGATCAAACATACCGCTCTTTATATAAATTTCTAAAGCAGCTTGCGAAATCATAGGACTATCGATATCTAATATCTTCTTATACTTATAAAAGGCATCTGCAATAGATTGCGGAATGACTGCAACACCGACTCGTAAGCCTGGAAAGATAATCTTCGAATAACTTTTTAAATATATAACATGATTACAATTATCTTGGCTGTAAAACGGATCTACTTTTGAATCAGTTTCTAAATCTGCTAAATAGTCGTCTTCCACTATAAATACATTATATTTCTTCGCGAGTTGAATAATCTTCTCTCTATCTTTTTTAGAATACGAAGTTCCAAGTGGATGATGAAATCTTGGAGTTGTATAAAAGAATTTAATTTTTTCTGTTCTGAATATCCTCTCTAGTTCATTTAAATCTATCCCTTCATGCGTACGCTTAATTCCGATTACAGGAATGTTATTTGTTTCTACATATTCAATATATAAATGGTAACTTGGCTGTTCAATTAGTATCGTGCTATGTTCATTTGGAAATGGTATAGAAGTTAATATAGCAAGTGCTTGTTGCACGCCTGATGTGATAAAGATATTTTCTTCTTTTGTAAAGACTTGATAGTTTGCCAGTTGTTTTTGAATGACTGGAATTAATGATGGTAAACCCTTCGGTGTTCCGTATACAAACAAATCATTTTTATATGTATCAATTGCCTTATTAATACAATGTTGAAAATCTAAGTATGGAAAAACATCTGGATCTGGTGCTGAGGAAGCAAAATCAATCATCTCGTTATTTTCTATGTAACTCCCAGATTTCTTAACAACGTAGTATCCACTTTGAGGTACAGAATAAATAATATGACGCTTTTCTAATTCATGCAGTGCACGAATAACTGTCGCCTTATTACATTCATATTTCGTAACAAGTGCACGTATAGACGGTAATTTCTTTCCTTCTTTTATCTCTCCATTTTGAATCATACTTTCTAAATCGTTTAAAACATGTAAATACTTATACATCATTACCACCCCAATATTTAATTTGTACCGGTACAGTTTGTATTTGTTCACATTGTAGCACTAGATCAGAAAGATTACTATGTACGTATACTGGCCAGTAAAAAATTAACTACTATGAGGTGAAATTATGAAAAATACAACAAAAGCATATTTATCAGCGTTACTCTATTCTTTAATTATTGGATTTTCATTTATGTTTGTGAAACTAGCACTAACCATTACGAGCCCTCTTGATACTCTGGCTCATCGTTTTACAGTTGCTTTCATCGCAGCAAGTATTCCGGTTATTTTCGGTTTCGTAAAGCTAAATATATCATTCAAAAACATACTTGCCCTTTTACCACTCGCAATATTTTATCCAGCACTATTCTTTGCTTTCCAAGCATTTGGTCTAGTATATACAAGTTCATCTGAAGCTGGAATTATACAGGCTGCTATCCCTATATTTACAATGATACTCGCTTCCTATTTTTCAAAAGAATATACGAATACATGGCAAAAAACATCTGTATTCATTTCTGTCATCGGTGTCATTTATATATTTATCATGAATGGTATCGGGGCTCATGAAACGAACTTCATCGGCGTTATTCTCATTTTATTATCGGCATTATCATCTGCTTGCTACAATGTATTAGCTCGAAAAATGACAAAGAAATTCAAGCTAATGGATTTAACATACACAATGACAGCAATCGGTTTTATTAGTTTTAATTTCATCGCGATCATTGACCATATGAACAAAGGAACAATAACTGTATACTTTAAGCCATTTACAAATGGAACATTCCTTATCTCCATTTTATATTTAGGATTACTATCTTCCTTACTGACAGCATTGTTATTAAACTATTCATTATCTTATATTGAAGCAGCTAAAATAAGTGTTTTTAGTAACTTATCTACACTTATTACCATTATCGCAGGCGTTGTATTCTTACACGAGCAAATCGCATACTATCATATTATCGGTACACTTTTGATTGTCCTTGGAGTAGTAGGTACAAACTTTTTGGGTAAAAAAGGAATTATAGCGAAAAAGAAGAATACCTCCTTAAGTAAATAAAAAGTGAGGGGTAAATAATGCAGAACTCTAATACGATCGATATCCGTAATATACATGAGCTAGAAAACGAATTGTCTACTTTATTAAGTAAACCCATTTCTTCAGGCGAAGATTTAAAAAATTGGCTGAAAATACAGTCGAAATTAATATGGGAAATCGAAGAACAATTAAGATCACACTATATTGACTTTCAATGTAATACAGATAGCAAAGAAATAAAAGATACGTTTGAATATGATCAACAATATGTAAGGCCTCTCTTAAAACGTTATCAAAATTTATTTGATAATAAATACTTAGAATCACCTTTTCGAATGCAACTTGATCCAAAAACTTATAGCTTACTAGATAAAAAAATAAAGAATGCGCAAACATTATTTTGTGAAAAGAACATTGATTTAGAAGTAAAAGAAGACAAATTAGTAACCGAATACTTCGAAATTACAGGCAGTTTGACTGCACTATGGGATGGCGAAGAAAAAACAATTACTGAACTACAGTCTTACTTACAAAATCCGAATCGTGATATACGAAAAAAAGCAAAAACGCTCATTTCTGAAAAATTCTTATCGGTTGAAAATAATTTACAACATATTTTAAATGAATTAATTGCAATCCGTCACCAAAAGGCAAAAAACATTCAATTAAATAATTATCGTGATTATATGTTTAAAAAATATGAACGTTTTGATTATACGGCTGATGATTGCTATGAACTTGCAGAATCCGTTCGTAAATACGTTGTGCCACTTATTGATAATATATTTAATGAGAAAAAAGCTGAACTTCAAGTAGATACACTTCGTCCGTGGGATCTAAAAGCAGCCGCACCAAATCAAAAAGTATTAAAACCCATTGAAGACGAGAGTGATTTAATCGAAAAAAGTTCTCATATTTTACAAAAACTAGACCCAGAATTTTCTGCATTATTGAGCCGTATGCATAAAAATGATTGCTTAGATTTAGAAAGTCGTAAAGGAAAAGCACCTGGAGGATTTTGCGAACACTTACCTGCTTCTCAATTATCTTTTATTTTTATGAATCTCAATCATACACATTATGATGTTACTACTTTCCTCCATGAAATGGGCCATAGTATTCATAATGAATGTATGAAGCAGCTAGAGCTACAAAAATATTTAGAAATCCCTTCAGAATCAGCTGAGCTAGCCAGCATGACAATGGAATTGTTTTCGATGGAGTATTGGGATACATTTTATGAGAATACAGAAGAATTTATAAAAGCAAAATTAGATTTCTTTAAAGATATTGTTAAGTATTTACCACAAATGCTTATCGTTGATCAATTTCAACATTGGATGTATGAAAATCCAAATCATACTGCTAAAGAAAGAAATGAAAAATATTTAGAATTACATAACACTTATCAATCGAATGTGGTAAATATTGAAGGTTATGAAAACTGGATAGCAACTGGCTGGTTACCTGTACTACACATTTTCGAAATACCATTCTACTATATCGAATATGCAATCGCGCAACTTGGTGCACTACAAATGTATAAACAATATAAAGAGAATCCTAAACAGGCACTACAAAATTATAAAAAAGCTTTATCTCTAGGTAGCTCTAAATCCTTAACAGAAGTATATGAAGCAGCTGGAATTCGTTTTGATTTTTCTAGTGAGACAATAAAAGACTTAATGGCATTTGTAGAAGAGGAATTGGAATTACTTGAACGGATATAAGTAGAAAGATGTACCTATCAGGTGCATCTTTTTACTTTATTCTCTTCTAATTAGTTTCAATTTTCATCTCGCTTTATTAATAAGCTCTATATATTGTAGGTCCCCATATCCTATTGTTGGAAAAAGATTAAACAACCTTTTTAATAACTCTTGTGTTGGTAAACCTTTATTTTTGGAGATATACTTTACTACTACATTATTTTCTTTTAGCATTTCTAAATATAAATCTATCGCCTGATACATTACAGGTAGTACCTCATGAGATGGCTTTTTATGATTTACTAGAACTTCATTGTAAACAGAAGAATAGTTCCCTAATTCAAGTTCAATTTGACTTACTTTAAATTCATCCTCTCTGAAGCTATTTAAGTATACTTTGCCCTTATAACCAGACTGTTCAAGGTAAGAAAGTACTGTAAGTAGATTCATTTGACAAAACATATCTTCACCGAACCATAAAACAATACATTTATACTCTTTCTTAAAAAGATCCTCTAAAGGATGAATAACCTTTTTCATATAATTTTCTACAGTACCTTGGTGTCCTTCTGCCCTTGTTTTAATAAACTCATCATCAAAAATCTGTGCAGTAGTCGCATTTACACACATAGCTTCATTAAATGGAGCATAATCAGACTCTCCCATTAGTTTTTCACTTTTAAATTCTTCATACATAAATTGACCATTTAATATGTTTAGTACATCTTTATCAAACAGCTCACTCTTCGCATTTCGTAATTGATCAACTTCAATTTTTCTAGAAAAATTCATTCTATCCCACTCCTTGCCATCATTGATTGAGAGTTTAATAAATGATTGAACCGGTATTTTGTTAAGTTGGAATTTTCCTAGGGTTATACCAAAAACAGTTTTAAATGCTCTACTATAAGCCTCTTGCGAAGAGTAATCGTAATCAAATGCGATATCAATTATCTTTCTATCATTCATTAAATCTTCCGTTGATAAATACAATCTTCTAAGAAGAATATATCGTCTAATACTTATCCCTGTTACTTGATGAAATTTAAACGAACAGAAGTAAGGAGAATATCCCATATAATTAGATAATTTATCTAATGAAAACTCCTTTTTTAAATTGCCCTCAATCCATTCAATCATTAGCTGTATATGTTCATTCATTTATCTCCCTCCTCACTAAAAATTATAAGAAGTATCCACTTCTTTCTTTTGATATTTCTTGTGGTTTATAACATTAACCACCCTCTAGAACCTTTAAATATCATTTGTAATTACTCATTTCATATTTTTTCAGCTATCTTATTTTGTCATACATTTACTTAACTTTCCAATAAAGTGAAACTTTAATCAGTGGGGAGTTTGTTCCTCCCCACTGATTATTATCCCATACTAATCGGGCTTTTACGGGATAAATCTTTTTTAAAGGATTCTACCAAATAAAACACGAAATTTGTAAGTTAAGGAACTAGTAGTTTTGTGAGTGGAAAGGAAGTTAAAATGAATAATATAGAAAAAGAGATACTTAAACTATTTAATAAACTATATCCATTGGATTTTATTGAAATGACACCAATAACGAATGAAATGTATCAATGTCTCACGGCACAAGGTACTTACTTCGTTAGAATTACAAACTATAAAACATATGAAGAGCAATTAGAAGAAGTTACATATACGAACTTTTTATATCAAAAGGGCTTAGGAGTCCCTCCAATAATACCTTCTTTAAAGGGGAATTTAGTAGTGAAAATAACATTAGACAAAGAAGTTTTTGCTGTATTATATAAAGCTGCTCCTGGTATACATTTACCAAGAAACGAATGGAATTCTAATGTATTTAAAAAGCTTGGTCAACAAATTGGAAAATTACATCGTATATCTAAAGACTTTGAAAGAATTCAACCGGTAAATCATATAAACGACTGGTATGAAAATGAAGAATATAATTTTCTTAACTATATCCCTAAAGAAGAAACTACTATAAGAGAAATTGCATCTGACGTTTTAACTTCTATAAAGGAACTGCCAAAGAATCCTTCAAATTACGGCTTAATACACGGAGATTTATGGTTAGAAAACATATTAGTCGAAAATAATTCAAATTTAACAATGATTGATTTTCAAGACTGTGAGAAACATTTTTATATATTCGATTTAGCAGTCCCAATCTATAGTGCAATAGAATATTCATTCGTTGGGAATGGTAACATAGTCGACTATGAGAATTCTATTACAAATGCAATAATCAACGGATACCAAGAAGAAAATGAGATTCCTAAAGAAATGATAGATCTATTTCCATTGTTTATTAAATTAAAGGAGATTTTTGAATATAGTTTAATGCATATGTATTGGGATAAAGAAGAATTAACTGAGGAACAAGTACGGATAATGAATCTTTATAGGATGAAGATTCAAAATAAGTATACCTATATCAATATTTAAAAATGCTGTTGTTTAACTATAAGGAAACTTTAGTTAAACAACAGCATTTATTAATTAGCTACTAGACAACCTTTGTTTTATTACTTATAAATACTGATTCAATAATCTTTTCAAATACACTTCATTTTGCGGAGGTATTTTCTCAGAAAATCTAGCTGCAATAATAATAGGAGCCCATTGAAAGATCTCATCTCTTGTTAGATCAGTATTACTGCAATATATTTGTAAATACATTTCCGCTAATTCTATATAAGACTGCGCATACAATAAATATGTACGAAATACATCTGCACGAATATCACCTGAACTAGCATCTACCCAATCTATAATATTCACATTCTTTTTACTCAAAATTAGATTAAATGGATGGAAATCCCCATGGCATAATCTAGGTTCAAATTTGATTGAATGTAACTTATTCAATATATTTTCCTTTTGTTTTTCATCCAATTTATGTACAGATTTAATTTGACGCTCTAACCTTTCCCTCATTGATTCCATTTCATCCGTATTCACACGTATAGCATGAATCTTTTTTTGCTCATTAACACATAGGCCAATGTAATGCTCTGCTTTATTCAAATTATTAAGTAGAAGCTCACCAACACTTTCTCCTTCTACATATTCCATAATAATAGCTTGTCTTCCTTGTACCTCTGTAACTTCAAATACTTTAGGAACGTGTAAATCACGTGAATATGCATACTTTTGTTTTTGTGCTTCATATAGAGATTCTGTATTAGGGAGATATTTTTCAAACAATTTTACAACTTTATTATCACATAGATAAATTTCAGCCGTATTTCCTTTTGCTATCGGATTTTCTAGATTCAATTCATTTCTCTCCTTACAGTAAATTAAACTAACACCTTATACTCCTCTATAAATTCAGTATAATTATGCTGAAACCCTTTCCCACGAAAATTTAAAAACTTACCACTTTCCATCCTTAAATAGAAAGCGGTAAGTTTAATTTACTAGGAATATCGGAAGGAAACTCTGGTGTATGCACAATTGAAAATGCATATCCCTGCTCAATAAATGATACTTCATTATATTTACATTCAAATGGAACACAATTTTTCTTAAAGTTAATTTGGATTCGCTGTAAAAATCTTTGATCTGGTGTTCCGAAAGATACGTGTACTTTCGGTGGTAAAGCTTTCATCGCAATTGGAATCCAAGGTCGCTGCCACCAAGTTGCGACGACATAGGCAGTTCCACCTATAACAAAGTTGAAAATATCCCCATCTTCCATCGTTTTCATATTTAGGTTTGATTTCAACCATTCCGTAAATACAGGTACACTTTTAACGGGAAGACCGATTTCCCTTACATATAAAATGTTTAAAGGTGACTGCGGAATTAATACATCTTCTTTAACATAACTATGTGCGATAATTTCGAGTAGATTTCCATCTCCGTCTTTAAAGTATAAATTGAATAGATTGTTCTCCTCACCAATTGTATTTCCATCTTTCCATTTCACAATAAGCAACCCAGACTTTTCAAGCCATTTTGCTGTTTCATGAAATTTTGAATATGGAATCTCAAAGGCGAAATGCGCAGGGGCAATTGGTTCATACACTTCCTGGAAACTAATTGTTGTGTATGGTGTTACTTCAAATTGAATATATGATGCGGTTTCTTTTTTTACTGGAAAAGATAATATATCCTTATAAACTTGTTTTACCCCTTCTATAGAAACCGTTTGGAGTTTTATATCTGAAATATGTGTAATCATATTCAATCCCCCTATTTTATTCTATCTATTCTTATTGTATTACACTTATAAATAGATAAAATCAAACCTAAGGATGGATTTTTCATATAGAAACTACAACTTTAGTATGAATCGTCTAAATCCAATTACTTTTAATTTCCTCTATAACAACTTCTGGTCTATCCCAGTGCAACATGTGTGTAGTATCAGGGATTAATTTTACTACACCGTCAGTTTTCTCTTTAAAAATGGTTACTGTCTTATCTCTATATTCCTCCCATATCTGAGGCAGTGTAGCTCGAAGTAATACAATATTAGATGGTAACTCCTCATATATATCTATCATTTCGTCCTTATGCATACCTCTTACAATATTCCCAGCTGTTGTACCTCTCGCATGCCAACGTACTTTATTATCCACTTCAATGCCAAGATCCTTTACTGCAAGTTCTAATGATGGAGACCACCTAGTATAGGCTTCTTTTTCGCTTTTGAAAAATTCATCCCAATTATTAAAAACATATTCATCGAAATCTTTTTCGTAATGCGCGATTTCCTCTTGAAGTGTTTCTTCTTTAAGTCTTTTTGTTTGATATCCACCATCAATAAGAATACTTCCTAGTACTTTTTCTGGATTATTTAATAAATAAAATAGTGCTACAAAACTTCCCCACGAATGTGATAAAAAATAGAAATGTTCAATTCTCAGTTCATTTATTATTTCATTTAACCAGTTTGCAAAATTCAGCATCTCATAATCTTCCGTTCTTTCAAAGGGCGGTGTTTTACCATGCCCAGGTGCATCAATGGAGATAAATCTATACTCTTCCTTTAATTTTTCTGCGATTTCTATAAAACTTAAACTCGTACTACCTAATCCATGTAAACAAAAGATAACGGGCTTTTCATTATTTCCCCACTCAGTAATATGTACGTTTATTTTTTCGTTGTTAATATAGTAACGTTTCAAAATAATTATCCTCCATATTCCGATTTTCTGATTAATACTTTACTTATTTCTATTGCTTTCAAATTTTCCCTGCATTTTTCCCCACATAAAAAGCTGATTTTCTTTTAAAGAAGATCAGCTTTTTTATTAAAATACATTATGATTTAACAGCAATAATCATAAACCTTTTTGAATTCGTACGAATCCCTTTTTCAGAACTATTAGTGTCAATGAACTTTTGTAAAATATTAAAGTCCTCTTCCACTTCTCCAAATCTAGGAATAATAGGAGTATGTTTTAATAAGAAAATGAGATCTTCAGGCGTACTGTAATAGTCGGTAACATCGTATTCACGCACTTGCACGAGTTCAAACCCCGCACTAATAAGTTCACCCATATACTTTTCTTTTAAAGTTCCATCTCTTTCTCCTAAGCATTGTCCTCTGCCAAATGCTTCTTTAAGGTTTAATTTATCATGTTCACTAACTTGCTGTGTTAAGAAAAATGCACCTTTTTTCATTACTTTTGCTAATTCGGATGCTATAAACGGTGCATGACAACAAGAAGCAATATCAAAATGAGCATGCGGAAACGTTAAAGCATCAGAATCCATTTGGAGAAACTCAACGTTTTGTACACTTGTTTTTTTCAAGTTGGTATGTGCTGTTTCAATCATGCCACTAGAATTATCTATTCCAATTAGTAGTTTAGCTGAAGATGCTATTTTTAGTACATTCTCGCCTCCACCTGTACCAACATCAAGTAGAATGTCTAATGGTTTACATCTTACTTTCACTTCCCCATAAAAGTCCCAAGCGTCTCCTACAGTTTCACATTTTAATTTACTAAAGTCCCAGCCGTTTAATCTTCCTACTTTATCATAAAAGTTTTTATACTCTAGTTCATTCATTTTATTATTTCTCCTTTGTAAAAATGCATGAAATGTTTAATTCTGATGACCCTCGAAATAGACTCAAGGTAGCTATTTTTATTAAAGGGCCTCCGTCTCCCCTTATATTTGATACGAATTTTTTCGCCCCGAACAACTAGTTACTTCGAACAATACGGTATTTCATCTACCCCACCTCATTTGGAAGATTCTTTGTATAATAACCTGCAACACTATTTAATTATATATCATAAAATACAAATTATTAAAATAATATATTCCCGCACACCACATATAGTTTATTTCTATCTATATATTCTAAATGTCCTCTTCCCCAACCACACATACTATCCAAAACAGTGCTTACCGTTTTTCCATGTTCAGATAAGCTATATTCAACTTTAGGTGGTATTTCTTGATAAATTTCGCGTTTTATTAGTTGATCTTGCTCTAATTCACGAAGCTGCTTTGCTAATGTTCCTTGAGATATGTCTGGTATTAATCGCTTTAATTCACCAAACCGTTTTGTTCCATCTGTTAATAATATAAATAAAATGAGTGGCTTCCATTTACCCCCGATTATTTGTAATGTTGCTATTACTCCTTTTAATTTCGGTTCTTCTAAATTCATTTTCCTCACCACTCCCCTCAAATCATAAATTATAATGAGTAATTTTTTATATTATGTATCCATATAACAAGCGATTAGTACGAAATTTGCGACTATGTACATATAAAGTGCGTACTTTTCACTTGCAATCTTTTAACGAATAATAAAAGCATAGCAGTTTTATTTTAAAGTTTTTATTAAAGGAGGGGCTAAAATATGTCTATTACTACATTAAAAGATAGTCGTATTGTTATCATTGGTGGGAGTTCTGGTATTGGATTAGCTACGGCGAAACAAACAATTGAACAAGGAGCACATGTTATTATTGCAGGGCGCTCGGAAGAAAAGTTAAAGACTGCTCGAGAATTAATAAATAACAACAATCTTCAAACTTATATAGTGGATAATCAAAATAAGAAACAGTTGCAAGATTTTTTCAAGAAAGTTGGTAATTTTGATCATTTGTTCACACCAGGTGCCTCTTATACACTTGGGCCAATAACTGCTACAGATGAAATTGCTGAAAGCAGCTTTATCGGAAAGTTTTGGCCACAATATTACGCAGTAAAATTTGCGCTTCCTTTTCTTCCAAACTCTGGATCCATTGTGTTAATGTCTGGTGCATTTAGTCAAAGACCACTTAAAGGTGCGCTTGCTTATGGTGCTTGTAATGGGGCTATTGAAAGTTTAGGGAAAGCTTTAGCTGTTGAATTAGCACCGATTAGAGTTAATGTTGTTTCTCCTGGAACAATACGAAGAGAGAATGAACAAAACGAAAAAAGACTAGTTGCTTATGAAGATTATAAATCTCTTTCTCTTGTACAGCGAGCTGGATATAATGACGAAATTGCACACACTGTCATTTATTTAATGCAAAATAGTTTTACTACTGGCAACGTATTGTTTCCTGATGGGGGATACACATATCATTAATTTGTAAAAATTCAATGCCTTCTTAGTAGTATTAAGGAGGCTATTATTGTTAATTTAGAAAGTGATATAGTAATGTAGGATCTTCTTTTAAAAGCTCTGCTAAAAATATAAGCTGTGGAAAAGGTTGTAAGACTAACTCTTTATTCATTTTTTCTTTTAAAATAGTAACTCCACCTTGATTTATAAAATCATTTAATGTTATTTTTCCGGTGCAAATTAACTCTATATCCTTTAATGAAAGTAATAGTAATCCATTCGTTTCAGAAGGGGGTTTAGGTTGAATCTCTGAATAGGCAACATACATGATAGATAAATTTCCATCTGGACCATTAATAATTAATATTGGCTCCACTTCATCCTCTACAATTACTTTCTTCGATAGCGCATTCCAATTTTCTTTATAATATGTTCTTGGTGAATTCAATATAGTAATATCGATAGCAGCTTCTTCTTTCACTTCTCTTTTAGCGGTTTCTACTGCTGTTTCATTGTCTTCTTTATGTCCTCCCAACCTTACTACACCTAATGGATCACCTTTACTCGTTGGACCAACTTGAAAAACAAATAGATTTTTATAAAGAACATAAGCCCCAGATGTTCGTACATTTCTATTAATATCTATCAAACTTTCCCCTCCAAATCATTTAATTAGCATCAAACACAAATAGTTTACTATAATTATATTATGCGATTGTGATAAACTATTTAACATTTTAAAGATGAGAAACAATTTTTTATTAATATCGAATTACGTGGAATTCTTATGTTTGGTTTAAAAGACTAATCAACAAGTCATTTGTGCTAAATATTTTCGGATGGAAATAAAGTAAAAAGGCATATACGATGCCTTTTTTACTTTATTGTTTATTTGTTTATCGGATAACAAACCTCTGTAACCCACTTATTAGGATCTGATTCCATCGCTGGGCTAACATGATAAATATTAAACATCGGTCCGGCTAATTCATAACCTTCCGTTTCAATCCATTTTGCTGCAGCCTCATTTACAGCTGTCATTTGTTCGTAACTTCCGTTAACGGTTATTGAAGCTACATAGGATGGATCTATTTTTTTAAAATTAACATCTTTTGTATTTTCGTACTTCCCTAAAATATTTATCTGTATTTCCACATCCACATCATTTTCCTTATATTCTTGATCATGGAATGTAGCAATACTATAACTCGGATTAGCTATACTAATATTTTTAACATTAATTTCTTGCATTAATATACTCCATAAATCACCTTCGCAATTATACGATGGAATAACCTTTCTAACACTTGCTACATTTCTTTCTGGAATTTCTTTTAATGAAACATGATAGTTCATTTCAATAACATCCTCTCTCATCGTTTTCATTGAGTCTTCGAGGAGACGTAATTGTTTTTGGAGATCATCCATTCCTTTTTTTATTTGAGCACTACGATTTTCAAATTGTGACTTTATTACTTCAATATTTTCACTCTCTAATATTTCTTTAATAGTGGCAATATTAAATCCCATATCTTTTAACACTTGAATTTGATTTACTTTCTTTAATTGGGCTGCTGAATAAAATCGATAACCACTCTGCTCATCGACTTTTACTGGTTGTAATAATTCCACTTTATCGTAGTGTCTCAACATACGTATACTAATGGAAGATAGTTTTGAAAAATCCCCTATTTTAAACATGATTTCCCCCTATAAATTACATCAACTTCGAAGCTCAATTCCATCTTAAACAATGACATTGTGTGAGAGTCAACTATTTATAACAGTTTAAACAATTATTTAATGTATTATATTTATATAATTAAAATCCCTTATGACTTATTTATCAATTCACTTTTCAACGCAATATATATTGATATTAATCCATTTACATTCAATAAAGTAACTATAATACTAATGAGCAACGCTACATCTGCAGAAAACATTTTAATCGTCTGCCACGGTGAATTTGTACTATAAATAAGAAGTGGAATTAAAGTAATAGATAATATTAGAAATAAACTCCCTAGAAAAAGCCAGGTCATTTTTTTACAAATTTTCTTACGTTTATACTTTATTATTAACATAATTGCTGTAATGAAAAGTGCGAATATTAACATTGACATAATAATTTGAACTATTGGTATATTTCGAGGTATAACAACCGGTTCTTCACCATTTAAAATATTAATAATCCCTTTTTTAAATTCTGGTAGTGATGCTTCTTCTAAAACATGATTTTTATTCGTTAAAATCACAACACCCCAGCCAGTTTCATTTAAAATAAATATTTCTGCATGTGAATCAGGAGTTGAGCCTGAATGCCAAACCATCTTTTCGTTTCCATTTATATTTGTTGTCCTCAGTCCAAAACCATAATATTTCGCTGAATCTATTTTATATAATGGAGATAAATAAAGATCCATACTATCTTTATTTAAAAATTGTGTATGCTCTTGGTGATTCAAAAACTTAATGAATTGAATCATATCTTCTAGATTTGCTGTAATATATCCATATGGTGTCCCACCATTATCATACGACACCGTACTTTTTCTTGGTATTCCAAACCATGATTGATAACCTGTTAAATAACCCTTTTTATAAGAATCTTCACTATTTGCTGCTGCACCATTCATTCTTAATGGCTGAAAAATTTGCTTCTCCATATAAGTAGAGTATGTCTCTTTTGAAACTTCCTCAATAAGTGCACCAAGAACGAGATAATTTGCATTACTATATTGATATTTTTGTCCTGGGGGAGCAGTTAATGTTACATTCGACAGTTTCATTACATTTTCTTTTATAGCCGTAGTAGTCTTTGATTGCTTATCTGATAATGCTAAACCTTCATAGGTACTCATTCCACTTGTATGTGTTAGTAGATGTTGGATTGTTATATTTGAGGCCGATTGATTATCTTTTACTTTAAACCAAGGAAGATGTTGTTGAACTGAATCCTCTAAATTTATTTTTTTATTTTCTATTAACTTCACTATAGCTAGACCAGTTAAAGATTTACTTATTGATCCAATTGCAAATGGTGTTTTACTAGTTATCTTTTTTTCAGATTTTCCAGTAACCCCCCATAATTTTGTGTAAAATACATCTCTATTATGTACAATAGCTACTGAAGCTCCTGGAATTTTATGTTCCTTTAAAAATTTTTCAATATAAATATCTAAAGTAACTCTAATATTTTGCTGAGCGTAAACTTTTGAATGTATAATACATAACATTAATACATTACAAACTATACAAATTAGAAACAATTTATATTTCGATATCTTCATCTTAATGTACTTCGGATAACTTTCTTTTTTTATAAATTACTAAAATTATAGATATTAATAAAGAAACCATTAAACTAATCATTATTAATATAGAGTTCCACCATTGATTTTCTGCTATTCGATATAAAAGATTAAAATTAAAGTTATTTTCACTGTTGGTTGAATTAAGGGATTCAGTTAAAAATATTGAAAGTGTAGTTTGTGAAATGAGGTACGTAATAAATGCGACGAATATGCCAATTATGATTAATGTATTAGATTTTTTATTTACATTTTGAAGTTGTTTCATTTTCACTCGCAGATCAATTTCATTTATCTCCAAAAAGTCTTGAATAAATAATTGAGGCGTTCCTAGGTCATTTATACTTTCCTCACCATGTTCACGACATTCTTGGATATGCTCTAAAATTTGTTGTTTAATATTTTCCCTTTCTTCTAAACTTATATCGTATTGCTTTAATTCCTTAAGTACGCCAGTTAAAAATTGCTGTTCTTTATCTTTTAATTCATTCCTCATTTCAGAAGGTCTCCTTTCAAACCACTCTTTAATAATATTTTAATATCAGATTGCAACTCTAACCATTCATTAACTTTCTTCTCAAGACGTAATTTTCCATTTTCATTAATTTCGTAATAAATCCTAACTTTACCACTATCCGTCACCTCTTGATAAGTATTAACCCACTCTTGATTTTTCAGTTTAGTTAAAATGGGATAAATACTTCCTACTCCTTTCAATTTTAAATTATGTACTTCGAGTTCTTTCATAATTTCATAACCATAACTTTTCTTTGTAGACAAAATAGACAATACACACATTTCTAAATTCCCTTTAATTAAACTTGTTCTATCCATAGGATAAATTTAACAGAAATATATACTTCATTCAAGTATATATTTCTGTTAAATTTAAAAAATCAGAAAAATTTCAGATTCTTTTCATCTAATCAGATATAGATATCCAGAGTTTTATTTATCATCCCGAAAAAATCATTTTTATACAATAATAATTATATAATAAATCATTATTATTAAAGCATTAACACTGCATCTCACCGATGTAGTTCCTACTAAAACTTAGTAAAAACATATTTAATCATGTTTGCCCACATGCTATATCTATCAACTTATAATTTACAAATAAATTTCTTAAGTATTACAAGTGACTTTTTTCAATCTTTTGTCAAACTAAATTAAAATTTTAAAACCAACAAGTTCTTCTCCAAACAAAAACTCATTTGCAGATTATTGCAAATGAGTTTTTAATCCTTAACTGACCACTATTTTTTATTCTTCTTAAATTAATTATTTTTCTCCAGACATTCATAAACAGCCATCATTTCCCGCTTATTCAACTCACGAATTCGATTAAATATTAGAATATCTGCAACATCCTCAGTTCGTAAGCTTTCATCCACAACATCACTAACTTTTCCAGTTAACCATGTTTCTACGTCTATGCCATCGACGATTTCTTTACGTCCTTCATCATTAATACCACTTGCATTACAAGTTACACATGGAATTGTTAACTTAAATACGCCATCATGCAGATTATCTTCGGTAATAACTTTCTTTCCGTTACAGAATGGACATTGGTTGCTTTTTTTAATTTTATTAATTTGGGTAACTATTTTTTTATAACCAAATGCTTCATACACATATGTTAGTTTTTTATATTTACCATTTGTGAAATACTTATCTATGATAGTTTCTCTTGTTTCATTGATATTTTGGAAATCACAAATAGTCACCCTATTTTTATTGCTGATTGATTCGATATTACCTTTAATTTCGCCCCAGAATGGTAAAACATTTTGTAACACCATTTCATAGTTTGAAAAGCTTGCTTGTTCTAATTCAAACATTTTCAGTGCGACTTGTGTTTTCCTAGGCAGTAAAGAGACATCTTCCGTCATAATCATATTGTCACCTACGATAGATTTCAATTTGATGAGTACAGGTAAATCTCCTACAATTTTTATTATTTCATTAAGCGGCTGATTGATAATTTCACGAATATCTGTATCTCCAAATTTAAGTGGTTTATGGTGATTTAATACAGTCCCCTCACAAATTGGACATGTCATCATTTCTTTAGACGTCTTAATATCTTCTTTAATAGCTGCTTTTGAAATAACAATATATCCGCCAATAATTGTATTAAATCCTACCCATGTTCTACGTGTCTTGCCTTTCTTATCATAAAATGACTTATCAAAATAGCCATACCAAAATGTATGTTTTTCTTCCTCAGACATATCATTATAGCTCTTTGACAAATCATGGCCAAGCTCATTTTTAATTTCTTCAAATAGAAATTCTATTTTTTCATATTGATAAAATTTTAATACTTTCATGATTTCCGGATCGAATAGACCATCCCAAAATGGAACATTTTTATCTTGAATTGTAATTTCTTTATCAAAAACTTCAATTTGAAGACGTCCCGAACATGAGGGGCAATGATTATCCTGAGAATAGAAATCGAAGCTTCTCGTATCTTTATTAGTCGGATGAGCAGCTACAATATGATTGATCAATCCACCAATTTCATATAAGAAACTATATTGACTATACAAATGTCTTTCGAGATCAATAGCAACAACAGGTGCAATTGTATCAGATTCGTATTCACCGTAAATTAAACGAGCCATTGATGATAAGCTTTTTAATATGCCACCCTTATAGATATTTTCTGCATTTTTAAAATAAGAAATATGATTTTCTTCTAAGTAGTTAATTCCATTTTGTTGATTCAGTGTTGAAGAAATATATATTTGCTCAGTATTATTCACACTGCTTTTTTGACGATAATAATCCTCATGACTTACTACACCAAGATGCTCTATAGATTCAAGCTGTCTTTTTCCAAAATCGACAATATAATCAGAGCTTTCTAACATGTAACTATTATGTTCAATCATAATGATAGAGACTGATTCATCTTGCAATATTCCTCTAACACTATCTATAAATTGATTTAAAATATTTTGTGATAAACCTTTTGAAGGCTCATCAAAAATAAATAATGTATGTGGGTTTCTTGTTTTTGCAAATAACTCAGAAACTAAATGAACACATTGAAACTCACCTGTTGATAATGTTTGTGTTTTTCGTTCTAATGTTAAATAGCCCAGTCCTAATTTGATTAGTAGGCTCAAACGTTTATACGCAATATCTTCATTTGGAATTTCATCAATAATATCCTCAATTGAGCGCTCAAAAATATCATCAATTTCTTCACTATACTTTGTCAGTTTCTTTTTAATATCTAGGAAAGTTGCCACGGTTGATCGACTTGTAATTGACTGGTTTCGATCTTGTCCTACCATAACAAGTTTGTCCTTTTGATATCGCTTTTGAAAATCTTTAGCGATACATTCATTAACAAGTGTAGATTTCCCACATCCTGATTCCCCTGTAACGGTTACAAGTCTATTTTTAGGAATCTGAAACTCAGTCATTTGGATATTTCGACAATATAATTCATGGAATGTATAATATTCTGCTGGCACTTCGTTATTTCGTTCCGACAGTATTGGCTTTGGCCTTGGTGATTCTTTTACGATTTTTCCACCATATTTTCCACTACCAGGTCCAAAGAACATTTGCTCATCAGTTGTATCCAGTACTGTATCTGAATGATCAATGAGCCAAATTTGATTTTTGCACCCTAATTGCTTGATCTCTTCTAATATTTGTAATAATGTTATGTGATCAAGCCCCACAGAAATCTCATCAATAATAATTACAGCATTTTCACTTACTGCCATGAATTCAGCTAAGTAAAGTCGTGTTAATTCTCCACCTGACAACGTACCCATAATTCGATTTAATGTTAAATAACCAATGTTCATATTGATAATATTTTGCAATATATGTTGTTTTGCTTCACTAATATTTAATTCTTCTGCTAATGAAAGAATAGATTCAACACTTAAATCGTTAATATCGGAAATTGTATGTGATTTAGTAAATAGCTCAATAGTACGTTGTTCAACTTCTTCACTATAACGTTTCCCCTTACATTTTTTACACTCAATATTTTTAGTAGTACCACGCCCTTTACAACCAGCACACCAACCTAATTGATTATTAAATGAAAAGATTTCAGGAGAAAGATTAAATTCTTCAGCTAGTTTTTCACGAATCTCTTTAAAAATGCCTGTATGAGTACCAATCGTCGAACGCGGATTGGAAGAAATCGATGATTTTCCTAAAAAAAGTACTAAAGGCATTTCTTCCATTTTAATAGCACTAAAATTAGTTTCCATAATATTAGGAAATAAATATTGATATTCAGCCTTTGGCAATAAGGAAACTAGACGCTTCTTTGATTCTTCACCAATTGTTTGACAAAGAGTTGTTTTTCCAGATCCAGATAAACCAGCAATACCAAGTGATTTATTAAACGGAATGACAGCATCTAGTTTATTTATGTTATTTGCAATTAATTGATTTACTTTCATATTAACCTCTATTCTTATTGTTTTTAAAAATCATTTTTATAAGATAATAATTACATAATAAATACTATGAATATAACCCCTAATCTTTCAATTCATCAACCTTTACCTTATAATTATCAAACCAATATTGCCACTTATCTTTTGAAAACGCATTCTCTTCTCCTTCTAAAACCGAAGAAAAAAGGTCAAGACAAATATGCCAACCAGCTATATCTTTCGGTGTATGATCTGTTAATCCATGAATGAATTCTTTAAGAAGTAAAAGAGAGCCATTTTCCTGTTTATGTATTTCAAATCGGACACGATCTTTATCCCATGTGAATTCAAGTACTGAATTTAGTTGGCACTCTAAAATATCAATATTTAAAAATGAACCATCCATCATGTCGAACTTTATAATTCCACCTGTTTTAAGGTTTTCAATCTGTAAATTAGACATCCATTTTTTAAGCTTGCTGTTTTCAGTTAAAACAGACCAAACTTCCTCTATTGTATAAGGAAATTGGCGTTCAAATTTTATAATATAGCCATCAGTTTGTTTCTCTATTTGAGCTAACATATTTATTGCCTCCTACTCTCATATAGAATGTATGTTCTTGTTTTATTTTACACGAATTTATGTATAAAAGAAATCTCTATGGCAATGAAATATTAATTTAATGTGTGAATGGTAATTTGAACATTGATTGATTTATTATATATTCTCTCCATGTGTTTATTACATTAGGCGCACCTCATCATTTTTACCAAAAAATTCAACATGAGAAAACGTTGATTTGTTTACTTTAAATGATATTTCTATTATATATTTGAAAGCAATTTCCTTTAAGGTAAATGGAGTTAAAAAAGCTAATATAGTATTCAAATCAAGTTATGCAATGTTCAAAATCACTTATTATGTATGTCTGCTTCCTTGTTAAACGTAGGATTACAAAACAAATAAAAAAAGCCGCATTTGCGACTCATGAACTGATAGAACTAACACCTATTTTAGGTGAATGACTTACCTTTTAATCGCGTCAACAATTAGCGATGGAAAACCAAGTTTATCGCCTCGATTTCTAGAATCATACCTTTTCGAACGGAAAATAACACCATCGTTTGCATCCCATTCATTGTAATAAAATTGACCATTTTCATCACAATGTTCAAGTAAAACTACCTCGAATCCAGCTGTTTCAAACATTTTCGTTAATGTTTTATAATTATGAACGATTTTATGACTTGCAGCTGGGTGGTCTTTCGGGCCAGGTCCGCCTATTTGAACTATATTTTGGTAGGTTTCATCTCGGAAAAATGCATCAGGGACTCCGCACCGAATATGACCTGATGGCTTTAAAAATTTATAACAAATTTCAGCTGCTTTTACACCTTCCTCAAAAGTAAGATGTTCCCACACATGCTCAGCTAAAATAGCTGAAATGGAATTGTATTCAAATCTTTCTTCCCAAGTGGTATTGTCTAGTAAATTAAGTTCATCTTCTTGAGTTTGAACCCAACCTGGATTATTATTAAATACTCCAGCTCCGACTACTACTTTAATTTCGTCTTGCTTAATTTCCATCACTTTCACCTCATAAATCTTTTTATGCATTAATATATTCTATGTTTACTATATATTTTCCTTTTTGAACTAAAGTGCCAGTTAGCTCAATAAGATAGGTAACAAAACTTCTGTTGTTTTTACTTATCCTCCCACATGCAGCAAAAACGTCTATAATATTTTACATTTATAGTGCAAAATAAAAAGCAAAAAGAATAATCCCTTTCGCTTTTATAGCAATAAATATATTTCATATTGTGCTAAAGAATTCTTTTCAAACCCACATTTCTTTAAAAACCCCTCAAGTAAACTATTATTAGGAAACCCAATTGATAATTTTGATAATTTTAATTCTTTACTTGCTACTTGTAATAATTGCGTCGCAATACCAATGTTTCTATAGTCTTTGTCTATGAAAATAAAACTAATTTTTCCTTGTTCATTTACACATACAGAACCTTTTATATCACTATCAACATATGCACCGTAAAATGTATGATTTGTTTTTTCGATATAATCAATATCATTTTGCCAATTTATATGGAAGTTTAACCATTTCTGAATTTCAACTTTAAATGTTGGAAATTCTAATTGTTTTACTTCAATATTTTTATTACCTTTATTCATTATTTTAGTTAAATCATTTAAATTATAATAAGAAAGATTATATACTTTTTCATAACCTAATTTGTTATAAAAATGAATCGCCCGATCGTTTCCTACAATAACTTCAAGAAAAAGCTGCTTACATTTATTTTGTGTTGCTTCTTCTTTGTGTAACTCAAATAACTTTTGACTTACACCAATGCCGCGATAATTTGGATGAACCGCTAAGGTTCCACAGCGCATTGTTTTTATACTTTCATATACCTTAATACCACCAAGTATTACACCAACCGATTTATCACCATCTAAAGCAAGAAAGGAGTGTTCTAACGAATTGCCTTCTGGCCCAAAAAACCTTTTTATAAAATCTTCTTTTGAAACATCCATTTTAATAATATAATCTGAAAATCCGTCCTTAAAAGCTTCGTACACTAAATCTATACTCACTTCACTACATCTTTTGTATTGAATCATATAAGTATAATCCTCCGCTTTGACTAGTTATATACTACATTCAAACACATGAAATGAATTCCCTACACCATATCCATCTTTTATTTCATGAACAACAATTTGACTAAATCCATTAGCAATAAGTATATTTTCAAATTCTTTTAAATCATATAGTCTTATAGGAAAATCCATAATCTCAGTTTCTGCTATTTTCTCATCATGAATAACTTCATATTTTAGTTTAATATTTAAAAGCTTTTGCACCTTGTCATATGATACTTTTCTATACTCAACAATTAATTCATTGTTAATTTCTTTTCTATTTGTCTCTATCCAATCTAGAATTTGTTCTGTCTCACTTCCACCTTGTACAACTGTAAGAAGGAGTTTTCCATTTTCCTTTAAGTTATTTTTCATATTTTGAAGACTATTTTCTACTAAACTATCAGGTAAAAGTGAAAATGAACCAATTGGAATCATAATAAGATCGTATTTTTTATCAGTATGGAATTCTTCTATTCTTCCTTGTGACACAACAGGCTTTAAATTTAATTTTTCCGCCTTCTCTTTACACACTTTAAGCATATCTTCGGAAATATCGAATCCTTCTATATCCACACCATTTTGTATAAATGGAATTAGCATTCTACCATTTCCGCACATCGGTTCTAACACTTTTATGTTTTTATCTTTTATAAAAGAAAGATAAAATTCCAATTCTTTTCCGGCCGCAATTGATTTATCACTTTCATATATTTTTGTACAAAGATCACCATAATACGTAAGCAATATTATTTCACCCCTTAATTTGCAATGAAAGGACATTTCCCTACATACGTCCCACTATTAATTTGTTTTATAGCAAATGGTGCGATGTCTCCATTTTGAATTTTGATTCCTGGCATATCTACCAAACTCTCTGTTATATTTCCAATGCCATTTCCCTCTATAACAAATGGTAATCTAACAATTGTCCAATCAACATCACTACTTTGTATAATTTGCAATTCTTTATATTTATCTTGCATCATCTTTGGTAAAAATAATTTAAACAAGTTAGCCCCTATTTTATTTACAATTCCCTTCTGATCTCCTTTTACATTTAAAGAGCCTCCAGAAATAAGAATATAGCGCTTCATTTCATATTCCTTCATTACTTTTAAAATATGCTTCGTAACTGTACTAAAAATATAAGGTTCATTTCTCGGCTGACCTACCGCATTAATTACAGCTTTACACCCCTGAAGTAATTCCTGTATGGCTGAAAAATCACGAGCATCTCCACTGATAGTCTCTATATTTTCATTAGTTATCGTTATATTTTTAGAATTTCTCGTTAATATTCGCACTTGATATCCCTTTTCTAACGCTTGATTTACTAGGAACTTTCCTGCTTTACCATTCGCACCAAGAATTGCTATTTTATTTGTAGTTTCCAATACTAAAACCCTCTAACTATCTATTATTTACTACAGTAATCTCATAAACACGTAAAAAAGTAATTAAATGCTCACATGCTCGTTCACATGCTAACATTTTAAAAACCTGTTGTTCTTCTTTCGTTTTGTCATTCGCTTGATCTGAGGCAGCTTTTAAACATAGAAATGGTTTTTTATTTACATGACATACATAAGCAAATGCTGCCACTTCTTGATCAACGGCTAAAGCACCGTATACAGTATGCAGTAAATATCTCATTTCTGAACTTCGAATACGTTGATCTCCAGATAGAAATGTACCAAAATGGACCGGGTCATACGAACGCAATTTCTTCATCCGTTTTACAAGTGATTTAGTTGTTTCAATGGGTGCTGTTCTACCATCATATAGATTAAAACTATCTTCTCCTGAGCCAGCCGCTGTAACATCATGCTGCAAAGTATTAAGAGCTACAACGATGTGTCCATTTTTCACCTTATCTGATAAACTCCCGCAAATTCCTGTCATAAATAACTGGTCTGGCTGGAATTCACTTATTAATAGTTGTACACAACTAGCACAACTTACTTTACCGACACCAGTTACAACTGAAATAACTTCTAATTCATTAATAGAATGAAAATGAAATTCCCAAGCTGCTATTTTTTCTACACGCTCACTTGGATAATGTTGATGCAAATACGTAAGCTCTGGTTCCCATGCAGATACAATTGCTATCCTTTTCATTACACACTTCACTTCCTCCTATTTTCATGTAAATAAGTCAGCTATACTTTCTCGTTCATAATCTGGTACCCACTCTTTATACTTCTCATATAAATCCCGTATCATTTCTTTATTCTTCGCGATTACTTCACATCCTCTATCATCATAAATAAACATGATAATATCCTTTGTTACATTTATAAAAAATACATCTGGATATGAAATTTCTTTTTTTCGTCCTAGGCGTGGACGTAGGTCAGGGAAATCTTCATGATTAGCAGCTTCAATAAGCGGTTCATATTTAATATCTTCCGCAAGACATTTTAAAGAAAATTGATATGTACAATATAAGTCAGCTTCTTCATCTTCAAATAGAAAAGGTAATGTTTCTTGTCTAATATGAAGCTTTAAACCCCTCTTTTTAATAAATCTATTATATACATTTATTTTCTGCAGATTTTTTATATTTTCCTGTTTAAATCGATAAACATTTGTGACTAAAAAGACGGTATCTTCTTTTGAAAATATATCTTTAAATAGATATTTATTATACCTATATAGTTGTGTGAAATATTCCATATTATAAGTGTTACCATCTTCTTTAAATTGATATTTACCTTTCCCAAAATCAAAATGTAGATGATTTTCCCACTGAGAGTATATGTACGGTACTAACGTAACTCCTGGAAATGTTTGATTCATATATTCTTTAAATTGCATTTTTATACCCTTTCTACTCTACAATTTCTTTTAAATGCCAATATGCTTCTTCTAGCCACGGATGTATGACTTTTAATGTATCTTTTCTTTCCCACAAATATGAAATATATACAAAAGCAGCATGTTCCAAAGATTTTTCCAATCCCTTTTTCACCTCAATTAAATATGATGGTGTCCCTATTTGATCCCATTCTAATTTATCCGAAACAAATAATACTAAATCCATCTTCGTTGCATTTTTATGCAAAGTAGTGTGGCAACTGATTGCATTTAAAACTTCTTCATCCTCTATTTTAAATATCTCTTTTGCAATTACTTTCGATAATTTTTGATGAATAATCATTGGAAACTCTCGTTCTTCTTGTAATATTTCTATTCCAAATTTTTCAGCAACTGAAACCCGCTCCTCGTTCGGAAAGATCGCACTAATATCATGTAAACATCCTGCAATCGCTGCTTTTTCTTCATCTTCATAAAATATTCCCGCAATTTTTCTCGCCTCATTTGCCACACGAATTGAATGTTTATATGTAACTTCTTTATTGTATTTTAATAGAAAAGCTTTAATATCATTTTCTATTTTTCCAGTTGGAGTAAATGAATATATATCATTATATAACATAGCAAGTCCCCCTTATAACTATCTTTCAGTATAATGTGGAGTTTAAATGTCCTTCTTATTTTATATTCGTTATGAATGTTTTAATTCCTTTTTAATACGATACATGAAATTTTATGTAGAAACTTTACTACAAAATACATAAATGTTTGATATTATAGTAATGTTGATTAATTGTAAGGAAAGGAACTAACTATAAAATGAATAAAAACATATTAATTATTGATGATGATAAAGATATTGTAGAATTACTGGCTGTTTATTTACGAAATGAAGGCTATAACATTTATAAAGCTTATGATGGTGATGAAGCATTACAAATGATATCTACATATGAAGTTGACCTTATGATTTTGGATATTATGATGCCCAAACGAAACGGATTAGAAGTTTGTCAAGAAGTGCGTGAAAATAATACTGTGCCTATCCTTATGCTTAGTGCAAAGGCTGAAGATATGGATAAAATTTTAGGACTTATGACAGGCGCAGATGATTATATGATTAAACCGTTTAATCCACTAGAATTAGTTGCTAGAGTGAAAGCTTTGTTACGAAGATCCGCTTTCCAAAACGCTGCTACACCAAAGAATGAAGATGGTATCATTCGCATTCGTACAGCTGAAATACATAAACATAATCATACCGTTAAAGTAAATGGTGAATATATTAAGCTCACCTCAATTGAATTTGATATTTTATATTTACTTGCGAGCAATACTGGAAGAGTATTTAGTTCTGAAGAAATATTCGAACGTGTTTGGAATGAAGATGGTTATGGTTCTAATAAAACGGTAATGGTCCATATTAGTAATTTACGGGATAAACTTGAAACAGTAATGAATGGTGAAAAACTGATTCATACAGTTTGGGGAGTAGGCTATAAAATTGAGAAATGAAGCATTTGATATATTAAAAGATATTCCAAAGTGGAAGATTATTTTTTGGCTTGTATTAGCTATCACTCTTACACCTATTACCGAATTAATTATATATCGCCTCGTAACGAGTGTAATTGAGAGTTCACTTACTCTAAGTGAACTAGGTAAAGAATTCATTCGAATTTTTGGTTATGAAAAGTATAGAGGGATAAAGGAATCTTTATGGATGATGATCGTTTCTTATTTGTTTTTATTTTCTATTTTCTCATCCTATCTTTACATTTTTTATCGTCATGAAAGAAAGCTTTACTATGAAACTTGTATTAAAAAAATGATTGAAGAAATTCGATATGTTGCGAGTGGAAACTTTAATCATAAAGTTTCTATTGTACACCATAATTATTTAGAAGAATTAGCAACTGGCGTTAATCAAATTGTTGAACAGTTAAAAGTATCAATTGATGAAGAAAGACAGGCGGAACAAGCAAAAAGCGAACTGATTACGAATGTATCACATGACTTACGAACGCCTCTTACATCTATAGTTGGTTATGTGAATTTAATCCATCATGATAATTATAGAGATGAAGTGGAATTGCGTCATTACATACAAGTCATTTACGATAAAGTAACCCGTCTCAACGCATTAATGAATGATTTGTTTGAATATACACGTGTTCAAAATAAAGAGTTAAGTTTAAATTCTGTTCCCATTGATATTGTAGAATTGCTTGGACAATTAACTGTCCAATTTCGGATACAGCTTCAAGAAGCTAATATTGAATGTCGCCCTTCTTTCCCATCTCAGAAGCTAATGGTACTAGCTGATGGGGATAAATTAGTACGTGTGTTTGAAAACCTAATCATAAACGCTATTACTTATGGAAATGATGGAGATCATATTGATATTACAGCTTACGAAAGCAATAATACGATCGCAATTGATATAACAAATTACGGACAAGCTATTCCAAGTACGGATTTACCTCATATTTTTGAACGTTTTTATCGCGTAGAGAAATCAAGATCGACCAACACTGGTGGATCTGGGCTCGGATTAGCAATTGCAAAAAGTATTGTCGAACTGCATAAAGGAACAATTGAAGTATATAGTGATGATGAAAAGACAACTTTCACTGTAAAATTACTTCCATACAAATGTTAATAAGACATATTTTTAGGTTCAATTTCTTATCATATAAGAAATTGAACCTTTTATTTTCCATGAATATCCAAAATTTAATAATCCTTTATAATTCTTTAGAAATTCTTTACCTTTTCTTTCTTCCTAATTAAGCATTCCTTCTTACAATAATATTATTGATGTAATAGTAGGAGGATCGCTTATGCAATTCTTGAAAAAAATAACAATTTTATTATTATCTTTTCTTATTACTGCACTTATCGTTTTATATTTTTATCTTTATGTAAATGGTCCAATTATTCAAGCTAAATCAGCTATTTTAATAGATACTAATTCTGGTGAAATTGTTTATAAAAAAAATGAAAGTACTCCCATTCAATCGGCCACTTTATCTAAATTAATGACAGAGTATATTGTGATGGAACAACTTCATGATGGAAAAATACAATTAGATGAATCTGTGAAAATAAGTAACGACGTTTTTCAAACCGAAACGAGTCCTATACATGTAACATCGAATGATAAAACAACCGTTCGTGATTTACTAAATACATTGCTTTTAACCGGAAATAATCGTTCTGCACTTGAACTAGCAGAACACATTGCTGGAAATGAAGATAATTTCACATCGTTAATGAATGAAAAAGCAAAACAACTAAAGTTATCACAACAATCTCTATTTTTAAATTCCACTGGAATAAATAGTGAAAAGAATAAACAATCGATTACAACAGCAATAGATGCAGCCGAAATAGCTGCACAATTAATAAAAGACTATCCAGATGTATTAAATATAACTAAACTAACCTCTTACCAATTTACCTTCAAAGATTTTCAAGTTCTCAATACGAATAAAATGATTTACTCTATTGATAAAAACATTAAACTAAAAGGTGTTGATGGCTTGCAAACTAGTTTGTCAACTAACGGTAATTATAGTTTCGTCGGCACTGCAAAACAAGGGGATACAAGGTTTATTTCTGTAGTATTAGACGCCAATGAAGAAAACACAGCTTTTGCTGAGACGAAAAAGTTACTTCAATACGGTTTTGAACCTACCTCATATTCTGCACTCCAAGCTTTCAAAGACACTATTACATCTTGGACCATTTTGCTTCAGTTTAAAAATTTAATTATACAAACGATTATGATTTTTTCAATCATTACCACCTTAATGTTTTTACATATACGCCAGAAAAAATCAGAGGATTTTAACTAAAAGTTCTCTTTTATATAAAAAACCGACTTGCATGTAGCAAGTCGGTTTCTAAATCTGTAACGCCCTTCCAATTAAATTCGCTGAAACGGGCTGAAGATTTAACTCCCTCGCCCATATAGATATCTGACCAATATGATGAATTTCATGTGCAATTACGTGTCGTAACACTTCTCCATATCTATACTCTTTATCCATCCATGAAACTTGTAATATTTTATTCTCTATTTCTCCAGTCCATGACTGTACAAACTCTTCTAATTCCTTGTTATATAAACCAGATAACGCTTTTACTTTTTGAAGTGATTGGTAATCATTAAACTGAGGTTCGTTAACTTCTTTTCCTTGCAAATCACAGATCCAGCTATACTCTACATCCACTATATGGAATAAAGTTTCTAAAATACTCCCAATCCCTCCAACACGTTTGCGTAGTAATTCTTCCTCAGTAAGTTGCTCACACCACTTAAACCAATCATTCCTTACTTGCCAATTGTATTGAAATAAAGTCCGCACATTTATCAATCTCCATATCTATTATCCATTTCACAGCATCTATTACATAATGTGGTTCATCTTTTTGAATATAGTGACCACTATTTTCTGCAATTATAAATTTATTGTTGGTTGATAATTGTAATAATTCTTCTTGCAATTGTAACCATTTCATTTGTGCCTCTTCTGAATAAAAAGCTTTTTTTCCAGCAGCTAACACGACAAGTGGAATATCTTTCATTGATTTACGATGTTTGCCTACTTCACCTAAACTATACATGAACTCTTCGTATGGACTTTCATATATAAATTGCTTATAGTAAGCTTCTTGAAATTCAGAAGACATTATTGGCAAAAAATCTTCTTTATAATTTTCTGGTGTCGAATCAACTAAAACTATTCCCAACATATCTTCAGGATAAAAATCCGTAAATAAACGTGCATTTATACCACCAAATGAATGACCTACAAAGATATATGGTGGGCTTAGTTGTAGTTGCTTTAAACAATCTCTTAAATCTTTTACCATTTCAGAACTAATACGTCGCTTAGAGCTATTATCACTTTTTCCTAATCCGGCTCGATCATATGTAAGTACCGTCCCATATTTCGTCAGTTCTTCAGCAATGTGATCCCATGCCTTTGAATAATCACCATAACCTGCCTCCATTATAATAACAGGCTGCAGCTTCTTTCCTTGGAATATTTTCGTATATATTTTAAAGTTATCAACTTGTACATATTCCTCTATACATTCAACCATTGACAATCACTTCTCTTCGACTAAGTTCTTCTACAATATAATTAATTATTTCACTTACAGATAGAGATCCATCCAAAACGATATCTGAATTCGGTTTAACAGTATGAATTGCCTCTAAATAAGCTTTTCTCGCATATGTTATATAATGCTTTAGATCACTATGTAAAAGCATTGTAATGATGACTGGTGGAAATCTAAAGAAAAGCATCATTGTGATGATGATTGGAAGTTTAAGCGAAATAAGTGTCGTTGTAAATGTTTCTTTATTTGTTGTCATTGTAAAAGAAAAAATTGGTAAGATTTTAAATGTCAACTTAAAGGCAAAGAATATGTCTTTTGGGGCCGATAAATACTAGATATAATATACAAAAAGCTGACTAAATATAGTCAACTTTTTGTATATTAACACATAGAGATTTAAACTAGCATATATAATTACTGGTTGAGTGGGGTATTGAGAAAAAATAAGCTGACTCTTATAAATCGACTTTTTAATTACTTCACATACACATAAGCTTTATTTGCAGTAGTATGTTTTCCCTTTGCTATTGTGCACTTTGTATTGTAGCGTTCCTTTAACACTTACTTTTGCATCAATAACAAACCCTAATCATGCATCAACAGAACCGGCAACATCTTTATCCTGCCAAGATGGAGAATCATAGAAACGTAAATTATTCACTTTGGAAACACCACGTTTTCCTACAATAGATGAATCTAATGTACTTTTCTTATCGAACTTCACATAAAAAGAATCGTATTTAATCCATTGCTCTTCGCCAAGATTCAACCAGCTGTCTATGAGTTTTAAAAAAAATGAGCTCTATTTACATAGAGCTCATACGTAACTTTATAGCTCACTAGACTGTAACCCTTGAATAAACGGAACTACTTCAGGATTTACAAGTGACGATAAATCTCCTAATTCTTTTCCTAAGTAAGCAGCTTTAATGACACGTCTCATAACTTTGGAATTACGAGTTTTTGGTAAATCTTCTACAACATGAATATCTTTTGGACATAATGCTTTTCCAATATGAGATTTTACTAAACTCATTAATTCTTTTTTTAATTCTCCAGAGAATATTACACCATCTCGTAATACTACAAAGCAATGACAAACCTCACCTTTTACATCGTCAGGTACACCAATGGAAGCTGCTTCTATTACATTAATATGTTTCACAAGAATAGATTCATATTCAGCAGGCCCAATACGTTTACCAGCAATATTTAGCGTATCATCTGAGCGTCCTGTAATGATATATTGTTCACCATCGTAAATAACCCAGTCACCATGAACCCATTTATTTTCAAATCGTGACCAATATGTGTTCACATAACGCTCATCGTCTTCCCAGAAACTTTTCGTCATTCCAACCCAAGGTTTCTCTAAGCATAATTCTCCAACTTCATCACGAATTGTTTTACCTTGATCATCAAGTACAACCGCTGCCATACCTGGTAACGATGCGTTAAAACTAATTGGTGCGATTGGCTTAATAAGAACATTACCGAAAATCCCACCAGAAATTTCAGTTCCACCTGAATAATTACAGATTGGGACTTTTCCTTTTCCAACTGTTTCAAACAGCCACATCCACGGATCTGGATTCCAAGGTTCTCCTGTTGATGCGAATACTTCTAAACTCTTTAAAGAATGCTTATTTACATACTCATCACCTTTTGCCATTAATGCACGGATTAACGTTGGCGAAATACCTAGATGAGTAATTTCATATTTATCAACCGTCTCCCATAAGCGATCTGCTTCTGGGAAGTCTGGAACACCTTCGTACATAACCATCGTTGCTCCATTTATGAGTGAACCGAATAATAAAAATGGCCCCATCATCCAGCCCATATCAGTTACCCATAATACACGGTCACCTTGTTTAATATTCATTCCAAATCCTGCATCAAAAGCTGCTTTCAAAGGAAATCCTGCATGCGTGTGTACTGTTCCTTTCGGCTTACCAGTCGTTCCTGATGTATAAATGAGCATTAATGGATCATCACTTTGCATTTCTTCGGCATGTATGAATGGTTTTTCTTTTTCTAGCGTACTCCACGAAAAGTCATAGTTATGTGGTGTAAAATCATTTCCTACATGACGAACGATTACCACCTTTTCAACAGTTGGACAATGTTCACAAGCTTTATCTACTTCATCTTTTAATGAAACAATTTTCCCACGGCGTGAAAAGCCATCTGCGGTAATAACCATTTTTGAACCAGCTGCTTGTACACGTGTCATTACTGCATCAGCAGCAAAACCTGAAAATATTGGTGAAATAATCGCTCCAATTTTCATTACCGCTAACATAGCAACAACTGTTTCAGGAATCATTGGCATGTAAATTGTTACACGATCACCTTTTTCAATACCAGCATGTTTCAAACCGTTGGCAACACGGCTTACCCAGCTGTCAAGCTCTTCATATGTAAATGATTTCGAAGTTCCGTTTTCCCCTTCATACATAAGTGCTGCTTGTGTTTTCGTTTTATCGTCTGCAAGCCAGCGAGATAAAGCAGATTCTACAACGTTACAAGTTCCCTCAGTATACCACTGTGCAAATGGTGTACCATTTTCTAAATCTAACACTTCAGTATATGGTTTCATCCACTGATAGCCAACTGCTCTCTCAGCTTCTCCCCAAAACCAAGCTGTTTCTTCAATTGACTTATTATAAAAAGCTTCGTAATCTTCATAGCCTAATGATTTCATCCAACCAAATAAACGAGTTTTTTCTTTATATTCTTCTGTTGGAAACCAAACTGCTTGTTTCATGTTTTCCCCTCCTTGACTTTTTGAGCAAGAAAGCCCTAAATAGGGCTTTTAAACTGGATATACAGGATGTTTACGATCCGTGAATACTTGATATTTACTCATATACATTTCGAATCGTCCTTTTAACTCTTCACGTAAATTGTTTGGATGAACAATACCATCAATCACCATCTCAGATGCTAAACGGTAAATATCAATATCTTTCTTATACTCTTCTCGTTTTTCAGCAATAAAGCTTGCACGCTCTTCTTCTGGTAAAGCTGCAATCTTATTTGCATATACAGCATTGACTGCTGCTTCTGGACCCATTACTGCAATAGAAGCTGTCGGTAATGCTAAGCAGCAATCTGGTTCAAACGCTGGACCTGCCATTGCATATAAGCCAGCTCCATATGCTTTTCGAACGACGATAGAAATTTTCGGTACAGTTGCTTCACTCATTGCAGAGATCATTTTTGCACCGTGACGAATAATTCCGGCACGTTCTACTTTTGTACCAATCATAAATCCAGGTACATCTGCAAGGAATAATAATGGAATATGGTATGCATCGCATAAATTTATAAACTTCGCTGCTTTATCAGCTGAATCGTGGAATAATACGCCGCCCTTCATACGCGGCTGATTTGCAATAATGCCAATTGGCTTACCATCAATGCGTGCTAAACCTGTAATTAGTTCTTGAGCAAATAATTTTTTCACTTCAAAGAAAGAATCTTCATCAATAATTCTGTTAATGAGATCTTTCATATTGAAAGGAGCATTTTGATTTTCTGGAATGATTTCTTCTAACATTTTATCGAACTGTTTCGGTTCTTGAGGTGTAATCAAAGGAGTCTTTTCTAAATAGTTACTTGGAAAATAAGAAATATATTGTCTTGCTTGCGTAATTGCATCTTCTTCTGTTTTACATAAAACATCTCCGCATCCTGATACTGAGCAATGCATACGTGCTCCGCCCATTTCTTCTAAAGTTACCTTCTCACCGATAACCATTTCAGCCATACGCGGAGACCCTAAATACATAGAAGCATTTCCTTCAACCATCATAACAACGTCACAAAATGCTGGAATATACGCACCACCAGCCGCTGAAGGTCCAAATAATAAACAAATTTGTGGCACTTTACCAGATAATTTCACTTGGTTATAAAAGATTCTTCCTGCACCGCGGCGTCCCGGGAACATTTCTACTTGATCTGTAATACGTGCCCCAGCAGAGTCAACTAAATAAAATAACGGTACACGTAATTTCTCAGCTGTTTCTTGAATACGTAAAATCTTCTCAACTGTACGTGCTCCCCATGATCCAGCTTTTACAGTCGAATCATTTGCCATTACGCATGCAGTACGACCATGTATTTTACCAGTCGCAGTTACAACACCATCAGCTGGTAATCCAGTTTGTTCACAATTTGCAAATAATGCATCTTCCACATATTCACCATTATCGAATAAAAGAGCTAAACGATCTCGAACAAAAAGTTTCCCTTTTGCTTTGTTTTGTTCATGATATTTCGGTGCCCCGCCTTGCTTAATTGTTTCAACTCGTTCTTCAAATGAATTAGATTGTTGTTTTTGATCTAACATATTTACTCCCCCTTATACATTGGTTTGCGTTTTTCCTTGAATGCCTGTAATCCTTCTAATCTATCTTTCGTATGGATTACGCCCTCATACGCCTGTTTTTCCATTTGTAAGCCGGTATGTAAATCTACTTGAATGCCATTTGAAATTGCTTCTTTTGCTAATCGAACGGCAATTGGACCATTATTAGCAATTCGATCTGCAATTTCAATTGCTTTCTCTTCTAGTAAATCAGCTGGTACTACGAATTCTACTAAACCATATTCTTTCGCTTCTTGCGCCGAAATACGTCTTCCTGTATAAATTAATTCTTTCGCTCTACCCACTCCAATTAATCTAGGTAAGCGCTGAGTACCACCCGCCCCAGGTATAATTGCAAGGGAAGTTTCAGTGAGACCTAGACTTGCAGTGTCAGAAGCAATTCTAAAATCACAAGCTAAGCTTAATTCAGTACCTCCACCAAGTGCGATTCCGTTAATAGCAGCAATAACTGGTTGTGGTAATTGTTCAACCATCTCCATAGTAGTACGAATCATACCAACAGCATGGCGAACTTGTTCTTCATTCATACCAGCCCGTTCTTTTAAATCAGCGCCAGCACAAAACGCTTTTTCACCAGCCCCTGTTAAAATAACTACACGTGTATTTGACTCTTCACTTATTTCCGTTAATATTGTTTGCAATTCTTCTAATAACGCTAAAGATAAAGAATTTGCTTGTCTTTCACGATATAACGAAATCTTTACAACATGCGGTGTTACATAGTCAACTGAAATATTTTGTAATTGTAGCATCTTCTCACCTACTTATCGTTTTATGTTGAAGCGCTTTATACACATGGCTCGGTAATTGGATATTTAACTTACTTTGAATAAATTGACTAGCTTTCCATAACTTTTCTTCGTCTATATTTGTTTGGACACCTAGCTTATGGAGCATATGCACTAAATCATCAGTAGCAACATTACCCGATGCTCCTGGTGCATAAGGACATCCTCCAAGTCCACCACAAGAACTATCAAACGTTGTAATACCATGTTCTAAAGACTTAACTACATTTGCCAGTGCCATTCCATACGTATTATGAAAATGCATTGCAAACTGCGAAGCATCATACTTCTTTAATAAATGTTCTAATACTTGCTCTACTTGTAACGGATTCGCTACACCAATCGTGTCACCAAGTGAGATTTCATAAATGCCGTATGAAAATAGTTGATTACATATTTCGTCAACTGCTGTGGCACTTATATCTCCTTCATAAGGACATCCAAATACAGTAGAAACATAGCCCCTTACCTTTTTCCCTTCGAATGTTGCTTGTTTTGTTATATCTTCAATTACAGCTAATGCTTCTTTAATTGATTTATTAATATTACTTTTATTATGAGATTCACTTGCTGATAAAAAAACATTCACCTCATCTACATTTTGCAAAAAAGCTCGTTCCAAACCATTTTGATTTGGAACAAGCGCTGCATATGTAACATTTGGATCCCTTTTTAGCTCAGAAAATACATCACTTGCATCTGCTAATGCAGGAACCCATTTAGGGTGAACGAATGAGGAAACTTCAACGTACGACAATCCCGCTTCTGTAAGTAGTTGAATCCATTTTACTTTATCTTTTGTGCCAACAATCTTTTTTTCATTCTGTAAGCCATCACGTGGCCCGACTTCTTTAATGACAGCAAAATTAGGTAGTTTCAATTCGCTTCCCCCTATATCTCCCTATTCAATTTCTAGTAATACATCTCCTTCATTTACAAAATCGCCTTCTTGCACATTAATTTTCATAACTGTGCCAGCTTCTTCTGAAATGATTGGAATTTCCATTTTCATAGATTCCAAAATGACGACATCCTGTTCTTCCTCTACTGTGTCTCCTACTCCTACAACAATCTTCCAAACATTTCCTGCCATCGATGCATATACTTTCGTCATCATTTTTTCCCCCTTAATATTCATAAATCTTATTTTTTAACAAGTTGTTTCGTTACAAAACCTGTTGTATAAATACCACTTTTGAACACATCATCTTCCAAAACTTGCAGTAGCATTGGTGTGTTTGTTTTAATACCTTCTACTTTTAACTCTTCTAGAGCATTTTCTAATTTTGAAATTGCTTCTTCACGAGTTTCACCATGAGCAATGACTTTCGCAATCATTGGATCATAGAAAGGTGTAATTGTTACATTATTCTCTAAAAAGTGATCGATACGTACACTTGTCGGTAACGTTAAATCTGTAATTTTCCCAGGTGATGGGAAGAATGTTTTCGGATCTTCTGCATAAATACGAGCCTCAATGGCATGACCACTACATTTTACATCATCTTGTGTAAATGATAGCTTCTCACCATATGCGATAAGAAGTTGTTGTTCAACAAGGTCTAAACCAGTAATTTCTTCCGTAACTGGATGTTCCACTTGTAATCTCGTATTCATCTCTAAGAAATAGAAATTCTTCTGATCATCTACAAGAAACTCAACTGTACCTGCATTTGTATAACCAAGAGCTTTAGCAGCTTGTACAGCAACTTCTCCCATAGCTTTTCGTGTACCTTCATCTAAAAATGGTGACGGCGCTTCTTCAATCACTTTTTGATTTCGGCGCTGCACTGAACATTCGCGTTCCCATAAATACACTGTGTTACCATGTGTATCTGCTAAAAGTTGAATTTCAATATGATGTGCATCTGCTATATAGCGTTCTAAGTACATTTCTCCGTTACCAAAGAAATTTTGCGCTCTTGTTTTATTACTTTCAAATGCTTTGGTGAGCGTTTGCTCAGTTTCCATCAACTGCATTCCAATGCCGCCGCCGCCCGCGGATGCCTTAAGCATTAATGGATAACCAATTTGTTTTGCAATTTCAATTGCTTCTTCAGCAGTTTCAATATTTGTAGTAATGCCTGGAACTACTGGTACATCTGCTGCTTGCATTGCTATACGTGATTCAATTTTACTTCCCATCTTAGTAATGATTTCTTCTGAAGGACCAATAAATACGATTCCTTCTTCTTTACAGCGAATCGGAAAAGATGGATTCTCTGATAATAATCCGTACCCTGGATGAATTGCTTCAGCATTTGTCTTCTTAGCTATTTCTATAATTTTTTCAAGGTTTAAATAGCTTTCTTGGACACGTGGGCCGCCTACTAAGTAAGCTTCATTTGCCAATTTTACATGAAGGGCATTTTCATCAGCCTCAGAATAAATAGCAACGGTACGAATGCCAAGTTTTTGACAAGTTTTCATAATGCGAACTGCGATTTCCCCGCGATTAGCAATTAATATTTTTTGAAACATAGTGACTCCTCCTTTTTATCTACATCCTAAATGTCTTGCAATTACGAGACGTTGAATTTCAGAAGTTCCTTCACCAATTTCTAAAAGTTTTGCATCACGAATATATCGTTCAACTTCATATTCACGCATATAGCCATATCCACCATGAATTTGTACTGCATGATTCGCAATACGACTAGCTGCTTCAGATGCAAACAATTTTGCCATAGCTGCTTCTTTACCGAAAGGTTTATCGTTATCTTTTAACCAAGCTGCTTTATGTACTAAATTACGAGCTAATTCCACTTCAGTCGCCATATCAGCCAATTTAAATTGAATCGCTTGGAAATTAGAAATCGTTTTTCCAAATTGTTGACGTTCTTTCGCATATTGCAATGCACGTTCAAATGCAGATTGTGCAATACCTACTGCTAATGCTGCGATTGAAATACGTCCTCCATCAAGTGTATATAAGAATTGTTTAAATCCTTTATTTACATCACCAAGAATATTTTCTTTCGGTACACGTACACCATCAAGTACGATTTCACAAGTGTTAGAAGCACGAACACCCATCTTATCGTAAGGGCTTGAAATCGTTAACCCTGCACTAGTAGTCGGTACGATAAATGCAGAAATACGTTTCCTACCATTGTCTTCAACACCGTTGATAGCGGTTACAATAATTGTATTTGCATACTCTGCATTTGTGATCCAACACTTTTCACCACTAATAACATATTCATCGCCATCTAATATCGCTTTCGTTTGTGTGCCCCCTGCATCAGATCCAGCGTTTGGCTCTGTTAATCCGAAAGCACCTAATGTTTTCCCTGACGCCATTGGAACTAAATATTTTTGTTTTTGTTCTTCTGTACCGAAATAATAAATTGGAGAAGCACCTAATGAAATTGTTGCAGCATAGCTTAAACCAGTACCACCACAAGCACGACCAATTTCTTCAACTGCTAATGCGTACGATACTGTATCGCCACCTGAACCTCCATACTCTTCTGGGAATGGGATGCCTAATAATCCTAGTTCGCCCATTTTTTGAAATGTTTCATATGGAAACTCTGCAGTTTTGTCATAATACACAGCTTTCGGTGCGATTTCCTTTTCAGCAAAGTCACGTACCATTTCTTTAATCATTTGTTTTTCGCGAGTTAGAGTAAATTCCATTCCGCTACACACCCCTTATCGAATATTTAGTTTCGACAGCGTGCGAGTTTCTACTACAAACATTACTTCTTAAAAGAGACGAATATTAGTTAGACAATTGCTATAATTCTGTCATAACTTAATTTTAAAACAGATTCTGTACCAATGCACAAAAAAATTCCTACATTGTTCTACAACAACATAGGAGGTTTCGTGTCGAATTATGTAATTTATTGTTTAATAATCTCTACCTTTTCCCGAATCAGAAATTTCTACTAAAGCTTCAGGATATGGTTCGAAATATGTTTGTCTTAATAAATACTTTTCATCAAATCGAATGGCCCATGTTTTTAAAATTACAAGTAAACAACTAAGTGGGATTTTCTTTTCAGAATACTTCTGTAACAACTCTAAAAAATGAGCTTTTTCTTGTTTTTTTAGCTTTGTTTTAAAATATCCGAAAATGTGCTCACATACATTTACATTTGATGTATAGCGGGGCGTACGCATGAATAATTCATATAAAGTCTTCTCATAATTGTCAAATACAACTTCAATCGTTTCATTTTTTTGATTTGCAATAATACGCCCTAATTCTTTTTGTTTCACCTGATTATATGCCATAAATAAATACTTATAATCAGATTGAAACGCTACGAGTTCTTTTATGTTTTTAGTATGTTTAATCATTTTGTAATGCGCGATTGTAAACAATCTTGTAAAGAAATGCTCTCTAATAATAAAATTCGACAATCTACCTTCTTCTTCAATTGGAAGATGCGAAAATTTTTTTATTACTGCTCCGCCAAATAATCCAGTTCCTTTTCCTTTTACTGGTCCTTTTTCAAAACTAGAATAGATTTTCACATCACGAGTTCCGCAACTTGGCGAACGATTCTTCAAAATAAAACCGTCAACTTCATGTAATGTTTGTAAAAACGCATTTGAAAATTGCTCCATTTTTCCAGTTACATCTTCTCGTGTTGACGGTTGTACAAGCCTATTCGCACCATTTTTTTCTACAATACGTATCGTCTCACGAGGAGTCCCTAAACCTATTTCTACTTCAGGACATACAGGTATAAATGTAACAAATGGCTGTAAGTTTCGAATTGTTATATCTGGAACCATCTCTCCATTATAACGACAGGCATCAAATTCTAAACATTTACTTACAACAATTATCGGTTTAGCAAATTGTCGCATCACATTACCTCCGTGGCGTTAGTCCATACAATATAAATTGAATCGTATTTTCAATTTCCACTTCATCGTCCCATTTCTCTTCCGGCAATAATAAAAACCTCGTTAAGAGCAACCCTAATACAGCTGATAAAGTAAGACGTAATACGGAAGATGGTGGAAGTTCAATAATTTCCCCTTCTTCTTGAAACTTTGCAATCAGCTTTTTAAAATGTACAAGCAGTTCTCTTTCTATTAATTGTTGTATTTCACTTTTTAGTTCCGGCTGAAATGGTACTTCTTGAATTAATATTTTTATCATTGGAAAGTGCTTTTTAGCAAATTCAAATCTATTTTGAATTATTACTCTTAAAAGCACTTCATACGATTCATACTCTGTTTTAAATATTTCTTTTGCAAAGGCTTGTACGAAAAATGGTGCAGCAAACTTTGTTAAGGTCGGCATCACGACTGCAAACAATAAATCTTTTTTCGTTTTATAGTAGCGGAAGATGGTTCCTTCCGCTACACCAGCTCGCTTTGCAATTTCACTCGTTGAAGTTGAAGCGTACCCTTTTTCTCCAAACATATCAACAGCTGCCTCTAATATACGCATTTGACGTTCATTACGTTTATCAGTATTCGTTGCGGCAACTAATTCTTCCAGCCAATCCTTCTTCATTTATTGTGCTCCTTTTTATCATCATTATATTTTGCGATGTTTCTTTAATGCAAATACATTTCCTACTGCAAATAATAGTGAAAAAAGTAGTAATACAGTAAGATCTAATGCAATCTCTGTAAACCCTTGATTCCGAATCATTACTTGTCTCATAGCGTCAGCACCATATGTGAGTGGAAATAATTTACCTAACATTTGTAACCATGTATTCATGGATTCCATTGGAAACAACCCAGAAAAGAAGACTTGTGGCACGATAACAAGCGGTATAAATTGAATCATTTGAAATTCATTATTTGCGTATGCCGATAGAAATGTGCCTAATGTTAGTGCAGTTAAAGAAAGCATACATGTTATAAGTAACGTTAGCCATATTGAGCCAGCTACATATAAATCTAAAATATAAACTGAAAAACTTACAATTATAATAGATTGTATAAATGCAAAGATTCCAAAACCAATAATATATCCTACAACTATTTCCCATCTTCTCACTGGTGTGGACAATAATCTCTCTAATGTACCACTTAAACGTTCTCTTACAAAAGAAACTCCGGACAATATAAATACAAAGAAAAATGTAAAGAAACCAATTAATACGGGACCAAGTCCATCAAACATCGTAATGTCTTTAGAGCCATGTAAATAATCCACTTCAGGCTTCATCATTGATGCCTCATTCTTCTCTGTACTCTTTTGCAATACTTGAAGTACCGCACGGTTTTTTGATGAATCACTGCCTTCTAATAGAAGATTTATTTTTCCATTTTCTAAATGAATTACTGCATCTACCTTTTGCTTTTCTAACTCCGAAATTGCTTTGTCTTTACTATATTCATAAATTGATGCTTCTTGATTTTTCATTGCTTTTACTATAGGAGCAGGCACATCGACTACAGCAATATGCGGTATATAGTCTTTTTGTGTAAATACTAGCGACAATAACCAAAGTAATAACATTGGTGCCCCAAACATCATTGCTAAAGAACGCTTATCTCGAAAAAATTGACGAATGATACGGATAACTACACCACTAACTCTCATGATTCAATCACTCCTTCTAACATAAAGACATCTTCAATTCGTCCGGATGACGTTTGTTTTTTCAATTCCTCCGGTGTGCCAATCGCAACTAAATTCCCTTCTCTAATTAGCCCTAGACGTTCGCAAAACTCAGCTTCATCCATAATGTGCGTTGTTACAATAATAGTAGTGCCTTTCTTTTTAAGATCATAAAACTTCTCCCAAATCGATTTTCGAAGAAGAGGATCTATCCCAACTGTTGGCTCATCTAAAATTAATATTTCTGGCTCATGAAGGAGTGCTATCGCTAATGATAAACGCTTTTTCATTCCACCTGAAAAGTGCTGTACTTGCTTTTTCATATGCCGATAGTTCTTCGTATAATGCATCAGCCTGAGCCATATAACCAATTCTTTTCATTTCATTTAGATTAGGCATGATTGTATTAAAAACAATTACATCCCCTGTAGTTGACTCATTAATACCTGCAATCATTTGAATGAGTGTTGTTTTCCCTGACCCGGAAGGTCCAACCACCCCAAAAATTTCTGCTTTTTCTATTTGCAACGAAAGGTTATACAAAACTTCTTTTTTTCCAAATTTTTTTGATACATCTCGTAAAATAATTGAAGATTGTTGCACTAAAAATCCCCCTTTTCTTTAAAATGAGTGAGTACTCACTTTTATTTTACTCTTGCGTAATTATATGTCAAACTTCATTGATTAGTATTTATTTTCCATCAACAATATTACACAATGAAACAGAGTCGACATTAGAATATTTTTTCTTAAAGTCGACTCTGTTTCATTGTAAATTATTCGATTTTAGTTATGTTTTTAAATTTAAATACCTTCTAATTCTAGCAACATCTAAAGAATATTCGATCACTATTTGCTGTATTGGCAATAAAATCGGTTCCGGATATAAATGTGCATATTGTAACGTTTCTGCATACTTTTCTAACCGTTTTTCTAAATACTTTACAATTTGCTCAGGATGACTTACTAATAAAGACGTACTATAATAATGAATTTGTTCCTCGATCGCCGTATATTCTTCAATTTCAAATTCTTTATGCATTTGTACACCCCTTTATATTTTTAATATCGTTTAATAATAACTATTTTAACTCGACTAATTTTTAATTTTTTTGATTATTTACACTATAACAAACTCAATAGGTCAAATTTTGTTACTTTATGTAACGTTGAAAAATTTTAACAAAATTGTAATGGAAACTTGTACTGAAAAAAAACTACCTTTAAATTATTCCCCTGAACAAAAAAGCCGCACAGATTAATTTAACTGCACGACTACAATCTCAGGTCTATTAAAAATTCTTTGCGGAATGATACTATTGCCTAATCCTCTACTAACTATCATAGACGTATTTTGTTTTTCATATAAACCCGCTGTATATTTGGGCAGTATTCCTTGATTAGGAGCAACTAATCCCCCGATAAAAGGTAACCGAACTTGTCCCCCATGTGCATGACCCGATAAAACTAAATCTACTTTCTCGTTAGCATACTCTGCTAAAAATTCAGGCCTATGAGATAACAATACCTTATATCCATCTAGTTGCGCTTTATCCTTTGCTTTTACAATTTCAGCTTTTATAATACTTCCTTCGTCACGATTTCCATTAGTAAAATCAGGATCATCAATACCAAGTAAGTATATTTCTTGCTCACCTTTTTGAATACTTACATGCTCATTTCTTAAAACAGTAACATGGTATTTCTTCAATTCTTTCTCCAAACTGTTATATTTCCCTGACCACTGCTCATGATTCCCTGTCACAAAATATACTGGATACTCCGTCACAAGTTCTCGTATTACTTGCAAACTAATTTCTGCATCATATGATTTACTGTCAATTAAATCACCGGTAATAACAATGATATCAGGATTCAAGTTTTTTACTTTTTTAATTAAAACGTTTTGATTTTCACCAAATTTTTTATTATGTAAATCTGAAATTTGTAGAATTTTATACCCTTTAAAAGCGGAGGGAATTTTACTGGAGGTTATTTTAACCTCAGTTATACTTATTAAATTGTTCTGTAAATATAAAAAGATACTACTACCTACTAATGTAGCAATAAGTAATACAATTCTTTTAGCCTTCTTGTTCATATTTCCTCCTAAAATTTTGATCAGTACTACAATTCTCAATAAACATTCCGTGCCCTTCAAATTCAGAATAACTGAAACTTTTTAATTGATTTGAAGTATTTTTCATAGTGTTATACGTCTCTAATAAACACTTACTGCTGTTTTCCAATCCCATTCGTATTAACTGCTATAAAGTGGAGCTTTAATATCCTAGGTGTCCTGCATGAGTGTATGATATCATGCTCATTTTCTAGTGAATTTATAGCGAATCACTGGAAGCTCTTCATCATATTATCATTTATCTTACTTAGTTTAATAACGATATAATGATAATTCCTATAGTTTTTTATAAAAAAACTGTGTATTTTTCTCGAAGTATATACGACATTTGCTTGCAAATATATTATTACCACTACGATTTTAATTTATTTAAAACGTACATAGAGAGAATTGAAACACTAAATTAACTTATGAAAAGTGATTATTACGATATTTATTAGAAAATTGAAATAATATGTGTAGATAGATATCATTGTAAATGCATATATAATTGATTTTAATTTTCTGACATGTTTTCACTTAATTTTTAAACTAATTTTTTGTGTACATTATGAAATAAAATAATGCACCGTGTCAGTCTTTAAAAGATTATATACCATAACTTAAAAGGAGGAAGAAAACTATGAAGAAGAAAAGAAAAGTCATTATGACGACTGCACTTGCAGCTACATTAGCTACAGGTGCACTACCTACTACATCGGTGTTTGCTGCAGAAAAAGAGGCTTCTATCCAACAAAAAGAGGCCAAAATGAGTATTCAACCATTTGCACAAAATAATTTAGAAACAGCGGTTAACGCTGCCTTAAATGGTCCAGAAGTCAAAAAAATAAAAGTATTTGAGCATGAGTTTAATGTAAAAGAAATAGAAGTAGTAAATCTAGGTGCAGGGAAAAAATATGTTAAAGGACAAATTTCTCATCATTTAAGTTTTCGTCCAGATGATCAATTTTATTATGAGTTTACAGTGCAAGATGGAAAGGTTATAGATAAGCCTGTATTTAATATTGATAGAGGTGGTTGGACACCATTTGCTGCTCCACTTTTATCAATTCTTGCTGCGTATAATGGGATTCCAGTTAATCCAAATGATTTAAATGCACTTGGTCAGCAGATTGGAAAAGTTATAGATGGAAGCTGGGAACATGCAGCCCAATCTATCGCAACTGTAGTTAGTTTAAGTTTTAATGAGTAGAATTTTTCAATTTTTATTAGCCTTGCAGAGGCCCATTTTTCGTAGGTAACCTTGTTATAAGAGATTCTGAAACAGCTATAAATAGATTTTTACCACTCAGTCACATTATCTTGATTTGTTAACCACCTTATCATTCATTATATGTCACAAAATAGAAGTCTTTTTTAAGACTTCTGTTTTGTTTGTATACAGTACCGCGTAAAATTTGTTTTTCACCTATCTATGCTTCTATTCTTTAAGAATCCGTTTGGCTATTAGATACAATTTATTACAACAAACTATTAAAGTCTCAAGTAAATTACTACCTCTATTTTTAATTTTTTCAATCCCAAAAATTCATTACTTTAAGAATGAAAACAATAAATATAATAAAAAATCATTTTATTTTATTATATCTATTATTTAAAAGTCAGGAGAGATAAAATGAACAAAATAAAAATGAGAAATTTCTTTAAAATTAGCATCCTCACTTGTTTTACACTAGTAAGTTTAAGTACACCATCTACTATTTTAGCTGATAGTCATCCAGGTTATTCCTATGAATCCAATATAGGATATCAAAATCCATCGTGGATGTCGAAGGTAGCAGATTCAACAAAATTAAGTGAAATATCTATTCCAGGTACTCACGGTACAATGGCCTTACATGGAGCAAGTTTTCTTGATGAAAATTTGACAAGAAATCAAACTATGAGTCTACCCCAACAATTAAATTCTGGAATTCGATATGTAGATATGCGTGTTAAACGTGTAAAAGATTCTTTTGCAATGTACCATGGGATTGTAAATCAAAAAGCAATGTTTGAAGATGTATTAAAAGAGGCAATTCAATTTTTAAAAGATCATCCTACAGAAACAATTTTAATGCGCTTAAAAGAAGAAACTACTCCTGAAAGCGGCTCACTATCATTCGAAGAAATACTTAAAAAATACAAAGACCTTAATTCCTCCTATTTTTGGGATCCGAGTTCTGTACCAACTTCAAAAAGAAATAATCCTACTCTAGGCGATATCCGAGGGAAAATTGTAATCTTACAAAACTTTACAGCCTCTCAGCAATATGGTATTAATTACGATAGCTTAAATATACAAGATACATTTGAAATTGAAAACGGACCAGACGGAATGTATGAAAAATGGAATGCCGTGAAAACCCACCTTCAAAATACAAATAATAATTTTAACAATGATAAAATCTATCTTAACCATTTTAGTGGCACAGGTGGTGCTGCTGCATTATTAAATAATGTTTATCCTTGGTTTGTTGCAAGTGGTAAAGAGAGCAGAAATACTGATAGTAACTCCAAAATGATTCAAAAAGCTATAACTAATGCATGGGAAGATTTCCCTCGTGATATAAATGGTCAAGTATTTTATGGTGGAATGAATACACTTGGCACTGAACTCTTACAACAAGGTGGAATTAAACATACTGGTATCATTGCAGCTGATTTTCCTGGACCAGGTTTAATTGATAGTATCATTAAATTAAATGGTATACATTCGATTGAAAAAGAAATATTAATTTCGCAAATTTCATCTGAGTCTAGTCCTTTATCCGGACAAAAAAATCGATCCAGTCAAAACTTTAAAATTGATAGCTTACCTATAGGTACCAAGGAATTAAAATGGGTTATTGAGCCTTCAGAAAAAGAGCATCCTTCTACTATTTCTTTCAATGTAATGATTGATGTTTCCCTAGGTTCAGATTCTATTCGTTGGAAAAACATTTCACATGGATCTAGGACTGAAGCTTACACAAATACTAAAAATTATATTGCAAATCCAAATGGTGCCACTAACAAATTTACAGTGAAAATATACGCTATTACACATTAGAAAATAAAGAATCCCAATGGAATTCCATTGGGACTCTTTAATAATTTCATTTCGTATATGTTGAGATGGAGATTAAAAACTTCACCCCTGTTTCGGTATTGCACATAGAATTAGTGATAACTACCCTTCCCCGCTTATCATTTATTCAAAACTGGCTTCCAAAGCGATAGGGCAAAAATCCAATTTGAGTCGCCATTTCCTTGATGATTTTGAACCGCTTCATACACTTTTCCCTCATGTACTACTCTATCACCTTTAGTATATGCCTTTCTTGCATCCCATTTTTCATATGTGGAATCCTCTGACTTTGTCGTTACATTCAAAACATCACTTCTACTAGATTCATTTCCAGCTAAATCAACCGCCGTCACTACATACTTATACGATGTATTAGTCTTCAAATCTTTATCCATAAAGGATGTATTATCAGCTTCCCCAATTTTATTCATAACCCCAGCGCTTTCTCTATATACAATATAATGGTCAACACCTACATTATCTTCAGACGGACTCCACATCAAATCAACAGTTGTCGCTGTTGTACTCATACTATGTAATCCTTTCGGTTGAGTCGGAGCTTCTGTATCTGGCTTTTCATTTGTTGTCTTAACCTTTAGTTTTTCACTTTCTTTTGATATGTTTCCAGCAGAGTCTAATGCCTTTATAGTATAGGTATATTCCGCATTTGCTTTTAGTTTTTTATCAGTAAAAGTTGTACCTGGTACCGTATCAATTACTTCTCCATTGCGTAACACTTGATATTCTTTTACACCTATATTATCAGTAGAGGCCTTCCATGTTAGTGCAACACTATTGGCAGAAACTTTAGACGCATTTAATCCAGTTGGTTGACTTGGAGCTACTGTATCGGGAGTTTCATTATTTACTAGATTTACATCAATTACATTATAAAACGCATTTGACGTATCTGCTACATCCCATACAGCTAAAATAACATGATAACCATTTCGATCAGTTGGTACATTAATTGTATGTGTTAAATTATTTGATGCGGCCGAACCGTCATGGTTCACAGTTCCAATTGGTTCTAATTCAGCACGTGTTAATGGTTTATTAGGATCCCATCCCTTTTTTGTAATGTAATAATGCCATTTACTTGTAGAATGTGCCGCTGTGTATTTCCATGTAAATGTATTTGCTCCCCCCTTTATTGTGTTTTTGAACCAGCGATTTGAGGTTTGTTGGTCAAGAATCCCTCCAAACAGTCCTCCTGCCGAAGCGATTTTCCCATTAATCGGTCCACCCTCTGGGAATCCTTTAGGCGCTTCTAGACTTTGAGGTTCGTACATTACATTTCCACAATTTAAATTTAATGCTCCATAATTCTGACTACATAAAGCAGAACGACTACTTGGTTTTTCAACAAACCCATGTGCATATGTACTTTGAGGAATCATTGTAATTGCCGTCACCCCTGCAGCTAAAACACAAGCACCAATTCCTTTTTTACTTTTTCTTATTCTTTCTAATTTAGATGTTAATTTCAAATTCATTCTTATCCCCCCAATATATTGTTTACGCTAATATAATAGCAATATAGGAATAAACGAACAAATTACCTACTAATATATTAATAGTTCAATAACATAAACACATTTAGTTTATTTATTGACTTGCTATGGGGCTAAATTAGGCAAATTAATTCTATTTTGTAACATTATGTAGTAAAGAGTTTATAAAAAAACAATAAAGATTCACAAAAAATCCAAATTTTGATTACGAAATTATTTACAACCACATCCGACACAATAACTACATTATTAAGCATTATTCATGATTTATAAGCGTATTTGTTGTTTTTCAACAAGCTCATAAATCAATATTTATTACACTCTCTCACTACCTGACAAAATCAGATCAAAAACATATCTCTGCATATTATCTATTAGTTTAACCACATCTGGATTTTTATCTTTGCTAAGCGACCAATTGATTGACACCATTGCGTTTGCTTTATACAACTGAGCTACAAAGTCAATCGGCACACTTACTACCACCTGCTGCTCTTTCAAATAGGAATAACAGGCATTATATAAAATAGATTCTAACTCTAAACGTAAATCCGCTGATGGAACACGTACATGGAGTAAAGTTGCAATCTCTTTTTTTCGCGCTGAAACCTTATCGGTTATCATATTGATAACTTGAGCCACATTTCCATTCTCTATTAATGCGAAACGTAATTCAATTTCTTCCTTGAACCAGCAAACATAATTTTGCACTATTTTTTCCAAAAGATCATATTTATCTGCAAAATGGCTGTAAAATGTGGACTTACTCACCAAAGCATGTACGCAAATATCTTTAGTTGTAATTCGACCAAACTCTTTTTCGTTCAAGAGGGTAATAAGTGTATTAGAAATATTTTTCTTCGTTTTATAAACGCGAACATCCTCTCCCATTAATAATCAATCTCCTTCCCAAAGTTGCTTATCGAACCGTTTATATCCTTATGGTTCGATTTCGTACTTCTTCCCCTTTCCTGCTTGTTGTTTCTTTAATATACTTCTCTTATCCTTACCTTGTAGTCAAATATAAGGAGGGATTTTGTGTTTAAACAGTATGTAAACAACGAACAGTTTAATTTGCAAATTAACCGTTTTTTCAACGATTTCTATCAAGACGATGAGCGGGCAAATCAGGATTTGCTAGCCATCATCCCAAAACTTGCAGACACGGACAGCTGGTATAACACTTGGATAGAATATGCAGCGATGCGGGAGCACCCTAAAGACTTCGATCTGGCTTCGGTTTATTATCAAGCTGCCGAGTTTTATATGGAGTCATCCGATCCAAAAAAAGAAAAAGTGTACCAAAAATACCGTGAAACCTTTTATAAGAGTTTTCATGACTTTGAGTATGAAACCTATCAAATTCCTTATGAAGATTCCTATCTCCCTGCAATCAAATTCATGAATCCAGGCGCATGTAATACACTACTTTTCTTTGGAGGCTACGATTCCTACATGGAGGAAATGATGAAGATGCTAAACTATCTCCAAGGAATCAATTATAATATTATAGTGTTTGATGGACCTGGACAAGGAACAGCACTGAAAACCGGCTTGAAATTTATCCACAACTGGGAGAAGCCCGTTTCCACAGTCATTGACTATTTCAAACTTGACCGTGTTAGTATTCTCGGAGCTTCTTGGGGCGGCTACTTGGCAATGCGTGCCGCCGCTTTTGAAAAACGAATCGACAAAGTCATCGCCTTTAATATTTTTTATAGTGGCCTTGATGCACTTAAGATGCGCATGCCGGATAATATCTGGGATAAATTGACCACGCTTCTGGCTACTAATGAAGCTGACAAAATTAATACCATGTTTAAACAAATGATGGCCACCAGCATCGACCTGAACTAGAAAATTAAAAAGGGTATGGAAAATACAGGTGAAAAGACGCCATTCAACTTACTTAAAAACTTTGAAAAACATACGATGGCAGGAATCGGTCAGTTCATAAATCAAGAAGTATTGCTCCTGGCTGGTGAAGACGATCAGTACGTTCCAATTAGCCGATTATCGCAAATCGAATTGGAGCTATGTAATGCAGCCTCCATCACTTCTGTAGTTTTCACTAAGAAAACTGGCGGTGAACAACATTGTCAGGCTGGTCATCGTCACTTAGCTTTTGATGAAATTAAAAGATTTTTGCGACATAAATTATATTGAGAAATATGAAGCGTTTTAGCACTTTCAAAATTTTTCTTTTACTAGCACATTAGAACATGGTGACCATCGTGTCACTCCTCAAAAAGACTGATATTATTGTCATAAAAGAAATCCCCCACGTATTTGTGGGGGATTATTCTGCGTTTTACTTATAATGAAATGTGTGAAGTTTTGTTTATTTACAAACCTAAAATTCCAACAATCTGACTCGCCTTTAGATTAGTAATATAATAGTACATCTCTAAACCCTTTCTTTCAGCCTTTAGCACCTTACCCCTCATTTTCGATAAATGTTGGGAAACAGTGGATTGTGGAATTTTTAAAAGCTTAGTCAATTGTGTAACATTACATTTTTTATACTGAATTAACTCATTTATAATTATTCTTACTAAATCTAACAAAAAAATTTGAGTAGCCCCCTATTTATTGCACTAATTATAACTAGAGCTAGCCCTTTCCTTTTCTTTAAATTCCTACTTTAACTAGACCATACGGACGTTAAGTTATATGAGGTTCATTTTATAATGGGGAAATTTTTCACCTTTTCTAAACAACTTATTATATTATTTTTATCTAATAAGGCACAGAAACAAATTAAAAAACTTTAGTGCTCCTGAGAAAATCTCTTGAGGAAAAACGTTTTTAGGGTGAAACGTTTTTCAGGGTACTTTTATACTGACTCTTTTCCTTAAAATGTTTCTGTACCTAATATTTAAATTAACTTATGTCAAAATATTTCGCAATACAAGTGCTAAATGCTACATGGATATATAGAAAATGGCACTTTTTATGAGCATACCCCATCAAATACTTATATTAAATATAGAAAAGTCACCTTACTATTATTAAATTTGTTAAATTAAATAATGAAAATGGAGAATACTAACTTTATAATTGTCACAATTTAATTTATATATCTACTCTTTTATTACTCGTAAAAATCATTTGATGATTCCTTCAATATTAATTTATGAAATGCAGAGACCATCTAAAGCAACAATTTTCTTACATTTGATTGTTTTTCTATCTAATTTATTTTGTCGAAAAAAGTCGATATTTTCATATTTTTTTCATTTAATTATTGTACATTTGCACATTTAATGTTAGGATTATGCCTATTCAAATTAGATCCTATTGATTCCTCTTTAAGATTTCTTTATTTTATTTGTGAAAATTAGTTACTTTCTAGTAAATTCCCAGCAATAATACAGCAAACTACACTAATAATAATTCTAAAATTATATTTTCATCTCGTAAATTCATAAAAAGGAATTTAATTCAAACTATAATTTCTATCTGTGTATATTCATTCTTTATTCAAACATGATTAATTATAAGTTCTAACTCGTTAATCAAATTTAAATAACAATTTTGATTCTAAAATAAGTTCAAAATCAAAATAAATATATTGTTATTTTAAAATAATGTTGTAAACTATCTTTAGAATGGAAAGATTTATGTAACAGCATGTTAAGGGGTTACAGGGGGAATAAAAATGAGAAATTTTTTCGATGACAAGTATAAAAATATTGAATTAAAAAGGAGACTATTAAATATAATCAGTGAAATTAGTGAATTAAAAGGAAAATTAGCTGCTTATCAGGAACAAAATCCTGATATATTTACTAGCTTAGAAAAAACCATACCACTTCATTACATAAAAAACTTTACTACTACCTATGAAGATATAAAAGTCCCTAATAAAAGATTAAAAGAACTTATTTTAGATGATATAGTACCTCAAAATATCTCAGAAGATGCTATTTTTTGTTTTTATCAAACACTTACTTTTGTACATAAGAATTCCTGTAATTTATTAATTAATCCAGAGACTATACAGGAATTACATTTTCAATTGATACATTACATTACCTCTGATAGTGCCAAATGGCGCGAAAAACCGTTTACTATTCCAGGTATTCCTGAAAACGGAATGCACTTAAATAGTTACCGCATTCTCCCACATGAGCTTATTCCACAAGTAATGGAACAATTATGTGATCAATATAACTCATTAAATTCTAGTAAGGTCCATCATTCACTTTTATTAATAGCTCGTTTTATATTTAATTTTTATTGCATAGTCCCTTTTAATCAAGGAAACGGCAGATTGGCACTTATGTTAATGCAATTGCTATTAATACAGAATGGACATACATTTGTAAAATATGTATGTTTGGATAAATATATCAAGAAAAATGAATCTGAATATTACAATTCGATTTATAAATCTTCGGTAAATTGGTACTGCGAGGAACATAATAGTAGCTTTTGGTTAAAAACGTTTTTAACTATTATATTAGAGGCGTACAAAGATCTTCATAATACAGTTTTAGATTCTATATGTAAACATACTAAAGTGGAGAGAATTCAGGATTTTATACTTAAACAAAAGCAGTCCTTTACTAAGGAGAGTATTCGTAACACATATCCAGACATAGCCGAGAGTACAATCAGTAAGGCTTTAAGTTCCTTGCAATTGTTTGGCCATATTAAGCTAGTGACAAAAGGAAGAAATGCTAGTTGGATTAAAGTTTAACTATACTTGTAAAACACTTACAGTTCAAAAAAGAAAATTATAACTTTATCATTTAAATTCATGCCTTTGGACTCTTATTCATTGAATTTCACTTTAATAAGCTATTATTACTAATTTAGTTATTTCTAATTCCTATAAAACATTTTATAGGAATACTTGTCGAAAAAAGTCGCATTTTAATATTTTTTCTTTATTTTCTGGTTGTAAACGTTTCATTTTCGTGTTACCATCTTAATCAAACAATAGATGGTAATAAAAATGAAAATATTTCTTTCCCTTAGAAACATATAAACGTACGGTCATATCAAGAAAATAAGGCCAAAGAAATATTTGATACCTATCCAAATTACCAATAGGAATTTTGCCGCATTAACTTTCTGTTATTTCAGAATAAAACTTCACATTTTGTCCCTAAACAAAATTTGTTAGCGTGCAAAATTCAAATACACTAAAACACCCAAATAAATGAAATGTCCTTTTTTAATGAGCATTGAGGTATGAAAAAATAATTCTTCCTACAAAATTCAGCTGAGTAACATAAAGACATCTAAATTACTACCTTTATCGCCATCTATTGTTGACAACATATTTACCAACTATTAAAAAGAACCTATCAAGGGTTCTTTTTTATTATAATCATTCAAATTTCACTTCTATCTTGATACTTAGATTTCTACACAAATTACATCTACTTTTTTACTCTCAATTATTGAATTTATAATATAGTACTTCAATTTTAGTTATTCTTGATCTCAATCCGTTTAAATTAGTGAATAAAATTCAAACATATAAAAATAATAACTACAACTAATCGTTATATATTAAAGAGGTGTCAATTTTGTCCTTAAATGAACAGACCCTAGAAACAAAGACAGATAAAACCATTGAAAAAATCCAAACAAGTAACTTAAAAGAACTTAAAAATACATTAGATAACATCTTTAATATTAGTGCAGATTTGATTGAACATCCTTTGCAATTAAAAACAAACACGAATATTTTACTATATTATTTTGAAGGCCTTACAGATGGTGTTGCATTAAAAGGAAATGTTGTTACACCATTATTACAAGAAGTGAATGAAGACAGTCAAATATTTAATTCTAATATTATTGCTACTCATACCAAAATAGTATATACGTGGAATGAAATTAAAGAAGGATTACTTGAGGGACAATGTGTACTGTTTATGGAAGGAGAAAAGAGGTCCCTTCTAATAAATACAAAAGGTTGGGCAGAGAGAGCGATTCAAGAACCCATTTCAGAAGTTACTATTAAAGGCTCACATGATGGGTTTATTGAGAATGCCACAAAAAACATAGGCTTAATTCGTCGATATATTCCTTCTACTGAATTGAAAATTAAAAAATTGACAATTGGAGAACGCGCCACTTCTTTAGTCTATTTAATTTACTTAGGGGATGTAGCAAACGAAGATGTGGTCCAAGAAATAGAAACTAGAATCTGTAAAATTAAAACAGATGCGGTATTGAGCATTGGAGAACTATCTAATTTTACAAAGGATCAAAATTGGACTCCTTTTCCACAGGCTTATTTAAGTGAACGCCCAGATGCCATTTCTAATCATATACTTGATGGAAAAGTAGCAGTGTTAATTGATAGATCTCCTGGTGCGATGATTGTCCCAATAAATTTAATTGGATTTTTTCAGACTCCAGATGATTATAATATACATTGGCTCATTGCATCATTTTTTCGCTTATTACGATTTGCAGGATTTAATATAGCTATTTTTTTACCTGCATTTTATATTGCTATAGTCTCTTTTCACTTTGAAATCATTCCTTTAGATCTATACACTTCTATTGCAACGTCAAGAGTTAAAGTCCCTTTCTCTCCTTTATTGGAAGCTTTTATAATGGAAATCACACTAGAAATGCTACGTGAAGCTGGTATTCGCTTACCACAACCAATTGGACAAACAATTGGAATTGTTGGAGGGATTGTAATTGGGCAGGCGGCTGTTCAAGCTGGGCTTGTGAGTAATGTTATGGTTATTATCGTGTCTATTACTGCTATTGCATCATTTATTGTTTCTAATTATGATTTATCAAGTTGTATTCGGCTTATTCGTTTTCCAATGATGTTATTGGCCTATTTTTATGGGATTGTAGGTATTGTTAGTGGATTAATGCTCTTATTTGCTCATTTTGTTTCACTAACTTCCTATGGTTCACCATATGGATTGCCAATAGCACCATTTCGTCTCCAAGAGTTAAAAGATTCTTTTGTAAGATTTCCTATTTCTATGATCACCACCCGCTCGAGTACAGGACAGCCGAAACAAAGAAAGAAAAAAGAAGGTGGTTCACATGGGGAATCTTAAATTCCAAAACATAACTTCATTCGAATATATTGTTTTCATTCATTCACTGCAACTTGCATCAGGTATGTTAATTATGCCAAGCCCACTTGCTACTACCGCTGGCACAGATGGCTGGATTTCTATCATTCTGGGTTGGATAACTACTTCTATAATTGGCGTATTTATTATATTAATGTTACAAAAAAATCCTAACAAAAACTTCTCACAGATTTTAAAAACATACTTTGGTAAATGGCTTGGGACAATTTTTCTTCTTTTATATGCCTTTTATCTATTTTTTGCTGGTTTTAACACTTTATTAAAGGCAACTGATATTGTAAAAGTGTGGGTATTCCCTTCCACTCCTGCTTATCAAATCGCCATATTATTACTATTGCCTTTTATTATTTTAGCCCTGAGTGGGTTAAGGGCTCTTACTAGTTATTCTATGCTTGTTTTCTTCTTCACTACTTGGATGCCACTATTTCTTCTTTTTTCACTAAAGAGTAACTACAATCCTTTACACTTACTACCTATTTTTAAAGATGGCTTATACCCTATTGTAAAGGCAACGAAAGAAACCATTACTCCTTATGCAGGCTTAGAAATTGCATATTTTATTTATCCGTTCTTACAAAAAAAGCAAAAAGCCATAAAAGGAATACTAATAGCGAATACTGGAACCATGTTTTTCTATCTATATGTGACTATTCTTTCTTATATATACTTTAGTCCGGAGGGGATAAAAGACGTAATTTGGCCAGTATTTCATCTGTTAAAAGGGGTTCGTTTTTCTTTCATAGAACGATTAGAAATTATATATATCGCTTACTATTTGATTGTATTTTCCACTACAATATATCCGTATTTATTTTTCAGTTTCGAATCTGTGACCATTTTATTTCAAAAAACCGTTCGCAATTGGGTGCTGGCTGGTTTTATGCTATTAATAGTCGGCTTATTCGTTTTTCTAAATCCCGATGTGGATCAATATTTATTTATATATTCTCTTATGGATATCTTAAATATCATTTTCTTTATTCTATTACCAATCTTCTTTTTCGCTTACAGCATTCTTTTTACTTGGTTTACTAGGAGGAAACAGCTTTGATTCGAAAATGGATATGGATTGTAATCTGTTGTGTATGTTTAATTGGTTGTAGTCAGAGAATTCCACTTGAGAAGGTTTCATTAATCCTTTTAATTGCCTTGGATAGAAACTCTAATGGAGACGTAAAGGTGGGCACAAGCATACCACTCTTTCATCATAAACAGCAAAAAAATACTATAGAGCATTGGACGCAGGCATCAACTGTATATAATGGATTCAGTAAGATAGATACGAAGTTAACGGGTTATATGACAGCCTCCAAAGCCGAAATCATTTTAATTGGAAAAAAATTAGCACAAGAAGCAAATTGGATGCTGGAGCTTGATTCTTCTTACCGTGACCCGTACGCTACCATTAATGCTAAAGTAGTACTTGTTGATGGACCTGTAGAAGAAATTTTCACAATTAATAAGCCCGATAAACCATCACTACCATCTTATATAAGTAGTGTAATCGAATCCTCCATTCAAAATAATCAATCCGTTTCTTCCACTATTCAACAATTAATGAGAGAAAAAAATGAAGAAGGAATGACACAAGCTGTTCCAGTTATCAAAAAAACAAAAAATGAAATTGACACGATAGGAATTGCACTTTTAGATCAACAAGGAAAATTTTTAACTCATATCCCTAAAAAAGATGTTAAATTCTTCAATCTTATAAATAAGCCCAAAAATAAAGGTCGGATGATACTACACCTTGCGCTTCCTCCTAAAAAATCCAACAAAAAACCAAACACTTCTATCTTGGTACAGAATGCGACAAGGAAGGTAGATGTTAATTTTCAAAACGGAAAGTTTGTATTTAATCTCGATATAAATGCAAATGTAGCTTTAATAGAAAAAACCAATGCGAATTTAATTAAGGGACATTATGATAATAAAAAAAATATAAATAATTTAAAGAGCGCTATTCAAAAAGAAATTAATAAGAAGTTACAAGATATTTTGGATGAAATACAGCAGAATAAAATTGATCCAATCGGATTATCCCTATATGCTAGAGCTTTTCAATATAAAGAGTGGAAAAAACTAAAAGGAAATTGGTTGCAAGCGTTAGCAGAGGCTAAAATAAATGTAAAGACACACGTCAAAATAAAAGATACTGGGACCATTAGAAATTAGATCACCCTATTCTTGTATTTTATATAATTTCTCCTATGAATTTTCCTTCCTCCAGTATTATTATGTGAAGAGTGATTATACTTGAGGAAGGGTCTTTTGATTTGATTCTAGCCAATAGATTTTTTCTTTTATACTATTCATGATAGGAATACAAGAAAGCGATTCTTTTCACATTAAAAAGAATCGCTTTCCAAGTTCATATTTTCAATTACATTAAATAAAGAATTGAGAGATTATCACCTAAGAGCCTTAACTATAACTTCAGCTGCCTCTGCAATTAGTTGATTATCATAGGTAGCCTCTTTCTCATCTTTACTAGATAAAATTGCGATGATAATAGGTGCCCTATTCGGCGGCCAAACGATAGCAATGTCATTTCGCGTCCCGTAACTTCCAGCACCAGATTTATCTCCAACTTCCCAGTCAGTTGGTACGCCTGCACGAATAAGTTTGTCTCCTGTAGCATTTCCTTTCATCCACTCTGTAAGAATTTTACGTTTATCAGTTGGAAGCGCATTGCCGGCCGTAAGGGCCTTAAGATTCGTAGCAATTGCTTTTGCTGTACTAGTGTCACGAATGTCTCCTGGAATAGCCTCGTTTAACTCTGTCTCAAAGCGATCAGCCATAGTAATCCGATCACCCATTTGTCTAAGCGCCTTTTCATATCCTTTAGGTCCGCCTATTTTATTAAATAAAATATTCCCTGCAGTATTATCACTGGAACGAACAGCAGCCTCAGCAATTTCTCCTAATGTCATTCCGGTATCTACATGTTTCTCTGTAACGGGTGAATATTCCACTAAGTCGTCTTTCGTATAAGTGATAACTTCTTTTAATTTCTCAGTTGAGTTTTGCTGTAACAATACCCCTGCCGCTAACGCCTTGTAGGTTGATGCAAAGGCAAACCGCTCATTAGGTCGATAAGAAATTGTTCGATTTGTACCAGTATCAATAGCATACACACCTAATCGAGCATCAAATTTTTTCTCAAGTTGAGAGAATTCTTTATACGTCGCATGATTTTTATGTTTAACTGGTCCTGTCTTTTCTTTCGCTTCAACTTGCAGTGCCCCTCCTGTAAAAGTTTCTAGGCTTGTAAGACTTAAACCTAATATACCAACACATATTCCTATTTTTAGCATCCTCTTGTTTTTCAAAATCATCATTCCTTTCAAATTTTCAATACACTTTATCCAATTTGAACACCTGTCTTTATACGAACACATAATTGACAATCTAAGAAACAAGTTTGTTCCATAAATAAAAAACTTTTTAACTAGTAGCAGAGATATTAACAAAAAAGAGAAATAGCAACTCTGATGGCTGCTATTTCTCTAACTTAGAAAGACTTTTATATAAACAGGGTCTCTTCCCCTGAGGAAAGTGCACAAATTTTACTAATTTTGATTCGAACTATCTGTACTAGCAGCTTCACCATGTATACGTTGCTGTTTTAAATCAAAGTATACATCTAAAGCTTCCTTTCCAATTATAGAATTAATTCCATTTTTATCATCATGAAGCCATGGGACTACTACAGAAAATGCTACTTCTGGATTATCATATGGAGCATATCCAACTAATGTTAAGTTGTAACATTCCATACGTTCTCCTTTTGCATTTCTACCAATTGGATCATCTCCACCATATACAGTTTGAGCTGTCCCTGTCTTTCCTGCTGGTTTATATGAAGCATTTTTGAAATACTTCACGCCAGTTCCATCACCTTCTTGGAATACCCATCTAAAGCCTTCTTTTATCTGATCAATATGTTCTTTCTTCATATCAACTCGATTTAATACGACAGGCTCTATAGAGCGTATAACTTTACCAACCTCTTCTTCTTTTATTGATTGCTCTCGTATTTCTTGTACAATTTGGGGTTGCATTCTAAAGCCTCCATTTGCAATAGTTGAAATATATTGTGCCAATTGCAACGGCGTATACGTATCATACTGGCCGATAGAAAAATCTAGTAAAAATCCAGGTTGACTATCTACTTTTCTCGTTTGTCCAATTATTTCATTCGGTAAATCAATACCTGTTGGGACACCTAAACCAAATTGTTTAAAATAATAGCGCATCGTATCAAATGCTTCTTGTTTAATATCCAACGAACCATTTGGTACGTAATTAACTCCCGCAATTTTTAAAGCTGTCTGGAACATGTATACATTCGAAGATACTTGTAAAGCTCGTAAATCATTAATATTACCAAATCCGGATACATTCCACGATTTTTTAGCTTGTGTACCTTTAAATTTCATCGGTGCATCATAAAATTGATCTCCTGGCTGTATTGCCCCTGTCTCATATCCAGTTAATAACGTTGCGCCTTTTACAGCTGACCCTAGCTCATACGAAGTTGTCATGTTACCTAATGCCAAATCCTCAATCTCCATTTTCCCTTCTTTTTCTACAATCTTTTTGCCTGCCATAGATAAAATCTGTCCGTTATTTGGATTTGTCATGACGACAAACGCTCGGTCCAACAGTGGCTCTGAACTCTTAAAAGCTCTCAAATTTTTCTCTATACTTTCTTCCACTTTCTTTTGTAATTCCATATCAATCGTTAATGTTAAACTATTACCACTTTTTCCTTTAGAGATTATTTCTGCGCTAACAATGTTTCCCGATTTATCAGTAATGTTTTTCACTTCTTCTTTTGTACCGTGTAATACATCTTCATATCGTTGTTCAATATAACTTTTTCCTACACGATCATTACGGTTATATCCACGTACCAAATAAGAATCTAAGTTTTCTTTCGGTAATCCTTCTTCACTACTTGTAATATTACCTAACACAGAACGAAATAAAGTACCATTTACATAATTACGTTCCCAATCAACTGTTGTATCTACTCCTGGAAACTCCGCAAGGTTTTCACTTATCCGCGCATATTCTTGATCTGTCACATCTTTTTTAATAATTTGTGGTGTTAGTTGATAACCTGAACTCATTTTACTTTTAATAGCTAACACCTTTAAATCTTGTGCTGTTAATTCTGCCAATTCTACTTCTGTAACGCGACTTCGTCTTAAGTCTTCAATTTTTTTATCTAACTCTTTTCCCTCTATTCCCTTTTCTTTAAACTTTTCTATATCTTTTTTAGTAATCTTTGTCTCCGCATGCTTCGTATTCAACTGCATCCAGAAATCTTTTTTATCGATATCGGTTAACTTATTTATATCTAGTTCAGGTATTTCAAGCACTTTCGCCAATTCTTTTGCTGTTTTTAATATATCTTCACTCGTAATCCCCTTCACCCTTGTATACGTAATTGTGCGAAGAGATTTATTATTAACGACCGTTTTCCCTTCTCGATCTAGAATTTGTCCACGTGGAACTGGAATACTAGTTGTTTCATTTTGACTGTTTTCCACTTGGTTCTTATAAGCCTCTCCCTCAACAATTTGTACTTTTCCTAGCTGCATAATAATAGCTGAGAATAGTAGAAATATGCAAAGGAACATTATATTTAATCGAATAGATATATACGTCTTCTGCTTCTTTCCTTTTTGTTTTTTCATAAATCCTCCATATAATTCTTCCGGAACTCCTCACTAATACTTAGTAAATAAATATACTAAATACGTTCCCTATATATTAGAAACCACCATTCAGTTATAAATAGTGTCTTATCTTTTTTTCTAAATCCTTGTAAGCTTCAATTCCTTTTGGTTTAGCCGCGTAATTGATAAATCTCCCTTCTTGTTTTTCTCTCTATTTTTTTGTCGCTTGCATTAGAAATGCTAAACTGTATAATGACTCATATTAAACTTACACATAGACTTGCTAGTAACTTTTCATACTGATTATTCCTTTCTTCATGCTGTAATACTTAATAGACAACCTAAGTAATAAAGTTGTTCCACATTTACAAAAAAAATAATTAACTATAAGATGAAATAGGCTACATAAGGGAGGGTTATATGTTACATACAAAAAGATGGAGATTTTTTGCGGTTCTTTCTATTGTAGGTTTGATTTTACTAATTTTATTAAAAATCAACTTCATTTCAATTACTATCGCAACTTCTTCAGCTGAAAGAGGAAAAATTTTTGATCAAAATGGTGTAATACTAGCTACAAATAAGAAAGTTAAGTCTCTATATTGCACTTCTAATGATGAAAAGCTATCGAATCAAGATACATCAAACACATTAGCTTTTTTCAATCAATTTTCAAGCGAGTTTCAACATGACATTTCTGCAGAGGACATAAAATCGCAATTACAACAATCTTGTAAAAAGCAGACTATGAATAATATACCGTTATACTCTGACATAAATGAGAATGAACTTACATTCATAAACAAGAACAAACCCAATAATGTAATAATCAAAGATGAATTAATTCGATATTATCCCAAACATGAAATTGGTTCACAGCTAATTGGGTATGTAGAAAATGACCTTAATTCTAAGTATGGACCTGTTGGAAAAAGTGGGATTGAGCTTCAATATGAAAATGATTTAAAAGGAAAACCAGGAAAAACTCTGATTTTTAAAATGAATAATAAAAAGTTCTTATGGAACATTCAAAAAGTACAAAAAGGAAAAGATGTCCGGCTAGCTTTAGACTCTAAGCTGCAGCAAAAAACAGAGGAAACATTAAGATCTCAAATTAAGAAAATACATGATGCTAACGCTGGTTATGTTGTAGTAACCGATGTAAAAACTGGCGCAATTTTAACTATGGCCAACTCGGCAGTTTTTGATCCCAATATATTAAATACACATGTATCATCTAAAAAGGAAAACATTAAATCACTTTCGCAAAATAAAGCAATTCAAAAATTAAAGTATGGTGGATCTTATGTAAATATGGCCTCTACTATAAAGCCACTTACTATTTTAATTGGATTAAACGAAAAGCTTTTTCAACCCGAAGATACTTATTTAGATAAAGGTACTTTTCAGTATGATAATCAAAATAACATTACTAATGCACCTGGAACGCCAACAGGTGAAATTACACCGATTCAGGCTATCATTAATTCATCTAATACATTTATGACAGCCAAAGTAGCTCTACCCTTATTCAACCAAAATAATGGGAATATAGAAAAAGTGGCAAATATATGGACAGATTATTTAATGCAATTCGGCCTTCGTTCTAAAACTGGGATTGATTTACCCTTTGAAGAAGACGGACAATATGAATTTCATCCATCTAATAAGTTTGAAAATGGAATCTCCGCTTTATTAAATGCCTCTTGGGGAGGAAATGAAGTGCATACCCCTCTTCAACTCGCTCAATATGCAGCAACTTTGGCAAGTAAAGGTGATAAATATAAACCCCAAATTGTAAGTGCTATTATTGGTCAGGACGGTAAGGAAACAAAAAAGTTTAAACCAATCTTAGAAAGTTCAAATCGTTATCCTATGAAATTTTGGAGTGTCGTGCAAGGTGGGATGAGTCAAAATATACAGGAGATTAAAAACTTACCTTTTGATGTCGCAGGTAAAACGGGTATTACTGGTTCTCCGAACGAGCAAGAAAGAATGATAAATCATTCTCTTTTCATTGCATATGCTCCTACCGAAGATCCACAAATTGCTATTTCTGTCGTTATTCCTGGTAGTAATTCGGAAAAAAATATTGCTGCTCTCGTTACGTCAGAAATTTTAGAGTGCTGGAATTCACTTCAAAAAGAGGATAAAGGTAAAGATAAAGAGGAAGGTTCATTAAAGTGAACCTTCCTCTTTTACCAAATAGAATCTATATTTGTTATTTTCCATTTACCTTCATCATTCTTTTCGAACATGAAAGAATATTTAATATCAGTTAAAACATACTTTGTTGGTACATATCCAGTATTACCGTTAATAGTCGATACTTTTATAAATCCATCATTCTGCACTTTTTCCGGAATCCAAGCTTTTACCATTTCATTAGAAACTTCATATAAAGCTTGTGATTCTAGTTTTGGTTCAGCTAAAATTTTTGTATTGTTTCCAGTAACAGTTGCATATATAAAGTATTCTTGCTTTGATTGATTACTTTCTGTCAATCCACTTGGCACTTTATACACTTTCTTAGTATCATTCACAAATTTGCCTCCCATTGTAAGAGCGACTTGCAACTCATGAAAAATATCCTCATCAACCTTCAATTCATCCTTCGAATACGTTCTCCCTTTAAATATAACGTCATCATTTAATGCTCCATACAAATCATTTTCATTTTTAGAATTTGTACTTCGATATAAGTCATTCATAAATTGTTTTAGTGAAGGATCTTGAGCAGATTCATCTTTTGTTTTCGGCTTAATTTGAGTACTACTTTGTACCGGTGATTTGTTATCATCAAGCCAAGGTTGTTGAACAATAAAAAATAACATTGTACAAGCCAAAACAACTACAATAGGCAATACTTTTCTACGAAATGGTCTTTTGTATGTTGCAGAATCTACTTCACTATTTTGGTCTATCGATTGCTTTATTTTATAAATAAATTCTTCTTCATCTTTACGGTTCTCCATTGGACCGTTTTTTAATTTGCTATACCAGTCAGGATTTTTTTTATTGTTCATCACTTCTACCCTCCCCTATTAATTTTGAAACCTTACTTCTCGCTCGGCTTAATCTAGATTTTACAGTTCCAATTGACACTCCTAATGTTTCAGCCATTTCTTCATAAGATAATTCATATTTTGCGTCCAATATTAGTATTTCACGGTGTTTTTTAGGTAGTTTTAATACAACATCCCACACTTCATTCAGTTCCTCTTGCTTAAAAAACTCTTGTTCTGCCGAGGAAGACTGCTTGTCGTCACTAAAAAACCCCACTAAAGATATCCTTTTAAAATAAGAGGATTTCAAATAGTTAATTGCTGTATTTCTTGTAATTTTTAATATCCACGTTTTAATAGATGACTCCTTTCGAAACGAATGCCAATGTTTAAAAACCTTTATAAAGACATCTTGTGTGATGTCATCTGATAAGTGTGGATCTTTCGTAATAATAAATGAATAATTCCATACATCTTGCCAATAGTCTTTTATAACATAGTCCAGCTCATCATGATTACATTTTTCAATAAACTTCTGTTCCATTCCCACACCTCAAACTTATTTGAATAAACATAAAACTACCCTCACTTTTATTATGGTTTCAATATATAGACATGATGCAAGTTTCATTTGTTCCATTAATAATCTTTTTCGATAGAAAACTCTTTCTTAAAAAATATAAAAGCGGAAGATATAATGAAAAAACCAGGATAATTTTAAGAATTTATCCTGGTTTTTCTGTATTAAATATGCTTTCACTATTTTTTTATAATAGAAACTGAATCTAATGCATCTACTTGACTCTCCATAGTTTTAGTGAGTTTTTTCCATTCAGTTTCTGCTTGTACAGCCTTAACATCATCTGAGTTGTATGGTCTATCTTCTCCATACGATTTATTGAAATGTAGGATTTCCATTGATGTTTCATTTACAGGGATTTGATTGAAAGTAGCATTATCAACAATTACAATTAGCTCCTCATAATCTGAATTACGATAGTGACCAAACCAAGTATCGCTAGCATACTGGACATCTATTTTCTTTTCATTAATTGTTAATTCCTTAATTTTTTTATTTTTCTTACTAGCTAGTAATACAGCTTTATCCTTTGGAACTGAAGGTACTGACTTAATTGGGTCTGAACTCCATACTTCATTATCATTATCTGATTCTCTCAACACACCTATCTCAACCATTTTCTCCGCAGTTTTTTGATCCATAATTAATACTTGTTTGCCATCAATTTCTGCTTTTTTCACTTTATATAAAGTGTTGGTCTTAATTTCGCTTTTATGTTGATTTACTATTTCTTTTAATGATTGTTCTTCCCCAATCAATAAAGCAGCATTCCTCGGTTCTTCTTTCTTTCCAAAAGAACAAGCTCCTAACATAGAAATAGACACTATTCCTGCCATGCACACTTTCATTACTTTTTTCATTTCTTTTTCTCCTCTTTGCTTGTTTTATCAATACACTACATGATTTTTTTATATAACCGTTGTAAATAACGCCAACGGACAGTGAAAAAGTACACACTTTGAATGGACATAAAGGCTAGTATAATTAAAATGGACATCTTGAAAACAGAGAAGTCAATTAGCTGTTGCAAGGCTATAAAAGCGACACCACTATGAATAATCGCTATGATTAATGGCAAGAAGAACATTAACATAAGCTGACGCGTTACGATTTTCTTTAGTTCTCTTTTGCTTAGACCGACCTTCGCAATCATTTCATATTGTTGTTGTTCTCTTTCTAAATCTGCATATAGTCGGAAGTATAATAGGCTGGCTGCAAACGTAAAGAATACGATACCTACTAATACACTGACGATAAGTAAAATACCATTCTTTTGTTTCGAAGAAATCCATTCAGAATATAATGCTTCAAAATAATGATGTGCTTCCACCAAATTATTATTACCCATTGTTGCTTCTAATTTTTTTGTAACCGCCCTTGATTTTTCCCAATTTTCCACGACAAATCCATATTGACTTTTCATTACGTAAGAATCATCTTCCGTCTTTCTGTTAGGGATTTTATCGTACAAGGAATCCGAAACGACAATAATAGCTCCAATTGCATTTGGGAGAACTATATATGGGACTGCCTTCTTGACCCGAAGAGACATCTCCATGTTTTCCTGTACTACATCTATTCTCTCAGGTATATCTTTTCCTCTTGCATACTTTTCTTTTTGCGAAACTATTGAGGGTACTATGATCACTTCTTGATCATTATCTATCTTTTCCATTTCATACCCAAAGATTTTCGCAAAATTGTTATACTCTGATACTTTGATTAGCACTAAATTATTTTCCGTGAATTTAGGATTCGTAACCGCTACCTGATAAGAGAAATTTGAGCGAGTGAGTTGTTTTTTTATTTCTGTAATGTGCTCTTCTTCTTGTAAATTTTCTCCTAACGAAGTATAGGTAAATGCAAATGGGTTGGTCATTTCAGTTAATCCCTTATTTCCCATTGCTAGGCATGTACCAATCCCTGTGAAGGCCACAGCGGAAACGATCGCTAGCATAAAGAACATAGTTGCATTATCCTTCATACGATAGGCCAATTCAGATATAGTAAGAAGGTTTGTTTTATTAAAAAACAAAGTGTCTTTTTTCTTTAAGACACGTATTACATACACGCTCAACTGTGAAAATAAAAAATATGTCCCTATCACTACAAAGACTACCCCTCCAAGTAAGTAAGGCATAATGAAGTTTCTTTCTAGTACGAAATAGAACACACATCCATACCCTAATCCAATGAAGAATATGGAAAGGCATGCCAATCCTTTTGATGCCTTTGGCTCTGGTTTTGGTTTTTCCTCTGATTTCATCAAATCAATCAACTTGTTTCCTTTTACCATTTTAGAAGTAAACAACGAAATAACTAGAAACAGAATCAAAAATGCGCCAGTTGTCATTAAGACAGCTTTTATAGGAACGTAAAAAGGAAGCCCCTTATCAATCGCTAATATATTTTCACTTGCTAATAAATTGAGCTTTGCAAATATCAATCCAATTAAGATACCAAACATAATAGATCCGATTCCAATTAACATATTTTCTAAAAAAATTAATTTGTTTAACTGCGCCGGTGACATACCATGCATGATTAAAATTCCAAATTCTTTTTTTCTTGTTTTTAAAAAAGAACTCCCCGAATATAAAAGAAAGAAGAATGAAAATACAAAAATGAGATATTGAGATATTTGCATTCCCATTGTTCCTAAAAGACTCATTGTTTTACTTGTGGAGACTAGTTCTCCTTGTAAATCAGGATGGAAAAGTAAGAGTGAATATGTGAAAAAAACCATAACTGAAAATGAGCTACTTAGAAAGTGTGCAGCATAAGTCCGCTTACTTCGAATGATATTATTAAAAGCGAATCTTTGAAAAGTCATGCTTACGACCTCCTAGTAATGCAAGTACATCTATAATTTTTTGATAAAACATTTGTTGGTTTTCTCCATTATAAATTTCGTTATACAATTTTCCGTCTTTAATAAATACAACACGATCACAAAAACTTGCAGCCACTGGATCGTGCGTAACAAGCATCATTGTTGCATCTTGTTCTTTATTTAATCGTTTTAATAACTCCATTACATCATTAGCCGCTTTTGAATCTAAGTTTCCCGTCGGTTCATCTGCTAGTAGTAATTTAGGTTTATGAATTAGAGCGCGTGCAATGGCTGTTCTTTGTGCTTGCCCACCCGATATTTCATATGTTCGTTTATTTAATATATCTTGAATGCCTAATTTTTCTGCAATACCATCTACCTTCTGATTCATTTCCTCAACTTTAGTACCATCTAACGTCAGAGGAAGAACAATATTTTCTTTTACAGTTAATGTTGTAAGAAGATTGAATGCTTGAAACACAAAGCCTAATTCACGTCTTCGAAATAATGCCAGTTCATTTTGAGATAATTGATATGGATTTTCTCCATTAATCAATATTTCTCCTGATGTGGGAGAATCAATAGTAGAAACCATATTTAACAAAGTAGTTTTTCCACTTCCTGATGGCCCCATTATTCCTACAAACTCCCCTTTCTTCACATTCAAATTAATGTCGGATAGTGCTTCATAAGATACCTTTCCTGTATAGATTTTACTTAGTTCACAAACTTTTAATATTTCCATATCATTTTGCTCCTTATTATCTTTTGATAACCTAAGTTTATCTAAACTTCCCTTCTTCTCATATCGATTAACCTTTCATGTATCTAACAGGACTGTAAGATTTCTGAAAAGTCAAAAACATATAATATTCTAACGATTTGCATAAGGGAAAATGATACGGATTGTTGTTCCTTTTCCTACTTCCGACTCTATTTCAATATTATGTTCCAATCTTTTTATAATATTTTTCACTAGATATAATCCCATACCAGTAGATTCCTTAAATTTCCGACCGTTTATTCCTGTATAAAATGGGCGGAACACTCTCGGAAGATCTTCTTTTGGAATTCCCACACCATGATCTTGTATTTCAAGAATTATAGAGCGCTCTGCTTCTAATGTAGTAATAGTAACGTTTTTTCTACTTCCTGCTGAATACTTAATGGCATTGGATATCACTTGATGAATAACAAACCGAAGCCACTTTCTATCGGTTTCTACCATAATAGTTTGTTTTACTTTTACTTCTGGATATACATAGTTACGGATAAACAGACGTTTATTTTCACGGATTACTTCTTGAACAACATCCTGTAACGAAACTCTTTCCACATAAAAATCTTGCTCAAACGTTTGTAATCGCGCCATATATAAGACCATTTCTAATCCGTACTGCATTTGATCTACTTCTTCTACAATACTTTCAAAAGCCTCCCCATTCTCTTCTTGTGTGATCAATTCAATAACTGATAAAGGCGTTTTCATCTGATGCACCCATTGATTAATAAATGTGAGGTGCTCTTTTTGTTTATATTCCCAAGTCTTTAACTGGTGATGATATTGACTGTATTGTGTTTTTAACATACGCTGAAGTGCTACTGATAATGGAGTAGAATCGAGTTCTTCTAAGGATTCCTCTAATGTTTCTGAAGGAGTGGATAATTTGTTATAAAATCTACGATGGCTATAATAGCGATAAAGTAAAAACCCAATTAAAAAGCATCCCCCTAAAAACACACTATATAATGCAGTAGATAAGTGATCATATCCATCCAGCCAATAAACAGTTAAAACGACAAATAGCTGAATGATTGAGAAACAGATGAAAGGTATTTGTTCACGTAAAAATAAATTCATTATTATACCTCATCATTCTTCCAAGTTATTTTCAAACGATATCCAGCACCACGAACTGTTTCTAATGCATTTTTTATTCCGATTCCCTCTAATTTTTTTCGGACACGTGTAACATTTACACTTAAAGTATTATCATCTACATACGTATAGTCATCCCAAAGCTTTTCTAAGATTTTCTCCCGACTAACAATACTAGGAGATTGTCGTAAGAGAGTTTCTAGTAAAACCGTTTCTTTTTTAGACAGGATACACATGCTATCATTTAGCTTTAATTCCATTTTCTCTGGATAAAGTATTAAACCAGATTGCTGAACAACTCGTTCTTCCGCTTTCGGTGCGTATTCTCCGTAAATTCTTCGAAGATGACTTCGGATTTTTGCCATTACAACTTCATAATGAAACGGTTTAGTGATATAATCGTCGGCACCATGTTCAAGGGCCATAACTTGCTCCATCTCTCCACTACGTGCTGATATGAAAATAATGGGGCAAGTAGAGACCGTTCTAATTTGGCGGCACCAGTAAAAACCATCAAAACTCGGTAAATTTATATCTAATAAAACTAAATCGGGCTGGATTTTTTCAAAGTTGACCAAAACATTTTCAAAATCCTCTGTAATGTTCCCTTCATATCCGTACTTGTTAATATGGGATTGAAGTAATTTAGAAATTTTTTGGTCGTCTTCTACAATCATAATTTTATACATATATTAAGCTCCTTTTATTTATCTTTTCCGATAGAAGGCTCCCTCATCAATTTAGGTGAAGGTATTATTGCATCAGCACATAAGAGGAAGATGAATGCCGGTTGGCGTAAGCCAAGATGTTTGCTCCGATTTAGTTGTACAAATTTTTCTTTGAAAACAGAACATATGAGGTTGGTTGCAGAAAAATCTTTGAAATCGTAAAAGCTTTAACGTTCGATCAACCCACGGTTACATCGGTGTCCGCAGGAATCTCTCTCTTCAAACATGCCGCAAGGTCATTAAGTAGGACTAGTTAAAGTATATGTTTATTATCTGTAAGAATATAAAATATACTTTTATCTTTTATTATAAAGAAATTTCCCTCTTACTTATATTGAATAACCTTACTCGAATCTAACAGCTGTGTAATGTTTCTGAAAATAAAGTTAAGTATAATAGCTCTCTTATTTTTTAAATTTTAATTATTTAATTTAACATTTTAAACTTTTTGTTTTATAATTTTCAAATAAAAAATAATCGTATTTAATTGTGTAAAAACACGTAATTAAATACGATTATTAAAATCATAAAATCTAAACTAACATATCAGTATCAGCCGATTTCACCTTCTAATTAACTATTATTTCTGGAAAATATGTTTTATTTTTTCGCCTGGAACATTACTTCCCCCTCTTCCTTTTACATCTTCGACCATCATGGTAACAATCATGTCTGGCGCATTTGCATCAAAAGCTGCAAACCATCCAAGTTCTTTTCCGTCTGCTTCTTTCGACTCTTTCAGTTCTGCTGTACCGGTTTTACCAGCAAGAGTTACACCATCAACCTTAGCAATTCTCCCCGCGCCATCAGGGTCATTAATGACTTTTATTAATGCACTCTTTAATATCTCTTGATTCTTTTTAGAAATCACATTTTCTTTCCAATTCCCCGCTACTTTTGCTTCTTTTAAAAGGTGAGGCGACGGAATATTCCCTTCATTCACAATCGGTGCATATGTTAATGCTAAATGAAGTGGTGTCATTAATACTTGTCCTTGTCCGTATCCCGTGTCTGCTAGTTGAATATCATTTTTTATCCCATCTTTTGCAATTGTTGAAATAGGAAATTCGTATTCAATGGGTAATTTTTCATGAAATCCGTACTTCTTAAATTCACTTACATACTGATCTTTTCCCATTTTTAAAGCTTGCTGAGCAAAATAAATATTATCAGAGTACTTCATTGCCTTATCAAAATCAATCGGACTAGCATCCTTCACACGTGTTACATAATAATTTCCCCACGATGAATCTTTTGTCCACTTTAATCCTTGAATTTTAAATTCGTCCTTAGGATTTATTGTTTTTGTTTCCAAACCAATTGCACCTGTAATCGTTTTAAATACAGAACCTGGTACAAATGCTTGTGTGAAGCGATTCATCATTGGCAGTTTCTCGTCGTTATTCCATGCTTCTCGTTGGGCTTTTGATGCTCCTCTAACTATTATATTTGGATTATAAGCAGGGCTACTTACAAGTGCGATTGTTTCACCCGTTTTAGGGTTGACCGCTGCACTAGATCCTGCTTCATTTTTCATCTCATTAAAGATTTTTTCTTGAATTGCAGCATCAATTGTTAACGTAACATTTTCCCCTTCTTTTGCTTCCTTTTTTGCTAAGTTTTTAATCTCTTTCCCGTTCTCATCTTCCATAAATACGCGTCCACCCTTTTCACCACGCAATTTATTCTCTAATACTTTCTCTAAACCTGTCTTACCCACTAAATCATCTGCTTGATAACCTTTTTTTTGAAGCAATTTTAACTCCTCTGCATTTACCTTTCCTATATATCCCGTTAAGTGTGCCGCTGCTTCTCCTAATGGATACGTACGAATATTTACTGGGCGAGATGAAACTCCTTCTAATTCAATATAATCATTCTGTCTGGTTCCCTCTTTTAAAATACCAATTGGTACAAGGGAATCTGGTTTTATCCATTTCGCTGCGAGCTTCTGATCGACCTCTTCTGTAGACATATCAAGTAAATGTGCTACTATTTCTTTTGTTTGCGCTGCCGTTTCACCTAGTTTCTCTGGAATAATTCCAACCTCAGTCGCTTTACCATTCATTGCAAGCCCTTTTCCATTTCGATCATATATTTCTCCGCGTTTTCCTTGCTCTGTTTGCATACGTACTTTGTAATCTTTTTTCATACCTGGGAAAATGAAGTCTGGTGTCCAATCTATTTTCCAAGATTCTTTATCTTTCACGAGTTTTGCTTCATGGATGAATGAAACTGTTCCTCCATCCGTATCCATATTAACTTCAAAAAGAAAAAGTTCTTTATTTTTAGTATTCTCTCCTTTCGTTTTAACTTTTAAATTCTTAACTCCAATACCCTCATAGATTTTTTGATATTTCTCTGTGAAATCCTTTTTAGAAATCGTTTTTTTTGCATGTTCTGATAAATGATCATACATATTTGCAAATTTTTTATCATTCCATAAATTGATATATTCTTCAAATGCTTGTTTTGGCGGTTCATCTTTATTGCATCCTACCAACATAACTCCGAAACAAAAGAAAAGTAGCATCCATATTTTTTTCAATTCAATCTTCTCCCTTAGTTATAAATGATTATTCCTTTCTTAATTTATTAAATAAAAAATGTTTTAACGCTTAATAGACAGTGTAAGTAATGAAATTGTTCCACATTTACAAAAAAATTAAATTTATGGTTAAGCTGCATTCAAAAAGGGAAGATTTTAAGATTCTTACAAACAAAAGAGGCGAATATATTTAGCGCACGTTATCATTATTAGTGTTGTTTTAACAATTTCATTTATAATACCTTTCAGTTCGTTTTCACCAATTTTATCTATTTTCTTTATAGATTTTTAATAAAAAAAAGAATCCTTATACTAAGGATTCTGCAACAGAAAATAACAAAAATATAAACAATAAAAAGAATTACTTAAAGTATAATTTATAGGTGTCCTATATCCTTCTTTTTCTCATCAAAAACCCCTGTGGTATGCGACAGGGGTTTCTGACGGTATCATCATAGTTCATTCTACAGCTTATTTAGAAGAGTCATGTACAGGCAAACTACTAAAAATCAATTCAGCAACTTTTACATATCCTTTTGAGTTCGGATGAACTAAATCTGTAGACCAAAGCGTATTGTCATTAACTAAATGATGATTCCAAAAGTCAACATGATGAAGCTTATACTCTCTACTCAGTGAAAGTATAACTTCATTTGCCTCTAATAATTGTTCTTTTAATACTTGTTTTTTTTCAGAAGAAAAAGGAAGCCTAACTGTGAAATCTGGAAGGTTTGCTATAATAATATCAGCATCTGTTTTACTTAATGTATCTATCATAAATTCCATATCGTTCTTATATTCTTGATGATTCCAACGTCCTTTTAAAACATCGTTTGCACCTGCAATTAGACTAACTAAATCTGGTTTAAACGTTAATGCCTTTTCCAATTGCTGTGAGCGAATTTCTTTAGTTACTAACCCACGCTTTGCAAAATTAGCATATTCTATATCGTTTACACTCAGTTGAACAAAATGATCTACCCAGCTTTTTAATGCTATTCCCTCAACTTCATCCCCTATCCCCTCTGTAAAACTATCACCAATCGCTACAAATCGCTTCCACATATCTAGTCCCCCTTTTTTGTTATTCATATCTACACTATACAATAGTTCACAACGTAATTGTTCTTTCTACATGTTTTTCGATTTCAATTAAATTCCAAAGGGGATTTTTAAAATGAACAAGTACAAATAGATTAAACTATTCCACATGAACAAAAACATGAAAATCTACGTCATTTACTCGCAGAAAGAGATTAAGAAAAACTTTTTGAATCAGTATGGTAATCTATATCATAATCTGTAATGACTAATGTATCACCTACTTTGAAAAATATTATAGGATCACTAACATTTTACTAATTGTATTTTCAGCTATGTTTGGATAAACGTTACGAAAATTCTCTTTAGTAAGAGGATTTTTGGAGTTATGTATAAAATTAAAAATTTATTCAATTTTAGTATGTTTATATATAATCCATAATTGACCGATTCCTAATATACTTAGGAATCGGTAATATACGTATATGTACTAAAGAAATAAGATTCCTTCAAGCATTACACTTTTTTCCGGAAATTTATTGTTCTTTGTTTTGCCCAGTTCATACATTTCTTTTCAATTAAATGATACGATACTATAGAAAAAAGTATTGTCATTGTAATACATAAAGTAAGAAGGAAGAAGACAGGTATCTTTGTATACAAAAGTTTAAATAGTACCATCATGATTGGAAAATGACACAAATAGATACTATATGAAATTTCCCCTAAGTATACAAATACACTCTTATTTAAAAATGCTTTTACTTTTAGGTTACTCATCGCCATGATAATAAATATACTAACACCAATTACGACACCCCAATCTTTTAATAAGAAAGTAGTATCATTACGGGAAAAACCATAAATTAAAATGGAATATAAATATAGAATTATCCCTAATGTAATAAGAAATCCTTTTTTATATTTTTTCATATTTTGATATAAATTAATAAGTTTTTCCTGATGCTTAAAAAGGAACATTCCAACCATAAACATAGATGTGAAATGCAGTGCATCAGCATAACCATTATAAAATCCCTCTGCTTTCCCTATATGCAACATATTAAGGAAAACACTAATTAAAGAAAAGCTCAAAGCAATTAGTATCGTTTTCTTCCAACTCAGTTTATAAAAAAGGATGAATAACAAAGGAAACACAATAGATATACGCATTTCTTGAGCCAATGACCAGATAACTGGATTATAATTTTCCGTAAAAAAGTTATTAAGAAGCACAAAGTGGTTTATAATATCTATTTTTGTTATAGACCCTTGCCATCTATCATAGAACCAATCCCGTAGTCCTGCCACTTCATATGGCGAAAACAAAATAAATAAAGCAAAGGTTATGATTATCCAAAAATAATAAGGGATATAGATTCGTACAAATCGCTTAATTAAATATCCCCAATAATTTGTTTTTGAATGATAAAGTGCCATAGATAACACAAAACCACTTAGTACATAAAAAACAATTACAGCTTCTCCACCTGCCCATAAAAACCTAAGCGGGGAAAATTTAATAGAATTAGGCAACGATGGTAGCATTAAACAAAAATGTCCAAATACCACTGTAAGTGCCGCTAACCCTCGTATGGAATCTAATTCTTTTATTCTCTTACTCATAAAATATTCTCCTTATAAATTGTAGATTTTGCTGTTAATAAAAGCCACTATACTAGTGTAGTGGGAGAATTGTACATATTGTTTCTTTAAATTCCTAATATAAGCAGTACAAAGTCAATTTGGCCTCCATTTCTTTATATAATTAATTTAAAACAAAATATTTAATAGAAAGAAAAGATTTTATTAAATTTCTATAAAATTTAATAACAGAAATAAGTACCAGATATTAATTGTTTTTTGTCACACGATGGAATAATGAATGTTTTTCATCATGTAACTTTATTAAACTAACCTTGCACCAAAATCCTTTGAATCGAAATATTCATAATAAACGCCATCCTTTCTGTATATTTCTACAAAAAGAATAGCGTTTTTTGATTATATGGATACAAATTCATCTTAGTTTGATAGCTATACGGAAAATTCCGAAGAACCAAATTTGAGAATTAATGCAATCTTCCATTCCAAGCTATCCACATAAGAATCTATAATACTTTGAAGCTTTTGGTTTCAGATTAATATTTAGTTTTATCCTATAAAGTTAGCTTTTTACTATATCAACCGCACTATCCCACATACCGCTAAAGAAAGATCCGATTTCGCGCATAAAACGTGTAAACCAATTTGCTTGTTCTACATCAGATTTTGTTACAAGGTCTACTTGTAATGATTTACTTGATAAAAATCCAGGATCTGCACTATCTTTAGGCGAAATAATCATTTGACTAATTGTTACACCTTTTTTAATAGGTGCTTCTTGTTCTTTATTCGATACTTTAAATTCTTTTTTATAAACGTCATTGTTGCCCTTTGGCATTGGAAGTGAAACAGCTTGCTTCGTTTGAACAACTACATCTTTGTCTTTTGCATTTGCTACTCGCACTGTTTCATGACCTTTTACTACTGAATCTTTTCCATAGACCTTCTTCACTTCAAAATTCGCAAATCCATAATCATATAATTTCTTCGTTTCATCAAAACGTGCTGTATGAGAGTTTGCTTTTATCACTACAGAGATTAGACGCATACCGTTTCTTTCTACTGTACCAGTGAAACAATCACCGGCTTCTGGAGTAGTTCCTGTTTTTAACCCATCTACACCTTCGTATTGCTTAATTAAACCTTTTAACATCAAGTTAAAGTTCACCATATCAATTGGATACTTGCCACCCTTTTGGAATGTTTTTTGGGGGATTTTTGCTGTATCTAATATTTTCGGGAAATCTTGAATGAGACGTTGTGCTAAAATCGCACAATCTCTTGCGGACATATTATTTTTCTCTTCTAGAGTTGTCCCTTCTGGGTGATATCCTTTTAAATCTTGGTTTGTTAAACCTGTAGAGTTTACAAATTTATAACGTTTCATTCCAAACTCTTTTGACTTATCGTTCATCATTTTCACGAAATCGACTTCTTTTCCAGCAATTTCTTCAACTAAAGCAATTGTTGCACCGTTTGCAGAGTAAATTGCCATTGCCTCATATAACTCTTTTACCGTATAAGAGCCACCATTTTCTAATGGAACGTTTGATAATGAGCGATCTTGCGAAATCTTATATGCATATTCAGAGATTTTAACTTTTTGATCCCATTTAAGTTTTCCTTTATCCACCGCTTCATGAACTAAGTACTCACTCATCATTTTTGTCATACTAGCAATTGCTAATGATTCATCTGCATTTTTTTGATATAAAATTTTCCCGGAATTTGCTTCTATTAAAATTGCTGATCCTGCTTCTACGTCTAAAACAGGAACTGTTTCCGCTGATGCTCTTCCAAATGTAACGACCATGCTACAAAATAGTGTAAGCACTGTTACTTTTGCAATAAATCTCTTGCAAAACATACCTTTCACTTCTGTTACCTCCAATATTTTTGTACTCAAAAAAACGTTATTCTAACATAATCCCCCAAAAAATAGACAGTGTTCTCAAATTCTATATACATATAAGACATTAGGATCGCTTTCATATAGACCATCTCATCCCACCCTTTTAGGAGCACTGACACTTAGTATTCCCACTCACATCCCTATTTTTAATACCCTTGTATTTTTCAAATTGATCCGTACTTTCATATTTTTTAGGATTACACTTAATAGACAATCTAAGTAATACATTTGTTCCACATTTACAAAAAATAAAACCAGTGTGTCCCGATTGAATATCGAAACACACTGGTAGCTTAGCCTTTTTCTTATTGTCTAATTGACAGGGTCTGTCGGTCTCTTTTCAAAAATCACTATATTTGCACCATTTGCTAGACTCATACCAAATATGAATTCTTCTTTATCTAAACTATTAGTTTTTTTGTAGTAAAAAAACTACATCCTATATAGAATGTAGTTTTTCTAACTGATTTATTTATTTTTCACTTCATTTTTATAAAAAGTAAATAAAGGTTCAATGGATGAACTAGATAAAAGAGGAATTGCCCTCTCAACTAATTTTCTATCCCAATCAAACCAACGTATTTCCATTAGCATATTAATTTCTGTATCAGTGAACCGTTTTTTTATTTCCTTAGCAGGATTACCGCCCACTATTGTATATGGCGAAATATCTTTACATACGACAGATCCTGCCGCAACGATTGCACCTTCACCGATTGTAACGCCAGGCATTATTATAGCATTCATACCAATCCAGGCATCACTTTTAATGACTGTATCACCCTTCGGTTCATAAGATTGTCCGATTTGCTCAACGAATGGATACACTGTAATCCATTCTGAGTGATGATTATGATTACCACCCATTAAAATGATAACGCCACTTGCAATACAAACATAATTTCCAATAATAAGTTTATCAAGATGCCAACCCATCTGTTCAATTGGATTGAAAAGTGCTTGGGACTTAGCATCGCCCCATAAATACCTTACACAACCATCTTCAAAATTTTGATTTCCATAATACCCTGAATAATAGGAGTACTCTCCTACTTCAATGAGTGGATTTGTTACTATATCTTTTAAATACTTTGTTTCAGACCAATGATTAAATAATGGATGCTTCATAACTATATTCCTCGCTTCTAAGTATTGTAGATTTTTGCAATTTACTTAGAAGCTTAATACGACAGCGACATTTTTAAACTTTTTCAAACGACGAATCATTATCTTCAAGCCTTTCAGTTATAATGAAAAATCATAACGTAATAAATTACACAAGTCAAATTAACCAAGTTATAATAAATCCGAGAATACGGACAAGAAAACCATTTTATAATTTTTTTGAAACTCTTTATTTTTTCATTTAAATTACGGTACATGAAATTCACATAACACTTGTGTAGTAATACTTTCTCCTTATCAAGAGGGTATAATATTACAGCAGAACTTTTACATAGGTGTAGCTTTTGAATAAAGTTTGATTAAATTAACTTAATAAACCTTGATAAAAGAGCGAATAGAAAAAGCATGTTTTGAAAAAAAGATTAATCAAAACACGCTTTTTCTATATTCACTTGAATCATCCTTTTATAAAAAAGTTTGATAATTTTTGTGAACCTTACTCAATTAAAACGCCCGACTGTGGTAGATACATTATCCTCAATTACTTCTTGGGATAGCGTCAGGAAAAAGCGGATTTACAACGCTAAGGAAATGTCACTTATTAAAAAAGCCGATTTCCATCTCAAGGAATCGACTTTTTAGTTATTCTTAATGAACTAACGCATGCGTTAGTTGCATAAGTAAGAGGTTTGAAAAAATAGCCTGTATATATTTGAACGATGAATAACTTACCTATTTTCTTGTGTTGGTTTGCACTATATACAGAAAATCCAGAAAAACTTAACATATTATTTATCTGTTTGTTTTTGCTTCTTTTTCAAATACTCCGCACGCAATTTTTCAAGTTGCTGCTTTTTATCAAATTTGGCAGGCGTCTGTTTTTCATGAAACTTTGCCACAGCTGCCTGACCTTTGTAATCCAATTGATATTTCCCCACTTTGTTCACCTACTTTTCTTGTCTTTAAAGAGAATCTATTCAACAAATATAATATACCTTATTTTACTGAAGTAAACCTTATTAGTCAAAGGAACTTAAAGTAAAAAGCTTGATAACAAGGGGAAAATCAAGCTAAAAAGTCGCTTTCCTTAGGTAAGGGAAAGCGACTTTTTGTGTAGTCTTATTCAATTAAATGGCCCGATTGTTGAAGAAAGAGATACTCTGCAAAATAGATCCTTTTATCAAACTTTTTTACAAATTATCAATCTTTATTACAAATGATCAAACTTTATTTTAAATCGACAATAGGTAAATTTCTTGGCCATTATTTTGCTTTACATAAAATTCTATACAAAAAAGCAACCTATAAATTTAGGCTGCTTTTTATTCCGTCTTTTATTACTTAGCTAATTCTTTCGTTCCCTGCATTACATCAACGAAAAATCCCCAGTTATTCACAACAGAAGAAATACTAATATGTTCATCTGGAGTGTGAACATTAAAGATATCTGGACCGAATGAAATAGCATCTAACTCAGGCATTTTTTGAACAAATACACTGCACTCAATTCCTGCATGTACTGCGAAGATTTCAGCATCTTTGCTGTATTTTTCTTGGTGCACTTTTTCGAATAAATTACGGATAGGCGAATTAGGATTATACGGCCATTCTGGATACTCAGACTCTTTTTCAAACGTTGCCCCTACTAATTCCGCAATATACTTAATTTCATCTACAATATGTTGTTTTAAACTACTTACAGAACTTCTCACTTCGCTTCGTAATTTAATCTCATCTTGCAGTGTTTGAATAACTCCTAAATTAGTTGAGCTTTCTACAAGACCTTTAATATCCATGCTCATACTTTGTATACCATTTGGAATTAAGAATAATGAAGAAATAAGCTGTTTTTGTGTTTCTTTAGAAAAGACTTTTTCCGCCTTTTCTTCTACTTTTGTAAGTGAAACATGAACATCCGAATCAACAGCACGCAGCTCTTCTTGTAAAATACGTGTCCATGATTTTAGTTTTTCTTCTACTTGCTGTACATCTTCTGCACGTAATAAAACTGTAGCTACACTTTCACGTGGAATTGCATTTGTTTTTAAGCCGCCATGAACTTCACTCATATTAAATTGAATGTGAATTGATAAATCACGTAAAACTCGTCCTAATACTTTATTCGCATTACCGCGTTGTTTATCAATTTCCAAACCAGAATGTCCACCTTTAAGTCCACCAACATATAGTCGGTATGTGTCCATATCTACTGGCGCTTCATCCCAATTCACTGAAATCGTTTCAACTGCTTTCGCACCACCTGCGCTACTCACTAGTAATTTATGATCTTCTTCAGAATCAATATTAATAAATATTTTTCCGTCAAAATGATTTGAATCAACAGCGAATGCACCGCCCATTGTCGTTTCTTCTTCAGTTGTAATAACAACTTCTAAAGCTGGATGCGGGATGTCTGTTGAATCTAATAATGCTAATGCATATGCAACGGCAATACCATTATCAGCACCTAAAGTAGTTTCGCTTGCATATAACATATCTCCAATAATTCTTAATTCAATTGGATCTTTCTCAAAATCATGAACTGTCGCTTGGTTTTTTTCACACACCATATCAGAGTGCCCCTGAATGATAATAGCTGGAACATTCTCATAACCAGAAGTAGCTTCTTTTTTTATAATGACATTTAACGCTTCGTCTTGAATAACTTCTAAATTACGTTCCTTTGCGAAACTCACTAAGTAATCACTAATTTCTTTTTCATTACCTGATCCTCTAGGAATCTTTGAAATTTCTGCAAAATGATAAAATACAGGGTGCTTTGTTAATTGTTCTAAAGTAGAATACATTTTTCAAGCTCCTCTCAAAATGATGAAATAATATGTAAGTCTTTTATCATTATACCATGATTCATTATTTTACCTTTCTTTTAACATTTTAAAAATTTGTTATTTTAATTAATAAGGCTTTTCATACTCTACTACTTATTAATCCACAAATAACGAAAAAAAATAAAAGAAAATGCTCTATGCATTTTCTTTTATTTTTTTCACCTGTATATATTTCGAACTATTACTATTCATAAGCTTTTCTAAACGATTTATATTTTCCGTTAATGCACCCTTCACAAGAGAGAAATCTGTATTTGCTTCTTCTTTTTTTTCTTTAAAAAACGAAGAATTTTGTACATTTATTTCAGCCATCTCTTCTACCCCTTTTCAAAAAGATACAACCTTCTATTTATATTATATAGCAAATGCAGACAGAGTGTACACGTATCATTTTCTTTTTAATTCTTCTTCTAACTCTTCTACTTGCTGCAAAGTATCTCCTTTTATTAAAGAGAAATCTGTTGTATCTTCATTATCTTCTTTAAAAAAATCATTGTCATAATCTTTTATCACTACAATCACCTCTACGTGCTAGTGTAGGAATGATTGTCCGATTTTATACAAGCTTGTCTGAATTTGTTCTCCCTTTATGTATAGGTGAAAAGGACAGAAAAAGATTCTGTCCTTATTTACTAAAATAACTATGATGAATTGTTAAATTATATACATTTTCAAAATCTCGATCTTGAAGGTTATTTTTCTTCCCATCAATAACAATGAAAACATCACTAACTATTTTTGCTGGTATAATTCCGACATTTTCTACTTGCACCGCTTTCTGCTCATTCAATTGCTCGATGTGTTCTAATGGAACAATAATACTAAATTGAGAGCGGATACCACGAAAGTTTGTATTTAATTCCTTCACCGCTTCAAACACAACAATTTTCGCACCAATCTTTTCCCCATATGAATCTAAAAATGCGTTTAAGCTTTTTGTATATTCCTTTTCCATATGCCATTCCATTGTCCCAAAGGCTGCTGGATTCACATTTTGAATAATTGTCGTATATATTTCTCCTCTTGCTTTTGAAGCAATTAATGACCTTTTAATTGATTGGACCGTCTTTCCAATATCGCTGAATTTTGCGCCCCATATTTCTGAAATATTAGGTGTCAAAATGAATGCAATATCAACGAAAATCACCATCGCAGTGAACATTAAAAGATTTTTCCAGAGGGTTAAATCTATTCCTTTTATCGTGAAATAAACTGTGACTGATATTATAAACAAACCATACCAAGTTTTTCGAATTCGTTGTTTCTTCTCCTCGTACAACTCTTCATTTCTCCAATAAAAGAAAACAAGAACTACAAAGGCGATTACTAGAATAAATAAACCGATTCGAAGGTTAGAGATCGTCAATTACATCACCCTCCATTCAAAAACTCTTCACGATATCATTACATGCGCAAACAGCTCTCTTTATGACAAAAGACGTGGACAACCTTCTAAATTTAGCTATATCGCATATAATTAGAAAGTGCCACGTCTTTTATCCCGCATTAACGGGCAGTAAGACCCCCCCACCTCAAAATTCAGCGAAAGCAAAGAAGTTAGGTGAGGGATCAACTGCCCATAAAAGCCCGATTGGTTCAACTAATAATCAGTGCGGGATGAACCCCCCCCACTGATTAAAGTTTCACTTTATCATGAATCTACATTGTATATGTAGACAAGCATGCGTTTCAAATTTTCATGTTAGAAAGAAATATGTTTCGGAATTTTCCCTTCAGGTACTTCTCCGTCCATACTTAAGTAATAATGACGAATTGGGCGTAATTTTTCATCCAACTCATAAACAAGCGGAATACTAGTCGGAATGTTTAATGATACTACACCATCACTTGAGAGATTTTCTAAGTATTTCACTAGCGAACGAATTGTATTACCGTGCGATGATATCATTACTTTTTCACCATTCTTTAATGCCGGTGCGATTTCTGCATGCCAATAATCAACTACTCTTTTCTCCGTATCCTCTAAACATTCAGTCAATGGGAATTCGCCTTTTTTTAATGTTTTGTACCTCGGATCATTCGCTTCATATCGGGGATCATCTTCAGTAAGTGCAGGCGGTCTCACATCTATACTTCTTCTCCAAATATGAACTTTTTCATCTCCATATTTTTTTGCGGTTTCATCTTTATTTAATCCTTGTAGCGCACCATAATGTCTTTCATTTAGCTTCCAAGATTTATGTATTGGGACCCAAGTGAGATCCATTTCATGAAGTACAATCCATAATGTCCGAATTGCTCGTTTTAATACTGATGTATACGCAACATCAAACGTATATCCATTCTTTTTTAATATTATTCCTGCTTCTCTCGCTTCACTTAATCCATTCTTTGATAAATCTACATCTGTCCATCCTGTAAATCGATTTTCAAGATTCCACAAACTTTGTCCGTGACGAATGAGTACAAGTTTTATCATTATAATTCCCCTCTCGGAAATATGAATTTTAAAATTTCAATACGTACACATATAAAGTTTTTGGTAATGTGAATTTTTTATCCATAGTTACCAAATATACAGATAAAAATTTATGATTTTTCAAACTACAAAACAAGATATTATTTCTATCTTTTATTCTACTGGTATTTCACGCTTAGACGTCCATGCATCAAATCCTGAACAGCTATTTGCCATTTCATTCATAACTTGATGCCAACTTTCTTCACATGATTCTCCAAACTTTGAGAAAATAGCTCCCATTTGCTCTCTTTGAACATCGCTCAGCTTTTTCTCTAAGTCTGTTCCTTCTTCTGTTAAAGACAGCTGTTTCACACGACGATCATGTGCAGCTTCATTACTCTCAATAAGTCCTTTATCTAACAGTTGGCGCAACGGTCCGTGAAGAGCTTGTTTACTTATTTCTAAAAGTGATAGCAGCTCATTTACACTAAGCCCTGGAAAACGAGCGATAAAAAACAAAATTCTATGATGTACACGCTGTATACTATATTCTTTTATTATTTCATCTGGTTTTTCTGTGAAAGTTTTATATGCAAAGTAAAATAATGCTAATGCCTCATTCATTTGCTCTTCTTTATGTTGTGTCATCTACTTTCCCCCTGTATGTAAATTATACCACAACTCAATTATGAATAATTAAGTTGGTATATTGAGCCTAATTTCTTCATTCTAAAACCAACAAATTTCAACTATTATATTTTTGAAGGTTGTTTAATTCGTAAACCATACCTTCAAATAATGTATCCAAATTACTTTTTAAAGATTTCTTAAGGAAATAGGTTAAATTCAAATGATAAATATTGTAAAATTTATTTATTAATATTTTTTTGAAAAACTCAATTGTGATTGGAGTGTTATTGTATGCAAACAAAAAAAGTTTATCTTTATGTATTTAATACGATGTCAGACTGGGAATATGGACATTTAATTGCAGAACTAAACTCAGGAAGATATTTCAAAAAAGAGTTAGCCCCTTTAAAGGTAGTTACAGTAGGAGCTAATAATGAAATTATTACTACGATGGGAGGACTGAGCATAAAGCCAGATATTTCCCTTGATGAATGTACTCTTGAGAGTAACGATCTTTTAGTTTTACCTGGAGGGACTACTTGGGGAGAAAGCATTCATCACCCTATCTTAAAAAAAATTGGTGAAGCGTTAAAACTCGGCACTATTGTTGCTGCCATTTGTGGTGCAACTGAGGGGTTAGCGAATTTTGGATACCTAGATTCTAGAAAACATACAAGCAATGATTTAGAATATATTAAAATGGTTTGTCCTAATTATAAAGGAGAACAACTTTATAAGATGGAACCTGCAGTATGTGATGAAAATTTGATTACTGCATCAGGAGTAGCTCCTCTGGAATTTGCAATGGAAGTATTGAAAAAAATCGATGTATTTGCACCAGATACGTTACATTCATGGTATAACCTAAATAAGACTTATAAACCTGAATATTTCTTCCAGTTAATGAATTCCATTACTAGATAAGCTAAAAAATTAAATTAGCAGTTTTATATTATATAAAAACCTAAAGTTGTTATAAATACAACGGTTAGCTAAATCTATTTTAATCTTATTGAATAACGATGGTCTTTCTTCTTTAGTTATAATAATGAAACGTTCTTTAAAAACCAGTGACGTTTGTAAAACAAAAAATAAAAGGGATGATACATATTTATCTTGTATCATCCCTTTTATTTTTTATAACATTAATATCACTATGTTATTTTAATTATTTATCTTCAGCAAGAGTTAACTGCCAAGACACACCATACTTATCATTTAACCAGCCAAACTTTTTACTAAATGGATAGGCACCTAAAGGCATAAGTATTGCTCCATCCTGCGCTAGTTTATTAAAGACCGTTTCAATTTCTTCTTCCGTCTCACAAGTTACATAAAGAGACATAGCTGGAGTGAATGTAAAATCATGCTTTACATAACTATCAATACACATGAACTCTTGTCCATTTAGCGTAAAAGTTGCATGAATTACAGTTCCCTCTTTACCTGGTCCATTCTCATCATAACGAGAGATACTTACAATTTCTGATTGATTAAATAGCGATGTGTAAAAATCCATCGCTTCCTCAGCTTTGCCCTCAAACATTAAAAACGTAGTGATTTTTTGATTTGTGTTACCCATTTAGAGACATCCCCTTATTATGTATTTATGCAAAACATACATCGGACAACAAAACCGAACGTACATTCTTATAAATATATTGTCTATAAAAACAATGAATTTGTCAATTCTATATTTTTTTATTTCTTCTTAAACAATGCTGTCCAAAGAAATGACTCTCCAAACATATTATTTGGTTGTTCAATTTGTTTCATCTTCCTAATTTCAATCACTTCAAACCCTTTAAATATCTCCCTTAATTTTTCTTCCGAATAGGCAAGACCACCTTGTAAACTCCACCCTCTATATACGTCCCAATCCGTTATTTCTGAGCCATTTCGCTCATCTAAATCGCCTGCTGCAAAACATGTTAATCCGAAATAACCACCCGATTTTAAAGATTTATCAATTAAGTCTATATAATTCATTCTTCTATGTGGTGGAATGTGATGAAGGCAACCGGAATCATAGACAAAATCAAATTCATTTTGAACCTCTAAATTAAAAATTGAATCACAAATAAAGTGAATTCCTATTCCTTTTTCTAATGCCCTCTCTTTCGCCCAATTAATACCTTCTATAGATAAATCCACTGCTGTTACATCAAATCCTTCATTCGCTAAATAAATTGCGTTTCTTCCTGGACCACATCCAAGTTCTAATACTTTCCCTTTTGAAACACTCTCTTTTTGTATATACGAAACTAGGTTTTCATCTGGGACATTTTCAAAAAACGGAACATTCTTCTCCCTATTTGCATAAAATTCATTCCAAAATGGTTCTGCAGGTCTTAATAATGAATCAAGCATTTTGAAAATATCTTCTTGTGTGTGTAACGTTTCATTTTTCATTTGTACCCCTCCACATTTTAATAGTCAGAAAATCATTATATAATTTCCTGAACCTTCAGACAAACAGACGCTCCATATTTTATTCTTTCTTTATTTTTTAAATTATTTTAAATACGGTAAATGAAATTATTAGATTTACTCTTATGGTGCAAATGCATACCAACCTAATTATAGAATACAAAAAGAGCCACAAATTTTTGTGACTCCTTCTGCATTAATAATTATATCAGAATTTTTTTATTGTATATATCGATTTCTCTATTAACAAACGATACAGCTCTTCATCCCGATTACCACTTCATAATTTAACGGCCACGTCTTTGCTGGCCTTGCTTTGTACTACTTTTCTTATTGCTTGGCTTATTAAATGATCGGTTGTTATCATTTCTAGAACTATTTCTTGAATCATTTCTTGAGCTATTTCTAGAACCTTCACGGCTATCTCTTTGACGGGATTGACCAGTTTTCTTCGGTTTTTGAGCCGGCATTTGTTTCGGTTTTCCATTTTCATCTACATGTTTTATCTTCGGTTGCTCAATTATTTCTCTTTGCAGTGGTGCACCAAGCGTTTTTTCAATTTCTTCTAAATATCTTTCATCTTTCGCTGCAACAAACGTAATTGCAAGACCTGATCCACCTGCACGTCCTGTTCGGCCAATACGGTGAATATAGCTTTCTACATCTTCAGGAATATCATAGTTAAATACGTGAGTGACACCATCTACATCCAGTCCACGAGCTGCTACATCAGTCGCAATTAAGTACTGAATTTTAGCTTCGCGGAAACTCTTCATGACTCTTTCACGTTTCGCTTGAGGTATATCCCCATGAAGTTCAGCACAATTATAACCCAATCCCTTTAAATCATCATAAAGCTTACTTGCTCTAACCTTTGTACGACAGAAAATAACTGCTAAAAATGGCTGATCACGATCCATAACAAAACGAAGTGCATCTGGCTTTGCACGATCTGTCGTCTCAATGACACGCTGCTCAATTGTATCTACCGTTACTTCTTCACTTTGTACTTGAATCATTTGCGGCTCTTCCATATAACGCTTCGCCAATTTTTTAATATCTTTTGGCATCGTTGCTGAGAATAACATCGTTTGTTTACTGTCAGGTGTCTCATCTAAAATATCTTCAATATCATATAAGAAACCGAAATAAAGCATTTGATCCGCTTCATCTAGTACAAGCATAGAAAGATTACTTAAATCAATTGTTTCACGTCGTATATGATCAAGTAAACGCCCTGGTGTTGCTACAACAATATGTGTATTACCTTTTAGTTTTCTCAATTGCTGTGCAACATCTTGCCCGCCATAAATCGCAAGCACATTAATATCTTCTCTATGAACAAGCATCTTTTTAATTTCAGCTGTAATTTGTAGTGCCAGTTCCCTTGTTGGCGCAACAATTAAAGCCTGAACATCACTAGACTCTGGATTGATTTTTTCTAAAATAGGTAAAACGAACGCTAACGTTTTACCTGTTCCTGTTTTCGCCTGTCCAATAATATCTTTTCCTGACATAATAACAGGAATTGCTTTCTCTTGAATTGGTGTTGCTTCTGCGATTCCATTTTCACGTAATGTATGATTAAAAGTTTCACTAATTCCTAATTCTAAAAAATTTTTCATATTGACCACTTCTTTTCCTTATTTTTCACATTAGCTTTCATTGTACCATTTGTTTCGCCAAATATGAAAAATAAAAAAATTCTTACCTTCTCTTTTTATATTCACTATATACAAGTTGGACGAATTCGGTTTGTTTTCTTTCAGATTTTAACAATCCTTCCATATTTTCGGAAGACAAAATGTACTTCTTAATTTTTCTATTACTCCAAATTAACCTTGTATACTTCGTATCTTCGTGTAACCTTCGAAACCACTCAAACTCACTTAACTTCGCAATATGATATTTTAATTTCATATCATTTCGAGGATAAAATAAAATTATATCTGCTATTACATCAAATAATAAACTCATCTTTTCCCCTCCTAAAACATCTTTTAAATTATATACATTCTCCTATACATATATATTTCAATGTTACGGAAATATAGTTATAGGGTGATAAAATTGACCACTAAATTAATAAAGATTTTTTGCATATTTTTCTTACTATATTTTCAATCTGCCTCAATTATTATGGCGAAATCTCAAACCGATATAATAAGTAAATTCAAACACGCTTTACTTAAAAATGATAAAAAATTAATACAGTCATATGTAACAGAAGGGATTAAACTACCTACTTTCCCAAAAGATAAACCTATTCATGAAATTAAAGTAGTACCATCTCCAAAAGAGGACACTACAATTCTTATTTCTTATTTCAAAGACACTGATGATGTAAGTACTATCGGTTTCATTTTAGAAATAGTAACAAAAAATAAGAAAATATCTCAAATTAATCAAATTTATGATGGAACTAATCCGTTTATGAAAGAAGCTACTATTGTAAAAGAATATGAATTGAAGGTTAAACGGCATATACTAACACCTACAAAATTCCCATTCGAAATTCAGCAATTTCACGGTTACATCTATAGCAATAACTTGGAACTTCGTTACTATAATGATGATATTAATGGGATTTTTAAAATCACTGTTTCACCAGTTCAATATAAATTAAATCAATATGTACATAAAGGTACTCAGTTCTATTATTTAAAAAATAATAGAACTGCATTATATAATCCTCATTTTGATTTAGCATATGAGCTTATATTTCAGAAAGACGGCTTTCAATATAAAATCGCAATTGGTAACAAACTATATATAAAAGGAAAATACAATGCTCAGGATTTGATTCAAATCGCAGAATCTATGAATTGAAAAGCCTAGCTTTCCGGCATAGGAAAGCTAGGCTTTTTATTATTTTATATAGTACACATTTTTTTTGAACAGGTACTTTCCTATTTCTTATGGAAATATACAAGTAAGAAAAAATAATAAATTGATTATTTTCTCACTTTTTTGTCCACCCTTTTAAAAAATCTATGTTTTTATAAAAGGAGTGTTTATATGGAGAAACAGACCCTTTGGAAAAAATTCAAAAAAAGCTCAGTAAACCTCGGTAAATCCAGCGTATATGAAAGTATTATTTTATTTTACACAATGAAAAAGAAAGAGTTACCTACTAAAGCGAAACTCATTATATTAGCCGCTTTATCCTATTACGTATTAACAATCGATTTCATTCCAGATATAGCTGCTATTATTGGGATTGGCTTATTAGATGATGTTTTAGCAATCGCTGTGGCGCATAAATATGTTATGCGACATGCTGATGCTGAAATTAGAGAAAAGAGTAAAATAAAAATGGAGTCATTATTTACTTCAGCACAAGCATAATAAAAAAGGAGCTAAGATGATTCCCCTTAGCTCTTCTTTCATAAAACTAATTTACCCCTTAAAATCCCGATTGATACAATTAATAATCAGTGGGGCATTTTCACTTTATTATAAATATCATTTCACTTCATTAGCTACAAAAAAGTGCTCACATACACTTGATATACGTTGCAAGTCTACGTTTCCTCCAGATATAACCGCTACTACTTTTTTCCCTTTAATATATTGATCAACTTTCCCTGCAAGCAGAGCAGCAGTAGCTAATGCGCCTGCACCTTCCACAACAGCTTTTCCACGTTGTAATAAATCTTTCATCGCTACTTCCAGCTCTTTTTCTGATACTGTTACAATATCATTTACTAATTCTTGTACAACTTCAAAAGTTAAATCCCCTGGTATTTTAACTGCGCAACCATCCGCTATAGTAGGTGACTCATAATGTTCTACGATTGTCCCTTTATCATAAGATGCCTTCATCCCATGAACATTTTCTGCTTGCACACCAATTATATTGATTGATGGATTAAAAGATTTTAATGCAACAGCAATACCGGAAATAATTCCGCCTCCGCCAATTGGCACAATGACAGTATCAACATCCCACATATCATCAAGGATATCTAATCCAATTGTACCTTGACCGGCCATTACCTCTACATCGTCATATGGATGTAAGTATGTTTCACCTGTTTCTCTTATAATCTCCTCACATTTTGCCTTCGCATCATCAAAAGTTTCACCATATAAAACAACTTCTGATCCATATCCTCTGGTAGCCTCGACTTTCGCTAGAGGTGCAGAAATTGGCATTACGATTTTACTCTTAATACCAAGTAAATGAGCAGATAAAGCAATTCCTTGCGCATGATTACCTGCCGAACATGCAATTACACCTCTCTCTTTTTCTTGCTCTGTAAGCTGCGACATTTTATTAAACGCACCACGGAATTTAAAAGAACCCGTTAATTGCATATTTTCTAACTTCAAATGAATTTCTCCACCAGTTTTACTAGTCAAATAAAAAGATTTCACTAATGGAGTTTTACGAGCATTTCTATCCAGAATTTTTTGAGCTTTTTTAATGTCTGCTATATGTAATGGTAGTTTTCTAGTTATCATACTAACACCTCTTCTAATGATTTATGGATCTACTCCTATTGTCATTCCTCAGTTTTCGTAAGTAATAACTCCTTTATACGCAACCAACTATGCTAAGAAAACATTCATGATATATGTACGCCCTTCTTCAAAACACACATCTGCAAACAATTCAACATCCTCTTCATGTCACGTTCTTTATAGTGATTCAGACATGCAATTTGGATCCAGTTATTCTTTTGTAAATATGCTGATTCATAATGAACAATATATCCTTGTAATGCTAATGCATCGCCTACTACCTTAGAAGAATGCCCTTCGTTTGATTGAATAGTAAGAACAATTTGAGCGGCATGTTCTTTAGGTGAAACTAGCTTTAAACCGATAGTAGTAATAGCTTGTTCAATATAAGCATACGTCTCTTTTATTTTTTTAAATGCCTCTTCATCTTCAAATCTCTTCAATGCTTCTTGCAATGCATAAATTAAATTCCATGAATGGGAGTATGGAATACTATCATTCATTTCATACATACCAATGTCCATATATGCGGGTATTGCTTCGTTTTTCTCTATAATGTGATTATGAAAAACGAAAGATAATCCTGTATATGATTTAATCGCTTTTCCGCTTACACCACTTGCAAAATATACATCCTTCAAATTTATTCGTATTGCTCCAATTGAGCTTATACAATCTACACATAGTTTCATTTGATACTTTTTACAAAGAGTGTTTAGTTCTTCTAAATTATTTAACATTCCAGTTGATGTTTCATGGTGAACAAACCAAAGCCATTCATAATCTCCAGTTAACATTATTTTTTCTAATTCTGTATAAATAAACGGCTCTGCCATTTCTTTTTTATACGTATCAAAATTTAAATGTGCACGTTTTGCCTGCTCAATTAATCTATTACCGAACTCCCCATTCGCTAAAACTAGTCCTTTACCTTTTAATGAACGTAACTGTAAAGCAATTGCATCATTCGCTAACGTCCCTGTTCCTAACATAAGTTGTACACGTTTTGCTTTCGTTATTTGAAGTAATCGTTTTTTTACATTTTCCATCGTCACTTGAAATGACTTAGAGCGATGGGAAATAGGCTTAGTAGAAAATGCCTTTTGGACATTCTCTTCGATATCTACCGGGCCAGGTAAAAACGTATATTCTTTCGTCATAATCCCCCCAACACTCGACTCTTCAAACTTAGCGGGTGTAACATACATTGGCTGAAAAGTTGCTGCTTCTGTACCAACTAACGTATGGAAAGGTTTGAATCCCATTTGCTCATATAGAGGAAGCTCACGTGTTGTGGCTGAAATGAGTGCCAATTCATATCCATTTAGAAGCAAATAACGATGTAAAAAGCGAATTAAGCCTAACAGCGCTCTTCCATTTCGATATTCACTTTCTACTGAGAGTAAACGAATTTCATATACTTTTTCACCATGTTCTTGTAAATAAAAATCTAAATTTGAGATTTTATAATCTATTGAGAATGGTCGTTTTCCCCGCACCGCGACCATACCTACTAATTTCTCACCATCTAAACAAATTAAATATGTATTTTCTTCATGAAATCGATCTATACGAAAACGTTCTTTCGTTTCTTCATGCTGCGGAATCTCTTCTACAAATGTTTTATAGTTCAATTTATGTATACTTTCAAATTCCCAAGTTTGATCAGCAACTTTATAAATTAACCCCATGTCCTATCCCCTTTATCTCTCTAATTATCGCTCACTATCTATTTAAAAAATATAATAAGTGGAGATTACTCCACTTATTAAAAGTTCACTTTATTCTCGATTTACATATAGAATAAGTAGAATAATAAGTACACTTAAAATCGTCGTAACACTAGAGTAAGAATAAAAAATCATGCAAATTGGTAAACAAGCGATTGTAATTAACCCTGGCTTAGTAAATCCTTTAAATATTACATAAAATACAATAAAAATACCTATTAGAGTAAGCGCTATCAAATAATCGAATACGATTAATCCTCCAATAAATGTTGAAATACCTTTTCCGCCCTTGCCTTTAAACAAAATTGGATAAATATGTCCAATGATAACAGCCAATAATGCCAGCATTACGAATGTAGCATCTTCAAAAAGGTATTTTGCTATATAAACTACAATTGCACCTTTGATCGCATCACCTATAAATGTAGCGACAAAATACCCTTTTCCATATACTCGCCCCATATTTCTTGCACCAGGATTTCCGCTTCCTTCATCACGAATATCAACGTTATGTCTCCATTTTGTTACTATATAAGCGGTCAATATGTTTCCAAACAAATAAGAAGCCAATACATACAACAACTGCATACTATTAATCATGTAATCATTCACTTTCTACATGGGAATACTTATACAATATTCAATTACTATGCACATTGTACTTTTCTGACTCTACATCCCTTTATATATTTTAACATCATATTTTTACAAATCATACAAAAAATCTCATTCAGCTATTTGTACTTTAATATTTCCTTCATCAAATAATATGTTCTTTTCGCTGCCATTTCTGATTGTGATACAAATGGAACTTCTCCCATACAATTTTTTAAATTATCAACTTCCTCAAATTCACAAAAAACCGCCTAAAAGCCGAAACATTCAACTTTTAGGCGGTTTTTTCTATTTATTCTTAAACTTCTCTGTCGCTGCTCTCATCTTCACATTCAAATCATGATCAATGGAGTCGCGAATATCACGCTCTACTACTTCCATTTCTTTTTGGAAATTTTGCAAGTAAACTTTTAACTCTTCTTCTTTTTCAGGACGTTGCGACGGTGGTAATTGTACCACTAGCGATAACATCGCTGTTAAGTCTTTCATTAAGAACGTTTCTAGTTTATGCTGTTGTTCAAACATACGTTGTTCTTGATAGTACGGAAGTGCATTTAATACTGAAATTGTAATTTCATCAACCGTTCTTTGTAAGGAAGGATTAATGGATCGTTTGTATGCTTGAATTGTATTCAACGCATCTGGATATCGATCGTAAAAATACAATTTATAAAAAGATAAATCTGTCGGTTTAACAGTTTGTTGTGTTTCTTGTCTCAAGAAATCTTTCACTTTCATCGTTGCAACATCGATATCTTCATTTGTAAGCTTTTTCGTTGTTTTTGCCATCACATGCACTTTTTTCTGCTTTTCTTTCGGTAACATAGAGAATACTTGCTCTCTCGTACGTTGGCCTGAAGCACAGAAAAGAGTGTTTAATGTATTTTGTTCTTTCTTCCCTTCAGTACGAATCCAGCGATAAAAAAGTGGATGCTGCGTAAATTCTTGTAAAAACGGCGTCGATTTGTTCGATAACTTTTCTAAAGAATCTTGCGCTCTCTTATATGGTTTCGTCCATGAAAAATAAAGTTTACGTCCAAAATATACAACTAAAACAACGACAGTAAATGCTATTAAAAGCAATGTACCTAATAGTAATAATACTGTTTGAATGAAACTCATTTTTTCACCTCCTCTAATGATCTGTTATTTCCTTGGACGCTGAATGAGTTTCTGCTTCATCTCATCATTAAATGTGTCAAGTTCAATTACAAACTTCTTACTTGACTCGATAATACGTTCTGATGATTTCTCAGATGCTTCAATCGCAGCGAATACATTTTGGAATGATTCACGCAATTTATCCATGCTAATTGCAGGATTTTCTAGGAGTTTTGTTGTTTCTTCTGTATTTTGTTTTAATGCTTGAGAGTTACTTAATACCATTGATTCAATCGCTTCATTTGTCGCATTTACTGCATCAATTGTTTTACGTTGATTTGTTAACGCTAACTGGATTGCAGCTGAAACCGTTACAACATTTTGTGTCATCGTAATCGCATTACGAATTGCTTCTGTTAGCTTTTCATTATTTTTCTTAATAATATCTACAGATGCGATAGATTGTAATAATACACTTTTTGCTTGTTGCATATTACGAGTACGCACAAGTATCTTTTCTAATGCATCATTTATTAAGGGAATATCCCTTTGACGTTCTGGATTTTGTTTCTCAGCTTCAAGCATACCAGCAAGTTTTCTCCCTAAGTATACTTGTTTATCAAGAGCATGAATTTTATCATGCGATTGCTCTTTTAACATTTCAAGACCAACCGTATCCTCTTGCAAGTTATCACGGCCAATGAGAAGTGATCTTATAATCTCCTCGATTTGCTTATCTATAGATTGATATTTATGCACGTAATTTTCAAGCGGATTTTTCTTAAACACTTTAAACATAAGTTTCTTCATACCAGTTGCTTTTAATGAGTTTGGATCAAGTTCAGATACCACTTTTCGCAACTCTAACAATGTATTTGGAATTTCTTCATTTTTCCCATTCATCATCGCTGTTACAGGACGTTTTAATGCTGATAGCGTTTGTCCTGCCGCTTGCTGCTCTTTATCTCCTAAGTCTCCAAGCTGCGACAATACTTTTGACAAATCTGTATTTTGCTCGCTATTTAACTTTTGTACATAAAGATCTGCTTCTTTATTCAGTTCTTCAAGTTCTGCATCTTTTATTACTGTATCAACTACTACTTCTACATTATTATCTTTCACAATCGATACAGGTTCTTTTTTCTCGAGTTCAGTCAACAAAATCGCTCCTTTATTTATATGTGCGAATTTATGTGCACTATATTTCATCTAATATATCGTATTTCATATACATTTTGCTTGCTTGAAATCGATTTTTCAAGAAATACCTGCTTATGCAGTCATTCCCTGTTTCATAGTATAAGTATACCTGTTCTCGTCATTATTTTCCTCAGACTTAAGACCTAGAGAGTAACATGCTGAAGGCGGATTCTTTACGAATTACCACTGAATATTAAATTGAAGTCCCATTTAGTTATCCTCTTAAATTTATATAATGCTCTATCTTTTGACATATGCTATCTTTCAATGTGATAATTACATTAAGCCCACTTCTAATTATTCTTCCGCGCAACAAATGCTCCCTTTTGAAAAGCTAATAACACCGTTTCAAACGTATCATCTTCTTCAATCATCTTTATAAATTCTGCTAATTCCTCCGCATGAGAAGTTGCATTATCAATAACAAGAAAACCTTTTGGCTCTAAAATACGTTTTATATGTTCCCACCACCACATATATTGCGTCCGCTCTGAATCTAGGAAAATAAAATCAAATGAACGATTTACTTGTGCATCTAAAAACGCTCCTGCCTCTTGATTGTGAACATCAATTCGATGTGTAAGATTTACCTTCCCAAAATTTTCAAGAGCTTCTCCAACTCGTTCTGAAGAAATTTCTACAGTTGTAACATTTCCATTTGTTTCTTCTACCGCATTTGCTAACCACAATGTAGAATAGCCATTTGAGGTTCCAATTTCTAAAAGGTTTTTGGCATTACAACCTTTTACTAAAATTGATAAAAATTGTCCCATCTCACGAGAAATATTCCGTAATTTTTCTTCCCGCGTTTTTTTATGTCGATCATGCTCTTCTCCATATTGTTCAAGTTGAGATAGTAATGAATCTAAAGTATCCATTTTTTTCATCGCCTTTCAAAAGCAATATGATGAATAAGCTCTTGCTGCCCGTCTACTTTTTATTATATGCGAAACAAAAACCTTTTTCCCGTTATATGACAAAGATTTATAATTTTTTATAGCATATTGTTTCGTTTTTTGGTAAAGTTAATTTCTACGTGCAATTATTCCATTCATATTATTTCACATTAAAATTGCAGTTATAAAATAATATAAACCCCATTTAAATGAATCGGTATTTCTAATTCAAACAAGCGCCCTTTTCGGACGCATTTTCTTTTGTTTATATATTTCTGTGAGAAAGGATGCTTACACATGAACGTGATTAATTTAGATGCTGCTAGAAGACGTAAACAGCATAAAAAACTAATGATAACTATACCGATTATTAAACGCATTTATGAAGAAGACGGGGAAATTAAATTCGAGGTAGCTGGCGAAAAAGATGTACCTCTTGAAATGTTAGAAAAGTAATAAAATAAAGACGCATTTCTGTGAAATGCGTCTTTATTTTATATTTCCACATTTAAATGCATAAGTTTTTCAGGATTAACCATCATATAAATGTTTGAAATTTTCTCATCCTCAAATGCAAATGAAAGTACATAAGTTACTTTGTTATTTATTGTAACTATAACACCTGGTGCACCATTTACCATTTTAAAATCAACACTGTACTCTTCTGTCAATTGTTTTGCAATTCCAAAGAACAAACGTATAATTTTATCCGCAGAATAAATCGGATTAATAGCAGTTGTAACTTTACCGCCACCATCTGCTTTGAATATCGCATCTGTTTTTAATACCTCTAACATACCTTGTGCATCTCCACTTTGTAATGATGCAACAAACTTTTCAACATAAGTGGCCATTTGCTTCGTACTTAATTTGGATTTCTTTGGCTTATCTACTATACTCTTTCGCGCACGCTGAAATATCTTCCGGCAATTCACACTACTTTTACCAACTATTGATGCTATCTCTTCATAATCATAACTAAAAACTTCTCTTAATATGAATACAATCCTTTCTACTTCAGATAACTGTTGTAAAAGTAAAAGGTATGCTGTAGAAAGAGATTCTTTCATTACGTATGAATCTGATGGGTTATCATTTTCTTCCACAAGTGGCTCTGGTAACCACATTCCAACATATACATTCCGCTTATGTGCCGCAGAACGTAATTTATCAATTGAACGATTAGTAACCATTTTACATAAATACGCTTTTATATTTTCATCAGACTGAATATCATCCTTATTATTTAATGAAATGAATACATCATGGACAATATCTTCAGCGTCCATTACACTCCCAAGGATTCGATAAGCTAGAGAAAACAATAAAGATTTATGCGCTTCATACAATTGCTCCGTTTCCACGATGAGCCCCTCTTTCAAATTTCTTTAAGATGTGCAGTGCGGCCCGCTTCCCGCTTGCAACTGCTGCATCAGCTAATAATTCATCATGCCCAGCCCAATCTCCTGCTACGTATATACTTGGCATTTCAGGAATTACAGGCCCCGGAATTTCTCCTCGGCCAATATGCGGGAAATCATGAACAACAGTTATTTTAGGTAAATATTGCTTTACAACAACTTCTCGTTCCCAATTAGGATGTAAGAGCTCCATCGTTTTCTCTAACTGTTCTTTATCGTAATTGATCCTATTCATCTCTTCCATAGGATTATGATACTTAATCAAACTTACAACTATCGATCCATCCTCACTTAATTTAGCTGATCTCGATTGGTTCGTAAAAAATACAGGTTGATCTAATCCTAATGCAAATTGATGTACTGGATTAGGTAATTGTCTCAAACCAATATCTAATGCTGCTGCTGTCACTTGTAATGATTGTTCACTCCATATGTGCAAACTGGTTTTTTCTGCACCTTTTATTATTTTACACGCTTCTTTCGGTGGAATCGTCACGATAACAGTATCCGTTTCGAATATATCATCATCTAAACAACGTATTTTTTGTATATCTTCACAATGTTCTACTTCAAAAACATGTTTATTTGCTAAAAATTGAACACCAACATTTATAGCTATATCTCTTAATTTTGTTATTATCGTCTCCCAACCACCATCTACATAAAATACTCCTTCTTTCATAGAACGCTGTATTTGCTTTAATACAGACGATGCTAATTGGATGGTAGGAGTATATGTGTATGTCGTAGTTCGGCATAACGCATAAAACATATTTCGTACCATAGTATCCTGTATTTCTTTTTCTGCCCATACAGAAAGACTCATTCTTGGAATCGTATTAATATCCAATTTCCCTAAATGAATCATAAGGCGAGAAAATTGTATTTTAGCTGACCATGAAAGTAACGACGTTGATAAAATGGAGCGAAAATCAGTTGGGATTGTATATACGTCACCTTTCCATATCCCGTGTGCCTTCGTGGACGGTATTCCTCCCGTAAGATTCATACCAAGCTCGTTAAATGTTAAAAATGCTTCTCCTCCGCGGTATAAAGCGTGTGCTCCAAGATTCATATAGATGCCATTTTTATTTATTGTCATCGCTCTGCCACCAAAACGGCTAGATTTTTCTAATACAACAACTTTTCTTCCTTCTTTCGCTAAATATATAGATGCTGTTAAGCCAGCAAGCCCGCCGCCTACAATTGCTACATCAAAATTTTTCATAATAAAATCCCTCCTTAATCGTTCTACATACAAGACGAACGATTAAGGAGGGATGTGACATTCCGTTACATATAATTTATTTCTTTTAACCACTTTATTGCAGAATCAACTGTCAAACAATGGCTTAAAACTAATTTATATTCTATAAAGTGTTGGTGAACACTTTTATAACTTCTCTCAACTGTTAATATCAACAGTTTGATATACAAACATTTTTCAAATTAGTAACAGTTACAACTTCCACAAATGAACTTATTTACATAATAATATTATTTTCTGTTTTCTAATCACTTAAATGCTGGTACCAAATTTCACTTTCTTCCTCACTCATTTCTCCTATTATTGATGAAAAATCTATTTTTCTACTAAAAGAATCTTTTAGCATATTAAATTGAGCAAACGAACCTATAAATGTTTCTAATGAGTTAGAGCAACAAACCTTTTCAAGATTTTCAATTGCTGCTCCATCTAATTCTAATTCCTTTAATCCTTTCAATTGCCCTAATACAGTTCCATTTTTCACATTTGTATCTTTTAACTTTATATTTTGTAGTGCTGTATTATCTTTAAAACAATTAAAATTATCAATAATACTATTTTCAAATTCAATTGTTATTAATTTATTTAAGTTTTGTAAAACGAGTAAATCTACTTCATTGACATTTTCTAAACCTAAAATACGTAAATGCTTTAAAGCATCTACTTTTGAAATCGCATAGAGTTGCTCACGATTTGAAATATGTACAGAAAGTGATTCTAACTTCCGAAACTGCGGTAGTAACGAAAAATCTTTAATTTCCGTATTTGAAATATCCAATTTTTTTAATGATGGTATATCTACAAGTGCCGATAGATTATTTACACTCGTCTTCTTAATATTCATTTCTTCTAAGTACTGCAAATGTACTATTGGCGTTAAATCTTGAACTGGATTATTAACTAAATATAACTTTTTTAAAGAAGTCATCCGTTTTAATCCATTAATATCTTTAATTTCATTTCCAGTTAAAATTAGCTCTCTTACTTCGGTACACATCTGTAATGGACTAACATCTACTAACTCATTTCCACCTAAATATAATCTTTTCTCTCTAATAAATTTACTTGCACGTTCAAAAGAACCCACGATGTTTTTCCATTTCCCATCTAAACCATCATACCAATCTTTAACATTTTTTTCAGATTGAAATATAAAATTAGGGTGTAAGACAGGTAATTCAATATTAAATAATACGTCTAAAAAATGTATATTATCGCTAGCACCATAACTCCAATATAAATAATCTTCCTCTCGATGAATGGTGAAATTTTCATCTTTTAGTGTTTGTAAAATAAATAATAAAAAATCTGAAATTCGATTTGCAATTACATATTTTACTTCTTCATCTCGTCCAAAATTAATAACTTGTCCTATTTTCCCCTTTTTATCCGGATCAACGTCTATTGCAATATTATTCCCGCCAGCGTCATTACTAATTGGTATCCATTTTTTATTTGCATATTTTTCTTTAATATAATTCGTCGGTATAGAATATGCATCAAAATCAAATGGTTCTCCATCTTCAACCTTTTTCCATATTCTCCACTCATCTAAAACTTCATCTAACGAGAGAAATGGCAAACCAAAAAATAATCCTGGTCCAGATTTAACCTCACCGTTATGTGCGAGATAAAGCATACGTAATTCATCTGGAAACGAAATTCCCATTTCACTTTCGACATATTTAATTTCTTCTATTGTTGCAGGTGCATTCAAAAAAGGTTTAAAGTGATTTTTCAATTCAACTTCTAACTCTTTTAAAATAGTTTTATTCATTCCCCACACTCCCCTTGTATTCCAAAATAAAAAAAGCACTATCAATTACATTAATTGTAATTAAAGGCACTTTTTTTCGCAACCAAACTAAATTTATAATTTCATCGTAGTCCAATCATACTAACTTTTATTTTTAACAAACTAAAACCATCAGCTCCTTCACATTTCAATAACTAGACTCATACCCTAATTTCAGATTGCAATACAACATAAGAAAGGCGGGTAATACAATTGACTTCCAATATCGACTACACATCCCCATCAACCAATTTCACTCATGATTTAAGTAAAAGTAATTTTTTTAAGAAAGATGCCCAAAATTATATAAACGTACTTGGTATAAAACAATTAAATATTTTAGAAAATACTTCTTTACTAGATATTTATTTAAGTAAAGGAAATGTTGTAGAACCACATATTCATCAAGATGCAGCTGAACTCGTTTACTGTATTTCAGGATCCGCTGTCGTTTCTTTACTTAATCCGTTTACAAATCAAATTTTAAATTTACCTATAAAACCAGGGCAAGTTGCTAATATCCCACAAGCTTGGTGGCATTATGAAATCGCCACAACAGATAATACACATTTATTAGCCATTTTTGATGCCCCAACTCCTGAAGTTATTTTTGGATCTGATATTTTAAGATTAACTCCATCAAACATTATGGCCCATACTTACTGTCTCGATGAACAACAATGGAAACAAGCCATTTCTCCAATTCAATCTACTACAGTAATTGGTCCACCAGCAAACTGTAATCAAAACCGCGGAAACATAAATCCACCAAATCAGCCCCCTAATCAACAACAAAATTTATATTACCAAGATTCATATTATTTCCCTCCATATTGGGGCTATTAACTCCAGTTATTTCTAGCAAAGAAAATTATTCATCTCCTTGGAAAATACCTTGGAGATTTTTGTATTGTATAGTATATCCCCATTACATATTCTCAAACGTAACAATTAGTAGAGTACAAACATATACTATTTATATATTTAATTGGAGGTGATGATACTATGAGTAATTATAGCAACTATCGAAAAAACTATTCTAATAACAAAAATAGTAGCTCTTCAACATCCTCTCAATCTTCCAATTCACAATCGCAAAAAGATTTATCTCAACAAGGTTATGTAAAGAAAAAAGGATGTAATTGTAATAAAAATAAATAAGATCTTTCTGTACAAAGTTCTATTACTATGAAAATAATATTTATTACTTTCTTTAGAAAAATTTGTTTTCCTTTTCGTTTGGCTGTGGAGAAAGTCTTCTCCACAGCCTGTTTTTGTGTCTGAATCTCTTTTTCCGTGTCAAAACTGATAAAAAAGAAAAAGGAGAGGATTTTTATGATGGGTGCATTCAAAAATCATCGCGATGAACGTGTATCAGTTTCTGTAGAAGAGTTAGTTCCGCAAGACCATTTTCTTCGTACGATTGAAGCAACAATTAGTTTTGATTTTATTGAAGAAAAACTACGTCCTTATTACTGTGAAAATAATGGTCGTCCTTCTATTCATCCTATCGTTCTATTTAAGATGATGTTTATCGGATATTTTTATGGTATTCGCTCGGAACGTCAGCTAGAAAAAGAAATCAAAACAAATATCGCTTACCGTTGTTTTTTAGGATTTTCCCTATCAGATACGATTCCAGATCATTCTACAATCAGTTGGAATCGCCGTACTCGTTTCATCCATACAACTATTTTTGAAGAAATCTTTGATGAAATTGTGAGTCAAGCGACGGAGCACCGTATGGTGGGAGAATGCGCATTGATGACAGATTCTACACACATTAAGGCTAATGCCAATAAAAATAAATTTGTACATAAATATAAAAAAGAAAAGCCAAAGTTTTATATAGATGAACTAGAAGCTGCGGTTATTGAAGATCGTGAGCTACATGGAAAAAAGAATTAAAACCTAGAAAGGAAAGTGATACCCCTACTAAAAAAACTCGTATAAGTACAACTGATCCAGATAGTGGATTTTTAATGAGGGATGGAAAACCGAACGGTTTTCATTTCTTAGATCATCGTACGACTGATGCGAAGTACAATATTATTACAGATACCTATATAACGGCTGGAAATATGGCAGATTCCGAGCCGTATTTAGCACGCCTACAAGCTCAAATTGATAAATTTGGATTCAAAGTTGAAGCTGTAGCTCTTGATGCAGGCTATTTTACAGGTTATATCTGTAAGAAACTATCAGAACAGAATATATTTATGGTGATGGGGTATCGCCGATTTGGAAAACGAAATCAAGAAGTACAAAAAAATAAATTTAAATATAAAACAGAAATAAATGTATTTGCTTGTCCAATGAGATGTATTTTAGAATATGCGACAACGGATCGCGAAGGATATCGTCAATACAAATCGAATCCAGAAGACTGCGCTGTGTGCCCACTACGTAAGGATTGCTTTTCATAGAAACAAAAACAAAAAGTTATCACTCATCATATGTGGGAGAAATATAAAGATATCGCTAGAAAAAACAATCTAACAGCTACAGGGAAAAGACTGTATAAAGTACGCTGTTCGACTATAGAGCGAAGCTTTGCGGACGCCAAAGAACTACATGGCTATCGATATGCTCGATTTCGTGGGCTGAAGTATGTCCAAATGCAGGCATATCTCACAGCAGCCTGTCAAAACATGAAAAAAATAGCCCTTCACCTGAGCAAAAAGGGTCAAGTGAAGGGCTATTTTCTTGGTTTCTATCATTTATTATTGTTTTTATTTAATAAAATTTAAAAGATGTCAGAGTGTTGGAAACCCTAAAGGGTTTCTCAACACTCTGACAAGGAATACTCTTCAAAAAGAGTATTCCTTTTGTCTATGCTCAAATTTCAAGTTACGACGTTTAGAATAAATTAATTGAATGTTATACCTGCACTTGCAAATCCTGTAACAACAGCAGCTAAAGTTGTATCCTCTGTAAATAGAGAAACTACAAGTAATATTTTTTCTTGTGCAGCTACAGCGATTGCTTGTGGTTCAAGTCCAGTCACAGTACCTCCAACAACAATTGTAGTAAATGCTGGCGTTAATAGTAACGGCGTTCCTACTGGAAGAAAAGTATTACTTGCTGCTAATGCTTTGTACACTCGCATTTCAACTTGCACGGGGCTGCCCAATCCAGGGAGAGCGATTCCTATCGTTGCACTTAAGAATCCAGCTAATGAAGTTATTGTACCAGCACGAGGTGCGACGAATGCAAAGTCAATAACTGCGGGATTTGCTAAGATTATTGAAGCACCACCTACGTTTACATTAGGGAACGAGCTTCCAAAACCTAGAAGCGCGCCTGTATTTGCCAAACCACCTGCAACAGTTGCTAATGCAACTGGTATTCCTGAAGCATATGGAATGATAGCTCCGCCACCTGTTGCTCCTGTTGAACCAGTTGAACCTGTCGCTCCTGTTGCTCCTGTTGCTCCCGTCGTTCCTGTTCCTACTCCTGTTGCTCCTGTTGCTCCTGTTGCTCCTGTTGCTCCTGTTGCTCCCGTTGCTCCTGTTGCTCCCGTCGTTCCTGTTCCTACTCCTGTCGCTCCTGTTGCTCCTGTTGCTCCTGTTGCTCCTATTGCTCCTGTTGCTCCTGTTGCTCCTGTTGCTCCTGTTGCTCCTGTTCCTGGAGTAACACTCATTC
>NZ_LXLV01000030.1 GCF_001757995.1 Bacillus mycoides | reverse complement strand
CATACATCTATCATTATAACTACAAACGATTCCAAAAACGACTCAATCATCGAGCTCCGATCGAATATCGAATTTCGATGGCTGCATAGTCTTTTTTACAGTTGTCTACTTGACGGGGATAAGTCCAGTAGGGTGGTACCCCTAGTATGTAAGTCTTTTAAGTCGGGGTATCCTAAATTACGTATACATAATAGACTACATAATTGCGTCAATGAAGTATGAGCTATGTTTTGACTTAACCAAATACATAGGGCCACTAAATCTTGTGCGCGGTATGTATTTTTTGTTTAACAAATTCTACATTTTTAGCTAATTGCTCTAAAGCATCAGGTGACATATATCGTTGCAACTCTTTAGAAAACAAATCTAGTTCATCAATAATAGATAAGTTCATATCAAAAACGCCATCCTTTCCTATGATGCTATAGAAAGGGTAGCGTATTTTTTCATTTTAGGGGAAGTATGTTTTGTTAGCTTAATAGCAATAGAGGCTACCCTACTGAGTACAGTTTAACCCGAAGTAGCCCCTTTTCTAAATAATCATTATTGAATAACAGAATAAAATTATCATAATACCTTTTTCTAAAAAAGATATATAGGTATCACTGAATCACAGATCTTCTAATCTGCACACGCGTATCATGTATAACTGTCAATGATTTAGAAAAATGCTGGCTAAATTCCCATCTATACCATATTTCTCTATGTACTTACGTAATCTCCCTTGTTTATAAGCAATTATATGATGTGCTCTATTAGCTATGCCAAATTGTATTTGGATTGTCATCGATTGCATTACTAGCTAGATCACACACTTGGCTTTCATTATTTTCTTGGATCATACGAAGCTACTGGTTTAACGGGTTTAGCATCCGTCGCTTCCCATATAGGGGAAGTTAATGTTGGATATCTCAAAGCTTCTACTTTTTTTCTTGTTTCTTGTGATGCTTTCAGTCCCCATTGATCAAAAAATGGAACTACATTTTGTTTCGCTACTTTCGATGTATTGAAAATAAATGCTTGTATTTCATCTTCATCAGTTTCTGGAAGTTTATCTTTTGGTAACTCTCGATATAGTTTGTGAAGGTTCGGATAAAAATCTTCTCCATATGCTAAATGAAGTTGCCAAAACATAACAAGTTTCACAAACAAGTCATCAATATCTTTATACTCTTTATCTGCTTGTTTTAAGTATGCAAAGGCTCTATCATAGTCCCCTTCTTTTTCTAACCGTGTTGGTTGATTCGGGAATAATTGTTTTTGTGCAGCTAAGGAATATATATTAACAGTGACTTCAGTCATTCCATTCGAAGCCCACGTCCAAGGGTTTTGTTGCCTTGTGTGTCCTGCTTCATGCATTTGTCCCCATCCAAATTCATTTACATTTAAAGCACTTTTAATTGCGTCATAAGCAGTAGTAAATACGACTCCATCCCGACCTGCATACATGTACATGCCCGGTGGGTTGTTAGGGTTCTCTACAAAAGCCCAAAGACGGCGAGTTGAACGATGTAACGGATTAGAACTTGTTTCAGAAAGTCCCGATATTTTATCTTGCGCTCGAATCATTTCATCGTATTTTTCTAATAGGGGAACAGGATCTTGACCCACAATATATTTCTTGGCACTATCACGAGTAACAGTAAGTACTGCTTTCTTTGACTTTAATTGAACGGCATGTGCATCTGGATACTTGTCCATCATAGCAATCCAGTCTTCTTTCGTATGCTTCCCTAATTCAAAGAATGGAACAGGGCTCCCCCCTTGTGTTACTTTCACCCTAACAGTTCCTTTCCCTTCACAGTTATCAAACCCTAATAAACCACCGTTTGGAGAGGAGATGGTGTTAGAACCCGGAGAAAGACGAAATGCTTTTCCCCCTGCTTTATCATATTCATTTGTCCCAATAGTTGCTCCAAGCTTTTCTAATCCTGATAGTCCCGACACTTCAATTGTGACTTGCTCATTCGGTTTTACATAAATTCCTGTTGGCACATAGTTTCGTTGCTCACTTCTTCTTTCTCTTGCTGCTTCACCCATATAATGTCCTGTACTTGGAAGTTCAAACTTTCTCTCTTCATATTGTGCCTGGGTTTGTGTAGTTTCAGCATGAATGTTCAAACTATTTACAGTCATAGATGTAAATAATGTCGTTGTCAAAACAGCAGATGCCATAAATACTTTCATTGGTTTTTGTAATTTACGATTCTTTCTTCTATTCATATAAGTCAGTCCTTTCATTCAAATCCGTTCTAATGTTCATACGAAACGCCGATTCCCTCACTATCCCTTTACATCCTTTTATATAGTTAAAACAATAATAATTCCTCTTACTATGACTAATTCTTAAATTTACTTATCTCCCCTCTCTTATTTCATACATGTAAAAATTATACCTATATGTAATTTTGAAGGGGAGTATCTGGCCGCGTATAGAAACGATCATGACTTTTTCCCACCGCATCAAAAGGAGAAAGCAAGTGCAGATCATATTGTATTCTGCATAGTAGGTATGTCGAAAAATTAAAATGGATTTATATGGCTGTTACTTCCATTAAAACATTATAGACTTTGAGTGTACACCACTAATCTAGTATATGGTAATTCTAAATTAAACACTGTACATATATTATTAAATCTTAAAAATCACAACAAAAAGTATTTTAATATAGTTTAATCCCATTAAACAAACTCATTATAATCTGATAAACTGACTGGAAATAAACTTTTTTTATATAAATACAAATAGAAAAAATGATTTGAAAGCCCCTTTGTTTTAGGGGGCGCGAGCAGCTGGCCATACATAGAAGCAGTAGGGGCCTTTCCCTGCCACAGGAGTAGTTTAAAACAGCAAGTGCATGTCATGTTTTGTTCTGCATAGCAGCGACTTATATGTTGAAAAGCTAAAATTGATTTTATATAAATTAAACGTTTTAAACGATTCACTTAAAAATGTTTGTAAAATAATAAAATTACATTCTACATTCCATTACCTAATACGCAAATATGTAAAATTGCATATTTTATAGTTAGTATAGGGGCACCTTACATGCCCATCAATTTAAGAAATGGGAAAAAATAAACTTTCGTTCATCAGGGGTTCAACCGAGATATACACGTTATCTTAACTAAGAAATTTGAAAAACGAATTTAAAAGGGCCCTTACGTTGAATACATGTACTTAACGCAAGAGAAGATTATGTAAAATGACAATAAAGTTATTTCATTTTAAAACCTAAAACACGTATAACCCCGTTCTGATTTTAAGACGGGGTTAAAATAAAGTTGTTTCTGTAGTGCTTAAAGAAATGACTGGGTTCTGTTGCAAAGTTTTCTAAATGAATTTACACTCTAGAAAAAAGGGAACGAGGAGAATCACACATACGATATTTTAAGGGGAAACAGTTCAAGAAAGATATTATTTTGGTAGCCGTCGGCTACTACTGTCGTTTTTCTTTAAGCTATCGTGATGTCTCTGAAATTTTAAAAGAACGTGGAATCTCAGTTTACCCGACAACTATCATGCGATGGGTTCATGAATATGGTAATCTTATTTATCAAATCTGGAAAAAGAAAAACAAGTCTTCTCAATCATCCTGGCACTTGGATGAAACCTATATTAAAGTCAAGGGAGAATGGTGTTATTTATATCGTGCCATTGATACCGATGGTCATACACTGGACTTTCACCTTCGAAAAACACGCGATCATCAGGCTGCGTATGTTTTTATGAAAAGATTAGTGAAACATTTTGGAGAACCGACGGTTTTCACAACAGATCAAGCACCGGCATTACTGTGTGCATTCAAAAAATTAAAGGAACAAGGCTTTTATAAACGTACAACTCATTGTACAGTCAAACATTTGAACAATCTCATCGAACAAGACCAAAGACATGTAAAAAGGCGTTTTGCCAAATCTGCAGGATTTCAAAGTATTCGTCATGCTTCACGTACCTTGAAAGGCATCGAAACCATTCATGCCCTCTATAAACAAAAACGAAGTTTACAACAACCAAACTTCGTTTTTTCAACGTATAATGAATTACAACAATTACTAACGATTGCATAAAATCCATCTGCAATCATACCAACTTTTTATCTGTCAAGAAACTTTGCAACAGAACCCTTTTTACAAACGGTTAGACTTTGTTTTAAACGTTACAACTTGCTTTTAAAATCATCCTAATATAAATTAAAAGAAAACTGTCTAAAAAAGGGAAAATGTATTTTTTTAGGGAGTTGATGTTTAAAGAACTAAATAAAAAGCTTTGCGAGATCTTTCGCAAAGCTTTTGTAATAGTACGTATTATAATAGTAGTTTTCGTATTTCTTCTGTCCTTAGACCAGTGAATTTCGCAATGTCTTCTAATGGCATACCATTTTTATGCATACCACGAATTAATTGAATTTCCCCCTCTTCACGAGCATGAGCTAGCTTAGCTTGTTCATCTAGAAGTAACTTTTCACGAGCTTCATAAGCTGTTCGGAAAGAAGAGTCATGACTCATATTTTCCCACTTATTCATCGCCTTTTGTAAAATTGGATCTTGATTCATTGCAATCTCCTCCAATGTTTGAGTTAAATGTTCATCTTCATGTGCTGGTAGTAATAACATCCAGCGAACAAATGCATTTTCCCATGGATTTACTTTTTCTTCACGCCATTGTTTGACCAATTTTGGAATTTCAACAAAATGAATTTCAATATCATCACTTAGTATCTGTTTCTTTTTGGGATTCCATAATTGTCCTATGGTGTGAAATGAATCATCCTGGGAGAATAATATAAAATCTAATAAGTTAATGGTAATTGTTTTCCGAAGTGAACGATACGGCATCCCTTCTTGCATTTGGGATGTATAGAGTTTACTCCAGTAATATAAAGATCGCTTCACCATATCATGTGTGTTGCGAAGCTGTATTTCTATATTCACTTGCGTTCCGTTGTCTAATGTTGCTAATAAATCTAAAATGGATAACTTATCATCTTCATAAGCCTTATGAAGATGCGGGTCTTCTAATTGTAGATATGCAATAGGTGCATCTAAAGATTCCTCTAAAATAGCATTCAAAAAGCCAGTTAAAATTTCTTCGTTTCCCTTCGTTCCGAATAACTGTTTAAAAGCGAAATCAATTCGTAAATTTACTAATTTTGTGGACATGGGTTTCCTCTCCCTGTCTTTCTTTTCTTCTTATTATTTTATAATGTAATTCTTTATATAAGCAAATGCTACTTTTACCATTGTAGCTCCAATTCATCACAGTAAACATCTAACTCCGTAAAACAGTTTTGTAAATCCGCTTCAAAATCGATTTCACGAATTATGCTATCTACTTTTTTTTCTAAATCTGAAATTGTGTTGTAAGGAACATAAAATATATATTCTCCTGAACGTTGTTCCATATTATATTGTGATATAAGGAAGGATTCGATATTCTTTCGAGCTTTCTCCTTTCCTCGTACAAATTTATTATTATTTTCCACACGTAACAACATACGAATAGTGGCTGTTTGTTCTTTAGTTTGTTCGTATTTTTCGGTTTGCTTATTTTTTCGTATATATCGGTAGAGTGTAGCTTGACTAATACCTGTCATGTTTACAATTTCTTGGATGCTATATTCTTTAGAATCATATAACTTCAATGCTCTCTGAATGAAACTATCCTTAACACGAGGGCGTCCACCTACTCTTCCCCTTGCTCTTGCACTTACAAGACCTTCTTGTGTTCGTTGAGCAATTAAGTCTCTTTCAAATTGGCTGAATGCTTGAAATACTGTTAACATCAATTTTCCTTGAGGTGTATTAGTATCAAATTGTTCTTTGATACTAATTAACTTAACTTCCTTATTCTCAAAAAAATCAACAAGTTCAATTAAATCTTTGGTACTTCTTCCTAATCTAGAAAAGCTTTCAACGACTAATGTATCACCAGGCCTAATTTTATCTTTTAATCGAGTTAGTTCTGGACGATCACTTTTCGTACCTGTTATTTTTTCAGTTAAAATTTCAGTACAGTTATAATTTTGAAGCATGTCTAGTTGACGAATCAAATCTTGTTGTTGGGTACTTACCCTTGCATAACCATAAATGTATGAATTCATGAAATCACCTAACCTTTATACGATAATTTTATCATAAAGGGACGTTAAAGTTAATTTGATTTTGACAATAGTTTTGATAACGAAGTTAAGCGATTTATACGATTAATATTTTGGTTATTTCCATATTATCAAAAACCATCGTTTTTGATACTTGTAAAGTAAGAATTTATGAATGATTCAAAAGGTCTATATGATTTTGAAGTGTTTCAAAATTTCGTCTCGAACTTTTTGACGTACTGCTTTTAATAGAAATTACTCCCCTTCAAAAGGTGTACCTTTTGGGAATATGAAATTTAGGTGGATACTAAATAAAAGTTATTGTACTCGTCTCAATTACCATTAATTCGGAAAAATCTATGTTATTATATATTTGTAATTATCGAAATAATAAGGAAGAAGGGGTTGTTGTGGAAACAAAGCTTATGCAAACAGAGAAGAAAATTGATTCGAAATCTCTTTTAGCTTTAGGATTATTAATTATTTCTGGAATTTTATATCAATGTATCGCATTTATAGCGGGTAATATACCTGAATTATTAACAAATATTTTTGAAGCTTCATGGAATCTTGTATTATGTGGAATTATAGGATACTATTTTTTAGGGAAAATATCTTTAGAGCAATTCAAGCATTTTAAATTTAAGACATTACTCTGGGGTTTACCATTAACAATTATCGTTGGCATGGGTTTAGGCGCAATATATGGCTATATTTTTGAACCTCCAACTACAAATTCTGTTGCTCAAGTAATAAGTGTTTCGATGATTTTAATCCGTGTACCATTTATGTTAATGGGTGAAGAATTGCTATGTACTAACACAATCATCGCATTACAAAAATTAGGATTAAAATTTGGTACAGCATCAATAATATGTAGTGTTCTGTTTGCTTTGTGGCATATTCCTGCTTATGGTTTCGTACCAATGCAATTATTGATAACTATAGTCCCTGTTAGGTTATTACTGAATTATATATGGAAAAATTCAAAGAGCGTTTGGGTAAGTTGGATTTGCCACCTTGCTTACGACATTGTTGGATTTTTGCCAATGCTTTTTAAATAAAAAAATAACTTTACTTATAAGTAACAAACAATAACATAAAACAAAAAAGAACCTTAGGGTTCTTTTTTTACTTATTCTTATTCAGAACATGTAGGGATAGCACCACATCGCTATCAAGCTAATAAAATGAAGTCATGTATTTTCACTATTGGACTCCTATTTTTGGAACCATAACTTTGCCACAGACAGAAAGAACTATAACCTTGCCGGAACGGCTTGTTTATAGACTAGCTGTTGCTTATCACAAAATGCGTCCAAATTGTGTCTAAACGTACAATTTTCTTTTTTTGATATGGTGAGGCCTCAAAGGGAATTCCATCCAGTTTGACTTCACAACAAGCAGGCCAATCCCAAGATTAGTAAGAAAAAATCTGTGATATACTAATGAGCAGTAATACGAAATGAACTAACGGGCGGGGATACACATGAAATTGGAGCGATTGCTCTCCATAATCTACAAGCTGCTGAATCACGAAGTTTTGTCTGCCTCCATGCTGGCTGAAGAGTTTCAAGTTTCCCAAAGAACCATCTATCGGGATATCGATGTGATCTGCGCTGCGGGTTTCCCGGTCGTATCGTATCAGGGATCTAATGGCGGATATGGCATGATGGACGGATACAAAATGGATAAAAGCCTGCTCGGTTCTTACGATGTCAATTCTCTGGTTACTGTGCTCAGAAGCCTCTCCACCGTATTTGAAGACAAGCGTGCGCAAGGGACCATCGAAAGACTGCAGACGATTGGACCGGATCATCACGTCATGAGTCTGTCCGTGGACTTGGAAACCCACCGCACGGAGCCCGACGCGCTTCGTCATTTACGTACGTCCATTACCCAACAAAATGTCGTTCGCTTTGATTATATCAATGCTAAGAATGAACGCACGACCCGTGATATGGAACCGCTGAAACTTCATTTTAAATATCGTAATTGGTACATTTATGGGTTTTGTCGAACTCGGCGAGATTATCGGGAGTTCCGACTGTCCCGGTTGATGAACTTGTACGTGACACAGGAAACTTTTCAACCGCATCACGAGGTGCCGGGAGAGGTTGCTTTGTCAAGCAAGGGATGGCAAAATCAGTTGGAGGATGTAGTGATTCGGGTGGGGAAGGAGACTTTGGCGGAAGCGATGGATCAGTTTCACCAGGTTGATAAGCAATTTCATGCCGATGGAAGTATGACGATGCGAATTCCTGTTTATAAGCCATTGAGAGCACGATGGCTCTGGTCCATTCTTCTAAGTTTTGGCAGTGGAGCCGAAATCCTGGAGCCCCTAGAACTACGTGGAATCCTCAAACAACAACTTCAAAATGCGCTCAAACTTTATGAAGATGTATGACAGACTGTTGTCATATATCTTTTTTTATTATAACTATAGGAACAAAATCAAATCTATGAAAAGTCAAAAGGAGACGATACGAATTATGAATCATCCAATAGAAATGTATAACTACCACACATGGGCGAACCAAACGATTCTTGGGAGAATCAAGGAACTCCCGTCCGCTGTGCTGAGTCAAGAAGTGAACAGCTCGTTTCCCACCATCGCCCATGCCCTTAGTCATATCTATGCGGTTGATAAGATGTGGTATCTGGTTTTAACAGGCACTGGAATGCAAGAGGCGCTGCAAGCATGCATACCCTTGAATGAGAGTATTCTGTCTTCTGTAGATGAATACGCTCATAACTTTGCCGAGTTAGCGGAACAATACAGAGAATGGTTCCGAAGCCAGACCGATTTGGAGCAAACCATTCTGCTTGACAATCCATTTGCCAGCATCCGCCAAACACGGTTGTCGGAAATTGTACTGCATGTGGTTAATCACGGGACCTATCACAGAGGCAATGTTTCTACAATGTTGCGTCAGTTGGGCCACGCATCTACCATGAACGACTATTCACTTTTTTGGTATCAGGAATCTACGGAATCAATTTAATCTCTGACGTCGAGAGAGTATGTCGATGATATCCAATGCCGTTTTCTGTACAACGGACAGGAGAACTTCGATATGATGAAATGACACCATCAGTATCTAAATCCTCAGCAGGAACGTATGAAAAATCGTTTTAAATCCTTGGTTAAGGCACTGGATGTTGCTTTGAATTTAATCAATTCAGTCTAAAAAGGTCGATATTTCTGAGAACAGAGAAATCGACCTTTTTACTGCTTGTAAAATGAATATATGTATCCTTACACCCTCTTGCTTATAACTTCAATATTGACTAGAGTCAAAGGTTATATAATGAATATAATTACTTTCCATACTTAGAAAGGAGATGGTTTTATCTATGGAAATTAAAAATCTAATTCCAGTAAAATCGAGAGAAGATTTAAGGGTTTGGCTACAAGAAAATTGTAAAACTGAAAAATTTTGTTGGGTAGTAGTTAGTATGAAGCCAACCCCAGATACATTGCTATATTTGGACGCGGTCGAAGAATCTTTGTGCTTTGGATGGATTGATGGAGTCAAAAAGAAAATATCTGAAACCCAACTGGCGCAGAGACTGTCTCCTAGAAGCAAAAAAAGTTCATGGACTGAATTGAATAAAGAACGTGTCCGCCGCCTCGAAAAGTTGGGGTTAATGAGAGACGAGGGAAGAAGGGTACTTCCTGATATGGATTACGATTCTTTTAGAATAGATAGGGTTATAGAGGAAAAGCTAAAAGAGGACGGGCAAGTATATGAGAATTTTTTGGCATTTCCAGCTCTTTATAAAAGAATTCGGATTGACACGATACAAAGCAATAAAAATCAGCCAGAATTATTTAAGAGTAGATTAGACAAATTTATAACAAACACTAAAGGAAATAAAATGTACGGTCAATGGAATGATAATGGACGCCTACTAGATTATTAAGATGCGCTAAATCGAATAGCGATGAATTGTTTGTTAAGTTGGTGCTATAAGTGAGCGTTAATGGCCCACCCCCTATCGGCTGAACCCTATATCTATGAAACATTGAATTCTCAAGTCTATAAAGGTGATCTTGATTATTTTATTTTTAATGTATTTTCGAGGTGTTTTTTAGGCATACGGCAACAAATTTTTCTTTTTTGAGCCACTCGGCAATTTTCATAGTTTTTAAGGCATTTTACTATACCGAATACGAAAAAACTATAAAAATGGGATTATAAAGTACACTTATCTTCAGTGGCTCCAAAAGTAAAGAATCGTTGCCGTATACCATCTTTCCCTTAACGTAAAGAGAATAGGTTGATTTGTGTCTAAAATGTGTCTAAACGTACAATTTTCTTTTTTTGATATGGTGCCCCCCATGCCCATCAACTTAAGAACGGAAACAAAATGAACTTTCGTTCAAATAAACTACAACACTCTTAAAACACTTTTTATTCTTAAAAATGGGCATGCCAAATAAACCTAGGTAGGTATCATTTTTAAAGATTATGCAGTTTTCTTTTGTTTTCTAAGTCCACTATACTCATAGACAACACCCATAATATCGAAGACTGTTTTCTTCTCATATCGATGAGATTTCCGCCCATTTTTCTGTAATAGGTGGAATAGACGGATTAGAATCTTTGTTATTTCTTGGGTGTCTTTCTGTATAGCTTGATACAAAAGATATAGATAATCTTGGATCATTCCTATCGCTTTATATTCGCTTAATTCTCTTTTCTTCTTTTGCAAAAGAAGTTGGCGCATTTTAAACATAGTAGAGGAGCAAAGGAAAATAGCGATTAGCTTTCCATATAATTGACACTCTAATCGTTCCTGTTTTACATTACGATAATGGTCTATTTTGAAGAGTGATTTCCACGTTTTAAAGACAATCTCTATTTGCCAACGCAAAGTATATAACTCATGTACCTGTTCCATCGGAACCCATCCCCAAGGTGTATTCGTCACGTACACGTTTAATCCCGCTACCATTTTACTTTTCTCCGAGTACGATCTATTTTGGGATTTTTCTTTTTCCGAAATTTTCGCTCGTCGTTTTTGAAGTTGTTTTTCTGTTAATCGATTAAAAATAACACGTGCAAACAGTTGTTGTTTATCACCAATATAAGCATTTTTTAATTCCAATGTTTCTCCAGGTTGTGGTTGGTTTAAAATTTGTTTCACATCGATTTGTATGTATTCCGATTGTTTCTTCATTGCACCATTTTTAAAGTATTCTGGGTCTGGATTTTCCACATATACATTCGTATTTAATTTCAAACGAGAAATATAGTATGTACCGCGTTGATCCATTTGATCTAAGTCTTCCAATGAAAAATAACCCAAATCACGAATACATAAATCTCCTGGTTGTAAGGTATCTAAGCACTCCGTACCAAATGTTTTGTCATTATTTTTTCCTGGTCCAACTTGAAAGTTAAGAAATTCCCCACTGTGTAGATCATATTCTAATTGGATTTTGATTCCAGCTTTTTGAGCACATCCTCCAGATCCTGGATATACATTCTCTAAAGCATTTGGCACTTGAAATACGGTGGCATCTAGGATACGAATTCGTTGGAAATAAGAGAAGAAATGGTTAGAAATTTGCGTTTGTTCACATATTTTTTGTTGTAACAGTAAAGAAAAAATATGTTGTAAAAACAAAACTGCTTTAGCATTTAAACGTTTATTTAAGCCCTCAGGGCTGAGTAAAGTACCAGTGGCTGCATGAAGCCTGCTATATAATCGGACTAAGGAATCACTTGCCACCTGTTGACTAATCCAAATACACATAGTAGCTAAGTCTGAGCCAGAAAACTTACGTTTTCTCTTTATAAATCCAACTTCCCTTGCAAGTTTTTCTAAAAATACAGGTGTAACATATCGTTGTAATTCTTCCGCAAATGGCTGTAGTTCACCTTGAATCGAGAGATTCATGAAAAAACGTCATCCGTTCTAATTTGGCTTGCTTAGAAAGGATAACGTTAATGGGCATTTGAGGGGATTAAAACCTCTTGAGTTAATGGGCATGTAAGGTGACCCCTTATTCCAGAGATGCTAACGAGTTTATTGAACAAGAAAAAAGGACTACCCTAGCGTCCCATTTTCACCAAAGACCCATTTACTTTAAACTATTGCACCCTTTGTATATCAACTATGATTTAACTTTCAAGTCTTTTTTTAAATAATAATGCTCAAAGTCTCTTCCTACATTATCTATACTGCCAAACACTTGATAACCATTCTTTTTATAAAAATCTAACGCTTGAAAACTTAAGGTATCTACTTTTATGAAATCGCATTTTTTATCTAAAGCAATTTTCTCTAGCTCTAATAATAATTTAGCCCCATACCCAGAGTGTCGAATGTCCTCATCTAATATAACAGTATAAATTTCCAGCCAATTCCAACATACCGCACTTAGTATTCCACCACGAACCTTGCCCTTTTCATCCTTAAGGAATAAATTGATTTCTTCATATCTACCACCCAAATCTTTTGGGAAATGCTTTAAATTGAACCTGTAAAGTTCATCGTCAATATATTGTTTATCGTTTTTATTTAATTCTTTACTAATATGTAGTGTCATTCAAAATCCCCCTCGTTCTCTCATCACTTAATACTCCATAACCCTCGTGGAAATCCTTTCTTTTCTTCGGCTAACCTGCACCCTTAACTCACATAAAGATTGCCAGAAATGAACAGAAGAAATTTTCGTTATGGTGGCACTTTAAAATGTTAGCTTAATAGCCATGGGATGGTACTCAAAATAACAACCAGAAAAAAACTCTATACAGAGGCCTTTTTTCCTGGTATTTTTTTTGTAAATTGATATAAAGCGATTGCTCCTAAAATAACAAGTATTCCTTCAGGAACATCTAATAATACTGTTTTCCATGTTTCTGAAATTAATAATTCATTACCTGTAGAGTCTTTATAATATACTTCTATATAGCCAATAGTAAACTGAATTACAGATAAAGAGACAAATAACCACAAACCAAGTCGAATTCCTTTTTTATTTTTAAACATATAACACCTCTTTAAATTAAATAAACACAATATTAAAATTATTATATTAAATATCCATTTTTCTGTCAATTATATTTGTAACTTGTCTAATTAGCGTACCATCCCATCATTATCAAGCTAAAAAGAACGGGTTACTTCAAAACAATAAAAACGAGCATAATGCACAAAATTCCGCTCTGGGAGTAGTTGTATTTTCTTAGCTTGATGGCGGTGTGACGCTCCCCCATAATGAATATATTGTTTGATTGTTAGTATTTTCTATAGGAAATGAATCCAATCGAATGTTGTTTACGTACAATCATAACAAGAAAAAGAGCATCCTTAACATGTAAGGACGCTCTCTCTTTTATTTAAGAACAGAAGGCGAAGTCTTTTCTAACCATAAAATTCCATCATATTGTTCGATAGGAATCATGATTTCTTCTCGATCTTTGTCCCCCCAGTAACTTGCTGAAGTAGGGGTAAACATCCATGATGTTTCTGGTCGGTTACTTTCTCCCTTTAAGTTTACAAAGACATTTGTACTTCCGACAGTGCTGATTATTTTTTCAACACTTTGTTCTTCATGTTCGGTATGTACAGGAACAACGTTTTTAATGTCAGAATCCCAACTGCTTCCACTATACGCAAATACTCCAATCGTGTACATTTGGTTTTTGATGCTCTGCGGAAGAAAATCCATCATATTAGGACATACAAAATTGTGTTGTTGATACTTGGTATAATCTAATATCATTTTCGAATTTTGTTTTCGAATATGATAATTATGTCCCCATACAATTATTTTTTTATTTTTATATTGCATCTCAGTGAGCCATGCTAAGTTTTGAGCCATTTTTTGATCTCGAACATAATCTGGGAATCCTGCAATGTTAGAAGGGATAATACCTCCTTTTAATTTCATAAAACTAT